>JAXHMN010000029.1:0-3282 GCA_034521465.1 Melioribacteraceae bacterium | reverse complement strand
AGTGGCGTGGTTTAATTTTACAAACTCCGAGAGAAAAGCGGCTGTCTCAAAAGTAATAATTTCATAATAGTTGGAACGCAGGTTCGACTGATTTAATCTGTCGTCAGACTACGCCAAACTCTGTGGAGATATCCACAGATTGATTATTTAAATATTTCTTTTGAGACAGCTTTCTCTTTTGAGTAAAATCATTTATTTCAATTCTTTAAAATAATCTAAATTATACTCTACTTCATTTGACGGCTTACTCTCTTTTGGATTATCACCTTTCAGGTAATATTCAAACCAATCCAAAGTTCTTAAGTGATAATCGAGACGATTTACATTTTTTCTGTTGCCGTGCCCTTCATCGGGATACCAGACTAATCTAACCGGTGCGCTGCCTCTCAATTTGAAAGCACGGTACATTTCTAAACTTTGGGATGGATGTACGCGTGGATCATTCTTACCGTGTAAAATTAAAAGCGGGGTGTTCATCTGTTCTGCATATTTTACAGGACTGCGGTCATATACAGCCATCGGATCTTCATTAACCCAATATCCCCAATGAACTAAATAAGATTCCCATGGAATATCAGTTGTATTTCTTTTGACAAGTTGATTCCCGATTCCGACAAAACTAACCGCTGCTGCAAAATGTTCGGAATGCTTACTGGCTGCCCAAGCAGAAAAATATCCGCCGTAAGAACCGCCGCCAATTCCAACTCTGTCTCTGTCAACATAACCCAGCTCAACTAAATAATCTATTCCGTCAAGGACATCAATGAACTCTCTTCCGCCGGCATCGGCAAAACCTTCCATCGTAAACTCATAACCTCTTCCCGAACCTGCTCTGTAATTCGGCATGAAAACGAAAAACCCTTTAGCTGCCGCTGATTGTCCCCATCTGTTATAACCGGTATTCCAACCAAGACTATTTGTTGATTCAGGTCCGCCGTGGATATATGTTATCATTGGATAAGTTTTGCCTTCTTCATAATTAACCGGGAAGAAAAGCAGTCCTTCGATCATTAATCCATCGGATGCTTCATATTCTATTCTTACTTGATCGGCAAGTTTGAGATCGTTTAACCATTTATTGTGATAAGTATTACGAGTGATTGAATTTTCTTTTAACGAATATGTGAAAAGCTCATCGGGATGTTTAGGTGTTTCACCGGCGAAAACAATTTTATCATCAGCTTTGGAAATTGATTTAAAGATTACCTCGCCGGGCTCAATTAGTAATTCGCTTTCATCGCTTCCAACTTTTTGTTTTCGAAGTGTCGTGTAAACTCCTTCTTCGGATACAAAAAGCACCGTCTCGTTGTCCAGCCAATCAACATCGGTTACAGAACCAATAAAATCTTTCGAGTAATTTTTAAGCTCGGTAAATTCTTTATCGTTTGGTACTTCGCAAATGAACATAGTTCCGTCAACAGCATCATTCTTATCGGCGGCGGAAACAAACGCTAAATGTTTACCGTCGGGACTCCAAGAAAAATCACCGAGTTTACCGGGGTTATCAACTATTTTTGTGATCTCTTTCGTGTCTGGATTGATCTGATAAAGGCGTTTGAACATGTAAGAATCATCAACCAAATTATTTGGAGCAATAGCTGCCGCAATGGAACTACCGTCGGGACTCCATGCAAAATCATAAACTGCTCCCTCTTCATTTAGAGTATCAACCTCTCCGGTTTCTCTGTTGAGCAGAAGTAAAAATCTTCGAGGTATATCTTCCTCAAAAACTTCAGCTTCAAAACCTAGTTTTTCATGAACCGGTTTTGGTTTATATTCAGCAGCCATATAAGCTACTTTGTTTCCCAATGGATGCCACTGGTAATCTATTACGGTAGTTTTAGAATCGGTTACTCTTATAGTATCTTTTCCGTCAAGTGACAGTAAGTAAAGTTGTGACTTTTTGTCATCATTAAACTTAGCAGTAAAAGACACGTACTTTGAATCCCGGGTCCAACCTACATCGCCTACTGAAATACTGTCAGTTAAAAGCGGTTGAACTGTTCCATCGGAATAGTTATAAAGGTAAAGCTCGTTGTAAGCCGATCCGGGTTTATCATCAAACGGACGCGGAACTCGTAAAGTAAAAGCAGCGTAATTTTCATCAGGTGAAACTTCTGTTAACCCAACTGAGTTTGTTCTAAAAACATCGTGCGGCTGAAATAATTTGTCTTGTGCAAAATAAACTCCCCAAGTATTACCAGAAATACAAAAAGCTTTTTTAACATTTTATCTAATCCTCTCTAATAGTTTTGAAAAAAGAATTGGTTCGCAATATAAAAAATTTTGTGGAAGTGGCGGTATGAGGAAAACTTACACCAGCAGTAAATATTTTGTTCGTCCCACTAGATATTTGAATAGCCTATTCAACTTATACTCTAAATGGCTCAAAAAATTCTTGAATAACTTCATAAGTTTTTACTGGTCGAAGACCTATTTCAAGTTTTTCAAACATGTCAACCAGTTTTTCACCATCTACTAACTCAATTGGAATAACACCCTCTCTTCTTGCCTCTTCACTTGCAGAGCTTGTAAAGCTACCAGTCGTTATAAAAATACCTTTTTCAGCACGTCCTAAAATCGTACCACGAAAATCTCTAATTTGTGAAGCAGATACAGATTTTTGAAATCTTTTACATTGAAACATCACCTTAAAACTAACTAATGGATTTATTTGAAGAATACCTACACCATCTATTCCACCATCTCCAGATTTCCCTGTAACTACAACATTCTGAAATCCTGCTTCTCTAAGAAGTCTCTGACTTAACCTTTCAAAACCACTAGGAGAAAGTGACTTAAGAAGGTCAAGCAATTCAATCTTATAATCTTCGTTGCCTATTGAATCTTTCCTCTTGCCTTGATTTTTCATTTTTAGTCGATTTCCTTTTCTGTTTTTTTGAATATTTCTTTTGGACTTCCTTAAATATCTCATACACTTTTTCTTTATCTAATTTTATTTTAAACCCGTTTGATGTCAGAACTCCAAATTCCTCTTTGCGATGAATCTAACAATCCATATTGAACAAGATAATTTCTTGCCCATGCAACTTGATTTCTAACGCGCGACCCACCAGATTTTATTGTAACCTCTTGTTCTTCTCTCCGGGATGTTTAACTTTTCAAGCACTAAATCAGTCGCTTCAGATACTGTTGCGGAGCCACCATTTTCTTTCAAGAACATCTATTAAAGGAATGAAAAACTTTAGAAACTCTGGACCTTTTAGGTGACATATAAACTCCATATAACTGATTAAACTATAGAAATAAATTAAATATAAT
>JAXHMN010000028.1:0-2983 GCA_034521465.1 Melioribacteraceae bacterium | reverse complement strand
CCGCTTAACCGCGGGTGATTTCGTGCAGACTAAGAAATGATGCTAATTAAATAATTCATGACGAGGGAACACATTAATTGTGTTCCCAATTTCTAGAGAATCAGTTGGGGGGAAATTATGAGAATCATTTTTATGCATATTAACCGTTTTGCTCTCACTTCAGATGAATGCCCAGGTATCAGAAATTACTGAAATTCCTTATGAAAATTTGTTGAGGGAATTTCAACTAGATCCAACATTAAATACTATTAATGACGAGGCGATTTCTTTAAAATTGGTTAAGTATCAAAACCAAGTTGTAATGTTTTTCTATACCGCAAAAGGGTTTGCAAAAACTACAAGTTTGGACAATGGAAAAACTTGGTCTACTGCTGAACTTTTTCATGAATTAGAAGATGGAAGAGCTCCGAGAAATTCGTAATGCATTTGATGTTTCAATTAATAGTGATGGAAGCTATCTGATCTTTGCACAACCTTACGAAGATGGTTTTATTAATAATCTAGGACCGCTTGCAGTCTGGAAGTTTTCAAATAATGATCAATTAGTTTTCAGAACAGATTTTCCTATTTCAAAAAAAGACTATTTCGATTTATGCAGAATTTCTGATGAAGAATATTACTTAAGCTATTTCGATAAAGACTATCCTGAAAATCCTGCTTCAGTAATTTATCATTCGATTGACGGAGGAAATAATTGGAACTTTATTAAATCTCACACCAACATAAAAGCACTCTCTCTTGAGTACTCTACAATAGATCAAAAAGTTAAAGCAGCTTATTATATAGAAGATGAAAGTAGTTCTGCTGTTATCTTTAGTGAGGATGCTTTAGCAGATGATATTATTTCCACAAGCAGCGAAATCGAGACATCAAATCACAGTTTTGCCAATACCAAGCTAATTATAACCGATGATAATAAATTATGGTTTGTTTACAACGAAATTATACAGCATACTCAGGATTATTCTCACTCTGAAATTCTATACCTCAGTTCAGGCGATAATGGTGATACTTGGAGTGGAGAATTAATTTTACTGAGTATGTTGGTGATGATATTTTAGTAACTGCTGGAAAAGATAACAGTTATCCCGCAATTGGTTTTATTTCTAACAGATCAGAAAATCAAAAAGATGGATTTTATCTTGGCAATGCAGGCTTCTCAATTGATGAAGCTCCTCCCCTTATTCAAAAAGTATATGAACCGAAAGAAGAATCTGGCTCATTCATACTGCGGATTAAAGCATTTGATAACGAGCAAATTTCTTCTGTTGAAGCACTCAACAAATTTGACAGTTTACCATTATTTGATGATGGACACCATTACGACAGTTTAGCAAATGATAATATCTATGGAAATATAACTACAGAGAGTTATAATTATTATGGAGATGAAATTGGGTTCATCGATATCAATCATCTTTCATTACCAATCAATAACAAAGGTGTTCTTGGTGATGTAATGCCTTATTTGAAATACTAATTTTAGAGTTTCAGACAACTCATCAAATCAAACCGAAAACAAGTTAATCAAAATGTTAAAAGTTCCTTTGGAAAACATTCTGATAAAGCTTTCCTTTTCTCCGGTGGTTTTTTCTTAAGCGGTTATCAAAAAGTGAAATTATAGTAAATGGTGTAGCATCTACACACATAATAATCAGACTATCAGCCCGGAAAGATCGGTTCAGATTTTGATGATCCAATGAATAATGTATACAGCGTAAGAGATACCGATATTCAATTTGGAAATAGTTGGCAAGATTGGCAAAATGCTGTCGAACAGGCGCCTACTTTTACGACGGCGATAATGATGGTATTTATAATCCTATTGACAAAAATAATAATGGCTACAGTCGAATACAAACGAAGACAAGCCGGATTTATTATATGACGCAACTTGCTTTACAATTTTCAACGATGGAGTCCGTCTCATCTGAGAAGATGGAATTCCCAATCACCTCGTGGTATTGAAATTAGACAGACTGTGTTTGCTTCGAATAGAAACACGAATCTTGAAGAAGTAATATTTGTAAGGTATTCTATTCACTATAAAGGATTGGGAAATCCAACTGAGCCTGATTCACTAACGGATGTGATTTTTTCAGTATGGAATGATGCTGATATTGGTGGATCTTTTGCTGCCGCCAATGATGATAGAGTTGGCTGTGATACAACATTCACAGTCGGGTTTTGTCTACAATGACGGTGAGGATGAAGAATGGGGAATAAATCCACCAGCCTTATTTAGAGCAATTCTTCAAGGTCCACTTATAAAGTCCAACAATCCGGATGATTTAGGTTATAACAGAATGGGTCCTAATTTAGGTGAAGAGCTTTTCCCAGGGATATAAAATGGTAAGCTTGGTGCTTATGCAGAATTTATCTATTCGGATTCATTTATAGGTGAACCGATTAATGCAAGCTATGTACGAAATTATATGGAAGGAAGATTACCTCATTCAGGAGAATATCCTGATCCTTGTAATTTTGAACATGGTGATGTTCGTAATATGGATTGTGCACTAGTTAATAAAAAATTTTGGTTTAGCGGTGATCTAGTATCAAACATTGGCTGGATTGGGACTGCAGTTCAAGATCAATATGATGTGACAAGCACCGAAGCTTTTACTCTGGTAAAAGATGAGCCAATGGACATTATCGTTGCATACGTTATCGGACAAGGAACCGATGCGCTGAATTCAATAACTGTTGCAAGAGAAATTACACAATACGTTCACGAAGAATATAAACGTAACTTCAGTACTATTGTTGGTGTAAATGAAAAGAATGAAGAAATACCATCACAATTTTATTTATCACATAACTATCCGAATCCATTTAATCCGACTACTAGTATCGAGTATCAAGTATCGAGTAGTGAGAAAGTAATTTTGAAAGTTTATGATATTCTCGGTCGGGAAATAAAAACACTTGTTAATGAAGTTAAATCACCCGGCTCATACAGAAGTGCAGTTCAACGCATCGC
>JAXHMN010000027.1:0-3000 GCA_034521465.1 Melioribacteraceae bacterium | reverse complement strand
ACAAATTGCCTCACAAAAAATGTAACCGAAGGATATTTAAAAAGTAAACGTTGCCTCATAATTTATGTAACCGAAAAAACAGGAAAAAATTATGAGCAACGAATCAAAAAAAGAGTATTTATTAGAGATTAGAAACAGATATAAAACGGCTAATAAAGAAAGCAAGAAAAAAATATTAGATGAGTTTTGTAGCAATTGTTCGTACAATCGTAAATATGCAATACGTATTCTAAATGAAAAAACGATTAGGAAAAAGAAATATAAAAGAGCAGGTAGAAAGAAAAAATATCATAATGATGAGATAATAATTTTCTTAAAGCAATTGTGGAAAGCTACAAATCTAATATGTTCAAAAAGATTAAAAACAATAATACCGTTGTGGCTTCCATATTACAAAGAAGAGATAAGTAAAGAAAATAGAATTTTGCTTTTAGAAATATCACCAGCAACGATAGATAGGATATTACAATCAACAAGGAAAAGACACAAGAAATTAGGACTAGCAACCACAAAGCCTGGATCGTTGATAAAAAAGCAAGTCCCTATAAAAACAAACCAATGGGATGAAAGTAAACCAGGATTTATAGAAGCAGACACAGTAGCTCATTGTGGTAGTTCAGTAGCGGGACAATTTGCATATACAGTAAACACAGTAGATATAGCAACTGGTTGGATAGAGAGCCGAGCAATATGGGGTAAGGGTCAGAAGGGTTGTTTTGAGGCCATACGAAGTATAGAGGAATCCCTCAGCTTCAAGATATTGGGATTTGATAGTGACAATGGTGGAGAGTTTCTAAATTGGCATTTAATGAGTTACTTTACAAAAAGAAAAAGACCTGTAGAGTATACGAGATCAAGATCATATCAGAAAAATGATAACGCACATATAGAAGGTAAAAACTGGACACATATACGTCAATACTTGGGCTATATGCGATTTGATAATCCTAAGTTGGTAACATTTATGAATGATCTTTATGAAAATGAGTGGTCATATTTTTTTAATTATTTTATTCCGTCGGTAAAATTAATATCAAAGGAAAGAGTAAATGCCAAGCAAATAAAGAAATATGATACTCCAAAGACTCCTTTGCAAAGATTACTTGAATGCGGAAAATTATCTAAGAAAGAAAAGGAAAGATTGATTAAATTATCAAAAAGATTAGACCCATTTAAGCTTCAGAAAAATATAGAGATAAAAATTAAAAATATATTAAAGTATGCCTCCGGAGAATTGAATTGATATTAGGGTAACTCCAGTCGCCCTACGGGCTCGTTCCGTTACCCTAATATTTTACTTTAATGATAGTCTAAGTATTACTTTGTTCTTTATTAAAAATACATTTCAAGAGTTACCTCTATTATGAGGAAACGAAATAATACTAAAGTTACATTTTATTTTGAGGCAACTGGTAGATGGGGCCATTGACTATCATAGATGGGCTCACCGGATAAATAGGTGGCAAAAGATATCAAGCAAAGTATTGGATGATTCTGAAAAAGAAATAATCTTTATCAACGACACCTCTTATTCTTTGTCTGAACAATTTTAGTTTTGAATGAAAACTCTCTATTGCAGCATTAGTGGCTCGGTTATGAAAGTAATTCTTTATTCCACCTAGATTTCGTTTTATTGTTTCTGCTGCTATCTTCATCTCTCTCAAACTCGTGGTTTCTACTTTTTTTATCCATTGCTCAAAGCTGTTTGTTTTATTTTTGTTTTCATAACAATTGCGAAAATACATTGACAAATTATATGATTCTAAAAGCTCGGGATATTCTTTGAACAATATCTCAGATTTTTGTCTCTGGGTATCTGTCCATTTATTTGACGGCTTAAATAAAAAATATCTGCTTCGGGCTAATAACTGTTTTCTACTATCTCCATTACGAAATACCTTGGACTCATATTTTACTTTTAATTCTTTGGCTTTTAACAGAGCTTCATTTTCTTCTTCTATAGCTTGCCATCTTAACCTTATTCGTAATGTTTGGACTGCATCGCTTACTATCTTCTGTACGTGAAATCTATCATAAGTATGGATTCCATTCGGCGCTATTTGACGTACCGACCAATCCATAGAATTCGATAAATCCAAGGTTATTTCTTTTATCTTTACTAACTTTTCAAAGCCTACCGATTCTGTTATTTCCCTTGTGATTATTGAGGATTTCGTACCTTTGATTATTGCTGCAAGTGATCCCTTTTTCCCTTTGGCAGTCTTATTTATTACTATCGTATATAATTCTCCGTTGATCAAGCCTGTCTCATCTATTGCCATATCCTCTCGAAAATTCTCTGGGTATACAAATGATTCTTTTGATATTTGTTCTCTTTGATCTCTCTTAAATTGACTGTAGGTCGATAGTACATTTTTGTATTGTTTCTCTAATGTATTTGCTTTTAACTTATTTGCTCGGGCGACTGTCGATATTTCTATCGGTCTTTTTTCAATCTCTTCCTTTAAAAAATCTGCAAAATCTTTTGATAATTTTGTGCCCGGAAATATTTGTGAGGGAATTTCTTTTTTGTAGAGTTCCGTTTCTCCTTCTATCTGCCAAACTCTTCTGCGCAATAACAATCTGACTTTCTTACCTCTTATCGGAAAATCGTTTATTGTGATTTGCTTAAAGCCTTTTTGCCTTATTCGTCTATCTCTATATTTATCTGGGAGCTGTGGTACTTTATTCTTTTCAACTAAACTTATTGTTATTTCTTTTTCTATTGTCTCGTAGCCTGTATATTCAAAATATTCTAATATCCCCTCAGGTAATATTAACTCTGCCAACTCTTTTAAGTTTTCCATTTAATCCTATTGTTTTTTCTCTCAAGTTAATTTATTCTTTTGCCACCCAAAAATCCGGTGATCCCATAGATGTTCACGAATGAGGAACGAATAGAAAGATTTTTGTTTCTGCATTAGCGGCTGATTCTTTTTTTGCTTTTATTCGTTCCATTGAATTTCTTTTTGCCGAGAAAGCGCTAAAGTGAAGTTTAAA
>JAXHMN010000026.1:0-28284 GCA_034521465.1 Melioribacteraceae bacterium | reverse complement strand
TTCCGTGGAAAATAATCCATGTAACCGAGATACTCAACGGCCTGCTCCGGAACCGGCGGGCTGTATTCTCTGTACTCGTTATCTATTAAATAGTCTTCCCCATTCGTCATCTGCCGCTGTAGTAATCGACGCCGGCACCGAGCCACGGATTTCACTTCAGCGTTAAAAGTGGAGCCTGGCATTATAGCCGGCAAAGAAAGCGGAGCAAACTTTGCGGTCCATCTTCTCTTTCGTCACCAAATTGCGAAATGAATTCTGCTTGATGTGAGAAGCCACTAATACTTCCAATCAAATATGCACCAACTGCAAACGCATTGAAGGGATATGAAGCCGCGGTCGAACTTCGAGTAAATTGCAAATGGTCCAAGTTTGTGTCACTTCGATGAACTGCAGTTCTGCAAATGCGCCAAGAACGTTTTCATCAAGCGGATCTTCCGGGAAACCGCTTTCGGCTGTTCTGAATGGCAAACAAGGTCGAGCTTTAGTTTTCACAGATTGTGCAGAACTCTATTTGAAGAGTCTACGCCGTCAAAACTTCTACCGATGTTGTTCCAGTTGTTGCTCGCCGTTATACGCTCGGTTCCGTAAGAGGCCTGACTTCTGCCGGCTTTCAAATCAACCGGTAAATCAAAGATTGTTGACTTGAAGATATGCTAATGAACATTAGAGAATTTTTGTGTTAGAAATTGTGCCGGGTTCTTCACGAAAGTTCTTGAATCCTGAACCTGGAAAAATGCCGTTAAATTGTTAGTGGGATTGAATTTCACTCCCAACCGCGAACGCATTTCACCGTAAGTTTGAAAATCTATATTGCTGTTGAAATCTTTGTTGTCAAACCGCGGTCTGATCTGACCCAGAATTTTACTGTTTCTTGTGCCGTGGTCGGAGGGAGGGGCGCTAGAAAAGAAACCAATAGAAATATTTCATTATTTCTCCTTCTTATTAGAAACTGGGGTTGGAAATATATTTGTTTTCCTCAAGAAATAAAATAAATCTCTTCAAATTAAAGGTGCTGGAAAACCGATTAATATTTCCTCAACATTTCGTAAACATAAGCGAATTGTTTATCACTTTGACTTATCATGTTTTATATAGTACTTTTTTTAGTACTTTATCAATTGATTAGAAGGCGAATAAAATGACAAAACTTTTTTCTGCAAACGATTAAAACAAAAGGAATAAAAAGCAATAGAAAAATCTCTGCAAAGCGAAGAAGAAGCTATTATAACGGTTAGAGGCAAAGAAATTTTATACGTGTCCCAATCAAGCAATACAATGCTTTAAGAGAATATGAACTAGAAGCCGCGATTAAAGAAACACTTAAAAATAAAAGAGGGTAAATTTGTTGAAATCTGAAGAAACATTTATAAAGAGATTCGAGTGTTATAAAATTATTTATCCCGAGCGATACATTAAAAAAACTGTTAAGTTCTTCAAAGCTCACCTGAAATCCTTTCGCAATATGAAAAAGTGCTAAAGCTGTTGGAACTTGACCCTACTTCATCCTTCACTTCGTTTACATAAACTAAAAGGAAAGCTATTACCGATTTATATTCTGTATCGATTAATATTACATACCGCTTAAATCTAATCTTTATCATCAAGAACAAATCATTCCGATCGACATTGGAAAACACGACGATATTTATAAAAGTTGAACAAATTATTTTAAGTCTTTCTCACCACGTCATTTTCAATCCGACAAAAAACTTTCTGCCCGCTTGCGGAAATCCGTATTCGGTTTCGTAATATAATGTCGGCTAAATTATTTGCTCTAACATACAGAGTATAATTGTCGAACAGACTGTGTGAGATGCCCGCACGTTTGCGAGCAAGTAATTATCCATCTCAACAAATTCCCTCGAGCTCGGCATCCACACCGTATTTGCCTCCAACAAAAGAAAAGTTCTGCACGTAAGCTCAGTTCCGAAGCTGAATTGAATCATTAGGGACAAGAGATAGAACACGTTCAGGACGAGTATTCTAATATTTCACTTTGTGCATCGTCAGAAACATTTTGTGCTGAGAGATATGTGTAAAAAGCAAAATTCATATTGAGGTTTTCCAACCTGGAAGATTCAAACCAAGTTCGGCACCTTTCATTTCTCGCTTCTGCCGATATTTCGATATCGTCTTAACCCATCTTCTAAAAAAACCAGGTCAATTCAGATCATCTATTGTGCTCTAGAAAATGTTTCCGTTTGAGTGATCGATTGCTACTTACTTTGTAATCAATTCCCAGTTCGCTGTTGATGCTTTGCTCAACATTTAAGTTGGGATTAGCAACATCTCTCCCGAATAGTTTCACTGTAAAACTCTTTCAATGTAGGAAAGCGATTCTTCTTTGATGAGTTGATGTGAAGTGATATTTCACTATTTAATTTATAATTCAATCCGATAAACACATTGACCGAAGAACTTTGTTCTCTTAGATTATTTCCTTTAGAATAGATGGGAGTAAGTAAATCATAGCCAACAGCAGCAACAGCTGATAATTTTTCACTAAAGTTTATATCTTGTTCAATGCCGCTGCTTAGCAAAGAAGCTTCATAACTCGAAAATCCTTCGTTAAAATTTCCTTCTTCTTTATGAACATCTTTTTTCCAAGAAAAAGAAATTCTTGTTAAGCCGAAACTCAAAGCATCGATATCGTTGAGCAAATTAACTCCGAAGGAATAGTCGTCGTAAGTCGATTGGAAAGCATATTTCATATCTTGACTTGTGAATGAGCCATCATCATAAGAATTGAGAACGTTTTTATAGGTGTCGTAAAAAATGTTCCCCTTAAAGTTAAACGAAGAACCGATTCCGGAAGCTGAACATTAAGTTGTTTGTTGTTTTATTCCACTCGGTGTAACGCCAATATCGGGGACGTGATCGTGTAAACATCTGTCGGAACTCCCTTCATTTTCAACTATCATTAATGAGTAAGCGAGATTAAAATTATAAAAATCGTTTACTCCAACCTTCAGCACTCCCCCTAAGTTTTCATAATCGCTGTTGTTTCTTCTTCCGCCGTCTTCTGTTTTGATAATTACTTCGTATCTCCGGAATATCAAAACCAACCGATTTTGAATAACCGGCATTAAGTATGTAATACAACTTTCCAAATCCACCACTTAAATTAAGTGAAGTCGAATGCGCCGGCACCAGATTCAATTTCGAGCGACGCGGTTTTATCCATTTCATTTTTTGTAATAAATTTTATGGTGCCGCCCATAAGAGTTTGAACCGTAAGCAAGCGAAGGCATTCCTTTTGAAACGGTTATTTTTTCAATTGAGCTTTTTGGTAAGTTGCTTAAATCAACTAAACCTGAATACGGTTGCAATTGTAGCACCATCTAAAAAAACTGTTATTTGTCTTTGATCGTATCCGCGCATATAAATTTTAGATTCGTTTTTTGAGGTGGTTGTAATATACAATCCAGGTAAATATTTGAGTGGGTCAGTTACATTGTAACCGTCGGTTTGATTTATTTCGTTCAGTTTAACGTCAACTACCGAAGACGAATTAACTAAATTGCTGTAGGTTGATGTAACAACAACTTCGCCAAGATTATAATTTTTTAACGTGTCTGTTGCGCATACATAAGTGCAAAAAGTGATAAAAGTAAAATTATTTTCTTCATTTCATTCCTCGTTAAGTCTATTATTTGTAATTATATTTTCCGGTTTGTGTAAAAGTGGATATCATTTTTGCCATCAGTTCGGCGGGATTTTTCAACGACGTTTTAATTGAGTTGTTCTCTTTTCTAATTCTAACAAATTCTGATTTAACACTCGGCAGCATCTCCTCGGCTTTATGCAAAACATTATCGAATTCCTCCAATCCTTTTCGTTTCCAAAAGGCATTTATGTTTTCTCTGTTTGTTGTTCGATTTAATAGAGTGATTGAACTTATAATTACAACCGCTCTACAGAACATTCCGAGTCCGTTTATTAATGCTAAGGCTGAAAATGTAATTCCTAATAATTTGTTATTCTGTTGACCGATTATCATTGGCTGAATAATTACTACTATTACAAAAAGAAAGTAGATTGACTTCCTTTAAATAATCTTAGAATACTTACATCAATTTGTGAATAGATAATCATCGCAATTATCGAAAGCGGTATCACAAATTCCGCCGGGAGAATAATTGCGGATAGTACAACGAGCCCGATCAAGTATTTCATTTTTCTTTCTCCATTAAACTTTGTATTTGTCTGCCGACAGAAAAACCGAAAGACGCCGAAAGCGCTCCGAATGTTAAGTGAACAAACGGAACCGAAAGAAGAGCAATCAAAACTATATTTTCGGTAAGACCAATTTTATTAGTGACATTTAGAATAAGTTGATAATAAACATTGGTAAATATCGGTACCGAGAAAGATTGCCTGCATTATTAATCCGTGTAGTAATGTGTAAGTCATTATTAGCGCACCGGTTATTACACAAGTAATTCTGTTGAAGCCGATCGTTTAATAATCACTTCTGCTATCAGCGATTCTATTATAATTGCGGCGAAGGGAGTTATGTTAAAACCAACTCCGAGAAAAAGCCGGAACGTTGCTGTTACGATGCCGAGTAATAATAAAGAACCCTTATAATTGAGAACCGATCTTGCAGTAACAAGAATGGCAATTGCCGCAAGTGACATTAATGCACCACGGAACGGGATTTTTGATGCGTGAAGAAAAGTGCCAATCGATATTTCAGCCAATCCCCACGCCGCTGCAAAGACCGCTGTGTTAACTAAATTGCTTTCCGATAGTTTTTCTATTTTTAATAATTTTATCATTTTCTTAAATACTTAATATCCAATAGAACACAGATAACGCTGATTGAACAGATTTGCACAGAAAAAGCAACATGAATTTATACGTGCTTGATTACTATAAAATACCCGTGTCGGTATGGTATTTCTATAACAAGGGCATTTACTATGTGACAAATTTTGCTTAATCAACTTACTTTCCACATAACGATCTTTGCGATTGCTTTGTGATCTCAGCGAGAAACGTTTCACGCAAAGCGCGCTGAGATTCAACGCAAAGCCCGCCAAGAATAAATCTGTGTTAATCATTTTTTTCTGCGCTTGCCCGCCGAAGGCGTGGTCATCTGTGTTCTATTGTTTTTCCTCTCATCGGTTTAAACAAAAAACCTCATCCGGAGATGAGGTTTAAATAAATTGTTAAGGCAATTGCCTAAAAATATTTCCTCTTTCTCCTTTCCAATTCATCCCAGACACATCGGGAATCGGGAGGCGTGATAATTTCTTATCAAACCCAATCGGCTTACAATCGTAGGAATTCTTCCCTTAGATTTTCAGCTCGGAGATTAAATCTTATTTTACATTACCAATTTTTTTAGAGAGCAATCCTCCGTTGATAGAGATGGCATCTTTCAACAAAAAGTTTTTAAAGCTGCATCAATGAGATATAGTGTTTAATTAATAATTACGACTCGGCTAAAGATGACATCTCTTATATTAGTTCTTCAACTCCTTTTCGATGTCCATATCTTCTTGAACTTCTTTCATCGATGATTTTAATTCTTTTATTCCTTTACCAATGCCTTTTGCTAATTCGGGGAGTTTCTTTCCACCGAATAAAATCAAGATGCAAAGACTATCAGTAATATTTCCGTAGCGCCGAGTACCAAACATATTAACCTCATTTTAATTTATTTTTATTACCGGTAAAAGCAAATGATAATGCTCTGTTACCGGTCTGCTCACAAACTTTTATACATCTTCCGCAATTGAAACAATATGGGTAAAGCATCTTTTCTTTCGGTCGTAAATCCAACGGACAATTACTTGCACATGGTTCTGCATAAGCGGCGCAATCGCAAACACTCTCGTTATAATTAATTTTCAATGAATATCTTGTATTAAATAATGCTAATGTTGCCCCAACGAGACAAACATATTTACACCAGTATCTTTTGCCAATAACTACTTCCGAAAAGAAAGATCACACCAAATAAAACTGAGTCTATTCCAATTCCAAATCCGACTAATATTGCAAATATTTCCGATGATATTATTCCCGGCATAGATATCCATGTGAAAACCGGCAGACCTATTAAAAAGGTAAAAACAATTATTGCCGCAAATACCATCCAATAAATAAACGTGCGTGGATTTTTATTTTTACTTTTCTGTGTCTTAAAAACTTTTCTCTGCATTCTTTTAATTGCACGTAGTTCACAGCAATTCTAATAAAGTGTTGTAAGGACACATCCAACTACAGAATACTCTGCCGAAAACCAAGCGCTAACAGAACTGGTATAATAGCAGCAATCAATAAGCGGCAGATAAAATTCTTTTGAAAGAACAATTGTCTGAATCACCATTGACGGATCAACGATATCAAAATCCCAAAAACTAATCGAATAAAGATTACCGACGATGTATCTGATATCAAGCAAGATCAGAACCGGAATTGCAATCAAAAAGAGCAAACTGAAAATCTGTATAGCTTTTCTATACTTATTAAGATTTCTGTAAAATTTATCTTTACTAAACATTATGGTTACTCTTCACAATAACCGCAGAACCTTCAACGGGACAAACATCTTCACAAATTCCGCATCCGATGCAATGTTCTTCAACAATTTTAGGATACATCTCATCTTCGAGAATAATTGCCTTTCTAAAGATGGGACAATTTTCAAAACAAGCTCTGCAAATTATTCCGGTAAAAGGAAGACAAGTTTCTTCATTAATTACGGCAATGCCCATTCTTACTTCTTCTTTTTCAACGAGATCGTTATCGAGAGCGCCGGTTGGGCAGATGGGCGGACAGAGCATACATAAATAACAAGGAACATCACGAGCAATAATTATCGGCGTACCGTAGCTTGTACCGTGTTCCATTCCCGCAACAACTATACTGTCGTAAGGACAGATCTGCAGACACTTATTGCATTGAATACATTTATTCAAAAACTCTTTTTCCGGAACAGCACCGGGAGGTCGAAGTATTTGTTTATTTGATACTGTGCTTTCAATATAATTCAGAAGAAATTTCAGCATGATAATTTGTAACAGCTTTAATTAGCTGATTTCATCTCTTCTTTCATTTCTTCTTCAGAACCTATGAAAGTAGGATACGTTCCTAAAACTCCGTCGAATTCCGAATTGATGTATCTTGATAAATCTTTTAATTGATCTTCCCGAATCTGCTTCAACTAGTACAATAATATTTTCTTCTTTATGCACTCCGTAAGTTGTCACACTAGGAATGTTATTTAACTCTAGTACTAATTCATCTATGTTTTCCGGTAATGCTTTTATAATCATACTTGCAATAATCATTATAAATCTCCTTTCAATAAAAGGGGGCTGAGCTTCCAGCCCCCCAAGGGTTAACTACACTTTCTCTATTCTGCAGGCGGCTACTTTATATTCCGGTTCTTTAGAACCCGGATCAACCGCATCAATAGTCAAGATATTGGTTAAGCTTTCGGGCCAATGCCAAGGAACGAAGATTGTTCCTTTTCTTGGTCTATCGATTACCTTAGCTTCAACAATAAGCGAACCGCGTTTCAGTTACCATTCTTACTTTATTTCTAGTTTTAACTCCCAATTCTTTTGCATCTTCAGGATTGATCTCAACATATGGATTAGGAGCTGCACGGACTAACTCGGGAACTTGTCCGGTCATAGTCATCGTATGCCATTGCTCCATAATTCTTCCGGTTGTTAATGCAATTGGGTATTCAGGTGAAGTTGGTTCTTCCGGACCTTTATCCGGGCGTGCAAATATTACAGCTCTGCCATCCGGTTTTGCATAGAAATACATTCTTCTTCCCGCTGCTTTATCTTTCGGGAAGTAGGGATCGCCTTCGGTAAAACGATGTGTTGTACCGGGATGATCTTCGGAAGGAACAGGCCATCTTAAACCGCGCACTTTTTTCAATCGTGAATAAGTCGCGCCGGTTAAGTCCATATCTTTTCCTTTAGTACATTTGATATACTCACTCCAAACAGTTTCGGGAGAAGTAAAGTGTTCGAAGTTTTCGCCGTAACCCATTCGTTTTGCAATATCGGCTAAAATAAATCCATCCCAACGTGATTCGCCCATCGGCTGTAATGCTTTAGCCATATGCTGAGAGCGTCTTTCGGTACAGCCGTAAACGCCTTCTTTTTCACCCCAGAATGCAGCCGGTAAAACAACATCGGCAATTTGTGATGTTTCGGTCGGGTGGAATGATTCCGCAACAACCATAAACGCATCTTCCATTCCTTTCAAATACTTATTCAAGTTTGGAAGCGACTGAGCAGGATTTGTACAGAGAACAAAAATTCCTTTTATATCTCCTGCCGAAAGAGCTTCGAACATTGCCATCGTATGCTTGCCGGGAGTAGGTTGAATTTTTTCGACCGGTACATTCCATAACTCGGCAATTTCTTTTCTGTGCTGTTCGTTTGCGACTACGCGATGTCCCGGTAATAAGTGACATAAACCGCCGCCTTCTCTAACGCCGCCACACGCATTCGGCTGACCGGTAAGTGAAAACGAATCGCATCCGGGTTTACCAATTTTACCGGTTAGCAAGTGAAGGTTGTGTATCAAGTTGTTCAAGAAAACACCTGCAACTCTTTGGTTTACACCCATCGTCCACATTGTCATAACGCGAGGAGTTTGACCAAACAATTTTGCTGCTTTAACGATATCTTCCGGTTTAACGCCGCATTGTTCCGCAGCATATTCGGGAGTATATTTTTCCAAGAATTTCTTATAATCATCAAAGGTTATTGCTTCGGAACCATTGCTGAAGTTAACCGAATCTTCAATAAACTTTTTATCGATCATATTTTCATCGATAAGTATTTTTGCAATTGCATTAACAATTGCCAAGATCGTAACCCGGAATGACCTGAAGGTGTAAATCCGCAATTTTATTTGTAGGTGTTTTCCGCGGATCGATTATGACAACTTTTACGTTTGGATTTTTTCGTTTTCTTAGCTGCAAGTCGATCGTAAACTACTGGATGAGCTTCCGCAGTATTACTACCAATCAAGAGGAACATGTCGCATTCATCAATATCATCGTAAGTTCCGACCGGCTCGTCGGCTCCGAACGTGGAGACGTAACCGCCAACGGCACTTGCCATACACAGACGCGGGTTGCCTTCTACGTTGTTAGTTCCGATATGACCTTTGAATAATTTGTTAGCTACATAAGTTTCTTCTGTTTCAGCTTGACCGGAGCCGTAAAATGCTAAAGCGTCGGGGCCGATATTTATCTCTGATTTCAGAGAACCTTGAAGCGACTAAATCGAGCGCCTCATCCCAAGTTGCTCTGGTTAATTTGCCATTCTTTCTGATCATCGGGTAGAGCAAACGGTTTTTAGCCGTGATCATTTTGTTTAGATAAAAACCTTTAACGCAAAGCAGTCCGCTGTTGATCGTGTTTTCTTTATCACCGCGGATGCCAAAAGGTTTATCATCTTTTACGCCAAGCATTACACCGCATCCTACACCGCAAAGTCGGCAAACTGATTTATGCCACTGAACACCTTTGCTGTCCTGCATAAAATCGGCTTCGTCCAATTTAGCTCCGGCAAAAGCCGTGTTGCTAAAAATTGAACCGATGCCAAGTGTTGTAGCGGCGGCGGATAATGCGGAGGCACGTAAGAAATCTCTTCTACTTAAACTCATTTATTATTCCTCCAAAAACTTATTCGTTATGAAATTTTAATGTATGACCGTTGTGGCAGTCATAACAGCTATTAAATTTTGTTTTTTCAAACTCTACCAATTGACCAGCATGGCATCCGCCGCAACTCTCATCGGTGCCTTTCGGGTAGAATGTTTCTTGTCCGTCGCCGTGACAAATGTAACATCCGAAGTTAACATCACCATGTCTGCTCATTTCCCAATCTTTATAAATATCGGGAGTCATTTCAGAGTGACAATCTTGGCAGCTTAACGCCCCAATCAACATCGGGATGTTTGTCTCCTTCTTGAGATTGCTGAGCACCGATAAAACCATAAGAGATTATTGCAGCAGCAATTACTATTAGGAGAGTTAAATAATATTTTTTCATTATTCTATCCTTCTTCTTTTTTTAGAATGCAAATGTGATTGTTGTCTTTAAGTTCGTAAGCCGGGTCATCGTTTTTGTCGTTACCATTGATTAAGTATTGTGCACTGTTCCCGGAATGAAGTAACCACCCATAAATGAAAGAGTAAGTTTGTCGTAAATTTTATAGTTGGTTTTAAAATCGTATTTCCATTCCAATATCGTCAGCACTTTTTGTTAAATCAGGACCGGCTGCCGTCCAAGCATAAATCGGTTGTGTTGCTTTTAAGTATGTGAACGATGTAAAGAAATTCCATTTTGGAGTAATCTTAAACAATGCATTTGCTTGAATAGCCGTAGTGTTTTCCAATTCTCTGTAAGCACGAATATTCGGAGCACCTAAACCTTGCGGGGTAATTCCCTCTTCATCAGGCATGATTGAATCTTCCCAAACTTCTGTTAGATAGAAGAAGCCCGAAGTTCTAAGTTTGTTTACGTTACCTTCACCACCTGTAGGATCATCATCACCCGAACCCATTCCGGCGGTTAAACCTAATGTTACTGCATCAGATACGGCATAGTTCATTTTCAAATAAACATTATAACCGCTCAAGTCGCCGTTATTGATATCATATTTAAGGGCATCTGTTTTACTTCCATCAGAAGTATTTAGGAAACCGGCGTGAGTTTGATTATCGATTTCATCTTTACCAACTAAATAGTTTGCTTCGTAAGTAAGAGTTAACTTATCCAGCTTAGATGTACCGGCGACACCAAAAATTCCGAGAGAAGTAACTTGGGGAGTAAGTTCTCGGTCTGTTGTAATTCAATCCATCAATATTGAATGCTGTTGAATCGTTGAAGCCGGCATCTTTGTAATACATACCGTAGATTTCAAGATTTGTGGTACTGAATTTTCCGTTGAATGATGCCATAAATAAATTTGCATCTAAAGGATCGTTGTTACCGTAAGGGAGTGCTTTCCCTGCATCATAATCGGAAATGTTTGGTGCGCCTTCCGACACTTTAATCCAACCCAATTTCAAATTGTTATCTTGAATTTTCACATCTGCTGAAATACCGTCCCAATTGTTATCGAGAACAAGTTTGTTACCAACCGACCAATTGAAACGACCGACAGTGAATGCAGTTTGAAGCGGTTGGAAGTTGAACCAAAGATAAGCATGGTCAACATGCAAGAAATAATTGTTGTCTTTGTTATCGAATAATCCAGAAGCACCTCGATAACTCGGGGGAACGTTATCAACACCCCACCAACCTTGTCCAAGGTCCATTCTTGTTACTGCTTTGATATCCGAGCCGTACATTACCGCAAGATTCAAACGCAGCATTTGGACAATGTAGTGGTCTTCATAGGGAACTGCACCTAATCTAAAATCATTTTGAAATTGACCCCAAGCGGTGTAAACACCATTAAGTTTGAAGTCGATTTTCTTTTCTTCCTGCGCAACGAGGCATACCGTAGCCATAAGGAATAACATAAAAATTAATTTGCTAACTTTTTTCATCTAAACACTCCTTTTTTGTGAAATAGGTTTAAGAGAAATAAAAAGGCAACTTTAGTGCCATTTAGAATCTCTATTTATTGTCTAAAAACAAGCATTTATTAATGATTTTACGATGCTTTTAGCTTATTAAAAGGACGAAATTGCGTCAGCAGACAAAGAACCGTCAGACTAAATTAACCCGAATTTTTTCATCTTATCACGGAGCGTGGTTCGCTTAAGAGATAATATTTCAGAAGCTTTAGTTTGGTTATTACCTGCTTTGTCTAAAGCCCAATGCAAAGCTTCTTTTTCAATATCATCTATCTATTTTTTCGAGCTCAACTTTTTCATTTGAGTTGAATGTAAAACGAGGTTTTTGTTTTTCACCGCAGATTAAATCGCGGGGATCATATCTTTTGTTATCTCATTTCCTTTTGAAAGAGCGGCAATTCTATAAACTGCATTTTCCAATTGACGAATGTTGCCTGGCCAATCATAACAAGAAATTGTGTCGAGTGCTTCTCCGGTAAATTTTATTTTTTCTCTACCGCTCTTCTTTAAAAAGTGTGACACAAGTAATGGAATATCTTCTTTCCTCTCACGTAGGGAAGGAATCCTTATCGGAATAACTCTAAGACGATAGTAAAGATCTTCCCGGAATTCACCTTTTTTTACTTTTTCCCAAAGATCAACTTTAGTTGCACAGATTACACGAACATCAACTTTAATCGGTTTAGTACCGCCTACTCGTTCAAATTCTCGCTCCTGTAAAACTCTCAAAAGTTTTACTTGCGAAGTCATCGGAATATCGTCAACATCATCCAAGAAGAGCGAGCCGCCATCAGCAATTTCGAATCTTCCCTTTTTCTCTTTGTATGCTCCGGTGAATGCACCTTTTTCGTGTCCGAACAATTCGCTTTCAAGCAGTGATTCGTTTAACGCCGCACAACTTAATTTTATAAACGGTTTTTCTTTACGCGGACTGTTATAGTGAATTGCGTTTGCAACAACTTCTTTACCTGTTCCGCTTTCTCCTTCAATTAGGATTGACATTTCGTTATCGCTCACTAATTCAATTTGTTCAAACAACTCCTGCATTACTTTGGATTTACCGATTAGATTATGGAAAGAATATCGTTCTTCTAACTTTCTTTTCAGTGATATATTTTCATCGAGCAGATTTTTTAATTGTTGATATCTTTTAACAATCAGCAAAAGTTCTTCCGAGGAAGAAAGGTTTTGTGATATAATCGAATGCGCCTTTCTTCATTGCTTCAACGGCAGATTCAATTGTACCGAATGCCGTTATCATTATTACTGCTGTGTTATTTTTAAGAGCTTTCACTTTTTCGAGCACCTCAAATCCGTCAACATCCGGCATTCGAATATCGGTAATCACCATATCAACATGATTCTCTTCAATATATTTTAATGCGAGAATGGAAGATGAGAATGATTCAACATTATAACCTTCATTACGTAGAGCATCGGTCATCGTGATCCGTTTGGTTTTTTCATCGTCAACTACTACTAAGTTCATCATAATTATCAGCCTGAGATAAGTTCTTTATCTTTCTCTAATTTTTCTTCAACATAAGCCGGAAGAGAAACTTTAAAGGTTGTGCCTTTATACAATTTGCTTTCTGCTGAAATTTCTCCGCAGTGTTCTTTTATTACATTATAGCTTAGATATAACCCCAACCCTGTTCCGTTATCTTTCTGTTTTGTTGTGAAGAAAGGATCAAAAATTTTATTCAGATTTTCTTCTGAAATTCCTTCGCCGTCATCTTCAAAAGTAATTTCTACATTTGTCGCATTTCCATTTGTCGATATTATTAATTTACCTTCGTCAGTAATGGCATCGTAGGCATTCATAATTAGATTGACTAAAACTTGTCCGAGATAATGTGGTTCACCATAAACGTAAATCGGTTCATCGTTAAGATTAAGCTGCAATTCAATTTTCTTTTTCTTAATTCTGAATTTTGTTAGTTCAAGAGAGCTATGTACCAACTCGTTTACATCAACTTTTATTTTTTTCTTTTGAATGAGGGCGGGCATAATCTAGAAGTCGTTTTACAACAATCTCTATTTTAAAGAGCCCCTCTAAAGCTAACGGCAAATAATCATTTGAAAGACTTAGATCACCCGGTTTGTTCATTACTGCACGAATGCAGTTTTGTATTCCGTCTAAAGGATTATTGATCTCATGTGCAACTCCCGAAACGAATTGTCCGATAGCAGCCATCTTTTCGGATTGCATTAATTGATCGTGAGCAATTTTTAATTTTTCGTAGGCATCGGTTATTTCTTTTGTTCTCTCTTTTACTTTTCTTTCGAGCTGTTCGTTGGCTTTTTTGAGTTCATTCTCCAATCCAACTTTTTCCGTAACATCCTGGCTGACTAAAACAACTCCTTTAAATTCCTCGTCATTATGTTTTACTACACTGTAAGTATTATCAAAAAACTTTCCCTTTGATTTTATCATTTTATGACGGGTAGCATAATCACCTTTTTGAAACGACTTCATATCTTGAACAACTCTCTTTCTAATACCATCAGAGTGACAATCCAAGACAGATTTACCAATCCTATCAGGCGATTTAATGTTTCTAATTTGTTCACCCGCTTTGTTTACAAAAGCAAAACGGTTTTCACTATCGACATAGATGATTCCAACTTCAAGACTATCTAATATTTCAACAAGGTCTTCTTTTTTCAACAGCTCTGAATCGGGCATTTGGTCTCCTTTTTCGTATACTCAAGTCTTATTATACAGTATAAAAATTAGTCAAATATAATACCAGTAAAAAATTCACAATATTGAAGAAATTGATCGGACTTATTTTTCTGTTTTCCAAAAATTGCGAAATTACGAGAGATAAACTTATTAATGAGAAAACGGATTATTCGAAAAATAAGACGGAAAACTCTCTAATTTTACTTGAGATTCGGCTAAAGACATATCCGGCAACAACACCTATCAATAAGTTTATAATGAAGAAAAGAATCAAAATGAGCTCTATAGAAATATTGATACCCCACGAACCATAAACAAGATTTTCATAAATAGTGAATATATTTCTGCCGTAGAAAAAATTATGCATTATGATTCCATGAGCAAATGTGTAAATAAGAAGTATGGTACTTACTGTAATTGATGCTTTCTTAAAGTCACTTACAAAAATATATATCAACTCTGCTAATACTACTAAAATGATCACAGCGAGAAGTGCTGAATGAAGAAAATTCTGATAGTAAACAGCTTTTAAAATAACGACAATCAAACCCAGCAAAAGAATTGAACCTCTGAATTCAGCAATTCTTTTTGTTGTTATGATGAAGAAAACCGATACAATTGTTAGAATGATTCCCCTAACCGGTAAAGAGAAAGTTTCAATTAAATCGCCGATCAAAATTTCTGCAACTCCCCAAAGAATTCCCAGCGTAAAAACCGATATAATTTTTTGATTTGTCTTCATGTTATCACCTTTAATTAAAAGGGCTCCCCGAGCAGTTGAGGAGCCCCTTGATTCCCCATTAGTATCCAATTACATCTAACAGGAGGATTATGAGGTTAATACTGCCAAAATCTTTTCCCGGGTAGTTCAAGTTCAACAGCCTGCTTTTGAAATGCTTTTGTGTCAATATCATTCAATTTTTTGTAGTGGTTATATAAGCTGTCGTTTTGTTCAACATACTTTGTACCTAAATAATGATCTTTATTTTCATATCTATCCAGCCACAAAGCCCATTGATCTTTCGTCAACAAATTTTCTTGATATGCTTTTTCAACATTTGCGTAAATACGTTCCCAATAATCAGGATAGTTATTGTATACAAAGGGAGTAGTATTTGCATGCGAATTAATTCCGAAAGCATTGCCGGGTATATCATACAATGCAAACGGCACCCATTTACCTGGATGATTCGAATCTACCCACCTCTTAGCTTCGGTGTCGCCATGTTCGGCTGCCCACGTAATCATTTCGCGAAGAGCTTCTTGAAGTTCCCATACACCGTGCCACTGAGTGTAATCGGCGCCCATCATTATTGCTCCGTGCCGAAATCTTCTTCCTTCGTGATGCCAAGCTTTATACATCATATCTTCCGGCAATTCATCCCAACCGTTGAGAACCGGATCGGAATAATATTTCCCGTCAAGTTCCAATCGATCAATAATTCCAGTACCGGTAAGTTTCTTCGTCCAATAAACAAATTCTCTTCTCATTTCATTGCTACTGCAGGTTTACTAAATCTGCTGTAAGTAAATAGACTTCCACAAAATCGGGCGAGTGACAGCTTTTACAAACCGACTCCATTCTTCCCCGTTTCATTTCCCAATTACCGAGTTTTTCTTTTTCCCAAACGGTTCTAAAGCTCCAAGGAGATTGTGATTCCCAAGCTAGGCGTGCGCTAACGTTATGAGTCATTGGCTGATTTCCATCAGAATCCATGTGACATGTTGTGCAAACCGGAATATCAATGGGGATTTGATCTTCATCATCCGATTTATAAGTCAAGTCCATATTTCTTTCGGTCGCTCTAAAAATATTGCCGTGTTTTGATTCAAGATAAATTTCGATATGCGGATGATCGGGACCAACGTGACATTCACCGCAAGTTTCCGGCTGCCTGGCAACTGCTTTACTGAATGTGTGTTTTGCATGACAAGCATCGCACTCGCCAACGCTTCCGTCAGGCCACATTGCACCAATGTTATGACATTGCTCGCATCCATGTCTCGTTCCGATCGGAAATTCAAATACCGATCGATCAGCATTTTTAATCAACCAAAATTGATGAGCATGTTTACTTTCTGCAAACTCAGTTACCTCTTGTTCGTGGCATTCTGCACAGTCCCCCGGTGTCGGATGTTTTGCAACACGAATATCACTTTCGGGACAGTAAAATGCATCAAAGTCTCCTTCTTCAGCAGTGTGGCAATCAATACAAGAAATATTTTGTTGAGCATGTACACTTTGTTCCCAGTGATCAATTGCTTTTACAGCTATTCCTTTACTCGTATGACAATCCACACATCTCTTGTTTAATCCACTTACTTCAATAATAGGTTGGGGATCGACCGAATGTTTCATTTCAACTCCGGCGATGATAATGAGTATCACAACAAGTAGGATACTGAATATCCCCACTAACATTTTTTGCGTTTTTAAAGAATCTTTGTTCAGCCATCGAAAAGCTCCGTTAATTACTTTTTATTAATAAACAAACATTTCATAAACAGTGAAAAACAAAAAGAGAATAGCGCATAAACTTCCGAAGAAATAATGCACTTTAATTTTGGGCCATTTTGCTCTGATGTATTCATCGATGAAAGGCCAAAACGTTCCGACAATTATGAATACGGTTATGAGATAAATACCCAACTTAACAGGCAAAAACTTCAGCAACGAATAGACTCCATAGAAATACCATTCTGGTTTGATATGATTTGGTGTAACGTGCGGATCGGCAGGCTCACCTAACCCCGGCGGAAGTATAACAGTTAGAGCACTTAATACGGTTAAAAGAAATAATCCAATAATTAATGTGTGATAAAAATGTTCCGGATAGAATGGATAAGTTTTCTCTTCCTGTTCTTTCCCTTCAATTTTAGCCACCCCGTGAAGCCGCACAAAAACTAAATGAAGCATTAATAAAATGAACAATACCGCCGGCATAAATATTACATGTAAATTGTAGAACCGCGTAAGTGTATTTGCCGTTACTTCCGATCCGCCTCTCAATAATTCAAGAACCGGCACACCGATAAGCGGTATTTCCTTAATCATATTGGTCCCGACAGTTGCTGCCCAATATGAAAGCTGATTATAAACCAAGGAGTAACCTGTAAAACAAAGAGTCAGAGTCGACAAGAAAATTACTACACCTAATATCCAATTCATCTCGCGCGGTTTTCTGTATGCTCGTGTAAAGAATACTCGAACCATATGCAGAAAAATTGCAATCACCATTAGGTTTGATCCCCATCTGTGAAGCCCGCGAATGTAAAAGCCCATTCTCACTTCTTCAGTAATGTATCTTACACTTTCGTAAGCCATTTCGGGTGAAGGGATGTAATAAAACGTGAGCATAATTCCCGTTACAACTTGAATAATGAATAAGATAAAAGTTGTAGCGCCAAGTGCATAATACCAATGTTTCATGTGAGCGGGTATTGGCTCTTTCATCAAAACTTCAAAAGCTTTTGATGACTGCTCTTTGTCAACTGGTATTCGTTTCGCAAACCAATCTTTAATTTTTTCCATTATGATAATCCTCTGTTACTTTCTTCCATCCACATGTAAACTAGATTATCTTCTACATCTACTTTATACTCGTCTAAAGGTCTTGGCGGGGGACCGCTCATTACTTCACCGCTTGCGCTGAATATTCCTTTATGACATGCACAATAAAATCGATTTCGGTAACCTTCCCATCTAATTTTACAGCCAAGGTGAGTACATATTGCCGAAAAAACTTTAAAGCCGTCATCAGTTCGTACAAGAAACAGATCGCTTTCGCCGTAAGAAACTTCTTTTGCTTCACCGATTTTTAATTCATCAACTTTTCCGACTAATAGTTTTCGCTTTTTTGATTCAGCTTCACCGGGAAAGATAAATGCAAACCCGTGTCTAATTAGCAAAGCAGCACTTGCAAACAAACCGGTTCCCATTAGTCCTTTAGCTAGAAATTGCCGCCTGTTTTCTTTTTCTTGATCCAATTTTCGACCTCCGGTAAAATTAAACCATTATCATAAGATGCTTTTATCCCAATATTTGTGCCATGGTAGGATTATTCAATTTATTGCGTTTTTTGAATGATTTTTAGAGAGTTTTGTGGAAAATGAGGTTTTGTGGATTGATTAAAAATCGTCAGTTAACGGTTTTACGTCAGTGAAAACTAAATTACAGCAAAAAAATCCCCGTAACCAATTTAGCTGATTACGGGGATACATTAGAATTAGTTTGATTATTACTAATAATCTATCAAAGTTCCTTGTCTTTCTCTTGCAAGACTATCCCACTTAGGAACTGTGTTTTCCAATAATTTTTCTTTATCCGCTTCCAGCGCTTCCATATCCAAACCAATGTAAGCTTGCGCTTTTGCTTTGGTTGAGATATCGGGCATATTAATCGGGTAATCTACTCCGTTCTTAACCAACACTAATGCAAGTTCTTTACGAGCTTGTTCTGCCTTGTGAATACCGGTTGCTAAAACTCTCAATGCTTCATCGGGTGAATGGAAACCTGACTCCGTTTGCAGCAGCAACCCAATCCCATCGCCATTGAGCGTGTCTTATTAACTCTTGTGCTTTATCCATATCGTTTTGAACTGCGCCGTTATCCCATGCAGTTTTTGCTTCAATGTGTGCTGCGGCTAATGCCTCTTCCAACAGGCCACGGAGTTCCATAATTCTATCTTGACGACTGTAAACCATTTTTATCAACTGTTCCGTTTCGTCATGGTGACAATTGAAACAAGATTTTTCAATATTGTTCAACGGTGATTGAATATGATGATCTGTAAATTTAACTCCACCTTCGGTCTTGTAAGGCATGTGGCAGTCTGCACAGGAAACACCTTGCTCAGCATGTGTTCCGGTCATAAATAATTCATAGTCGGGATGCTGCGCTTTGAGCATTGGGGTTTTACTTAAAGCGTGTGTCCAATCTACAAAATCCATTTCATCGTAATATTCTTCCATTTCATCCGCGCTGAATCCTTTATCCCAAGGGAAAGTATAGATAATTTCCTTCTCCCTCTTGAAATAATATTCAACATGGCATTGAGCACATACGAGTGATCTCATTTCGTTATGTGAAAAATCTTCCATTGATTTACCTTGTCTCTCGAATGCTTCAACTAGCGCCGGGCGAGTAATTCTTAAGTTCATTGTTTTGGGATCGTGACAATCTTGGCAGCCGATAGGATTCACAATTTGATGTCCGCGGTCATACCAGTTTGCATCGTAAAATTCTGCGACACCCTCTTCCGCCATTACGCGCGGAACGTCGGTGCTTTTACATGTCCAGCACGTTAGCCGGCATAGGTCTGTTCATCTTCGCCGCCGGTTCTTAAAATATCTCTGATATCTTTTATTGCGTGAGCATGACCTCTTCCTTGGTTATATTCTTTTGCAAATCCATAACCTGCCCACATAACCACAAGTTCAGGAAATTGTTCGAGATAGTCTATAAACACCGAACCGGCATATTTACTTGCAAAATTTGTGTCTAGAGTTTTTCTGTAAGTTTCGTATTCGCGAGGATAATTTTCTCCCCAAACTTCGTTGCGCGGCTCCCATTCGGGAAGCGGTTTTACGGTTTGAAGAGTCAGTGCTTCGCTTCTTCTTTCGACAATTGATGAGGCAAATAAACCAATAAAAAATACTACAACTACTGTGGTAAAAAATAAAAGCCAGCCCACCCAGGGTTTTTCTTTAATTATTTCTTGAATTGGTCTCATTGATCAACCTTTGATTTATTGTTATTAATTTTTCTTCTCTGTAAAAAACTTCTTCATCCAATTCGGAGTAATTGATTCATACTCAGGAGTTTGTGCATACGGTGTTGAAGATAAACCGCCAACTCTTCCGTGCGGTACTTCGCGGTGACAATCCCAGCAGTAACCAGGTCTTTGGTCTTCAACACTTCTATTATTAATTGCTCTTAATGCAATGGGATGAATTTGGTTTGAGTGACATCTAATACAATTTTCTTGAACGGCAGCTTTCCCAGCATCTTTTATTCTAATAACTTGCGGTTCAAGTCGGAATGTAAACATTGTTGCATGACGTAATCCGTCCATCGCCTTAAAGTAATAAGTTCTTACGATATGATCTTGCGGAACGTGGCAATCGTTGCAAGTTGCAACTCTTGCGTGACTGCTTCTTTCCCAAGTTGCATACTGAGGCGTCATCACATGACAATTAATACAAGCATTCGGGTCATCGGATAAATAAGAGACAGCATTCGAGATATAGAATATATGTGCGCCTATTCCAAATAGAATTCCCAACATGATTATTACCGGGAATCTCCATCGAGGCGGCGGAGTAAAGAGTGATATTATTTTTTTTATAAAACTTTTATTCTCACCTGTTTCTTGAGGCATTATTATCTCCCTTTTCGGAAAGTTTGTTTAATTTTTCAATATCTGCGGTGCTGCGTGGGTGTCCTAGTGATTCAATATTTTTTTGATGAATTGTGTACTGTTCTTTGGTTACTTCATTCTGCCAATTTCCGGTTACAACTCCAAGCGCAATTACTAAAAGATAAATACCAGCAACTCCAAGCGCAATATATTTCTTGTTAATTTTTGATTTTCCGACTTGTGTTCTTAGCTGCAGTGTGTCTTCAACCGGGCAAGCATCAACACAACTCATACATGTTGAACATTCATCCGACCAAACCGTTTTTACACTATCGACTTTTATAAATGATGGGCAAGCTTTGTTGCACAATCCGCAATCAATACATGAAACCGGATCACGTTTTATTTTATTCGGGCTTAGTAAACTTCCAATCCCAAGCAATGCACCGTAAGGACAAAGATATCTGCACCAAAAATTTCTAAAGATAATCGAGAGACCAAACAACACCGCTATCACAATTAAAGAAAAGCGAGTAATATCGGCAAAGAACATATACATTTTTACATCTGCCACTAAATTATAAGGACTGTCTAAGAAAAACTTTAATGAAGCAGCAGTCATCGCAAAAAATATTGAGTAAACAAAGAACGCAAGTAACAAATACTTCAGACTTCTCAGCGGATAGTCGAGTAACTTCGGCATCTTAATCCGTTTCTTAAAAAGTTTCTTAGCAACTTTATCGCCAAAGTCACCAACAAGCTCGGATAAAAATCCAATCGGACACATCCAGCTGCAGAATGCCTTTCCGAATATAAAGGACACAGAAATGATGCCAATCAAAATTACAAATCCGGCAGGGTGTGCTTGATGGATTTCTCCGGTTAAAAAGAAGTAATACAAACTCATTAAAGCGCTTATCGGTAAAAATCCTTCTACTCCGGGTGGGCGATTTCCGACAGTTGACGGGTTTCCGTCTTGCAAAGATTCGACAAAAAAGTGGAACTCCACACCTATCCAGATGCAGAGAAGTGCAAATGCAGCTTGTACCCAAAATCTATATTTTTGTATCGGTTTTTCTGTATTTCGAATGAACTTCTTTTTTCTTTCATTTTACCGCCGCTTTCTATTAATCAGAATTATATTTCTGCTTATAAATTAATATAATTAGACTTCCTTGTCAATGAAAAACGTTTAACAAATCATCATTTTCGACAATATAAAGATGCTATTTCTTCGATTTCACTTGCAACGGACATCGGAGTTCTTTATTTTATAATCAGAATTTATTTTCCTTTTATAACATGGATTTAATATGCTTCGAGAAATAATTAAAATAGATGAAGAACTTTGTGACGGATGCGGTGACTGTGTACCCGCTTGTCACGAAGGCGCACTTCAGGTAATTGACGGAAAAGTTAGATTAATAAGCGATCTGTTCTGCGATGGACTCGGAGCATGTCTAGGTCATTGTCCACAAGGGGCTCTTACAATCGAAAAACGAGAGGCCGAACTTTACGACGAAACGAAAGTTATGGATTACATCGTAAAAGGCGGACCGAATGTGATCAAAGCGCACCTTGAACATCTAATTGATCATAACGAATTAGATTACGTTACCGAAGCAATTGAATACTTAAATAAGCATGATATTGCGATTCCGGAATTGCGTAAAGGAAAAAGTTGAACATACAGGATGTCCCGGTTCGCAAGAAATCAGTTTTGAAGATGAAACCTTTTCCGAATCCGAACAAGGCAAACGACAATCTCACTTAACACAATGGCCGATCCAGCTTCATCTAGTTTCACCACAGGCGCAATACTATAGAGATTCGCATTTACTACTCGCTGCTGACTGCTGCGGATTTGCTTATCCCGATTTTCACAAAGATTTTCTAAAAGGTAAGTCGCTTGCAATAGCTTGTCCAAAACTCGACAGCAACAAAGAAGTTTACATCGAAAAATTATCGATGATGATTTCACATAGTAACTTAGAAGCAATTACAATTTTGATAATGCAAGTCCCCTGCTGCAGCGGTTTGGTCCAGATGGTGCAGCAAGCAATTGAAATGAGTGGAAGAGATATTCCGGTTCATGCGAAAGTGATTGGAATTGAAGGGACAATTTTAAAAGAGGCACAGATAAATTAGATGTTTTTTTTATTGAGACACAGTACGCTTTGTCTCAAAAGATAATAATTGAAAGGCAAACTTAATGAGTGAATTTATAAATAACAGCGAACATAGAGTAAATAATCTAAAAGAACTTATTCTCAAACTGCACAAAGGAGAATCAGTTGAATCAACCCAGCAAGAATTAAAGAAAGTAATGGGCGAAGTCCCTTACGGTGAAGTTATTCAAGCCGAGGAGGAATTGATCAAAGAAGGGTTGGATAGAGAAGAAGTATTGAAATTTTGCGACCTTCATTCCGATGCATTAAAAGGAAACTTGATGAGCAAGTTTTCAAAAGAAATTCCCGAAGGTCACCCGGTTGATATAATGATCAACGAAAATCGTGAGCTAGAAAAAGTGATTGAGAACATTCGTAAACTTTATCCGGATGAGAACGATAGCCATCAGCCGGAGGAAATATTACATGAGATAAATAAACAATTCAATTTATTGATGGACGTTGAAAAGCATTATGTGAAAAAAGAAAATTTAATCTTCCCCTTTTTAGAAAAACACAACATAACCGGTCCGCCGATGGTAATGTGGGGCAAGCACGATGAGACAAGAGCTTTACTCAAATCTGCGTTTTCTGTGTTTGATGAAAAAGAAAACCTGGACAACGAAACACTAAACGGATTCATAGAGTTAATGTTTGAACCTGCACTTAAGTCAATTGAAGAAATGATTTACAAGGAAGAAAAGATTCTGCTTCCGATGTGCGTTGATACTTTTACAGACATCGAATGGTACCAGATTGACAGACAGAGCGATGACATTGGTTTCTGTATTTACTTTCCCGAAAAAAGATGGGAACCGAATTTTGAAACAAAAGAAAACGAAAAAAGAGACGATGCAAAAGTCCGCGTATCAACCGGTGCATTGAAGCCCGAAGAACTCGAAGCAATGATGAATTCACTTCCACTTGATTTAACTTTTGTAGATAAAGATGACAAAGTAAGATACTTCTCTCATGGCAAGGACAGGGTTTTTCAACGCAGTAAAGCAATACTCGGACGCGAGGTTCAATACTGCCATCCGCCTTCAAGCGTTCATATTGTTAATCAAATTTTAGAATGATTTTAAACCGGTAAACAAGACGCAGCAAAATTTTGGATAGATTTTCACGGGAAGTATGTTCACATTTCTTATTACGCAGTTAGAGATAATGAAGGAAAATATTTAGGAACAGTTGAGTTAACCCAAGACATAAAAGAATTCCGCGAGTTGGAAGGCGAAAGGAGAATTTTGCAATATGACAATTAAAGAAGATAGAAAATTAGTTGTGTATCCGTCAAAGAACTTGATTCACAAAAAAGAGAAGACTATATTTAGTTCAAAAAAGGACTAACAATGAGATTAAGTGAATCAGTAAAATCAATAAGTTATTTAAAGGCTAATGCAGCCGACTTGATAAATCAAATAAATAAAAACCAAAATACGTTTATCATTACTCAAAATGGTGAAGCGAAGGTTGTAGTTCAAGATATTAAGCTATATGAAAAAACACAAGAAACACTGGCAATGTTAAAATTATTGGCAATGACAAGTGAAGAAAATCCAAAAGCAAAAGGAATCAAAGAAACATTTAGTGATATACGTAAAGAGTTGAAGAAGAAATCGTAATGAAATTTACTGTAAAGATTGATCCTCAAGCACAAGAAGATATGAAAGAAATCTTCTTGTATGTTGCTATCAATGATTCCTTCGATATGGCAAACAAGCTTCTTAATAAAATTGAAGAAACTTTTTACAAACTAGAAAAACAGCCGGCAAGAGGTCATATTCCTGAAGAATTAAGAAGTACGGGAATAAAAAAATTCTTAGAAATTCATTATAAACCCTATCGAATTATCTACGAAATTAAAAAAGAAATAATTTACATACACTCAGTTCTCGATGGCAGAAGAAATATTCAAGAAATATTAAATGAAAGAATATTAAGATAAAATGTCACATAACCTTGATATAACCCCGAAAACATTAGTTGGTGATTTACTAAAAAACTATCCGCAGCTTGAAGATAAACTAATAGAGATTGCACCGGTTTTTAAGAAATTGAAAAATCCGATTCTTCGCAAAACCGTCGCACGTGTTACAACGCTTAAGCAAGCTTCGGTTGTTGGCAATGTCTCACTTGCAAAACTAATAAACGAACTGCGTAAAGAAGCCGGACTTGAAGAGACTGATGAAGTGGAAGAGTTTTTTCAAAGTATAAAAGAAAAGCCAAATTGGATTGACGAAAATAAAATCGCTAAAGAATACGATGCACGTGAAGATCTGGATAACGGAATTCAACCCGCAGCAAAAGTTACAAAAGACATACTTCAATTAAACAATGATGAAATTTATCTTTTGATCACACCCTTTGTCCCCGCACCCTTAATTAAAATAATGGAAGACAAAGGATTTGAAACGTTTACCGAAAAAGTTGGGGAAGAACTTTTTAAAACATTCGTGCATTTACGGTAAAAAACTTAAGCCGCGAATTCGCGAATAAAAGCATATCCCAAATTCGAGCATTTATTAGTTTTTCATTTGCGCATTCGCAGCTTAAAACGAAGGGTGATTAAATTATTCTGTGTGCTTTGATTGAGAATTTAATTGTAAAGATCAACTCAAAATCTAAACCAGCCGTGTGAGAGTAATTCTTTAACGGAGTGATTGTAAATAACATCATAGAAATCATTTCTAACTCTACCCAATGAATCATGCATCGGGCATTCGACGCCTAATTTACATTCTTTAAAACCAAAAGAGGCACAAATTCAAATCAGCAGTTTTATCCAATTCATAAATTACATCAATGATTTTTATATTCATCGGATCCTTCGCCAAACGAAATCCGCCTCCTTTACCTTTCCGTGAATATATTATACCGCTCTTCGTCAATGACTGAAGGACTTTCGAAGTAAACTCCTTTGGAATATGCAACGCCTGCGAAATATCCTTGGAAGAACGTATCGTATTATCATCTAGTTTAGATAAATAGAGTACCGCTTTTATTCCGTATGTAACGTTTTTATGAAAAAACATTATTGACTAGTCTATCCTCATGTGGTATTATTGTTAAAGTTTAATCACGAAACTTTATCAATCAGAGATTCGGAATGAGATGGATGATTGAAACACCAATCAGTCAATCACTCAATCATCCAATCCCGCTTCGGCAAGGTTGCAAAGTTTCTACCGGTTTAATTCATCTGTTTAAATTCATCCTCGTCAAACAATTTCATCGCTTGCGGAAAGAGAATGTTCTCCTCTCGGAAGATGTGCAGTTTCATTGTTTCGATAATTGCTATGCCTTGATCGAAAGCAGCTTCAAACGTAATTTCCTTTGAGCGTTGATCGGGTAAACGTGAACCTAATCCCAAAAAGTTAAAAACAATTGCCACAGCCTGCGCTACTTTTATATGTTCATCTTCCATAATACTTATACCAGTTAGAGAAGAGTCTTTTGAATTATGTTCGCCAACCTCAATAAGTTTTTTGTTTAATAGAGGAAATAAATCCTTTTCTTCTTTTTGATTATGCACCGGCACCTTCTCATCAACAAACTCAAAAAAATTTTTGAATTTCTCGTCGATATATTCATTGAACTGCCAATTGTTTTCACGCCAATTAATTAATGCTTCTTCAAATCCGTTCAAAACATTTGTGAATGCAGCATGTTCGTCAGCTAATTTTTGTAAAAACGGATCAAGTTTTTCATAAGCCACGGGTTCAATGTTTTGAGGATCGTAAGCATCCGGTGGATCGAAAGGCGACATCTCTTCGCCGGAATCTTTTTCAACAAATCTTTTTATCGGGTCTTCTGACTTATTCATAGCTCATCTCCTTTACGGATTTTTTATTTCCGCATTCTTTCGTGTGTAATACCACCAATTTAAAAACAAGCAAACTGTATAATAGAAAGTAAAACCGTACATCGCGTATTCTGGGTGTTCCGTTTTCAATCTGCTGACCGAAAACTTTCGGGATAATAAACGCACCGTAAGCGGCTATTGCGGAAGTCCATCCCAAAACAGGTCCCGCTTGTTCTTTGTTAAAGATATTAGGAATACTTCTGAAAGTAGATCCGTTTCCGATACCGGTTGTGAGAAACAAAACCATAAATCCGATAGAAAACGGTATCCAATAATCTTCCGGTGTCGGACTCGCTTTCGCTTGAATGATAAAGTAAGCAACAAAAACCGCTGCAATAATTTGAACAACCGTAATGTAGCCGGTTACTTTTGCTCCGCTGTTAACTTTATCGGACAACCAACCGCCTACGGGACGGATCAACGCGCCGATCATCGGTCCGATGAAAACCCAAGTTAAAAAATCGGGTGCATTCGGATTTATATATGAAGGATCCGCTTCGTTCGAATAAACAAAAATATCCTGGCTCAATTTTGGAAACGCCGCCGAAAATCCGATGAACGAACCGAAAGTCATTGTGTAAATGACCGTCATTATCCAGTTATGTTTGTTATCGAAGATTGCGAACTGCCTGTTGAGGTTTGAACGTATCTCACTCGGGGTAGTGTATTTCATCAATGCGAGCGTAATTATAATTACGAGAGGTAAAACGATCCACATATTTAGATCAACGCCCACAAGTAAGTAAGCGCCGATTGCCGCGGCAATAAATCCGAGCAGAACAAGATATAATGATTTTGCTATACCCTGCAGAGTACCCGGTAAGTTTGGAGTTCCCGTTATAACATTATTCATTCCGAAGAATGCGGCAATTGCGGAAACTGTAAGGAATGGAACCCAGATCCATCCGGCATTTTGAATTCCCGACAATCCTTCGTTTGAAACAATTTCGCCTGAATGATTAACCGCGCCGAAAAGAAAAATTCCCGTTACCCACGGAATTACTTTCTGCATCACACCAACGCCGAGATTGCCGATTCCCGCGTTAAGACCGAGCGAAGTTCCCTGCACTTTCTTCGGGAAAAAGTAACTGATGTTGCTCATCGATGACGCAAAGTTTCCGCCGCCGATACCGGAGAATGCCGCAAAAATTGCGAATGTTAAATAGGAAGTATTAACATCCTGCAAAGCAACAGCCGTTCCAATAACCGGTATCAACAATAGTACAGTTGTAATAAAGATTACATTCCTTCCACCGCCGAGTGATATTAAAAAAGAATTAGGAATGCGGAGTGTTGCGCCTGCAAGTCCGGCAATTGCCGGAAGAGTATAATAAAGAGTGTTGATTTCTTTTAACTTTTCGGTTATTTGATCCGGACTGCATACCATCGGTTATCATTCCCAAAATTGTAACCGTACTCTTTCATTTTTGTTGCGACAATACTCCACATCATCCAAACTGCAAAAGCGAGCAGCAACGCGGGAATTGAAATCGCAAGATTTCTGTATGCAATTTTTTTCCCTTTCGATTTCCAGAATTGTTCATCTTCAACCCGCCAATCCTTGATATTAATCTGAGACAATTTATCTATCCTTATCTTTATTGAAAATCAATCAAGCAATAGAA
>JAXHMN010000025.1:0-256966 GCA_034521465.1 Melioribacteraceae bacterium | reverse complement strand
AGGTTGACTCGCTATCGGTTAAAAACTAACGTTCGTTATATTTATTAAAATAAAGTGGTGGATTGACGCAAAACCGCCACTTTCTGCAAATTAAAACTCTACCTCTAGCCCAAATACCGGCAAAATTTCAAATTGGTAAACATTATCTCTTGTTCCATCGGAGTTGTATTGATACGCCGCAATGTTCTGTCTATTATAAACATTCTGCATAGATAGAAAAATTACGAGATTGCAGTTATCAAAATTGAAGCGGCTGCTATAAAAATCCTTCCTCAACTTTTCATTATATTAGGCGCTAAATTCATAACTCAATTCTTATTTAATGGTGAATAAATGAAAACTCGTCACCCAAAAGGATTGCCGGTTCTTTTCTTTACCGAAATGTGGGAACGTTTCAGCTTTTACGGAATGCGGGCAATTCTTGTTCTTTATCTTACAAAAGAAACTATCGGAAGCAATCCGGGAATGGGTTGGTCAAACTCCGACGCTCTTGCTCTTTACGGTTGGTACACAATGCTTGTTTATGTTATGTCGATACCCGGCGGAATTGTTGCCGACAGAATGCTCGGTCAAAAGAAAACTGTTTTTATCGGCGGACTCTTAATTGCTGCCGGACAGTTAACTTTGGCTGCTAACAGCGTCTTCTCTTTTTACACGGGGTTGGTTTTACTCGTTATCGGTGTTGGATTTTTGAAACCTAATATTTCAACGATGGTCGGCGGACTTTATAAAGAAGGTGATCCAAGGCGCGACAGCGGATTTACAATTTTTTATATCGGGATAAACATAGGCGCAGCAACCGCACCGCTTATTGTCGGTTACGTCGGTGAAGTTCACGGCTGGCATCTCGGATTTTCTTTAGCCGGATTCGGAATGCTGTTCGGGCAAGCAGTTTATATGTGGGGACAAAAACATTTGAAGGAAGTCGGCAACTTTGTTCCGGTTCCCAAGATCGAAGGAACAAAGACCGGCAAGCCGCTAACCAAAATTGAAAAAGACCGCGTTGTTGTTCTTCTAATTTCATTCATAATTGTAATTGTATTTTGGGGAGCATACGAACAAGCCGGTGGATTGATGAACCTCTACACAAAGGAAAAAATTAACAGAGTAATTTTAGGTTGGGAAATTCCCGCAAGCGTCTTCCAGTCCGTCCCTGCAATCTTTGTTGTTCTTTTAGGAACCGCAGTTGCAGCATTCTGGACAAAGAGATACAACAAAGGAAAAGAAACCTCTTCTCTGTTCAAAATGGCAATCGGTACAATTGTAATGGGAACGGGATTTTTAATGATGTCCGGCGCCGCATTAGAAGCACAAGATACCGGTAAAGCAATGTTGATTTGGTTGATACTTTCTTACTTGCTTCAAGTAATCGGGGAGCTTTCTATTTCCCCGGTTGCACTTTCGTTTATTACTAAACTTGCACCTTTAAAATATGCTTCAATAATGATGGGCGTTTACTTTGCCGCAACCGGCTTGGGGAACAAACTTGCCGGAATGGTCGGCGAACTCGCTCAAGATGCCGGAGAACTAGAAGTGTTTACCGGAATATTTATCTTCTGCATTTTCTTCGGACTGCTGCTCTTGGTATTTTTTAGAAAACTTAAAAAGCTAACGCACGGTGCGGAGGATATTAAATTAGAAGATAAACTTGAGGCCGCTGAAAAAGTATAATTAAAATCGATTCGCTTCCAACATATTATTAAATATAAACAGGGTGATTCAATGAAAAACATAGGACTACTCACATTACTTTTAATAATGAGTACAGTAATAATTGCACAAGAGAAAATAACCGTTGGGACAAAAGTCGCAGAGCCGTTTGTGATACAAAATCCGGACGGGAGCTGGGATGGTGTTTCATTTGATTTATGGAATAACATTTCAACTGAACTTGGAATCGTATATGAAGTTAAAGAGTATGATTTAGAGGGATTAATAAAATCAGTTGAGAATGAACAGGTGGATATTGTGGTTTCACCGTTAACCATCACCGCAGAAAGAGAAGAGCGGTTTGATTTTACCCATCCGTATTATGTAACCGGTTTGAGCATTGCCGTCGCAGCAAAAGAAGATGACGGGTTATTTTCGCTTTTCACTAGAATCATTTCGGTAGAGTTTTTTGAAGCAGTCGGTTTCCTTTTGCTTATTTTACTTGCGGTCGGTTTTATAACCTGGTTGTTCGAAAGGAAAAAAAATCCCGAAGAGTTTGCGGACGGAAAATCAAAAGGGCTCTGGTCCAGCTTTTGGTTTGCCGCCGTTACAATGACAACCGTCGGCTATGGAGATAAGTCGCCAAAATCAGTTGGCGGTAGAATTGTTGCGCTTGTTTGGATGTTCGCCGCAATAATAATTATCTCGAGTATTACAGCGGCAATTGCTTCTGCTCTAACAGTCGGACAGCTTGAAACAAAAGTAAAAGGTCTTAATGATCTTTATAGCGTTAGCGTCGGTACAATTTCGGAATCATCGGCAGAATCTTTTTTAGTTGATAAACGAATCAACTATTCAACTCACTCGTCGGTTGCAGATGGGCTCGAAGCAATTGCCAACGGAGATTTAGATGCCTTCGTTTACGATGCGCCCATTCTAAAATACTTGATCAAAAAAGACAACTTGAGCACAAAAGTAAAAGTACTGCCCTCAACATTGGAACCGGTTTATTATGGTTTTGCTATACCCGAGGGAAGTAAATTGCGCGAAAATTTAAATCGTGAGATAATAAAACACATCAGTGATAAAGACTGGGAAGACGTACTTTATAGATATTTTGGTGAATGATGTTACCGATTTATTCAAAAAAATGGAACACAGATGACCACGCCTTCGGCGGGCATACGCAGATTAAACTGATTTTCGCTGATCAAAAACTGCGTGAATCTGCTAGATCTGTGTTTGCCCGACATTGACGGGCATCTGTGTTCTATTAGCGAATTAATAACACTCTCCCAAACATTTCCTATCTTTGCTGTGTGAAAAACGAAAAGCAAATACACCTACCCGGCGGCAGAGATCAACTTGGATTTACTTTAGGTAATGTTAAAATAAAAGACCAATCAATTTTGATCATCGGTTCAGGATGCGAAGAGGTTGCAAAAACTTTCATTCGTGAAGGAGCATCAAAAGTTGAATTGATTGTTGAAGATTACGAATCACTAATGAACTCGAATATGTTGTTGAGTGAAGCGGATGGACTGAACCCAAAGATGATGGACTTTGAGTTCACCGATTTCGATGAAAACCAATTCGATCTTGTTTATGCACAAGCGTCTATTTCAACCGAAAAACGAAATAGAATACTGAAAGAAATTAGACGAATTCTGAAAAACGAAGGAATCCTGTCGGTCGGCGAAATTGTAAAACTCGAAGAGTTCGTCCCGCAGTTTGTACAAGACATTTTCAATATGTCGGAGCTCGATCCGCTTTGCTGCGAGAAAATTGAAAAATTTTATACCGACCGGAATTTCGAAATAATAGACAACCAAGATTACTCAAAAACTCTCAAGGAGTATTACTCGCTCAATTTGAAAAAACTAGAGGAGACGGAAGACGAGCTCGGGGAAAATGAAAAAAGCTACTACAAAAAAATAATCAGCCAACTGAGCCACCAATCAAAAGTTTACTTGAAACAGGGCGGTGATCAATTTATTGGATTTTACTCATTAATAGCAAAAGTGAACAAGCGTTAATATGAAAAAAGGCCAAATTTTAGATTTAGAGATAACCAGCTACGCTTACGAAGGAAAAGGAATTTCCAAAATTACACGTGAGAACCATGAAAAGAAATACGTTGTTTTTGTGAACGGTAGTTATCCGGGCGATAAGGTTAAGGCAGAATTACGAAGGGTGAAGAAATCGTATGCCGAGTCCAAAGTCACTGAAATAATTGACCCCTCGCCCGATAGAACGGAAGCCCGGTGTAAATACTTCGGCGTCTGCGGCGGCTGTAAGCAGCAGGACTTAAAATATGATGTCCAGCTTAAATATAAAGCTCAGCAGGTTGAAGATAGTATTTGAGCGTATCGGCGGCTTAACCGGTTTTGAAATTTTACCTATCGTACCATCCGAGAAAATCTACTATTACCGCAATAAAATGGAGTTTTCGTTTGCCGATAAACGCTGGCTCTGGCCACATGAAATTGAGGAAAAAGGCGAAATAAAAGATCAAAACTTTGCTTTGGGTCTACACATTCCACGAATGTTCGACAAAGTTTTGGATGTTAACGAGTGTTATCTTCAATCTGAAGAGAGTACTCGAATTCTAAATTTTACACGCGACTTTTTCAAGCCGAAAGAAACAACAATTTACTCGACCAAAACTCACGAAGGTTATTTGAGAAACCTCGTCATCAAGCAATCTCACCACACAGATGATTTGATGGTGAATTTAGTGACATCTAAATTAGATGAACAACTGTTCGGAAAATATGCGGAAGAACTGCGAGAGTTTGAGCCAAAAATTACTACGATAGTGAACAATGTAAACGAGAAAAAAGCTCAAGTTGCAATCGGCGATTTTGAGCAAGTTTTTTACGGACACGGAGTAATTTTTGACAAAATCGGACGGTTTTTGTTCAGAATCAGTCCAAATTCGTTTTTTCAGACAAACTCATTACAGGCCGAAAATCTTTATAATACAGCGCTCGATTTTGCAGAGTTTTCCGGAGATGAAACTGTTTATGATTTATATTCAGGTGCAGGAACAATCTCGATTTTCGTTTCTCCGCACGTAAAAGAAGTGTTCGCATTCGAAAGTGTTGAAGACGCGGTGAAAGATGCCCACACAAATGTCGAATTAAATAAAATAACAAATGTTCACTTTGAGATAGCTGACTTGAACAAATCATTTATACCGGTAATTAAAGGAAAATCGATTTCCAAGCCGGATGTAGTAATTGCCGATCCGCCGCGTGCAGGAATGAACCCGAAAACGGTAAATGATCTAATCGAACTTTCGCCGAGAAAAATAGTTTACGTAAGCTGCAATCCCGCAACACAGGCAAGAGACATAAAGCTGCTTGCCGAAGCGGGATATAAACTAATTAAGATAAGACCCGTTGATATGTTTCCGCATACTTATCACATTGAAAATGTTGCGTTGTTGATAAAGGAATAAAAAAAGACCGGCCAATATGACCGGTCTCGAATCGAAATAAGTTCAATTTATATTAAACTAGGGATGCATTAAGTTTAATATCAACACCAGCCAAAGCTCTTGAAACCGGGCAGCCCTTTTTAGCGCCTTCGGCTACTTCCTGAAATTTTGCTTCGTCAATATTCGGAATTTCGGCTTTGCAGTTAAGTGTAATATCAGCAATGCTGAATCCCGCATCGCCTTTTACTAAATTAACTTTTGCTTCTGTGCTTATTGATTTAGGATCGAAACCTTCTTTTTCCAATGCTGCCGAAAAAGCCATTGAAAAACAACCGGCATGTGCCGCGCCGATTAATTCTTCCGGGTTAGTTCCTGTCCCTTCTTCAAAACGGGATGAAAACGAATACTGTCCCTCGTAAGCGCCGCTCTGCATTTTCATAGTTCCGTTTCCGTCTTTCAACTTACCGTTCCAAACGGCAGATGCATTTCTTGTTGGCATAACTCCTCCATTATTTTATTTGACATATTGTCTTTTAAATTACAAAACAAATATAAAGAATAGGAAACTCACATAAAGCCAATAATGTTCCAAAAAACAAATTAATTTTATTAAAAACTAAAATTTCTCATTTGACATGAATTACTTATTTTTGCTCAACTAAAAATCTTAGGGTATACATGAAACAAATGTGGAACGAACGCTTCGGGAAAGAAGAATACGCTTACGGAAAAGAACCGAATTCATTTTTCAAACAAGAAATAGATAAGCTGGAACCCGGGAAAATCTTATTGCTCGGAGAAGCCGAAGGCAGGAACGGAGTCTACGCCGCAAAGCTCGGCTGGGAAGTCGATGCCGTTGACTGGAGCGAAGAGGGGAAAAAGAAGGCGGAAAATTTAGCTGCGGAGAACGATGTAAAAATAAACTATATAGTTTCCGATCTCGCCGGTTACACCCCGGAGAAAAACAATTATGATGCTGCCGCATTAATTTTCCTTCATTTACCGCCTTCACTGCGAGAAGAGGTTCACAAAAAAGTTGTCGATTCATTAAAGCCGGGCGGAATTGTCGTTTTGGAATCTTACGCAAAAGAACAGATAAAAAATAATTCCGGCGGACCCAAAGACCCTGATCTGCTACACTCGCTGGAAGAAGTATTTACAGACTTCCAGGATCTCGACATAAATTCTTTCTCAAAAGAGACAACTCACCTTGCGGAAAGCCGTCTTCACACAGGAGGGCAGAGGTTATACGCTTTGTCGGGAAAAAAAGCCGACCCATGTAGGAGTGTGTTGCGTAACAATCTAAATTGTAGAAACTCATCCCCCGGCCCCTTCTCTTAAAAAGCAATGCTGTCAACTTAAGAATCGGATTGAGCATATCATATAAATAAAAACAATATTTGGTGATGAAACTTTTGGTTATTTAATTATACTTTTTCTCGACATAAAATCCCGAAGGGATTGAACGTGAATAGAGAATGTTTATAAATTAATTAAACCAACCCGGCGGGGTTGAACAAGTCCTTTCATATTCAACCACTCCGTGGTTGTTGTTCCCTTTTTTTATTATTCTATTCACATTGAACCCCTACCGGGTTCAAAAATATATTCACCCCAATCAATATTGTTTTGTAACAAACCGCAATTAAATATTTAACAAACGCTAAGGGCAACTTAGACTTATGCAACAGACTCTGCAAGTTGGTGGAATTTTAGGGGAGTAGTGCAAGAATAATAGAACATTCTTTTTTTCGATTTTTCATTCGCCTACCATTCGCGCATCCGCGGCTTTAGCTTTTAGCTTTTCATTCACCATCAAATTTAACGCTTGCCCAATCTAATTTAGCCGGTTTTTCTCGAAAATCACACACTTAGAAAAACTTTGGAAACTTTTTCTTGACAAAGCAGTTTCCACATATTATATTAGAAACGTAAAAAACGAAAGGGGTTTCCATTGAAAGAATTATCAGAGAGTTTAAAAGTACTTGAGTTCTGCGAAAACTATTTTATGAAATATGGTTTCCACAAGACCACAATGGATGAAATAGCAAAGGAACTCAGAATAAGTAAAAAGACTATTTATAAGCATTTTTCTACAAAAGACGAGTTAATCCGCGCTGTATTTGTGAGAATAAGAAACGATTTAGGCGGACGAATTGAAACAATTATCAACAGTAACGGCGATGCAATTATAAAGCTGTACAAGATCAGCGATCTGTTTTCAAAGCGGGTTGCGACCATTTCCAGCAAATGGCTAAACGATCTGCAGTTTTACGCTCCCGACATTTGGCAGGAAGTAAATGATTTTCGCATAAAAATAATGCAGAAAAACATGACTCTACTGATCGAACAAGGTAAATCCGAGGGATTAATAAACGATTTTCCCACGAATATAATTATGGGTGTCTTGATTTCGTCCGTTCAAGGTGTAGTCAACCCGGAGTTTGTGCTGCACAATAACATTTCAATCGGAAAAGCAGGCGAAACGGTGCTTGAGATTGTATTCTCGGGAATTCTCTCAAAAAAAGGCAAAAAACTACTTAAACAATACAATTCGGGTAATTGATATGAAAAAATTACTTGCAATAACTTCGATTATCGCGCTATTAATTGGTTGCGGCGATAACGGAGAAAAAGATAAAATTGAGCTTTCGGGAACGGTGGAAACTACTAATATAATTTTAAGTTCCCAGGTTGCCGGAACAATCCAGCAAATCGTTCGAGAAGAAGGAAACCGGGTTAATGCCGGAGATACTATTATGATAATTGATCCGGAAACATACCAATTGCAGCTAAACCAAGCCGAAGCACAGCGAGATTTGACAAAATCCAAATATGACATGCTTAAAAAAGGTGCGAGAAGCGAAGATAAAAGTCAAGCTTCCGAAGCTTTGAAGCAAGCCGAAGCAAATTATGAATCCGCTAAAGTCTGATTTTGAGCGAATTGAAAATCTGTTCAATAATCAATCTGTCACGAAAAAGCAGTTTGAGGATGCCAAAACAAGATTAACCATTGCGGAGGCACAGTTCAATTCAGCGAAACAAAATCTCAAAAAAATTGAAAATTTTGCCAGACCCGAGGAATTAGAACAAGCAAAAGCCGCAATTAATGCTGCAGATGCTAACGTAAAATTACTTCAAAAAAGAGTGAACGATTGTTATGTTTTGTCTCCTATAGATGGACAAATAGTTAAAAATTTCGTTGAAATCGGCGAAACAGTGAATCCGCAGTCTTCATTAGTAAAGGTTTCTAATCAAAGCGAAGTTGAAGTTGTGGTTTACATTCAAGAAACGGATTTGGGGAAAGTTAAGCTTGGACAAAAAGCCGAAATTTTCTCCGACTCTTATGAAAAGAAATCATACGAGGGGAAAGTGACTTACATTTCTCCCGAAGCAGAGTTTACACCGAAAAATATTCAAACAAAAGAAGAGCGGACAAAACTAGTCTTTGCCGTAAAAATAAAAGCCCCCAATCCGGACTACGAACTTAAATCAGGTATGCCGGTAGATGCGGTAATTTACTTATAAAACTAACACTTCATCCTCCCCTCCAATAAGCAATATCGTCAACTTAAGGAGGATGAAGAATAAAGAAGCAAGAATGGAACGCTGATGACGTAGAAAAAACCGATAAACACTGATTTTTATCTGTGTGAATCCATAGTTTTAGTGTCATCTGTGTTCTATTGGTTACAATTACAAAAATGAAATCAATAATAAAAATAGATACTCTTCAAAAAGTTACGGCGAAATTGAAGCGGTAAAAGGAATTTCGTTTGAAGTTGGAAAAGCCGAAATGTTCGGACTCGTCGGTCCAGACGGTGCCGGGAAAACTACAACTATTAGAATTTTGTGCGGACTCTTAAATCCCGACAGCGGAACAGCAACGTTAATCGACAAAGATATTACAAAAGAAAAACAAGCGGTACAAAATCAAATTGGATATTTATCGCAGCGCTTTAGTTTATACGGCGATTTAACAGTTGACGAGAACATCGAGTTCTTCGCAGAGATTCACAATGTAAAGAATTATAAACCACGAAGAGATGAGCTACTCGAGTTTACTCGAATTAAAAATTTCAGGGATCGCCTCGCGGATAATCTTTCCGGCGGAATGAAACAGAAGCTTGCACTTGCCTGTTCTTTAATTCACAAACCGCAAATACTATTTTTAGATGAACCGACAACCGGAGTCGATCCGGTTTCCCGTCGAGACTTTTGGAAGATTCTTTCCAACTTAATTAAAGAAGGAATTACAATTTTTATGACGACTCCATATCTCGACGAAGCCGAGCGCTGCAACCGAGTTGCAATGATGAACAAAGGAGAAATTATTGCAATCGATAAACCGGCTGAAATTAAAAAATCAATTAACAAACAAGTTGTTGAGATTGTCTGTTCGCCTTCACGAAAAGCTTACGAAATATTAAAAGATAAATATGAATCGCAAATGTTCGGCGATAGAATAAACTTAGTCGTTGATGATGAATCAAAAGATTATCCCGAAATTGAAAAACTTCTTCGTCAAAATGAAATTACGATTAATGACAAAAGAGTTGTTACACCATCGCTCGAAAATGTTTTTATACATTTAATAAAAGAAGCAAATTGAGAAATAAGATTGAATGATTGACTGAATGAATAAGCGCTCAATCAACCAATCCGTCAATCATAATGAGACTAAGAAATTTCATAAAGGCAGCAAAATGAAAAAAATAATTATTCTAAACATATTATTAGCAATTTCACTTATTGCACAAAACAACAAGCTAACTCTAAACCAAAGCTTAGAAATCGGATTACAGAACAGTAAACAAATAAAAATATCGCAAGCATCATTAAGAAGCAGCGAGGCAAAGATAACCGAGGTCGGTTCACAAATGCTGCCGCGATTAAGTTTCGGTGCATCTTATACTAGATTGAGTGATGTTAAACCGTTTGCTGTAAGCGTTCCGTTTTCACCAACGCCAATTACAATTCAAGAAACGATATTGGATAACTACCAATTAAAGCTTTCGCTGCAGCAGCCTTTGTTTACGGGATTTAGATTGTCGTCATTAAAAAGCGCTGCCGAATACAACAGCAAAGCAGTAGAGTTCGAGCACACAAAAGAAATAAACGAGGAGGCGCTTCACATACATCAAGCATTTTGGAATTATTATAAATCTCAAAAAGTACTTCAGCTTGTTGAAGAAAACTTAAAATCATTAGAAAATCACTTAGCCGATACAAAAAACTTTTTAGATAACGGACTCGTTACAAAAAATGATTTGTTGAAATTAGAAGTGCAGTATTCAAACACAGAGCTTAAAAAGATTGAAGCAAATAATGCCGTTGAGCTTGCGCGGACAATGTTTAACAAAGCAGTCGGTTTACCCCTTAACTCAAACACACAAGTAATCGCCGATGAACCGGAAGCTGTTTCAATTGCAACAAAGTATGATGATCTGCTAAACGAAGCTCTGCAATCACGAGAAGAAATAAAATCACTTGAATACAAAATCAAAGCGGGTGAAGAAAATATTGATGCAGCTCAAGCAGGGTGGTTTCCGTCTGTTTTTCTTTTCGGTGATTATTACTACAGCAGACCAAATCAAAGAATTATGCCGCTTGAAGATAAGTTTGAAGATACTTGGGCTGTGGGCGTCGGACTTAATTGGAACATTTTAGATTGGGGTGAAACATCATCAAAAACAACTCAAGCCGAGCAGCAGTTGATTCAAGCGGAAACGACTTATCAAATCATTAAAGAAAATATTGAGCTGGAAGTTTATAAAGATTACTTGACGGCACTGAGTGAATTTGAAAAAGTCAATGTATCTAAAAAGTCAGTTGAACAAGCTGAAGAGAATTACAGAATTACAAAAGACAAATACAATCAGCAGCTTGCAACCAGTACAGACTTAATCGATGCGGAGGTTGCGTTGCTAAACGCGCAAACAAATTTATCTAACGCGTTAGTTGATTTGAAGTTGGCTAAAACAAAGTTGGAAAAGTCGATAGGACGTAAAATTTATTAATCACAAAGAATCATAACAATCATAATGATCAGCGTTCCAATGCTTTGATGGAACACAGATTTGTTAAGATGATTATGATCAATTAAGATGAACTCTATTGAAGTAAACAAATTGACAAAACGCTTCGGCAACTTCACCGCCGTTGATAATATTTCCTTCAACGTAAAAGAAGGAGAAGTATTCGGATTTCTCGGCGCTAACGGAGCAGGTAAATCTACGGCTATTAGAATGTTGTGCGGAATACTTAACCCGACTTCCGGCGATGCGATGGTCGGCGGTTATAGTGTTATGAATGAACCGGACAAAGTGAAAAAAGTGATCGGTTATATGTCGCAAAAGTTTTCGCTTTATAACGATTTATCGGTTGAAGAGAACATCAATTTCTTCGGTGGTGTTTATGGATTGGAAGGAAAAAAATTCAAAGAAAGAAAAGAATGGGTTTTACAAATAGCCAACTTAAAAGGAAAAGAAAATTTGTTAACCGGTTCACTTCCCGGCGGAATTAAACAGCGGCTTGCACTCGGCGCAGCAGTTATCCACGAACCGGAAATCATCTTTTTAGACGAACCGACAAGCGGGGTTGATCCGATTTCAAGAAGAAATTTTTGGGATTTGATCAACGATCTCTCGGCAAACGGAACTACGGTTTTTGTTACAACACACTATCTCGAAGAAGCTGAATACTGCAATAACATAACATTAATTAATGCCGGTAAAATTATTGCGGAAGGAACCGCAAGCGAACTGAAAACAAATTATATCAAAAATAAAATTTATGAAATCGAATGCGAACGTGTTGTTGATGCACTCGACATTTTACAAAACGAAAATTATGTTGATGATACATCTATCTTCGGAAACAATATTCATATAATTGTTAACGACAACTTCAACAACGAAGAACAAATTAGAACAATACTCACAGATAAACATTCTATAGAAATAAAACGAATAGACCAAATTGTGCCGACACTTGAAGATGTATTTATTCATTTATTAGACAAAGAGTACAACCGATGATTAGTCCGGGGAGAATAAAAGCTGTTGCAAAAAAAGAAGTAAAGCAAATCAGCCGTGATACACGATTTTTAATTATTCTCTTTTCGCTGCCGGTTTTTCTGCTTGTGCTATTCGGCTATGCAGTCAATTTCGATGTAAAACACATCAAACTTGCTGTTCATGATTTAGATAAATCTAAAGAGAGTCGAGAGTTTATTCAATCATTAACAAGCTCTGAGTATTTTGATTTTGTTGAATACCTAAATGAAGAAAGCAAGGCAACATCGGCTCTTGATGAAAAACGCGCACAAGTTGTAATGGTAATTCCATTCGACTTTTCCGAAAAAATGTACCGCGCAAAAGAAGAAGCAAAAGTTCAATTCTTAATAGACGGAGTTGACGGCAACACTGCAACCATTATTAAAAATTATGTTGAAGCGGCAACGTTAAAATATAATTCTGAATTTCAGCAAGAGATGTTTGCTAAGTTGGGAATTAACCCAATCATCCCGATTGATTTACAACCGATATTTTGGTTTAACCCGGAACTTGAAACGACTGTGTTTTTAATTCCCGGTTTAATTGCGATGATATTAATCATTACATCGGTTGTAAGTGTGTCTCTTTCATTGGTTCGTGAAAAAGAGCGCGGAACAATTGAGCAGATAAATGTTTCTTCACTGAATAATTTGGAAGTAATGCTCGGAAAAGTTCTGCCTTATGTAATTATTGCATTGATTGACGCTGTCTTCATTTTAATTGCCGGATATATTTTGTTTGATGTTGTTGTGAAAGGAAGCTATTTGTTGATGTTTTTCAGTACCCTGATATTCATCATTGCAAGTACAAGTTTGGGAATATTTATTTCGACTGTTTCGGATTCGCAGCAGGTTGCATTTACCGCGGCAACTTTTGCGTCAATGCTGCCGTCGTTAATTTTATCGGGATTCATTTTCCCGATCGAGAGTATGCCGGAGATTATTCAGTGGCTTACGAACATTACTCCGGCGAAGTTTTATTTAATTACGCTTCGTGCAATAATGCTGCGCGGTATTGGGCTCGAAGCTTTTTGGACTCAATGGATTTACTTGGGAGTATTTACTCTGTTCTTTTTAGGACTCGGTAATTTGATTTCAAAAAGGAGAGAAGCTAAGGGTTAATATAAATTATAAACCAATTGAACACAGATGACACAGAAAAAGCCGATTACCGCAGATTAAATCTATGGTTATCTGTTGCATCAGTGTCATCTGTGTTCCATCAAAAAAAACATTATGAAAACAATAATTTACTTCATACAAAAAGAATTTCTTCAGTTTAAACGCGATCCGAAAATGTTTGCAATGATTTTGGTTGCACCAATTATTCAATTAGTCTTTCTCGGATATGCAGCAAATTTTGATGTAACTGTTGTTCACACGGCTGTTTATGATCTGGATAAATCCGAAGCAAGCCGAAATTATATTGAAAGTTTTGAATCAACCGGTTATTACTCTTTTGATTATTACGTTGATAACTACGATCAGTTAACCGAACACATTGACAACGCCGAAGTAATAATGGGATTAGTAATTCCACGTGGATTCGAAGAAAAAATCAATCGAAGAGAGACCGTACAAGTTCAGGCAATATTTGACGGATCGGATGGCAACACCGCTTCAATCGCAGCCGGTTATTTACAAGGTGTTACTCAAAAGTATTCCAAAGAAATTGTAACGGATATTCGTAATAAGCTCGGCATAAAAGTTATACCGGTTGGTACTGTAAAATCGGAAACGCGTGTGTGGTATAATCCCGAATTAAAAACAAGAAATTTTATGGTCCCGGGAATTGTCGCGTTGCTGTTAATGATAATTACGTTGATATTAACATCGCTTGCAATTGTAAAAGAAAAAGAAATTGGTACACTTGAGCAATTAATAGTAACGCCGATTAAACCGATTCAAATGATTATTGGTAAACTTATACCTTTCACTTTGCTGGGATTTGCGGCGGTTATACTTGTAATTACTGCAATGAATATAATCTTCGGAATTGCGGTAAAGGGAAGCGTGACTTTTCTTTTAATCTCATCTTTCGTTTTTATTCTTTCAACACTCGGACTTGGTTTATTTGTTTCAACAATTTCAAAAACACAACAGCAAGCAATGATGCTTGCGATCTTTCTCATAATGATGCCGATGGTATTCCTCTCCGGCTTTGCATTCCCGATTGAAAATATGCCGGCAATAATACAAGCAATTACATATATAATTCCGCTTAGATATTTTATGACTATCATCCGCGGAATTATATTAAAAGGAATCGGTATTGCCGATCTCTGGATTCAACTTGCTGCAATGTTTGGGCTGGGGATATTAATACTATCCCTAAGTGTAATGCGATTCCAAAAAAGAATAGATTAATTAGGGTAAATTTTATTAATCAAAAAAATGAACTCTGCCGTCTTCAATGTCATAAACCGCGCCGCCAATTTTTAATGTTCCATTATTTCGGTGTTCAGAAATAATTTCACTCATATCCGAAGCCGCCCTTGCCTGAAGCAACACATTTTCTTTAATTGTAGACTCTTCTCTCTTTTCTTCTTCAATGTCCATCGCCTTAACTTTTTCAAATGCCGGCGCAATTCTTTTTGCAATCGATGTAATTGCCGGAGAATAATTTCCGCCGCCGACTACAGCGTGTACTGCTCCGCAATGTGTATGTCCAAGCATCAACAAATAACTTGAGTTAAGATATTTCACTGCATACTCGATGCTTCCCACTGCGGCGCTGTCTATTATATTGCCAGCCAAGCGGATTACAAAAAGTTTTCCGATCGATTCATCAAAAAGAATTTCGGGCGGAACGCGTGAATCCGAACAAGTAACGATAACCGCATAAGGGCTTTGTCCTCCGGCTGTTGTTTCAATGTCGGCCACATAATCCTTAAAAGACACCTCATTTGCAACAAACCTATTATTGCCCTCTTTTAATTTAGCAAGAGCTTGGTCCGGAGATAATTCTTGTGAGTGTATAGTAACAAAAAGCAGCAGCCCCAAAAAACAGATAATTCCCCGCATTCTATATTCTCCTTTTTACTTTATGATTTTTATTTCAGAATAAGATACGTGGTTTTATTATTAAAAACTAGAGACTTTGATTCGTTCTTCTTTTTCATATCTTTCCCTTCAAAAAAAACGGAACCCTTATGAAACTCTTGTCAGCCATTGCAGTTTTATTTTTTTCATTTTTCTAATGACTTGTTCATCTATTCAAACAAACAACTCTTATGATAACTCGTATGATTTTACGGCTTTCAATACTTACAAAATTTCAAAAGATCTTCCCGCCCGTCCTGATGGTGTTCAAATGCCTTCGGCTACATACAGCTTAATCAAAAGCGCCATTGATTTAGAGATGACAAAAAGGGAATCGGCAAAAACGAGAAGCTCGCTGAAATTGGAATAACTTGGCACACAGCATTAAATGATGAAGTTTATGAAACTGCAGATAATATTTCTTCTTGGGAAAGCAGCTTTGAATCAAACGAAAAAGGAATGCTGATTATTGACATACTCGATTTAAAAAGCGGCAAGGTTGTTTGGCGCGGTTGGGCAAAAGATGTTTTGAATACGGAAAATTTAGAAGAAAGAATAAACGAAGCTGTTAAAGAGATTCTTGTTGACTTTCCACCTAAATCGATACCAACGGGTAATTAGTTGCTTCATTAATTATACTCGATCACCCAGCCGAAATCGTTGTTGTTGAAATCAACGCATGGGATTTTTAAATACTTCTCGTCATGAGTTGATTTTATAAAGACAAAACCGTTGGAAGGATTTGATAAAATCGTTTCGATCTTTTCTCCCGTTAATTCAACCGAGTGATTAAAGTTACTTGTGTTCTCAGTTAAACTCATTAAATAAGTAAAATTATCTTTCACATATGCTGGTGTTAAGGAGTCGGCATTGTTCCAATTATAACTTGCCGGCATTTCATAAACATCACAGCTGAGAGTAATTTCCATTCCCGAACCCGGTCTGTAATAGCCGGTCATTTTGCTTACTGCATTAAAATTACTTCCTATCTTTGCGGCATCCGGATGGTATTGAATTAGAAAGAGACTATCGCTCACAACTTTTGACTTTGCCTCATCTAAAATATTATATGTAATATCAACATCGTGAACAATATTATTGCCGGAAAGTGTTAACTCTTCCGAACGATAAGAATTTATTTCATAGGTCGGACTGATAAAACTAATTACATAAACCCTATCGGACAAGTCGGCAAAACTGTATCTCCCGTTTCCATCCGTTGTAGTAAATTTATTTTGATTGCTTTGCACAACGATTAATCTAATTTCGGCATTTGCGGCAGGCGTACCGTCTAAAAAGTTAACAGATCCTGAGATATCAGACTTTTGTGATTCTGTGCTTGTTTCTTCACTGCAACCAACTATCAAACCAAGAATAAAAACAAAGAGTATAACGCGGGTAAACATTAATCGGCTCCGGAGTAATTGTGAAATTTTAAATCGGTTGTTAAAATACATCCAAATTATTACAGAACAAAAACAACTTGTACAAAATATTGCTTTCTACTCAATTGGTAGGTTGTGCATTTTAAGAAACGAAAGTTTATCCCAATAACCACGCTGAAAAACAATTTTACCTTCTTTGATTTGAAAAAATCCGCAACCGCGTAAACCGAGTGGATCTTTCCATTCCATTATTGCCCACTCGCCGTCTTCGAACATGTTTTCTACAATGCAAGTCATTTCAGCTTGAGCAAACTCTTTTTCGAACATCTCTTTAATAGCGGCTTTGCCTTCAACCGGATCGTTTGCAACTTGATGATTAACCGCATCGTCGGCATATAAATCTATAAGCGATTCAACATCCGCATTGTTGAAGTGTTTTACAAATTGTATTAATACTTCTTTTGGTGATTTCAAAAAACCCTCCTTTTGAGCCTCACAATTATTAATCGTAATGCCAACTATATCAGACTCAACAACTTATTTGTTTAGAAAATTTTTATCAAACTAATAATTAAATTATACGTCTCAATTATTCCTTTTATAATATTAAGGAATCCAAAATGAAATCGAGCAAACTTTCAAGAAGAAACTTTTTCAAAATGTCATCTTTAACAGGAGCCGGTTTTGCCTTATCGCCGATACTTACGAATGAAAAAATTGCCAAGACTTTACAAGAAGAAGACAAGCCCAAAACAAATATTGAAGATGCGTTAAAACATCCACGCCGCGAAACCTCAATGCCGGGAAATTTCCCGGTAAAGTCGTTCAAGTGAATCATCCCAACCCGGTAGTTGATAACAAAATTGTTTATGAAGCTGCATACAAAATGGTTGCCGAAGGAATGTTAATGTTGACGGGAGCAAAAGATTTGAAAGATGCGTGGCTTCTATTTGTAAACGAAAACGATAAGATCGGATTGAAGGTTAATCCCGTTGCCGGACCAACATTATCAACATCGGTTGAAGTGACGCTTGCGATTGTTAACCAGCTTGAAGAAGCCGGAATACCCAGAACCAATTTAATAATCTGGGATAGAAGAGAAGAACAAATCTTTGAATCGGGAATAACGGAAGAACTTTTTCCCGGAATAAAAATTATAGGAACCGAGCGTAAAGGTGAAAACGGAACAATGTATGATGAAAACGAAGAGCTTTATTCGCTTAGAATGATCGACAAAGACTGGTATTACTGGGCTGATGTCGAAGCTGAATACCGCCCCGAAACGTTGCCTTATATGGTAAACACCGGCAAACATTCTTACTTCACAAAAATTGTTACCGAGATGTGTGATAAAATTATCAACATACCAATACTCAAAAATGCCGGTACTTCAGTAACTCTCTGTATGAAAAATTTATCATATGGTGCAATTACAAATACTGGACAGACTTACACGATAAGCTTTGGTCTGAAACCGTTGCAGAAGTTTGCGCTTTTCCTCCTTTACGCGACAAAGTTGTGTTAAATGTTGTTGACGGAATTAAAGGGTGCTTCAACGGCGGTCCTTCGGCAAAACCACAGTTCTTCACAAATTATAATACTGTATTAATTGGCACCGATCCGGTTGCAGTTGATAGAGTAGGTTTAAACATTGTTACAAAGAAAAGAATTGAAGAAGGATTACAGGAAGAAGAGTCCCCGCGCGGATCGGCGTTTTTAACCATGGCAGAAAAACTTAAACTCGGCGTTGCGGATAATAACAAAATCTCTTTAACCAAAATTGACTTAACATAACCATGAAAAGTTTTTTAATTGTATTACAATTATTAATACTGATTCTTTTGTGCGCCTTTAGTTACTTGCTCAAGAAGATCCCTTTCCCCGGCTTTATCAAAGCGAACTTACTGATGCTGAAATAACCCGCTCAGAAATTTATGTGGGCGAAGAACTTTGGGGATTAATAAACGGCGGCGCTGATCTTTATCTTGAATATGGACTTGATAGAACATTGCTGCAAGAGGTTGTCCACAATGGAAAAAATTATCGCATAGAAGTTTACGGTATGACCAATATTGACGCAGCTTTTGGAATTTATTCAATCAACAAATTTAACTGCGGAATAACCGATACCCTTACAAAATATATTTGTATTACACCCCATCAATTACAATCGGCGGTGGGTAGATTTTATATTTCTATTTCTAATCAATCCGGCGATAAGAGACGCTCAAAAATATTCTCTTCTCTTATTTGAAAAATTGTTATCTAAAATTGAATTGGAAACATTTATAGTTCCAGAATATTTTCAGCAACATCAATTTGAACAGTATCGAAATAAAATTAAGTTGATTAAAGGAAAACTTGGTTTGCAAAATGGTTTTCCGAGGTGGGATAAATATTTTAACGGATTTAGTAATTATGAAATTGTTTTACTTCCGATAAAAACAGAAGATGGTTATCTAAACGTTGCAAAGGTGGTTTTTAGTTCCGACGAAGACGCGGAAAGATTTTCAACGAACAATAAAAACTTTGAAATAATTAAAACCGTTTCACAAAAAGAATTGCTTTTGCTTGAATCAAATTTGGATCAGGATCAAATAGACAAAATGATTAACTAGCCACAAGAGGACATCGTGAAACAAAGAACACTTCCAAACTTATTCGAAGAAAGCGTTAAAAAATTTCCAGACAATCCATTGATGTGGGAAAAGAAAACCGGCAAGTATGAATCCCTTACATATGCTGAGATGAAACAGCTTGTTTATAAATTTGCAGCCGGACTGCTTAAGCTAGGCTTAGAAAAGGGGGATCGTGCCGCATTAATTTCCGAAGGAAGAAACGATTGGGTGATGAGCGAACTTGCTGTGCTTTATTGCGGTGGTGTTAGTGTTCCCATTTCCGTTAAAATTGATGCGCCGAACGATCTTAAATTTAGACTGTCACATTCCGAATGTAAGTTTGTGATAGTTTCAAAAAATCATTTACAAAAAATTCGAAGAATCAAAAACGATTTGCCTGATCTAGAAAAAGTTCTTGTGCTTGATATTGTAAACGAACTTCACGATGATGAAACAACAAAAGAAGACGTCTTCAAAATTGGTAATGAGTATTTAACAGACAACAAAGAGTACTTCGACCAAACATGGCAATCAATAAAGGAAGATGATAATGCGAATATATGTTATACTTCCGGCACAACTGCCGACCCGAAAGGAATAATTTTAACTCACCGGAATTACACTGCGAACATCGAACAAGCAACCGCTCTTCTTCCGATTCCGGAAAGTTATGTTTCACTTTTAATTTTACCTTGGGATCATTCGTTCGCTCACACGGCAGGAATTTACACATTAATGAAAAACGGTGCATCGATGGCGTCAATACAAGTCGGCAGCACACCAATTGAAACGCTTCGAAACATACCTCAAAATATTAAAGAGATAAAACCAACATTCCTTTTAAGCGTACCGGCGCTTGCCAAAAATTTTAGAAAAAATATTGAAACCGGTATAAAAGCAAAAGGTGAAAAGATTGAAAAGTTATTCAACAAAGCTCTGGAAACCACTTATGATTATAATGGCCTTGGCTGCGACAGGGGAAAGGGGTTGAAAAAATTAAAGCTGCCATTGATTTCAATTTACGATAAAATTCTGTTCAGCAAAATTAGAGAGGGTTTCGGCGGAAGGTTAGAGTTCTTCATCGGTGGCGGTGCTTTACTTGATATTGAATTACAGAAGTTTTTTTACGCAATAGGGATACCAATGTTTCAAGGATATGGATTAACTGAAGCTGCACCAATTATTTCGGCAAATATTCCCGCACAGCATAAACTTGGTTCATCAGGAAGGATAGTTAATAATCTTGAAGTGAAAATCTGTAATGAAGAGGAAATTGAAGTTCCGATTGGACAAAAAGGCGAGATCGTTTGCAAAGGCGAAAACGTAATGAAAGGATATTGGAAAAACGAAAAGGCAACCAAAGAAACAATTAAAGACGGCTGGCTTTACACCGGCGATATGGGCTATCTTGATGAAGACGGTTACCTTTATGTCCTTGGCAGATTCAAAAGTTTGCTGATTGCAAGCGACGGTGAAAAATATTCTCCCGAAGGAATAGAGGAAGCGTTCGTTGAGAAATCTAATTTTATTGAACAAGTAATGCTGCACAATAATCAAGATCCTTATACCATTGCTTTGATTTATCCGAATAAAGATGTTGTAAAAAGCGAATTGAAAAAGAACGGACTAACTATCCACAAAAAGGATGGTCAACAAAAAACAATAGAATTAATCAAGAATGAAATTGACAAGTTTAGGTCCGGCGGTGAATATGAAAATGAATTTCCCGAACGGTGGCTTCCAACATCATTTGCTTTGTTAGGCGAAGGGTTTACAGAAGAGAATCATTTTATGAACAGCACATTAAAAATGGTTCGTGGAAAGATCACAGAGTTTTATCAACCCAGAATTGAATATTTATATACACCGGAGGGAAAAGATATTTACAATCATCAAAACATGAAAATTGTTGAAAGGTTTGATGACTAATCAATTTTGCTTTCTCCGCTTTTCGGCTCCTTCACATTGGGCGGATTCCATCCCACTATGGAGCCGGATTTAATTTTTGAAAAATAAGGCGAGAGTGTTGCGCCTGGCAGTGTACGTGAATTGTCTTCAATGTCAATCGGACCCATTCCGGTTCCCGCACCGATTAAACAGTTATCGCCGATTGTGATTAATCCGTAGCGGAACTTTCCGCCACCTTCGTATGCATGAACGGTGCAGCGGGTAAATGCGCCGAGGACTGTATTCTTTCCGACAAATATTAATTCCGGTCTGAAATGGTCAAGCCAAACGAGCTGCATTATTTCAGCTCCGTCCCCGACATGCACTCCCATCCATCTGTAAAACTTGTTTTTGAACGGAATACCTTTCATAAAAAATGAAGCAGCAACCTGAAATTGAAGAAGCGCTCTTCGCGGCCACGATAAATTAAGCACTCGCCAATTGATTGAATTTTTTTCATTTTGGGAGCCGAGTCCGTTGAATGTATAATGCCTTCTTACGGGGGTTAAAAACTTCTCTAAATTTTCTTTACCCTCCGGCGTCTTCGAATCAAGTTCAAAAACGCTCGTACCTTTACCGCCGGAAGTTTTACTTATGAAAATTTCCCGGTTCTTTTTGCTGCCGAGTTTAATTGCGCGCTCGATGATTTCAATCGTAACAGTTTTGATAGATTCTTCGGGAGTAAGATTCCGATATTTTTTCATTTATCTTCTCTTTATCGTTTGTAGCCGCAGACTTTATGTCTGCGGAATGTTAATCTATGTCGGCATAACGCCGACGATTACACAAAGATAACCAATTGTGAAGTTTATTGTCGGATTGAAAAACGGGCGCAACGTCATCCACGGAAAAATAAACCGTTGAACCGTCGTGTGAAGGATTATAAGATTCTGCTTCAACAAGCGTTCCGGCACAACCCGGCTTTTCGTGATCGAACGGAAACCACGCCATTGTAAGCGGACCCATTTCCGTCACTTGCATTTCGATATCGAAAACATATTCATAAAATGCTTTCGATTCATTTATATCCTTTGCTGGAATTTCAAACCAATTAACCGGATTCATATTACCCCCTATTAGTATTTAAGTTGTTGTTTAGTGTGACAAGTAATAATATTATTTTTTTTGATTCCTTGTCCTCTTAATTTTCACTCATTTTTTTCGATAATTAATCAGTGTTTGTTTATTAACAAGAAATTGGAAATGAAATATCTATTAAGAACATTATTGTTTACATGGTTACTTTTTACAACGTGTTCTGCGCAGAACAGCTTAGTTATTCCTCAAAACTCGGTGCTTAAAGACTTTCGTCCGTTTGCAACTCCAAGAACCAACTATCGGCCGGGTACCGTTTTTAGGATTGATAAAAACAATCGACAATATTTTGTTGAGGATATTAAATCGATAAAAGAGTTTACAAGTGACGAGGGTACGATTATCGGACGAGTTGTGTTTACGAAAAGTGAAATGCTTTCCGTGCTCAATGTGGAAATCAACAATGAATTTATAACTTTGGAAGTAGAAATAAAGGATGCCGTTCGTGAGTTTAACGAACAGACTACCTTAGACCGTGTTTTGTGGGAAGGCGAAAGAGTTGAGGTGATTGTCGTTGACGAAGGAAGCAAATACTTTATCATTAGAGAAGCTGTTCTAGCAAAAGAAATTACATATAGTTTTACAGAAGAAGATTACTCTTCGTTTGTAACAGGAAAATCGGAATTTAAAAAAGCTGTGCCAAGAGGAGATATTGAAAAAGACTTTCCTTATTACATCGCAAGACAATTTAGAGAGCCAAGACGAGTCTTCTATTTAAAACAAGCGGTTGGGCTAGAACCTTATCCAACAGAATAATTATAAATTAAGATTAATATTAGCTTCTTTATATTTTTTCATAAAAAGTGGCGCCAACAAAGCTATAAGAAAGAAGATTATTCCAAATAAATAAAAAGCCATCCCTATTTGATTGTCATATTCCAACAACCCGGATTTTCCTAAAATAAATCGCCAATCATGATAAACCTTATTACCTCCGAGCAGCGGTAGATTTCTTTCTTGAGCATCTGCTACATATACGCTAATGTTCATTAAATTTTGTCCCAGCCAAACAAGAGAGAGCTGTGTGCCGAATTTTTTGCGATGTGAAAGAAAATAATACACGAAGAGAAGCGGAAGAATAATCTGCATTATTGTTCCGCCGAGTGTGTAAATAAACTGACCGAATAAACTAAAAATTCCGTGTCCGCCTTCATGAATCAACAAATTGAAATGATCGAGCAGAAAAATGAACTCACCGGCATTTATAGAAAGAAGTATAACAAACGGTAATAAAATTAGAGATCCTATCCACGGTTTAATTTTTTCCAAGACTATTCTTCAATTAATTCACGTAGTTTATTTAGATCCTTTGTAAAACCGAGACAAAGCATCAATTTTATTCTGGCTTTCTGTCCGTTTAAATAATCCGTAAAGATCACTCCGGCTTTCTTTAACCACTTTCCGGCACCCGGGTAGCTGTAAATATCTAGCGTTTCACCGGAAGGACAGCGGGATGTTAAGACAACAGGTATCCCTTTATTAACCGCATATTTAATTCCTTCTAATGCTGTTGGGGGAACATTGCCTACGCCCATTGCTTCAATTACTATTCCTTCTGCACCGGAATCAGCGGAAAATCTAAAGAGCTTGTCTCCCATTCCGGCATGAACTTTTATAAGATCGACATTTGAGTTTATTTTTTCCGATTCTATCGTTTCAAGTTTTCGCGGTATTCTATTAAAAATTACATGTCCTCTATCAACTATTCCAAGCGCACCAAAATCTAAGCTGTGAAAAGTTTCAATATCTTCTGTATGCGTTTTTGTTACTTCGCTTGCTGCGTTTATTTCACCATTAAGACAAACTAACACACCCATATTTTTGCTGTTAGGTGCGCTTATGATATGAATTGCGTCCAAAAGATTGCGTGGACCATCCCACTCTGGTTCAGACGAGGTTTTCATCGCCCCAATAACTACTATTGGTTTTTCTGTTTTTATCGTTAAATCTAAAAGATAAGCCGTTTCTTCAAGCGTATCGGTTCCGTGTGTTACAATAACTCCATCTACCTGATTAACTCTCTGCTTAATTTCTTTTGCTAGATCAAGCATTAGCTCGGGGGTCATGTGTGGACCGGGATACATTCCAAAATCATATACCGAAATGGACGCCAACTCTTTTACTTCCGGTATCATCTCAATCAACTGATCCCCGCGAAAATAAGGAACGGCTCCCCCGGTATCTTCATCTATCTTCATAGAGAATGTTCCGCCAGCAAAAACAACTAATATTTTTTTCATAATCCGCAACTATTTTTTAAAAGTATATTCATTTTAACTCAACAAATTTACGATAACTAAAAGAATTTTCTTCACATAAAAACTTTATTTTATTTAATGAAAACAACTTACTAAAAAAGAGAAAATTTAATTTGCGCATAACCTCTCAAAGTCATATTATTGATCCGTAACGAATGACAAAAAGCCGTGTTGATAAGTTGTTGATAACCGGCTTGCTGTGAAACGTTTCACGGGGGTTAAAAAGAGAGCATGACCCTGATTCTTTTCTAATATTTGTTGGTTTGTTTCAAGCGGGTTTTTCTAAGAGGCGCCGCCGAAACAACTTACAGACTTTGTTTAATGTTGATAACTTGTTGATATAAACCGCCGATGGTTTTTTAACTAACTAATTTTACAACCGTTCAATAAAATTTTGCCTTAAATCAATTGTGGATAAGCTAAACAACCGAAACGAATTAAAAAACATAAACATTCACAACGACTCAACAACCGCTTGGAAAGAATGTTTGTCTATAATAAAAGAACAGGTCCCTCACATTACTTATAACACATGGTTCCTTCCTATTAAACCTACAGAGCTAAACCGAAACACATTAAAAATAGAAGTCCCCAACAGCTTTTTTATAGAATGGATTGAAGAACATTATAATAAACTAATTAACAACACAATTAAAGATGTGCTCGGCGATGATGGCAAGCTTGCTTATTTTGTGTTGGATGATAAAACGAACGATGATGAGTTTAATAACATTCTAAAAGATGAACGCGTTGAAGTAAAAAAAGAACCGGCTGTTTCAACCCCGGCAACCGACTCCGTTGTTGGGGGTTTTGAGTCATACCTTAATACTAGATACAGATTTGAAAATTTTATTAAGGGTGAAGGAAACCAGCTTGCAAGAGCCGCAGCAATTGCCGTTGGTGAAAGCCCGGGTGAAACCTCATTTAATCCGCTCTTTATTTATGGGGGCGTGGGGCTCGGAAAAACTCACCTGATACAAGCGATCGGCAACAAAATTTTAGAATATTATCCGAATAAAAAAGTGATTTATCTTTCATCGGATTTATTCACCGTTGAGTTTGTGGAAGCAATTCAGTCTAATAAGGTGAATGAATTTTCCAATCGATACAAATCGATGGATTGTTTAATTCTAGATGATATACAATTCTTAATCGGAAAAGAAAAAACTCAGGATTTATTCTTTCATATTTTTAACACGCTGCACCAATCAGGAAAACAGATTATACTTTCCAGCGATAAACCGCCGAAGGATTTAAAAGGGTTGAACGAACGATTGATATCTCGATTTTCTTGGGGTTTAACAACCGACATTCAACCACCCGATTTTGAAACAAGAGTAGCTATTTTGAAAAATAAAAGTACCAGCTATGGAATTAATCTTTCAAACGATATTTTGGATTATATCGCTCATAATATTACATCAAACATCCGCGAACTTGAGGGCTGCTTAATAAAGCTATTAGCAAACTCTTCCCTAAACAGCAAAGAAATCGATTTTGAATTGACTAAAAAAACCGTAAGAGAGATATCCACTAAAAAGCATGTCAATATTTCAATTGATTTCATCAACAAAGTTGTTTGCGAGCATTTCAATATTGACGAGAATAAGCTCCGCGAAAAAAACAGGAAAAAGGAAGTTGTAATAGCAAGACAAATAGGAATGTACCTTTCAAAAAAACTTACTCGTTCTTCCCTTAAAACAATCGGCTTACATTACGGCGGACGAGACCACTCTACTGTTGTTCACGCTTTCAATACCATCGAAGACCAAATTTCTATAGACAAAAAACTAGCTGAAACACTTAATGAGATTAAAAATAAAATCGAATTAAGCATTTAGTTATCCACCGCCTCGCATTTTTCTTGTTAATAACTTGTTTGTTTAACAAAATTATATGTAGACAACTTTCCACAAAATCACTTTTCCACAATTACAAAACTTTACCAAAAACTTATAAACAAAATCTTATTTTAAAATCTTTCGATTGTATTCGGTTTATCAATGAATTTACACTTATCAACATATCCACACCCTTATTGTTATTATTATATTATATACCTAAAAGACTATTAAATATAATACTCTCGTGGATTGTTGGTAATAATTCTAAATTGAAAATGACGTGTTATTTTGATATATTTCTCTTTTAATTTGGAGCAGAAAAACATGGAATTTAAGGTTAACAGTAAAGAGCTTGAAAAACTTTTAACAAAGATTATTCCCGCAGTTCCAACTAGAACTCCAATGCCAATATTGGAAAATTTTCTCTTCGAAATTAAAGAAGGAAAACTTACAATATACGCGACCGACTTGGAGATTTCGCTAAAATCTTCACTGAATGTTGTAGCCGAAGAAGATTTTGAAGCGGTAATTCCTGCTAAGCTTCTTTATGAAATTGTACGATCACTTAAAGAAACAACTATTGTTTTTACAACTGCAGATAAAGGTAAAATAAATCTTAAAACAGAGAACGGAAGATATACGTTAAGCTATATGGATCCCGATGAATATCCCGAAATACCCTCGTTTCCGGCAGACGGCGGAGATGACGTTTCTCAAGTAAATATTAACGGAGAAGAGTTAAGATATGCTTTTGAAAAGACATCTTTTGCAATGAGCAAAGAAGAAATGAGACCGGCAATGATGGGCACGCTTTTAGATTTTGGGGAAGAAGGATTAAGAGTTGTTGCGACTGACGGACACCGGCTTTCAAACCTTATTAAAAAAAGTATTAAAGCCGATAAACTTGATCAATTCATAGTTCCTGAAAGAGCCGTTTCAGTATTGCTTAAAATTTTCGATCAGAAAGATGTAAAAGTATATATGAGTAAAACGCACATGTCGTTTTCTCTAAACGATATAGAATTAATTACAAGATTGATCGGGCAAAAATACCCGGATTATCAAAGCGTAATTCCTTTGGAAAACGAATTTAAGCTAAAGCTGAAAACTAAAGATCTACATAACGCTATTAAACGAATGATGCTCTTTTCAACATCAAACACAAGACGAGTTAAGTTTTCCGTATCACAGAATTATTTAGAAATATCTGCTGAAGATTTAGACCTCGGTGCTTCAGGTAATGAAAGTATTGAATGTGAATATAACGGAGACGCAATAGATATAGGGTTTAATTCAGCTTATGTGAATGATATATTAAACCACTTAGACGAAGAAGAACAAATCATCTTCAAACTTCACTCGCCCACAAAGGCGGTGATAGTTGAACCCGAAAAGAAAAAAGAAAACGAAGAATTAATGATGTTGCTTATGCCGGTGAGGTTAAACAACTAAAGATGGTTTTAAAAGACCTCGAGTTAGTTAACTTTCGGCTGCATAGGCATACGGTTCTTAAATTTTCTGATAATCTGAATTACATAGTTGGCGGCAACGGACAAGGAAAAACGACAGTATTGGAATCTATATATTATCTTTGTACAACTAAAAATCTTAATCAATACCTTGATAGAGAAACCGTTAATTTTAATGAAGATCACTTTAAAATTAACGGCAGGTTTAAAGACAAGGTAGAGAATAAGGTTCATATACACTTCTCAAAAGAGACCAACAGAAAAACCACAACTCTCGATGATAAAAATGTAAACAGAGCATCTGATTTAATAGGAAAGTTTCCGGTTGTTACCTTGGTCCAATCTGATCATGAAATAACAATGGGAAGTCCCGCCGAAAGAAGAAAGTTTGTTGACTCGGTTATATCTCAATCAAACGAAACGTATTTAAGAATTTTATTAGATTATAACAAAACACTAAAACAACGATCTCAACTTCTTACCGAAATCAGAGAAAGAAACGATAAAAATCTTCTTTCCCAGCTTGATGCTTGGACAGAGTCACTTGTTAATAACGGAGCCGAGTTAATTAAACATAGACAAAAGTTTTGTAATGAATTCGAAGATTATCTTATAGACTCATACAATAAAATTATGGGTGGAAAAGAAGTTCCAGGCATTAACTATCTCTTTTTCGATACTAAAATTAATTTAGAAAATGTAGAAAAAGAGTTCAGAAATAAATTAAACGAAGAAAGAGAAAATGAAATAAGAAGAGCGACTAATTTAATCGGTCCGCATAGAGATGACTTCTTTTTTACTATAAACGATATGGAGCTGCGCAAGTACGGTTCGCAAGGACAACACAAAACATTTCAAATTGCACTGAGGTTCGGCGAATTTTTCTTTATAAAAGATAAGCAAGGAAAAACACCAATATTTTTAATGGATGATGTTTACGGTGAGTTGGATACTTTTCGTGCACAAAAAATTAGTGAATTCCTCAATGAAATTGGCCAAGCGTTTATAACAATGACGGATTTTGGAAGACTTGAAAAAATATATTCCGGAAACGGCGATTTAATTATAAAAGTCGAAAACGGCATAACAAGCTATGAACAATTATAAAAGCATCTCTGAAATATTAAGTACCGAGAAACCTTTTCAACACTTAAAATCATCAGTCGATGGATACCGTGCGGTTGATGAGTTTTCAAAAATATTTCCGGAGCTGAGTAAAGTTGCAAAAGCAAAAAAATATGATAACGGAATTCTTTTTATACATACGGAAAACTCAGTCTGGAGAAGCGAGCTTAATCTTAACAAACAGACTATGCTCAAAAAGATAAATGCATATTTCGAAAAAAAAATTATAAATAACATAAAATTTATATAGCGAAAAAGGATATAGGTGAATCAGTGACGGCTAAAATTAAAAAATCAGAATACAGTGCAAAAAATATAAACGTACTAAAAGGACTTGAAGCCGTTCGTAAGAGACCGGCGATGTACATCGGTGACGTTAGTTCAAGAGGGCTTCACCATTTAGTAAACGAGGTTGTTGATAATAGTATAGACGAAGCTCTCGGCGGCTACAACGACACAATAAATGTAACCATCAAGAAAGACGGCAGCGTTGCGGTTGAAGATAAAGGAAGAGGAATTCCGGTCGATATACACCCAACCGAAAAACGCTCAGCGCTTGAAATCGTTATGACGGTATTACACGCCGGCGGTAAGTTCGATAAAGATTCATATAAAGTTTCCGGGGGTTTGCACGGAGTCGGGATTTCCGTTGTTAACGCTCTCGCGGAATGGTGTAAAGTAGAAGTAAAGAGAGATGGAGAAATTTATTTTCAAGAGTATGAAAGAGGTTTCCCAAAAGCGCCTGTTAAAAAAATAGGCAACACAAAGAAAAACGATACAGGCACAATAGTTACATTCAAACCAGATGAAGAAATTTTCAAAGTAACTAAATTTAATTTTGAGGTGCTGGCTGAACGAATGCGCGAGCTTGCTTATCTTAACAAAACAGTCACTATCACAATCAAAGACGAAAACGAAGGACTTGAAGAAAAGTTTAAATTTAAAGGCGGCATTATAGAATTCGTTAAATTTTTAGATGAGACAAGAACGCCGCTTCACAAACCAATTTTTATTGAAGGCGAAAGAGATAATGTTCCTGTTGAAATAGCTTTTGAATATAGCGATGCATATGCGGATAATATTCACACGTATGTAAATAATATTAATACAATAGAGGGGGGAACCCACTTAGTCGGTTTTAAACCTCGCTCACAAGAACGCTGAACAACTACGCATATAAAAACAACTTAATTAAAGAAAACAGCAAAATTTCATTAACCGGCGATGACTTTAGAGAAGGATTAACCGCGGTACTCTCCGTTAAAGTAATGGAACCTCAGTTCGAAGGTCAAACGAAAACAAAACTCGGAAACAGTGAAGTTAAATCCGCGGTAGAGTCTATAGTGGGAGAAAAACTTGCGGAATATCTGGAAGAGAATCCTTCGGTTGCAAAAAAGATTATCGATAAATGTAAAAGAGCTGCAGAGGCAAGGGAAGCTGCAAGAAAAGCACGCGATCTTATAAGACGAAAAAACGCACTCGATACGATGAACCTGCCCGGCAAACTTGCAGACTGTTCAATTACCGATCCGGAACACTGTGAAATTTTTATAGTTGAGGGAGACTCTGCGGGCGGCTCTGCCAAACAAGGCCGGGATAGAAGATTTCAGGCAATACTACCGATCAAAGGAAAAATACTAAACGTAGAAAAAGCAAAAGTAAACAAGGTACTTGAGAATACTGAAATCAGAGCGATGATCTCCGCTATAGGTGCCGGGGTTGGACCGGATTTCGACGAAGCAAAATCCCGTTATGGCAAAGTTATTATAATGACTGATGCCGATGTTGACGGAAGTCATATTAGAACACTGCTGCTAACTTTTATTTATCGTCACATGAAAGAGTTGGTCGCTGCCGGAAAAGTTTATATTGCTCAACCGCCTCTTTACAAAATTAAAAAAGGCAAAGAAGAACTTTACGCATTTGATGAAGAAGAACGAGACGAAATTTTAAAGCGATTTAAAAAACATGTATCGAAAGACGAAATAGACGAAGACGGCATTCCAAAAGGTGTTTCCTTGTCTCGTTATAAAGGGTTAGGTGAAATGAACCCCGAACAGCTTTGGGAAACCACAATGGATCCCGAAAAAAGAAACTTGTTGCAGGTAACACTCGAAGGAGTTGAAACAAACAAAATTTTCGAAACTCTTATGGGAGACCAAGTTGAACCGCGCAGAGCTTGGATTGAAAAACACGCACGATATGCCAACTTGGATATATAATGAATCTTGATAAACAAAAAATATTAAGTTTTTTAAAAGATAATAAAGAGTTTCTTAAAAATGAGTTCGATGTTCATGAGATTAAGTTATTCGGTTCTTATGCAAGGGGAGAAGAAACAGAAAAAAGCGATATTGATCTAATGGTGAAATTCGGAACACCCTCTTATGATAAACTCTTTTCATTAAAAGAGTGGTTGGAAAAGAAATTAGGCAAGGAATGTGATATTGTCCGTATCAGAAAAAATATCAAAAAAAAGTTTATGGACAGGGTCGATAAGGAGTTGCTGAATGTCTAATGAAAAACTTAAAGATTTGTTCGATGACGTTTATGAATCGATAGAAATTATAATTAAAAGAACTGAGAACGTTGTGTCGGCCGAAGAATTTGTAACTAATGATGCGGGATTAGAAAAGTTAGATGCTGTGTCAATGAGATTACAAATAATAGGTGAAACTCTAAAAAAGATTGAAAGTGAGACGGAAGGATTTTTAAATAATTATAAAGATATAGAGTGGAATAAAATAATTAAAATGAGAGAAATAATTTCTCATCACTATTCTGATATCGATGCAGAAATAATTTTTGATATAATCAAAAATCATATTCCACCATTAAAACATACAATAACAAATATTATTTCTGACTTAAACAAAGAGAATTAAATGGCTACTATATTCGAAAAAATAAACCCGATTGCTTTAGAAGAAGAAATGAAATCATCTTACATCGATTATGCAATGTCTGTAATTGTATCACGCGCATTGCCGGATGTAAGAGACGGCTGAAACCTGTACACAGGCGAGTACTTTTCGGAATGCAGGAACTCGGCTTATCGTATAACAGGTCTTATAAAAAATCTGCGAGAATAGTTGGTGAAGTGCTTGGTAAGTATCACCCTCATGGTGACAGCGCTGTTTATGACACAATGGTAAGGATGGTGCAGAGCTTTTCGCTCAGGTATCCTTTGGTGGACGGACAGGGAAACTTTGGTTCTGTCGATGGTGACTCTGCGGCAGCTATGCGTTATACCGAAGCAAGAATGGCGCGCATTGCCGAAACAATGTTGAGGGATTTAGATAAAAACACAGTAAGGTTTGCTCCAAACTTTGACGATTCTTTACAAGAACCGACCGTTCTACCCTCTTACCTGCCAAACTTATTAGTAAACGGATCAAGCGGTATTGCTGTTGGTATGGCGACAAACATACCGCCACATAACTTAGGCGAGGTTGTTGACGGAATTGTTCATCTAATTGATAAACCCGACAGCAAAACTGAAGATTTAATTAAACACGTAAAAGCTCCGGACTTTCCAACAGCGGGTATAATTTATGGCTACGATGGCGTTAGAGAAGCTTACCTTACCGGAAGAGGAAGAGTTGTTGTAAGAGCAAAAGCCAATGTTGAAGTACAAAAAAATGATCGTGAAAACATTATAATAACCGAAATACCATATCAAGTTAACAAAGCAAATTTGATTGAGAAGATAGCAGACCTCGTAAGAGAGGGAAAGATAAACGATATCTCAAACATCCGGGATGAATCGGATCGTGACGGGTTGAGAATAGTCATTGAACTAAAAAGAACCGGCCAACCGGCGGTTATCTTAAATCAACTCTTTAAACACACGCAAATGCAGATAACTTTTGGTGTTATAATGCTTGCCCTTGTTAACGGCCAACCGAAAGTATTAACGCTAAAAGAGATGATGCAGCATTTCATTGATCACAGAATGGATGTTCTCATAAAAAGAACTCAATTCGATTTAGATTCCGCCGAAAAACGAGCTCACATACTCGAAGGTTATATCATTGCTCTCGACAACATTGATGAAGTAATTGAAACAATTAAAAAGTCGAAAGATGTAAACACAGCACAAAATAACTTGATGAAGAAATTCAACCTTTCCGAAGTTCAAGCCAAAGCAATACTCGATATGAGACTGCAGCGCTTAACCGGGTTGGAAAGAAAGAAAATAGAAGACGAATACAAAGAAACGATTAAGTTAATAGAAAGACTTAAAGCCATCTTAAAAGATGAAAAGAAACGATACAACATAATAAAAGAAGAATTGATTGAGCTAAAAGATAAATACGGTGATCCAAGAAGAACAGAAGTAATATACGATTACAAAGAGTTCGATATAAAAGATATAATTGCCGAAGAAGATGTTGTCGTTACAATTTCTCATAAAGGGTTCATTAAAAGGTTCCCGGTAAGCGGTTACAGAAAACAATCCCGCGGAGGAAAGGGAGTTACCGGAGCAGGAACTAAAGACGAAGACTTTATCGAACATATGTTTATTGCGTCAACACATCATTACATAGTTTTCTTTACCGATAAAGGAAAATGTTATTGGTTGAAAGTTCACGAAGTGCCTGAAGGCGGCAGAGCCGCGCGCGGCAGATCTATCTTAAATCTTTTAGAAAAAGATAGAGACGAACAAATAACGGCATTTATTTCCGTAAAAGAATTTTCCGATGATAGAAATTTGTTGATGTTCACTGAAAAAGGTACGGTAAAGAAAACAGTTTTAAGCTCATACTCAAATGTACGCCGCGGAGGTATTCAAGCTATCAACCTTGTAAAAGGAGATAGTCTTATTGAGGTAAAAATAACAGACGGTTCTCAAGACATAATGATCGGAACTCATAACGGCATGGCTATCAGATTTAAAGAATCTGACGTTAGAGAGATGGGCAGAACCGCAACCGGTGTTCGCGGCATCAAATTAGGTAAAGATGATTTTGTGATCGGAGGAATAGCAATTAAAAAGGCGACAACTATTCTGGTTGCAACAGATAAAGGATTCGGAAAACGATCGGAACTCAGCGGCTACCGAATTACAAAACGTGGCGGTAAAGGAGTCTTTACAGTTAAAACCGGAGACAAAACCGGAAAGATGATTTCTCTAATGCAGGTTAATGATAATGATGAATTAGTGATAATGACAGAAAAGGGAATGGTAATTAGACAGGGAGTAAGTCACTTAAGGGTGATGGGAAGAAACACACAAGGTGTCCGCTTAATTAAACTAAACGAAGGCGACAAGATTGCTGATATCGCAAGAGTAGTCAGCGAGGAAGAAGAAGTAGAAAAACTCACAGAATAAATTCTAAAGGTTGATCTAAACGGTCAACCTTTTTGTTTTAAATAAAATATGCAGGTAATAAAATGTCAGAAAAAAAATCCCACTTTGATTCTAAGTGTGTTCACTCAGGTATTAAAGAATATGAATTTGGTCCGGTAGTTCCACCAATCTACCAAACCTCAACTTTTAAGTTTGAGAGTACATCACACGGCGCATCTTTGTTTAGAGGAGATGAAAAAGGTTACATTTACACAAGAATGGCAAACCCAACCATTGAAGCTTTGGAAGACGCAATAGCTGATCTTGAAGAAGGATATAAGGGCCTTGGCTGTGCAAGCGGAATGGCGGCAATCCATACAGCGCTGACAGCGTTATTAAACGCCGGAGACCATGTTGTTTGCTCTAAATCTGTTTATGGACCCACGGCAACTCTGTTAAGCACTGTATTCACAAAGTTTGATATTGAAACAACCTTTGTAAACGGATCCGATCTTGAGGAAGTAAAATCTTCTCTTTAAGCCAAACACCAAAGTTGTTTATATTGAAACACCCGGTAATCCAACATTAGAAATTACCGACATTGCAGAAGTATCAAAATTTGCTCATTCCAAGAACGCAAAGGTTGTAGTAGATAACACATTTATGAGTCCCGCTATTCAAAAACCATTGCGATTGGGCGCCGATGTTGTTGTTCACAGCTTAACTAAATTTTAAACGGACACGCTGATGTTGTTGGCGGCGTCATTATAGTAAAAGACGAAGAACTTTATCCGGTGTTTAAGAAAACGCTTAATCAAATTGGCGGCGTCATTGATCCGTTTAATGCTTTTCTAGTTCACCGCGGATTAAAAACGTTATCTCTTAGAATGGAAAGACATACCGAAAACGCTGCGGTAATTGCTGATTATTTGGAAAGCCATCAGGCGGTAAAATGGGTGAAATATCCCGGCTTAAAATCACATCCTCAATATGAAGTCGGAAAGAAGCAGCATAAAATGGACGGCGGAATGATCAGCTTTGAGTTAAAAGGCGGAATAGAAGCCGGTGAAAAGGTTATGAATAATGTTAAGTTTTGTCAACTTGCCGTAAGTCTTGGCGGCGTTGAAACGTTAATTCAACACCCTGCCAGCATGACCCATTTCTCGATGGGAAAAGAGGCAAGAGAAGCAGCCGGAATAACAGACGGATTAGTTAGAGTTTCCGTAGGTATCGAAAATGTTAACGATATTATAGCAGATCTTGAAGGAGCATTAGAAAAGATCGCTGTTAAAGAAGAACAAACAGTTTAAAGAACTATTCAACCCCAAATCAAATTAGTTTTTTATCTTTGGTTTGGGGTTTTCCTTATCCAAAAATATTGAGTGAATAACTATGAAAACAATCATTTCTATTCTTTTAATTGTATCCTCTGTTTTAGCTCAGTCACAACAACTTTATATGTCAAAGCCTGTTCAGAAAGCATACGAAAACGGAACCCGTTCATTCGACGGGAATCCGGGTGAAAACTATTGGCAGAATAAAGCAGATTATGAAATTGAAGTAAATATCGATCCTTGGAAAAAAGAAGTAAACGGATCACTTCTTGTTAATTATTTCAACGAAAGCCCCGACACTTTAACAAAAATTGTAATGCGCCTCTATCAAGATTTTTATAAAAAGGGAAACAATAGAGATTTTCAAATTTCTCCTGAAGCTGTTCACGATGGAGTTGATATTAAACGAGTCTCGGTTAGAGGAAATGAACTTGTTACATCAGAAGGAACGCAAAACATATCTCGGTCCGGAACAAACATGCATATAAGTTTGGACGAGCCGCTTAATCCCGGCGAAGATATCACCGTTGAAGTCGATTGGAGTTTTATAATTCCGACCGAGTCAACTGTTCGACTTGGAGCTTATTCAGACACATCGATGTTTGTTGCCTATTGGTATCCGCAGGTTGCGGTTTATGATGACGTTGACGGATGGGACGAAGGCAGCTACACCGGGTTAACAGAAACGTATAACGATTTTTCAAATTTCAAAGTGCATATAACAGTACCACAAAACTATGTTGTGTGGGGAACCGGCGTTCTTCAAAACCCCGAAGAAGTTTTGAATGAAAAATATTTGGATCGATATAACGAAGCCAATGAATCAGAAACAACAATTAAGATGCTTACCCTCGATGACAAAGATAAAAATATAACAATCGATGAATACTCAACTTGGATATATGAAGCAGAAAAGGTGCCGGACTTTGCTTTTGCCACTGCAAAAAATTATTTGTGGGATGCATCAACGGTTTTCTTAGATGATGGGAAAAAAGTTTTTGTTGATGCAGGTTATAAAAGAGACGCAAAAAATTTTGACAGAGTGGAATACATTTTGAATGAAGCCGTAAAATTTCATTCTGATGAGATGCCGGGAGTCACCTTTCCATTTCCTGCCGTCTCGGTTTTTAACGGCAGCGGCGGAATGGAGTTTCCGATGATGATAAACGACGGCGAAACATCAACTTACGAAAGCACTGTCGGATTGACAATGCACGAACTTGCGCATACTTATTTTCCGTTTTACATGGGCACAAATGAAAGACGATATGCATTCATGGACGAAGGATGGGCGGTCTTTCTTCCGGTTGAAAAACAAAATGAATTAGGAAACTATAACTCAATGGAAAGACGATACGGAAGATACGATGCACAAGCAAAAAGTATAACCGCGGTTCCGCCGATGGTTCCTTCGTTTGCTTTAGACAGAACCAGTTATCGAATGGCATCTTACACAAGACCCGGAGCGGCATATTTCGCTTTACAAGAACAACTTGGTGAAGAACTCTTCTTAAAAGGGCTTCAAGAGTTTATTCACAGATGGAACGGAAAACACCCAACACCGTATGATATGTTTTTTACTTTTAACGAAGTAAGTGGACAAAATTTAAATTGGTTCTGGCAAAATTGGTTTTTTGATTTTGCTGTTGCAGAAATAGAATTAAAAAACTTTGAGATTGTTGATGACAAAAAAATAGTAACTATTAAAAATAATGGCGGCTTATTTGTGCCGGTGATTTTAAATATATATTATAAAGATGGAACGGAAGAAGAATTAATTAGGAAACCCGAAGTATGGAAGAACGGAAATAATGAAATAGCAGTCGAACTAAATGCGGAAAAAAAGATTACAATGATTATCACTCGGTCACGATAACCATCCTAATATTTCCGAAAAAACTAAATTAAACATCAACGAATAACAGAGAAAAATTATATCGTATTCATTCTCAAAAAAAATGTTTATAAACAGATTAAAAAAAAGAAAGCTTATATGAATACTAAAATTATTGCAGCCATCATTTTAGCAAGCGCCCTTTTATTATCTGCCCAAGAGGGGGTAATAAAGAAAGGCGATGTTTTATATCTGCCAAATAAAATCATTGTAAAATTTAAAGAGGATTCAGAAAAAAAATTCTTTAAAAACGCAATGATTCCGACTGCTTCGGCAAAAACGTTGGAAAACATCGGCGCGGTTGAAGTTATGCAGAGCATTACTCCGGCAAAAGAGGAAGCTGTAAATTACAATGACATCAAAAACACATATGTTGTTGAATATAATTCTCCATATGATCCACAAATTCTTTCCGCAAAACTTAGTAAATCAAGAGACATTGAATGGGCGGAACCATGGTATGTTTATGAAATTAGTTTTGAACCGGACGACCCAAAGTTTACCGACGGAACACAATGGTACTTAAATAAAATTTCCGCTCAGCAAGCATGGGATCTTAGCACCGGAAATTCAGAAATAGTTATTGCTATTAACGACACAGGCGTTGATTGGAACCATCCCGATCTTGCTGCAAACATTTGGGAAAATCCGGGCGAGATTCCAAACAACGGAATAGACGATGACAACAACGGTTACGTTGATGATATTCGCGGTTGGGATTTTGGCGGAACCGACGGCACCCAGGATAATGATCCAATGGAAGATTCACCGACACACGGAACTTATGTAGCCGGTTTTGCTTCAGCCGTAACAAATAACTCCGAAGGAATTGCGGCAATCGGATTTAATTGCACAATAATGCCTGTTAAAACTTCACAACAAAGCATTGGAAATGGAATAATTGCATACGGGCGTGAGGGGATAATTTATGCTGCCGAAAACGGCGCAGATGTTATAAACTGTAGTTGGGGAGGAAGCCCATATTCACAAGCTCTTCAAGAGGCAATTACTTACGCAACGTCTTTAGGCGCTCTTGTTGTTTCTTCTTCGGATAACGACAATAAAATTGAACCGGCTTATCCTTCGGCGTATAAAGGAGTGCTTTCTGTTGGCGGAACGAACCCTGACGATGAGCGGTATTCTGCCGGAAATTATGGACCAACCGTTGACGTTGTGGCTCCTGCTACAGGCATAACGGGTGGTTCGGGTTTGGGGATGTATGGCACATTTCAAAATGACACCTATATTCAGGGCTCAAGCGGAACTTCATTGGCTTCACCAATTGCCGCCGGTCTAGCCGGGCTGGTGATAGATCGATTTCCAAATTACACTCCACTGCAGGTGGCTGAACAAATTAGAGTTAACTCAGATTACATAGATGATAAAAACCCGGGCTTCGAATATTATCTCGGATCAGGCAGGATTAACGCATTCAAAGCGTTGAGCAACACTAATTCAATTTCTATTAGGGTTGAGGATCTTGTATACACTGATATATCAAACGGCAACGGAGTAACAGAGCCGGGAGAAAATTTTTCTTTAGGGATGAGTTTTAAAAATTATTTAAATCCGGCTAGTAATGTTACGGTTACGCTGGAGAGCAGAAGCGAATTTGTCACGATAACTCAAAACAGTTATACTATTTCATCTGTCGGTACTCTACAGGAGACAAATAATTTTAGCTCTCCGTTTGAATTTTCTATAGCTAACAATATACCCGAAAACGAAGAGGTTGAATTGTTGGTTAAGTTTGACAACGGAGGCGGCTATCAAGACTTTCAACTATTTATCGAAAAGTTTAATACAACTTACTTAACACAAGCGGGTAATGATCTTGCGCTTACGATAACAAGCAAAGGAAATCTTGGATATAATGATTACGGTCAACAGCCGACAGAAGGCGACGGACTCTTTTTCGAAAACGGATCGAATCTGTTATTTGAAGGAGCGCTTATATACGGCAATGCAGAAGACAGAATAATGGACGCAGCACACGAAGATTACTTGTCTAATCTGAGTGAAGATTTTGAACCGATGATTCCTTTTAGTCTTTCAATACCGGGATCAATTTCCGATTACCAAGGGTTTACAAAATTTAACGACAACAAAGCAGATCCAAAATTGGGAATTGAAACTGAGCTTCACACTTACAGCTTTTCTCAGGAGGAATACAGCAAATTTATTTTACTTAGATATATGTTTCACAACACCTCCGATTCAACAATCAATAATTTTTTTGCCGGACTCTTTTTCGATTTAGACATGCATGACTTTGACGACGACCATACAAGCTGGGATGACACAGATAAATTCGGTTATGTTTATGATGATGGCGGTAGAATAGAAGATCACATCGGTGTAGCTCTTGTATCGGATGAGAATTATGGTTACCGAGCAATGAGTAACTCGGGCAATAATCCGGTTGGCGGCGTTTCACTTAACCCGCGTTTTAATGATGACGGCAAATGGCTTGCGATCGCAAGCAGAACAACGATTAGAGATTACGGTCCGGGAGATATTGCATTTTCCGTTTCCGGAGGTCCTTATCAGATTGAACCGGGGATACTTTAACAGTTGCTTTTTCAGTAAACGGAGCACGTTCGTTGGAAGAGCTTAAAGAAAGTGTCTCGCTTAGCAGAGAGGCGTATAATGATTTTGTGCTAAACCCAACTCATATACTCCCGCAAAGTTAATTAATTTTGAGTATGAACTAAGATCCGATACTGTAGATTTTAGCTGGACTGTTACGGAACAAACTTTAACCAAAGGGTATAATTTATACAAGGGAGATTCATTAATTACAACAGTGGCGGCAACAAACACTAATGGTATTGATACACTAAATTATAGCTATACTTTCGACGGAATAAAGACTGGTCAGCATACATTTAGTTTATATCAGGTTTACAACAACTTACGCGAAGTAAACTTGGGCTTACTGGAAGTTTCTATAGAAGATGAAACGCCGATAAAGTTTTCGTTATCTCAAAATTACCCAAACCCGTTCAACCCAAGTACAAAGATAAAGTTCAACATTCCCACCGTAGAGACGGGGCATGCCCCGTCTCTACAGACAAGTTTGATTGTTTATGATGTTCTTGGAAGAGAAGTTAAGACACTCATAAACCAAAATATGCAGCCGGGTAATTACGAAATTGAATTTAATGCAACCGGTTTAAGCAGCGGAGTTTATTTTTATAAACTTTCGGCAGGAGAATTTGTGGAAACCAAGAAAATGATGTTGGTACGATAATGAAAAAAATTAAAATGCTAACAGCGCTATTTGTATTGTCAACACTTTTTGCTTGGGCTCAAGTAAGCGAAGGCGAGAGAACAACTAATTTTCAAATTGGCATGTATGGACTTCAACCTTCCCCCGGAACCAAAGGACATCAAAACGGATCGGTCGCAGAAATGAAAGATGAGTTGAGCTTAGCGCAGAGACCTTCTTCGGAAAATAATATTGGCGTAAATGCTGCAATTGCATATAGGCATTGGGACAGAGTAGATCACCCCAATTGGAGCTTAACAAATTATGTAACGAATTATTTGGAAGAAATGTACTTCGCTACAATCAACGAAGATAAAAGCGCCGGGATACAGGTGTTAACACCACCGCTCTATTCAAGCTTTTTGCAGACACCGTTAAAAACCGCTCCGGAAGATGACAAAGGCAACGACCGCGTACTTGATGTGGAACTGTTCAAAACTTTTGTGGAATCGGTACTTCAAAAAGAATTAGAAATTGTTCTCAAAGCAACCGAAGGAAACATTGAATTAGTTAAAGAAATAATGAGCACTCCACATAAGCGACCGCTCGGCGGTTGGTATTTAGACGACGAACCACTTGTAAGAAATCATGACATCGAAGTTTTGAACACAATGTCCAGCTTACTAAAAATTATTGAAGAAAACTTTTATGCTAAAAATAGTTCTCTTTACTTAAACAACAGAGGACGTGAAGCGTATTCTCATCCAACCCACGTTGCTTTTGACGCTGACGATCTTCACAGACACCCGAACAGCGGAAGACCAAACGACGGTACGTTCTATAATTTAAACGGCAAAAACATTTCGATAGGTAAAGGCAAAATCTATACAATTTTTAATCCGGGCACAGTAGATGTTATAATGCCGGACTATTACGGAGAGGACAATAATTTTTGGAATGTAATACTTAATGATATCGACTGAAGAGTTCGCAAATTATAAAGCAGAAAAACCCAAAGTGATGCCGGTTGTTAAGAGCTTCATTAAAAAAGGAAACGCTCTTCCGACAAGCGAAGAGTACGAACAGTTAATTCAAAGCTTGCTTGAGTTTAATGTTGCCGGAGTATGGTTTTATAGTTGGCGAGATAGTTTCGGTGATAGGATAAGCGCATCCGAGCTTTGGAAAAAGGATAAAGCCGATCTTGGTCGAGCGTTAAAAGTTATTGAATAAATAGATAAGTATTATTCAAACTCACTGCAGTCTTCGGAAGGTTGATAAACCGCAGCACCCTGCTGAAAAACAAGTTTTCCGCCTAAGTGTCCAACGTAAAGCAGTACACCTGTCCCACCTAAGTAAAGTAATAAAATAATTACGGGAACGAATTTTTTTAGTGAAGCGAATTTGAAAAATCTTGAAAAGAAATCTATAAGGATTCCGCCGCTGAAAAGATAGGCAACTAGATAAGCAAATCTTTCGTGATCTTTAGCTACGATTGGATCGCACAACTCGCGCGCTACAAAACTGTCGGCAATATTGCCGGTTAGTACCGCAGTCCACGCTCCGATTGCACCTATAAAAATTGCAAGTCGGGAAGCGGGCATTAAAAAACTTAACTTTTCGTTTTTTCTAAATATAAGAGCCGCTATTAAAAGTGCAGTTCCAAATATCAATAAAGCAATTGGAAAGTGAACTACTTTTGGATGAAGTAGTTCATCTCTCCACATGCTTGGTAATTGTTCCATTACTCTATAATTTCAACTTTTATTGGATCAAGTCGGTTGCCTACTTTTAAGACCTCTACGGAAATCCTTTGATCAACGGCTAATTCGGAAAAAGCAACTTCCAAAGTGTCTCTCATTAGCACAGTGTTTTCTTTAAAGTACAATTCTACTTTCTTTCCGTTGTCTAGGTTAACATAAATTTCTTCTTCTTCCGGAACTACTTTAGCAACAACACCTTCGTAAGTTCCACTTTCAACAACATCAATTTCTTCGCCGCATGAAATTAGTGCAAAGCTCAAACTGATTGTTAACAGAATTAAAAATAACTTTCGCATGTTATATCTCCTTTTTATTACGGTTTCACAGTATTTAACAATGTAAACTCTGTTTTGATTCGAAAAACTATTATAGTTTATAAAAATCTTTTGCCCAATCTAATGTTGCAGCGATTCCGTCCTTGTAATTTCTTGTAGGCAATTCACCAAAAGTCTCTTTGAATTTATTTCCGTCAAGTATTAATTCTGCTCGTTTTAAATAAAGCATTTCTTGAACTTCTCGGATGAGAGGACTAAAAACACCCGCAAGATTAAAAACAAGATCAGAGTTAAGAGTTGTTATTTTTGATTTACTTCCGGCTTGATTTACAATTTCGGTTAAATAATCGCGCGATGTAATTGGCTCATAAGCGGGAACATTAAACTCTTCGCCGGTTGATTTATCCGACAGACCTGCTGTAACCATTGCTTTTCCGGCATCTTCAATAAAAATATATTCGGTTGGAGTATCCAAATCACCAATCCAGCGAATTGGTTTTCCCGCTATAGCATTAACATAAGCTTTCTCTGAAAAAGTATTTATTACAAAGGGTCCATAAAAATCGGGCATTCTAACAACAGTATGTTTCAAGCCCCGTTCTTCTTTTTCGGTTTTTAAATAATTTTCCAGCTCAATTCGAATCTTGCCCTTTTTTGTGTGAGCGTCCCAAGGATGTTTTTCATCAACCGGGTTGTATTGAGCATAACCATAGTTGTAAACATTGCCCGGAAAAACAAGTTTAGCGCTTTTCTTAACAGCGGCTTCTGCAGAAGCATGTAACAGCGGAAAAGCTTTTTCAATCCATTTGTGATAAGGGACGTTAACTAAGTAAAATAAATAACTGCAGTCTTCCAGAGCGCCTGTCAAGCTTTCCTTGCTGGCGGCGCTTCCTTGAACAATTTCTAAATCTGAGGCGTTACCAAAATAGAGCTCTGCTTTGGCTTTATCTCTTACCAAAGCTCTAACGCCAACGTTTCTTCTTTTAAGCTCTTTGATTACAGACGGTCCGAGACTTCCGGTTGCTCCAACTACAAGCGCTTTTGCATTCATCTTATCTCCAAATTCTTTATTGGTAAACTAAAAATCTCACAGATGGAATCAAACAAAGTTAAAGATAACCAGAGAAAAAGTTTATTCGAATTTTATTAAAATATTCACAACTTCGGTTCTGCTGCCTGTTCTAACCGGCGGACCCCACCCGGCAAAACCGCTTGAAACGTAGTAGTGTGTGCCGTCAACTTTTTTATAACCCCAGCTTAGTTCATAAATCATTTCGGTAATATAGTTAGCAGGCCAAAGTTGTCCGTGATGTGTATGCCCGGAAAGCTGCAGATCTATTCCGCTTTCTCTGGCAAGATGCAAGTTGTACGGCTGGTGATCTAATAAAATAGAAGGAAAATTTGGGTCGAGGTTTTTGGTTATTTCGGACAAGGGCAGCCGTTCATTTTCCGAGAAACGGTTAATTGCTCTGTCCTCTCTTGCAACAACATAAAAGCTGCTATCGATCAACACTGCTTCATCTCTCAGTACGGTTATGCCGTGATCTTTCATATACGCAACCGCTTTTTCAACTCCGCCGATATATTCGTGGTTTCCGGTTGCCGCGTAAGCGCCAAATTTTGATTCCAGCTTGCATAAATCATCACCCAAATTCTTTTTAATTATTGGGCCTATATCTTCATCGAAAATATCACCCGGCAATAAAATTATATCCGGATTAAGTGAGTTTACTTTTTTAACAAAATCACCTAATCTGCCTTTCCCTACTATTGTGCCAAGGTGAAGATCTGATGCGGCAACAATATTGAGCGAATCTAACTTTGAATCTTTTTTTGGAACAGTTATTTCAAAAGAATGAATGCGTGGATTAAGAAAATTTAAATAACCGAAAACAATCGTTCCGGTTACGATCGTAATTACAGTTATTAAGCTTATTAACTTTGCTTTTGTGTAATTATCTGTGACGAAAGCCGGAAAGATTCCGAAGAAGTGATTGAGCAATCTTAATAAATCAAACAATGCGGCAAATAAAAAGTAATAGAGCATAAAGGCAACCCAGAAAGAACCGATCCAAACGAGAGTTTCGGTAAACCAGTTTAGCATATAGCTTTCTAAAATTCTGCCTGCCCAAAACGCGGATGCGGTGAGAATAAATAAAACGATATAATATAGTCTCAATTGAGAATCTTTCGGAATTGCCTGGAGACCGCGGATATATATGTAATAATTTGCCGAAATGTAAACGACTAATACGGTCGATATAAAAATCAAAAAACTCAACAATTTCATTTCTTTCCTGATTGATTAAAAAAGTAAAACAACAGAAGCAGTAAATAAATTCAATTTCGCTGTTCGATAATTACTGCTATAAACCAACAAAGCAAAGCCCAAAAAAGTCCGATCATCCATCCGGCTAAAACATCTGTTGGATAATGTACGCCGAGATAAATTCTGCTCAATCCGACTAGAAAAGAAATTATCAACGCTGCGGAAATAATAAAGATGCTCGACTTTTTAGATTTTTCAATTCGTGAGACAAGCACGGCAAGCGATAAATAAACAACAGCCGACATTGCCGAGTGACCGCTCGGAAAACTCATGGTTAATTCGGATGCCAAGTGAATTGATAAATCAGGTCGTTCGCGGGAGAAAAATATTTTTAATAATTGCACCAAAATGCCGCCGCCAATTGCCGCGCTAAGCACATAAACAATTGATCGAATTTCTTTCTTTATTAACAGAAATATCATCACAAAGAGAGAAATAATAGTTAATATCGTTGAACTGCCTAGAGCAGTAATATCGCGCACGATGTGTGGAATTCTTTCGGAACCGAGCGGGAGAGAAGGGTTTTCCGAGTTTCTAAACAACAGAAGAATTTTATTATCATATGATAAAGTCTCCCCGTCAGCAACTGCATCGGCAATCACGATAAACAGAAATAGAGACAAAACCATCCCGAGCACGATGAACAAAAATGAAATTTCACCGGGGAAATATTTTTGAATTAGCCGACGTGTATTTTTTATGGTCTGCATACGGATTAATTTTTTGTTCAACAAAGATAATAAAGGATTGTAAGAGATGTAATCGCTTAGAGATGAGAATCACTCTGCAAGCATGCACGTCAATGACGGTGTATTAAGATAAATGTTAATCCCTCTTGACACGGATTATTACTTTGAAGACAAAGAGAATCCATCTTTCAAAAAGATGGATTCTCTAAACTTCTAAACGCCTTAGGTGTTTAGTCTCGATACTTAATTCTTATGCCTTGATACTACCTAACCAGCATTAACTTTTTTGTTGAAGAAAAATTGCCTGCGCGCAAAGTATAGAAATAAATTCCGCTTGCGAGATTTGAGCCGTCAAATTTGCTGTTGTAAACACCCGCGCTTTGTTTTCGATCAACAAGGGTTGCAACTTCATTTCCGAGAATATCATAAACCTTTAGAGAAACATCAGCTGGCTTTGGAATGGAATATTGAATGTTTGTAGTCGGGTTAAATGGATTAGGATAATTTTGCGCTAAAGAGAAATCGGTTGCAAGCTCTTCGATTTGTTCTATATCTGTAGAAGCACCGCTTCCATAACTCCAAGATGCTTCGACTGCGGTTACCGTACCGCCCGAAGCGGCGCCCGTTCCTTCGGTGTTTACTGCCAAAAAGGACCCGGAGGGCGATAAGAAAATAAAGTCAACATAATTTGAAGTTGTAGGAACACCGCCGGCATTGGAGGTGAGCTCCGTCTCGGTTTTAATTCTAATAACATTTTCTATTGTTCCATCCGGCATCGTTAACGCGCCGTAAGCATCAACAGTATTTGTGGAGGTGTAATCAACATCATAATTTTGAGGGAATCCTGCAACTTCAACGCTGAAAGATCTTGTTCCGCTCTCCGTCCAAGAGTCATTATAATTCAACGGAAGCTGATAAATTGACTCAGGCGGATCAATTACAATAGTAGTGGTTGTCGTAAACCCGGATGTAGAGGCAGTAGTGTAAGCTCCCATATTGCCGTATGTACCTCCGCCAACTGATAAATGAACCCATGTTTCTGAAGTAACTCCGGCAAAAGTAGGATTGGAATAAGTAGCGTGAGTTGCACCGCTGAATGTGCCCGCTGCCGGTGATGTTGAAGGATCTATGCTTGTGGCATCAACTTGAAATTGGGACTGCAGCCCGCTGAAATCCCAGCTTCCTTGTCCCGCGGTTCCAACATCTACCGAACTTGTCAAAGTGTCAACAAATGTAGTTACGGTATTACCGATCGTTAACTCTGCCTCAAGGTCTGCCTGTGTGATTGTCACCTGTGATTGCATTGTAATAAACAACAAAAGAAATGCGAATAGTAAACATGTGTTTTTCACGGTTGCTCTCCGATTTTTATAGTTAATAGTAATTCTCCTATTTTAAATATATTGAAGCCAAAAGTAAAGGATATTTTATCCCGTTATCCGGTTAAGGGGTGTAAAATGCGGTTTGTCACAATTAAAATTATCTTTTTGAACTGGCTGTTTGGTAAAGCTCCTCGTACTTGAGGGCGGAATGTTTCCATGAGTAATCTTCTTTCATTCCGTTAAGCTGTATTTTTTCCCAGATGGATTTGTTTTGATAGGCGTTGAGAGCTCGTTGAAGAGCTTGGATCATTTCAAGCGAATTGTATTCAACGAAAGAAAAACCGGTGCCTGAATTCGGATTTTCGGAGGTTCGTTCCTCCCAGTCATGCACAGTATCTGCAAGTCCACCAGTTTTACGAACAACCGGAACGGTGCCGTATTTTAATGAGTAGATTTGGTTTAATCCGCACGGCTCATATTGAGAGGGCATCAGAAATATATCAGCACCGGCTTCTATGAGATGCGCAAATTTTTCATGATACCCGATATGAACGCCGACTTTTTCCGGCATTTGATCCTGTAGAGCAACAAAGGTGTTTTCGTATTCCTTTTCACCGCTTCCGAGAATCACCCATTGTGCATCTAACTCCATCAATCCTGATAGGGCAGATTGGATTAAATCGAAACCTTTCTGAATAGCAAATCGCGAAACAATGCCGATTAATGGAACAGCTTTTTTATATGGCATCGAAAAGTGCTTCAATAGTTCTTTTTTGTTTTTTTCTTTTTCGGAAAGATTGTTTATTGAGTAATTGTGAGGAATAAGTTTATCGGTTTCCGGGCTCCAGATTGAATAATCAACACCGTTTATAATTCCGTAAAAATCCTTTTCTCTATACTGCAGAACCTTTTCCATACCGTGGGCATATTCAGTGGTGAGAAGTTCCTTCGCATAAGTTTCGCTGACTGTGTTAATGACATCCGCAAACGAAATTCCGGTTTTTAAAAAATTGACTAATCCTTCGTGTTCAACTTTTCCACCTTCGCTAAAAAACGTAGGATCAATTTCTCCGTTTAATAGAGTTTGTGCAGTGAATTTACCTTGATAGCCAACATTGTGAATTGTAAATAGAGTTGAAGTATGATCAAAAAGTTTATCCCAACTGTAATTATCTTTAATGTAAAGGGGGATCAAGCCGGTTTGCCAGTCGTTGCAGTGAATAACATCAGGCGCCCATTGTAAACGCTGTAAGGTTTCTATCACCGATTTTGCAAAACAGATAAATCTTTGATCTTCATCCCACTCATCGGTGTAAAGATTGTGGCGGTTAAAAAAGTGCGGACAATCAATGAAATATATTTCAACCTTTGATCCGGGAAGAAGAGATTTGTAGATGTTTACATCATAGACAATTCCGGCAACACGAATCGGCATTGGGCTTGCCCATGCAACGTGTTCCAAATCGAACTTTTCTTCATCAACCGAGGAATACTTAGGCATAAAAACTTTTACATCGTGATCAAGTTTTTCTAGTTCAATAGGGAGTGCGCCGGATACGTCTGCTAATCCGCCTGTCTTTGCAAAAGGAACAACTTCACTTGCGGCAAAAGCTATCTTCATTTTTGTTTATTGAGTTATTAGGTTATTTGTTATTAAGATAAAATAAATAATCAGTTTCGCTAATTTACGGAAGGATTGATTAAATGGGAATTAAAGAATTTTTGAGTTGCCATCGTTGTTAACCGACAGAACAAATTATTCTGTTGGAGGTGTAGAAGTTTTCCCGGCGGCAAATTTGTGCAGCACACTTGCCATCAATGTTTGATAAGGAATTCCTTCTTCCATCGCTTTTATTTTAATAAGATTAATATCTTTCTGTGAAAGACGAATATTTACTCTTTTATTTTTTTTAAACGTTTCTTCGGCATATTTGGAATGTTTATCAATTTCTTCTTCCATATTTTCTACTTCTTGCCATTCATCATTTTCAAATGAATCAAGAATTTCTTTTTCATATTTACCTAATTTTTGTTTAGCCATTATTACCACCTTTATTTAAATCTCTTTTTGCTTTTCTACTCGGGATAATTGTCTTGAGAAATATTTCTTGTCCTCTTTAACTTCTTGTTTTTCCTTAATTCTAATTGAGAACTCTCACGGCTAATTATAGCCGAATGTGAGTCTTTTGTCAACAGAAAAACAGAGCACCTTATTAGAGTGACGGAAGGAATAGATAAATGGGAACTAGTTTTAACTTAGCGGGCTTAGCGCCTGCCAGTCGGCAGCATGTTTTTCTTTGCGATTTTTGCGTGAACTTACATTTAGGGTTCACGCAAAGTCCGCCAAGAAGCCGCGGAGGACGCAAAAAAGCTAACTCACTTTAATCCTCACATCAACCGCGTGGATTGAATTGTCTTTTGAAATAATTAACGGATTCAAATCAAATTCAACAATGGTTTCATTTTCTATCATCATTCTTGACGATGCGCGGATAACTTTTTTCAACTCCTCTAGATCAATTCCTTTTTCACCGCGGACGCCTTTCAGTATTTTACCGATCACTGTTTCTTCAATTATTTCATTCAAATCATTATCCGACATATATGCAGAGCGGATAGCGGTATCACAGACAACTTCAACATACTTGCCGCCAGTTCCGAACATTATAACCGGTCCAAATGAAGGGTCTCTGTAACCGCCCAACAATACTTCATGTTTTATCTCAATGTAAGGTTGAATTAAAAATTGCTCAACGTCAAATTTATATTTATTAAAACTTTCTGTTATCTCGTTTGCTTTCGCAAGCAGTTCATCCTTTGTTTTGATGTTGAGTTTGACGGCGTCAAGTTCCGATTTATGAATCACCTCGTGGTTAATTCCCTTTAACACAACCGGAAAGATATCATCGTCAACGTTGTTGAGTTCGGTTGGTGCGACAAAAGTATTTTTAATGTTTGGGAGTCCGTAATGTGATGTAATTTCAATTACTTCTTCTTGTGAAATGAATCCCGGGTTAAAATTAAATTTACCTTTACCGCGCATTGCAAATTGATCTGCATATTCATTTCTATGGTCTTTTAATCCGGCTTGAGCCATTGAATAATAAAGCATGTTTGAAATAACCGGTGCGGGATCTTCGGGGTTACGGAAAATCGGTAGATTCTTTTTTGAGAACTTTCTATAATCTTCCCAAAACTCCGGAAGCGGCATATCAATTTGCAATATCGGCTTTTCCGAATCTATTTCATTAACGGATTCAACAACTTCCATCGGCTCAACCATTACCGGTTGAACAAAGATCGAAATAACAGCATCAACATTTTCGTCTTCTACAACTATTTCATTAACGCGTTTATAAACTTCCGCAGTTGCGCCGGGAAGCAGATCTACCGGGTTTGCAATGCTTCCTTCGGGATTAACAACTTCCTTAAGTTTCTCTTGTGTTTCTTTTGAAAACTCGGCAAGCACAAGATTTTCTTTTTCGAGTGAATCGACCGTTAAGATTGCGGGACCGCCGGCGTTTGTGATTACAGCAATTCTATTTCCCTTTGGGAACGGAAAGTTTTCAAATCCCTTTGCGGTGTTAAAGAGTTCGTTTATGTTATCGACTCGTAAAATTCCAAATTGTTTTAAGAGCGCTTCAACAACTTGGTCTTGACTGCTAAGCGCGCCAGTATGCGAAGAAGCCGCTTTCATTCCGCTTGAAGTTTTGCCCGCTTTCAAAACGATCACCGGCTTTGTTACTTCGCCCGTTATAAGCGGCTTAATGAAATTCTCGCCATCAACAAAACTTTCCAGGTAAGTTGTGATTGTTTTTATGTTATCATCGTTCTGCCAATAAGTAAGCAGATCGTTTTCATTTATGTCGGCTTTGTTTCCGACACTTATAAAATGTGCAAATTTAATATCGGTTTCACGAAGTGAGTTTAGTACCGCGGCGCCAAGCGCACCGCTTTGTGATAAAAACCCCGTACCGCCGGTCGCTGGTTTTTCCGCTACAAACGTTGCATTTAATTTTGTTGATTCGATTGTATTTATAACGCCCATGCAATTCGGTCCGACCAACCTACCGCCGGCGCCCTTAATTTTTTGAGTGATTCTTTTTTCAACTTCAGCACCTTCTTTTCCGGTTTCTCTAAACCCCGCGGTTATCAACACAATTGATTTTACCCCTTTTGCTAAGAGCTCATCTATAGAATCTTCTGCAAATTGCTTGGGAACAACAACGATTCCTAAGTCAATATTGCCTTCAATATCATCAATTGATTTGTAACACTTATAACCCAGTACACTTTCGGCTTTCGGATTAACGGGATAGATAACGCCTTTGTAACCATAACTGCTGATAGTTTTTAACAATTCATAACCAATGCTTTTTTCTTTTGTAGATGCGCCTGCAACACAAATAGATTTTGGGTAGAAAAAATTTTTAATCGAATCCATAGCTTCCTTAAGAAATTGCGAAAATAAAACAAACGTGTCTTAAAAAATAAGAAAAGTTGCTTGGATTATCAGTAAGATAAAAAGAGATGATTTTATGTTGCTTTAAAGTGCCGAAATTTATAACTTTCTGTACAATTGTACATGAGGGCGACTTCTATGAGTTTGGTTGTTGATACTTCTATTGTCATATCAGTGATCACAAATGAAAAAAGTAAAACCAAACTGGTAAAATTGACGAAAAACGAAGATTTACTTGCGCCGGCGGTTATTCATTGGGAGGTTGGAAATGCTTTTTCTGCCATGTTAAAACGAAAAAGAATTGATCTAAAGAGCGCGAAAAAGGCGATTGACATTTACCAGTTGATACCAATAAGGTTGGTAGATGTTGATCTAAAACGATCTCTTGAAATTTCAGATCAATTCGGCATTTATGCTTATGACTCCTATTTTCTTGAATGTGCAAGAGGTTTTGGCATTCCCTTTATTAACTCTAGATAGCAGGTTGATGGAAGTTGCAAAGAAACTTGAAAATTAAAGTGCTAGAGGTGTAAAATGAATACATATACATATAGCGAGGCAAGACAAAGGTTGGCTAGTTTACTTGACAAAGCAAAGAAAGAAGGAAGGGTGTTAATAAAAAGAAAAGACGGGTCAATGTTTGAACTGAAATCAATAGCTGAAAAGAAGTCACCGCTTGCCGTTAAGGGCATCAACCTTAAAATAAGCAAAGAAGAGATTATAGATATTTTGAAAGAAGTAAGGGAAAGATAGAACGCAGTAAAATTAATGGGAGAAAAAATGAAGAGAATCTTATTGCTCTTTTTGCTGATGGCTACTATGAAGATTTTTGCACAAGAAGTATCAGCCAACGCTACTCGCCCTTCGGCTGCGGATAATGGTTTTTTAACTTCCTACGGTTACACCGAACTTGAGCTTGGATGGGCTGCTCAAGAAAACTTTTGGAGCATTCCGGCTATGTTAAAATTCACTGCGTTGCCAAACTTTGAACTTGGTTTCTTGATGAGCGGAATAGTAAATCATTCTGAGTTTGCCGGGACTTCGGAAACTGAAGTGGGTGATTTTGGAGTGCAGCTTAAGTCTCAAATTTACAGCGATCCCGGAATGTCGATAGCCCTTCTCGGGAGATCTGAGTTTTTACAAAACGAAAATAATCGATTCACGCTTTATTCAGCATGGTCTTTTACACGAGAGATGTTTCAGCTTGATGCTACGGTTGGGGGTGTTTTTCATTCGCGAAGTTTTGCGGGGGATCAATCGTTTATTTATGCCGTTGCGTTGAGTCCTAACTTTGACAGCCCCATGGGGATTTATTTAGAAATATTTGGCGAAAGCAATGAAGTTGCAAAACCTGTTTATGCCGATGTCGGTATTTCTTATGCTGTTTCTCCGCGGTTTATTCTAGACGCAGCATACTTTGCCGGTCTTAATGACCACGCAGTAGATTGGCAGTTTCAAGTTGGATTTACTACAACATTATTTCAGCTACTTGGAAAATAATAATGATAAGGTATACGGTTAGCAAATTGTAAATAGAATTTTTATATGATAAACAAGGATACCTAAAGATGTCGGAAAGATTACCGTTTCAAAAAACGAAATTATTCTTTTTTGTTTTTCTGGGTTTAATTGTGATAGTAATTCTTCTTCAAATAGTTGATAATACAACACAAGATAGAAATCAACCAAAGAACCTTACTTTATCTAAAGGTAAAATACAGATCCCGGGTTTTGCATATTTAGATGGACGTGATTTAGAAGCCGCAACACCAGTTACTATTTCAAAAATTAATATATGGAATTCATATAACAGAACTAAAGTTTTGTTTAGCTTATCTCATGGTGATTATGTTAAGGTTTTATCTACACAATATGTTGCTGAGGAGGGTAGATATTATCTTAAAATTAAGAGTGAAAATTGCGAGGGGTGGGTTTCAGAACCATTTATCAGTGCAAAAAAGATGGAGCCAATAGGCGAATTATTTACACCGACCTTAGAACATTGAGGTTACAGAAAGAATTGATTTTCGCAGACAAACGAAATTTTAGATGCCATGCAAACAGTCTGAAACTTTACAAAACATTGAATCGTTAAAAAAGATATCATATATTAATTCCCCTAAGAAGGGAGGATAAGATGAGCGAAGAACAACAGCTTAAAAATTTTGAAGAAAGAATAGAAGCCGGCGAAGTTATCGAACCAAAAGATTGGATGCCGGAAAGATATAGAAAACAACTTGTCAGAATGATGAGCCAGCATGCGCACTCCGAAGTTGTCGGAATGCTTCCAGAAGGAAACTGGATTACCCGTGCACCAAGTCTGCGCAGAAAAATGGGACTTCTAGCAAAAGTTCAAGATGAAGCGGGTCATGGACTTTACATTTACAGCGCTACCGAGACTCTCGGCAGTGACCGTGCCGAGTTACTCGAACAACTTCTTGAAGGTAAAGCAAAGTATTCTAGTATATTTAACTATCCGACTTTATCCTGGGCTGATATTGGGGTAATCGGATGGTTTGTTGACGGAGCTGCTATTGTCAACCAAACGATGCTTGCAAAGAGTTCATACGGACCTTACTCTCGCTCTATGGTTAGAATTTGCAAAGAAGAAAACTTTCATAAGAAGCAGGGCTATGAAATAATCGCGACGCTTGTCTAACGGTACATCCCGGACAAAAGAAAATGGCGCAGGATGCAGTTAACCGTTGGTGGTGGCCAACTTTAATGATGTTTGGACCGCCGGACAAAGATTCACCCAACTCAGCCGAACTAATGCGCTGGAAAGTTAAACTCAAAAGTAACGATGAACTTCGTCAGCGGTTTGTTGATTTAACAATTCCGCAGGCAAAAGCTGTTGATTTAACAATTCCCGATCCGGATTTAAAGTACAATGAAGAAACCGGTCAATGGGAATTCGGTGAAATCGATTGGGATGAGTTTTGGAAAGTCGTTAAAGGCAACGGACCGATGAATAGAGAAAGACTCCGCGCAAGAAGGAAAGCGCATGAGGATGGAGCTTGGGTTAGAAAAGCTGCTTTAGCGTATGCGGAGAAAAAGCAAGCACTAAATGCTAATGTCTAAATCCTAAACAAACAATAAAACCTAATAAAGAATATTGAAACGGATTTGATAAATACGCTAAAGATGTAAGAAAACATTTAAGAAATGTTCCAAAAGATTTAATCAATAATGAAGATATAAAGCAGTGTGTTAGATCATCAGGTTCAATCGGGGCAAATTATAGAGAAGCAAACGAGGCTTTAGGAAAAAAAGATTTTTTGATGAGAATTAAAATTTCTCGGAAGGAATCAAAAGAAACAATTTACTGGTTAAATTTAATATTGTGCAATCAAGATCAAGAAGTTGAACGCGACAGGCTTATTCAAGAAGGAACAGAATTAATGAAAATCTTTGGAGCAATTTTAGAAAAATCAAAGTAAACGTTTTGAATTTCCTATTTAGGATTTAGAATTTGTTTAGCATTTCGAAATTAGAAATTAGGATTTAAAAATGATGAGTGATGAAGGAAAGCTTTGGGAAGTGTTTACGCAAGCAAAAACCGGCAGACCGCATGAACATGCCGGAAGTGTTCACGCAGCTGATGCCGAAACCGCATTGCAGAATGCAAGAGATGTTTATACTAGACGCGGTGAAGCGGTCAGTTTATGGGTTGTTCCCGCGGATGCAATCGTTGCGTCAAGTCCTTCGGATGACGGACCGTTTTTCGATCCCGGCAACGATAAAGCATATCGCCACCCGCAATTTTATTCTACTCCAAAAGGGGTGAGGAATGTTTAATGGAAATTAATGGTGAAATAAGAAACGAGTTATTTGAGTACCTTTTGCGACTTGGCGATGACCGGTTGATCCTCGGGCACCGGCTTTCAGAATGGTGCGGACATTCGCCAATACTCGAAGAAGACATTGCACTTGCAAACATTGCGCTTGACTGTGTTGGGCAGGCGAACGGCTTTTTATCATTAGCTGCAGAAGTTGAAAATAAAAATCGTAACGAAGACGATCTTGCTTACTTCAGAGATGAAACGGAATTCAAAAATTTACAATTAGTTGAACAGCCGAACATTGATTTTGCATATACAATAGTCCGGCAATTTTTTGTCGATGTTTTTTCTGTTCCTTTTTATGAAGAGCTTTCAAAAAGCAAACTTGAAGACTTGGCGGGAATTGCTGCTAAGTCCTTGAAAGAAGCAAAGTATCATTTACGCCACAGTAAATCTTGGTTGCTTAGATTGGGTGACGGCACCGAAGAGAGTCATAAAAAAATTCAAAATGCTGTTGATGATCTTTGGAGATTTACCGGTGAACTTTTCTTTGAAAATGAAGTAGATGAAAAATTGATAAAAGATAATTATGTTCCTTCTGCGAAAGCAATTGAAGTGCAATGGAATGAAGAAGTTGAAAAGGTTATTACCGAAGCAACTTTAAAATTACCCGAAGAACCAAACACGAGTTTAAGAGCCGGACGCAATGGAGATCACACAGAACATCTCGGGCACATATTGGCGGAGATGCAAATTGTTGCACGCTCGCATCCCGGCGCTAAGTGGTGAAAATCTTAACAATAAAATAAATTGCCGTCCACTTCAGAGTGTGTTACGTAAGTCGCTGACTAGGCAGTCGAGGTCCATACCTCGACTGAGGAAGCTCGTTTATTGAGGTTACAGAGTTTTTTCGTCACGGAATGCTTGCCCGCCTCGGGCGCGGGTCCGTGACGACCTAGCTTATTAGTTGCGCAACACACTCTTCAGTGGACGGAGGAAAACATAAAACTTATTTGGAATTTAGTCCCATTTTAAAATTGGCTATGGGGCTAAAGCCCAAAATATTGTTCTTATTTTCAATCCCGACATAAATGTCGGGGCAAGTGATTTTCAGCGGATGGACTTGAATCAATGACTGACACAAAAACAATAATAGAATTACTTACAAACATTCCCGATCCCGAAATACCGGCAATCAACATTGTTGAAATGGGAATTGTTCGAGAAGTTAAATTCAATGAAGATGAATTGCTGGTTAAGATCACTCCGACTTACTCCGGCTGCCCGGCAATGAAGGCAATAGAAGATGAAATTATAAACGAGCTTAACGCACAAGGATATGAAAAAGTTTCGGTTAAGAAAATTTATAATCCTGCTTGGTCAACAGACTGGCTCACCGATGAAGCAAAAAGAAAACTAAAAGAATACGGAATTGCTCCACCCGAAGGAAAAGCGGAAGATGAATTTTATCATGATTTAATTACCAACCCCGTTCAATGTCCTTACTGCAATTCGAAAGGCACAAAACTCACATCAGAGTTTGGATCAACTGCATGTAAATCGCTTCACTATTGCAATGAATGCCAACAGCCGTTCGAGCATTTTAAGTGCATCTAAAGAAAGCACTAAATCAGAAAACCTAATTCCTAAACAAATTCTAAATACAAATAATAAAACTCGAAATGTGACAGCTTTTGTTTTGGATTTATCGTTTAAACATTTGGATTTGTTTAGGATTTCGAAATTAGGATTTAGTATTTTAGTTGCGAACAAACTCGTCCATCAAATGAATAAATTATTTACAGAAAACCTAATTCCAAGCAAATTAAATACAAATAAAACTCGAATGCGACAGCTTTTGTTTTGGATTTATCGTTAGCATTTGGATTTGTTTAGGATTTCGAAATTAGGATTTAGTATTTTAGTTGCGAACAAACTCGTCCATCAAATGAATAAATTATTTACCGCCTTGTTTATAATCTCGATTCCCATTTTTGCCCAATTTGGTAATCAAGACTCCGGCGGACCGATTCTTCCCGAGCAAGCAGCATACGATGTTAAGTTTTACGAGATCGACTTAAAAATTAACCCCGACAAAAAATTTATTTCCGGCTCAACTCTTATCAATGCAGAAATAACAGCTCCAACAAATTCTTTTGTTTTGCATCTCGATACAGTTTTCAATATTGAAAAAGTTTTAATAAATGAAAAAGAATCTGAGTTCATTCACAAAGATGGGTTGATTAAGACAGATATAAAAAATACAAATATGGGTGATGTACTAAGCGCAAAAATATTCTATAGCGGTCATCCTCGCGAAGCACAAAGAGCTCCTTGGGAAGACGGCTTTGTTTGGGCAAAAACCGCAGATAGTTCTCATTGGGTTGGTGTGACTTGTCAAGGCGGAGGAGCTGATATCTGGTTTCCATGCAAAGATCATCCATCCGATGAACCTGATTCTGTTTCAATAAAAATTACTGCGCCAGCAAATTTGGTTTGTGCATCAAACGGAGTTATGTTAAGTGAAGAAATTAACAAAGAAGGTTGGAAAACAACCCACTGGTTTACTTCAAATCCTATTAATAATTATAACGTTAACATTACACTCGCACCATTCAAAAAAATCTCTCGTACATTTACGAGCATTGCCGGCGAAAAATTCCCGGTTGAATTTTATGTCCTGCCCGAAAGCTATGATACTGCAAAGATTTTCACCGAACAATTTTTAGATCATCTTTCATTTTACGAAAAGTACTGCGGGCCATATCCCTTTAGAGCAGATAAATACGGAATTGCAGAAACGCCCTATCTGGGCATGGAACATCAAACAATTATTGCATACGGTAACGGTTATAAAAATAATGAGTTTGGTTTTGATTGGCTTCATCACCACGAACTTGCACATGAGTGGTGGGGCAACTTAATTACCGCTAAAGATTGGCGCGACTTCTGGATTCACGAAGGCATTGGAACTTATATGCAAGCCCTTTATGCAGAAGAGCTGGATGGTTTGGAAGGTCTTAAAAAATATATGAAGACTTTTAGAATGATGAACACAAAACCAATTCTGCCCGACGGCAGCGTCTCTTCAAACGATGCCTACCACCCGGATATTTATTATAAAGGCGCCTGGTTCGTGCATACTTTGCGTTATTATCTAGGTGATGAAGTTTTCTTTGAAGATATTAAGACGATGGGCTTATCCTACTGAAGAACTTGAAAAAACAACCGACGGTTCGCAATGCAGACTTGTAACAACCGAAGATTTAATTCAACAAGCCGAAAAAATTTCCGGCAAAAATTTAGAGTGGCTATTTTACGCTTACTTAAAAAACGCAAAACTACCGGAACTGGCTGCTGTATTAATAGAAAAAGATTACGAAAATGAACTCCGGTTAAAATGGAACATGCCGGATAATTCAATATTCGAAATGCCGGTAGAAATACAGCTCGGGAACGAAATAAAAACACTTGAAATGAAAAACGGCGAAACGGCTGTAAAGTTTAATCCGATGATAGAACCTAAGATCGATCCAAATAATTGGATAGCAAAACAAAAAGTGAAAATTGAAAAGTATTCAAAAAGAGGATTTTAATTAAGGAGAGGAAAATTGAAAAAGTTTTTAACATTTATGTTTATAATCGCTTTATTTTTCGGCTGCACGAAAGAAGTGCCCGAACGACCAACCCGGGGGATGAATCTAAAAGGAGAATATCTAGGAGAAACACCACCGGATACAACGGCAAAAGTATTTGGACTTAAATTCGTTTCCACCGGAATGAATGAAAGAGATGCCGCCTTTTCACCGGACGGTGAAGAGTTTTACTTTTCCATTTGGCAAAATGATCGCGGTTCCATTGTTGTTACGAAAATGGTTAACGAAAGATGGACTACTCCAAAAGTTGTTTCGTTCAGTGGTGTTTACGATGACATCGAACCATTCATAGCTTTGGATGGAAGCAGATTATTCTTTGCATCAAACAGACCGGTTGAAGGAACCACATCAAAAGATTTTGATATTTGGTATGTAGAGAAAAATGATGATGGGTCATGGGGAGAACCCCAAAACCTCGGCGAACCGGTTAATTCCGAAGTAAACGAATTTTATCCAACATTGACCGAAACGGGCGATTTATATTTCACCGCAAATTTAGAAGATTCATTTGGAAGAGAAGATATTTATGTATCGAAATTTGTTGATGGTGAATATCAAAAGCCGGAGAATCTCGGTGACAAAGTAAATTCTGAAAACGACGAGTTTAACTCGTTCATTTCAAAAGACGGTTCTTATTTGATTTACACAACAACCGGTTTTGGCAATGGCTTTGGTGGCGGTGATCTCTGGGTGAATTTTAAAGCAGAAGACGGAACTTGGAGCGGACCAAAAAATTTAGGGGATGGAGTTAACACGAACAAACTTGAATATTGTCCGTCCATAACGCCCGATGGAAAATATCTTTTCTTTACAAGCAACAGAGTTAACGACAGGATTTATGATCAAAAAATGTCGTACGAAAGATTAGTCGAAGAGTTTAACAATCCATATAACGGTTCGGGAGATATTTATTGGGTAAGTGTAGAAGTAATTGAAAGATTAAGGTGATGAATAGAATATTAGTAATTTTTATAGCGTTGTTTTTCATGTTTGGATGTTCATCGGAAGAGGAAGAAGTTTCGCTGGATATTACAAAGCTCGGAGGCGAATACCTAGGTGAATCTTTTCCTTACGGTGAAGCAAAATTATTTTTAGCCGGATTGATTAAAGATAGTTATCACTTACAGAACCTTGTCTTTTCGCCTGACGGTAAAGAATTCTATTTTACCCGCACTACACTTGATAACGATTCGATGGTAATTTTCTACTCTAGATTAGTAGATGAAAACTGGACTAACCCGAGACCTCTTTCTTTTATCGACGGACACAACTACACTGATCCATTTGTATCCCCGGATAATCAAAAACTTTTCTTTTCATCGGATAGACCAATTAAAGGAACTGCCGACGAAAATTATTACAATTTTAACATTTGGTTTTCTGAAAGAAACAATGGGATTTGGGGTGAGCCATTCTTTCTCGAAGAAGTGAACTCAAATGACGATGAGTTTTCACCAACGTTGTCGGAAGAGGGGGAGTTGTATTTTGCTTCGTCGCGATCAAGCGCAGAAGGTTACTGGGATTTATATAAATCAAAATTGGTTGATGGTAAATTCACTCAACCCGAACGATTGCCCGAGCCGATTAACAGCAACGCGCGTGACTTTGACCCCTCTATATCAAAAGACGGGAATGAACTTTTCTTCAGCTCGGATAGAAATGATGGATTCGGCAGCGGCGATATTTATTATTCAAAATTGATAGATGCCACTTGGAGTGAGCCAATTAATTTAGGTGGAAAAATCAACACAAACGATCATGAGTACTGTCCAAGAATTTCTTACGACGGCTCATTTTTGTTTTTTACAAGAAGTAATCCCAGCGAGAAATATTTTTATCAAGAGAAAGCGCTGGATACGAGAGATCCATTTGAACACGCATACATTCCCGAGGCAGGGCTTTCAAGAGTTTACTGGATAACCATCGATTCATTGAGCAATGTTAACCGCTGAAACTTCCCCGTTCATCGGAGATAATATTGTTTCGCACAAACTTTTTGGTTACGGCAGCTCTTCCGTCCGCATCAGTCATCGGATGTTTCCCGAATGATTTACGAACCGCTAAATACTCTTTCAAAAATTTCTTTTCTTCTTCCGTTCCCCAATTTTTCGGGTTACCTAAGTCAACGCTATTAAGAGTTTTCTTTAATGTATCAACTAAGTATCCCGGTCTGTTTACGTGATTATCTAAAAGCAGAGCAACTCCGTATTCAGATTTGACCAAGTCTGAAATATAAAATTCATCAACTCTGTAGTGAATTGATTTATAAAACAGATTTAATCTTTTGTATGCATGCTCAATTTGAATAGCTTGAATCTTTTCATCTTGCCCGGCTTTCCAAAATCTGAACGTCCACTCGTGCGTTCTAAGTTTTTCTTTGTCGTGTGCATTACCGAGTCGTCTACCGTTTAACGAAAGATAACCGGTTGTGTCATCTGCTTCGTGAACATCAAGTTCTTTGGATAAAAAATATTGATCGAACGAAGTTGGGCTGGATAACTTAATTTTTTTCAAAAGGGCGGGAAGTTCGCCAGGATTTGTGCTTGTACCGAGTGTCCATTGATACATTCCGAAAGAAAGAAATGCATTATCCCAAGTATTAACAGCATCAAGATTCCCTTCGTTTTCCGATACCGAGATCATTACATTAATGGCAGATGAGTTCAATCCCATATGCGTTAGAGTCGGTTTATAAGTCTCAATAAAATCTTTCGGTCTATTTTTACCAAAAGTAAAAAGCCCTTGTCTATATTTGCGGAATGTCCACCTGCTGTTGCCATCGCTGATTATAACATTTCTGCCGCTGATCGTTTCCGTTAGTTCGGCAATTTTGTTTGTCTCGCGCATAAACTGCGAGCCATAAAAGTTTTTGAATTTCGAAATTATTGATTCGGCTAATTTTTCCGTTAACGCTTCGCCGGAATCTAAGTAACCCTCGTCTTCGCTATATTTTTTTAATGCAGAGGTAGTTGCTTTACCGAATTCTCCGTCGGCGCCGTATTTGTTCCATTTTAATTGTCTTTTGTAACCAAGCTCTGCAAGCAGCGTCTGCATTGCCGCGATTCCGGTTTTATAGCGTCCGTTTAATTTGATTCGCGTTTCGATCTCACCTTGCTTGAGCGCTTCATTTAAAATCTTCAACTCATCGATCAATTCGTATCTTTCAATTATCTTTTCTGCTGCTTTTAGGGAAACACTTTTTCCACTTGCTCTTATCTTGTTATAATCGCAGAAATTTTCAACCGCCTTTAGAGTACAATCGCCGTAATAACCATCCGCATTGTATTTATCCCATTTTAATTCTCTACCGAAACCAAGGTCGTTTAATACGCGTTGGAGGGCTTTTATCTCTATTTTTTCAGTTGAGCCATATTTTAAAACTTTTGAAGTTGATTTCTTTTTGTGAAGGTTAATAATGCGGTCGATGTCTTTCATATAATTTCCTTATATGTTTAACTCAATATAAGAATTGCAGAGGAATGAATAAACTAATTGATTAAAGGATTGCAAACAATTTATTAGAACCTAGACACGAAGGGAGGTTAATTTCTGCAATTTTGAATCACCTTTAAAATGATAATTACCGTAACAATTATTATTTTGCAAAATCTTTTAAGTAAAGAATGAGTGGCAAACATGGAATATAAATTTATAAAATTTGGTGTTTCCGGCGGAGTCGCAACTATAACATTCAATCGCCCCGATCTGCTGAATAGTTTCAATATTGAAATGGGTTGGAATGTTCAAGATGCATTAAAGAAGTGCGCGGAAAACGAGGAAGTTAGAGTTGTGGTGATAACGGGAGAGGGACGAGCATTTTCTGCGGGACAAGACCTTGCCGAAGCTGTTCCAAAAGATCAACCCCTTGCCGATCTTGGAAAAATACTGGATGAAAACTATAATCCAACCATTAAACTTATACGCGAAATTGAAAAACCGGTAATTGCCGCGGTTAATGGTGTTGCTGCAGGCGCAGGCGCAAATTTGGCTCTCGCTTGTGATATCGTCCTGGCATCTGAAAAAGCAGCTTTCGTTCAAGCGTTTTCAAAGATTGGTTTAATACCCGATAGCGGCGGAACTTACTTTCTTCCGCGTTTAATTGGTTTTCAAAAAGCATCTGCTTTGATGATGATGGGCGATAAAGTCTCTGCCCACGATGCAGAAAAGCTCGGAATGGTTTATAAAGTTTTTAATGAAGCAGAGTTTTCAGAAAAAGTAAAAGAACTTGCAGAGCAAATTGCCAAGATGCCGACACGCGGATTGGTCTTAACGAAAAAAGCGCTCAACCTTTCGATGAACAATAACCTTGACGATCAACTTGAAGTTGAAAAGCAATTACAAGTTGCCGCGGGAAACACAAGCGATTATAAAGAAGGAGTTCAAGCATTTCTTGAAAAAAGAAAACCCGAATTTAAAGGTAAATAGGGATTAATTATCAAAAACTTTTATAAGAGGAAAAATGAAACGGATTACTCAAATTTTAGCGGTAATATTCTTAATAATTGTTCTAATTTCTTGTGGAAGCGACAAACCGAAAGCCGACTTAATAATTATAAACGGTGAAGTTGCTGTTGTTGATTCAACTAACTCAACAGCTGAAGCTGTAGCTGTTAAAGACGGAAAGATTTTGGCTGTTGGAAAGTCCGGAGAAATTCTTGATCACAAAGGTGATTCAACAGAAGTTATTGATGCGAGCGGTAACTTTGTGATGCCCGGCTTCATTGATAGTCATGCTCACTTTCTTGGAATTGGTAAGTCGAAAATGATACTTGACCTGAGAGGAGCAAATAACTTCGATGAGGTTGTTGCTATTGTTGCGGAAGCTGCCGAACAAACCTTGCCCGGCGAATGGATTACCGGAAGAGGATGGCATCAAGATAAATGGGACCCTGTACCGAGTGAGAATGTCAACGGTTATCCTTATCACAATCAACTATCAGCCGCAAGTCCGCGTAACCCGGTTTATTTAACACATGCAAGCGGGCATGCATTAATTGCAAATGCAGCAGCGATGGAGCTTGCCGGTGTTACTTCGCAAACGGAAAGTCCTTCGGGCGGAAATATTGTTAAGGATTCCACAGGAAGGTTGACCGGGGTTTTCGAAGAGAACGCTGAAAATTTGATAACAAATATTTATCAAGAACAGAGAGAAAAATTAACAGAAGAAGAACTACTCAATGAAAAAATCAGAGCTTATGAACTTGCCACGGAAGAGTGTTTGTCAAAAGGCATCACCTCTTTTCATGATGCGGGTTCTACTTTCGAAGAAATAGAAATATTAAAAAATTTAGTTGATGACGATAAGATTCCGCTACGACTCTATTTAATGATTTCAGCAAATAACGATGAGTTAAAAGAGAAAGCAAAAGATTATCGAATGATCGGTTACGGCGATAATAAACTTACAGTGCGAGCTGTAAAAAAATACATTGACGGCGCTCTTGGCTCGCGTGGCGCTTGGCTGCTTTCACCATACGAAGATGATTCGACAACTACCGGTTTAAATGTAACGCCATTGAGCGAGCTTAGAGAGACAGCAGAAATTTGTTTAGATAACGATCTGCAAATGTGTACTCATGCAATTGGTGACAAAGGCAACAGAGAAGTTTTAAAGATCTATGAAAACTCTTACGATGAAAGTGATAATGAAAATTTAAGATGGCGCATTGAGCATGCTCAGCATTTATCCAATTCGGATATTCCAAAGTTTGGGGAACTTGGTGTAATTGCTGCAATGCAGGGCATTCACTGTACCTCGGATGCGGTCTTTGTTAAAAAGCGGGTTGGTCCGTATCGTGCACGGGAAGGCGCTTATCCGTGGAGAAAGTTAATTGATTCGGGTGCAACTATTTGTAACGGAACAGATGCTCCGGTTGAAGACGTTAGTCCGATAGCAAGCTTTTATTCTTCTGTTACAAGAATGCTTCCCGACGAAACAACATTTTACCCCGAACAAAAGATGACACGCGAGGAAGCGCTCCGGTCATATACAATAAACGGAGCTTATGCCGCGTTTGAGGAAAATTTAAAAGGAAGTTTAACACCCGGTAAACTCGCGGATATAGTTATTCTAAATAATAATTTACTTACTTGTGAAGATTGGCAAATTCCAAACACGAAAGTTCTTTATACAATTGTCGGCGGGCAAGTTAAATATCAATCAAAGTAAATTTTCTAAAATCAGCAGGCTTTGTTAAATCAAAGCCTGCGTTAAATCGAATTAATTTTCTAATCCTTCAATCACTTCTTCAATTGACCTGGTGTTTTTGTAAAAAGATAAAATTCTAGTTAACACTTCATCAACATAAGCATCCGGGCAGGAAGCGCCGCTCGTTAAAACAATTTTAACAGGTTCTTTTTCAGGAAGGAAATTTTCGGCTGTCTTTTCTTCTTTTGAGTGAACATCAAAATGACTTATTAAATTCTCCGAAAGAATTTTATCTGCATTATTTATAAAGTAAGTTGGGAACTTTGATTCGAGCAATTCAACAATATGCGAAGTATTCGAACTGTTATAACCTCCGACAACAATTGCAAGGTCCGCATCACTTTCCATTAATCCATAAGTTGCGGATTGATTATCGTTTGTTGCATAACAGAGAGTATCGCGTGTATCGGCAAAGTGATCTTTTATGTTTTCATTTCCGTATTTGTCAATCATTGTTCGCTTAAGTAAATCTGCAATCTCCTGTGTCTCTGATGCAAGCATTGTAGTTTGATTTACTACTCCGACACGCAATAAATCTTTTTCAACATCAAAACCCTTGGAATACTTTCCTTCAAAAATTTTATAGAATTCTTCTTTAGGTATTTCACCGAGAATAATTTTTGCAAGAGTTTCAGTTTCATTTATATCTCTAACAATAACGGATTTCGCATTACGAACAGAATGAGAAAAAGTTGCCCTTGTTTCTTCATGATTATGTTTTCCGTGAATTACAACCGTGTATTCTTTTTCTCCCAAATCATTTGCACGGTTCCAGACTTTTTCAACAAACGGGCATGTTGTATCATATTGCTCGGTTGGAATGCCCATTTCTTTTAGTTTCTTTTCAATTTCTAACGTAGTGCCGAATGCGGGAATTAAAACTATATCATCGTTAGTAATTTCTTCCCATTCATAATGGTGATTTCCTTCGGTGTCCATAATAAAATTAATACCGCGTTTTTGAAGATCAGCATTCACCCCGGGGTTATGGATCATTTCACTTAACAGAAAAATTCTTTTGCCGGGATTTTCTTCAACAGTTTTGTATGCTATTTCAATTGCGTTTTCTACACCGTAACAAAAACCAAAATGACGCGCGATGTAAAACTTAACCGGTCCGAAATCTAACTCGGTTGGTGTGAAATCCTTTTTTCGCGGATCATTAATTTTACGTAATTCTTTTATTGTAGATATTATTGAGCTTTTATAATGTTCCGGAATTTCAAACTTCTTCATAGAATCCTTTCAAATTTAGATGTAATACACAAGAGCATCTGTGAAAACCATTTAAACAAAACTTACAAAAAAATTGTTCACCTTTTAGGGAAGTATGTTTTATCTCATGCGAGCTCTCTGTGTGAACTGCATCTTGCGTTCTTCATCATGAAGTTACCACAGCGAATCACAAAGTGACTTTAATTTGTTTCTATCAAGAAAGGAACTTCAATATGGTTCCACTCCAGAAGAACATTTGCGGAATATGGCGAAACATATTCAAATGTAAAAAGTAATCTTGGGGTAAAATCACTCTTTTCAGGTTTTGCATTGAACCTGAGAAAGTCTTCTTCCGCGTTATAGTTAAAAGCTCCCCATTGATCCCAAACTTTATTTAGAATTATTGTCCACTTGTTTTCTCCGGGAATTGTGAAAAGTCCATATTTCCCTTTCGGAACTTCATTTCCATTAATAACTACATCGTTATTAAATTCGATAGTTGTCGCTTCGTTTGCGCCTGTCCTCCAAACTTGATTGTAGGGTACGAGCCCGCCCCAAATATCTCTCTCTTTAACTCCGGGTCTGCTATAAGTTATTGAAACCTCTGTGTATCCGATAACTTGCGATACGGAAGCTTTCGGACTTAAGCGCGGAGGGTCGTCTTGCGAAACAGTTGTTATCGTTAAAGTGAAAAAGACCAAAATTGTAAATAAGAAAAATTTATTCATGATAGCTCCGGTGTTGTCGGTGAAAATCAAATACTGAAATATTTGACAAAAAATTCATATTTGAGAATAAATATAGAAAAAAAGAATGAACATTTTAAAAAAGGTTTTTAGCAAAATCAAAAATTGTTGTTTCTTTTTTCGATCGCTAAACGGTAAAATTTTTGATTTCACTCACAAATTTGGGTTTCGGCAAGATATTTAAGATGAAAACTTTGACCTTTACTTGACATTAAGAGAGAATGTCCTATTTTCGTAATAGAAATCAGATATTAAAAATTAAATATAGTTGTAATGCTTTATTTTAGTTTTATTAAAAAAGGGGCGGGGTTAACTGCCCTTTTGCTTTTCATTTTGATGGCGAGTGAAGTTAGGGGGCAAGATGTAAAGGTAGACGGGTCACTGAAAATCAACAACGATTTTTATAACGCATCCGGTATTGAAAACCGGCGTGAGTCTTTCACTTCCCGTGGTATTTTGAGATTAAATCTAACTCTCTTCGATCAAATTAATCTTCCATTCGAATTTATGCTCTCAACACAAGATTCCGAATTCCGGCAGCCGTTTAATCAGTTTGGAGTAAGTCCGCAAATCTCCGATTGGCTCACGCTTCATGGCGGATACTTCAACACAGAAATTTCACAATTAACTTATGGTGACACTCGCTTACTTGGTGGAGGGTTCGAATTGACTCCCGGAGACTTTCAATTAAAGGTTCTCTACGGAAGATCTAAAAAACAAACTACTCCGGATTCATCTTTCGGTAGATTGGGAGTTCGTTCGCAGTATATGTATTCGGCATCAATCGGATATGGAGACCAAGAAGCGAGTTTCATTTCATTGAATCTTCTTCATGCTGTTGATGATACAAATTCGATTGAGAATGATTCACTCTATTTTAAACCGGAAGAAAACCTAACAGCATCTATTTCATTCGGTATAAAACCTTCCGATGTAATTAACTTTAATGCGGAAGTTGCCGTTTCTGCATTGTCAAATGATATTAATTCTGACAAACTTGATGACGCTCCTAATATTCCGAGCTTCTTTTTTACACCGCGGACATCAACGCAAATTGACGGTGCAGTGATAGCTAATCTAAATATAAAGCCATCCAATACATGGGATTTTAGAATTAATTCAAAATGGATCGGTCCCGGTTTTGTGAGTCTTGGTTATGCTCAACTCGCAAACGATGTTTTTGAAATTACCGGTCAACCGACTGTAAAACTTTTGGACAACAGATTAAGGTTGCGAGGTAAAGCCGGAATAAGATTCAACAATTTACGTGATCAAAAACTAGCTACCACCAATCGATTTACCGGCGGACTAAATGTTGATTGGCAAATCAATCAAGTTTTTGGTTTTAACACGCAGTTCAACAACAACCAAATAGTTTCAAAACATGATCGCGATTCTATTCGAAGTAATTACAGACTGAATAACTTAGTTATTTCTCCGCGATTCAGCTTTACTTGGCTTGAGGCACAAAACAATATTAATATTTCATATAACTACACAAATTCACAGAATGAAAATCCGTTACAACAAAACAATAATAAGAATATTACGAACTCAATAAATTTAACGCATTCAATTTTTCTTCCATCGCAGTGGAATTTTTCAACCAACTTTTTTTACAGCAATGCCGATTTATCTCAATCGGTTACCGACATTTATAACATCAGCGAGACGGTTGGCAAAAGTTTCCTTCAAAGCAAGCTGCGGTTATCCGTTACACTTGGCTATAGTTCAACATCGGTTCAAGACATTAGTAACGATAGATTGCTGACAAGATTTAGAGCAAGCTATAATACCGGTTCATACGGACAGATAGTATTTAATTTTTCCAATAATAATTTTACAAATGATCAACTTAACTCTCCCGATTACAATGAGCTTCAAGCAAGTTTAGATTACAAAATAAACTTTTAGGTAAACTATGATAACCAAGAAAATACAATTACTATTTTCAATTCTTTTGTTAACGGCAATAACATTTGCACAAGTGAATGTTAATGTAAACATCAAAAGACCGATACCAACAAAAGTATCAGCTTGGGAGCAAGATCCGAGCATAATCCAACTGATACTGCAGAACACAACTCAGCAAAGTTATAATGATGCCTATATTTCAATAAAAGTGGAAGATGAATCGGGTGCGATTATAGGAAAAACAGAAACCGGCAATCCATCAATACCGACATTTACCATACCCGCAGGACCACCAAGCGGTTCCGGTGTGTTAACACTCACCGGTCACGATGTTGTTGATATGAACGCCTTCGATATAGACGATGCAGTTCAGTCATCAATAACAACAACGAATCAATTACCGGAAGGTTATTACGAGTTCTGTTTTACGCTGCTTGATTCGGATGGAAATCCAATCGGCATGCCGGAGACAAATTGTGTAACTATAGAAATACTACATCCGGAACCACCGGCATTAATATCGCCGGTAAACGAAACTGTGATGGCAGAATATCCGCAGTTTATCTGGGCGCCTGTTGTCGGAGCATCACCGGAACAATTGATTAGATATAGAATTACAATAGCGCCGCGGTTCGAAGGACAAAACATAAGAACCGCTGTCGAAGCAAACAGACCATTGGTAGAAAATTTTATACAGTCAACAACATACCAATATACTCCATCGGATCTACCCTTTGAAACATACTCTGATGCAGTTGATTACGTATGGCAAGTACAAGCGTTAGATTTTGATAACGAACCGGTTGGAACAAACCAAGGGAAAAGTGAAATAGCTTTTTTCAAGTTTGAAGAGGAGATGGGTCTTGATCCTCCCATTATTCCAATTGATTCAACAATTACAATTATTAATCCGCCAATTACTGTTTTCCCAACTGTTGCAATCAAAGGGCAAGTTCGGTGGATGCTTGGTGATCCACAGCCTGAACAAAGTGGAGGGGGAGGCGACGAAAATTCCGGAGGCGGTAATGGTTTTAATCCGGGTACAATTAACCCTAACCAACCAGTTGTCGGTGATTTAGATTTTACTGGCATTACTTATCCGATAAAAGAAACTCAAGTAAAAGTTTATACAGCGGGATTTCCGAGAAAGTTAATTGGGACAGCAACAACAGATGATGACGGAAATTTTGAAGTAAGTTTTACAAATCTAGGTACGCAAAGCAGTCCGGCCGTTTTATTAGATGGTTATACTTATGACGTCGATGAAGTAATAATTAGTCCGCAAGAACCACACTTTGAATTTCCAAATAATCGAGTTGATCTCTCTTCCGGCGAAGATAATGATTTATCAGCCGAAATAGTTTATGGCCATGTAAAAACATATAATTTTGAACCAAGAATTGTTGATTCAGAAACAGGCGAAACAATTTCCGATGGAAAAGTAGAGCTTTTAAGATGGCCGAAAGTATATGAAATGTATCCAACTTTAGAAGCAGAATTGCCATCAAATGCTCCGTTAGTAAAATGGCACAACAATAAATTTAAGTTATACAACACAGTAAGCAGTGGCGATCGTGCAAATTTAACAATAGCAGATAATGTTTTTGCCGGAGCTTATTACTTAAAAGTTTATGCGGAAGGATACGATACTTTATATTCAGCAGTGGTGAATAAAGGTACAAATTATGATTTTGACTCTAAACCTCTCGTTGAGAAAACCTATCGCTTAACCTCAAAGCGTCCAATCGTTGAAGGCAAAATCGTTAGAGAAGATAACCTCGAACCACTATCCGGGTTATCAGTAAAACTTATTCCACAAGGTTCGTCTTCTCCGAGATATTCAACTACTACAGATGACGACGGGAATTTTTTGATATCAGAGATTCAGCCTGAGGCAGACCCGTATACACTAAAAGTTACCGGCAATAAAATTAATGAATACACCGAAGAACTATACTTAACTCAACGCGGAATTAAAGTTGAAAAATATCCGCTGAAGATTAAAGCAGTACTTTATGCAGTGAAAGGAAAAATAGTTGATGATGACGATCAACCAATTTCTAACGCAAGGTTAATCTGGAAATCCGGCGGCAATCCTTTTTACTCTGATGACAACGGAAATTTTTTCACCATGAGTCCACCGGAGACCGAACTCTTTTAGTTAGTAAAATTGGTTATGAAGATAGAGAAGTTTCAATTACCGTGAGTGATCAGTACAGAGAACTTATTCAACTTGGGTAATATTGGAAATCAATTGTCAACTTATTTTCAAGGCGGTTCTTTTGGAAATACAAACTTTAACTTTAGTTCGTTGGGAATGGGAAGCGGTGACGATGATAGTGAAGAATCCGGAATGATGTTTATGAGTTTCAATCTTGGTAATTTTTCACTCTCGCCAGAACCGCTTGATCTTGGGTTTATTAACATCTCCCAGATTACCGGTAAGTTGTTAGTAGAAGTTTTAGACGAAGACAACAACAATCCTATTGCCGGAGCTGAGTTAATTGTAGACGGAAAAAGCGCTTCAACAGATTTTGAACGGCGAAGCATTTCTTACCGATATTGCAACAGGTAATATCACGTTTAGAGTTGAGTCACCACAGAGTGCTTCCTATGTGCCGGAAGAGTTTGAAGTTAGTGTTCCGCACTCTATTGATACTGCAAAAGCAAGTGTTACTCTCGAACAGGGCGCAACGTTATCAGGAACAACAAAAAGTGACGGTAATAATTTAGACAGCGTAAAAGTCAGAGTAGACGGAAGAGATGATATTTTCACTTACTCTGACAGTCAAGGGAATTACACGCTTAAAGGAATTCCTTCAGGTGAATACAAAATTTTCGCAACCAAGAGTGATTATATTGGGGATTCGGAAACTTTTACTTTTTCAGCCGGATCAAAAAAACCACGATTTCGATCTGCTCTCCCCCGACTTTAAAATTGATAAATTACTCGGACTCGAAATTGAAGTTGATGAATTGGAAAATGTTAACGACACCTAAGGCTAACAGGTGCATTTGTAAATATTCCATCAAACAGTGTTTTCTTCTACAAAAAAATTACAGACTTCCGTTTTCCGATGTAAAAGTTCGGAGAGTCGCGGACTCACTTACTATTTACGGTAGAGTCTTACGTACGGATGCTAAAAGCATGCCTCTTAAAATATTCAACTTCCTTGAGTCAGATGCTATTGCTAATGAACAAATAACAGTCCAGGGAGGCAATTCACCGCTAACTACCGTAATGGCAGATACAGTTAAACTTGATTACGACGAAACGTTCCACGCACAGATAGGAAAACTTGGCTGGGAGTTTAAAGGAGATGTAAATCACTTTGTAAATCCAATGCAGTTTCCTACTCCGATGGTTTTTTCCAATCCTCCGGATTTAGTTGACCTGGGCGTTCAGCTTACACTTGATTCATTATTCCAAGCCGATACTCTTAATCTTAAGGGCTTTGACATGGTAATGGATTTAGGTAATACCACAATTGATACAACCGGAATTAAATTTAGAGGATTCATTAGATTAGATAGTCTTGCCGGAATTGATACAATCCGAGTTGATGTTGATAGTCTCTGGATTGACAGAGACGGAAATATTCGTAAAGAATCAAGTTTGAGCATGGGACAAGCTTATGCCGCAATTGATTCGTTGTTCAATGTTGAAATAAACGGAATCGACCTTCCAAACGTAAACGAAGGTAAGATGAGCGGTACGATTCGATTCACTTTACCGAACTCAAATGAATCTATCCTAACATTTGCCGACTTGAAGTTCAGCAAAAAACGATTGTACGGCGGCACATTCGGAATGCCGGGTGAAGGAATTAATATTTTCAAAACAGTGACATTTAAAACAGATGAAAACGGTGAACTAGATTTTGCATACGATGAAACCAACGATGACTACTATTTAAGTGGAGCCGGAAAAATAGAAATCAATCCTGACTCAGTTGATGGTATCGCTAGCTTAATTGATGAACTGAAGTTCAATAACTTTACTGTTCGCTCGGACGGCGGCACAAGCTACACAATTAAAACGGATTTACGTGCTGACTTTGGAAATATTCTCCAAGTTGAATTCCATACATTTGAAATCGACACTTCAGACGGCGGTGATTTTAGAGGACGCGGAAGAGCTTATTTCAAAAACATTCCGTTTGTTTACAGCAATTCTAGTTTTGTCTTTAGATATGAGCCAAGACTGCAAACAGCCATGCTTGATAGTCTGACGGCAGTGGTAAACTCACCTCTTATTAACCTTGAGGTTGAAGGCCACGGTGTTGACAATGAAAGACATCTTGGCTTTATAGCCGAAGGTGAGGCATCTATGTTTGCGAACACTGTAAGAGGGGATGTTGACTTTTTTGATTTCTGGTATCTTCCAACCGGTGTCGGTGCGGATACCGTAGCAATTGATTCTGTCAAAGCAGAATTTACCGCTGAAATTGGAATACCGATCGGTAACCTTAATATCGTTGAAGCTGATGGAGTTATCTTAAAAGATAATACGAATAACACATTTTTCGTTGATGTAAACGGTAAAATTAGATTTGGCACCTTAAGCCCGATTGCTTTAGACCCAATAGATGTCACCGTTAGAAACGGTCCGGTTATTAACGGGTCGGCTGATTTACGAATTCTTGAGCAGCGAATATTTAATGCCTCGGTAAACATCGATAAGCCAAACGAATACGTACATGTAAGTACAATGCTAGAGTTTGAAATTTTTGATAATGTAACTCCTTCAATAAGCTCAACTCAAGATGTAGTAATTAGCGGGCAGCAGGGAAATGAATATTGGTATGCTAACTTTACGGCAGATGCAGGTATAAGTAATTTGTTCAATGGGAACATGTCTTTTGTTCTTGGTGACCAAGTAGATATAACGAACTTGGGTTACAATCCGCCAACTGATTTATCCGGAGTTGACGCAGCTAATTTTAGTGGAGCACTGGCAACGGCAAGCATCACAATCGGAACGTCTGAACATGATGTCTCGTGGAAAAATATATATGATAAAACACTCGCAAAAGTTTATGCCAAAAGCTGGCTATATAACAACACAGAAGCTTACTTGTTTTTGAACACAAACAACTGGAGCACAGGCTTTTATGTAGGCAGTGATTGGTCTGCCGGTGGAAAAGTAAAAGCAAAAGGTATAGTAGGCGGCTGGCTGTATGCCGGAGCTTCGGTTTCTGTTGGCGGATCGGTTGCCGGTGGTTACTCAAATCAAATTGGGTATTACTTTAGCGGCGATCTTTACGGTGAAGCTCAAGCTTCAATTGGAAATTGCGGCGGTAGCTGCGTACCGGTTAGAGTTTGCGGGTCAATAGTTCCGCCTAAATTTAAAGGTGTGCAAGTATGTGTTGACGTAGATTTTGATGTTGATTTTAGTAGTCAAGACGGCTTCTCATTTTCACTAAGTTTTTAAGTAGATAAGAGGTAATTAAAAAATGTATACTATAAGAAATATTTTGTTCATGATTGTTTTTATCACGGCAACTATAAACGCTCAAACTGATAGTGTCGCTGTCGATTTGGGTAAAGATGGACTGTTTATTTTTGTAAGTACACAGTCTTTAAGTGAAGAGACACCGGATGAAAGAGGTGCTGTCAAAGCCAATATTTTGAAACGAGAGAGTTCTTCGGAAAATTTTGAAGAAATTGGAATAGCTCAAATGGCAACCAATGTTCAGCGGTTTCTTGAAATAGTCGGTGTAGATAATAGCGACACAGTAAACAATGTTGATTCAATTTGGACAACTCTCAAACAAAACCCCATGATTGAGGATTACGGGTTTGACGCAATAAATCCCAACTTTCTTATTGCAATGGGTGCAGGTTACTATGACAAAGATGTTGAGACTAATTCAGAGTATCAATACAAAGTTGAGTACTTGGATAACCAAAACAATGTTGTAAAAGAAGCGTTTTCAAAAGTCATTAGTCCATCGGAAAAGCCAATAATTTCACAACCTAAGTTTGATAAACTAACCAAATCTGATTCTTCTGCTATCATAACTTGGAAAGCGCCAAAAATTTCTGAAGAAGAATCCTTTTTTGCTGATTTGTTTTATCAAGTTAATGGCGAAGGCACATTTAAGCTTATAGATAATATTGCTATGAAAAGAGAATCGGATGAAAGTTTTGTTTATCAAACTATTCTGAGCCCTCTAGAAAAGGGGAATTATTATAAGGTTTACATACAACCCAAAAACTTTTTAGATCGAAACGGTCCCAGTTCGGATACAACCGGGTTCTTTTTTGTCGATTACAATAAACTTGAGCTGATGGGTCAAGCTTCCGCCAAAGATTCAACTTTCGGTGTGTATTTAAGTTGGCAAAAAATTGAACAGAAACCTTATTACTCGGGTCTAGAAATAAAACGAAGTAAGGACTTGGTTAACGGGTATACAATATTAGATACAGTTTCCATAAGTCAAACGGATTATCATGACACAAATGTTGAAGATAAACAAACGTATCACTATAGGTTTACTCCATTACTTTCTGAAGAAGTAGAGCTGCCTTTTCAAGCAAGCGCTTCGGTAACTTACACTACGGAAAATGATAATTTAATTCCGCCGTATAATTTAGCCGCGTCAAAGAAAGGCAGCGTCGTTACTTTAAGCTGGAATTCAGAAAACGATCCGTTCGGTTACAATGTTTACAGAAGTGGTAACTTTAAAGATAATGGCGTAATAATTGCCCCCAACTTGAAAGAAAGTGCCTTTGTTGATACAATAAACAATTTAACACGCGGTAGAGATTACGTTTATTACGTTACCTCTATTAACGAAGCCAACAAAGAAAGTCCTGTTTCAAATAAAGTTTCTATAAAATTGGAAGATAAAAATAATACTCCCCCGACCATTGATGAATTAAATGGCTATGCGGAAGAATATCGAATTAGGTTAACATGGGAAAATTTGTATGAAGATTTTAATGAACTCGCAGGATTTAATATTTATAAAAAATCTTCGACTGATAAAAATTTGGCAAAGATCAATGACGAACTAATTTCACCAAACTTTTTTGATGATGCAGCAGTTGCTTCCGGAGAAACATATACTTATCACGTTACAGCCGTAAGTTATGATGGAGTTGAGTCCGAACATTCAAATCAAGTGAAGTTCTCTATTGAAAAGCCTGATCTCTCAGCACCACAAAGAGTTAATGCTCGCAGCACCTCTAAAGGAATTGAGTTGTCCTGGAGTGCTGTGATCGATGAAAGTGTTGTTGCTTATAAAATTTATCGCCAGAGTGATACTAATAAAAACAGAATGGAAATCGGAGTTGTAAAAGCGAATGAAACAACTTTTGTAGATTCTAATGTAGTTGAAGGAAAACTATATCATTACTCTGTCAAAACTGAATCAGCAAATAGAGAATCGGATTTTTCTCCGGTTGGTTCAGAGCGATATTTATACTAAAAGAAAATCACTTTTTCTTCTTATTTGAGTAGAACCAAATTTCCACTGCTTGAATTAACTTTATTCATCGTTCAAGAGAGTGTGCTTAAAGTTATCTGCATATTTTAATCCGAAACCGAATATTCTGTCGATTGTTGAATGCGCAAATAGCATTATTCCGATTAACTGTAATAATCGGTTGCTCACTAACCGAACCTGCAATCATAAAAATTAATATTGCAATTCCCCGGTGATGAACAATGTTATAAACAGACAGCACCAACTTTGTTGTTCATTATATAACCAATCATTCTTACATCCGGAATTAATAAAAGCAGAGGAAACCACCACCAACTAAAATTTAGCAACGCAAACAAATAAATACTCAATATAAAGAGAGCAACTTCTTCTAATCGAATTAAACTGTTCATTTTTGATCCGCAAGATTAATCATCATTCTCTCTTTCAACTAAAGTAAGTATTGTATAGACAGCAACAATTTCATCCTCTTGGTTTTTAACTTCCACGTACCATTCAACAACTCCGTTTGGAGTATCTTCGGGTTGACGCTTTTCTTTATATGTTTTTCGCTTGCAAGTAAGATATGCTTGAATTGTATCGCCGATATAAACCGGTTGTATGAAGCGAAGATTATCTAAACCGTAATTTGCAAGCACGGGACCTTTTGCTGGATGAACAAACAAACCGGCAGCCGCAGATAAAACAAAATAGCCATGTGCAAATCTCTCTTCAAACATTGATTCTCGTGCGGCAATATCATCCATATGCGCATAAAAATAATCGCCGCTAACACCGGCAAAGTTTATAATGTCTGCTTCGGTTACCGTTCGTCTTGGTGAAATTAACGTTTCGCCAATTTCGAGTTCTTCAAAATATTTTCTGAACGGATGAATCTTGTCAATTTTATATTCTGCACCCTTTAAATATTGTCCGCTTACTTTTGTAAGCATTGTCGGATGACCTTGTAAGGCAACACGCTGCATGTACTTCAGAACACCACGAATGCCGCCAAGCTCTTCGCCGCCACCGGCTCTGCCGGGACCACCGTGTGTCATGTGTGGGAGCGGTGAACCGTGACCTGTTGATTCCTTTGCACACTCTTTGTTAACAATATTAATTCTGCCGTGGTAAGAGCCGCATTCGAGTACAAACTTTTCCGCAACTTCGTTGTTTGTTGTAAAAAGTGATGCAACCAAACTACCCTGACCTAAGTTTACAATTTTTATTGCATCATCAAAAGAATCATAAGGCATAATGGTATTCACCGGTCCGAATGCTTCAACTTCGTGGGGTTCTTTTGTTTCAAAAGGACTGTTGCATTTTAGCAGTACAGGATTTACAAAGGCGGAGTTTTTGTTATCAAATTTGTTTTCACCTTCGTACGCAACTTCCATTGAGGTTTTAAGTTGTGCAACTTTTTCGTTAAGCATTTCGAGATAACGTTTACCGCCGAGCGAACCCATGCGCGTTTCCTTGTCCGAAGGATCGCCTATCTTTGTTTTTGCAAGTCTATCTTTTATCGCTTCGGTTACATCATCAATTAAATTTTTGGGAACAATAGTTCTTCGAATCGCTGTACATTTTTGTCCCGCTTTGGATGTCATTTCATTTGCAACTTCTTTGACAAACAGCTTGAACTCTTCCATTTCGGGTGTTACATCTGGACCGAGAACCGATGCATTTAAAGAATCTGCTTCTAGATTAAATCGAACTGAGTTTTTAATAATGTTTGGATGGGATTTTAGTTTTTGTCCCGTCACGGCAGAACCGGTAAAAGTAACAACATCTTGGCTTTGCAAATGATCGAGTAAATCATACGGTTCGCCTAAAATCAATTGCAGTGCTCCTTCCGGCAGAAGTTCGGATTCAATAATTGCTTCTGTCATTTTAGCTGTAAGGTGTGAAGAGACCGGAGCCGGTTTGACCACAGCAGGCATTCCGGCTAAAAGTGTCGGTGCAAGCTTCTCAAGCATTCCCCAAATTGGAAAATTGAAAGCGTTAATATGAACCGCAGCGCCTTTAAGCGGAACGCAAATATGTTGACCGACGTACGTTCCTTCTTTCGAAAGCATTTCCATATTTCCTTCAACCCAAACCTTACCGTCGGGTATTTCTCTTCTTCCTTTGCTTGCATAAGTAAAGATAGTTGAAATACCGCCTTCAATATCTACCCAAGAATCAATTTTGGTTGCACCGGTTTGGAAAGAAAGGGGATAAAATTCGTCTTTGCGTGACATTAAATACTGCGCCAATGCTTTAAGCATTCTGCCTCTTTCGTGAAATGTCATATCACGGAGCTTTGGTCCACCAACGGTGCGCGCATAATTTAATGTTTCTTTTAAGTCAATTCCCTTTGAAGAGATTTCGGCGATCGGTTCGCCGTTGACCGGATTGTAAAGAGTTTGAAAATCACCCTTTCCTTCAACCCATTTTCCCATCACGTATGATTTTAATTTTTGCAAAACATTCCTCCGTAAAGCATTGAATGAGACGAAAGGTCTGCTAAGTTAATTTATTTTGGGATGGTTATCAATTGAGGGGTCGTGAATGCGTGGTTGGGAACAAAAAAGGTCGTCTCAAAAATTTATGCAAAATATTGAGACGACCTAAATTGCTTTACTATTCTAATTAAAATTCATCTCCGCCGAGTCCGTCGCCGCCACCGTCATCACCACCGCGGCGCTCTTGTTTATAGTTGTTGATGTTAAATCTCAAGTTTAACATTACACTTGGATTTGCTCTGGTGCCATAGCGGTAATTATATAAATCCGGTGTTTCTAAAATGTATTCTCTTTTTGCGGTGCTTAATACATCTCTTACTTGAAGTGTTGCTGTTAAAAGATTTTCAAAAACTTCGTATCGAACAGCTAAGTTGGTGTATAAGAAATCTTCACGTCTACCTTGAGATGAAACTGTCGGGCTGTTGTAAATTGCATTGATCTGAAAACGTAATCTCTCGCTTATTTTAAATATGTTGTTAAACCTTAAGTTCCAGTTAAAGCTAGATCTTGAGAAATTTTCATTATCAATTATGCCTTCGATTCTATAATCATAGAGATTTCCAATAAGATTTACGTTCCAATCTTTAATAGGATCAAAGTTTAAAAACAATTCTGTTCCGAGTGAATAATCTGTTCCAACGTTTTCTACTGAGTTTAATGTAACTCCGTCATCATATACTGATTTTACTCTTTCAATTTTATTGTTGACAATTCTGTAATATCCTTCAACAGAGATAACGGCATTACCTACAAAAGTTTGATAGCCAAGTTCGTAGGAATCGATATATTCAGGATCAAGCGCCGGGTTACCGATACGTACATTGTAAGCATCCATCCAAGTAATGAACGGTTCAAGCTGCCATCCTCTCGGACGGTTAATTCTTTGAGTGTAGCTTGCCATTATTTGATGATTTTCCAAAAACTCATAGGAGAAGTGTGTAGAAGGGAAAAACTCCCAACGATCAATTGAGAAACTCTGGTTAGCGCGGGCTAAATCAATTTGTCTTCCGGTATATTCGGTTCTTCCGCCAAGCTGAAATCCGAGATTGCCAATTTGATTTGAATAAAGTGTATAAATTGCATGGGTTATTTCATCGTAATCAGTTTCGTTGTTAAATTCAGCTTGTTCAACGTAATCTTGTAGAGCAGAGTCATAAAGCGAGAGCCCTGTTCTTTCGGTGCTCAATTCAATATCAGTTTGATAGCCGGCTTCAAATTTACTGACCTCTGAAAATGGAAGAACATAATCTGCTTTGATTCTTATTTCTTTTTCTGGACCGCTTTCGGTTGATCTTTGACCGTTAATAATTTCTTCTGCTCGTTGTAACGTGTTGGTAGTAAATTCATCGTTTGATTCAGATTCGTAACTGAAATCTGCAGTTAATTCATGTCCATTTGAGTTGAACTTGTGAGTATAATTTGTGAAAAACTCTATATCTACTCCACCTCTTTCTCGTTCTGATCTGCTGTAGAATGATTGTCTTTCGGGTTGTGCGGAAGTCCATTCGTTATAATTTAGTGAAGAATTTCTTTGAAAAGTTCTGTCGGAATATCTACCACCAATTGTAATAATATTTCCTAACCCGAGATTGTAACCCAGCGAACCGCTTAAACGCACTCCGTATCGGCCTCGGCTGCCATCTCCAAAAGCATCATAAAAAGAAGTTATAGTTATTTCGCCGAGTCCAATTTTCCTCTTCTTCTTCAATTTCAAAAATTCTTCGGTTATAATTAGCCGAAAGATTTAAGTGGAGATCTTCTTTTTTGTAATCGAAAATTCCTTCTGCTCCGTATTGATCATTAAGTCCACCATTCAATTCAACGATGCCGCTAACGCCGGCTACTTTGGATTTCTTCATTACAATGTTGATAATTCCCGAGGTTCCTTCCGGGTCATATTTTGCGGAAGGGTTTGTTATTATCTCAATATTTTCAATCGAGCTTGCCGGGATTTGTTCGAGCGCATCTGCGGCATCCATGACTGTAGGTCGACCGTCTATTAAAACGGTAAAATTGCTGCTTCCTCTTAAGCTTACATGTTGCCCTCAATATCAACAGTTATTGACGGAACGTTTTCAAGAATATCTACGGCAGAACCTGATGCGGCTGTTAATTGGCTTCCAACATCAATTACTTTTTTGTCAATTTCATAAGAGATAGGCGAACGAGTGCCGCTCACGACAACTTCTTCGGTGCCGTAGGTATGAGGAGTTAATTCTATTTCTCCAAGATTTAGATTGCCCGGTTTATCTATGGTTACGTTATCTATTATTTTTGCATCGAAACCGATAAAGCTAACTCTCACATAATAGTTACCGCGCTTAACCCGTTCTATCTTAAAAGCACCTTCTTTGTTTGTTATTGTTCCGTCAACCTGTGAGCTATCGTCTGAGTTATATAAAACAACATTTGCGAACTCCATAGGTGTATTTGTTCCGGCTTCAAAGACTTTTCCGCTTATTGAAGGAGGTTGACCGCCCTGTTGTCTTGGCTGGGCAAACGTGAAAAGAAGGGTTGATGTGAAAAATAAAATCAAAAAGAATTTATAATAATTTTGCATGATTATCCTAGGCTATAGTGTCAATTTTTAAACAATACTATTGAATAAAAGGTTTAATTTATTGCAAAAAAAGTCGGAAGTAATTAATAAAAAACCGGACACATTTTTCGCCCGGTTTTCATATTAATTTTTTACTATTTAGAGATAGAATATGTTCCTGTTATTGCGCTGGAAAATGCTCCTGAAGGGATTTTAAAATTGCCGGTCATTGTGCTGCTAGAGATAGTGCCTGTTAATTTTTCATCTGCTTCTGCGCCGAGAGAAATTTCAAATGAATTGTTCACGACTTCTGCAAGACCATCGCTGTCTGATTCACCAACATTTCCCTTAATTGAAGTTCCGCCTGAATTCGATTTATAGTTTATACTGTATGAAGTAACAAATGCTTTACCGCTGATTCCGGATACCGTTATTGTCATTGTTGTATCTAAACTGTTAGTCCCTTGATAAGTGCCGGCTGTTTCAGGAGTCTGCGGGTTTGATGGGTTTGAATCGTCTTCACTGCAAGCGGCAAAAATTATTAAAAGAGAGAAAACGAATAGTGATTTAAAGATTATATTTTTTTTCATGATAGAGTTCCTTTTTATATAGAAGGTTGAGAAAATTAGTGCGAAAATATAGCTAAAAACATTTTTACTTATGAGTATTTTTTGTTTGCTTCCAAGTTTTATACTCCACTTTAATATCTTTTTGGTCTGGGGGAGTTTCTCTTAGGGGTCACATTCTTTTAATGTTTCATGAAGCTGCTTAGGTAATGTTTGATAAAGTTTTGTTCCTTCGGTTTTCCACTTTGCCATTTCGTCGGTTACATCTTTTACAATTTTTGCAGGATTACCCACGACTACTTTTCTGTTTGGAATTTTCATTCCTTCCGGCACAAAACAGAGAGCACCGATTACGCATTCTTCACCGACTTCAACATTATCCATTACAACCGCATTCATTCCGACCAACGAATTTCTGCCGATATTTGCGCCGTGAATTATTGCTCCGTGACCAATGTGTGCGGATTCGTAAAGTGTAACGGTTACGTTCGGGAACATGTGAATCACACAATTCTCTTGTACATTGCATCCGTCTTCTATTATAATTTTCCCGAAGTCACCTCGTATCGCAGCACCGGGGCCAATGTAAACATCTTTGCCGATTATAACATTACCGATTACACTTGCTGTTTTGTGAACAAATGCGCTTTCGTGGATTACGGGTTTTATTCCTCTATACTCATAGATCATCTTAAACCTCTTTGATGGAACGCTGATTATTATGATTGTTATGATCTGCGCTGATCATGGCAATCTGCGTCATCTGCGTTCCATTAGTTTTTGCTATACTCTTTCAATTATTGTCGCCATTCCTTGTCCGACACCAACACAGAGTGTGCACAACGCACGATTTTTATTCTGCTCTTCGAGCTCGATCATTGCTGTTGTAATTAGCCGGGCACCGCTCATTCCCAAAGGATGTCCTAGTGCAATCGCGCCGCCATTCGGATTCACACGCGGGTCGTCATCTTTTAATCCAAGTTCACGAAGAACCGCTAAACTTTGCGCGGCAAATGCTTCGTTCAATTCAATTACATCGAAGTCGTCCAGATTCAACTTCGTCTTTCTCTAAAATTTTTCTTGTTGCATGAATTGGTCCGAGTCCCATTACGCGCGGCTCTAAACCGACAACATTTGATGTAATAACTTTTGCCCGCGGCTTTAAGTTATATTTTTTAATTGCATCTTCAGAGGCCAAAAGCAAAGCGGCTGAACCGTCATTTAATCCGGATGAATTACCGGCGGTAACTGTTCCGTTTTTTCGGAAAGCTGGTTTGAGTTTTGCAAGTGCTTCGAGGGTTGTTTCGGGACGGATGAATTCATCCTTTTCAAAAATTAACGGACCACCTTTTCGCTGCGGAATTTCAACCGGCATTACTTCTTTTTTCATTCTTCCGCTTTCGTTTGCTTTTACTGCTTTCATGTGTGAGTTGTACGCAAACAAATCTTGGTCTTCACGGCTGATTTTATATTCTTCTGCAACGTTCTCCGCTGTTTCACCCATTGCGTCGATGCCGTAAGTTTCTTTCATTTTTTTATTTACAAATCTCCATCCCAAAGTTGAATCGTAAATCTCTACTCTGCCTGAAAATGCTTTAGGTGCTTTTGACTGAACGAGCGGTGCGCGTGTCATATGTTCAACGCCGCCGGCAAGATAGAGATCGCCGTCACCAACATTAATTGCACGGGCGGCATTTACAACCGAACTCATTCCCGATGCACAAAGACGGTTTACTGTTTCGCCGGGAACATTAACCGGTATTCCGGCAAGAAGCAAAGCCATCCTAGCTACATTGCGGTTATCTTCTCCTGCTTGATTTGCACAGCCGAGTATTACGTCCTCAATTTCTGAAAAATCAACTGATGGATTTCGATTAATGATTTCTTTAATTGTTATCGCCGCAAGGTCATCAGCGCGCACGGTCGATAACGATCCTCCGAGTTTACCGATTGGTGTTCTGATTGCATCTATTATATATGCTTCTTTCATATTGAATTACTTTCATCTAGGTTAAAAAAATGTTCTTAATCTTAATCCTACTCTTACTCTAAAATCAAAAGCGATTAAGATTATGATTAAGAGTAAGATTGAGAACAAATATCATTCAGTTAAAAATTCTTTCTTTGTTCTGTAAACCGTGCCGCGGAAAATTCCGATTTTTACATTTTCTTGATTGGTTACTGTAACATTATAAACCCCAACGCTGTTGCCTTTGCTTTGTTCTTCGGCTTCGGCAATCAATTCATCGTGTTCGTAAACGGGTTTTGGGAATGCCAAGTTTGTTTCAAGCGCAACAGCAACTCTTCCGTAATTGTTTGATGCAAACGCGAGCGCACTGTCGGCTAACGAAAAAGTAATGCCGCCGTGAGTGATACCAAAACCGTTAAGCATTTCCTTCCTTACTTTCATTTTTATTTTTGAATAACCCGGTTTTATTTCTAACAGTTTCAATTCCCGAGCCATCGACTAAATTCATCCTTCTCCATCATTTGTCGAACAACTTTTTCAGCTTTCTCCTGATCACTCATAAAATTTAGTGCCTTCCTTTTCATTTTTCTCAATAGGGGATTTACACGGTAGCGGTCTTCGCCGTAAGTTTCATATAAGTTTTCTAATCGTTCAACAACTTTATCAACACCGATTTCATCAGACCACTTACACAAACCCTTTGGATAATTAACACCTTTTGTCATTGCGAGATCAATATCTTCAACAGTAGCAATATTCATAAAAACTGCATCGGCAGCTTCGTTAATTAACATCGATAAAATTCTATCAAAAATTTCAGTACCGAGTTTTTCATCTTTCTTCGGCTCGGGATTTTGTGCGTCTTCTGAATAATCATAAAATCCCTTACCCGATTTTCTTCCGAAATGTTTTGCATCAACCAGCTGCTTTTGTGCAAGTGACGGTTTAAAGCGGGGATCATAGTAAAATTGTTCGAAGACCGTTTTAGTTACTTCGTAATTCACATCGTTCCCGATCAAGTCCATCAACTCAAACGGACCCATTTTGAATCCGCCGATTTCTTTCATCGCCCAATCAATTGTTGGAACATCCGCAATTCCTTCTTCATAAATTCGCAGAGCTTCTCCGTAGAATGGACGAGCAACTCGGTTCACAATAAAGCCGGGTGTATCTTTTGCCACGACGGTTGTCTTTCCCCAAGCATCAATCAACGACTTTGTCCTTTGAATCACTTCGTCGATTGTGGAAAGTCCGGGCACAATTTCTACCAATGGCATTAACGGCGCCGGATTAAAAAAATGTGCGCCGATAACACGTTCCGGTTTTTCGCAAGCCGAGGCAATTGCGGTAACGGAAAGAGATGATGTGTTAGTTGCAAAGATTGTTTCTTCTGAAAATGTCTTTTCAAGTTTCCGGAATGCTTCTTTTTTTGCGGACAACTTTTCGACTATTGCTTCAATAATGAGTCCGCAGTTTTCTGTCACGCCTACGAAATCCGAGTAGTGTATTCTCTTCAATATTTTCTCAGATTCTTCCTTAGAGACTTTTCCCTTTTCCACTAACCGGGAAAATATTTTCTTAAGTTTTTCTTCGGAGATTTTTAGAGCTTCTTCTTCGTTGTCGTAAACGTAAACCTTATGTCCGTAAGTTGCAGCAATTTGAGCAATGCCGGTGCCCATTGTTCCCGCACCGAGAACGCCGATTTTTGTTTCTTTATTTATGTCGATCAATTTTAATTTCCTTTCTATTTTTTACCACGCATACGCTTCGGGAGCTTGATTGCCGGGACCTGGCCAAATTTCATCAAGCTTGTTTAGAGTTTCTTCATTAAAATTAATTCCCAATGCGTTAATGTTTTCTTCTAATTGTTTTAGAGTTCTCGGCCCGATAATTGGAGCAGTCACTATTGGATTATGAAGCACCCAAGCCAATGCAACATCAGCCGGTTTGTGCCCGATTTCTTTACAGAGAGCTTCGTACTTTTCAATCTGCGGTTTAAGTTTTTCAACAGATTTTTGTAAAGGCTCTCGCGTTCTTCTTCCTTTTTTTACTTTATCTAAAACACCACAGAGTAAACCACCCGCCATCGGGCTCCAGGGAATCAACCCTAATCCAAATCTTTCACAAGCGGGGATAACTTCTAGTTCTATGTGTCTGTTGCGTAAACTATAAATTGATTGTTCGGAAACCAAACCGAAAAAGTTTCGAGCTTCGGCTTTTAACTGAGCTTCGGCAATATTCCAAGCTGCAAAGTTGCTGCTTCCGATATAAGTCACTTTACCTTCTTGTACAAGCTGTTCCATTGCTTGCCAAACTTCTTCCCAAGGAGTATCGCGGTCGATGTGATGCATTTGATAAAGATCAATGTGGTCAGTCTGCAATCTTTTTAAACTGTCTTCAACTGCCCTTCTTATATGATAAGCCGAAAGTCTTCCTTCATTAGGCCACTCACCCATATTGCCGTAAACTTTTGTCGCCAAAACAATTTTATCTCGATTGCCGGATTTCTTTAACCATCTTCCTACTATCTCTTCAGTTAATCCTTTTCCTTTATCCCAGCCGTAAACATTTGCCGTATCAAAAAAGTTAATTCCGCGATCGATTGCTTTGTCCATTATTTTGTGGCTCTCTTTTTCTTCGGTGTACGGACCAAAGTTCATTGTACCCAAACAAAGCTTGCTTACTTCAACGCCGCTTCTTCCTAAATGTGTGTATTGCATATCGTCTCCTTTCACTTATTCAATAGTTTCTGACAAAATAATAAAGTTTTGGTATTCATTCATACTCAATTGACATAATTTTTTCAATCTTCGATTTCATTCCCTTCATACCTTGAAGTCCGCCGGTGTGTATTGCAACAATTTTTGAATCTTTTGGGAAGTAATTTTTTGAGATAAGATCATTGATCCCGCACATCATTTTGCCGGTGTAAAGCGGTTCGAGTAAAATATCGTTTTCTGCTCTGAACCAATCCATAAATTCAATCAAGTTGCGGTTTATTTTTGCGAAGCCGCCGAAGTGGTAGTTTGAGTTAATTGTCCAATTGACGAATTTGCGAATTGACGAATTTGAAAGAAGGTCATTTATTGTCGAGATTAAATATTCTCCCCCCTTTAAAGAAGAAAAACCTATTACATTTTTATTTCCTTCTAACCCCCAAATTAATCCGGCTAAGGTTCCGCCCGAACCAACGGGGACGCACAAATAATCGAAATCGAGTTCAATATTATTCAAGATTTCCGCAACGCCATTCAACGCAAGTTTATTCGTGCCGCCTTCGGGGATTATATAGACATCGCCAAATTGTTTAGCAATTTCTTTTCTGAATTCCGGGTCAGTTCTATTGCGGTAAGTTTTTCTGTCGAGATAATGTAGCTTCATTCCGTTGTCAACGGCAAATTGCAAGGTTGGATTTAAGGGGTTGTACTCTTCTCCTCTTATAATTCCAATCGACTTAAATCCGAATAACTTTGCCGCAGCAGAAACTGCATAAATATGATTCGAATAAGCACCGCCGAATGTGAGAAGCGTATCGTAATTTTCTTCTTTTGCTTTCTGCAGATTGTATTTCAGTTTGTAATACTTATTTCCGTTAACATAAAGATGAATTAAATCTTCTCGTTGAAGATAGACTTCAATCGATTTGTTTGAATTGGGGAGTGTAACTTTTTGGGTGATTGATTTATTTATGTCAATATTAATTTCATATAAAGTGTGCATTTGTAATGAACAACGAGTGAAATAACTATGCGTAAACCCAAAGCTTTGTTTCTCGCAAAGATCGCAGAGAATAACGCAAAGTCCGCAAAGAAAGATTAAACTAAATCCGCAAGTGAACTATAATTTGGATCAAACAATCTACGGTAAGAGCGCATCGCAAACGAATCTGTCATTCCCGCCAAGTTATCGCAAATTAATCTGGTGCGATCTAATTTATTTTTTGTGTTAACAATAATGTTGTGACTGAATTCCGGGATCAGTTTTATTCCCGTCACTTCATCAATATAATTTTTCTTCATTACATCGAAGAAGTTTGAAAGCATATAGTCACCCTTAGATTCCATTTGGTGAAGTTGAGTTGATTTGAAAACAAGATCGACAGCAAGGTTTTTATAGAATGTTGCTTTACCCAAGTTTTCTGCATCTATAACAAGTTCATATTTGTATCGATTTGTTTTGTCATCCATAAAGGTTTTTCGTTCTTTTATTGAACATGCTTGAATAAAATCACCGACTTGGGAACCGAGTTTCGGTTTATACTTGCTTTCTTTTATCCATTCAATTAACTCTTCTAAATACTTGTTTTCAATATCGTTTAGCGAATTGTTTTTACCGTAACCGGCAAGTTTGGCAATTGTAATAAAGCCCCCGGTAATACTGTCTTGAATATCATTAATTGCATAAGCCGTGTCGTCAGCCCAATCCATAATTTGACATTCGATGCTGCGGAAAGAATCCGCTTCCGGTCCGTGTTCAAATTTATCGTGAATATCGATTCCACCGAAAACAAAATTCATATATTTTTTGTGATCATCGTACAAATAGTGATTGAAAGGATTATCAAGTTCACTAAACAAACTTTTGTATTTTAAGAATGCTGTCCAAAAAAGCTCGGCACGGATTCATCCCTTTGCGAGAATCTTCTGTTCTATAAAGTGTTTCGGTTATTATTCTTAAAGTCTGCGCGTTGCCTTCAAATCCGCCGAATTCTTTCATTAGTTTATGAAGAGTTCTTTCACCGGCATGACCGAACGGCGGGTGACCCAAATCGTGTGCGAGACATGCGGATTCAACTAAATCGGGATCGATAAAATAATCATCACTAAATCTATCCTTTTCTTTGTGTTGAATAAAATTGCAAATCGATCTGCCGATTTGCGCTACTTCAATTGAGTGAGTTAAGCGGGTTCTGTAAAAATCATATTCGCCGGGCAAGAAAACTTGAGTCTTGCCTTGCAGCCTTCTGAACTCGGAAGAATGAATTATTCTATCTCTATCAATTTGAAAAACATTACGGTAATCATTTTCACGCTTGCTTTCGTGTAAGCGTTCTGTGTCGAAGTCTGTGTAAAAATTATTTTGCATTATTAACTCAATTGAATTAAACGAGTTAACAATTTAAGAAAAGTCAAGTATAGTTTCATTTAGAAGGTTTTTGATATGAAAAGCGTCTGACTTATGAGATTGTGATATTCCGTGACGAAAAACTTTGTGTCCTCATAAAACGAGCTTCCTCAGTCGAGGTATGGACCTCGACTGCCTCGGCGTAATCTTAAGCAATGTATTCATAATCTGAGAGTTAATGCAGAAACTTAATTCGCTTTCTCACCCATAGATTTATAAGCAGTTGCATAGAGTTGTATCTGCTTCAACATTGCTCCCAAGTCCGTTTTTACGAGTAGGTGATAAGTGATTGTCAATTCCGATATCACTTAGAAAATCCGGCGGCGAATTTAGAATTTCATCCGGAGTGCGTTCGTTATAAACACGCATCAGCAAAGCAATCAATCCTTTTACAATCATTGCATCGCTGTCGGCATCAAAATAAATTTTGCCGTCTTTGTATTCGGGATGCAGCCAAACCTGTGATTGGCAGCCCTTCACTTTATATTTTTCGTCACGGTATTCTTCCGGGTATTCGGGAAGCTTTCTACCAAGCCGAATTACTTCGCTGTACTTTTCCTCCCAGTCGGGTAAAAATTCAAATTCTTCTACTATTTCTTTTTTTATTTTTTCAATAGACATCATTTTCCTCTATCGTTTTCAAATATTCAATTGTAAATATACAATAATCAATTATGGTGTTTTTTTCTGCTTACCTCGTTCTTTTTTCTCCGGCGCTTTTATTACCAACGCCTGAACTTCCGTTACACCATTTAAAGTAATTTCAACATCATATGTTCCCGGTTGAATATAATAAAAGTCGTTGTCGGCTTTCTCAAGTTTTATTTCTTCTTCAACATCTGCGTTTAGTTCATTTAAGTAATCTTTTACAGCAGTTGAGTCAATCGTTAAATCATAATCGACATAATTCAATCCGTAATCCGGAATCATCTTATAACTCACTGTAAAGCTAAGCCACCGATTCGGTTTTAATTTTGATTCTTGCATCACCATCTGCTTTTAGAATAAAAAACAAACTGCGGTCCGGCGGGTTCGTTAATTTGCCAATCCCAGCTTAAACTTCCCCAATAATCAGAATAAGTTATTTCTTTCTCAATCGGGAAGAAGTATAAGTCTTCCGAAGTAATTGATTCATCTAATTTTTGAACATGGCTAACATCGGCGATAAAAATTGAACGACCGTGAGTTCCTAATACCAAATCATTATCGCGGGGATGAACAACCAAGTCATGAACCGGAACCGCAGGTAATCCATTTGAAAATGCAGTGAAAGTATTTCCGTAATCTGTTGAAATGTAAGCGGCGTGATCAGTTCCCACGTAAAGTATGTTCGGCTTCTTCGGATCTTCTTTAATCACATTAACCGGCTCGGCGGGCAAATCTTTTCCGATTTGTTCCCAAGTTTGTCCATAATCTGTTGAGCGGTAAACAAGTGCATCAAAGTTGTCCCATCTATAACCGTTGAGCGAGGCATAAACTGTTCCCTCTTTGTGATTCGATGCATCGACTCTACTTACCCAGTAATCCTGCGGAAGCGAATCCGAAATTCTTATCCAATTGTTGCCGCCGTCTTTTGTTATCCAAATGTAACCATCATCTGTTCCGACATAAATTAATCCGAACTTAAGCGGAGATTCATCAATGGTTGTAAGTGTTCCGTAAGGAACGTCACCTTTAATTCCACCTTTGGTTAAGTCATCAGAAATTGCTTCCCATGTTTCACCTTTATCAAGCGAACGGAAAAGTTTTTGTCCGCCGAAGTAAAGAATATCTTGATTATGAATTGAAAGATGAACCGGCGTCTGCCAATTAAATCGGTGCGGTCTTTCTCCAAGAGTATGTTTTGGTGTGATGTATTTTGAATCTTCCGTATCGGTATTCAATCTGAAATAATTTCCGAATTGATAACCGGTGTAAACTGTTGTGTTATCTCTTGTGTCAATTGCCACCTGCATTCCGTCGCCGCCCATAATATTTTTGAATGCATAATGACCGGAAGAATACCAAGTGTAATCATCAACATTAGTGGAAGGACCGAACCAAACGCCGTTATCCTGAGTACCACCGTAAACGTTATACGGTTCTGCCATATCTACATTAACGGAATAAAATTGTCCGACCGGAGGAGTATTTGCCTTGAACCAAGTTTTACCGTAATCATAAGTGATATTAATTCCACCGTCGTTTCCGTTAATCATATATCCCGGTTTATCCGGATTAATCCAAAGTGCATGATGATCTGCGTGAACATTTTCTTGGTTGACTGTTTAAATGTTTTACCGCCGTCGGATGAGTAAAGAAAAGGAACACCGAGTATATAAATTTGATCCGGGTTATCGGGTGCGACTCTTGATTTCACCGAAGTAATAGCCGTAAGTGTAATACATATTTTCGATGTAATCTAAATTTGTTTTCTCCCAAGTTTTTCCTGCATCATTTGAGCGGTAAACTTCACCGCCGGTAACCGGAGTATCGAACAACATACTGTTTGCGTCCTCGAGATAAGCGACTAAATCAGTTGGTGAGATTTCTTCTCCTTTAACTTTTTCGAAAAGCATATCCGCGTAATATTCCTGGGGAAAGTTATGTCGATCTAAAAAATCATTTAGATCTTTCGGATCGAGAGCCAAGAAATAGCATCGCGAGTCATTCCTCTGAGCAAATCTTTAGTAACAACATAATCTTCCTTTTCTTCATCACGGTGAAATTGGCTATCTAAGAAAGCATAAACAATATTCGGATCATTATCGTAAACAGCTAAGCCGATTCTGCCCACGCCTTCACCGGTTGGGAATCCGTTTTCTTCGGTTGAAATTAACTGCCAAGTTTCGCCGCCGTCAACGCTTTTGTAAATGCCTGAAGTTTTCCCGCTCTCAACAAAATTCCATGCGCGTCTAGTGCGATACCAGCTCGATGCATAAAGAACATCGGGATTTTTCGGATCGATTACTAAATCAATTACACCGGTTTCGTTATCGATGTATAAAGTTTTATTCCAAGTCTTTCCGCCGTCTGTTGTTTTATAAACTCCACGATCTTCGGTGGGAGAATAAAGAGCGCCGGCCGCTGCAACCCAAATTGAGTTCGGATCATCGGGATGAATAATAATTCTTCCTGTTCTATGTGTTCCTGCTAAACCGAGATGTTCCCAAGTTTCTGCCGTCATTGGTAGTTTTATATACACCTGTTCCGGCGTAAGATGAGCGGCTTGAATTGTTTTCACCTGTTCCCGCATAAACTATATTATTTTCCCAATCGACTGCTATATCACCTAATGTCATTGAAGCTTGATTGTCAAAAATTGGTTCGAAAGAGATTCCGTTGTTGGTTGTTTTCCACAAACCGCCCGAAGCATAAGCAACGTAAAAATGTGTCGGGTCATCGGGATTCGCATCAATGTCGGTAACTCTTCCGCTTTGTACGACGGGACCGACATTTCTGAATTCAACATTTTTGAAAGGAGATTTTTCCTGAAGTTCTAATCTCTGTTCATATCCTTTTAATCTAACATCGGCATCTGTAGCCGGGATAGGATTTTCATTCTGAGCAAATAAAATTGAAATGATAAAAAAAAGTGCGAGTAATCGTTTCATTAGTAATTCCTTTACGTGTGGGATTGAGTTTCTAAATTTCTTGAAAGATGAGGTGAAATACAAATTGATGAGGCAAATACTAATATCTAAATCCTAATTTCTAAACAATATTGAAATACTAAATAGGAATGTTTGAAACGGGAAAATAAAAACCCCGGGATTCTGTTTAATTTAAAACTCAGTTAAAAGAATTAGTTGTTCATTTTGTTAACGAAAAATCCCGGGGTTCTTTTGATTAAAATATCGAATAGGTTATACCAACTTGAAGAGCTTGCTTGGTCTGTGTTTTCATAATCTGATCTTCTTGATAGATCAAAAGATAAGTGAAGTTAACATTAAGCCAGTTGTTGACTTTTGCGGTAATTACGTTGTCCCATCGTACATCCCAAGTATCAATTCTTTCGAAGGCAGAGAATAAGGTTAATTTCGATTTGTATAATAGATTATCGTCTAGTTCAACTTTTGCATCGGTAACACTTTCGACACCGGTTTCAAATCTGAATGATTCAATTTCGTTTTGTGTTTCGGGATCGTCGGCGTAATGATTAAATCTATCCGTAACGGTTTCTTTAAATGCTAAACCGAGTCTTGTCTGCACATTGGGATTTTTGTCATAAGTAAAACCAACTGATTGTGTGATATAACCCGGATCAAAAAAGTTTGCTATTTCTACTTTGCCTTGGTCGGTGTAATCATAACCGGCGGCAATTTGTGTTTGTATTGTGTTGCTTGCGTAAGGGGAAACCGGCCAGCCGACATTGAATGAAAAAACGGATTCCATGTATAGCTCATTGTCAGTTACTTTTGAGCTTTCGTCTTCAATTTTAGTTTGACCATAAGCAGCTTTCAGTTCGTTTTTAAAAGCCCAGCCGGTTGTCTTGTAGCCGAGATTAAAATTTCCGCCAAGCGACCAAGCCAGAGAATTTTCACCGCCCTGTGTCCAATTATCGAAATGCAATTTGGCTTAGATTCAAAGAAGTAATTAAGGAAGGAATCCATGTATTTAAAGTTGAATCCGGTTCATCTTGTGCAAAAGTTGTGCTGCACAAAAAGAGGATCGTTAGTATTGATATAGCTTTTTTCATAATGTGCACCTTTTTGTTGAAAATAATTGCCCAAAATTAATTAAAAAAACAACGAATTGAATTATTTGTTCATTCGAAACTGTGGGTCAGTGGAAAACTTGGTGGCAAAAGTTGTGGGTTGGATTTCAACTGTTAAGAAAATGTAATGCCGTAGATTGATCGCCTGTCCCTATTGTAAAATAGGGGTATGTTTTTTTTCTGAGTTTTGCCACCCAATTAACCTATAAACCGAAACTGTTTCGATTTTGGTATAAATCTAAGTACATTCTTTGAATAAGACATAGTGGATTCAGTATATTTCCGGTTCGATATAAAAACAATAATAAATAAGAATAAATTCAAAGAAAGGGAATAAAATGAAAAAACTTCAGAAATTTATTTTGCCTGCCTTAATAATAGTTGCCGTATCAATTATTTATTTTGGGTATTTCGCACCGCGAGGTGGCCTAGGGTCATTTTCAAAGTTTGACACCAACAGCAATGCATCTCACGAAATTGTTGTCAAATTTATTGAAGAAAAAGGAGTCCAACGCGACCGTGCATCCGGCGAATCGATTTTTTATGTGGTTGATGCAGACGGAAGAGAAGTGATGGTCAGCGGTCCTCCTTCACTCCCACCGGGCATGGATATGGCTTCCGCACTTGTTTTAGTCGGGCACTTAAACAGAAACAACAGCTTTCATGCGCATGATGTTAGGATCCGGAATTAACTAGATTAAGTACTTATGAAAAACTTCGAACTTGCTTCAGATTACAAACCGACCGGAGATCAACCCAAAGCAATTAATGAGTTGACAGAGGGATTGATTCGCGGTGACGAACATCAAGTTTTACTTGGAGTTACCGGAAGCGGTAAAACCTTCACTATGTCGAACGTTATAACAAACGTTAACAGACCAACACTAATAATTTCTCATAACAAAACTTTAGCCGCTCAACTATACTCAGAGTTCAAATCCTTTTTCCCTAATAATGCGGTGGAGTTTTTTATTAGTTATTACGATTACTATCAGCCGGAAGCATACGTGGTAAAGAAAGATCTTTATATTGAAAAAGATTTTTCAATTAATGAAGAGATTGACCGGCTTAGATTAAAAGCTACTACATCCTTAATAGAGGGAAGAAACGATGTAATAATAATTGCAAGCGTAAGTTCTATTTATGGTATCGGTGCGCCGGATGAATATGCACGCCAGATACTCTTTCTAAAAAAGGGTGAATCAATTGAACGCAAAAAACTACTTCGTAAACTAATTGATATTTATTATACAAGAAACGATGCAGAATTCACACGCGGAACCTTCCGTGCACGCGGGGACGTCATTGAAGTGATCCCCGCTTACCAAAATGAAGAAGCTGTCCGCATTGAATTGTGGGGCGACGAAATTGAAAAACTCTCAATAATAGATTCAATTACAGGTAATGTGATTGAAGAAGTAGAATCAATACCAATTTATCCTGCTAAATATTTTGTTACGAATAAAGACCAAGTAAGAAGAGCGGTTAAAGAAATTGAAATCGAGTTAAAAGAACGATTGGAATATTTCTGGTCTCAGGAAAAATATTTGGAAGCTCAGCGGCTTGAACAAAGAACCCGTTACGATCTTGAAATGATCAAAGAGCTCGGTTACTGTTCAGGTATTGAAAATATTATTTAGACATATGGACGGAAGAGCGCCCGGTTCACGTCCATCTTGTTTATTCGATTATTTCCCGAAGGATTATTTGTTAATTGTCGATGAATCGCATGTGACAATTCCCCAAATTCGCGGCATGTATCTCGGTGACCGTTCGCGAAAAGAAGTTTTAGTTGAACATGGATTTAGATTACCTTCTGCAATGGATAACCGTCCGCTTAAGTTTGAGGAATTTCAAGAACTGACCAATCAAATAATATATGTTAGCGCAACACCGGCCGATTATGAATTTGAACAATCTAAAGGAACTTTTGTTGAGCAGATTATCCGCCCGACAGGTTTGCTCGATCCTCAAATTGAAGTGCGCCCAATTAAAACTCAAATTGACGATCTTATCGGTGAAATTAGAAAACGTGTTGTTTTAAAAGAAAGAATCCTTGTAACAACTCTGAACAAAAAAAATGGCCGAGGATTTAACGGATTACTTGGATAAACTTAATATTCTTGTGCGGTATATTCACAGCGATATTGATGCGCTTGAACGAGTTGAAATTATTCGTGATTTGCGCATAGGCGATTTTGATGTGCTTGTCGGGGTAAACTTATTGAGAGAAGGGTTGGATTTACCGGAAGTCTCGTTAGTAGCAATAATTGATGCAGACAAAGAAGGGTTTTTAAGAAGTGAACGTTCGTTAATGCAGACGGCGGGACGAACAGCGCGGAATGTGGGCGGCAAAGTGATAATGTATGCTGATGTAATTACTCAATCAATGAAGAAGACGATAGATGAGACGAACCGAAGAAGAAAAATTCAGTTGCAGTATAACAAGGAACACGGAATTACTCCTCAGACAATTTTAAAGAGCCGCGAACAAATTATGTCCGGCACATCAATTGCCGATATAAGAAAAAAAGACAAGCTGAAAGATGAAGCTTCCTTCACAAAAGTTGCTGAGCCGGTAATAAAATACATGACCCAAGATCAGCGCAAAGAACTGATCGAGCAAATGCGTGATGAAATGCGAATTGCCGCAAAGGACCTCGAATTCGAAAAAGCCGCATCGCTTAGAGATGAAATTGCTAAGTTGGAGAAGTTGATAAAGTAAAAACTGTTTATTTTATATTTTTATATATTTGTAAAAAATAAGCCAAGTAAAAGTGAATACGGATAAACAAGTTAAATACTGGATTGAATCAGCCACCGAAGATGTTGAAACGGCAAAGAAAATTTATAAAAACGGTACTTATGACTGGTCTCTATTTATTAGTCATTTAGCCTTGGAAAAATTGTTAAAGGCTTTCTTTATAAAAGCAAATGATGCAATACCCTCCTAAAATTCATCGACTTGATAAATTAGCCGAGTTATCTAATTTAGAACTTGCTGAAGATATGTGGAAACAGCTTAAGCTTATTAACGACTTTAACATTAGCGCAAGATACCCGGATTATAAAAATGATTTTAGAAAAATTTGTACTAAAGAATTTGCAGAAGAATACTTATTAATAATAGAGAATATTTTTAAATGGATACTAGAGAAATTGAAAAATTAGATGAAATCAAAAGAATAGTAGAAGACTTAGCAAAAGCCGGTGTTACTATACGTGAAGTTTACCTCTTCGGCTCCGCTCTTCAAAGTGCAGATTATAATGATATAGATCTGGCGTTGGTATCCGATCAGTTTTCCGGTATTCGCTTTTATGATCTAAAAAACATTTTGGATACAACAAATAATTACTCATCCGATATTGATTTGCATCCTTTTCGCACATCCGACTTTTATGATGAAGATAATTTTTTCGCTAAAGAAATTATTGAACATGGTCGGCTGCTCACTATAAACTAAAAATTTATAATTCCTTCATTATCTCGAATTCGAAAAAGCCCCATCGCTAAGAGATGAAATCGCTAAGTTGGAGAAGTTGATAAAAGTAAAGAAGATATTATTTATCTTACAAAATATGTGTTCTCCTTAAGAAGGAGTGTTTTGTTTGCAAGTTTAGATAATTCATAATTGTTTAACAGCCATTCAAGTTTTTGCAATATTTTTTCACTGTTAGGTTGATCAAGGGCAATTACAATAACTCCAGAATGTTCTGGAAAATTAAACGGAATAGTATGAAAAAAATCTTTGTCGGTTGTTAGAAAGACGGCTTTGTTTTCTTGAGCAAGGTTGAATATTTCTATATCCGTTAATCCTTCGCTTGCAGTCCCTCTAATATCAATAATTTCATAATTACGATTGTTCAATAAGCGAGCAACTTTCTTAGGGAAATTTTCGTCGAGAAAGAATTTCATGATGTTTCTACATCATAAGGATAAGTTTCATAATTCGATAGGTAACTACCGAAATTAAGCGCTGCTTCAATATCTTCCTTTGTGATATTTGGATAATTCTCAAGTATTTCATCAAACGATTTGCCAAGAGAAAGCTCGCTTAGGATATTTGACACCAACACCCTTGTCCCTTTTATAACGGGTTTTCCATGACAAATGTTCGGATTAATATTTATTCTCTCGATCATATAACTAATTCCTCAAATAATTAGTCAAATAATAATTACAATTTCTAAATAAATCAATTTAGAACCAGGCACAATTAGCAATACAAAAAAACTTTGGTCAGTAAGCCGGATAAATCAAATCTTTGTTAACCGCATTGGACACACCCTGTATATATGCTTTTAATTTATGTTGAATTGAATCAGCGTGAGCTTTGTTTTCTTCAAAGAGATTTTCTTTTGTCATTGAATTGTTGATCAAAGGAAAATACTCTCTTCTGTTTTCAAGATCATCGATATAAATACCGTTCTTTTCAAAATAGAAAAATTTTGGGAAGGCAGCATTTATTGCAAATCCCTCCAAACTGTCATCCAGCAATGATCTGCCCATAGAAGAGTGGTCGGCTTCAATATTCAGCAAGTCTAGTATGGTTGGAAGAATATCGACATGAGAACCGGTTTTGTCAATAACTTGTGGTTCAACAAATGAAGGAGCATAAATAAGCAGCGGTACATGAAAAACCGAATAAAGATCGTTTCGTGTTGTATAAGTTGTGTGATCAGCGGTTAGTATGAAAATTGTATCATCAAACCAAGGTTGTTCTTTTGCGTATTCAAAAAACTTGCCTAAAGCAAAATCAGAATATCTGAGTGAAGTTAAAAACGGAGTTTCATCGTTAAAATGATCAAACAATTTTTTTCTATGCTCCGGAACGCGGCAGGGATCGTGAGAAGTTAATGAAAAAATAACTGAGCAGAATGGGTCATCAAATTTCGATATTTTTTCCCGGCATCTAAAAAATATGGCTCATCGAAGACGCCCCAAACGCCGTCGTCCAAAGAATCGGCATAATTTTCAAAATCATTTTTGCTAAAGTAATGTGAGAAACCGACTCTTGGTACAAAGCCGTCAAAACCCATTGATCCGTAAGCTGCGCCGTAATGAAACGAAGTAGTATATCCCTGTTCGAGAAAGATTGAGCCGAGTCCTCTCATCTTGTTAATTTCAACTCTCGATCCAATTATTGAGCCCTGGAAAATTGATGGAATTGACGTGAGAATTGAAGTTACTGAAGTAATGGATCGCTGTCCGCTAGCCAGAAAATTTGTAAACAACATTCCGTCTTTAGCCAAGCTGAAAAAGTTAGGTGTATATGTTTTTTCACCTGAAATTGAGCCGATTACATTAGCGCTCCAACTTTCCAAAATAAATAGCACGACATTTTTCTTAATCATCGTACTGCCGGGATTCGTTATTCGCAAAAACGGATATTTCTGATTTAACATTTCTTCATCATCAGATTTTATCATTGACTCAATAACTCTTCCGGCTTTATCTTCCGGCATAAAATTATAGGTAGAAAAAGTATATTGGAAATAACTCCGCATAACAGTGTAAGTGCTGTTCAACGTTAAATATCCTAAAGCCATGTTGTCGCTGAAGAACGCATTTGTTTGTCTGATAGGTTTAAGCTGCAAACCGCCGCGTATTCCGATTATACTAAGCAGTACAATTACCACAAAAGTAATAAGTGATTTCCACCAAGAAAATTTTACTTCGATAGTTCGCTTAAATTTTTTAACTAGCAAATAGTAACCATAGACGAATAGAGCACAACCGGCAAGTGAAAGAAAAATTAAGAAGGAATAATTATCAAATAATCCGGGGATCATTCTGATTAGTATCGGGTAAAGCGGTGTATGGTTCGAATAATAATCTTCTTTGAATTGTCGGAAAGTAAGCGAAGTCAATAAAGTTAAGAATGATTCCAATTAAGTTGAGCAATGCAAACAATACGAATAACGTTATTCCGGCGTATTTGATTTTACGCAGATTTACCGGAAGATGATAAATAATCAGCACCGGGAGATTCAACATAATTATTGCGGCGATATCAAATCTTAAGCCCTTGTAAAAAGCGAGTAGAATTTCTTCAATACCACTTTCGGAAAAAAGTCACCGTTAAAAAGGTAAAATGAAATTCTTAAGAGAGTATAAACTATTAATAAATAAAGAAAAGAAAGTGAAGTTACTTTAATTCTTCTTGGAACAAATTTTTTCAATCTCTGCATCCGGAAATCACTAAACGAAAAATTAACCGTTACCAAAATAAACAAATAGTCAGCGCTTTGAAATTCTTTTGAAGAAAATAATCAATTTGCTTATTGGGGGAATGAAATGAATAATACGATGTTAAAACTGAGACACGGCATCTTATTATGTAACAGACCGGGTTTATAATTTTTTGGTTATTTGCAATTTTGTACGAATTTGTCTTGGCACACAAAATGCACCTCTTGTCCTAAATTAATATCAACGAGGTAAGAATGACATTATTCATTGGACGTGAAGGGGAATATCAAATTCATAATCCGCAATTTATCAGTCAATCAAAGTTAAATTTAGAAGGTGAACCGATATCAAAAAGAATAGTCCATTTAACAGCGGAAAGCATCGAAAATCAAGAAGACAAAGAAATTGTTAAAAGAAAACTTTATGAAATTGGGTGGAGAGAAATAGAAGAAGCATTAGTAGAATAATTATTTGTTTAGATTAGCGAGCGCTTCTTTTATGACATCTTCAATTGTTGATGTTGGTTTTGAATTCATAATGCTTCGGACAGCTTTCTCCGCAGTCTTAAGATTGTAACCAAGGTTTACCAGCGCTGCAATTGCGTCGGAACGAATAGATGAAGGCGCTCCCGCTTCGGCAGATTCAAAACTCTCGGTAAGTTTATTCATCTTATCTCTTAATTCAACCAATAACCGCTCGGCAGTTTTTCTTCCGATTCCCGGGACGGCTGTAATACGCGACAGGTTTCCTTCATCAATTGCATATTTTAATTCATCAACTTGAATGCCGGAAAGAAGACTTTGAGCAAGCCGCGGTCCAATTCCGCTTACGCTTATCAATAACTCAAACATTTCTTTTTCAGCCGGACTAGAAAAACCGTATAGATCGATTGCATCTTCTTTAACGGAGGTGTAAATGTATAGTGATGTTAACTCATTTAATTCAGGCAGCTTTTCAAAAGTTGAGATAGAAATGTGAACTGAATAACCAACTCCACTTACATCGAGTAAGATTTTAGTAGGTTTTTTTGCTATTATTTTTCCGGTAAGATAACCAATCATTTTATTAACTCAATAACTTAATAACCAAATAACTATTAACGAATAACCTTGCCCGGGTTTTCTTCAACAAACTTTTTCCAGTTTCCTGAATTTTTAACCGGTGAAGTCATTTTGAACGCATGACAAACCGCAACAGCGAGCGCATCTGTTTCATCAAATTTAATTTTTGTTTTTCTAATGCCCAACAGTTTTTTTATCATGAACTGAACTTGCTCTTTTGAGGCAGCGCCGTTTCCTACAACAGATTTTTTTACTTCTCGCGGACTGTATTCAGCGGTATCTAAATTATTATGTCTTGCTGCCAGCATCGATACGCCCCGTGCGTAACCGATCTTCAATGCGGATTGAACATTCTTTCCGTAAAAAGCTGTTTCAAGTGCAAATGCATCCGGATCATATTCGCGGATCAATCGTGTCAGTTCATTGTAAATCGATTCGAGACGGGGAGCCATTTCTTTTACTGCGGGAGTTTTAATTGTTCCCGAAGCAATCAGCGAAAGTTCATTGCGGTAATATTTGATAACCCCGAAACCGGTTGTAATTGTTCCGGGGTCAATCCCGATTATTGTCATTTATTTTATTTTTATTCAACAAAGTCAGCATTGGTAAAAACATTCTGTACATCATCGTTATCTTCGAGCAAATCAATTAACTTCAGTATCTTTTCACTTTCCTCACCTTTTACATCAATTGTATTTTGGGCGACCCATTGAAGCGAAGCGTTTTCAACTTCGAGTCCCGCATCAATTAAAGCTCGTCTTACAGGTTCGAATGTTTCGAGAGAAGTTGTTATTTCAAAATAATCATCTTCTAATTCGATATCATCTGCGCCGGCGTCTAAAACTATTTCCATTATGTCGTCTTCGGTTTTTCCTTGAGCCGGCATTGTTATAACGCCTTTTCTATCGAAGCCGTAGGAGACCGCGCCGGACTCAGCTAAACTTCCGCCATATTTTGTAAATGCGTGACGTATCTCGGCAACGGTTCTGTTTTTGTTGTCGGTCACACTTTCAACCATTACCGCAACTCCGCCGGGCGCGTAACCTTCATAAGTTACCTCATGAAAAATAGCGCCTTCAAGTTCACCGGTTGCTTTTTTGATAGCACGGTCAATATTGTCTGCCGGCATATTGGCTGCCTTTGCGTTATCGACAGCAAGACGTAAACGTGGATTTGCATCGGGATCACCGCCGCCGTTTCTTGCAGCAACTGTAATTTCTTTAATAAGTTTTGTAAATATTTTACCGCGCTTTGCATCAATCACGGCTTTCTTTCGTTTGATAGTCGACCATTTTGAGTGACCGGACATAGATATTTCTCCTAATTACTTACTATTTCTTTTGATTTTACTTTCAAGTCTTTTAAGCGAAGCTGCGGATAGCTTTTACCGTCTTTAACTACAGTTTCGATTGTGAAGACAATATCAACTAAATCAGAATTTTTATCAATGTGACTTGCATAATAACCTAAGTTGAAGCCGATTGTATCAAAAACTTTATCGCTTCCGTTTTGTTTTACACAAGTAAGCAGATGGTTTGATCCTACAATTCTCGGTGGATAAATTAACTGTACATTTTCCGCCAAAAATACGGGACGCATATTGCCGGGCCCAAAGGGTGCAAATTGATTAAGAACCCGTACAAACTTTGGTGTTATTTCGGAAAGTGAAATTTTTGAGTCAATATGAATCTCCGGAAGAATTTCTGCTTTTGTAAGGTGATCGCCGAGGTATTTATTAAAGCGTTCACGGAACTCCGGAATATTTTCGATTTCAATTGCGAGTCCCGCCGCCGCTTCATGACCACCGAACTGCAGTAAAAGATCTTCCGAATATTCTAACGCTTTATAAATATTAAACCCAGTGATGCTTCGGGCAGAACCCTTAGCAACGCCGTCAATAGTGGTTAACATTATTGATGGTTTGTAATATTTTTCAACCAAACGCGATGCAACGATCCCGATTACCCCCGGATGCCAATTATCATCATGAAGAATAATTCCAAAATCTTTTGTGAGATCAAATTCGCTTTCAACTATCTCTACGGCGTGAGAGAACGTAACCTCATCAATTTTTCTTCGCTGTTGATTTTCGTGTTCCAGAACTTCGGCGGCTTTTATTGCATCTTCGCCGTTATCAGTAATAAAAAGATCAACGGCTCTAATTGCGTCGCCTAATCTTCCAACGGCATTAATTCTTGGTGCAATCGTAAAAACAATCTGACCTGCACTTAAATTGCCCGGCTCCATTTTGGCACTTCTTATTAATGCGAGTATACCGGGTCTTGGACTTCTGTTAATTCGATCGATTCCCTCGCGAACAAGAATTCTATTTTCATCTACAAGGGGAACGATGTCTGCGGCTCCGGCAAGCGCAACAAGGTCGAGATATTGCAGCGCCATATCTTTCTTCCCGATTCTATCCCCAATCGCAGTTGCTAATTTGAAAGCAACACCTGCACCGGATAAGTAAGGGAACGGATATTTGCAATTCGGTTTTAACGGATCTAAAACTGCTACTGCATCGGGTAAAACCTCTTTTGGTTTGTGGTGATCGCAAATAATCGAATCAATACCGAGTTTATTTGCGTGTGCAATTTCTTCAACGGCAGTTATCCCGCAATCCACGGTTATGATTAAAGTTGTTCCCTCTTTTTTTAGTGAGTCTATCCCCTCGGTGGATAAGCCGTAACCTTCTGTTAATCTATTGGGAATGTAAATTTCAACGTTTGCGCCGAGCTCTTTCAGCATCAAATACATAAGAGCAGAAGAGCAAGTACCGTCAACATCATAATCACCGTAGACAGCGATTTTTTCGTTATTGGTAAGCGCCTCAATCACACGAACCGCAGCTTCTTCCATTCCGTCCATTAAATATGGATCGTAGAGTTTACTTAATTCGGGGCGGAAGTAAGCTTTGGCTTCGTAAAAATTTGTGACTTCTCTTGCAATAAGAAGGTTAGCTAAGATTGGGGATATATTAAGACTGTCGGCAAGCGCCAGAACTTCTGTCTGGTTATTGCCTTCTTTAATTTTCCAGCGTTTTTTTAGCATTTTATATTAACACTGGGGAAGTTAAGCTTTTGAATCAAACGAATAAGCCGAATTCTGTTCTCCCGACAAGTCGGGATGGCAATTATTTATCTAGTCCCGATATTGCTATCGGGATCTTGCGGTCTACCCGAAGGAATACGGGCGAGCAACCCGCTCTTCAAAATAAAAAGAACCTTCTTCTTGACCTTGCTCCGAGTGGGGTTTACTCTGATCCGTTAGCTAAGCGGACTCCCTTTAAAGGGACCTCTGCCATTACTGACAAAGCGGTGGGCTTTTACCCCACCATTTCACCTGTATCAGTCAGTTGACTGATAGTCTTTTTTCTGCAGCACTAGCCGTATTCCGATTGCTCGGAACCCCGGGCGTTACCCGGCACTCTGCTCTACGGAGTTCGGACTTTCCTCCCCGACTTTGTCGGGGCAATTGCCTCGTTTGATTCATTAGCTTAACTTCAACCATCCTTTTATTATAAATAAACAATTTTCTCAATCAGCGGGAATATAAGAAATTTTTCATCTTAAAGCATTAGAAAAATTGGCTGCACAATCTTGCGAAATGCAAAGATTACCTGTTGATAACAGGAAGATTAAAGAAAATGAAACTTTGTTGCAGAAATTTCATGAAAGGATAAAGTTTTTGAGCTAATTTCCCATTAAATCGCTCAAAAAATGTACATTATCCGAATTTGAGTTCGACATAATAATTTTGGCTACAGCGGTTAAAGGAACTGATAAAAACATTCCTACAATTCCCCAAATGTATCCCCAAAGTAAAAGAGAAAGGAGAATAACGAGCGGGTTTAATCCAGCCGGTCTCCGAATATTTTGGTTCTAATCCGTTCCCGATTATTGTTTGAATGGTTATTAAAATAGCAGCAACTAAAATTGCGTAGCCCAAAGATTCGTATTGTACAAGCGTCATTAATGCCGGCAATATTACCGCTATTACAGACCCGATATTCGGGATAAAATTAAACAATAACGTAAATACTGCCCAAACAATAAAGAAATCAACACCAAACAGCCAAAGAATAAATCCGGCTAAAACACCTGTTAACAAACTGACCAAAAATTTTGTCGCAATATATTTTTGCACTTGGGAAGTGATATCCTTAAAAGTCTTTTCGATTTGTTCTTCGCGTACAATTTTGATGTTGTCAAGAGTATTCAGACTTTCATTTTCATCTTTGGGCACTTTTTTGATTTTCGTTTTCGCACTCTTTAAAGAACCTTTAACTTGTCTTTCAACGAATCTATTTTTAATAACTTCGTATAAATTTTTGTATCCGACACTAATAAATATGAAAAAGAAAAGCACAAAGAACGTTGTAGAAAAAATTGAAAGTGTTGATGTAAAAAACGTACCGGCGATACCACCGTAATCTAAGTTTTCCAAAATACCGCTTAAATTAAATTCAGTAAAGACAGGATCATCCAATCCTAATGAATGAGCAGTATCTATTACAATGCTGTTTAACTTTCGCTCATAAACTGTAATTTCTTTCCCGAAGCGGCTGAATGAGTCAACTATTATTCTTGAAATACCCCAAATCAAACTGATCATTATAATAAGGTCAATTATAATGGTTAAACCGGAGGGAATTCTTTTATTCCTCAGAAGTTTATTTAACGGTTCAAAAACAAAGAATAGAAATACTGCTATAATAAAAGGAATAAAAATATGCTGCAGTTCACGCAGAACAATAAATATTATTACCAGCCCTATTACACTGATAAAGAATTTTATAACCGGATCGCTGAAAACTCTCTTCATTTCTATTCTGTTTATTTTTTACAAAAATATGACAAAAATAAATTAATTATTGATTATTTTTGACATCGCCACCAATATTGTTGTTATTAATAAAGTTAGAGGATGATGTGATAAATCGAAAAACATTTTTTTTAATTGTGATGATATTAATTTTTGGATTAAAAATATTTGGACAGAAAAGTTATGTAGAGCATCCCAAGTGGAGCAAAGATGCAAACATCTATGAAGTCAATATCCGTCAATATACAGAGGAAGGAACCTTCAACGCTTTTGCCGAACATCTTCCCAGACTAAATGAAATGGGGGTTGATATTCTATGGTTTATGCCCATCCATCCAATCGGGGAGTTGAATAGAAAGGGAACACTAGGAAGTTATTATTCGGTAAAAGATTTTAAAGCTGTTAATCCTGAATTTGGTACACTCGAAGATTTCAAATCGCTCGTTGATCAAGCTCATGAAATGGGAATGTATGTTCTTATTGATTGGGTAGCCAATCATGCCGCTTGGGATAACATTCTAGTTGAAACTAATCCTGAGTTTTTTACGAAAGATGAAGACGGTAACTTTGTTCCCCCGGTGGAAGATTGGAGCGATGTAATCGATTTTAATTATGAAAACGAAGAGCTTCATGACTACATGATCGGTGCATTAAAATATTGGGTGGAAGAGTGCGACATCGACGGTTACAGATGCGATGTTGCCGGAATGGTTCCGACTGAATTTTGGAATCGTACGCGTAAAGAGCTCGAAGAAATTAAACCCGTATTTCTCCTTGCCGAATGGGAAACAGCCGATTTACATGAATATGCATTTGACATGACTTATGCTTGGGATTTTCATCATCTAATTAACGACATTGCCGCAGGCGAAAAAAACGCAAAAGACATCGATAAATATTGGAAAGAAGAAAGAAAGAAATTTCCAGGAAATGCATACAGAATGATGTTTACTTCCAATCACGATGAAAACTCTTGGAACGGAACCGTGTTTGAACGGCTTGGCGATGCGGCCGAAGCTATGCTCGTACTTTCGGCAACCGTTGAGGGAATGCCTCTGGTTTACAGTGGGCAGGAAGCCGGTCTCGATAAACGATTGGAGTTTTTTGAAAAGGATCTTATTGAATGGAAAGAACACAAGTTTTTTGATCTATATAAAAAGTTATTTGAACTAAAACATAACAACAAAGCTTTGTGGAACGGTGAATCCGGAGGTGAATTAAAAAGAATAAAAAACGGAAATGATAAAAATGTTTATTCTTTTATTCGAGAAAAAGATGGCGACAAAGTTGTAGTCTTCTTAAATCTTTCACCTAAAACACAAACTGTTAAATTAAATGACAGAACAATAGTTGGCGAATATAACGATTTTGAATCTGGTGAAACAAAGACACTAAACGGAAGCGACGAACTCAATTTTGAACCATGGAACTATTTAATTTTACATTCAGATTAGATAATTACCTTAAGAGAGATTAATAAGCGATGAGCAAAGAATTAAGGGATTGGTTGTGAGGTTACTTATCGTTAAATTTCATAAACATTTCCTGATTTGGAATGTTCTGTGCAGTAATCTAAAATGAAAGAGACCAGCAAACCAAATAACAGCTTTTCACTTCCCGAACTTCTTAACAGGTATGATCAGCTAAATGAAGAAGTAAAGCATCTAAAGTCTAAGTTGTTGAATAAAGCAAAATTAGATGCTTATTTTTATGAATCTCCTATCCCATTAATTTCAATTGATCCAGAATTTAAAATTATTTTTGCTAACCGTTTATTTTTAGATATCATCGGTGAACCGGATGAAAAAGTGATTGGTGAATCCTTCAATGGATATCTACCAGATGAAATCATCAAAGAAAAGTTAGCCGAAAGTGTTAATAAACTTTTTTCCGGGGAATTAAAAATAGTAAAAGAAAAACTGCACATTAACACCAAACAGAGAGAACGCAAGATATTAGAAATTCGTGCAAGATTAGTTGAGTATGATGATGAAATTGGAAAAGCTGTCCACATAATATTTCAAGACGTTTCTGATGAGGTTCAGTTTAGAGAAGCTTACCGTAATTTAGTGGAAAATTCACTTCAAGCAATCTTTATCTTACAAGACTTTAAGATTGTCTTTGCAAACCAAAAAGCTGCCGAACTTTCGGGTTATCCGGTAGATGAGTTGTACAAACTAGATTTTGACGGGGTTAAACACTTGCTTCACCATAAAGATAGAGCGCGAATGTTCGAGCTGCTTCGTGAAAGTATGAGCGGAAAAAGAATTTCGCCGAAGCAGGAGTTTAGATGTGTGAGAAAGGACGGATCGGTTTACTGGATTGAAGTTCTTGCTTCATTTCTGGATTACAACGGCAAACCAGCTCTTCAACTTGTTCAGTTGGATATTTCCGAAAAGAAAATTGCAGAAACTCAAGCTTCGTCTTTTGAGCTTAAGTATATCACGCTTGTTGAACAATCTATTATTGGCGTTTATATAATTACGTACGGTTTGTTTAGCTACGTGAACCCGCGGTTTGCAAGCATATTCGGATTTACACCCGAAGAGATGATGAACAAAATTTCTCCTCAAGATATCGTTTATCCGGAAGATTGGCCTATAGTAAAAGAGAACATTCGCAAAAGAATTGAAGGGGAAGTGCAAAGTTTACATTATGAGTTCCGTGGAATAACTAAAAAAGGAAGATTGATTTATGTTGAGGTTCACGGCTCAAGAACGGAAGTTGACGGGGTTCCCTCTGTTATTGGTATGCTGCAAGATGTAACCGAAAGAAAAGAAACAGAAGAAAAATTACACTTACAAAGTACTGCATTAAGTTCCGCTGCAAACAGCATTGTAATTACAGATATCAACGGAAATATAGTTTATACTAACCCGGCATTTACTCAATTAACCGGATATAGCTTCGATGAAGTAATAGATAAAAAAACCAGCATACTTAAATCCGGCAAGCATGATGAAAAGTTTTATCAAAATATTTGGGAGACAATTCTTAACGGAAAAGTTTGGGATGGTGAAATAGTAAATAAAAGAAAAGATGGTTCGCTATATATAGAAAAGCAAACCATAACACCTGTACCCGGCGAGCAATCGGAGATTGAGTATTTTATTGCAATTAAAAACGATATAACAGAAAGCAAAAAGATTGAAAGAGCATTAAAAGAAAGTGAACAAAAGCTGCGTAACATCATAGAACACAGCAACGAAATGTTCTACATTCATGATGCAAATCATGTTTTGAAATATGTTAGTCCGCAGTCAAAAGTTATATTGGGATATACACCAAATGAAATTATGGTCGAATGGACTTCTCTTGTTACAGACAATCCAATTAACGAAAAAGGTTATCAGTTAACCGAGAAAGCTATTGAAACCGGAGAAGCACAGGAAGAGTATTTGATTGAGATGATCAGAAAAGATGGCAAGAAGATGTTCGCTCAAGTTGCGGAATCTCCAATTAAAGATGCCTTTGGAAAAGTGATTGGCATTGCGGGAGCAATAAGAGATGTAACCGAAAAAATTGAAGCGGAAAAAGTTCTTAAAGAAAGCGAAGAAAGATTCCGTGGATTGTATGAAAACGCAACACTCGGTATTTATAGGACAACACCGGCGGGAGAAGTATTAATGGCAAATCCGGCGTTAGTGAAATTACTCGGTTATAATTCATTTGAAGAAATTAAAAGGATAGATGCTCAATCTATTTTATATGATAAGCAGGAAACAAGAGAGTCATTCCAAAGAGTTATAAGCGAAAAAGATGAAATTTACGGTTTCGAAACTACCGCAAAAAAGAAAGACGGCACAATATTTTACATAAGAGAAAGTGCGAGGGCAATAAAGGATAATGACGGGAACACTCAATATTATGAGGGTATAGTTGAAGATATCACGAGTCAAAAAGAAGCGGAGAAAAAATTAATCGAAGCAAAAGAAGCTGCGGAAAAATCGGACCTTTTGAAGTCGGAATTTCTTGCACAAATGTCTCATGAAATTAGAACGCCTATTAATGTTATACAGAGCTTTGCCGGACTAATACGCGAAGAAGTAAGAGGACTTATCAGCAGCGAACTACTCAACAGCTTTAGTATAATTGATAATGCTTCGCGAAGAATGATAAGAACTATCGACTTGATATTAAACATGTCACAGCTGCAAACCGGTTCTTATAGTGCAAAGAAAATTGAATTGGATATTTACCAAGAAGTCTTAATGCAGCTTTATCCCGAGCTTTCACGGTTAGCAAAAGAAAAAGATTTGATTCTTGAAATCTCCAAACCTGATAAATTACCACAGATTTTTGCCGACGAATATTCAGTTAGACAAATTTTTGATAACTTGGTTCATAACGCGATCAAATACACACAAAATGGAAAAGTAAGTGTTACGCTCGAAAATAATTCACAAGGGCTTATAGTTGAAGTTACCGATACGGGTGTTGGAATTTCTGAAGAGTACTTGCCAAATCTATTTAAACCGTTTACACAGGAAGAACATGGCTATACTCGTAAATATGAAGGCAACGGTCTGGGTCTTGCATTAGTGAAACGATATTGTGATTTAAACGATATTAAGATCGATGTTGAAAGTGAGAAGCATGTTGGTACAAAGTTCACTTTAATCTTTCCGCAGAAAGAAAATTAAGCATCTTGCTTCTTTAATTCTTCTTTATAAATCTCAATTTGTTTTTGTTGTTCTTGGCTTAACTTTGGATAAGCTAGTTTTAACTTCTGCATTTCTTTAACAATTATTTCGGAAATTAGATAACGCGCAAACCATTTTTTATCGGCCGGAATTACAAACCAAGGCGCATATTTTGTTGAAGTAAAATTAATTGCATCTTCAAAACAATTTTGATAATCATTCCAATATTTTCTTTCCTTCACATCAGATTCAGAAAACTTCCAATTCTTCGATTTATCTTCCAACCGTTTCATGAATCTTTCTTTTTGTTCTTCTTTTGAGATATGTAAGAAAAATTTTAAAGTCACTATACCGTTTTTAAAAAGATACTCTTCAAAATTTCTTATTTGTTCAAATCTATTTTTCCAAACGGTTTCTGTTACAAATTTTTGTGGCAGCTTTCTATACTTAAGCAAATCATGAACGCGCACAATTAAAACATCTTCATAATGTGATCGATTAAAAATTCCGATTCTTCCTCTCTCAGGTAATGATTTGTTTATCCGCCAAAGGTAATCGTGATCCATTTCTTCTGCGGAGGGCTGCTTGAAGCTGAAGACTTGTACTCCTTGAGGATTTAATCCGCTCATAACATGTTTAATTGCACCGTCTTTTCCGGCGGCATCCATTCCTTGAAAAATTAATAACATTGCGTATTTATCGTTTGCATATAATTTATTTTGAAGTTCGGTTAACTTTTGAATGTTTTGATCGAGTAATTTTTTACCGTCGTCTTTCTTTAAATCAAAATCCATCTCGGTTTTGAATTTCTTTAAAGAAAATTTTTTGTACTCGGCTTTGAATTGTTCTACACGAAGTTTCATAAGCTATTCCAAGTATATTATCAAAATAAGATAAGGAAATTGATAGTGAGATTCCGTAGAGAAACTTAAATTTGTTCCTCTACGGTAAATTTAGATTTTAGAAAAAGACCTCAAGAAAACACCAAACTTTTTTGGTTCTTCCAATCTGCATGACCAAACCAATCTGTCTTCGTGAACAGTTATATCGGGACAACCGTCACACATATTTTGATTTCCCCATTTATCAAAATCAACCGGCTGAATAAACAAAATTGATTGCATGTGAACTTTTTTGAAAATTCTAAAAGGGTTTATTAAAAAGTAGCCAAGATATTTTTTTAATGATTTTCGTAAACCTTTATCAAATGGCCAGAGCAGGAGTAATGTTGAACGTCCGAGTTTGGCAGTCTTCGGTGCAGCATAAGAAAGATAAGTCCCTTGCGTAAAGTGGTGGAAAAACATTATCAGCTCCATAAATTTTGGTCCGAGGTAACCAAAAATTTTATCTTTAGTTCCAATTCTTTCATTGAAGCAGCCACTTAAATGAATCCGGCTGCTCAGTTCCATTTAAATATGCAGCTGGTGTAAACTCGGGAAATTTTTCTCTGGTTTTATTTAACATATCAGTTGATTTAATATCAACTCTTCTTTTTTCATCCGAGTGATACATGATATTTTGCCAATCAACTTTTTGTCCGCCGGCATACCAATCAAACGGCATCTCGGGAACAACATGCCGGAAAGCAATGAAGACCATCGTGTGAACAATATCGATATGTTTATGTGCCCACTCAATCATTTCGGGAACGTATTGAAGTGTATCGTCATAAACAGTTGAATTAAAAGAGCATGCAATTCCGCCCTCATCTGCAAGCATTTGAGCGTATTGTAAACGAAGTTCATTAAGTTCTAATTCATTTTTGTCATTCCATTCACCCGGTCTTCCTTGCTTACTGTCAACATGAAAAGTAAAACCATAAACCCCTGCTTCCTTTAATTCATGAAGCAATTCTTTTGTGAGCGCTTTACCGTTAGTGTTAATAATTGGTTTGATGCCGCGCGATTTTATCTCTGCAACTAATTCTACAATATTGGGATAAAGTAGCGGATCGCCGCCTGCAATTGAAATGCAATCGGATTTTCTAAGTTTCTGAAAAACATCGAGTTCATGTTTAACTTCATCAAAAGTTTTATGGGAGTCTTTAACATTTTCTCGGTAACAGCCGTCGCAGGCAAGATTACATGCGGAAGTTGGCTCGAGCCAGGAGATCGCATTGTCAGGCAGAGTCCAAGGCAAACGAAACAATTGCTTGTGATCGATTACATTTTCCATAACAGCTCCAATGTATATTTGTTTTTAAAGTGATCATTTTATGAGTGATGAATTTTCAACATGGACTCAAAAAGACATTACGGCTTTTATCTGGAATAAATATTATAATCGTAATCAATCAAGCAATGTAACTTTATTAAATCCGGAATGATTTTTCAACTAAATTTTTGGTGAACTAACGCGGTAACCGGATGATAAGTGTTATTAATTTACCTCTAACTAGTTGTATGGAAAACTTGGGGCTGAGAATTATTCTGTTATGATATAGTTAAAATTTCTTGGTGCTGGGATTTTTATATAACCAAATTCAATCAGTTTATTTGTTACAGCTGCGATTAACTCGTTATAATTTACCAAAGCTTTTTTATTCTTTTCTTTATTCAACAACCCCGCCAAGTCATCTGTTATTATTGAAGCAACATTATACAGCGAATTGTAATCGTCTAAGGTTAACATTGGTATGCTTACAATCTCTCTTTGCATCAAACCGAGTTCGTTGAAACCGGCAACTTTTTTGTCACTCAGAAAGAAGTCTTCTTCGCTTGCATATCGTATCAATTCATTAAGCAGTTTTTCTTTTACAGTTGATACGCTGTCGTTAAAAGGATTCTGAAAAACTTTTTCCATTTGATTTTTGCTGATGGTTATAAAGTTTATGTTATCGGTGTAAGCCCCGTAAATCCCAAAATTATATTTTCCGATTTTTTTAATTCTGTTTTTGTAAAGAGGAATTTGCAAAGAATCTAAATCAGCTGCCGAGTCATTTGGACTTAATTTAATACCAAGTCTGTTTTGAATGTTTGTTATCTGCCAATCATTTAACATAACTCCGCTTAATATAAAAAGCGATGCTGTTTGAAATGGATAATCTTTGAAAGCATTTATTTTATAATATTCTGTTTTTATCGTATCGAGATTTGTGATTATCACTTCTGTAATGTTGTTAACAATGCTTGAATCACAATTAATAACATTCTTCTGAGGGACGTTTTGTGCGGGGACTTTACTTGATGGTAAAACCAAAATAATTAATAGAGGCAAGGAGAAAGTATTTTCATATAGCTACAATTTACCCTGCTTGTACAACATTTGAGTTTTCAATCGCTGTAGTTGTCTTTCGATGATTAAATCTGCTAGATCGTCGGGGATATTTTTTGATGTGTTTAAAACTTGAGCAACTTTATTTTCATTAATGTCTATTCTGTAAAGTGTGTTAAAAAATCTTTCTTGGTTCTTAGCCATTAACTCAGCAATTCGCTTTGATAAAAACTCTTTAATAATTTTTAATTCTTCGGCGTAATCTTTCTTAACCGGAAGATTGGCTTTATCAATCGAAAAATCATTGTACAACTTTTCGATTAGGGGTTTTATGAGTTCTTCGTTGTTCATAAATAAACTTTGCGCCTTGGCGTCTCAGCGGTTGTTTTTCATTGATTCACCGCAAAGGCGCTAAGACGCAAAGAAAAACCTAATATTGATATTTAAACCACTTCACAACTTCAGCCCAGCTTGGTTTTTTACCGGTGCGTAAAATTCCAACTCTATAAATCTTTCCGGCTAAGATAAATATACCGACAAAAGTTGCTAAATTAATTACAACCGCTCCGAGTAATTGCCAAAAAGGAACATCGACTAAAGTCAATCTTGCCGGCATTACTATTATTGATGAGAACGGAACGAATGAAGCAACTTGTATCAATGCGCTATCGGGATTATTCTGTGCTGTGATTGCAATAAAAAACGGGATCATAATCAACATCATAATCGGCCAAAGACCGGATTGAGCGTCTTGTTCATTATCGAAAATTGCGCCGACGGTTGCAAACAACCCAAGAAATGTAAGTAGCCCGAGAAAATAATTAATCAAAAAGTAACCTATCATTCCCATGCTAATCTTTAGGTTAAAATCTTGCGGCAGTGTAAATATAGAAGTGGTTATAACCAAAATAACCGGCAGCAGCCATATAAACATTTGGAGAACCCCCGTGATTCCGGTACCGAGAATTTTCCCGGTCATTAAATCTTTGCTTGAGCATGACGAAAGAAGAACTTCAACAATCTTTGAAGTTTTCTCTTCGACAACCGCACGCATCATCATAGTACCGAGAAAAATCAAACTGAAGTAAAGCAGAAAAGTAAAAAGGAAAGAGGCGATTAAATTTCCGTATCCCTCCTCTTCGGCTTCTTTACCTTCGGAAATTCTGTAAGTGTTGAACCCGGCTCTAAGTCCGGCAAACTTTACTTCTTCGGGCGAAAGGTTTCTGTCTTTGAAGTAAGTATTAACCAAAGCATTATTTACCATTCCTCTTACCTTATCAAAAAGAGCTTGGTTGTTCGGATTTTTTGAATAGTATTCTGCTTCCTTGTTTTCCAAAGAGCTGTTCGGTAAATAAATTATACCGGTTAAATTTCCGCTCAATAGTTCGGGTCGTTTTTCATCGAGAAACTCATCAAACTCAGCTCTGTTCTTTTGTGAGTAAGCTACTTGGTAATAATTGTTTTTAATGAAGGTTCTTTCGAGAAAAGAGGAGCGGATGTTTTCCAACAAGTCTTGGTTCTCTGCTACAACTTCAATCTTAGTTCCTTCGTCGGTATCTCTTGTTAACAGAAAAGTTTGAAAGCCGAGAATCCCGAACATGAAAATAGGAAGAAGCAGAGTCATCAATACAAAGGTTTTGGAAAGAAGTTTATCTTTTAACTCTCGCTTAATTACGGTGATAGTTTTATCCAGACTAAACATTTGTCACCCCTGCAGTTAATTGTTCACCTTCAACTTTACCGGCAAGCGAAATAAATATTTCGTGAAGTGTAATATCGTTTGCATCGAATTTTTTTACGTTTACATTGTTGTCAACAAGCAGCTTCAAAAGTTCTTGTGTTTTTGATGCGTCGGTAATTTTAATTCCGGTTGTGTTGCCGAAATCTTCTATCTTTTGTACAAGCGGATGTGAGTTTAAAAACGAAATGTCGCCTTCATAATTCAAGCTGATATTTTCTTGCGCGTACTTCGATTTAATTTCACTCAAACTTCCTTTCAAAATAATTTTACCGTGATCGATCATCGCAATGTGGTCGCACATTTTTTCTGCGAAGTCCATTAAGTGAGTTGAAAAGATTATTACTTTGCCTTGCTTCTTTAAATCAAGTATAATTTCTTTAAGCAAGTTTGTGTTAATCGGATCGAGACCGGAGAATGGTTCATCTAAAATTATAAACTCAGGATCGTGAAGAATTGTTGAAATGAACTGCAGCTTTTGTTGATTGCCTTTTGAAAGGTCTTCAATCTTAGAATTTTTTCTATCCAGTAATTCAAATCGTTCTAAATATTCTTCGGCTTTCTTTTGAACACCTTTTCCTTTTTTACCTTTCAATTCCGCAAAGTAAAGAAGAATATCCATCACTTTTGATTTTTTATAAAGCCCGCGTTCTTCGGGTAAGTAACCGACTTTGTCTTTAAATAAATGATCAACTTTATTTCCCCGCAGTAAAACTTCGCCGCTGTCGGGAATGTAAATGTTCATCATCATTCTGATCGTTGTAGTTTTGCCCGCGCCGTTTCTACCGATAAGTCCGAATATACTTCCTTCAGGTACTTCAAAAGAAGCATCATCAACCGCAATAATTTTATCAAATGTTTTGGTAAGATTTTTGACTTCAAGTGCATTCATTAATTGTCTCCCAACTCAATTATGAAGAGAAAAATTAAAATAAAGATTCCATCTTTCCAAAAGATGGAATCTTTAGCGTAAAAACTATCTACCAAATCTTAACAAGTTTTTCATTTCTCATCGGATCGCTGGGTTGAACATCAAACGCTTCGAAAGAATTCCGGCATGTTGCTTAAAGGACCAAGCACTCGCCATTGTCCCGGTGAGTGTACATCAACTTTTAATCTGCGCATTAATTCTGCATCACGAATATTATTTTTCCAAACTTGTGTCCAGCCGAGGAAAAATCTTTGTGCAGGCGTAAAGCCGTCAATCTCTTCACCGTTTTTATATTGTTCGGTTTTTGTAAATGCATTGTAGGAAATTGTTAAACCGCCGAGATCACCTATGTTTTCGCCAAGTGTCATCGCGCCGTTGATAGTCATATCATTTATCGCAACATAATTATCAAATTGATCAATAAGAACTTGTGCTCGTTCGTTGAATCGATCCGCATCTTCTTTTGTCCACCAATCGCGGATGTTTCCTTCCGCATCATATTGTCTTCCTTGATCATCGAAACCATGTGTAATTTCGTGGCCGATTACTGCGCCCATCGCGCCGTAATTAATTGCATCATCAACTCTGTAATCAAAAAACGGAAACTGTAGTATTCCGGCCGGGAAAGCAATTTCATTTCTAACGGGACTGTAATAAGCATTAACTGTTTGAGGAGTCATTCCCCATTCCCATGGTTTGATCGGCTGATTAATATCTTTCAACATTTCTTGATGATCAAAATAATTTGAGCGGATAATGTTCTGTACATAAGAATCATCTTTAACAACTAGATCAGAGTAATCCTGCCATTTATCGTGGATAACCTATTTTAACTCCGAATCCCGAAAGTTTTTTTAATGCTTCAACTTTTGTTTCTTCGCTCATCCATTCGGATTTTTTTATACTTGTCTCCATCGATGCCAAAACATTATTAACGATATTCATTGCACGCTCTTTTGCTTCAGGCGGGAAGAACTTTTCAACATAAAGTTGTCCGACTGCTTCACCCAACGCGCGGTTAGTTGTTCCTTGAACTCTTTTCCATCTCGGTTCGTTTTGTTTTCTTCCTTCTAAGAATGTTCCGTAAAATTCAAAATCCTGCGCAACAAAATCCGAACTTAAGTAAGAAGCCATAGCATTAATTAGCGTCCATCGTAAATATGATTTCCATGTATCGATTGATTCTTCTTGAACCATCTTGCTTACTTCTTCAATGAATTTAGGTTGACTAATGTCGATATGTTTCGGATCGCCGACACCGGTTTCGGTTAGATATAAATCCCAATCAAATCCGCTAAACTTTGATTTGATTTCTTCGGTTGTAAGTTTATTGTAAGTAGCATTCGGATCGCGGTTTTCTAATCTTGTGTTTGATGCTTTTGCCAAACGAGTTTCGAAATTCATTACTTGTTCAGCTTCAATAGCACTTAGCTCTAAATCCGAACCGATTAGCTGAAACATTTTCTGTAGATGCTCAACATACTTTAGCTCTAATTTCTTTTGAACGGTCATCTTCTTCAACGTAATAATCTCTATCCGGCAAACCTAAACCGCCTGCCAAATTCCGGCAATTTCATATTCACTGTTTTTTGCATCTGCCGACGACATAAAATAAAAGAGAGGTGACGTTGTGTAAATATGCATGTGCGCAATTTCTTTAATGAGATCAGCTTTATCGGCAATCGCATCAATTCTTTGGAACTCTTCCATCAAAGGTGACCAGCTTTCATTTTCAATTTTGACGGTATCCATTCCAACGTTGTAAAAAGTTCCGACTTTGTAACGAACGGAATTTACATCACTGCCGGGATTTGCGGAAACATCATCAATAATTGTTTGCACCTGATCACGTGTTGTTTCACGAAGTTCGTTAAATCCGCTCCAAATACTTTGGTCGTCCGGAACCGGGTTGTCTTTAATCCATCCACCGATTGCATAGTGATAAAAATCTTCCTGAGGTGTGTAAGTCGTGTCTAAGTTAGATAAATCAAATCCTTTGATCTCTTCTTCTTTGGGTGAGGAACAAGAGATTAAAAAAGTGGTGATAAAAATTACAAGAAAAACTGAAGTTACTTTACGCATTTTAGATTCCTATTTAATGAAAAAATAATTGCAAAATTTAGACGATTTAGTATGATTATGGTTCGCTTAAGTCATAAGATGAGATCCACTCCGGCAATGAGAGATAACTTATTTACTTCCTCGTAAAGAGTCTGGTCGGAGAGATTTTTGAATTTATTCCGCTGATACCAACCGAGATAATAATGATAGATCATCTCCGCGCGGAGCTGCGGATTATCCGTTCCGCAATCATTTAACAATACGCTAACGTATGTTATGCGATCTCTTTCTAGATTGTTTAAGTGAATCTTAGCTTTTTCGTTTGTTTCGGCGAGTTTTCGAAGTTGAAATTCAAAATCCAATCCACGTGGATTTTTGAATACGCCGATTAAAACACGACTCAACTTTTCGAGTGGTGAGGTATATAAACTCCCCATCGATTCCAACATGTTTTTGCGGGATTTGTAATAATATTCAAGAATTTGGTCAATATAATCCTCGCGGGATTTGAAATGGTGATAGAAACTTCCTTTTGTACAATTGAGGATTTTAGCCATTTTCTCCACATTCAGCGCATCAATTCCGCCTTGAGAGAAGAGCTCAATTCCTTTTTTGATCCAGTCTTCTGATTTGACTTTTATGTTGGGCATTTGTTAAGCAATTTAGCATACGATGCCGTATGTTAACTAAAGAATTTCAAATTTGGCAAGGGAATAATTGTTGGAAGTATGATTAATTTAAGAAAGAGCTCAACAGCAAGAAATCACAAAAAGAAAACAATCCCCACACCGATTGAAATTACCGCAATCAACACACCTGATTTCAAGTATTCCACAAATGATAAATTTATTCCTTTGCTTTTAGCGGATTCGGCAACGATCAAATTTGCAACCGAACCAATTAATGTAAGATTACCTGCAAAGGTTGTTGCCATTGCCAAAATTAACCATGCATTTGTTGGATCGGGACAAGTTGGGATGACGGGTCTAAACAATAATACGGCGGGCACATTTGAAACTAAGTTGCTTAATATTGCGGAAGAAACGGATAGATTTACAACGCTGTCACAAATAAACGATTCAACTTTTGTAAAAAGATAACCACTTATACCGGTTGTTTCAATGGCACCCGTAACGATAAATAGAGCAGAAAAGAAACCAGAAGCGACCAATCAATTTCTCTAAAAACTCGTTCCGGTTTTAATCGGCGAGTAATTAGTAATAAACACGCAGCCGCAAATGCTGAAAGAGGAATTGAGAATCCATAAATGAATGCGGCAATCATTAACAATGTTGCAATGCTACTTTTTATTAGTAACGGTTTATAAATTTTTACTTCAGCAACATTACCAATTTCCAACTTATTTGAAGTAAACTCCTTTCGGTATATAACTATTATTACAATCCATCCGACAAATAGAGAAATTAATGAAACCGGTAAAAGAGCAGTCGTAAAATCCACAAAACTTATTCCCGATGAAATTCCGATTATCATATTCTGCGGATTACCGACAATAGTTGCTGCCGATCCAATGTTAGCCGAAACAGCAAGTCCCATTAAATAGGGAATAGGGTTTCTTTTGAGTGTGATTGCAATTTCTAAAACAAGCGGTGTGAACATCAAACAAATTGTATCATTAAGAAAAAGCGCGGATAAAATTCCGGATGAAAAAATTATAACCAACAATAACTGTTTAGGAGTTGATGCGAAACGAATAATTTTTGCTGCAATTAATTGAAAGAATCCGGCGAGACTTAAGTTTATATTTAAGACCATCATTGCAAAAAGAAGTTGAATAGTATCCCAATCAACCGAAGTGTATGCTTGATCTAACTCAATTGCGTTTGTAATTATAAGCAATCCCGCGCCGACAAGAGCAATGGTCGCGCGGTTCATTCTAAGTTTAGGTAATCTTCCGACTGCAACACCGGCGAGGGTAATGATAATGATTAACGAATGAAGTGTTAGCATATTAATCCGCTAAAAATTTTATCTGGTAAAGAAGCCGTATCTCATCGCTCATTAAGTCTCCACACTTAACTTGGATTTGAACAACTAAAATAAAGCATTTAATACGATTATTGAAAGCTTGCGGATTTAAAACAAAAAATCTGCATTACCCGGGATTTTTTGTGTAGAAGAGGTATTGTAAACCCCTTTCCAAAATGTGATATAATTACTTAATACGCTTGAACTCAATTCTTCTGTTCATTCTTTTGTGTTCGGCTGTATCATTGGCAACTCTTGGATTAGCTTCGCCATAACCAACTGCGGTAATTCTATCAGATGAGATACCTTTACTCACAAGCCATGCCTTAACAGCTTCGGCTCTTTTCTGAGATAACTGTTGGTTGTATGAGTTGCTGCCGTCGCTATCAGTATGACCACTTATTTCTACTACTATATCATCGTATGTTCGAAGTGTTTTAAGAGCATCATTTAGAACATCTTCGGATTCCGGAGTAATGTTGAATTTATTTGTTGCAAAGGTAATACCTTCAAGTACGATAGGAACATTAACTTGCACAACATCATCTTTAGGATCTAGAGGATCTGTTCCGCGTTTAACTTCAACGCCATCACCAATTGTTCCACCGTCTGTATCAACTTTTAATGGATCGGTTTTGTTAGTCATAACTTCTTCATAATCGGTTAAACCATCACCATCTGTATCTACAATTAACGGATTTGTTTTGTATTTGTTAACTTCATCAGCAATCCGACAAACCATCTTTATCGGTATCGGCATTTAATGGGTCGGTTTTGTATTGATTTACTTCATCGCCGTCGTTCAATCCGTCTTTATCGGTATCGGCAACTAAAGGTTCAGTTTTGTGACTCATCACTTCATCATAATCACTCAACCCGTCATTATCGGTATCGGCTTTGTTAGGATTTGTTTTATACTTTAAAACTTCATCGCCGTCATTAAGACCGTCGCCGTCGCTATCCGCATTTAACGGGTCGGTATTATATTGCTTAAATTCATCGCCGTCATTGAGACCATCGCCATCAGAATCGGGATTATTCGGGTCAGTTCCAATTTCTTCTTCTTCGCCTTTAGTAAGCCCGTCGTTATCGTTATCAGAATCCATATTTCCACCAGTGAAAATAAGACCTGCGCCAATACTAAAATAAGCATCGTTCATATCGCCTATTTTGAAAGCATTCAAAGCATCAGCTACAGTATAGGTTGCTCCGGCAGATAAATCGAGAATTAATCCATCCGCAATTACAACTTCGGTACCAACACCCGCCGGGAATATTGTAGCCCAGCCTTGATCTGCAACATTTTCCGGGGAAGGATTTGTTGGTTTAATCCCAACATTATAATTCACAATACCGGCGCCCAGATACAAATATGGGTTCCATAATTCTGAATTTAGTGGTGCAATCACTAATCGGAGATCAATTGGTATAATTGATGTGCTATACGAACCGGGTCCGTTTTTCTGTCCGGTGATATAATCGAATTCATCACCTTGAAGATTTCCCCATCCGGCACCAAGTTCGGCATTTAGAAATGAAACGAGTTGAAACCGAACGAAACCTCGAGCCAAATAAGATTTCATCGCAAGACCATTGTCACTTTCAAATTCAGTGAGAGGCATTACACCGTTAAATTGGAGTCCAAGTTTAAACCCGTAATCCCTGAACTGTGCATTAACACTAGTACTCATAATTAAAGCTAATGTTAATAACATAGTTAATTTTGTAAATAATTTCATTTTGTTCCTCCATGATTGTTTTATGATATCAAAATTTCCTAGAAATTTGTCATATCAATTGTTGATAACAATATATAAACATGACCACGGCTGGACAATCGGCCGAAGGGATGAAAAAGGAACTACATCTTTTGGTGGATAAAGTGTTTTGAGAATTAGTCTATTCTCGGAAAATTTTTAAAACTTGAGGGTGCTGAAGAATAAAAAAGAAAAAATAGAACACAGATCCCACAGAAAGAAAAGATTAGCACGGATTTTTTTCTGTATGAATCCATAGTTTCAGTGTCTGGCCGACCTCTGTCGTGGTCATCCGAGTTCTATCAATTTGTATTTACGGTAAACTTTTTATCAAAAATAATTCTAAATGTTGATCCTACATTTTTCTCGGACTTTCTACTTCTAAATGCGCATAATTAATTTCGCAGTATCTTTTTACAATGACTAAACCCAGACCGTTACCTTCAAAACTTCTTTTGTAACCTTGTTCTTCTTGAGTGAATGCATCAAATAATCTGGGAAGAAATTCTTTAGCAATTCCAATTCCTGTATCTTTTATCTCAACAATAATGTTACCGTTTCTATTTTTTGTTAATAGAATTTCTACTTTGCCTTTTTTTGTGTATTTGATTGCGTTATCAATTAAGTTCGCAAAAATTTGGGTAGTACTGTAATCATCTGCTAAAATCTTCGGGTCATTTAATTCACAATTATACATGAATTCTAATCCGCGTTGACTTGCTGAGAGAAATCGTTCTTTATATAATTTATGAAGAATCTCCGTATCGAGATCAATTTGATGAAAGCGTGGTTGATAATGACCTGTTTGTAATTCTGCTGCGTTAAGTATCAAATCTATGGTTCTAATGATTCTCTTTGAGGCAAGATTTATACCATTGAAACAGTCGACGGCTTCGGGAACCATTATCTCATCAATACAAATCATCGAGGTAATCAACATAACCCAACACTGCATTAATTGGCGTTCTTATTTCGTGCGACATCTGCGCAAGAAATTCTGATTTCAGTTTATCGGATTCTTCAGCTTTTTCTTTTGCTGTATCAATTCATACTTCTTCGGTCCGTATATCTCTCGCTATGATATCTGTTCATTGTGATGGTGATATTCGCTGCCCAATAACCAACGTTTCATACTACGCAATTCACCACGCCATTTTCCGGAATGTTATTGTTCATATCATCGGCGCCTTTATAGTTTCCAGATAGACTTATTGTTGACCGTCATTCTGTCGCATAAGGATTTACTAATTCATATCATTACATTGTCAGGTTTACCGGCATCGCGATTGCCTTCTTGTCAGTTTTCGTCGAACATAATAGACTGCCAGTTGTTCATCCATCAAAATCAGAATCGGTTCAGTTACCCACGATATGCAGTCTCTTTATAGTTCTCCGAAATTATAACCGTCTCTGCAACTGATTCTTGTCCTTTGGTTTGCTAGCTAATGTTAGATTAACAATATTCTGCCATTGCTACATCATAAGTTTACCCGATATTAATTACTTCGTGGTTCCAATATGTTTGAACCTGCAAGTCGGTTGCGAATGACAGCTTTTCCGTAAGTTCTATAGTAAGTTCATGACATTTACTGTCTTAATTGTCTTCCTTATGTTTAGTTATATCCCGGATATTACATTGAATTACTTTATGATTATTTACTAAATAGACATTACTTACAAACTCAACATTTATCATTTCTTCCATTGGTTGTTTCCAGCGGTAAGTCTTCATATCGTACATATCCATTTCTGTTGTAGTTCTAAAAATTTTTCTTTATTAGCTGCAATATCCTTGAAGAACCCGATTTGCCATAATTTTTTGTCAATAAAGTTCTCTTTTGAATAATCAAGCAGTTCACACAAAAATGGATTAGCATCAATAATCTTACCTGTTTCCGCATCTAGAATAAGAATTCCGTCTTGTGCAGATTCAAAAAGACGACGGTAACGGGTTTCCAAAGAAGCTAACTTTTCGGTTGTTTGTTTCCGCTCAGTAATATCTTGTGCAATTGTTGCAACAATATTTCTATCTTCTTTATCAAAAATACCTGTAGAATTCCAAAGAACCGTCTTTATATTTTTGTCTTTTGTCAAAATGTCTATTTCGTATGCTTCCGAATTTTTGTCGCTTAGATGATTCTTTAATAAATCAATAAATGAATCAGCTCTATCTTTTGGGAAAAGAATTTTAATTGGCTTATCTATCACCTCGCTTGATTCATAACCGCTTAGTTTTTCGAATTCAAGGTTAAACCTATTTATGACCAAAGAAGAGTCCCAGATAATAATTGGAGTGCGTGCACGATCCAAAAGAATATCCAAATATTCACTGGTTAGTTGATTCTTTTCTCGCAAGGATTTTTCTTCACGTTTGCGCCGGGTTATATCCTCAATTGCAAGAAGAATTACTTTTTCTTTTCCAAATGCTCTTTCAATTTGCCGGGCATTCAAAAGCATAAACCGTTTTCCGATAGTAGAGAAGATATGTTCAACTTCAAAGCCGTTGAATATTGTTTTCTCGGGAGGATTGTCTCAAGCAGTTCTCTTAGTTTGGGAATATCCCATTGGTTATTTCCCAAATTATAAATAAGTGTTCCGACTGTTTCGGCCGGGTTAACTTTGAAAAAATCAAAAAACGATTGACTGGCTTTTACAACTCTCAAATCTTTATCGAGTATAAGTAATGGCTCCCGTACAGTGTTTACAATGTTTTCGTAGAAATCATTTTCTCCATCAGCCGATTTCAATTTACTGTTTGAGGAATGTTTAGTGTTAGGAAGGCTTAAATTATCTTTCTTGTTTTTGGATTTCATGTCCATCCTCTCCTTGAAGAGTAAATGAAAATATACTCCCTACATTTTCTTTACTATACGCCCAAATTTTTTCTCTGTGCATATCAATAAATTCTTTGTATAGCAACAAACCCAAACCCGCACTGGTCTCGCCATCTGTACCAAATGTACTCACTTTTTCTTCAATTTTAAATAGGTTCTTAACATCTTCTTCCGTTATTCCAACACCATTCTCTTCATTTGATCTGATGAGATTAAGTAATGGGTTTTTATCTATTCCACCTTCTTGTACTAAACGTTTATCGTAAAGTATATCATCTATTGTTTCAACTTTCCCGTAGTACTTCAGTATCGCAAATGAAGATTGAATTTCGCAACAAATTGAATTACCCGGTACATATCATGTATTACAGAATAAGGATATTGGGATTGCTCATAACACTAAAACTTACAATTAATTCTTCCCAATTTACCGGACTTTCTTTGTTCATTGACCTCAGCTTTTTTTACTTCATATTGATCTTTACCTTACTCCCACAACCCCAACTATAAAGTTTTTGTTATATTTAATTGTAATAAAAACAACTTTATATGCTTGAAAAAGAATACATAATCTTCTGCGATGAATCAGACAAGTATGGTAAATACTATTCCAACTTTTATGGAGGTGCAATAGTTGGTGCTTCCAAATACGAGAAAATAACCAACGAATTAAATTCTCTAAAAGAAAAACATAATTTCTTTGGCGAGATAAAATGGTCAAAAGTCAGTGCTAATTATCTTGATAAATATGAAAAAATTATCACTGGCTTTTTTAAATATGTTGCTCAAGATGATCTTAAAATTAGAATTATGTTCACTCATAATCGTAATGTACTTAAAGACCTTTCTCCGGGAAAACAAGATTTAGAATATTTTTTGCTCTATTATCAATTTATTAAACATGCTTTCGGTTTAAGATACATTCCTTATAGGGAAGATGGTACTCGGTTACGTTTATTTTTTGATGTCTTCCCAGATAAGAAGGAAAAAGGGGAACAGTTTAAGGGATATCTTCTTGGTCTTCAAAAAAGTAAATGGTTCCGTGACGCAAATATAATTATCCCCAAACAAGAAATTGCAGAAGTTGACTCTCATAATCATGTCATTCTACAATTTACTGATTTAATTCTGGGCTCTATGGCATTTCGACTTAATGATAAACACAAAGAAAAAATACCTGGTACTCGTTTTCGAGGCAAAAAAACAATCGCAAAAGAAAAACTTTACAAACATATTTTAAGTGAAATTCGAAAAATTAGACCCAAGTTCAACATTGGTGTTACAACCAGTGAAAAAGGTGATAAGACTAATAGATGGAATTACTCATATATGCATTGGCTATTTGTCCCGAAAGAATCGGAAATTGATCCGTCCATCAAGAAAGGTTGAATGCTTTAAAAGAAAAAACCCCGCTTGTTCTACTCACTACCTGACGCTTGACGTCAAGCTTCAAACAAACCGGGTTAAAATCTTATCCTAAGATATACTTTTGACATTGCAGAGTCAATATCGGTTCCAAATAAATGTCCTATTCCTGACCCACTCTTTGCACAAATTGCATATTTAAGCCCATAATCAAAACTATAATAGAACAGATTGGCCGTTTAATGACCAAATGACAGTTATTTGTCTGATAAATGAATTTGCAAAATAGAGTATGTGTCAATACCTTCATAAATCAGAAATATCCATCATCCCCTGACCCGTGAATCTCTTAAATTATCAAAAAGTAACCGCAAGCTTCACGCTTGCGCAAATTCTAAACTATAACTAACCAGAGGCTGTCTCAAAAGGTCATTTCGATACTTCGACTAGCTCAGTACAGGTACGTCCGAAAAGCATCGGACTACTCAATGACCGTTGAATTTGGACGGTTTTCGAGTGTTCCGACGTAGTATGTCGGAATGTATGGTTGCTGAGCTTGTCGAAGCATCGAGAAAACTAAGGGTTTTGAGACAGCCTCGACATTATGGTAACAAAAAAATAACACAACACAAACCAAGTGCCATCGGCACGACATTATCACGACTGTAAAGCAGTCAAATAATTATAATTCCGTGTTAAACACGGAGAGAAAAAAGAAAAGAATAGCAGAACCCTGAAAGGGTTCAATAAAAACTTTCGATCGGGATTATCGTTCCATCCATTTCTCCATTCACCCCTTCTCCACCTCACCTTTTCTCAACCCTTCCTTAACCATCTCTGCAACTCTCTCACGCAGCACATTATTCGCCACCGGTTTCACAATAAATGTATCTACACCTGCTCGCATAGCGGCTTCTTTATCTCGTTTAAATGCTAGTGCGGTAAGACAAACTATTGGAGTTTTTGAATGAACCGGATCACTTTTTAACTCCCTTGTTAAATCTAAACCATTTTCTTTCCCCTGTAATGCAATGTCCATAATTATTACATCATACACATTATCAGCTATGAATTGCCGGAAAGTTTCACCGGAAAAACAATAGTCTATCTGATATTCACTCTTAAATATTCGGTCAAGAACATCCCGTGACAAAACATCATCTTCTACTACTAACATTTTTTTCATCATTGGCTCCAAATCTATTTTTTTATTATCAGCGTAAAAACTGTCCCATTGTAATGCTTCAGATGAAAATGGAATTTCCTAAATTAACAATATTGTAAAAAAGGTGACTTCCATGCATCAAAGAAAACGCTACACACCAGAACAAAAAGTAATAATCCTAAGAGAACTTTTAGAAAACAATATTCCAATTAGTCAATTAGCCAAGAAGTACGATGTCCGTCCGAACGATATATATAACTGTTCCGAAGGAATGCCTATGGCAGAAAAAGAAACTCTTTGAATCTGCAACCGATATATTTACTCTAAAGGTATCGAATCAAAAACAAACCACATCCGAAGAAAAGAAGATCGAAAAGCTGCAAACTAAATTAAAAGACCGAGACGAAGCAATCAGTTATTAAATATAACTCTAAATGTTGTTCCTACGTTTTTCTCACTTTCTACTTCTATGCGGGCATTATTAATTTCGCAGTAACTTTTTACAAGAGCTAAACCCAGACCGTTACCTTCAAAACTTCTTGTGTAACCTTGTTCTTCTTGAGCGAATGAAATCAAATAATCTGGGAAGAAATTCTTTAGCAATTCCAATTCCTGTATCTTTTATCTCTACTATAATGTTACCGTTAATATTTTTTGTTAACAAAATTTCTACTTTACCTTTTCTTGTGTATTTGATAGCATTATCTATCAAGTTCGACAAAAATTTGAGTAGCGCTATAATCCATCTACAATAATCTTCGGTCTCACTTACTTCACTATTGTATATCAGTTCTAACCCTCTTTGCGTAGCCGAGAACTGAAATTCTTTAAATAATTTATTGAAGAATCTCTTTATCGAGATCAATTGTAACAAAATTAGGTTGATAAGTGCCTGTTTGTAATTCAGCGGCATTAAGTAACAAATCTATTGTTCTGATGATTCTATTTGAGGCAAGATTTATACCATCAAAACAATCGACGGCTTCGGGGACCTTTGGCTCACCAATCAAATCATCGAGGTATTCTGTATAACCCAACACTACATTAATTGGAGTTCTGATTTCGTGCGACATTTGCGCAAGAAATTCCGATTTTAGTTTATCGGATTCTTCAGCTTTTTCTTTTGCTTTAAGTCAATTCTTCGGCCACCTGTTTACTGTTCTGTAATATCGTGCCTAATACGGCTAGATAATTCGCAATAAGTTTTCCGTTGTTCATTCATACATTGGTGACCTTGATGCCAGTTTCCAGATAAACGTTGTGACCGTTATTCTTGTTGATAAGGAACTAATTCTTCATTACCATGTCGGTTTACCGGCAGTCAATTGCCTTGCTCATCACTCTTTGCGATACTAGACTTGTCAGTTGTTCATCCGAGCTGAATATCAAAATCTGTTTTACCCACGATATCAACTTCTGCAGCTCCGAATAACCGTTCGAACTTCGGGTTGCACATTCGGATTATACTCCATTCACATCTCTTAACCATATTAATGTCGGTGATTGATTATTGTACAAGGGTTACGAAGACGGCTTTCGCGATAATTCTTAAATTATATTTTCTGATATGTTTACGTATCGGTTATATCCCGGATATTACATTGAATAACTTTATGGTTATTTACTAAATAGAGGTAACTCACAAACTCGACATTTATCCTTCGTCCATTTGTAGTTTTAAGGGGTAAGTCTTCATAACGGACATATCCATTTCTTTGCAGTTCTAAAAATTTTTCTTTATTAGCAGCAATATCTTTGAAGAACCCGATTTGCCATAATTCTTTGTCAATAAACTTTTCTTTTGAATAATCAAGCAGTTCACACAAAAAGGGATTAACATCAATAATCTTACCTGTTTCCGCATCTAGAATAAGAATTCCGTCTTGTGCAGATTCAAAGAGACATACGGTAACGGGTTTCCAAAGCAGCTAACTTATCGGTTGTTTGTTTCCGCTCTAGTAATATCTTGTGCCATTGTTGCAACAATATTTTTATCTTCTTTATCGAAAATGCCTGTATAGAATTCCAAAGAACTGTCTTTATATTTTTGTCTTTTGTTAAAATGTCTATTTCTAATGCTTCCGAATTTTTATCGCTTAGATGATTCTTTAATAAATCAATAAATGAATCAGCTTTATCATCTGGGAAAAGAGTTTTAATGGGCTTACCTATCACCTCGCTTGATTCATAACCGCTTAGTTTTTCGAATTCAAGGTTAAACCTATTTATGATCAAACGAAGAGTCCCAGATAATAATTGGAGCGAGTGCATGATCCAAAATAATTTCCAGATACTCATCTTTTAATCGACTCTTTTCTCGAAAAGAATTTTCCCTGCGTTTACTATCAGTTATATCCTCAATTGCAAGAAGAATAATCTTTTTCTTTTCCAAATGCCTTACCAATTTGCCGGGCATTCAAAAGCATAATACCGTTTTCCGATAGTCGAGAAGATATGTTCAACCTCAAAGTCGTTGAATATTGTTTTCTCTGGAAGGATTGTCTCGAGCAGTTCTCTTAGTTTGGGAATATCCCATTGGTTATTTCCCAAATTATAAATAAGTGTTCCGACTGTTTCGTCAGGGCTAACTTTGAAAAAATCAAAAAATGATTGATTGGCTTTTACAACTCTCAAATCTTTATCGAGTATAAGTAATGGTTCCCGTACAGTGTTTACAATGTTTTCATAGAAATCATTTTCTCCATCAGCCGATTTCAATTTACTGTTTAAGGAATGTTTAGTGTTAGGAAGGCTTAAATTATCTTTCTTGTTTTTGGATTTCATGTCCATTCTCTCCTTGAAGAGTAAATGAAAATATGCTGCCCTTATTTTCATTACTCTCTACCCATATTTTTTCTCCGTGCATATCAATAAATTCTTTGCATAGCAACAAACCCAAACCGATACTTGCTTCGCCGTCAGTACCTTTGGTGCTTACCTTCTCCTCAATTTTGAAAAGTTTTACAATATCTTCTTCCGGTATTCCTACGCCGTTATCTTCAATTGAGATCTTAACCGTTCCATTATTGGAGTGTTCGGTTTTAATACTAATTTTACCATTGGTTTTCGTGAATTTAATTGCATTAGATAAAAGATTTCTAAGCACTGTACCAATCATTTTTTCATCCGCATGAACATTTTGTGAATTATCAATCTCATTTATGATTTCAATTCTTTTTTGCAGAGCTCGCTCGTAAATTGTATCTATGCTTTCTGAGATCATTTTAGATAAATCTATATTCTTTGGAGTATAATCTATATACCCATTTTGAATTTGAGACCACTCCAACAAATTTTCCAAAAGCTTATAAAGATTTTTAGCGGCTTTATTAAGTGATTTACTATGCTCAACAAATTCAGCCGTTGAAAATTCTTCGGAACTATCTGCCATTAACCCCGATAACCCAATAAAACCGTTGAACGGACTTCTCAAATCGTGTGCTATTATAGAAAAGAATTTATCTTTTTGAGCGTTGATTTTGGTTATTTGTTCATAGCTTTTCTTTAATTCATCTTCGGCATCTTTACGTTTCGTGATATCGAGAGAAAAGCCAATCAAACCGGTTATCTTTCCTTGCTCATCTCTATACGGTATTTTATCTGTCTGCACCCAAATATTTCCGTTCGGTGATTCCATTGATTCAATAATTCTACTTTTAGAAGTACCTGAGTCTAATACTTCTTTATCATCTTTCCAGTATGCCTCTGCTCGTTCTTTCGGGAAAATATCAAAAAGTGATTTGCCGTCTAATTGATCGATAGTCATTCCCATTACATCGGCAAGAGTTTTGTTAACGCGGATGAACCGATTCTCGGTATCCTTATAGAAAACCCATGCAGGAATGTTGTCGAGCAGTATCTGTTGGTCTTCTTGAAGCTTCTTCAACAAATCTCCGGCTATCTTGCGTTCAGCGTTAGCATTAGCAGTTAATATCCTTTTATTTATAAGCAGATATGTAATTAGCGTAAGCAGTATGCTTAAACTCAATCCAACGATTAGAATTATACTTGCAGTATTAAATCCTAATCGTGATTCTAATTGAGGGGTATAATTAATTAACACTGTCCACTCATGCTCATTAAAATCAAGCACTTTTTCTATTGTTGATGGATTATTCAGTTTCGCATTGTGAGTATTGGAACTATACATTTTCGTTTCGTCCGAAATATTTTCGCCGTCATAAATTTCAACATCAAGATCTTCACTTCGTTCACCAAAAATACCTTCCATGAAATCTCCCATTCTAAAAGGAGAATAAACCCAACCGATAATGTTCTTCCGTCTATCAAGCAAGTTAGTATGCGGCTTTCCTATTTTATAGACCGGTAAATAGATAAGGAAACCTGCTTGAGTTTCGCTTCCCGTTTCTTGTACCAGGTCAACTCTTCCGGATATGACTGCTTTGTTTGAGTCCCGTGCCGTTTCCATTGCTTTTCTGCGGACAGGTTCGGAATACATATCATATCCGAATGCACGGAGATTAAGTTTTTCGAATGGCTCAAGATAAATTATAGAAGTGTATGTTTCCCTAATTCCTTCCGGCCAGAGTTTGTATTCGGGAAAACCTTCATTACGAATTTCGGTAGTATGCTTTTTAATTTGCTCCGGCGGAATTATTAATGAAAAGCCAACACCTTGTATTCCCGGATAAGTTTCATCGAGATTTTGGGAATTAAAGAATGAACGGAATTCTTTACGGTTGACCTCGCCACTAGCATTGAATAAGCCCAGCGTACTTTTAAGTATTTGCTTATAACCAATAATCCGCTGCTCAATGCGTTCCTCAACATCTCTTGCTCGATATTCAAAATAAGATTGGAATTCATTTTTTCTTGTTGTATTTGCAAAATCCCAATTAAAGTAAGTGATCAATAAAAATGCAGCAAAAACTAAAGAGGGGAGAATGTATCTATTGCGGGTAATTTTGTTCATCAGCCGTGATGTTAATCTGCCGGCTCTTTTGTTCGTCCGGTTAAATTTTGAAGAATCCATTTTTCGCCCACTTGTTTAAGTTCTAAATAAATACAGAACTCACATTAGTGCAAACTAATTAATAATAATATAGATTAAGAATATTGATGAGTAAGCTCAATAGAGCAGAAGGATGAGAAAGGGACTACATCTATCTGATTATATAATCAGTCCGGAGAAATAAAAAATAAATTAACTGTTTGCTGCTAAACTATAGATGCAGTTCATCTCTTTTTGTAAGAACAATGAAATCTCTATAGGGAAGTTTATAGTGTTTTTCTGCAACTTCAATTTCAACAGTTTGCTTATTTTCCTTTACGATGGTTGCTACATCTCCGCGAGTGAATTTGTATTCCTTCTCTAAAGGAATAAAATCTTGTCTGAAGATTCTTTTCTTTTGCATATTACCCTTCATTCATTGTTTGAAATTGAGTAGATATTAATTGTTGTTCAGATTGAATGTAGAGATAGAAAACCTGGAAGTAAATAGTCCAAAAGGATGAAAAGGGAACTAGATCAATTGATTGAGCTCCCGCGATAATTGTTTTATAAGTTCTCATCATGCTTAAATAAAATTATTACTTTAGTTGAGCTTCGTGTAGTTTTAATTCGTCTACGAATTTTTTAACGATTATTTTTTCAGCCAGCTCTAATTGATCTTGATCAACTATTAACCGGACTGCTTCAGCTTCAATTTGCCAAGGCAGAACTACACAGTTGTCACTGTCTCGAAAACTCGTTTCAATTCCTGCATTCAGGAGATCTCTTCTTGCAACATTAGCGTAAAACGTATTTTCAAATTCACCAACTACTACCTTATGAGTTCCCATGTTTATGCCTCATATTATTCAAAGAGATTTTTCTTACGAATCAAAATTTCTTTAGATATCTCTTTTGAGTTCCCTAATTAAATCTTTTAGATCCGGGTAAAGAACTACTGTACAAGCAATAATTGCAGCAGTCAAGAGAACTATAATGATTACACCAACTTCAAAACTTCCCATCTCGTTTCCATACCTTTCCTTTTTTCACGCAGCACTTATCAACAAATCATCACTTAATGCTATTCGAATAACTATTTATTAAAGCATACCTTTTTCGGCAGCGTCTTTTAAGTCCTCATTAGCAAAAATTGCAATCTCTACTCTTCTGTTCATTTGTTTGCCGCTATCAGTATCATTAGATGCAATCGGTTCAAGTTCGCCAAGTCCTATTACGCTGAATCTTGCCGAAGAAACACCTTGTGATGCTGTAAATTCAGCAACTGACTGAGCTCTGCTTTCCGATAATGTTTGGTTATATTCTTCAGAGGCATCAGAATCGGTGTGACCCGTAAAAAGAATATTTGTATCGGGATACTTGTTTAATATAGTTGCAAGCGAAGTGATATTTGATCTTGCTTGATATTCGAGTGTTGACGAATTTGAAGCGAACAAAATTCCCGAATCGAAAGTAATTTTTATTCCTTCACCAACTCTTTCAATTTTTGCTCCTGCAATGTCATTTTCCATTTCTTCGGCTTGATTGTCCATATAGTTGCCGATTAAGGCCCCTGCTGTGCCGCCTACTACTGCCCCAATAATTGCACCCAGAGCTGTATTGTCATACTGATTCCCAATTACACCGCCAACAACTCCGCCGGCAGCTCCACCAATTGCTCCGCCTTTAACTGTGTTACTAGCCGAACATCCGTAAACAAAAATTGCACCGGCTAATGCCGTAACTAAAAACATTGTTTTAAAAGATTTCATCTTATTTCTCCGTTCTTTTCTAGTGTTACTTTTTATTAAATACATTACTGCTTTTCAATTGGGCTTAAACTTAAAAATCGAGAAAGCAATGATGCTTTTCTGTTACTATTTTTTCTTTTTCTATTCACATTGAACCCCTACCGGGGTTCAAAAATATATTCATCCTAATCAATACTGTTTTGTAACAACCCGCAATTAAATATTTAACAAACGCTAGGTCCATAGTATTAATGACTAATTTCGCTAAGTTGACAGCATTGCCTAATCCAGCATAGTGGCTGTCTCAAAAGGTCATTTCGATACTTCGACTAGCTCAGTACAGGTACGTCCGAAAAGCATCGGACTACTCAATGACCGTTGAATTTGGACGGTTTTCGAGTGTTCCGACGTAGTGTGTCGGAATGTATCGAGAAAACTAAGGGTTTTGAGACAGCCTCGACATTATCATTTTATTGGAAAAAATATCTGAGACCTATTGCCGCATCTATTCCCAACCCTGTAAGTGGTGTTACTTGGAAGACGGGTACAACTTCAAGGAATACATCAATTGGAGTTGATTGTGGCAGCCATACAATACCGAGGACGCCTCTTACACCAAGCGAACCTTCATATCCACCACCGCTATTGTATCTTCCGCCAATTCCGTAATAGAGGGGGAATCTTTCAGTTGAACTTATTACATTAAAAGCATGCCAGAGGTAATCCATATGAAAATGGATTCTGCTGCCATTATTATAATTACCTTGGTACTTTATACGATCACCACCAAGTCCAACACCAAGTCCAAAATCAAATGCATTGTTTTGTGATGTCCAATATTTCGCGCTTAACCCGGTTGGTTCGCCAAGCATAATTCCTAATCCAAAGCCGTGATCTTGTGCGTTTATTGGCTTTGTGAAAAGCATCAGAAGAACCAAACCTAGACCGTATAGTAAATTCTTTTTCATAATTGTAACTCCATTTTATTTTCTAATTTATTTTTCACTTAATATGATCAATCCTAAATCCGTATTTTGGTTTTTATTAACCACTATATTGGTAAGTGTTGTATCATTATAATCAGGGCTTGCTGATAAAACTTCTACTCTGTATGACTGCTCCAGCAGTGCCATTAATTTGAATGATCCTGCAAGTGGATCAGCTATAGTCCCAGCCGTATCCGTACCATTAATTGCATAAACATAACCGGCAGCAAATGCGGGATCAATGGTACCTGATATCGTGCCCGAGATTACCATTGGTATGAGTCTAATAACCGGTTTCAGTTTATATTGCCCGTTCCCGGTAAGCACTATTGAACGCCCGGCATCAAAATCGAGAATTAACTCGTATAGTGATTCAGACTTAATTTCGAATGAATGGTTCAGTTTTATCCCGCTTTGTTCACCGCTGGGAATATCAAGCGAATGGGTAATTCCGTCAACTACTACATTACTCCCTGAACCGATTAATAATCTAATTTGGCTATATTGACCGGCATCAAGCATTGTGTCGCCGAGAACAGCACTTGCACCGTTTCTTAGTGTAAGTAGATCGTAAGTCGTCTCAATATTATTGATTACAAACCAGCCGCTATTTTCCTCGGCATCGGTTTTGTGTATCTCAACTCTTGTAACTACTATGTTTACCTGGTCATAACCCGCGGGCGCGTCAACCATTGTCAGTTTAAATTCTCCTTGCCCGGTTTCAGGCGAGGTTGAATCAGTACAACTAACAACAAATGAAACGCCTACAATAAAGCTGAGCAGGAAAACCAATAAAACTATTCTTTCTTTAATACTTTTCATCAAAACTCCTTCTAGAACAACTAACTTATAATTGTAAAATTTTTTCCGCTTTTACAGTTGCGCATATCTCATTTCAATATTTGAAACACACTGTAAAGTAAACTAGTATGTGAGAGTAAACAATCGGGCAGAAGGATGAAAAAGTAGTTAATCCTTTTGCACTAAAACAACACGCTTTTTAAGAGTTGTTTTGTAGTATTGCTTTCGAATTGACAACCTTAGTCTCGGTATTTTTAAGAACACGTTGACTAGCTGCGATCAAAATTTTACCGATTATATTGTTAATTAAATCGTTGTGTGATATGCTTTTTGAACTGTTATAACGGTTGATTTTTCTGTTGATATTCTCTTTAACCCACGATTTAAATCGTGGGTTAAAGAAAGGGATATTTAATTTACAAACTGTTGTAACAGTTTTCTTAAACCCATTCCTATTTCAAATAGGGTTAATTAATAATTCTAAAAACTACTCTTCTATTCTTTGCTCTTCCTTCAGCTGTACTGTTATCTGCAATCGGATAGTTTTCTGAGTAGCCAACAGTAGATAATCTGTTTGCAGAAATACCTTTAGAAACAAGATAATTTTTGACTGCTTCAGCTCTATCTTTTGATAACTTTTGATTATAATCAACTGTACCGACATTGTCTGTATAACCCTGAATCTCAACTCTTACATCCGGGCTATTTTTTAATAACGTAACGGCTTTGTCAAGCACGGCATGTGATTCTGGAAGCAGTTCTGACTTATTGAAATCAAAGTTTACACCGACAAGAGTTAATCTATCTTCTGAAATAGCATAGATAGGTTTTTCAACTACAACTTCTTTAATTACTTCTTTGGGGATATAATTTTTGATCATATCTTCAATTCTATCATAGTCGGTCATGTCTTTCCATTCTTGGGTGATTCCCTGACACGGTTCGCACTTATCTGACGGTTCACCTTTCCCGAATAAGTAAAGTAAGCCAAGGCTAGCTGCGTAATAATTATCACTCCCATTATTTTCAGTGGGACTTACGAAACCATCCAGTTGTGAATTGCTTGTTCCATGGTAACCAAACTCTGTTACAAGTCTCCAATTCTCGCTAAGACTCCATTCTATACCCAGACCTGCATTCCATTGATATCCAAATGCATCATCTTCTAAGGATGCCGTTGCGTTGTTTGTTAACATTCTATAATTAACACCAGCTCCAACAGACAGATATGGTGAAACAGGTTCGCATGGTATTAAGTAATACATTAAATCGAGATCACTGGTTATAAGGTTTGTTGATTGGGTAATTATTGTCGAAGTTTGATCTGCCCATTCTCCTTCAAGATGAGAATAGCCGCCTTTTAGTCTCAATCCGAAATTCTCGGAAAAATTTCTTTGAAGGGAGAGATAACCACCATAATTAGATTGCAAAGCTCTAATATTTACATTTACATATTTGGGATAATGACCACCAAAACCAAATGCCCAACTGTCTGTAGCTGTTTGTGCATTAACACCCAGAACAACAGTTAAGATCAATGCAATAGTTATTAAATATTTTTTCATTGTTTCCTTCCTTTTATTTTTTTAAATCTTATTAATTACTATTAATTTTGTTTTTCATAAAAACCATCTGCCGTTTAGTTTTGAAAACCAGGGTGAGGGATACAATCGCCTCACCCAAAATTTTCAACTTCTTCCACATGTACTACTTATGATTCTGATATCGTATCTGTTTCTATATTCATACTTTACTTTCATATCAATTATTTTTTGCATTATCGCTTATCAATTACACTTGTGTCTAATGAAACAGCAGCAACACGTGTTAACGCTCTGCCTCGCAATGATGCTCCGGTATTCAATGATATTGACTGATCAGCCAGAATATTTCCGTAGAATTGCGAGTTTGTTCCAAGAGTTGCTGAAGTACCTACTGACCAATAGATATTTTCCCATTTTGCACCACCGGCAAGAACAATGCTTGTGCCCGGATCTGTAATGAGTGTTGAACCCATCTTGAATATCCAGACTGCATTAGGATTGCCACCGGCGTCAAGAGTTAAAATTCCTTGTGGTCCAGTTCCTGAAATACCAGTAGTTGAAGAGTTAACATATAACCCAGGAGCAAGTGTCAATCCGCCCAACTGTCCAGGTAAAGAGATGGCATCTAGTGACCTTGATTGAGCGTCATTATAAGCAGTGGTCAAATCATCTTTTGCAGTTCCTACTATTGGATCAGCCGTCATATAAAGTGTTCCGTCTACAACTCCAGGAGGGAAGCCATCTATTGTTGCAGTAGGGAATGATCCCACATCACCATAAACAAAAGTGAACCCTGTGTTAGTTACTCCGGAACCGGCTAGGATAGCAAAATCACCTGCGGAACCAAGATCAACAGGATCAGGACCAATTGGTGCGGTTGAGGAAAAATTAGCTGTTAAAGTTCTGTTTCATTATTGTGAACGTATAACTTGCATTTGTAGAAACTTCATTTCCGTTTTCTGTCCAATTTACAAATTCATATCCGCTGTTCGGTGTAGCTGATACTGTAACCGAAGCACCTTCATCATATGTACCGTCGCCGTTAGTTGTACCGCCTTCAGCAGGATTTGATGATAATGATACTAAATATTGATTTGGTGGTAGTTCATTAAAGTTTGCTACCAACGTTCTGTTTTCATTTATTGTGAACGTATAACTTGCATTTGTAGAAACTTCATTTCCGTTTTCTGTCCAATTTACAAATTCATATCCGCTGTTCGGTGTAGCTGATACTGTAACCGAAGCACCATCATCATATGTACCGCCGCCGTTAGTTGTTCCGCCTTCAGCAGGATTTGATGATAATGATACTGAATATTGATTTGGTGGCAGTTCATTAAAGTTTGCTACCAACGTTCTGTTTTCATTTATTGTGAACGTATAACTTGCATTTGCAGAAACTTCATTTCCGTTTTCTGTCCAATTTACAAATTCATATCCGCTGTTCGGAGTAGCTGATACTGTAACCGAAGCACCATCATCATATGTACCGCCGCCGTTAGTTGTACCGCCTTCAGCAGGATTTGATGATAATGATACTGAATATTGATTTGGTGGCAGTTCATTAAAGTTTGCTACCAACGTTCTGTTTTCATTTATAGTGAACGTATAACTTGCATTTGTAGAAACTTCATTTCCGTTTTCTGTCCAATTTACAAATTCATATCCGCTGTTCGGTGTAGCTGATACTGTAACCGAAGCACCATCATCATATGTACCGCCGCCGTTAGTTGTACCGCCTTCAGCAGGATTTGATGATAATGATACTGAATATTGATTTGGTGGCAGTTCATTAAAGTTTGCTACCAACGTTCTGTTTTCATTTATAGTGAACGTATAACTTGCATTTGTAGAAACTTCATTTCCGTTTTCTGTCCAATTTACAAATTCATATCCGCTGTTCGGAGTAGCTGATACTGTAACCGAAGCACCATCATCATATGTACCGCCGCCGTTAGTTGTACCGCCTTCAGTAGGATTTGATGATAATGATACTGAATATTGATTGTGGCAGTTCATTAAAGTTTGCTACCAACGTTCTGTTTCATTTATAGTGAACGTATAACTTGCATTTGTAGAAACTTCATTTCCGTTTTCTGTCCAATTTACAAATTCATATCCGCTGTTCGGAGTAGCTGATACTGTAACCGAAGCACCATCATCATATGTACCGCCGCCGTTAGTTGTACCGCCTTCAGCAGGATCAGAAGACAATGATACTGTGTATGAAGTACTAGCAGTGGTGAAATTCCACACATAGTTATTAGTCATTGAATTTCCTGTTAAGTCCTTAGCCCCGGTTGTAATCGTTGCGGTATAAGTTGTATTCGCTTGGAGATCAATTAATGGTACAAAAGTGGCTGTTGTGCCCGAATAGCTTACTGTACCTGAAATGAAACTGTTGAATCCAGCTTCCATTAAAGTAAATACTGCCGTTGTAATTGTTGAAGCGTCCATCGGCTTACTAAATGTTGCCGTAACATGTTTGTCAACAGAAACATCTATTTCGCCATCGATAGGATCTGTAGAAATAATTGTTGGAGGAGTAATTACGGTTGATGAACCGGTTGTAAAACTCCATACATAGTTATTAGCCAAAGAGTTTCCGGCAAGATCTTTTGCTCCCGTAGTAATTGTAGCAGTATAGACAGTATTTGGAGATAAATTACTTGCTGGGGAAAAAATTGCCGTTGTACCTGAATAAGAAGTAAAACCTGAGACTGACGTAGTTCCTTGTCTTAGCGTAAATGTTCCCGATGTAATAGTTGACGCATCCATTGTTTTACTAAATGTAGCTGCAACTTTTTGATTTAACGGAACATTTGTTTCTGCATTTGCCGGATCAGTTAAAATAACTGTCGGTGGTGTAACTTGTGCAGTGGCACCAGTTGTAAAACTCCATACATAATTATTTTCTAATGCATTTCCGGCAAGATCTGCAGCTCCAGTAGTAATAATACCAGTATAAACTGTATTTGGCATAAGATCAGTTGTCGGTGCAAAAATTGCGGTTATACCTGAATAAGAAACAAAACCTGAAATAGGTGTTGTCCCTTGCAGTAAAGTAAATGTGGAGGATGTAATAGTTGTGGCGTCCATAGCCACGCTAAACGTCGCCGCGATTTTTTGATTTATGGGTACGTCTGTTGCAGTATTAGCAGGAGCTGTAGAACTTACAGTCGGCGGTGTAACAGTTGGTGCTGAGCCGGTTGTAAAAGTCCAAGTATAGTTAGCTGCTAACCCGTTTCCCGCAAGGTTTTTTGCCGTAGTAGTAATCGTTGCAGTATAATCTGTATTGGGCGATAAATTGCTTGACGGGGCAAATGCCGCAGTTGTTCCTGTATAAGAAACAGTGCCCGCAACAAATGATGTTCCTTGCATCAATGTAAATGATGCTGTTGTAATTGTTGAAGAGTTCATCTCTTCACTGAAGGTTGCCGTAATTTGCTGGTTAAACGGAACCTCTATGGCACCATCTGCCGGATTTGTCGAACTCACGGTTGGTGTAGTTGTGGTTGGCGGATAAGTTATTCCATCTCTATCTTCACAACCGGTTATCATAATAATTATAAGAAGTGGAATCAACCACCTTAATAAATTGTTTTTTAGTTTGTTCATAATTCTTACACTCCTATTAATTAATAAATTAGTATTCGGTATTTAGTCATTAATAAAATACGTAGTCAGTAATTGAGATAGATATAGGACAAAGGAATGAAAAAGGGACTACACCGTTTGGATGATGGAAAAGTGAAAATTAGATACTTATTCGCCGGGTATAATGCGAATCACTTTTTACTCAATAAAATTCTTTTGAGTTATTTCTTTTTACCATAAAGAAATACAACTCCGCCAATTACCATTACTCCTATTCCGATTAACGGACTCCAACTTGCCGTATTGTTTTGATCTGCTGTTATTTCAATATCCCCAATGTCCACAACTTTTTCTCTTGTTACATAATTAAAGCCGGTAAAGAGAGTCATTATAAGACCGATGGAGAGAATGATAATACCAATTGTTTTTGCGTTCATGATTTGAGTTCCTTATTTATAATTCAAGTTTGCTGATTTTAGTTTTTTTTTACATAGCCCTGGCGGACTTTGCGTTAAGTCTCTGCGCCCTTTGCGTGAAATGTTTCTCGCAGAGACCGCGGAGAAATCGCAAAGATCGCTGAGAAAAAATATTTGTAAAATCTTTTCATATCAAACGTAAAAATCCTCGACAAGGAAGTCGAAGTGCATGCTTCGAACCGTGTTCTTTTTTTACTATTGAGTAATTACATTACGAAAAAAAGATGAAAGCAATTATTACAACAACTACTAATGCAACTATAAATGGTGAATTATTTCTTGTTCTCATGATAAACCTCTCTTTTAAATACTATTTTTATCAAGCCATTGCAGCATCTCTTTAATACTGCCGGTAGCTAAAGCAATACTTGTATCGGCAGCGCCGTAATATATGTTTATAGTATCCCCTTCGGCGCCAATAGTGTAACCACATGGGAAGACAACATTTCCGACATCACCGTGTTGTTCATAAGGTTCTTCAGGGGCAAAGAACCAATCTCTGCTCCGTTTAATTATAACTGCCGGGTTATTTAGATCAAAGAGTGCAAGACCTAATCTATAAATACATCCTGCGCATGATGTTTTGACCCCGTGATAAATAACCAGCCATCCTTCCGGTGTTTCAATTGGCGGCGGTGAAAGACCGATTTTATTTGCATCCCACCATGCACCTTTCCGTGCATTCATCATCAAAATATGTTTGCCCCAGTTTTTTAAGTCGGGCGAATAAGAAATCCACATATGCGCTCTTGCTGCGCTGACAGGGCGATGAATCAAAGCCCATTGCCCATTGATTCTATGCGGAAGTAAAGCGGCATCTTTATCATCCGGCGGCATGATTACGCCGTAGCGTTCAAATTCTTTAAAATCTTCCGTTAACGCTAATGCAACTCCGGGTCCATCCCGGGTAAATGCGGTATAAACAACACCATATTTTTTTAACTCCGGTACAAAAGTAATTCGCGGATCTTCGATACCCCATTTTTCTTCCGGGAAGTTTTCGACATCGGGCATTAATGTTGGCTGGTCATCAATTTCCCAATTGTCAATACCATTCTTAGAGCGGGCTGCACATAGATGAGAAAGACCGCTGCGCTCTTCCACTCGGCATAGAAGTAAAGTTGTTCCATCCTGCAGTAATGTTGCACCTGCATTAAAAACACTATTGACGGGATACGGCCAATTTTGAGCAGTAAGTATCGGATTTAATTTATGACGATGAAAAAGTTCTACATGTTGATTATTCATTTAACTAGTTCCTTAATTGATAAGTGAGATTGTTCAACCAAGCGTAATTCCAAAAGTGATTGAAGAAAAGCTAGAGTTGATTCCGAACCTTGATTTTCATTTACCCGGTCCGGGTGTAAACCATCGCGGCAGCCGCCGGTTGTAGGATCGTAAAGTGAAAGATTGAGATCATTTCGTCCAAGGAACCATTCAAATGCTCTGCGAGCTTCCTTAATCCAGCGTTCATCGTTTGTAATATTATAAGCTTCGAGAGAAGCGGAAACCATTGTTTGAGCTTCAACAGGCTGCTGATCAAAACGAGCCCGCTCACCGCCCATATAATAAAAGCCGTTCGACCCTATAGGAACAAAATGTCCTTTGCCGGACTGCTGTAAATTTGCCAACCAGTCAAGCGATTCCAACCCGACCTCTATCATTTCGTCGTTCGTTATTGTACTGCCGCATAATAACAATGCGTGCGGAAGTACGGCATTACAGTACGACAGTTCTTTCTCGAACCAACACCATTTATCCGACCGGTTACTTTTATATAATCTCATAAGATGTTCTGCTAATTCATTCCGCACTTGGTCGGATCTGCTGTCACCGGCAAATTTTTGTGAATATTCATTTATACCGATTAGAGCGAATGCCCATGCCCGCGGACTGGAAGTTGACAGAATAGCAGGTAACGTTTGTTCAAACAACCAAGCTGCCATTCCATGCTGCGCAGGTGTGTTGCTTCGATTTAACACTGTTCCCAATGCACACAAAGCGCGTCCGTGACTATCATCCGATCCCTTCTCTTCGAGCCAATTTCGCTGGTAATCCATAAAGTTCCGGAATCGTCCTTTATCGGCATTGAATGCAAACCCGAGAAAAGCAAGATACCGCGGCGCTAATTTTTCCAACTCTGTATTCCCGAATTCATGAAGCAGTGCGGTTACCAATAATGCACGCGCGTTGTCGTCGGTTGTATATCCGTGAGAATAGTTGGGAACCGTGAAAAGTGAGTGTTGAAAAATCCCTGTCGAATCAGTCATAAGTTCTAAATGATCTAATTTTAAAGAGGGGAGTTCACCTTGGTATTTATCGCGTACTCTTGCAATAATTCCCGGCTGGATATGATGCCGGCGTTCGATACGCGCACGTTCAAAGCTTTCCATATATCGCTGAGCTACTTCAGACCAAATCATTTGTCTGCCGAACATATACGCGCGTTTGCGCATTGCGTGGCGTTCCGCTTCGTTTTCCAAGAGTTTTATAACCTGATCAGCCATTGCTTCATCATCTTGAAACGGGACTAAAACCCCTCTTTCTTCGGAAAGCAATTCTTGAGCATACCAGTAGGGGGTTGAAATTATTGCTTTACCGGCTCCCAAAGTATAAGCCAATGTACCGGAGGTTATTTGTGCTTCGTTGAGATAAGGAGTTAGATAAATATCCGCTGCGCTGATAAACTCAATTAATTCTTCATGACTGACAAACCGGTTGTAAAATATTACATTTTTTTCTACACCTTTTTGTTGAGCCAGCCATTGTAGTGATAAACGGTAAGTTTCGCCTTCATGTTTAATTACATTCGGATGTGTAGCGCCGACTACTATATAAACTAAATCGGGATAACGAGCGACGATCCGGGAAGAGCGGAAATAACGGTTTCGATTCCTTTGCTCGAAGAGAGCAAACCGAAACTCAATAAAACAATTTTTCCTTCCACGCCGAATAAATCTTTATTAAAACTTGGGTCAACAAACGGTACATCCGGTATACCGTGGGGAATTAAATCAATCTTATCTGATGGAACATCATAAACATCGTGAAGAAATTCGGAGCCGCGTTCGCTCATTACTACTAAGCGATCAGATAAAGCGGCAACTTCTTCCAGTACGTGTTTTTGATCAGTGTCAGGTTCTTTTAATATTGTATGCAAGGTTGTTACGATCGGCATTCGCAATTCACGCAAGAGCGCCAAAATATAACTTCCTGCTTTACCACCGAATATTCCATACTCAAACTGAAGACATACGAGGTCAACATTGTTAAGATTCAAAAAATCCGCCGCTCTCAAATAAGAATCGATATCTTTCTCGGTGATTTCAAATCGAACTTTTGCCGGGTAAGAATAACCGGCTGCAATGTCATTAATGGGGAGTGCAATACAAGTCGTATCTTTAAATTGTAAATCGATCGCTTCGCATAAATCGGTCGTAAAAGTTGCAATACCGCACTTCCGCGGTAAATAATTACCGATGAAGGCAATACGGTTAATAGGGGATTTTGTTTTACTAGATTCCAATATTGGTATCCTTCCTTTTTATAAATTAGTCTTTCTGTTTCCGGTCCTAAAAATTCCAATCGTATCTTTTAGCAAAATAATTATCGATTCAAAAATTACAGGGACTCAATTTTTTTGTTATTTCTTAGTCCACGCCCTAACGAGTGTGTTGCATAACTAATAAATTGCCCCGACTTTTTGCCGAAGGCATCCCTATGGGAAAGTCGGGAACTAAAATTGCCTACTATGTTCTGGGCTTTAGCCCCATAAACAAAATATAAATGGGGCTAAAGCCCTTTTTCTTTGCTTGTTTTCATTCTCCGTCGGTTGAAACCGACGGCAATTTGCAAATAAAACTTGTGTAACTAACTCTAAAGCCAAGGACAATTCAGACTTATACAACAGCCTCTTTAAAGAGGCGGTCAACTTGAGTTACTCAATAAAATCCGTTTGATATTTTTTTGAAATGAAACCCGTAAATGGTAAACAATATAGCCAGTGAAAAGAGCTGCGGTTTACGGAACAATGTCCAAAAGAATAATTTCCAGTAATAAATCCGCTCTTCACCAATTACCCCCAATTTTACTATTGATCTAAAAAGTGCAAGAATGTAATTCGGATTAAGATGAAAAACTTTCTTCTTTTTCGGTTCAAAATCTTTCATAAAGACCATTACACGTTCATAAAAATATTTTGGTGAATAGATTTTATGCAATACTTCCTTATAACCATTAAGCAGTTTTTCGGAATCCATCTTTGGAACAAAATTAATTGAGAAATCGGTATTGTTTCCCGTAAAATCTTGAAGCATCCTGCCTTCGTTTATCAATCTTTTCTCAAGTTTTGTACCTTTGGGTGCATTAAGCAAACCTACCATAGCCGTTACAATTCCGCTTTTTTGAATAAAGTCTGTTAACTCATCAAATATTTTCGGGTGATCATTGTCGAAACCGACAATAAATCCACCCTGAACTTCTAAACCATATTCTTGAATTTTTTTTATGCTGGAGATCATATCACGGTTTCTATTTTGAGTCTTATTACATTCAACCAAACTTTCGTCGTTCGGAGATTCTATACCGATAAATACCGCTTCAAAACCTGCATTCACCATTTGATGCATAAGTACATCGTCATCGGCAAGATTAATTGACGCTTCCGTGTTTAAATAAAACGGGTGATTTTTTTCATCCATCCATTGGATAATTGTTGGAAGAATTTCTTTTTTCAGTTTTACTTTATTGCCGATGAAATTATCGTCAACAAAAAATACAGGTCCTTTCCAGCCGGTTAAGTATAAAGCATCTAATTCGGCTATAACTTGTTCTTTGGATTTTGTACGCGGTTTTCTTCCGTAAAGAACGGTGATATCACAAAAGTCACAATCATAAGGACAACCGCGTGAATACTGGAGATTCATCGATGTATAATTATTCATTGAAACAAGTTCCCAAGCGGGTATCGGCGTTTCTGTGATTTCAGCCCAATCTTCTGAAGTGTATTTATGTTTTGGCTGCCCGGACTCTAAGTCAGACAAAAATAACGGAAGAGTTATTTCGGCTTCATTCAAAACAAGGTGATCTACGTTATCATAATATTCCGAACTGCTGGTAAATAATGGACCGCCGGCAACTATTTTGGCGTTTAGTTTATTGCACCTTTCAATTATCTGATTTGCCGATTCAGTTTGAATAGACATCGCGCTGATGAAAACATAATCAGCCCAAATGATCTGTTCGTCTTTGAGGTCATCAGTATTCATATCTATTAATTTTTTATTCCACTTTTCAGGAAGCATTGCAGCAACGGTTAAAAGTCCCAGCGGCGGAAAACTTGCTTTCTTCGATACAAACTTTAACGCATGTTTAAAACTCCAAAATGTATCAGGGTACATCGGATATACCATTAGAATATTCACTTAGTCCTCCGGAATCTTAACAAACCTTGTCTCGATTGCTATAAATTTTTATTTGAACATATAATCAGCATTAATAGAGCAAAATTCAATCATCCTTTTGGATGAAAAAGGGACTACATCTTTCGATTGAGAAGCAATAAAAAGGGATATTATGGATTTATTTACCAGAGTATATTTAACTAAATATAGAGATGACTCAAATCATGTTAACTAAATTTTATATATAAAAGAGCAGCGTTATATCCATTAAACACATATACAAGATTATACTAACCGCCCGTTTAAAATCTAATTACAAAAAATTCTTACCGAGACTAGAACTACTTCTCGCTCTTTGGAATATTATGATTAATTTTAGACCATAATTCCACGAAGTCAGATTTAGTTGAATCAAATGTCGGGCTTTCTGAATTATGACATACTTTGCATAAAGCAACTCGTTCCTCTTCGGTTTTAAATATTTTGAGACCCTTTGCAATTGCTTCTTTCCGGTCTTTCATTACTTTAAGACTTTTATAGTCTGCACCTGCGCCATGACATGTCTCGCACTGAACTCCATCTTCCATTTTGAATTTTGCAGTTTTTAAAGAAGCATCAACATTGTAACCGCTGACATGACATTTTAAGCAAACCTCACTTACGGCCGCAATTGTTGAAAGACCCTTTGCTTTAGCTATACTGTCGGCTTCTGTGGTTTTTAGTGTCTCATAAGCATTAGCATGCGCACTGGCTTTCCAGATATCAAGCTGACTACCCTGTTTTTCGGTCTTGTGGCACATTCCACATGTTTCAACACCAACTAATGCATGTTTAATCTCAGTTTCCTGTGCAAGTATTGCCGGAGCTGTAAATAAAATCATTAGTATGACTATTTTTTTTAACATATGATCACCCCTTTATTTTTTTACCAAATAGGTAGAATTGATATCAATCAGTTTTGATTAGTCAACTCTACCTATCAACAATAAGTGTTTATTTTGATTTAATGTATTTAACAATTCAGAAAAAACATTATCTATTTTTATTGATTAGAAACGGTTATCAAGTGTCGTAAGATTATAGTACCATTGAACTTCAACCCATGCCGGTTCTCCGGGTACACCGCCGCCGAAATTAACAATTTTAATTTTTGAGTAGTGACCGTCATGATCATATAAATAAACATAGTTGGTTTCTCTGTCGGTCATATTATTTGTCCAAGATCCCACATTTCTAAGCGGTGAATCAGCATTATCAAAAAGGTTAGTAGATGAACCAACATTGAAATCTGTTTGCCTGAAAAGACTCGGGAAAAGATCTGCACTTTGAACAAGGTAGCCCTGACCGCCGGTTCCTGTAGTCGAATAATAAATATCCACTAGGTTTGCATCGGTTGAAGAAACTCCAAAGGCAACACCGGAAGATAAATCTAATCCGCTAGGCACACTCGAAGAGGTTCCTGATGTTTCGTAAATTCTTACAGGTCCGTACAAAGTTAAAGATACGTTTGAGGTCATTAATATCGGACCGAGTACGCTTGTCTGATTGTTCGAGACACTTATTGCAATGGTAGTGTCATTATAATCCTGAAGTTTAAGCATAACATTTCTTACACCTGCTTCAACATTGGAAATAGTATCCGGTGTTGTTTTAAAAGTATTCACACCGTCCAGCCAGATATTTGCACCGCTTGGATTTGTTGATACATAAATACTCCCTTTAATCTCCGGTGATAACGGGTCATTACTATCGGAATCGCAAGAAGTAAAAAGTAGTATTGAAAATGGAATTAAAAGTAAAGAAATAAGCAATTTCATTTGAGTCTCCAATTAATATTTGTTAAAAGTGAAAGCATATTTTGCGCCGTTATTTGTCATAGTAAACGTGCCAGAATAGTTGTCTTTATTTATTGATAAACTACCGTTGTATGTTCCTTGGAAACGGCTTTGAAGCTGATCTATCATTGTGATTTGCATCGTCGTTGGATTAAAAGTACCCTTTACTTCCTGCTCAATCTTCTGACGGTAATCGATACTGATTTTGCCGGTAAAAGTGCTGTCGGTTTGTTCTGTTATCACTAACGTTGTTGGTCTATTATCAAAGATCCCGGTCCAAGTACCTGATAAAATTGCAGTTGTGTTTTCGTTAATTAGAGCGGGATCCACATCTTCCGTAGTTTCACCGGTCTGATTCTCGCAAGCGGAAAATGTAATAGCCGCGATGAACATCATTGCAATAAAAAATCTGATAAATAAAATATTTTTTTTCATAAATAAACCTCATATAATTTTGATGTAACCTAATTACAACCTTATTTGTGTATGTATATCAAGCCGGTTATTGCCTTCTATCGACACACAATTTTGGTTTTTTAACACAATACTATAATCCTCATTAAGTCGGTTGTATTCAATAGGTCAAAGGGATGAAAAAAGGACTACATCTTTTAAATGAAAAATTATTTGTGTTCGGTTAAATTATATAGTCGAGGGAATAGAAGTGCGGGTTTATGAAGATGGAATAGATTTTAAACGTAAAATGACAATTACTAATAAGTCTGTGTGTCCGGTCTCTTTACGCTCTAAAGTTTATCATTCGATTTTTCTCCAGCATTGCCATCCTGAGTGGTTTTCCTTGTGCTTTGATCTCCCGAAACGTGCCGCTCTGTAAAACAGATCAACTCCGTCGGTTATCGTTGGTAATACGTACTCAGCAATATCGGCACAATCGCAATGCTCGACCGATGCCGGGTAAACTCGTGATTCTCCTCTTAAAGTAATCAAAGAATTTTCATAAACATTATGGACTGAGTTTAAAAATTCTGTACACGATTCACATCATAAACTGCAACACTTACTTCTGTTTGGACTTCACTTGTTAACCGATCAAATGCTTGTTACGCAAATCTTTTTGCAAAAGCATGAATATCTCTGTCGTGTAAATTGAAATCCAATCTCTCCAATAAATCGAGATCAAAATAAGATAAGTGAAGATTCTCCGGAGACGCGATAATATATTTTGCATATGGTGTAAGAGTTCTGATTGTGTAAGGTGTTCCTCCAAAACAAGTAGAGAGTATCATAAGATCAAATTTTGTGGAATCACTTGTTAAGCTATTCAAACCACTTGCAAGATGTTTGATATTGAAAGCCCGGTCAGGATAAGATTCATCATAACCAACACCGCCAAGTTCAGGAATCTCATGACCAAAATAAAGGAACATTTTTAACATTTCGTGTTGGTTGCTTGCACTAAAACTATTATAGATGCCTGCTTCAAAATCAAAGTTTGACACTTCTTGATCGCGCCAATACGTTTCATTTGCTAGCAGTTGTCCATTCCGGTAATAGTAGAATTCTCCGTCTTTAAGAGGAAAAAATAATAAGAAATTTCGTTCGGGTTTTTGATGAAAGATAAAAACTTCGGCATTGAGATTTTGCTGTGCAATTTTTTTTGCTTTTTCTAGAGTTACCTCATCTGCTTTGTATTCATTACCATTCGTATCGTGATAGAAATAGTTCCCATCGCCATGAATGATGAATACAAGCGAGTACTCACTTTCCTCCGTAAGAAGAGTTTCATTCTGAATAGAAAAATCGGAGCTGCACGAAACTGAAAAAATTAGGAGCGCAGCACATATACATTTATTGATGAAATCAGAATACGTAACGCCCCTAATTATCTGTCTGTTGCGGTGTAGCATAGTTAAATGCCTAAAATTATGGTTCTGCAAAAGTCTGTTCTATAATATCAGAACAAGTAAAATAGCAATCAAAACGAGAGCAACAAGACTAATGGTTACCGATGCCTGCTCAATATCCTGAACAGAGTAATCAGCAAAATTATTAAGCTGCGAATCCGTTACACGTTCGAAGCCGTTTGTGCCATTAAGCTCGTCTTGTTTTTCTTGTAGAGTAGTTTTGAAATTTTCTACCCCTTTGCTTTCTTCTTCCGAGATCATTCCTGAGTTTTGAACTTTATTTAGTACTTTGAGCATGTCCGTAAATGATTCATTGAGAATTGCACGCTTTTCGGAAGCATCTTCTGTTGCTTTCACTTCAGTAGCTGTTTTGTTGAAGTATTTTTGAAGTTCGCCTTCACCGCTAGCAACAACAGGTATTGATAGGGCAAACAACATTACGATTAAACCAAATGTGAATCGTGTTTTCATTACTGCTCCTTTATTATGTATTGAATAGATCAAATTAGTTTATCAAGTTGATCGTTTGTTTTATTTCTTAAAAAATTTCATCGCTTCGGGCAAATGTGTTTTGATATCTTGAATTCTTGTTCTGTCAGATGGATGAGTACTTAAAAATTCGATTGGTTCTTGTCCTTGTTTTTCGGCTGCCATTCTTTCCCAAAAATTAACCGCCACATTTGGATTATATCCTGCCATCGCCATAAAGATCAATCCGAGTCTATCAGCTTCACTTTCATGTGTTCTACTATAAGGGAGTAGAATTCCGACTTGTGCACCTATACCATATACCCCGAGCAGCAAATTGCTTGTTTGCTGGGGTTGTGAACTCAACGCTTCGGATAAAGCCATCCCGCCTAATTGAGTTAACAAAACTTGACTCATCCTTTCACTGCCATGCTCGGCAACAGCATGCGCTATTTCGTGTCCCATTACAACCGCAAGACCACTTTCGTTTTGCGTTATCGGAAGCATGCCCGTGTAAATAACTACTTTACCGCCCGGCATACACCATGCATTTACATCCGGACTTTCTATTAAATTAAATTCCCAGGCATACCCGTCAAGTTTGTCCGTCAAATTATTAGCGGCAAAATATCTTTGTACAGCGTTCTGAATATTTAAGCCGACTCGCTTAACCATTTTGGTGTTGCTTGCGTCGGAACTAGATTTATTAGCATGCATAAATTCATCATACTGCTGGAAGCTTGCCGAGAGCATTTGGGAACTGGGAATGATATTTAATTGATTTCTTCCTGTTAATGCTACAGTACTGCAAGATATTATCACAAAAGAAAAAATAAAGAGTGGTAATAACTGCTTAATTATATGTTTCATTATTAATCCCCAGTAATTATTTATTAATAAATTGATTGCTTACTTCAATTCATAATAGAGCGATACTTTTATCAAATGTCTCTAACTGATAATCAAACTGAAGTTTCAATTGATCTTAGGAAAAGTTATAAATAGAGAGGGGTGAATTCAATCGGGCAAAGGTATGAAAAAGGAACTACATCTTTAAAGATAGGGTAGGAAATAAAAGCCCTGTGCTTGAAGAGAGTGCCGCATAAGTTTTAGATAAGGAAGTCGAGGTGTCCATACTTTAAAATTAATAGGAGGTGAAAATAATTCTAACCGGTTACTTAACTTTAATAGAGACTGTAACAACTTTTTCATCGTCAGAAATAAGTTTTACATACTCCGGAATAATAAGACCAAGACTGAAGACTCCGTTCTCACTTATTTCATTCAAATCAAGCGATTCGGTTTTTAGTTTACCGATTAAACCGATTTTTTCTTTCACAATAAGCACGTTAACTGATTTGGGTTCAGATATTAATTCGATTAATTGAAGTGCACTTTTTAATTTTCCAATTGTTGAAATACTCACAGGAAGAATAGCAGGAGTTAATTTATAAGTAATGATTTCGAGTGTTTGCGGATTTATTTGTTCAACCGATATATTTGTACTTTCATTTATATCATTACTTGTAATAAGTACTTCCTGTAAACCCGGTTTAACATTAGCCATATTTAGAGAAATAACAATATTCTCACTTTCAGTATCAAAACTTCTTTCCGGCCCGGTAAGAGTAACTTCAGCTTTGGATGGACGATTACTGTCCAACAATAATGTATCGGGAATATTTCGATACTCAATAGGTACTTCGAAAGTTTTTTGTATTATCTCAACACGAAATGCAAATAAAAGCCAAAGAAGTATTGCCGTGAACAATGCAAAAACTTTTATACCGAGGTAACCTGTAACAAGATTTCTCTTTTTAACAATGGTTCCAAAATAACCGGTTTGTTTAAAGAAAAGTGTTAGTCTTTCTTTAAGATCAACTGCTGATTCAACGGGAACGAGTTTACCCTGGCTTGCATTTGTAATTGTACCTCTTTCTTCGGAAACAATAATAACTTCCGAGTCACAAAGTTCGGCTAAACCTAATCCCGCAGTATGCCGTGTTCCACTTTGCCCTACTTCTTGTAGATTCCTTGAAAGTGGCAGGTGAACACCAAACTTGGTGACAATACCGTTTTCAATTATTAGTGCTCCATCGTGCCCTGGTGTATCGTGATGAAAAATACTAACCAAAAGCGGTAGACTGATCTTGCCATTTAATTCAATTCCACCCCTTACATGGTTATGAATTGGCTCGCGTCCTTTAATAATAATTAACGCACCAATTTTATCCTTAGCTAATTGTGAAATGGTTTTAACCAACACGTCAACTATTTCAGGAACTTGCTCAAAGACTGCACGGGGATTTTTGAAACTCCATGCCGAAATCTTATCAAACATACGTCGAAGGTCTTGTTGAAAAATTAGAACTAACGCAACTAATAATACTGTAAATCCTGCCTGATAGAATATAGATGTGAGATAGAGGTTATATTTTTGAGATAGAATAAAAGTAAGAAGTAAAAGGAATATCCCAATAATTATATTTTTGGATGTTTGTTGACGGAACCACTTGAAAACGAAGTATAAAACAATTGTGACTATAGTAATATCAATAAAATCCGTAAACCGAAAATTGATAATAATACTTTCTAAAAATGAAGTTATTGTTTCGAACATTCAGCGTCTCTTTCAGTCAAATATGATTGTTATGCTCTTTGAGTATGAGTAGTTTGGTTTTATTTCTTTTTTCGATCAAACGTCTCTTAGTGAAAATCAGACTGATTTTTCTACTAAGCTTGGAGGAAGTTATATAGAGAGAGTTGTTAAAACAATCGGACAAAGGTGTGAAAAAGGAACTACATCTTTTGTGTGAAAGAATTACTGTCCAAAGCAAATTGACTTTACTCCAATTATATGATTTCTATAATCTTTCATCTTTATCCCATTCCCTTTTTATTCAACCACTCCGTGGTTGTTAATCTATTGATCTATTTTTCTTCTATTCACATTCAACTCTTTCGGAGTTGTTTCAAAAATTGTGGAAATACATAAATAGTTTTTATGCTTGCAAAGCAGTCAAATATAAATAGTACCATGTGAAGCACAGAGAAAAAGAACCTGAAGGGATTCAATAAAATATTGCAGCGATTTAAACTTTAAAGTTGGCGTCTTTTGGAAAAATGTTATCTCTATTAAGTGCTATTTTATATATAAACTTCTGCTGTTGCAGCAAATAGTATTTTTGACAGATGTGGGCGAAGTAATAGTTCGTGATGAAATATTTACAGAAGATACGGTACTATTGGATGATTATTCAAAGCAAACTTCCCACGGCAATAATTCCGGAAATAATTATCAAAATGCCGGCAATTTTATTGACCCATCGCAAACCGGTAATGTCTAACTTATTTCTGAACAATGTAACTCCGGAACTAAGAATTACAAACCATAATGTTGAACCAATAAAAACCCCCAAAACAAGTATTGATGCTGATAGATAACCGAGTCCCTCTGCTAAATCTAACGCGGCAAAGATCGCTATAAAAGCAAAGATAGTCAGCGGATTTGTAAGAGTAAGAAAAACAGTTGTTAGATATGATCTTAACATGCCGCTGCCGTTAATTTGAATTTTGGGATCTTTGGGTTTCGCTCGGAAAATTCTTATTCCGAGAAATAGTAGAAGTGCTCCGCCGATAAGACGAATCCATATTCGTTGACTGTTAAGCGTTTCTGAAATAGCCGTTAGGCCGAACGCTGCAATACATGCATAGAATAAATCTGCCGTGGCAGCTCCAAGACCTATAACTAGTCCCTGTATCCTGCCCTCGGTAAGTGTTTTACGGATACATAGTATTCCAATTGGCCCAACAGGTATTGCCATTGCAAAACCAATGACAATTCCTTTTATAAAAAAAGTTAGGTCCATTATTTTCTATACTTTCCGTTAACACTCACAAAGTGAATCCCCTCTAAGTTTTGGCTTCCAAAGATCAGAATAGCGACTGCGATCGGTTATTACTAACCGATACGAATAGTATCAAGACTATCAATCACTCCGAATACACCCAGCAACCAAAGAATTAGTATAATAATTACTACTGCATTTAGAATTTTCTTGATTGTAGGTTGCATAGGAATGAACCTGTTGATCAACCAGAGAATAATCCCAACTACAACCAACACGATTACTAATGATATAAGTGACATAACTATTTTCCTTTCATGATGTGTTAATTAATCTTTTGAATTAGCTAATTAAAATTTTTCTTTTGTCTTTCACTTACTCGTATTTCCAATTTTTTTCATAACATAATATCTCAACAAGCGTTTTTATAACTACTACTAGTATGCTAGGAAGTAATTCAGCGTTGTACAATCGAGCAAAGGGATGAAAAATGAACTACATCGCCTGGATAAGTGACTTACGCCAATGAAAATATCTAACGAACTTCCAACTATTATTTCTTCAAAAACATCCGGTATATTAATAAGATAATTATCGCACCTATTACAGCGCCGATAAAACCGGCAGTGTCGCCCGGTTCGTAAATTCCCAAAAATTGACCGAGATAAGTTGCAACAAATGCACCGGCAACACCAAGCAACATAGTAATAATACAACCACCGGGGTCTTTACCCGGCAATAATAATTTTGCAACGAAACCGGCAATTAAACCAATAACTAGTGTTCCGATAATTTCCATAACTTTTTACCTGACCTTATTAATTAAATAATGTGAAAACTCATATTCATATTTATTTAATAACGAAATATCCATTTACAAAAGACGGATGTCGTTTTACTTTTTATAGTTTTTCCAGAATGAACTAACCCCTTTACCCAAAGCCCGGAGGTTTTTCGCTAAAGGAATAATAGTCTCTTCAATACCATCTCGCATTTTCGATTCTACACTTAACAATTTATTTCCAAATTCCCTGACATCAGTAACAACCGATCCCGAGACTTTTAACTGAGAATCAATTTCATCTGCTACATCATCAATTTTTTTGGAAATCTCTTGAGCTGAATCGATGAATGAATTAATCTTGTTCGAGATTTTCTCGAAATTTGAGCTCATTGCTCGCACCGATTTAGCAATCATAAAATTATAGTAAATCAGTGCTATACAAAGAGCTGAAGCTAATATTAGCAAAACAACTGTTAAAATATCCGTTATGTTCATTTTATTATTTTATTATTTTTTTTCATCATTATTGGTTTCTAATCCTGCTTTAACCGAAGAGGTTAATTTTTCGGTTTCGGTTTCGACTCTTTCCTTGCCGGAATTAAATACTTCTATTGTTTTTCCTTTTGCATCGTTAAAAGCTCTTCCAGCATCTTTGTACATAGCTTCCGGTTTTGATTTTATATCGTGTAGTATAGTTGCAAATTTTCTTCTACTTTCATCCATCATTTTATTGGCATTCTGCTTTGCCTCGGAAAAATACTTATCCACTTCATCAAAGTATTCATCAGACTTTTGCTTTATTTCTTTTCTCATATTCGCACCGCTTTTAGGTGTAGTTAATAAGGTAACTGCAGCTCCAATAACCCCACCGGCCAAGAAACCGATGAAATATCCTTTTGTACTTTTAGTATTTTGTGACATAACAAATTCCTTTCGTTTATATTTTTAAATTGGTCATAACTAATACAACTAACCAAACCATGCTATTTCAATGAATTTTATAAATGTTTCGATATAGAACTAAATATCATTACAGTTTCTAAATTTTAGAAAGTTACCTTACGCATGTGTCATGCCCGAAAGTCTTAATCGGGCATCTATTTGAGAGATTCCCGCCCGTCTGCCGTCGAGGCAGGCTTTAAACATGCGGGAATGACAGGCTGTTTTCAAGATTTTGCGTAACGTAAATTAGAAATCAATTTCTGTTATTGTTTTGGTTTAGCACATCCTTTAGAGTATTTTCAGTTGCATCCAGATCATGATTAAACTCTCGTTTGAATGCTTCCCAATTATCTCTTCCCTGAAAATTATATTCGCTTATTCTCTTCTTTAGTTCGCTATTTTTTTCTTCAAGATAGCTGATTTCATTTTCATATTTGTTTTTAATTGTTGAACTCGCAGTGCGGAGTTTAACCTTAAAATCATCAATTTCTTTTTGAATTTCATTAATCTTCAATTCAGATTTGGTTCTGAATTGCTGCCATTCTTTATCATAAGCTGCTCGGGCATCTCTTAGATCTTGTTTTGCGCTCTTAACATCTTCTTTAGCATCTTGGACATTTTTTTGATTGTTTTCACAACTTGTAAAAACTAATCCCGCGAACAGCAGGATAACTAGTGCAATAAAATATTTCGTTTTCATGATTCTCCTCAACATTGTTTATAATGATTAAAATGATAATAAATAATGGTTCGCTACTTTCGACAATTTATACATCTCAATTTTCCGGTGATGAACCAATAATATTTCTAAAATTATTTTTTGTATTTACTCCGTAATCTTTCCGCAATCTGTCAGGTTATTTTATTAATCGTATTTTAATTAGACTTCACTATTGCCATTATATAATATCGAGGAATTATGAATTGTACAATAAAGCAAAGGGATGAAAAGGGAACTACATCTTCCGGTTTAGTAAACTACCAAAAAGTGTTTAAATGTATTTATTTCCTCTCCGATCAATTTATTACTGTCATTAATAATTATTATCCCTTCGTCCGAATATTGTATTAAGAGATGACTTCATCTTTTCAATTGCTCCATTAATTGCTTGTTGATGAGTGTCAGCATAATTTGTCACAGCAATTGGTTGTCTGCCTACTATGCGGGCTTCGAGTGAACAACGCTTATCATTCTGCCCGCTCTTATGTCCGTCTTCGTCTGAAAGATGAATTTCCACTCGTGTGATATTATCGCTGAACCTGCTTAATTCATCCGTTATTGTTGAAGTTGACAAAGTTCTAAGGTATTTGCTTTCTTTAATATTATTGCTTGTATTAAATTGAATTTTCATGATTGTCTTTATGTTATAAAGAATAAAATGTTATTGAAAGAAATTTTTCTTAATTGCTTTATCCAAACTGCTAAATAAAAATATATTGTTAATAATTATATAATGCCGGATACCGGTTTTTGTAAAAAAAACCGGCATGCAAAACAATTTGTCGGTCATGTTTATTATTAATTCTCATGCATTGTCAAGTCTGACGATTCAACTGGAAAGATCAGGTTGAAACATATTTCTATAAATATAGATTATGATTCGTCTTTTGTTGTGCGAATCAATCCGATACCTGCAATAAAGAATATTAGACCTATAATGCCATATATAATAAGCCCTTTAATATTGCCGCTACTGCCGGAATTATTTACAAATAAAATTGCGGCATAGATAAGTCCGCCTATACCAAGGACAGTAAGTAAACCGCCAAATATTCTTTTCATATTCATAACATTCTCTCTTTTAAATAACTGACTAAATTATCATTACAGCTTATTCATGATAAACAGTAAGTGTGGGTGGATTGCCAGTTTTTATAACGATCGTGTATCGTTCGTCATTGTCTGCGAAAAAGGTTACTGTCGGCGAAACTGATTCATTCTGAATTACCGCCGTTACCACAATATTTCCATTAGCAGCTATTTGATATTCCGTAAATTTACCGGCTTCAACATCATTAATATTTATTGTATTTCCACCAGTTGTTTGTAATTGCACATTGGCTTTATCAGAACGTTCATTGTGGATAAGAAATTTAGGATCTGTATCATTATCCGAGCAACTGCTTAAAGCAATCAACAACAGCATACTGAAAATACCAACTATTATTTATTTCCCCGCTAAGCGGGATTTTATTTTGTTCAACATTTTAATTCCCCGATTTTTGCTGTGTAATACTAGAAATAGAGGAATTCACGGCAATTATTAGATATAAATTATTTTCTCATGTACTTATTTGTTTTCGAAAATTTCATTGAGCGAATTTTCAAGACTGTCTATATCATTCGAAAATTCTTGTTTAAATTGTTGCCAATCTTCTTCCCCGTCGTACTTATATTCATTTAGTTTTTTCTTAAGCTCAATGTTTTTTTGTTCCAGAGACAATATTTTGTTTTCAAACTTAGCTTTGAATTCATCACTTGTGCTTTTCATCTCTTTTTTTAGATCTTCAATTCTTTTTTCGTTGGCGTTAATTGCGGCTTCAACATTACTTTTAAATTGTTCCCATTCATTTTCGTACTGAATCTTTGCGTCGTTTAAATCTTCATTTGCCTGCTTAACACTTTCAGCAGTATCTTCTTCCCGGTTATTATTACAACCGACCAACAATGATCCTGCGATAATCATTATGACTGTTAATATGAAATATTTGTGTTTCATAATTCTCCTTTTAGGTTGTTTGTTTATTTTTCAAAACTTCCGGAATCTTTAAGATTCGGAGAGTTTTAATAATGTTATAATTTTAAAATAGGTCTATCGCCAAAATTTTCTTTACTCTTTCCAAGTATATCATGGACTTTCCCGGAAAGTTCTGCTTCTCTTTCTTTAGGAAATAGCAAATCATTTAATTTTGAAAATTCGTTTATAATTTTACCTATAGCTTCGTTTCCTTCTTCTTTTAGTTTCAGTAAAAGCATTCGACAACTCCTTCTTAGTTTTATGAAAAAAATCCTTTCTTTTTACAACCACCGCTGCATTAGCGATATGAGACAACGCGGAATACTAGTATCGTGTCAACAATGTAGTGCCGTGTCATTCCCGCACGCTTTCAGCCTGCCTCGGCGGCAGACGGGCGGGAATCCCATAATTTTGGATTGTAGATTCCGGCTTAAAAAATTGCCGGAATGACAGTGCAAAGTTGACACAACACTAGAAAAGGAGTTATAAAATCCTTTTAATTACTAAAACCATTATTTAGAATGAGCAATAACAATCTCAACACGTCTATTGTTTGCTCTTCCTTCGGCGCTGTTATTATCTGCAATTGGTCTGCCTTCACCTATACCTTGGGCATATATCAGGTCACTAGAATAACCTCGAGAGATAATATAAGAACGAACTGCTTCAGCACGCTTCTGGGCTAAATCCATATTATGGCTTGAGCTGCCCTGTGAGTCGGTATGTCCTTCAATTGTAATTCTTCTTTCTTTAGATTCGAGTAAAGCGTTGGCAACTTCGTTCAATTTATTTTGTGCCGCAGGCATCAGTACAGATTCATTAGACGCAAAAAGAACACTTCCCGAAAGTGTAATTACAAGCCCGCGTTCTTCTTCTTTAGCTGCAAGTTTAGCAAGTGCTGCAGCTGAGCTGTTCATTTTTAAGCTTAGTCTCTTGTTTCAGAAACTGCAAGGTCTTCCTTTGCACTGTTTAAAATATCGGATTGAGCAGTTTCATAATCCTTATTCGATTTTGCTGTTGCTGCTTTTTCAGCAGCGCTGTTTGCAAGCCCTTCAGCCATTTTTGCTTTTCTATCTGCTATATATGCAAGGTCTCGTGTCTTATATGAATTTGGATCATCTTGAAATGATTTCTCTGCTTCTGCAAGAGCTGTTTCCGCTTTATGCAGTTCTGCAGGAACTAATTGTGCCGCTTGTCCATTGCTTGCCTGTTGGTACGCTTGGCGTGCATCTACCAGCTCTTGAGGCGGTGCACTTGCCGAACAACCAACAAGAAGTGCAACGATTGTTGTTATAATTACATACCTTATTAATTTCATTTGTTAATTCCTCTTTTAATTTTACTTGTTATTTAATCTAAGTTTTTTAACACGCTCTAAAGCCGCAGTGGCTTCAGTCTTGTCTGCGTCACCGTGCGAAAGTACTATTGCCAACTCTGCATCGGCTTGAGCACGCAACAGCATAGATTCTGCTTGTTCTTTTTCGCCTTCTTTCGCAAGCGCCTCAGCTTTTACCAATCCTTCTTTTGCGAGCTGTAAATGAAGTGATGCCTTCGGAACTTCAGTTGCGCCTACTTCTTGTGCAGCCCGGATAGCTGAAGTAGATGCTTCTTTATTAACAACTTCCTCGCTGCTTCCGCAACCGGCAATCAGTAATGTAATCAGTATAAATCCCGCTAACATAAAAATGCGTTTGTGTTTCATTGAATCCTCCTTTATGGTTGTTATTTATTCTGTATACTTAATTTCTGTTATTCATAAACAGATAATCTTTTTATGTCTTCTCATAGAATGTACCAATGATAGCTGCGAAAACATATAGGGCGAAAGGATGAAAAGGGAACTACATCTTTTAGATGTGTTTTAAAGTAGAATTGAATAGGAAAACAAGTTTACCTTTACGGCCGTATTCGCCTGATTGATTGTACATATGCTTTAACATCGGAAACGTTGTCTACGGAAGAGATGTTAACTAAACTGATCTCCATTACATTTCCCAATTCATCAACTAATTCTTGAATGCCCGAAGTAAATTTAAAATACGGAAGCTGGAATGTGACAATGTCCGGTTCCTTTCTTGCACGAACGCTGAAAAATCCGCCAAAATTTGAGATATGAATTATTTCAGGTTGTCCTTCGTGGAATTGAAAATCTTTTACTACTCCGATATTAATTCCTCTTTCATAAAAAGTTATCATTTTATTCCTTATCCAAATAATTTTTAATTAACTTATTCCGCTTTACTGAAGCAAAATAATCTTTACTCATTGTTTCCGAATCTCTTCCAGCTCAAACTCTATTGTTCCGTACCCTAAAAGATCTCTTAAAAATCCCATCATGCCGCCGCCTTCAATAATTATTTCAGCTTTTATCAAACCGATATCCTCGGCAAACCATTCGGTCACAATATTTTTGGAACCTGACTCACCTTCAACAATAGTTTTCAGTTTTATCGTTTCGAATCTTCCTGCCTTTGTTGTAATGTATTCTGTGTCAAGAACTTGTCCGGTTACTGTCACTATGCTTGTATCTCCGTCGGAATATTCATCTCCTTCCCAACTCCACGCCGTTCCGGGGGACATGGGAAGTGGAAATCGCAGCAATGGTTCTCCGTATGTGGATGTTGATTCTTTATTGATGAATAAGAATACGTTTAAGAACTGGTAAGTTTCTTTTACATATACGCCATTCTCTTTAATAATCATTATTTGCCTGTATCTAAAATCGTCGGCTTCACTTGAACTAATTGCAAATTCACCATCTTGGAAATACTCTGTTATTGTTTCACCAAATGATGATTTATATACCATCGCTACATTGCTTTCAATAGGGAAATAGTTAGTCGAAATCTCCGATGGTTTGTTTTTAGCAGTAATTAATGAAGTTAATGAGAGTATAGCGATAATAATTAATGTAAGCTTTCTTAAATTTTTATTCATGTTCGTTTCTCAAATCCAATTTTATTTGTTGATTAAACCATAGTTAAGTCATGATTATATGAATGCGATAACCGGTTCATAGTTTAATGCAACCACGTACGATTAAAAAAACCCGGCCGCAAAAAGGGTTAAAAATTGCAGCCGGGAAATAATCTATTTAGCAATGAATAACTGACCAAAATTAAAGCCAGGAACCTACCACATTCCACTAACCATCTATAGAAGTATTCATTGCTGCATAATTATAAAAAGAAATTGAGCATCCGGCAATCGTCCAGAGGGATGAAAAAAGAACTACATCTCTTGGGCTTACATAATTTTTAGATGGCAGAAGTTATGAGAAAAGTTTTTGAGTTTTAGTTTCAACATTCGATAATTCCGAGTCCTTCTCTCTAGTCGCAATTATCGAATAATAATTCAAAATTAAAAACTAAGGTTCTCTTTGTGCTCGTTGTGAAATCTTTGTGTTCCTTGTGGTAAAAAAACTAACCACGAAGTTCTCAAGGGTGGCACAATGTTCACAAAGAAATAAAATAACCGCCTGAGATTTCATAAGCATCTTCTTGTATTTCAGTAAAAGTAGCTGCGATAATTTTACTTTGCAGACTTCGTGACGGGTTTTGAAGCATCCGTAAGTTTTTCTGAACCGAGAAGAATAGCGACCCACCGTGTTTTTTCATTTCCTTCAAAAGCGAATTTGGCTGTTATTGTAAGAGGGATACAAAGAATTGCACCGACTAATCCGAGTAAACTTCCCCAAAAAATTAACGAGATAAAGATTACTAAAGTTGAAAGACCAAGTTTTCTACCCATTAGTCTTGGTTCAACAATGTTACCGATTACGAAATTAACTACACCATAACCAGCTAAAACTAAAAACGCACTACCAAACCCAAGTTGGATAAGAGAGAGAATAACGGCAGGTACAGCAGCAATTATGGAGCCGAGGTTAGGAATATAATTAAGTAAAAAGGCAAGAAATCCCCAAAGGAGGGGATAATCCACTCCCAGTATGAAAAGCCATAAACCAATAATTATTCCGGTGATAAGACTGAGTATCGTTTTCATAAGCATATAACGTTTCATGTCGTTTGCAAACAATGTAAACTGGGGAAATGCCTGTTCCGGATCACCAAGTATTGCGCGGAGTTTCACCGGAAAGGTTGATACTTCGAGTAAAATAAAAGTTACGGTTAGCAAAATTAGAACTACATCTGAGAGAACGGAACTTAATCCCGTTAATAAAGCAGCGGTAAGAATCATGATGGATTCAGGGTTTATATACTCCAAGAAAAAATTTTCGTTAACAGCTATGCCGTTAGTAGTTAGAAAATTGCTAAGTGATTTTACTTGTTCTTTAAGCTGTTCTTGTAATAATGGAAGATCTTGGGAAAAACCGCTAAATGATGTGCCAATTTGAGCTCCGATTAACATCAATATAATTACCATGCACGACATAACAATTAAAACCGCTAAACCGGATGGAATTCTCTTTGCCTTTAACCAAAGTACCGGCGGTGTACCAAGTAATGCAAGGAATATCGATATGAGGATTAATACAACAACGGATTGAGCCAGATATATTCCTGCAATAATAATTACCAATGCAGCGGCAGAGATAATATATTTTGTTGCGCTCCCGGAATCTTTGAGTTTGCTCATTTTGTTCCTGCTTAACGGATTAAAGTACGCGTCTTCCTTGTACTAGGCTTACGGCGGATATTAAAATTGCAATCACTAATAGAATATGAATTAAACCGTCTAATGTGTAAGAACTTATTAATCCAAGTAGCCATAAGCCTATTAGTATTATTGCGCTATTTGGTAACATGGTACTTATCCCCTTCATTATGTTAATAATGTTTTTTCATAAAAGCCTGTTTATCGAATATATATTTCTCAAAGTCCGTTTTAACAAACACTATTACCAAATTTAAGATTATTCCAAAGTGAATTATTTAGCATTACAACGCTACATAATTCACTTGGTTTCAGCCTCATATTATTTATCTCTGAAATAAAATCACAGCTCAGTAACAGTTTCGTATTCATTTAACCTATACGACGTCCTTTAACTAGGTTGAGAATGATCAGTATTACTGCTATAACCAAAAGTACGTGAACTACTCCTCCCATAGTGTATGATGTTAAAAGACCAAGTAACCATAAGATTACTAAAACGACTACGATAGTGTACAACATGATTAACTCTCTTTTCTAATTTGGAAAAACTTCACTTTTATTTTTCAGCATGTATTTTTTTGATACTATTTCATTAAAACAAGTTTCTTTGTTGATACATTTGATCCCGCTTCCAATCGATAAAAGTAAATACCGCTTGATAATCCACCAACTAAATCGTTTGTATTAAACGGGATTGAATAACTTCCTGCTTCTTGAAAATCATTTACAAGAGTTACAACTTCACTGCCGAGAATATTATACACTTTTAAGGTAACATTGGCAGCGCTTTCTATACTGTATTGAATTACAGTAGATGGATTAAAGGGATTCGGATAATTTTGGTCAAGTAAGAATGTTGTAATAATTGTATCATCATTAACAGAAGTAACTACAGTATCAGCTACTTGATTTCCATCTAATGTAGCTGCTGTTTGAGCAAATGCTCTACCGTTAAATGTAGCACCGGTACTCATTACTATCTGTGTTTGACATAATATGATCCCGTGCAAAACCGATGTCGTTCCAAGAGTTGTTTGTCCTGCCACCTGCCAAAATATGTTGGAAGCTTTCGCGCCGCCGCTTAAATAAACATTAGCGCCGTTTGATAACACTAAATCCTGAGCAATCTGGAATATCCACACATCATCCGCTGTTCCGGAAATTGTGACTCCACCGGCAGATACCATTACACCGGTGCCCCATTTGTATACGCCACGAGTAAGCGTTTGACCGGTAAGATCTCCGGCATGCAGTTCGACATAATCGGGTAAAGTTCTTCCTGCAGCATCGGTATATGCCGTTTCCATATCGCTGATAGCTGCTGTTAGTGTTGCCGGAGTTGGGTCAGTGTAGTCTGCGGCATAAATCTTTCCGGTAACTAATGACGATGTTGAAAATGTACCTGAGGGGTCTAGGATTAAACCGAAACCGGTTATGGCTGTTGCAGCCGCAGGACTAATTCCTAAATCTCCTGTAATATCAGTATTACCTGTCGCGGTGATCCCGGTTTTAGCCAATACTACAAATGCTTCGGCAGAACCAAGATTAACCGGTGAAGGGGATGACTGAGCCATTAATAAAGATGGAATTAGAAAAATACTAATTAGTATCATCCCGTAAATTTGTTTCCACCCAACTTGGTGAAACTGTAAAGTTTGTAAAAGGGTTTTCATAAAACCTCCTGATAGAATTGTTTATAATTTGTTTCTAAATGTCTCTGACTTTTCATTATTCAGAATAATTTAGTTTTAGCTTATCGCTTGTAATTAAGATAGAACGATGATATGCAATTGTATATAGAGCAAAGGGATGAAAAAAGGATTACACCTTTGGAGGCAAGCTATTTAATATAGTATTTCTTTAATTGGGATTAGAGCTAAAAGAATGGTTAGCTATTTCCAAACGCGTATTTACTGAAAGCTTTTTCATAATATTATGAATATGGCTCTTAACGGTATAAGTTGAAATTTGCATTTTGCTGCCGATCTCTTTATTGCTCATGCCGTCACTCAGAAATTGCATAACTTCTGATTCTCTATTTGTCATATTATTATTTTCTGTAAAATTGAGATTGACTTTCCGATGCGAGTGCGCCACTACTTGAGAAAACAACTGATTTATTAACGAAGGCGGTAAGACCGTAGACCCTTTATCAACACTTTTTATTGTAGTTATAATTTCTTTTGGGGAAGAATTTTTCAACACAAAACCATTCACACTTGCTTGTACAAGTTGTAAAATATCTTCTTGATCTGTCTTAATTCCGGCGACAATAATTTTTGCCGAAGGCATATCTCTTTTTATAATCTTTATTACAGATAAGCAACTATGGCTTAACAAACCCAGATCTATTAAGACAACACCCGGCTTTAATTCTTCGATTTCGGTAAGAGTATTTTTTAGTTCACTTCGCGAAGCAATAATTAATATATCCTTGTGACTTTTGCTCGCGGAATGAATGCTTTTTTTGATAAGACCGTCATCCTCAACTAATAATAATCTAATCTTTTTCATGTGAACCTCTTGCATGATTTTTAATGGTTTCAAATCAATTCTATTGATAATTTTATATCGTCAAAATCAATTCTTAATTATCGATTTTCGGTTTTTTCTGTTTTCCCGTCTTCTTCATAATCGTATTATTTTTATTCATCATTTCAGGCATATTAATATAAATTCTGCCCTCGTTAACATTGCGAGATGAAGCTTTGCTTATCATCTTATTCATTTCAGAATTTTTCAGTATTTGATTTACAAGTAACAGCATCTCATTTGGTTTATCAATAGTATATTCAATCATCATTTGCATCATGTTCAAACGCATTTGAGGATTAGTTGTAATATTCATCATCCAGTGATTTTCTCGATCAGTTACCAATTCAGTATTTATGATGACTTTATCTTGGGAAAAATGATTTGTTGATATTAAGAGCAATGAGATTAGAATTAAAGTTTTCATTTTTCTTCTCCTCTTTCGTAGTCAAGAATAACCTATTTGCGCTGTCAAAACAATGGATCAACAGGATGGAAAAGGGACTACATCTTAAGGATGAGTTATATTGCTACAATATGTTGATAAGGGGAAGGATGTTTGTTTATATGAGTCCCGAGCGGAAATAAAGAGACTCAAATTGTAATTGCCATGTAGATAGTTTTGCTAAAAATAATTAATGAATATATTAATATTCCTCTTTTGGTCACATCTGTCCAAAATAAATTAAGTTAATAAATGTATAGAAATCAAATAAAAGCATTAATCTCCGTGGTTTCGATACTTCGACACTTCGATAAACTCAGTGTAAACAAGCTCAGTATGAATACGATCATCATAAAACGATGATCTATCACGCCGGAGGTCGGACAGGCTCAACCACCAGCAGCACTCAAGGTCATTGAGTAATCCCGATTTTCAGGGATGTATCGAAATGACCGTACCATATTGAATCAATGCTGTCAACTTAAGCATTAATAGAACACAGATGACACTGAAACTATGGATTCACACAGATAAAAATCAGTGTTTATCGGTTTTTTCTGCGCCTGCCATCTGACGTGGTCATCTGCGTTCCATTCTTGCCTCTTTATTCTTCATCCTCCTTAAGTTGACAACATTACATATTGAATAAAGGGATTGTTTCTTAATTGTAAAAAAATCTTTTCATTTTAGCTCGTATTGACTACTTTTTCTAAAATTTTATAATATTTTGGACAGCTATGCTTTTGGTAAAGTAAAATAAAATGTGCTTCCAACATTTTGATTACTTTCCACCCAAATTTTTCCACCATGCCTTTCTACAAACTCCTTGCAAAGTGGTAATCCGAGCCCGGTTCCTTTTTCCCCCGCAGTTCCGGTAGTTGTATATATTGCATTGAAATTAAAAAGATTAGAAGATATTTCAGAAGCAATTCCTATTCCGGTGTCTTGCACAACCACTTCAATAAATCCTCTTTTTTCGGTAGCCGAGATATTTATCTCTCCTTTTGCCTCTGAAAACTTAATAGCGTTTATAAGAAGGTTCTGAATAACCGATCGAAGCATTTCAACATCTGCATAAACCATAGTACTCATATCAATCTTATTGGAAATAGAAATATTTTTCTTAAGTGCACTCTGATTTAATATTTCAATTATATTATTTACAGCTTCATTGAGGTTAATCTTTTTCGGATTATAATCAAGCATGTCTCTCTGCATCAACGACCAATTGAGTAAATTTTCCAACAGACTAAACAGATTTTTTAAATTACCATTTAATCCTCTGCTAAATAATACAATTTCTTCCTTCGATAAATTTTCTACTTCGGTTGAAAGTATTTCCGAAGTGCTTAATAATGACTGAAACGGACTTCTTAAATCATGTGCAATGATCGAGAAGTATTTATCTTTGGTAGCATTTAGTGTTTTAAGTTCGGCATTAGTTTCCATTAAAGTTTTTTCAACTGTTTTGTATTCAGTCAAATCAATTAAAGCAACCTGACATAGCTGATTCGTTTCTAATGAATCGTCTAATTTTAAACCTTCCAACTGAACAATAAAAACCTGCTTCTTTTTGTTAATTATCTGTAATTGGCAGGTTTGCTTTACCTGAGAGTCGAATATAGTTTTGATGAAAGAACTAAAAATATGCTTATCGTCCTGAGGTACAAATAAACTAAAAAGTCTGCCTATTAATTTTTTTCTATCAACTCCAAACATTTTACCGGCGCTTAAATTTACCTCTTTAATTATACCGTCTATATCTAACGTGAAGTATGGAATTGGCGAAAAATCAAATAGAGTTACATATTTGCTTCTTGATGATTCTAATTCTTCCTGAGTAATTCTTAATTCTTCGTTTTGATGTTCCAATTCAACTTGATGAACCTGGAGTAGATGTACTAGCTTTTGAATATCTTCAATTTTTTCATCAACTTTCTTTTTAGGTTTCGGTTCAATTTTCTTCTTCGTTTTTTTATTAACGTTTTTTTCCGCTTCTTTTTTTTGGCGTTTCATTTTGTTGTGCCTCATTATTTTTTCTTTTTTCTGAATTGCCAGCAGAATATATTTTGTTTCTTTTCCCTCATGAAAGATCTGGCGAGCATTCAAGACTAATTTTCTTTTACCTTCTTTTTTGAAACTGTATTCAACTTCAAAGTTCTCGAATAATGTAGCATCGGGAATTATTTCCTCAAGCAGCTTTCGCAATTCGGGTAAATTCCATTTTTTAGCGTAAAGGTCATATATAAATTTGCCGACAGTTTTTTCTCTTGTACTGTTAAACATTTTATAAAATGAACGGTTTGCCGAAAGAACTTTCAAATCTTCATTAAGAATAAGAAGTGATTCTCTGACTGTGTCAATAATTCCATCAGCATACTCGCGCGCAAACTGAATTTCTTTATTCAACTTATTAATTTCTTCGTAAGAGTTTTTCAGATTATTAATGTCCGAAAAAGTAATCACAACTCCGTCAATAACATTATTTAATGTCCTGTAGGGAAAGATTCGCATTTGATACCAAACACCTTCGGTAGTTTGCAATTCAATTTCTTTATATATAAGTGTTTTTAAAACTTCACGAACATCCTCAACGAGTTTATCATATTTAAGATTTGTAGCTATGTGAGTTATGGGTCGTCCGATGTCTGAAGAAATTAAATTTATAACCTTTGTTGCTTGAGATGTAAATCTTTTTATAACCAATTCATTATCTAAGAATATTGTTGGTGTACGTGTGCTATCCAGCAAATTTTTCATATCATTATTGATAGTTGATAACTCATCATTTTTATTTTGCAGCTCGGTGTTGACGGTAATTAATTCTTCATTCAGCGACTGTAATTCTTCCTTGGAAGTTTCCAATTCTTCATTAGAACTTTGCATCTCTTCATTGGTTGATTGCATTTCTTCGTTAATTGATTTTAACTCTTCATTGGATGTTTCTAATTCCTCAATTGTCGATCGCAAATTTTCTTTTGTTGATTTTAATTCACTTTCAAGTTCTTTGATTATTTGTTCCGACTTTTTATCACGGCGCATTTTTTTTGTAGCCGCTTCTTTTTTTGAGGTATGATATCTTCAAAAATTATCAGCAGCGACTCAGGTAATTCCTTCGAATCTTTAACATGCTTAACAGTAAGTTTTATATGCTGCGTACTTCCGTTAGTTTTTACTTTTAATTCCTCCAGCGTTAAAGATTTTTTTGTTGATAAAACCTTTCTTATTAACACCGGAAGTTCTTGCCGTAAACCTTCGCGAGCCATTTCATAAATGTTCATCTTGGCTTCGCCGCCGGAAAGTTCAAGATATTTTCCGGTTCTTCCATGTATATACAAAATATTACCGTTTTCAGCTATTAGAACACAATTGGGAGAGTAACTATCCAGAATGATTTTTTCAGCTATCTGGGATATGTTTTTAACATCGTGTTTTTTCTTAACTATCTCTTGAGAATTTTCTGAATGCCTGGAAATCGGAAATTCTATAAAAGGTTGTGCAGAATGAGTAGAAACTCTTCTTTTATAAATTTTCCACTTTTTATCAATCATCGTAAACAAATCAACAAAACCGCTGATGGTTTCCGAGGAACCGAGAAAAAGTTTACCGTTAGGTAATAGACTATAATGAAATACCGGAATTATTTTTTTCTGTAATTCGGCATTTAAATAAATTAATAGATTGCGGCAGGAGATTAAATCGAGTTTAGTAAACGGAGGATCTTTAATAATACTTTGTGGTGCAAAGACTAACATTTCTCTAATTTCTTTCCGGATATGAAAAAGATTTCCTTCGCGTGTAAAGTATCGCTTTAAGCGATCTTTACCAACATCAGCTTCAATTCCGGAAAATGTACCTATGCGTGCTTTTTCTATAGAGATAGTGTCAATATCGGTTGCAAATATTTGCACGTTCAGATGTTTACTTGTTTCTTGTAAGCATTCATCCAGAATCATTGCAATAGAGTATGCTTCTTCTCCGGTTGAACATCCCGGAACCCAAATTCTTATTTGACCGTTATCAGGCTTACTTTCTACTAAATCTTTCAACATGATTTTTAATTTTTCAAAAGCTTCTGCATCTCTGAAAAAATTTGTTACTCCAATTAGAAGTTCTTTAAACAAGTTTTGAGCTTCATCCGGACTTTCCTGAAGCAGTCTTATATAATTTGGAATATCTTCTAACTGAGCAACATTCATTCTTCTTTCTATACGCCGGTTAATTGTATTTTGTTTGTATTGTGAAAAGTCGTGTCCTGTGTAAGTTCTAAGAAGTATAAATATTTTTTGTAATGAGTTGGGAATTTTTCCCTCGGTTACAGGTTTATCAACTAAAACACCCTTAACTTTTAGAGAAGTATATTTTATCAATTGATCGGACATTTTTTCCGGAGGAAGTATGTAATCTGCTAAACCGGTTTTAACGGCGCTTGTAGGCATTCCGTCAAATTTTGCCGATCCTGGTTCCTGAACCATTACCATACCCAATTCACTTTTTATGGCTTTCAATCCCGCAGTACCATCGGATGCCATACCGGAAAGGATAATACAAATTGCCTTTTCACCTAAATCAGCAGCAAGAGACTTGAAGAAAAAATCAATCGGTAAACGAAAGCCATGTGTTTCAATAGGTTCTATAAGTTGAATTACACCATTGAGTATAGCTATATCGTTATTAGCCGGTGCAACATAAATATGATCGGGTTCTAATTTCATTCCGTCTTCTGCCCGCAACACATTCATCTTAGTACATTTTTGAATTAGTTCAGGCATAATACTTACATGATTTGGATCTAAGTGGGAAACAACAATAAAAGCCATGCCGGTATTTTCATGCATGTTATTAAAAAATCTTTCAAGAGCATCTAATCCGCCTGCGGAAGCTCCTAAACCAACAACATAAAATGAATTATCAGTAAGGCGATACTTTTCGGTGTGCTTCTTTTTTTATCTGGAAGTTTTTTAGGAACAGTTTTCTTTTTCATAGTTCCTTCAATTGTAAATTACTTAGCTCAAGAAATGTAAATTCCAAGAATAAATCACCAGGTAGAAATCGAAACAATAAGTTTGTATGTAATACTTTACAACTTTTGAAATGAAATTATTTTATTCAAAGTATAATTTTAAAATTTTAAAAGCAATCCGAGTTACAGAAAGCCTTACCATAACAAATATCATTTCAGTTTATTTATTGAATTTCTGTCGCTCAAAAGAAATTCCTGGGTTTATGGATATACATTATTCAATAAAATTTCGGGAATTAAAATCCCCACAACAACCAACTGCTTTTTGCTTCTTGCAAAAGAATGTTGAGGTTCTTCGATCCGTCTTTCAAATAAATTAAAGTTGAATCGAGATTATCCGCTGTGTTTTGGTCCATTAAAAACCGACCGAGAGTACCTTTGCCCGATTCAATGTTTGCCGAAATGCTTGCAAAATCACGAGTTATAGCGGATGCGTTTTCAACCGTTTCTTTAGCAGATAATATGATCGCGTCGAGTTCATTTGCTTTTGACATAAGGTTTCTGAATTGTGCCGAACCTTCTCTCAGGTTGATAAACGTAGTTTCAAAATTCTCCCGCCACTTTTTATCCATTATTAATCTTCCAATCGTTCCTTCTCCGGATTCGATTTGTTCGGTCATACTCGCCAGATCACTTGTGATAGCTGAGGTGTTTCCAATAGTTGTATTCAACGATATCATTATATCATCTATCGTAACCGGTTGAATTGTTTCAATAACGTCGTTGTCCTCTATTGCTGGCTGTCTGCCCGTACCGGGATTTATTATCAAAGCTTTATTACCCATTAGTCCTTCCGAACCGATAATTGCAACAGCATCTTTTTTGATAAATTCCCGTATACTTTCATCAATTACTATTTCTACTCTTACGGATGTATCGCTAACTATAACTATATTTCTTACAGTTCCGACATTTACGCCGGATAGTCTTACGTTGTTGCCGGCTTGCAGTCCCGCAACATCTTTAAATACACCGGTGACACTGAATGTAGTTCTGAACAATTGCTGACCTTCACCAATGAAGTAAATGCCGACAATCAACAACATTAGCCCAAGGGAAATGAATATTCCCAATTTTATTTTATTACTTGTTTTCTTTATCATTTTATCAACTCTTACTTTTTCTTTTAATTTTTACTTTTACGCACAAGCGAACAATCATAATTTGAGTTCTCTTTAGTTTTAGATTTTTTTTCTAATCTAAAAATCTAGTATCGTGCCTACGGCACTTTATTATTTTGTTTCTATTACTTGTTACCATAATGTCGTGACTACGTCACTAATTACAACGCTATTTTCTTGCTATTGCTTGTTACTAGAATCGTGACTACGTTACTATTTACTACAATTTTTCTAGCTTCGTTAGAAGCGGCATTATGGTAATAACAAAAATGCTCAGAAAGCAAAAGCCTCGTAGAGGCGAAATTATTTTTGCAAACATCTTCTATACTAAAAATTGTCATTAACGCTTACCAATTTGTGTTGCACGTAACGCATAATTTTTCCCTTAATTATTGCCGTCCACTTTAGTGTGTGTTGCATAACCTTTATTTGCCCCGACTTTTTGCCGAAGGCATCCTAGGGAAAGTCGGGGGTTAAGATTGCCAACTTATCTCTGGGCTTTTCCCGAAGGGATCACTTTGTGAAGCCCCATTCTCAGCATTTAATGGGACTAAAGTCCATTTAGTTAGGAGCTATTTTCCCCGTCCACTGAAGTGGACGGCAATAAAATCACTTATGCCACACACACTAAAACCGACGGCAATAAAATGACTTATGCAACACACACTATCCCATTTCATTTTAAACCACAAAGCATTATTCAAAGAACGATCTTATCCACGGATCATCTGATTTTTCAAGCTCCTCATACGATCCTTCTGCGGAACAAACACCATCTTTAATTACAATTATCCGGTTTCCGGTTAGTCTGGCACATTCAATATCATGCGTAATAATTATTGATGACGTATTATATTTATTTTGTACTTCCAGTATTAAATTGCTTATCTCTCTTGAAGTAATAGGATCGAGACCGGTTGTCGGTTCATCATAAAGCATTATCTCGGGTTTTAAAATTAACGTCCTTGCTAAACCCAAACGTTTACGCATTCCCCCGGAAAGTTCGGAAGGAGACAGGTCAATCGCTTCATCTAAACCAACATCTTCAAGTGCATCTTTAATTAGTGAGTCAAGTTCTTCTTTTTCCATCAATCGTTTTTTTCTTCTTAAGGGGAATTCTAAATTTTCTCTAACCGACATCGAATCATATAAAGCACCGCTCTGAAAAAGGAAACCGATTCTCTTATACACTTGTGCCAATTCATCATTCTTCAATTCGGAAACATCCTGCCCGAAGATTTTTAATTTGCCGTCGTCAATCTCAACTAATCCTACAATACATTTTATAAGAACAGATTTACCCGTTCCCGACTGACCAAGTATTACAAGGTTTTCTCCTTTGTTTATAACCAGATTTATATCCCGCAGTACATGATTATTCCCAAAAGATTTTTTGAGATGCTGCATTTCAACTACAACAGAATCATCCTGCTGAGAATCATTTTCTTTTTCTATTTGAGTTGTAACTTCCGTCATTCTCTTAACTGCTCATTTTAGTTTTGAAGTAAACTTGTAATCTGTACCGCTATCATATCAATTACAAAAACCATCAAAGAAGATAATACTACAGCAGAGTTTGCCGCTTTACCGACACTCTCGGTTCCTTTGTTTGAAGTATATCCTTTGTAACATCCAATCAGTCCGATTGCAAAACCGAACACGAATGTTTTGATGATTGCCGGTATAAGATCGCTGAATCCAATGCTTTGAAATATTTGCGGAAAGAATAGTAAAGCACTGACATTTCCTTTAAGGTTAACACCGACATAAGTCCCCAGCAAACCGACAACATCCGCGAAAATCACGAGAAGCGGAAGCATCAGAGTTGCCGAAACTACTCTTGTAACAACAAGATAGTTAAACGGGTTTGTGTCCGATACCTGCATAGCGTCTATTTGTTCGGTTACATTCATCGATGCCAGTTCAGCGCCGATTCCCGAACCAACTTTACCGGCAAAAATTAATGCGGTAATAACCGGTCCAATTTCTCTTATCAGTGAAACCGCTACCATTGCGGGCAGCCATGATTCAGCGCCGAATTTTGCTAATGTTGGTCTTGATTGAATTGTAAGCACTAACCCAATAATGAATCCGGTAATTGCAATTAAGGGAAGAGATTTATAACCGATTAAAAATGACTGCTTCATAAATTCGCTGAATTCATACGGCGGTTTAAAACTTCTTTAAAGAAGCGTAAACCGAAGACTGTAATAGAATATACTTCTATAAAAAATTTAGTAAATATAGATTCGGAGGGATTTTCCGGTTTAGTATTCTCCTCATCTTTATTTTTCTTAGTCTTTAGTGAAAATATTTTTTTCACTTTTATCATATCTTAAAATTTCCATTCTTTTTTTGAAAGCGTTTATATTCTCACTTTAGCGGCAGTACTAAATCATTTATTTTTAATGTCATCTAGCATACTGCTGTTATTTCTTCCTTCTTTCTTCTCTCTCTTGGCAGCTTTTTTTTCCTTCATTGTTTTGGCCGGTTCTTTCTTCGAACCGCTTTTACTGTTTTGTCCTTTGCTCATGATTTTACTCTTTTATTGTCCTTAATTAAATTTTTTATTTATCTCTCGAAATCATAGTCACCGAAAATCTTTTTGTAATGCTCAATTATTTTTTTTCATTTTATTTGTTTTTTTAGTTTGTACACCGCCATTCTTTCTCGACGAGGAATTTTGGACTTTTGCATTTTCGTCTTTAATAATTTTTAATGATTCCGATTCTGTGACTTTTAATTTTGCTTTTAGAGCCGAAATATGAGCGCCGGTTGCCGCACGTTTAAATTCCAATTCAAGTTGCTTGCGTTCAATTTCAAGCTGATATAATAATTGTTCTTCTTTGTTCTTTGCTTCTTGTACCAACCTGGCAGAGCCTGTCAACACACCTTCGGGACCAATGTAAACTTCGATTAAGTCAATACCTTTATCCGTTAACTTAAATTCACGAATCTGATTGGAATGTGCCATACCTCTTGATTTTAATATATATAGACCTCTATTTCGTTCACCGCCAAATTCAATATCCCGTAACAGAAGCCACGTATCTATTAAAGATGAGATTGACATGTCGGTAAGTTCTTGATTCTCACCCGAGCCTGTTAAACTTGCAAACATTGCTGTGATATTTTCCATTTTCAAAAAGTCCACAAGCCTCAATAACATTATTTTTACTTCATTTTGGTTTTCACCAATTATAAATGCATCAATGGGGTCGAGTACAACAACCTTCGGCTTAACTTTTTTAATTAATTTAATAGTAGTTGTTAGATGATGCTCTAATCCAAATAGTGTTGGACGCGTTGCATGAAAATGAAGAAGTCCTTTTTTAGTCCATGGTTCTAAATTTATTCCTATTGAAGACATATTACGCATAAATTGACTCGGAGATTCTTCAAATGAAAAATAGAGAACGCGTTCACCTCGTTTGCACGCAGATTCTACAAATTGTGCTGCGATACTCGTCTTTCCGGTTCCGGCTGAACCTGAGACAAGAATCGTACTGCCACGATAGTAACCCTTATCAGAAAGCATAGCATCAAGCCGCGGAATGCCGGTAGATATCCTTTCCCTTGAGGAGATATGATTCAGACCGATGGAAGTAACCGGCAGAACAGAAAAACCATCCTCATCAATTAAAAAAGGATATTCATTTGTTCCGTGTGTTGAACCGCGGTACTTTACAATTCGCAATCGTCTTATAGATGATTGATCTTGTACACGATGGTCAAGAAGAATAACACAGTCCGAAACGTACTCTTCCAACCCCTGCCGCGTTAAGCGACCTTCTCCGCGTTCGCCGGTTATAATTGCTGTAACACCTTTCTTTTTCAACCAGCCGAACAAGCGCCTGAGTTCCGTACGTATAACTATCGGATTTGGCATTGCTGTAAAAAGTGATTCAATAGTATCGAGAACAACTCGTTTTGCATTTATGCTTTCTATAGCGTTATGAATACGAACAAACAAACCTTTCAAATCATATTCCCCGGTATTCTCAATTTCACCACGATCTATGTGAATGTGTTCAAGCCACATCTTTTTACTTTCTATAAGAGCTTCCAAATCAAATCCTATTGAAGCAACATTGGCCGACCAGTTCTTTTTCGCTCTCTTCAAATGAAATAAACACACCTGGTTCATTATTGATGGTAGCTCCTTTGACAAGAAACTCCATTGCTAATAATGTCTTTCCGGAACCGGCTTCAGCCGCATATTAAAGTTGGTCTTCCTTTGGGTAAACCACCCTCGGTGATTTCATCCAATCCTTGAATATTTGTGGGGGCCTTGGCTAGGGTTTTTCGTTGAAATTTAGTCTTATTTTTGTTCATAATTTTATCCCTGGAAATGTTTTCCCATATTATTATTTATGTACAACGAACATTGCTGTTCATTAAATACAATTGATTACATAATTCATTATTCGATAAAACAGAATATTTCTGACTCATCATTTTTTCACAAATGATATTAACAACATTTAAGGATGAATACTATCGTCCAAAAGGATGAAAAATGGATTAATCCTTTAGCGTAAATTTGTGGTTGGAATTATTTGCCGTTAGAAGAATCTGTCTTTTCCGTGGGCTTATATTCGTTCGAAGTATGTACGTGTTTTGCAATCTGTACACGGGAATTAAGAGCTAATTTTTCAAGAATGTTGTGTACGTGACTCTTAACGGTAAAAGTTGATAGATGAAGTACCTGCGCGATCTCTTTATTTGTGGAACCATCGGCAATCAATTCGATTACCTGACGTTCACGTTTAGTCATTCGGACAGCATTAAAAATTTTTGAGGGTTTATTTCCGTTCATCGCATGTTCAACTATTTGGGAAAACAGCGAACCGGTTAAATGAGAGGGCAAAACTTGAACGCCTTCATATACTGATCTGATCGTTTTAAAGAAATCATTTATGTTAGCATCTTTGAGAATAAAACCGGAAACACCGGCTTGAACATACTCTAAAACATCAGCCTGCAGCGGAACCAAGTCCATCACAATTATTTTAGTTTTTTCGTAACTCTCTGTAATTAATTTTACTACTCTCAAGCTGTTTTGACTTCGCAATCCCAGATCAAGAAGAATAATATCCGGACTTGATTTTTCTATTTTATTCAAAATATTTTCACCGTTGCCGATAGTTGCAACTACATGCATGTCTTTCTGCTTCTTTAACATTGCAGAAATACCTTCGCGGAGAAGTCTGTTATCTTCAATTAAAAGTATTTTAATTTTTTTCAAATCTTTTTATAAGTGTAATAAACAATTGTTTAAAATAGCAAAATTATCGACATAAAAACAAGCTCAATTGTAATTAAGAAACCTTCATTTTATCTAATTCTATCCATTTTTAACACCTTCGGAGGTTGGTATTAAATCTTATTACTTGAAAAATAAAAACGATCTTTTAGAGATTGAATATCCATTTTAATCTCTCAATTAAACCAATTCCTGTTGAACCCCTCCGGGGTTCTTTTGTTTGTTGTACGGATTATCTATTCACATTCAACCGCTTCGCGGTTGTTATTGGAGAATTATACGTTGGAGAATATCCAACAATCCCGAAGGGATTTAATATGAATAGCAATAAAGAAAATTACAAGTTTTATTATCCCGAAAGGTTTGAACCTATCTCTGTTAATGGTTCATAAAAATAATTTGTTTATCCATGTCAACCGCTATAGGTTGTTGTTGGAAAAATTTACATTCAAAATTATAACAATCCCCAGGGATTATGAGATGAAAAGAATAAGATTTAATTAATCGAGTTTCTATTAATGGTTCATAAAAATCGATTTGTTTATCCATGTTCAACCGCTACACGGTTGTTGTTGGAAATAATTCACATCAGAAAATTTATAACGAATCCCCAGGGATTCGAGATGAAAAGAATGATGGTTCCAATCAAGTTTCGAACCCCGACGGGGTTCTTCCGCCACTTTGTTGTTGTCAGCATGTAGTTCTACAATTACATCCAACCCCGAAAAGGGTTGAACATGAATAGACATGAGCAAGAAAACAATAAACAATCCCGAAGAGATTGAATATGAATAGAATTGAACAAGAAACGCAGCGAACAATCCCGAAGGATTGAACATGAATAGAAAAATTTCAATCTAACAATACACCAACCCCGAAAGGGGTTGAACGAGAAATCGAAAGAAGGAATTTTTCATCAAAATCAATTTTGTGTTCTTTCAACAGGTTGATGTATTCCTCTTTGAATGATGTTTTTTTATGATGTTCTTCTTGATTTTTTACATATTCAATTAATCTATCTTTCTCTGAAAATGAATGTGTAAAAGCACCATAACCATCCTGCCATCCGTCGAAATTTGAAAATATCTTTTCATTTTTGATGAATTCGGTCGTGCTGAGTTTAATATCTTTAATTAAATCAGATAACGAAATTGTTGGATGGAGATGTGTGGCAATATGTATATGGTCTTCTACACCATTGATTCTGTAAAGATGACAATTTTTATTTTGCAACAATCCCCAAATATATTTGAAAAGTTTTGAACGATTTTCGTTATGAAGAGATGGTTTGCGTTGTTTAGTTGAAAAGGTAATGTGATAAAGAATTTGAGTGTATGTGCTCATGTTCATCTCCAATTTGTATTATGGATTTGAGTGGACCTAATATAAACAACAAATCTCTATTCTTGAATCATGTTGGGGTTCAATTTTGTTTTAGAATCTTAATCTATTCATAATTTACATTGAACCCCTCTGGGGTTCGTTGATTCATTTGATTAGATATTCTATTCAAGTTCAACCCCTTCGGGGTTGGACATATCCTTTGTGTTTCTTGTCTATTCACATTCAACCGCTTCGCGGTTGTTGTTGGAAAAATTTACGTTCTAGAATTTGCAACAATCACCAGTGTATTATAAGATGAAAAGAATCAGTTCTTTTCTTTGTGGACTCTGAATATCTGTTTGTTTCTCACCACTTCACTGTTGGTAATACACTCTGAAATATTAAATAAAAATCACAAGGGAATTTAACGATAATATAATCAATTCTTGTTGAACCCGTTGGGGTTCTTTTGTTTTTTGTTCATATTGCTATTCATATTCAACCGCTTCGCGGTTGTTGTTGAAGAAAGTTACGTTGGAGAATATACAACAATCCCCAAGGGATTTAAGATGAAAAGAATAGGTTCTTTTTTATCTGGTTTCTATTATTATTCTGTTTCCACCACTTCGCGGTTGTTGTTGGAAAAATTTACGTTGAGAATTTACAACAATCCCAAGGGATTTAAGATGAAAAGAATAGTTCTTTTATGATCGGGTTTCTATTATCAATTCACATTCAACCACTTCGTGGTTGTTATTAAAATGTAGTTCATAATTTTATAAAATCCCGAAAGGATTTAACATGAATAGATAACAGACAATCCCGAAGGGATTGAATGTGAATGGAAAACGAACAATCCCGAAGGGATTGAATATGAATAGAAAAATTTCAATCTAACAACACACCAACCCCGAAAGGGGTTGAACATGAATGGGTTTGAATAGGTAAAATGACAAACAACCCCAACGGGATTGAATGATTTTGCAAATATCTTATTTTGAAAAATAATTCTTTGCTGTTTCGTTTTCGGGATCCAATGTCAAAACATCCCACATTAAACTGCCGGCTTTTTCCGTATTACCTTGATTAAATTTAACCAATCCAAGCTCCGTTAAAAATGTAATATCGGTCGGATAAACCGCCAACATCTTGTTTAAAATCTGTTCGGCTTGATCGTATTTTTTCTGCATTCGTAATGAATATGCTAATCTCATATTACCGTAATAATTATAATGATCAACCGACACGACTTGATATGCCGTGGAAGCCACATCATTATATTTATTCTGCGCAAGCTGCGGAAGCATCAAACCGTTTTTTGCTTCAAGTGATGTCGGAACAACTTGCACTGCTTTTTGATAATGTTCGATTGAATTAGCATATCTGCCGAGTAAATAATAGAGCCAGCCCAATCTTAAGTTAACCGTGTAGCCGTTCGGATATTCATCAAGCACCGAAGAAAGCGCGCGGATTGCATTTTCGTAATCTTCTATCTGCTCGTAGTTAAATGATTTGTGATAAGCTTCTTGAATTTCTTCCGGTGTAATTGCAAAAAGTGAAGAAACAAAAACGAATAAAAATATCATTGTTAACTTTTTCATTTGGCTCCCCTAAAAATTGAATCCGGCTAAAATTACAAATTTTGTTGAAGATGCAGAAGTGCCGTAAGCTTCTTCATCAAACTTATCGTACTCAACTCCGCCTTTCAAGAAAAAATTACGCGTAAAAGAATAAGTGATAGAAGCGCCGTATCCGTTCTTCATTAAATCGGCAACGTTGTAAACTAAAAATCCGTTTTGTCTTACCGCAAACTTTTGCTCGCCGAATAAAGCATAAGCAGAAATTGAAAAATTATTATTGTAGTAAGTCAAAGTTTCTCGCAATGAAAAGTAATTCTTTTTATCGGATAAAATTTCTTCGCTCAGCATTATATAATTTGCCGATGAGTTGAAATAAATACCTTGAGTTCGATCGAATGGAAAAGTTAATCCAAAATTGGGTGACAATTGAATTGCGTTAAACGAAGGAGTGTAGTTGCTGTAATTAGAATAGTAAACATCAATGTTGGCATCCCAACTTCGGAATCTGTATTTACCGACGCCGGCAAAGAGAACGTAAGCTTTGATCGGTTAAAACATCGTCGGAAATTAATGTAATGACCGCCTGCACGAAACTTCCAATCCGGAATAGAGTTCGTTTGTGTAAGCAAATGTAAAATCATATTGATCAATGTTTGAAAATCGAAAATGTAATTCAAGTCGGAATAATCCGCTGCAAACTCAAAAGTGTTATTTAAATCCGCTTCCCACGCAGCATAAACACCGGTCAAAGAACTGTTCTCTCTTACACCGGAATCTTTATAACTAATCGGAAGGTGATAAAACATAGTTGTAACCGATGACTGTGCTTGAAGAGAAATCGCAATTATTATCAAAAGAAATATTTTTACGAGATTATTCATTATCGACCTTCCTTAATTCAATATCTTCCATTTTAAAAGAAGAAAATCCTCTGAACTCGTCAAGTTCAATTTCGGCTTTCTTCTTTAATCCTAATGTAGAAGATACAACTTCAGATTCAATTTTTTTCGATGAAACAAACTTTGAGGTTACATCGACTCTAAAGAGGTTATGATTGAATGAACTCAAAAATAGAACCACCGCTTTTTTAATTTTGTTTGTCGTAGAACTAATAGGAATGGTATCGTTCCAAAGTAAATTATCGCGATAAGCAAGCGGGAAGCGGGGAACGGACTGCAGCATCATATTTAAGTATTTATCATTTCCTTCCGTGCTGTAAAAATAAAATGTTCCGTCTTTCTTTTCGAAATAAAGTTTGCCTTTACCGGAATCAAAATAAAATGTTCCGTCAATTTCCATATCTACTTTCAACTGCAGTTCATCAGTCTTTTGATTCTCTTTATAAACTTCAAATTTCATTTCGTCGTCAAGGACGAACGTCATCAAATTATCATATGCATTATCAACGTGAAGCGGCTCGACAGTTTTTTCTAAAGAAGGTAAATCATTTGAATAAAACTTTCCATCTTCAATATAATTTATAAAACTGAACTCAATTGTATGAGCACCGACGTCTTCGGTTTCCTGAACTTGAATGTGAATATGCGGCTGCGGTGAGTAACCTGAGTTGCCGCAAAGTCCGAGCATTGAACTTCTTTCAACCCAATCGCCTTCTTTTACTTTTATTGAATCTTCAGCAAAGTGTGAAAGCTCAACATAAAATCCGCGGTCATCTTTTATGATTATTAAGTTTCCCCAATTGTTTGCTTTATCAATTTTTCCAATCGACATATCTTTTAAATTGTTTACAACTTTTACAACACGTCCGCTTACGGGTGAAAGAACTGGTTTTTTATAGCAGTAATAATCTTCTAACAAATCGCCATTGTTTTTGTAACTGTTTCCTTCATCACCGGTTATGATAAAATCGTAAGCGTATTTCCAATTTCCTTTGTGAGTCCACTTTCCGTCAAAATCTTGGTAGACTGTCCACTTGCCCGAGAAACGGTAAGCTGCACCGTAGTGTTTGAACCGGGATATCTTCGTTTGTTCGTTAAGTATAAGTCGAGTGTTTCTTCGGGAGTGTTCTTTATTATCCAAGCAATTTGGGGATACTTAATTAATCCGAGTAAATAAATAAATGAAAGCGTTATTGCATTAAACGGCAGTGTAAATGCGGGAATACCGAAGTTCGACCAAAATACTAAAACCGAATCGAGTAAAATTGTTGACGTACATACTGCAACAACGGCAAGCAGATAACTTTTTAAGGAAGGAACAAGAAACACTCCGCCGACAGCGATTGCAATCAAAATAAAATTGAAGTGATTTATATTTGCAAACGACTGCTCGAAAGAGCCGTACATTAATCCAACTACAATACTGCCGGTAAAATATCCGATCACCGAAAGCAGAAACATAATTCGAGACATCGCAAGAAATATCAATGCGATCACAATCCCGGAAATAACATCGGTCATAAAAAAGATTGAACCGAAAGAACGGAAGTAACCTTCGAGCCAATAGGGAAGAGTGATTTCAAGATCATAAATTGTGTGCGAATAAAGTCCCGTTACAAAAAGATTTGAATACTGTGTTGCCGCCAAGTATGCAATTGATGAAACAATTACAAAGGGCAGACTCAAAACCGGCATCTTCAAGTAATAGATAAACACACTGTACATTACAACGGTAACAATAAATGTGAGTACTCCGGCAATAATCATAAACAAAACCGAAAGCTCATTGAATTTGAAAAGGTAACCGATTGCAAGTCCGGTAAGCAAAGGATTGTAAGTGTAAAATCCTTCGTTCAAAAACTCGTTGCTCATATTAATAATGCGCGCAAAAATGTATGCAGAGATTACGGCAACAATCCCGCCAAGTGCAACGTATGGATTGATAAAAGTAATAAGCAGTAGCAGCGCACCGATCCATTTACTTTTGAAGAAGTAAATCTCGGAGTAGCTTTGCAGTAATGCTTTTATGTGGTTGTTGATTTTCATAATTACAATGGAACACTGATGACACAGATTAAGCAGATTTCCACAGATTATCTCTCCGATTTTGATTTATTTGTAAAAATTTTTCTACTGATTTGAGGTTTCTTACCAAAGTTTAATAGAAGTCCAACTTCAATATCCGTTGCTTTGAGATAATTTATTAATTGATTTTCATGCTCTTCCAATAAAGTTTCAGCAGCTTTTAATTCAATTATAACTAGATTATTTACCAAAAGATCAGCAAAGTATTCTCCCACTTCCGATTCATCATAATATACTTTTATTAACTTTTGTCGTTCAACTGTTAATCCCATTTTAGTTAGTTCAATTTTCAAAGCATTTTCATACACCTTTTCTAGAAAACCATATCCCAATTTATTATAAACTGTATAAAAAGCTTTGATGATTTTCGATGTTAAATCTTTATGTAAATACTCAGTCATTTATCGCTTTTAATCTGTGTGAATCTGTCGCATCTGCGTTATCTGCGTTCTATTGTTTTAGCTTGAGTCTCTCCGGCAGCTTTTCTCTTCTCGTAATATCACTCAAATCTTCCGCTTCACGAATCAAATCTACTTCTTTGTTTTGGCCAATCATTACTACATTCGGGCGATATTCAATGAACTGCATCCATTGTGTAACGTTGTATGCCCCTACCGGTGATAAAATTAATCTCGTTCCTTTTTCCATCGGCGGAAGAAGTGTGCCTTCTTCAATCACATCAATATTCATACATAACGGACCGTTAACAATCGCCGGTTCGTTTGTGCCGTCAACTTGTCTATCGATTTCCAAATTATATTTGTACCAAAAAGCAGTGTAAAGTAAATTGATTCCACCGTCGGCTATATAAGATTTTCTGCCGTCCGGCAATCTCTTTGATGCTATAATTGTTGTGATCAAATAACCGGCTTCATCAACAATACCGCGACCGGTTTCCAGATACAATTTGGGTAAATCGCCCGCTTTCAAATTTCTAAACAAAGAGGTTGTAATATTTTCCGCATACTCATCAATCGAAGGAACAGTAACATCAGGCTCTTGGTAGGTTCCCTTTAATTTACTCTTTGAAGGAAAGCCGCCGCCGATATCGTAGTACTCAATTTTCATATCAAACTTATCTTGAATTTCATAACCGAACTTGACCATCTTTTCAATTTCAACCGCATAAGCATTCGGCTCCAAAATAAATGTGCCGATGTGACAATGCAGTCCGTTCAAAACAAGTTTACCTTTGCTAACCATTCTTTTAATCGCATCCATTGCTTGTCCGGAATCAAGATTTAATCCGAAGCGAGACCATTGCGGATAAATTCCGGTATCCATATTTAAACGCATACCGACTTTAATTTTCTTGTTCAGCTTATCGGCAACTTTTTCCAAATCATAAATTTCATCGAAATGATCAATGTGAATCATAGCATTTTCTTTAACTGCTTTTTCCAGCGCACGCAGATTTTTATATGGACCGTTGTAAATAATTTTGTTTCCGGGTATTCCCAAACTTCTTGCTTTATCGTATTCCATTTCGGAAACGACTTCCGCAATTGCGCCTTCTTTATGCAACACAGAACAAACTGCAGGCAGATAATTTGTTTTATAAGACCAGCCGAAAGTTACATTCGGATAACGGGTTGAAAAAGAATTGTAATAAGCCCTGTATTTTTGCCGAAGTGTGGTCTCGGAAAAAACAAATAACGGCGAGCCGAACTTTTCGACTAATTCACTAATTGCAACTCCGTCAATTTCCGTTCTTATTTTTCGTGTATAGTACGGACTGCTGCCGAACTTGTTCATCATCCCGGTTTGTACTTTTATTATCACCGGTTTTTCATATTTCTTAGCCATCTTAATTTTCTCCCTTTGTAATAACATTTTGGAAGGTGCTCATATCGGTTATCGTTTCGTATGTGTAGCGCACGTAAAGTTTTCCCGCCTCATAATCTTTGTCTAATTCGAACGGTAAATCCAAAGCTTTCTTAACCATATTTGCGGGAAGATTAATTCCGCATCCCGTTGCAAAATAAGACCAAGCGGGAAAGCGCGGATTGATTTCTATCAAGTAAACTTTTTCTTTATCTACTATACACTCTAATTCAAACGGACCTTTCCATTTATATTCTTTTACAAAATTTGCGGCGGCGTTCATCATTAATTCATTTTTGATTGAAACGCCCGTCCAAATTTTACCGAGTGAAGTGATCCACATTTTTTTGAGACCGAGTTTACCGATTAAATTTCCTTCACCGTCGCCGACTCCGACAACGTTCATCTCTTCACCTTTAACAACCTCTTGAAGAATAATAGGGTAGCCCCACTCGGCGGAAATTTTATGAAAGTGACTCATCGCTTCTTGAGTTGTGTAAGCTCGTTCGGCTTTGTAGTATGCACCTTTTACCATTACAGGAAGTCCGATCTTCTCAACTTCCTTTATTAATTCTTCCGGTGAAGTTATAACTGAAGTTTTAGGTAAATCGATTTTCACTTTTTCAGCAACTTGCAGAAGTTTATCTTTTGCGCGGAGTTTGTATTGACTTTCGGTCGGCACAAAAATTTTAATACCAAGTTCTTCAATTTCTTTTGTGTATTTGGTATAGATGGGCAGTTCGGAATCGAGATTGGGAATTACAAAATCCAATCCGTATGAATTCTTTAATATAAGCCAAGCCGTTCAAGTAAAGCATCTTTTCCGCTTGAAGGATAAGGAAGAATAAAAGTTTTATCAATCAGCCAATCCAAATAAATGCCCGGCTCCATTGCATCGTAAGCGAGTCCGATTACTTTTACATTTAAGTCGGGATCTTCTTTAAGTGAACGGGCAACGCCAACACCCGGACCGGGATTATCGACCGCATTAATTCCGGATACGGCAATTTTCAATTCTTTCATCGTTCGCCTCAGTAAAGATTATATGTATTAAGGTGTGTGATAAAATCTGAAATATCACTCGAAATTTCTTCCGGTGTTTCTTCAAATTCTTTTGAAAGTTCTTCGGCTATTTGATCGATTTCTTTTCCTTCGCGTAAGGAATTGATTATGTAAAGTCCGGTTGGATTTACAGTGTAGCTGTCTCCTGTAGTGGGATCAAAAATAAAACCTTCCGAATTAACAGCGAGTTTACTTAACCTGTTCATCTTACCTCCGATATTTTATCTCTTTATCTGTTTTGACAGCAATTGTTCCGTTTGGGTTTAAATGTAAGGGAAATTTCGGATAATTGTTTGTGATTTAGGTTCTTTGAATATGGGTTCACGCAATTGCCTTATGCCCCTTATGTAAACTTAGTGTGCCTTGAGATTTTTATATTTAACCACAATGTACACGAAGAAGGCACGAAGGACACTATTAATTATTCATTGATTGGAATATTCATATAAAGTTTCGCTGTCCATAAATTCCGAGAAACCGTTCCCGTCAAACACTTCTGAATTAATATTAGTATCGGCTGTTAATTTATACGCAAGCCGAAGAAGATGTGATTCTATGTTAAAAGTTTTTGTACACTCGTTACAGATTTGCAATCCTTCAATTTCCCCGCTTGAATTTAGAAGTAAATCTATTTGTGAATTTGAATAGATTAGTGAATCTAATCCGGTGTATTGATTGAATTGTGTTTCAACCGGATTACCGTCGGTGTCATCAATTTCCGTTAACTTATCGTACTCTACTGTATCTTCGAATAAAATTTTATAAAACATATTGGTTGGATGTTTGTATAATAGTAACGATTCAATTTGAATTTTTGGTGAAGAATATTAGTTTATAAAGATAGATAAAGTAACTACAAATTAATCAAAAGGAGAAAATCATGTCAGAAACACCAAGTGCAATGGTAGAATTAGGAACGAAAGCTCCGAGTTTTAATTTACCGGATACGATTTCGGGAAAGCAGATCAGTTTAGATGAAATCAAATCCGATAAAGCAACTGTGGTAATGTTTATCTGCAACCACTGTCCTTATGTAATTCATGTTGTTGACAAACTTTCTGAAGTTGCAAAAGAGTACAAAGAAAAAGGTGTGAACTTTGTTGCGATAAGTTCGAACGATGTTGAAAACTATCCGCAGGATTTCACCCGACAAAATGAAAGAATTTGCAGCGGAACATAATTTTACGTTTCCGTATTTGTATGATGAATCTCAGGAAATTGCAAAGGCATACAAAGCAGAATGCACACCCGACATTTTTGTTTACAACAGTGAAATGACTTTGGTTTACCGCGGACAGTTTGACGATTCACGTCCGAGCAAAGATACACCGGTAACCGGTAAAGATCTGAAAGCTGCGCTCGATAATATTTTAGAGGGCAAACCGGTTGACGAAAATCAAATACCGAGTGTTGGTTGTAATATTAAGTGGAAGAGATAAGAAGAAGCCCAAGAAGCCCAACTTCTTCAAGAAGTTGGGCTTCTCCTAATCCTGGGGATTTTATTGTTGACTTTATTGGCACAACGTGATAATTTGTTTTTGTAGAGTAGAGTTGACTAAGTATAATGAACTGGCATAATCATATAAATATCGACCCCAATATTCGAAACGGAAAACCCTGTATCAAAGGAACCCGAATTACTGTTTATGATCTATTGGAATACTTAGCAGGTGGTATGACAGAACAAGAAATACTCTCTGACTTTCCCGATTTAACTAAAGAAGATATTCGAGCTGTTTTAGCATTTGCTGCTCAGCGAGAACGACGTATATCAAGCTCCATAGCATGAAAATCTTAAAAAGCCCAACTTTTTGAAAAAGTTGGGCTTTTACAGCTTAAAAAATGCCATATAGAGAACCAGCATATTCAAACCATTATTACCATGTTTACAATCGCGGTAATAATTTCGAAAACATTTTCTTTTCAGAAAAAAATTATCACTTTTCTTAAAACGACTCCATCAATATTTCGATAACAAAATTAGTTTAGTTGCATACTGCTTAATGCCGAACCACTACCACCTTCTAGTTGAAATTTTGGAGGACAATTTTCTAAATAAAGCAATGCAACGGTTTTCCACAAGTTATACAAAGGCGATTAATAAAAGTCAGAATCGGATAGGGCATTTATTTCAAGGTAGGTATAAATATAAGCTGGTTCCGAATGATAATTATTTATTGCATTTATCAAGGTATATACATCTAAATCCGGTTAAAGCCGGGCTTGTAAAAAGACCTGAAGAGTGGTTGTTTTCAAGTTATAGAGACTATTTAGATAAAAGGAAAAGTGAGTTCTTGAACTTTGAAATCGTAACTTCTCAAGTTGATAATTACCAGGAATTTGTGATGAGTTTTCAAGAAGAGCAAAGTTATTATTTGAAAGAAATGTTGTTTGACTGACGTGAAGCCCGAACCCCGATTAATCGGGGTTGGGCTTTTTCCTTAACCTAGAAAACTTTTTTCAAACACTTTCCTCATTTTTCTAATTGCAATATCACAATCTCCCTTCGGCAAGGTCGCCGGTGGTCCCCATGGTGTTTTGTTTACATCAACAATGTAAATTTTGTTGTCCTCTTTGTTCCGCAGAACATCAAGCTCACCGTAATCTAATTTCATTTCTCTTGAAAAAGTTATGATGTTTTTAATTTCTGCTTCGGAGAGAACATCTTCTGTTTTGTGGAGTTCTGCGCGACTTACATCGTTTGTGAATCTTTTTTCATTGGTTTTGAATTTGTAATAGACGAGCGGTATTTCATTTCCCAACACCGGAACACGAATATCAACAACGGACTTTTCATCGAAATGTATTATCAATAACTTTTTGATAAACTACATTTTCATCCAACTTATCAACCGGGCAATCGATTACCCTGCCGTCGTGCCGAGCATTTTCATTTGATTTAATAACACACTTACCCTTTGTAAGTAAGAGGATCAATTGACAGATCATATCCGAATACTTTTGCAAAAACTTTATCAACTTTTTCTTTGCTGATATCCGTGCAGTTGCGGTTGATATTTTTTGTTTTAATATCGGGAAAGTTTGCGTCATCCGAGTAAGTTTTATCATCCCAGAAAAATGCAAAATCATAATTACATTTTGGATTGGTGATAATCTTAATACCAAGTTGTTTGCAGACTTTAAAAGGTGATTGTCCGGTGATGCGGCGGCTGCGGATAGAAAAAGATTTTTGCTTTTGGGAAGAGTATCCTAGGTAAAAATCCAATTCTATATTTAAAAGAAGAAATTTATCTTCTCTTCTGCTTTAGTCATTCTTTTTTGCTTCAATTAAATCGAAAAATCTTTGCTCTAGTTTTTTTATCTGCTTCTTTTCATCAAATACTTCTTTTACTCTTTGCAGCCCGGCATTGCCAAGCTTCTCTCTTTGCCCGCGATCATCAATCAATGTGATTAATTTATCAGCTAAGTCATTTGCTTCTTTTACTTTAAATAGCAGTCCGGTTTTTTGATCTACGACAATATCGAGAAGACCGTAATTGTTTGCGGCAACGACCGGTTTGCCGGCAGCCATTCCCTCAATTGCAACATTACCGAATGCCTCTGCATGAGAAGGAACTGCTAAAATATCAATCGCTCCCATTAATTCCGGGACGTCTTCCCGGAAACCGGTGAAAATTAATTTTTCTTTTAAGTTATACGAATCGGCTAACTTATAAATTGATTGTGCATACTCGGGTTCACCGTAACTTTCGGAACCGACAACCAAAAACTTTACATTCTTTTTCTGAGATGAAATTATCTTTGCCGCTTCCAAAAATTCTTCGTGCCCTTTACCGGGAGAAAATCTACCGAAGATCGCTATTACAATCTCATCTTTTATCCCAAGTTCTTTTCTTTTTCAACACGTAACTTTAACGCCGATTGAAACTTGTCAACATTAATTCCATTGTAAAATATTTCTACTTTGCTTGGTTCAACCGGACAAGTTTCTATCACATTTTCTTGGATTACTTTTGAGATCGCAGTAATTAAATCGACTCGGTTGTAAAGATATTTGTGAAATAGATCTTTTTTATTAATGAATGACGCAAGCCGTTTTGTGAGTACAAGCGGTGTGTTGTTCATTCCTTTTAATGCGGGAACTAAAAAACGTAAATCGCGAGAAAATTGAGTGTGTATTAAATCAAACCGGTTTTGTTTTAGGTGTTTGCTAAGTTTTAAAATTAGGTAAAGGTGAATTCCGTTTTTAAATGGCAGCGTAATTGTCTCTATACCCGATTTAACAGCATCATTGTGGAGCGAACTTTCCGGGTGACAAAGCAGCGTAACGGAATGACCAAGCTCTTTAAAAGCTTCCGAAATTTTTAAAGTCCTCATTTCCATTCCACCCCATGAACGGGATGTACAGACCTCGAGAATTTTCATAATTCTAACTGATTATTAATCGTTTGGGAAATATAAATAAGAATTGAGAAGAAGACACAAAGAAGAAATATTTATCACTAATTTTCTTTCAATAGAAAATATGCTATCTCATCCCATTCATTTTGTAAAGTGAGTTTTGGAAAATCTTTGTTTGCGCGGCGATACCAGTATCCGGCATTGCCCTCGTCGCCTTCTTTTCTGTGTAAATATGCGTGAACCCAAGCAGCGTTTGAAGTGGAAAGATTTTGAACTATTTGGTGGGCTTTATCCCAGTTGTTTTTCCCGTCATACCAAAGCGCTGTAAGTTCATCGCTTAAGTTTTCGGGTGGAGTCGTATTTTGTAGTGTATCTTTGAGTTCCTCTAAAGTCATAGTCATTCTAAGTTTTTTCTAATACAACAATTGAGAGGTCATCGTTTATTCTGGCATTACCTCTGTAGTCTTCCACGGTTTTAATTACATATTGACCGAGATCATCAGCGCTGCGGTGTTTTTGATTTTCCAGTACTTTCATTAATCTATGTTCACCGAAGAAGTCACCGTTTTCATCGGTTGCTTCGGTTATTCCATCGGAGTAAATAAATAACTTTTCACCTTTTTTCAATTCAATTTGTTTTTCCGGTAGGTCGAGTTCATTCATTAAACCGACTGCGGGACCGCCTTTAGGGAAGATTTTCAATTTCATTTTCTTTTATAATTACCGGCGGCATGTGTCCGGCGTTAACTAATCTCAACTGATCATGGTTTGATTTAACATGAATATAAATTAACGATGCAAAAATACTCTTCAAACTATCGCGGTGAAATATTTTATTTATTTTGCTGATAAGTTCTGTCAATGAGATTTCACGACTTGCAAGCGCTCTAATTGTTGCTTGCAGTTTTGCCATAATTAAAGCGGCGCTTAAACCTTTGCCGGCAACGTCGCCGATTGAAATGCCGTATTCCTCTTTGTCGAATTCGATATAATCAATTAGATCACCACCGACATCGTTAGCCGATTTTGTAAAGAGCCAAACATTCCAGCCGTCAATTTTTGGATTTTCATCCGGCATTAAAGCGAGCTGAACTTTATGTCCTGCCTCTAGCTCATCTTTTGCTAGGAGTTTATCTTTTAATTCGAGCATTAAAACGAAGACAAGTATAAATCCGCCAAGTACGTGAGAGTTGCTGCTTCCGGTGGAAACCGAGCCAGCCGTTTGAAATTCAACATTCGATAAAATTATTAGAATAATTCCCAAAACGAACATTAATCTTCTAACAGGAGTCATTCTAAAAAACATTGCCCGCAGCAGCCACCAGGAAATCTTAAAAATCTGCGGAAAGCGCCCATGCTTTTGAGCTGATCTTTCTTCTCCTCATCTAAGAAATTTTCCTTTAGATCGCGGTAATCTTCGGATAAATTCTTTCGGAGATCGGGTTGGCGAAGATCATCCCTAATCGTGTGCCTTATTTTCGGTTCGTCTTTTTTTGTCATTTTAATCTGATGTTTTTGTCTTTGTATTTGAGACGCATGAAGATAGGTTTTTGTTCGAAAAAATGCGAAGGCAAATAAAATAGAATAAAAAGCTCTTTTTCTCTTGACCCTTATTCTTATTTGGACTATGTTTAAATAAGCAAATTCAATTTACTATGAAAATCATCAAAAGAGGTTAGAATGGCATATTCTATAAAAATACATAAGAGTCTTATTGGGCTATTTGTCTTAATTTTTGCTTTAACTCTTCACGGTACCGAAATCTCTTCAAATAAAACATTAATTACGGGAAAAGTAGTTGAGGCAATTTCAGGAGATCCATTAATTGGAGCCAACGTAACAATAAAAAACACAAACTACGGTTCATCAACCGATGAAAACGGGAACTTTTAAAATGTTAATCGATTACCGAGAAAAAATTAACCTTACGATTTCGATGATCGGTTATCAGTCAAAAGAAATTCCGCTGCAGCTCAGCGCCGGTAAACATCATGAGATTGAGGTATCTCTAAAATCAGGCATAATTGAAATGGGATCAATAGTTGTAACCGGAACGAATACCCCGCATCTTTACAGCGAAGTACCGGTAAAAACCGAGATCATTAACCGGCTTTCAATCGAGCGTAAACATGCAGTTAATCTTGCCGAAGCACTTAACTTGCAAACCGGTTTATCGGTGGACAACGAATGCAATAATTGTAATTTCACGCAGGTAAGAATTTTAGGATTTGATGGAAAATATACTCAAATATTAATTGACGGTGACCCGGTCGTGAGTTCTCTAGGCGGAGTTTACGGACTAGAACATTATCCGCGTGAGATGATTGAACAGATAGAAATAGTTAAAGGGGGAGGCAGTTCACTATACGGAGCCGGAGCAATTTCAGGAACAGTCAATTTAATGACACGCAGACCTTCCTTTAATCAAACAAGAATCGGCTATCTCGGCAGTTCAATTAACGGAGCTTTTGATCAGCAGCTCGGCGCAGTTGCAGAGCTTGTGAGCGACGACGGAAAAACCGGGGCTTTTATTTTCGGTTCGACACGAAGCAGAAGTCCTTATGATCACAACAATGACGGCTTCACAGAACTTGGCAGACTTAACCACGAAACAATCGGGTTTAATTTTTACCACCGACCGGGCAGTACAAACGAAATAAAATTATCCGTTCATAGAATTCATGAAGACAGAAGAGGCGGCAGCGATTTAGAAAAACCGATTCACGAATCGAGGATCGGGGAGTGGACGGAACACTTTAAGTGGGGCGGTAAAGCTACATGGACGCATAAATTAAGCGAGCAATTTGATTATAAGGTTAACTATGCTTTCAGTTTTCTAAAACGTGATTCATATTACGGCGGTATGAGTGAAAACACACCGGAAGGAAGATTAGAAGCGCTTAAATATTACGGTTATTCCGAAAACCCGCTTCACAACGGCGGAGTACAAGCAAATTATAGGTTGGATAATCACACGGTAATTGCAGGATTTCAATTCTTACGAGATGAAATTTTAGACGAAAGTGTTTCCAGCGAAGCGTATTATATTGATGAAGTTTTTACAAACTATGGATTCTTTTTACAAGATGAATGGTCCTTAAGCGATAATAAAAACGCAATGCTTGTTTACGGTGTTAGAGTTGATAAACATTCTAAACTGGAAAATGCCGTATTAAGTCCTCGCATTAATTTGAAATATACTTTATTCGACGGAATGATTTTGAGAGCCGGATATACAACCGGATTCAAAGCTCCACAGATTTTTGATGAAGATCTTCATATATGCGGACTAGAGGGTGAACAGCGTGTTATTAGAAATGATCCGAACTTGAGTGAAGAAAGAAGTCATTCATTTTCGGGCGGATTTGAATTTCAGAACTTTGTCGGAGAAATTCCCCTGCTTGCCGGTGTAACTGCATTCTACACAAAACTTAACGATGCTTATGCTGAAGAATTTGTAAAGAGCGAACCAACATTCGATCTTTGGAGAAGAATAAACAGCTCCGGCGCAGAAGTTATGGGTGTTGAAATTGACTTAGGCGTAAAACCGTCAAATCATTTGGAAATTAGAAGCGGACTGACTCTCAAGCAAAATCAATACGAAGAAGAACTACCCGATTTTAACACAAAAAACTTTTTAAAAACACCCGATATGTTCGGTCACTTAAGCATTATGTATGAAGTAAGCGAGAGCATCGATTTTTACTCAGCGCTTAAATATACCGGTTCAATGTACATGCCTCATGAGGTAGTTGTTGACGGAGCGGATGAACCTGACCTCCTTCTTGAAACAACCGATGAGTTTTTTATTTTAGATGCCGGTGTTTCTTTAGATATAAAAATTGTAAACAATTTTAGAACAAAACTTTCAGTTGGAATTAAGAATTTAACCAACGCATATCAAAACGATCTTGATAGAGGAATAAACAGGGACCCGGGCTATACTTATGGTACTTCTCAACCCCGGACATTTTATTTCGGAATTGATACATCGTTCTAATTACCTAATTTTGAGTTAGTTGATCTGGAGGAGGCTGTCTCAAAACCCTTAGTTTTCTCGATACATTCCGACATACTACGTCGGAACACTCGAAAACCGTCCAAATTCAACGGTCATTGAGTAGTCCGATGCTTTTCGGACGTACCTGTACTGAGCTAGTCGAAGTATCGAAATGACCTTTTGAGACAGCCTCTCTCTTCTTTTATTCTCGAAAATCGTTACTCAACTTTCTTGCCATGCATTTCTCTTCCGCCCTGGAACAGCGTTAGACTTTCTACTTCCCCGTTTTCATTTTTATAAAATTCTATTTCCGCTTCAACAACTTTATAGAAAAACCTTGTTTCGTTTATTGGGAAAACCGGGAACTCGGGCTGACCGGTTGCTTTGGCAAATAGCTGGTTGTCTTTAACTTTTATAACAATCTTAAAGTTCGGTGTCAATTCATAAGTCCCCGTATAAGACTCCAGCACTTCAGCCGGTACAATAACTTCTCTTTCGTATTCAACTCCGAGTTCTTTTAATTTTTCAATTGCGTTGTCATTCCCCGGATTCATTTCAAGCGACTTTTCATAAAATTCAATTGCATTTTCGTCATCACCAAGTTCCATTAAAATTTCAGCGTAGCTGTCGTATGTGTTGAACCAGTCCGGGTATTCATCCATATTTAGTTTGAATATTTTCTTAGCGGCATCAAGATCATTTTCATTATTCATCAGATAATAACCCAAAGCATTGAGCTCGCTTCTATCGGTGAAAAATATTTCCAGATCACCGCTCTCTTTCAGCTTGTTGTAATAATCGATCGCGGAATCAATTCCTTCTTCTTCATACTTTTGATATAGTGCAATGCCAATTCCCTTTTTAGGGTATTCATAATCTTGATCGTTTATAAGTTTAAGAAGCTGGTTAGACATGAATCCGAGTGCGGCTCCCCCGGTGTTGTTCAACATAACAAGCAGCTGACCTTTTTCCGGAATTCTAACAATCAATGTATTAAAACCGTTTATACCGCCGCCATGCCGGATAACTTTTTCCTCTTCGCCGTCCCCGTCAATATCGGTTTTGTTTATCGTCCAGCCGTAAGCATAGTAGCCGCCCATAGCTTCAACATGCGGCTTAAAGAAAAGCTCAAGAGATTCTTCCGTCAGCAACCCGGGTTTGGACAAAGCTTGATCCCATTTGAACATGTCTTCAACCGTTGAGTACATTCCTCCCGCCGCATAGGGGAGTTCCATGTTTAAGTAAGGTGAGTTTGTGTAATCGATAAAGTGTTGCGAATAGCCGGTCGCTCGTTTATCCAGCACTTCCGAAAAAACATCGTAACCTGAGTCATTCATTTCAAGCGGATCGAGGATGTAATGCTGCAGTGCTTCTGCATAAGTCATACCGGTTATTTCTTCTATTATTACGCCGAGCAGGTAATAGCCGGTGTTGTTGTAAGCCCAATCAGTACCCGGTTCAAAATTGAAATCACCCATACAATATTCTTTTACAAATTCTTCAACGGTAAATTCTCTTTTACTGATTTCTTGAAAGAAATTCGGAACGCTTGTGTAGCTCGGTATTCCGGAAGTGTGCACGAGCAGTTGATGAATTGTAACTTTTTCGCCGGTATCTTTTCTGTAATAAGGAATGTGGTCCGTGATTTTGTCATCGAGTTTGAGTTTACCTTCTTCACGAAGTTTTAAAATTATTGCCGCGGTGAATTGCTTGGTAATAGACCCGATGCGGAATTTTGTGTCCGTGGTGTTTTTAATTTCCCACTCACGATTAGCAAAAGAGTAACCTTTCTTGAAGATTACTTCACGGTTATCGGCTATCAAAACAGAACCGCTGAACGAGTTGTAATCTACAACTCTTTGAATGAATTCATCAATTTTTTCTGCTCTATCTTGAGCGTTAAGCTGAAGCGCCCCGGTGAATAAAATAACAGCTGAAGCAATAAATAATATTTTGCGAATCATAGCTTCACTCCTTTAACTTATTTTTCACTTTTGCCTTTTGCCTTGTAATCTATCCCATCCAAAAACCTTTGCGGTGTGTTATACCCAAAACCTTTTTACAATGTTCGCAAAAATGCGCATACTTTTTACCGAATGTAGTTTCAATTTGCTTAAATAGAATTGTGGTCAACTCACTTTCACAAAACGGACAGATGGGATTTTCTTCTTTAATTTCTTTTGCTTTTAACATAACTACTCCTTTTGACGAATTATTTCATTTTAGGTTACAAAAATAACATGCAATTATTCAATTTCTTCTCTGTGTGTTTTAGCAACCTTCATTTTGGTGCTCCGTGAAATTGTTTTACTTAAAATTACAGAGAGAGAAACAGAAGGAAAACTACTTTTATGCGAGAAATTATTTTTCATTAGTCAATTCACCGATTGCATCTTTGGCAATCCACTTGGCGGATTTGGAGTCTATCATTTCAATTTCTTTTGCAAGCGATAATGTTTTTTTGTGAAGTGTTTTATTTCGTTTACCAATTTGCCGTAATGCCCAGTTGACTGCCTTCTTAACAAAGTTCCGCTCATCGGTTGATTCTTCTTTTATTCTCATGAAGAATTTATCGAAATCTTTATCGGATGCTTTTTTATCGTGCACAGCAATAACAGCCATAATTGCAAAGCCTGCACGTTTTACAAATTCTTTTTGCTTCGGCTCCATTCAATTGCTTTTTCGTGTGCGTAAGGTGTGTAAACAAATAAGTTGTTGCAGCATTGGTCGCATAGATCCCACGAGTTAAAATCGTTTGCCCATTTATTCATTTGGCTTTTTGTGACTTTATCCGGTTCATCAACCATCGAAGCAATGATGCGTGTTTCGTGAATACCCTCTTTCCACAACTCTTGAGCAAATTTGTGGTCTTTGCCGATCTCTTTTGCAAGTTTTCTTTGAATAGGGATAGTTACGCCGTATGCATTCGATACATCAATTCCGAAACGTGCTTTCCCTTCCAATGAACCGTGACGAACATTCTTTTTTAACTCTTTCTTAATTTGTTCTATTGTCATTTTCAATTATCGAATTGTTTGAAAACATCGAACTCAACATCGGTAATATCGAAAACGTAGTATTTGAAATCTTGGTCGGCAAGTTTCCATTCAACTTCGCCGTGATGCGGTATCATCATTCCGTTTACATTTTTGTAATCTGAGAAGTAACCGGTATAATCAGTTGGCTGAGGACCTGCTGTTGTTGTCATGTATCGTTGGGTTGTGACTTTATTTATCGATCCATCAGAATTGAAATGAAATTCCGCATCAATTTTGATTTCTTGATGAGTGTAAGATAATTTAGCGGAAGTTGAATCGATGCTGCGCCAAATTAAATTTTTTGATGGTAGTAAAGCTGTCGGATACCATGCTGCTTCCAATAACCAGCGTACAACTTGTGCCTGGGCAATTTCCTTTCCGCTTTCTTTACTGATGGTTATACCCGACATGAATTTAATCAGCAGATCTCCTCTGCCGTTTAAGTATGTGTCTATTCCGTTGATCCACAAAAAAGATGCGAGATAAATATCACCGCTCCAGATAAATCCGGGTTCTTTTGTAATTGAATATTGTTCAGCAGTTAACTCTTTGTAAGTCTGCTCCCACATTAGTTTTGAATTTTCCTTTTTGCTTCATTCTTACAAAACGGGGATAGATTAAGCTGTCAGCAATTGCAAAGTTGAAATAGTTCCGTACAGGTTGAGGAAGTGTGTCGATTTTAGTTTGTGAGAATTTTTGAATTTGATGTTCTTCAGCTTGGGCTGCTAATTTTTCAATTTGTTCATCAACAAAACTGTTTGTTAAATAAACACCGATAAGAAAAGAATCCGATAAAAAATAAAATTAGACCACCCAAAATGCTTAACACTACTTTTTTCATTTTTCACTCTATGATTTTATAAATAAATAGTTCACCGGTAATATCACTTATTACGTATATTCTTTTTCTATCATGATCGACGGCAATTCCTTCTATTTGCGGCGCTGTTACTCTGAATGATTCAATTAATTTCCCGTTAAGATCATATTGAGCAATCATTTTATCTTCATCGCTTATCAGCCAAAGTTGTTCTTTGTTCTGGTCGTAAAAAATGCCCGAGTAATCTATTGCATCGGTTAGCTCTGTTTCAGCGATCACCTCGAATTCCGAATTGATTTCAATTAGCAAACTCGGTCTCTTTTCATTGACAATAAAAAAATGACCTTTGACCGGATCGTATGTCACTCCCTCAAAACCCGAATTAATTTTGCCCTTAAATTCATCAAACATTTTTCGCTTTAGTTCACTGCCGCTGGTATTATAAAGAGCAAGAATTCTTTCCCGCTCAAAGACAACACCGATTGTCGTATCATCGATTACCGTTATACCTTCCGGATCGACTCCGTCCAATTGTAATGATTCTAAAATTTCTCCATCGAAAGAAAGTAAGTATGCTTTGTTTTTACTATCGCTGACCGTCCAAAGAGCTTTCTTATCATAACTCAATGCTAAGCCGGATGGTTGCGAAACTTTTGTTTTGTGTTTGATTATAAATTCGGCGGGCAGCTTTTGATCGGTTGAATCTTTTGTTTCCCGACAGGAGATTGTAGTAATTGTTAGAATAACAATAAGAAACTTCAAAAGGGTTTTCATTATTCACCGATGTAACTAAAAAGACTGGTGTTAATTTACAAATTATAGAGGATTTATTTGGTGTGGTTGGGGTCTTGCTGAGTTATTTGTGCTTTTCAGTGATAACATTAAACATTTGACAAAACTCAAGGCGTAATACAAACATAAACAGATTTCTGCTCGGCGCAGACTTCTCCGTTTGATATTATGCGCGATGTAACCTCCAATCCCGATTTACCTTTTTCGGCAAATTTGGTTTTTAAATTTTCCCAATCGCTGTTTTCTATTTTTACTTCGGCATAAAATTCATCTTTAACAGGCCGTTTATATTCTGTGTGACTGCTTTTAATTACCAAACGTTGCCGGAACTTTCTCTTCCTTAATTTTATAAGTAAGGATTGCCCATCCCGCGACGATACCTATAGTTGCAATGCTTCCGCCGAAAGCAGATCCGTAATGATTTCTGTTTTCATAAAGCGGCGCGGAAAGTTTTATTGAATCCTCGGTGAGATCAGTGACGGATAAATTAACCGAAGATAAAATTGGAATATTTGATAAAATGTATTCGTTTAATTTTTTTGCATCTGCCGCAAACTTTTCTGTTTGTTTAGAAACTTCTTCTTTTTTGATGAACATTATTCGCCCCGATTAATGATTGGGCAAATATAAAAATAATTCTCGGATATAGTATCTTTTATAATTTAGGAAGGTAAATTGGTAGAAAACATTCTTTCACGTCTCACGTTTGACGTTTCACCCAAGATTCTTCAACACATTAATGTTTCTAATCTCACCGGCAACAACTAAAGTATCACCATCTTGAATTACATATTCGGGATTCGGGATCGCTGTTATTTCATCTTTCATTTTGCTTTTTCGTTTTACAGAAAGAACATCAACACCGTACCGAGCGCGTATGTTTAATTGTCGAATTGATTTTCCGATAAATGATTTCGGCGGTTTGATTTCGTTTATTGAATAACCTTCGAGGAAATGAACGCTTTGTTCTTCTTCGCTCATTTTAATGCTGCTTGCAAGTGATGCAGTAATTTCCCTTCGTTCAATTTCGTTTTGATATTCATCTTGAATATCTTTTCTCCAAATTACACCAAGCAGTTTTTCTGTGTTTGGATCGATGACCGGAAGTCCTTCAATATCGTATCTTTTCATTTTTTCAAGCACACTTTGGCAGTTATCGTTTTCGTAAACCGGTTCGTAATTTTTATTGTAAATATCGCCGGCAATTAAAAGATTAGAAAGAGAATCTCTTTCAAATAAGTGATCTTTAATATCGCTTACCGAAATTATCCCGATCAGTTTTCCTCTACTGTCAACAACCGGAAAATCTCTGCCTCTTCCGCGGATTACTTTGTTTACAACTTGACTAAAATTATCGGAGACATTAATTGCTTCATAAGTTTTCGAGTAAACATTCTTAACAAAAATCGATTCCATTATGTTTAGCTCTGTTCCTTCCCTAATTGTAATGTTGCGAAGTAGAAGTTTAAGAGTATAAATTGATTCGCGCGAAAGTTTACTCGATAAGATTGTACTGATAATACAGACAATCATCAACGGAAGAATAATTTCGTACTCTTTAGTTAATTCAAAAACTATAATGATTGCTGTAATCGGAGCGCGTGTAGTTCCGGCTACTAGTCCGCCCATTGCAACAAGCGCATAAGCGCCGGAAGAGGCAGTGATATCGGGGAAATTAAAATGAACAATATCACCGAAGAAAGCTCCAAGCATTGCACCCATAAAAAGTGAGGGAGCAAAAATACCGCCCGATCCGCCGGAACCAAGTGTTAATGATGTTGCAAATATTTTTATAAAAATTAAAATGAATGCGAGATACCAAACCATATTGCTGTGTAGAGCAAGGTTAATTGAATCATAACCGACGCCCATTACTTGCGGAAACAAAAGTGCCGTTAAACCCATTCCGAGCCCGCCGAGAGTTGGTTTTAGGTATTCCGGCATCTTTATTTTATTGTCGAATAAATCTTCAAAAAAGTAAAGAACTTTTATAAAAAGATAAGATACAATTCCCGTTAAAGCGCCCAGCAAAAAATAAAAACCTATTTCATAAATAGAATTAAGTGAATAAGCCGGAACTTCAAACGCGGCAAAATTTCCTTCGAAACGATGTGAGATAACAGTTGCCATCACCGATGAAATTACAATCGGTGAAAACGATGCAACCGCAAAATCCATTAAAATAATTTCAACGGCAAATAGATGCTCCGGCGATCGGGGCATTAAAAGCAGCCGCAATACCCGCTGCGGCTCCGCATCCGACTAATGTTTTTAACCGCTTACTCGGTATTTTAAAAACTGTCCAACTGTAGAACCCAAGCTGGAGCCGATTTGAATAATCGGTCCTTCTCTACCAACCGATCCGCCGGTACCGATTGTTATTGCAGAAGCGAATGCTTTTATAACCGCAACTCTGCCCCGGATCATTCCGCCTTTAAGAAGGATTGCCTGCATAACTTCGGGCACACCGTGACCTTTAGCTTCCGGCGCAAAGAAGTGAATTAACGGTCCGACAATTAATCCGCCAATAACCGGAATAATTATTACCCAAAACCAAGGCGTTGCAATTATGTTTTCTAAGACTGTGCCATCACCCGGAAAAGAAATTGATGAAATCCATTGAATAAGTGCACGTATTCCGATTGCCGCAAAACCGGCAAGTACGCCGATAATGATTGCAACAATTATCATAAAAGAGTGTTCGGTAAGTTTAGCTTTTTCTAAAAGCCGGTTTGTTGTTTCGGAAACTTTTGTGCTTATCGATCTGATTGATAAGTCAATCAATTGAATTCCACTTTTGGTGTGACAACGTGACTGACAAATTTATGAATTATGCAGGTTGATATCTAATTTCTTTTTGTGCCGGTTTTTGACAATGGATAGAATGCGGAATTTTATGGTGGTTATGATCAATTATGATCTTAATAAATCATAATTAACATAAAGATCAGCGTTCCAATTAAATCTGTGTTAATCTGTTTTTTCCGTGTGCTCTGTGTGTTCTATAATTATGAGTGATTGACTTTAAGTTTTCTGTTGAATCACTCTCAGAATTTTCGCATCTAATAAATGAAAATAAAATCATTAGGTTGATATGAAAGAAAACAAAAATCATTGGTACGATGGATTATTCTACGACGTTTTTATCGCACCGAATCAAGATAAATCTTTTCGACTGGTTAAAAGCATAATTAAAGAAAACTCGAACGTTCTAGACGCCGGATGCGGAACGGGAAGATTTTCATTCAGCGTTGAAGATAAAGTAAATAAAGTTGACGGCGTTGATTTATCTGAACGCAACATAAAAGTTGCAATGAATAAACTTACAAAGAAGAACTCACCCAAAATTAAATTTTACCACTCCGAGATTAATCACTTTTTTGAAAACGGTGACAAACATTACGATTATGCTGTAATGTCATATGTAATTCACGAAGTTGATGAACATTTACGAAACAATATTCTAAAAACATTATCGGAAAATGCAGACAAAGTAATTTTAATTGATTACATGCATCCTCGTCCCAGCAGCTATTGGAGCTGGTTAAATGAAGCTGTTGAATTTGTTGCCGGAAGAGAACACTATTCTAATTTTAAATCTTACCTAAAGAACAACGGCTTAAGAGGGTTGGCTGAACAAAACAAATTGAAGATCACAAAAGAAATTAAAAACACACCTTCGACAAGTCACATAGTTGTATTAGAAAAAGAGAAACAATAAATGAAAATTGCAATTGGTTCCGACGGGAACAAATTGTAAAGAAGAGTATTAATCACGTATAAAAATTACATTGCTGATTTTAACGCTCTTTCTGCTTGAGCAAGATGACGTTTTTGATGTTCAATCATTGCCATAAACATTTCTCCGAGTTGAAATTTAATTAGTTTAGTAACAGGAGAAGGGACCTTAACTTTTAAATCATACTCACGAGATTTCTCTGCGAGCTTAATAAAATCATCCTGTACTTTCATAAAGCGATTCAAAGTTGCATCAAGATTGCCTGTAAAAATCTCTTTAAATTTATTCGGCGCTTTGAATTTTATCTTGCTTTCCGGTTTCATCATATTAACAAATATTTGGACTAAGAAGCGGGGTTTGTAGTCCGCATTCTCGACATTTGATTTATTGGTCTGATTAAGTTTCCGCGATACATTTAATAAATATCCTTCGTTAATAGAATTAATATGCTCTAAACAATCTCCCGCATTCCATTTTCCTTCTGCTGGTCTGATGTTAAATTGATTAGCAGTATTTACCTGGGCTAATCTGTTGACCCGACTTTTTGCATCGGCAAATTCTTTGATGAAATCATCGATTAAATTATTTTTGGTTAACATATCGGTTACCAATTTTATAAAGCAATCTGATAGGTTAAGAAAATTTTTACAATACATTATAAGATAACTAATTGACTTTACTTTTTGTCAATGAATAAGTTATTATTGCACTTCCACAGAAAAGAAAAAATTACTTTGAAGAGTTTTTTATTAATACTTATATCGTTGCTTACCACATCTGCTCAAATCGAACCTTCTAACCTAATAGAAAAGCTTGAAGAGGCTGAAGGTGTCGAAAGAGTAGAATTGTTAAATGAGATTGCCTCAAAATACCGAATTGCTTCAAATTTTCAGGAGGCAGAGAATTATGCCGGACAATCATTAGAGCTAGCCCAAGACTTAAATTATTTAGAAGGAATAGTTGACGCAGAAAATAACCTTGCTTCAATTAATTTGCTTTCCTTCAATCTTGAAACCGGTATTAACCTAACACGCAGCGCTTATAAGAAAGCAGAAAGCGAATTATATAATAGAGGCATTGCAACTGCATTTAGAAACATTGGAATTTATTATATAAACAGCAATCGATCCTCCTTGGCTTTAGATACTTTAAGTATGGCTTTGGAAATATTTGAAGAAATAAACGATACACTGGGGATAGCTTCTACTTTAACGGCAATGGGTGTTGCCAAATCTAGAACGAATAAAATAGATGAATCTATTGAGATTTATAAGCAAGTAGCAAAACTTTACTCAGCTCAAGAAAATTCTTATCAGGCAGCACACGCGTATCTTAATCTTGCCTCAATTTATTCAACTGTAATCGGTAATTACGAAGAGGCATTTTACTATTCTACTAAAGCGTTGGAAAATTTTGAAACTGCCGGTGATAAGTTAAAAGCCGCTTATGCGAAATTAATTTTGGGAATAACTTACGAAGAGTTAGGAGATTTGGAAAAACCAATTCCACTTTATTTAGATGCTCTGGAAGTATTTAAAGAATCTGGTAATAAAATTCTGATTGCCAATGCAATAAATAACCTGGGCGAGGTTTATAAAAAGAAAAAAGATTATGAAAAAGCATATGGTTACTACAATCAAACACTTGAGCTGAGCAAAGAAATAGGAAACGATGAGGGAGTTGCAGTTGCTCTTAATAATTTAGGTGAGTGTAGTTATAATGTCGGCGACTATATTGAAGCCGAAAGATTTTATAAAACATCGTATAATATTTTAGAAAAACTCAACGATCAGCATAAAATGTCCATTTCTCTCAATAATCAATCGGATATTTACTTAAAGCTGAATAACTACTCTAATGTTATCCGGCTATCACAAAAAGCGGTTAAACTAGCTGAGGCGGTTAGAGCGCGGGAGGAAAAACGAAGAGCTCATTATAATCTTTATTCAGCATATAAAGAAAGCGGAAATTATAGAGCTGCGTTAGATAATTTTCAAGCGTTTGAAGAGATTAAAGATAGTTTAATAGCAGAACAGAGAAGCGAAAATACCGAGAGAATGTTAGCGGAATTTGAGAACAAACAGCATGAAAGTGAAATAGAACTTCTCAAAGCACAAAACAAATTGCAAGAAGCCGAGATAGAAAGGCAGGACACTACAACTCTTTTTCTTATTCTCGGTTCTTTTATATTACTCGTATTTGCCGGGGTATATTATAGAAAATACAAAGCGCACAAAGCAACAAACAAAAAATTAATTGAATCGGAAAAAAGATTAAAAGAGTTAAATAAAACTAAAGATCTCTTCTTTTCGATCATTGCCCATGATTTAAAAGGTCCGTTCAATTCATTACTCGGTATTACCGAAATGCTCTCCGAAGACATAAATATTTTATCCGAGGAAGAAATAAATAATTTAAGCAGAGAAGTAAACCAAAATGCACGCAATGTTTATCGCTTACTGGAAAATCTCCTTATTTGGTCTTCAACACAACTTGGTAAATATCAATATCAGGCTGAAGAGTTTGATCTAAACGAGGTTGTTACACAAAGTATTAATCTCTATCGTAAAATGTCTAAAGACAAAGAACTTACTTTAGATCTTAATTTGGGTAACAATACTACGGTTGTCGCAGATAAAAATATGATAGATTCGGTAATCCGTAACTTGATTAACAACGCAATAAAATTCACTAACAGGGGCGGTAAAGTAGTCGTTGAGACTATAACCCAAAATGGAAATACTCAATTAAAAGTAAAAGATACCGGTATTGGAATGAGCAAAGATGAGATTTCAAAAATATTTAACTTGGATAGCGATATTAAAAAACCAGGCACTGAACTTGAAAAAGGAACCGGACTAGGATTAGTTTTGGCAAGAGACTTTGTTGAGAAAAATAGCGGTATTATTGAAGTAGACAGCACCGAAGGAGAGGGTTCCACGTTCACCGTTTCGCTCCCCTCTAACAATTAGAAACGTTACTTTCTTACAGTTGTATAAACTTCATCCAAATTTTGAAATAAAAAATTATTTATGAAAAGCATCACAATATTTTTATTTATTGCTCTCACAACGGCAGCTCAACTAGATACCGGTATTCAAATTGCCAGATTAAAATACGACGGCGGCGGTGATTGGTATAACGATCCTTCGGCTGAAGTTAATCTATTGAACTTTGTTGAGGCAAATACAAACATTAATACTAGTCCCAACTATACTTTTGTTGAAATTGGGAGCGACGATATTTTTACTTACCCTTTTCTTTTTATGACCGGGCACGGAAACATAGTTTTTTCTTCAAGTGATGCGGAAAGACTTAGAGAATATTTAACAAGCGGGGGATTTCTTTACGTCGATGATGACTATGGTTTGGATAATGCGTTTCGAAGAGAGATAAAAAAAGTTTTTCCGGATAAAGATTTGGTTGAACTTCCGTTTGATTACGGGCTTTATCATTGTTTGTATGATTTTAATTACGGTCCTCCCAAAATTCATGAACATGATAACAATCCTCCGCAAGGGTTCGGTATTTTTATTGACGGAAGATTAGCGGTTTATTACACCTATGAAAGTAATCCGGGGGATGGCTGGACGGACCAAAGAGTTCACAACACGCCGGAAGAAAAGCGTCAAGCAGCATTAAAATTTGGGGCGAACTTAATTGTTTGGGCTTTATCAAATTAGATGAACAGTTATTATCAAAATATCGTCAATCGGTTAAAGCAAACCAATAGAAAACAAAACCTGGTTGAATCACTCACCGGTTTGGTAAAGGTTGTGCTCATATTTTCAATTTCTATATTGCTGTTTGTTTTGATTGAAGCTGTTTTTCACTTGGGCAGTTTGGGACGTACAGTTTTAGTGGCTCTTTTCGGTCTGTTAAACTTGGTATCTTTATTAGCGCTATTTGTTCTCCCCATTTTAAAGAACTTAAGTTTGTTCTCAAATTTTGATCTTAATAAAACCGCAAAATATGTCGGCGAGAAAAACTCAAAAGTTAAAGATGAGCTATTAAATGCAGTACAATTACTCAATGATAAATCAAATAACTACTCCAAAGAATTAATTGAAGCAGCATTCAAAAAAGTTTATGAGAGAACAGAAAAATTTAAATTTACCGGCACCGTACAATTTACTAACTATAAACTTTTAAGATATTCATCCTCAGTTTTTATTTTCACTTTTTTACTGGTTATCTTAACTCCGTTTCTGAACGATGCAGCCGGTAGAATAATTAATTACGATAAAGAATTTATTGAACCTCCCAAGTATGTTTTTACTGTAGATCCCGGTAACATTGATGTCACAAAAGGGGAGGATGTAAGATTGGAAGTTAGAACAACTCCCGATGTGCCGCCGTACATCGAACTAAAAACAAAAACAACAGAACAAGCCGCTTTTGAATCGACGGATTTACAACCAGATTCAGCAGGTAATTTTTATTATACTTTGAGATCGTTAAACAGTTCAACCCAATATTTTGTTCAAGCTGAAGATATTGTAACCGACACTTACAAAATCAATGTGATCTCAAGACCCTCGGTTAGAAAACTTGAGCTAAATATTACTCCGCCATCTTACACAAAACTAAAATCACAAAAGCAAATTGATAACGGCAGCTCGACTGTTTTACCCGGCACTCAATTGGATTATGTTATTACTTCCACCAAGCCATTAAGCTCGGCTCAAATAAAAACCGATGATAAAGAAATTGACTTAGATGTGAGTAAATTTGAAGCAAGCGGAAGAATAACAGTAAAAAAAGAATTTAATTATACGATTACTTTGAATGACACGTCTGATATAGAAAATGAAAATCCTGTAACATACTCTATAGAAATAACCGAAGATCAACATCCGCAAATAGAAATAGTTAAGCCGGGTGAAAATGTTGAACTCGGATTAGAAAACATTCTTACCGCTGGAAATTGAAATAGCGGATGATTACGGGTTTTCATCTCTGGTGTTAAATTATCAGATATCATCTTCAAGCGGTGCAAATGATGAATTCAAAACTCAACCAATAACATTTACTAAAAGCAGTAAAGAACAACGAGTTAATTACTCATGGAATATTGCAGAGCTTAATTTTAAAAGCGGAAGAAACCGCTGCATATTTTGTTGAAGTTGCGGATAACGATAACATAAACGGTCCGAAGAAAACCAAATCAAAAATATTTACGATCCGTGTTCCTTCGTTACAAGAATTATTTGCAAATGCAGACCAAAAACAAAATGATGCTGAAGTTGAACTAACGAGAACTTTAGAAGAAGCAAAACAGCTCGGCGAAGAAATGCAGCGCATTAATAATGAGTTAAAGAAAGACCAGCGGCAAATTACCTTTGAAGAAAAAGAAAAAATTCAAAAGGCGATGGAAAAGTTTGAGGAGCTCGGAAGTAAAGTTGATGATATAAAACAAAAACTTGACGAAGTGAGAAAAGATTTAGCCGACAACAATTTGCTTTCCGAAGAAACACTTCAAAAATATAATGAGCTGCAAGAGTTGATGGATCAATTCAGCACCGAAGAAATGAAAAAAGCATTTGAAAAAATGCGCGAACAGCTTGACAGCTTAATGCGAAACCAAGTTCAAGAACAGATGGAAGAAATGCAGTTTAATGAAGAGATGTTCAAAAAAAGTATAGAACGTACCGTTAATCTATTGAAGAGAATTCAAATTGAACAAAAGATGGATGAACTTCTTAAGCGAGCAGAAAACTTATCCGAGCAATTAGAAGAGTTGAATAAAGAAACCGAACAAAGTGATCTGTCGAATCAAAATAAAAAAGAAGAACTTTCCAAGCAGCAGGAATCACTTGGTGAAGAATCTGAAAATTTAGAAAAAGAAATGGAAGACCTCGCCGAAAAAATGAGTCAGTTTGATGACATGCCGAAAGAAGATGCCGAACAAATAATGCAGGAAATGCAAGAACAGAATAACAAAGAGTTAAGCCAAAAAGCATCGGAACAAATCAAACAGTCACAAAAACAAATGGCGATGCAGTCTCAACAGCAGATGATGGAAAACATGCAGATGAACAAGCAAAACATGCAAACGATGCAGGAACAACATGCGCATGCAAAGTCAAATGAAAGTAATGGGCGATATGATGAAAACTCTCGATGATCTGCTTACACTTTCAAAAGAAGAAGAAGAACTTAAAAACGAAATGAAAAAGCAGTCGCAGAGTTCATCGAGCACGCGGGAAAACACTCAAAAGCAAAATCAGATACAGAATAATCTTGATAAGCTTACGCGTAAGTTATCGGAGTTATCACAGAAGTCTTTTGCAATTACTCCGGAAATGGGACGTGCTCTCGGGCAAGCAAGAAGAGAAATGAACCAAGCTATGATGAGTATGCAGAACAATAATCCCGGTGGTGCATCGCAGTCTCAAGAACGTGCAATGAAAAACATGAACGAAGCCGCAATGATGATGAAAAACTCGCTCGAGCAAATGATGAGCGGAGATGGACAGGGCGGCGGAATGATGAGTATGATGCAGCAACTTCAACAGATGAGTCAACAGCAGATGAGCTTGAACCAAATGACTCAAATGATGAACCAAGGAAAACTTACGCAGCAGCAAATGGCACAAATGCAGCGGCTAGCCCAAGAACAGCAAATGATTCAAAAATCGCTTGCACAATTAAATGAAGAAGCCAAATCATCGGGAGAATCAAAAAAGTTGAGTTCAAACCTTGACGAAATTCTTAAAGAGATGGAAGAAGTTGTAACCGGTATGCAGACTGAAAGAGTTGACGATGAATTAGTTCAAAAACAAGAAAGAATCTTATCTAAACTTCTAGATGCTCAACGCTCAATCAACGAAAGAGATTATGAAAAAGACAGAGAAGCGTTTGCCGGACAAGATTTTAAAAGAGATACACCGCCCGAGTTAATGCTTTCCACAGAAGAAGGTTTACAGAAACTTCGTGACGAACTCCTCAATGCATCGCGCGAAGGTTACAAAAAAGATTATGAGGAGTTGATTAGAAAATATTTTGAAGCACTGCAGAAAGAACAGACTACCAATTAGTTTACTTATAAAAATCCCCGGGATTTTTCATAAACAAAGTAAGTCTGCTAAAATTTAGTTTGAGAGTTTACTTTGGGTAAATCCTGGGTATTTTGGGTTCAAACTCCGAACCAACGTAAGAACGGCAGCGCGTCTGCTAGTAACCAGAAAATAAATCCAACTCCGAGCCACAAGCCGAACACCATCGCAAAATATTTGCCGTAACTTTCTGCTTTAAATATTTTAGCAAATCCGACTGCAACTACACCGTAAAACCAAATCGAAAAAATATCGAGTTTGCTGAATACCCATCCGGCAAAAGTTGTTTTATCAGAATCCAAAATTGCAGCTACACTTGTACCTTGCAAAAATCTATCAAATACAAAAGCAAGTATCACCATAACAATCACTTGTACAACAATTATATAATGCGGTAAACCATATGCTGCCATAGCACCTTTATAATCACCATCGCCTTTCAATCCAAATTTAGAAACCGCATAGAAAACTCCAGAGACAATAAAAAACATAATGAACGTAAAAATTATTATACCAATTGCGGAAAAGATGATCTGTGTTCCGCCTTGGTTTTCCATAAAGTCGCGGGTTTGTTGAATCTGCTGTTCTTTTTGAGCTTCAGTCATTTGCCCCGATTCAACCATATCGTCAAGTCTTTCCTCAACTGCACTCATTTGTTCTTCCATCATAGAGTATTTAATAGCGGGATTGTTGAGCATAACAACATGAGAAATAATTGAAATAACAATTACGACAAAAAGAGGGATTAACCAATCGCTTGTCTTTACGCCAACTTTTGAAATGCCTTGAAACGTAGAAGCCGGTTCGCTGAAAACACCAACCAACTTATCGGAATGGTTTAACTCGAAATCCTCATCCGTTACTTCCTCTTGAGGTTGATTTTCTTGATCCTTTAAATCTTCCATTAACCCTCCAAATGAATTAGATTCTTGTTTGCGTCTGCGTTAAATTACGAAAAATAAAATTTGTTTTTTGATAGAAATCAACTCGTTGTTAGAATTACGTTTTTCAATTTCTATCCCATCTTAAAAGCAATTAAACCGATTATACCGCGAACAACTAATGCGGAAACAATAAATACATAAAACCAATTTGCTTCGGGAAAACTGAAATAAGTCAACGCCATTATTGCTCCAATAAGAGCCCCCTCATAGCTGTTGATTTTGTAGCTCATGTAAATTTCACGTTCGTCAACATCCTTTTTTAATGTTAGAATCAATCCGGCAAAGAATAATAATAAGCCGAGCAATCCAATATCACCGAAAAAATAAAAAAGAACTGCGGTTAAAATTCCGCTTAATAATTCGATAAAATAAAATGCGGTAAAATTTCCTCTTAAAGTCATTTGTCTTTCTCCTCTAAAGTGAAAATATTTTCTATAGTTGTCCCGAATAACTCCGCCATTTTCATTGCGAGCTTTACCGACGGATTAAATTTTCCGTTTTCAATTGCGTTTATTGTTTGGCGGGAAACTTTGATTGCTTTAGCTAATTCATCTTGTGACAGGTTCTTTTCCGCTCGCAGAACTTTAATTCTATTTTTCATTTATTCCTCAATTAGCAATTATTCACGACAAAATGTAAAGTATTATTTACATATTGTCAATATAACTCTACATTTTTCTCATCGAAAATCACTAAACTAGATTTATTTGCCTCTTTTTCCCTATTCAGGTAAGTTTCATTACTAAAATTGCGGAGATAAAATGAAAACCATTATTGAACCATTCAAAATCAAATCTGTAGAACCAATTCGCTTTACAACCAGAGAAGAAAGAGAAAAAATATTAAAAGAAGCTGGCTATAACCCTTTTACAATTCACGCCGATGACGTATTGATCGATTTGTTAACCGACAGCGGAACTTCCGCTATGAGCTCAAAACAGTGGGCGGGAATTATGGACGGCGATGAGGCATATGCGGGATCAAAAAGTTTTTATCGCTTTGAAGCGGCTGTAAAAAAAATAACGGGTGATGAATTTATAATCCCGACTCACCAAGGAAGAGCGGCTGAAAAAATACTTTTTTCTATTGTTGGCGGCGAAGGTAAATATTTTCCAAACAACACTCACTTTGATACTACTCGTGCTAACATTGAATTTACCGGTGCCGAAGCTGTCGATTTAGTTTGTGAAGTCGGCAAACATCCCGAGCAGCGCGCAGACTTTAAAGGAAATATGGATGTCGAGAAGCTTGATTCATTTATCAAAGAAACCGGAGTTGAAAAAATTCCGCTTGTGATGTTGACGATCACAAATAATTCCGGCGGCGGACAGCCGGTTTCGATGCAGAACATAAAAGATGTTCATGCTGTCTGCAAAAAATATAACCTCCCGCTTTTCTTTGATGCATGCCGCTTTGCCGAGAATGCTTACTTCATAAAGAAAAGAGAAAAAGGATATGAGGATAAATCGGTTTTAGAAATTTGCCAAGAAATGTTTTCCTACGCAGACGGCGCAACGATGAGCGCTAAAAAAGATGCGCTTGTTAACATGGGCGGATTTCTTTCGTTGAACGATCCCGACTTAGCGATGCAATGCCGTAATCTTTTAATTGTTACTGAAGGATTTCCAACTTACGGCGGACTTTCGGGTCGTGATCTTGAAGCGGTTGCTCAGGGTTTGGAAGAAGTAGTTGACGAACATTATTTGGAGTACAGAATACGTACTGCAGAATATCTCGGCGAAAAAGTTTTGGATGCCGGTGTTCCGATCATCGAACCACCGGGCGGACATGCAATTTATATTGATGCAAAACGATTTCTGCCGAATATTCCACCGGAACAATATCCGGGACAGTCAATTGTCTGCGAGCTTTATCTTGAAGGCGGCATTAGAACAGTGGAGATCGGAAGCGTGATGTTCGGTAAGCGTGATAAGAAAACGGGTGAGTTTATTTCACCACCGATGGAACTCGTACGGCTTGCAATTCCGAGACGAGTTTATACACAAAGTCATATTGATTATGTTGCCGAAGTAGTGATAGAAGTTTACAACCGCAGAGCAAATTTAAAAGGTTACGAAATAACTTACGAAGCCCCGATGCTGCGACACTTTACGGCGAAGTTTAAACCAATTTAAATCTCAGTGGCTCTCAGTGCCTCATCCATAGTTTTCTGTGAAATTAATATTTCGGATTGCACAGAGGTTCACAGAGGACGCACGGAGAACCGCAGAGAAAGGAAGAAATGAATTTTTATAAGCATATAGAATACAGACCGGGTCAGCAAATTTGGCGGATACTTCCGACCGCTGATGATAAAGTGGTAATCGAAAAAAGAGATTCCGAAGATAAACAAGTCTATTTCGATTGCTTTGAACTGGAAAACAAAAATAACATCTTCAAAAACTTGCAGCTTGAGGAAAAATTTTGGATTGGTATAGAGACAATTCAAAACGGAATAATTCTCTTCCACAAATTTGCAAAACCGGATATGCCCGGTCACAAAGAGATAATTGCTTTTGACATGGAAAAGCAAAAAATCCTTTGGCAGAATGAAGAATTTGCATATTTGTTTTTGTATAAAGATAAAGTCTATTGCTATAAAGAATTATTTGAAGGAAGAAAATTTCTTGCACTAAACCATAAAACCGGAGAGGTGATTGAAGAACTTGGCGAAGACGCTCAAAAGATAAACGAAATTTATGATCGCTCAAGAGCCGAAGAAAATTTTTCGAGTTATATTTTTCCACAAACACATTCGCATTCGGATCAAAAAATTCAATCTAGAATTGATGAACTAAAATCCGGGCTTGCAATTTTCGGAGATGTTGAATATAATATTCTCGACGGAACACTATTAACTAGTTACCATATTAAAAAAGAGGATAACTCGTTGGTTAATAAGTTTTCCGCAATTGATATTGAAACCGGTGAAGAAAAATTCAGCAACGTACTCTGTGAAAATATCGATAAATTTATGACCGATTCATTTTTCGTTTATAAAGAATATCTGTTTCTGCTGAAAGAAAAAACTGAAATTATGATTTATAAAATAGATTGAGATTAGATATGCCATTAACGATGGAAGAAAAAAGTATTCTGATACAAATTGCACGAAAAAGTATTGAAGCAAAATTAGATGACAAAAAAATTGAACTGCACATCGATCCGGCAAAGTTTGCGATTCTAAAATCTAAATCGGGCGTATTTGTAACGTTGAAAATCAACGATCAATTGCGGGGATGCATTGGTTATATAACGACCGACGAACCGCTTTATAAGACAATTCAAGAAGCGGCATCGCATGCGGCGTTTGAAGATCCGCGTTTTCCGCCGCTTCAAAAATCCGAGTATGACGAAGTCGAACTTGAAATTTCAGTTTTATCAGAACCCTACCCGATGAAAGATTACGATGAAATTGTCATCGGGGAACACGGATTAATATTAGAAGAAAACGGTCAGAGGGGATTGCTCCTTCCGCAAGTTCCGGTTGAACATGGAATGACAAAAGAACAATACTTGGATTCAATTTGCAGAAAAACCGGAATACCGCAAGACACTTGGAAAAAGAAAAAACTCAATATGTATCTTTTTACTGCTGAAGTTTTTGACGAAAAAGAACCGGAGGCAGAAGATGGCATCAGTTAGAGAACCTGCAGTTGCCGGGATGTTTTATCCCGCCAATGTGAATAAATTAAAAGACCAATTAAAATTGTTGTTTGATTTGGCTGCGGATCAAAAAAAGTATGATAATGTTTTTGGTTTAGTTGCTCCGCACGCCGGGTATATTTACTCGGGCAAAACTGCGGCGTATGGTTATCATGCAGTATCGGGTAAAAAATATAAATCTGCAATTGTTATTTCACCGAGTCACCGTGAATATTTCCCCGGAATTTCTGTTTTTGACGGCGATGCATATAAAACGCCACTCGGTTTGGCGAAAGTAAATGAGAAGTTGCGAAATCTTTTTACGTCTGATACAAAAACTATTTTTGAAGGATTAAGCGGACACCGAAACGAACATGCGCTGGAAGTTCACCTTCCGTTTTTACAATTTTTATATGAAGATATTTCCGTGCTGCCGGTTGTACTCGGCGATCAATCCAAACCTTTATTAGATGAGCTTGCCGGTAAACTTGCTCAAGTACCGGACGATACATTAATTGTCGCAAGTTCCGATCTCTCACATTTCTACACGAAGCAAGAAGCGGATAAATTCGATTCACAGGTAGCAAAACGAATCGAAGCATTTCAGTTTGATGAATTGCAGAGCGATTTTGAAAACAAAAATTGTTTTGCGTGCGGCGGCGGTGGAATAGTTGCGCTAATGAAAGCCGCAAACAAACTGGGGAAAACTAATTCAAAAGTTCTACACCGCAGCGATTCCGGTGATACAAGCGGAGATAACTCGGAAGTTGTCGGTTATTTATCTGCTGTTGTTTATTAAATTTATTGCAATTTAACTTTAGCAATTTAGCTCCCCAAGTCCGAAGGACTTGAATATGATTAGCATCGGGTGAAACCCGGTGGACAAAGAAAACCAAAATGTAAACAACCACGAAGTGGTTGAATAATACTTTTTCCGGATATTTATTGAACCCCTCCGGGGTTCTGTTTTTTTATTTCCTTTGTACCCGGCGCTGAAGCACCGGGCTATTAATATTCGACTGCTATGCAGTCGTTCTTTAAAATAGAGGTGAATGAATTTATATACCCTACCTTTTTAATTTTATGATAATTGCTTTACCTGCATTTCTTCCGACAGCAACAATTAAATTATCCTTCTGCTCAACTTCGTACCATATGTATCTGCTGTTCGGGTCATATGCCATTCCTAATTGTTTCCAAGTTTTACCATTGTAATGTCTTAATGTATTTCGATCTCCTGCGATTATATAATCATTTGATGAGTTTCCTCTTATTGATGGAAATGAAACCACGGTAGTACACTCCCGGATTTCCGCCTCGATATAATTCTCCGGCAGATTCCTAACATAATCCCATTCTCCTCGTCTATTCCAATAAGAGAAGGTTTCCGCCGGTATAAACTGTTCCTTTTTCATCAATCCAAACTGCCGAGAGTTCTCCATAAAGTTGCTCAAAGAGTTGACTTTCATCGACGATACCGGAATTCTTGACCACAGAAAAACCGGATTGAATTTCCATTTAGCGAGAACACCACTGACTGTTGAAATATCTGTTCCACTTATGTAAACCGAATTATAATTATTACCATACACATCACTCAGTGTTAAATCCGTACCGCTCTCTATCTTTCGCCAAGACGTGCCGTTGTAGTGAGCGATGGAACCATTATCACCTACTGCATAAATTGATGATGTCGAGTTCCCCACATTTTATTAACTGTCCATCATATCATGCGGATACACTCAATATATACTTGGTTCTGCTCCAGATTCATCATCCAATGTTACTTGTGATCCAGAAGTAGATTAGATATCTGTTGTTCATGAAAATGCTAATATCTGACTGAGCAGGATAAGAACTTGTGATCGGTTGATTGCAAATGTATGAAACTGAATTCTGCTGTGTTTCCATTCACTTCCATCCCAGTGAACAGCATTGTATGCCTTCGAATCATTCGCACCGGTTGAGTCTTTTAGGTAAATTGCACCTACAGCCCAAATATTGTTCTCGTCAATAATTGCTACATCTCGCAATATGCTGTTGCCGTGTTCGCCGAATTCAAAAATCTCATAAGTAAAATCATGGCTTGTTGTATCCATTGTTACGGCAGTAGCTTCGCTTGTTACTGTATCGTTAATTACAGCACGGTACGAATAACTTTGGGAAGGTAAGTAGCGAGTCTTCATAAATAACATAACTGCTGTCGAATAACTCAATTGTCTTTACCGTATCGTTATTCCTAATTAGTGAAAGTGTATCCGGCAGAGGAATGTTTTCAGTAATTAAGTTCAGCCAAACTTCGGTTGGTGAAGTATCATCAACAGAAAGAGTGATCTTTGGGTTGGGTTTGTCGTTACCGTTGCCATTTCCATTATCCGGCGGGGGTGGGTCGTTGGTGTCGCATGAGGTTAGTATCAAGACATAAGATATGAGCATCAAGATATTTTTGAGTGACGTCATAATTCAAATATAAAAGAATATTGATAAAACTTAAATCTATAAATCCGGATAACTAACAACATGTCATTCCTTGCTTGTTTTGTCGGCAGGCAGGCTTGACCCGGAATTTCAATCTATAACCGTTTGTGACAAAAGATTCCGGCTAAATACACGCCGGAATGACACTATACTTATTCTCGTTATTCTCCTGTTCTCAATAGGTTTTAGTATTCAATCACAAAATTGTATATTTGCCTTTCATTTGAACAGAATTAGGAAGATTTACAGATGGCTAAAGAACAAAGTGTAACTGAAAAAATTGTATCACTTGCAAAACGAAAAGGATTCGTGTTTCAATCGAGTGAAATTTACGGCGGATTAAACGGCTGCTGGGATTACGGTCCGCTCGGTGTTGAACTTCTGAAAAACATAAAAGAAGAGTGGTGGAAAACGATGACCTACCGCGAAGATGTTGAAGGACTCGATGCGGCAATATTGATGCACCCAAGAGTTTGGGAAGCATCCGGTCACGTTGAAAATTTCACCGACCCGATGATCGATTGTAAACAATGTAAAGCTCGATTCAGATTAGATACACTCGCGGAATCGTTAAGCGAAAAAGGCAAGAAGAAAGCCGTCCGTGGATTTAAAGAATTATTAGGCGACGATGCAAAAGATGTCATTGAAAAATATTTTCCCTCGGAAAACGAAAATGACCATTACACCACTGAAACTATTGAATCAATTTTGGAAGCTGAAGAAGAATTAGTTGTTAAATTTTTGAGTACAACAAACTGTCCAAGCTGCGGAACAAAAGGTGAATTCACTTCACCCCGAAGCTTTAATTTGATGTTCAAAACTTTTCTCGGTCCGGTTGAAAAATCAGAGAACGCAATTTTCCTCAGACCCGAAACAGCGCAGGGAATTTACGTTAACTTTCTTGAACGTGCAGGGCGCAAGCAGACAAAAGCTTCCGTTCGGTATTGCACAGATCGGTAAAGCATTCCGTAACGAAATCAACACAAAAAATTTCTTGTTCAGAACGCGCGAGTTCGAGCAGATGGAAATGCAGTACTTCGTTAAACCGGGTGAAGACGATAAGTATTTTGATTACTGGAAAGAACAGCGAATAGAGTGGTATAAATCGATGGGAATGAAACCGGATAAATTAAGATTTGCAGATCACCCGGAAGATAAACTTGCACACTATGCGGTCAAGGCAACTGACATCGAATATGAATTCCCGTTTGGCTGGGGCGAGATGGAAGGAATTCACAACAGAACAAATTATGATTTAGGCAAGCACGAGGAGTATTCCGGCAAATCTCAAAAGTACTTTGACGAAGAATCGAAAGAGAAATTCATTCCGTACATTGTTGAAACATCGGGCGGTGTGAGCAGAAGCTTTATGGCATTTTTAGTTGATGCTTATAACGAAGAAGAAGTAAAAGGGGAAACGAGAGTAGTCTTAAAATTTCATCCAAAACTTGCACCGATTAAAGCGGCAATCTTTCCTTTGGTTAACAAAGACGGAATGCCGGAAATTGCGAGAGAGATTGAAAAAGATCTTCGTCAATATTTACGAGTATTTTATGACGATAAAGGCGCTGTCGGAAGAAGATACAGAAGACAAGACGAAAACGGAACTCCGTTCTGTATAACGGTTGACACGCAAACTTTAGATGACCAAACTGTTACCGTGCGCGACCGAGATTCAATGGAGCAGGTCAGAGTTAACAAGTCAGAATTGTTAACACATCTATTAAATAGATTGCGATAAAACAAAGACGGGCTGCCTTAACAAAAAGACAGCCCATTCATTTTACTTACCTTAATACTTCGGCTGTACAAATTTATTAACTCAGTTTTATCACTTCACAAGTTGTATCATTACTTCAAGTTCTTTAACCATTTGTTCTGCGTTTCCGCCGAAGCCGACACTTTTGAATTTTATATTTTGATCCGGGCCAACAACAAATTTAGTCGGAATACCTTCCACTTTGAATTTTGTTATGACTTCGTTGTTTAAGTCAAGCGCGACGTGAAACGGGTAGTTGTTTTCATTGATAAAATTGCGAGCGTTTTCTTCTTTGTTTTCAACGCGTTCCCATGCATTAATGAATAAGAAATTCAACAGATTGGTCATCTTCAAATTTTTCAACAGCAGTTTTTAATGCCGGGAAAGATTTTAGACATGGTCCGCACCATGTTGCCCAGAAATCAATAACAACGGTTTTGCCTTTATAATCTTCGAGCGATACTTGATTACCTTCTAGATCGGTCAGCGTAAAACTCGGAGCAGGTTCATTGATCATTTTGTTTTTCAACTCGTTGATCATCTCTGCTTCAGCGGTTGAGACAAAATTATTTAAGATATCCCTCAAATCCTTCATCGGAACCATTGACCGCAACGAATGCAGTTTTTAAGTTTTCTCGTAACGGAGTCGAGCCGTTTCCTTCAGCGATGAAAGAACTTATTTCATCTAATGCTTTATCAAATTCTTCTGCTTCAATTAATACATCTGCGTAGAACTCTTTGAGTTCTTGTTGGCTGTAAAGTTTATCGGTGTTATTAATGGCTTCTTCTAATACATTTATTGACTTGGTAAGCGAACCGGTTTTATGTAAAAGCTCTCCATAAGCGTACTGGTTTAGACCAAGATAATATGCACGCGACTTTTCCCAGTCTTTTACGGTTTCTCTGTTTGATTTTTCCGTGTATGGATTTTCCAAATTAAGTGATGCTTGCTGAACACCTTCCTCCGCAATCATCATTGCCAAATTCAAATCAGCATTTTCATTTATCATTTTAGAAACTATACGTTGATAATAAACCGGATGAACTGTTTGCGGATTAGCTTTCAGAAAATTATACGCTTTTTCATAATTGCCTTCTTGGTAGTAAGCGTAAACAATGTTGTTGTACATATTATCGAGCATTTCGCTTTCGGGAAATTGTTCGATAAAGTTTTCTAATGCCGTAGCTTTTTCGTCACCGCTCTGGGCGTTATTGAATTCTTGCATAGCTGTTATTTGAGCAAATTCTCCTTCCGGGAATTTCTCTAATGTTGTCTGCGTATAACTTTCAGCTTTATCGGCGAGATCAACTTTTGAAAACCATTTAGCAAGTAAACCAAGTTCGGTTTCAGATAGATTTGTTTTCTTTTCTAATTCTATAAGTTCATTTTCGATAATTGAATCTGCCTCATTCGGTTTTACTCTCAAGAGAACATTAAAATAAGATTCCAAATAATCGCTTTTTATTTCGGTGTTGTCGGCAAATGCTTTGTTAAATTCTTCTATAGATTTTTCACCGTTTCTTTCCATGCCGGCTGAGGTTCCCCAAAAATAATAACCGGCTGCAAGTCCGGCTCTTGAACCGGCAAGCACTTCACCGTTTTCATCATATAAACTGATCAAGTAACCTTGCTTATCGTTGCTGTCGGAGTTATCATAATCTTTGCGGTCGACAAACTTTACAACCACACCGCGCGAATTCGGAAAAGTGCTGAATGATCCGACAAATCCTTTTCCTTCTTTTTTCATTTCAACACCAACCGCATCATCAAGATCAACACTATAGATGTAAGCTACCAGATCTACTTGTTCGGTAGATTCCAGCGGAGTTCCAGTAGGATCGTACATTACGGTAATTTCTTCACCCGCTTGCGGCTTTTCAGGATTGTGTGAAAATGTTCCTTCGTAATCAGGACCGCAGCTCATTAATAAAAATGACAAAATTAAAATTGCAGATAAACCTTTGAGATAATTCATTCCGTTACCCCCGGAGATTATTAATAGTTAATTCGACTCAAATATATCATTTTAACGATACATCAAAAAGAATAAACTGAGAATTATCAAGAGATTTTATACTGACCTTTTCTTCTTCCATAATTTTAATAGCGTCGCCTTTCAAAATTTCGTTTCCGTTTACTTCCAGGTTGCCCTCAGGAAGATATATGTATATTCCTCTATCATCCTTTGTGTTGTGAGTTACCGTATTATCTTTCTCCAAGTTGGAAATGTAAAGCTCGGCATCTTGATTTATTGTTACAATTCCGTCGCAATCTTTTTTACTGACAAGTTTAAGTAACGAGTTTTTTGTCTCGTCTTTGTTATATGTTTTTTGTTCATAGCTCGGCTTGTAACCGGCTTTATCGGGTATGAACCAAATTTGCATAATGTGAGCTGATTGATCTTCGGAATTGTTAAACTCAGAATGATAGACACCTTTGCCTGCTGTCATTCTTTGAACTTCGCCCGGACTGATTACTCCACTGCCGCCGGTACTGTCTTCGTGAGCAAGTTCACCTTCGAGTGCGATGGTAACAATTTCCATGTTGTTGTGTGGATGTTTGGGGAAACCGGCACCGGGTGCTATTATGTCATCGTTCAAAACTCTGATGGGTCCAAATTGTATGTTTTCGGGATCATAATGATTGCCGAATGAGAAACTGTGGTAGCTCTCCAGCCAATCTATATGTGTTTTCCCTCTTTCTTCACTTTTCACTATTTGTATCATTTTTCTACCTTTTTATTATTACTAGATAGTTATGTTTATATTTTAAGTATATATTTAAAAAAATTCCCTTTACAAATTTTGTATTCCCAAACCCAATTTCTTTAATAAAGTTCCGAGTTGTTTTTGTTCGTTTTGTGTGAGGACAGAAAATAGATCACCAATGAACTCGGCATGCTGAATAAATATTTCATCAAATAGACGCTTACCTTTTTCCGACAAATTTATTACGATTGCTCTTCTGTCATTTTTGCTGAAAGTTCTCTCTATTAGTTCGTTTCTTTCGAGATTGTCTAAGACAAGTGTCATGTTGCCGCCGGTTACCAGCATTTTCCGGCAGAGTTCGCCGACTTTTAGCGGACCGAGATGACCGATAGCTTCAATAACCCCAAACTGCGGAAGGGTTAATCCGTAATTACGGATGTCTTCATTTGTTTTTTTGTAAACTACGCTGTGAGATCTTGCTAACTTTATCCAAGTATCTAGAGCGAGATTATTTTTATCACTGTATTTATCTTTCATATTTTTAGCCGGTTGATTTGCTAAATTCAAATTTAAAATAAAGCAAATAAGATAGATTGTCAACTTAAGGAAAAGTACCCTATTAATAATTGGAACTTTTCATTATCTTAAAATAGTTTTGTAAGTAAACATTATGACAACAACCGCCACTAAATATTTTACACCCGAGGAAGCAAAGCGAACTTTGCCTCTCGTTAAAAAGATCGTTAAGGATATTTTGGATACCACTTTCCAGATCCGAACAATTGTGGATCAAATAGGGAAAGATGCCGAAGAAAATCCCGAAGTGAAAAAACTGGTTGACGAGTTCAACTATTTTATGAGGGAACTCGAAGAGATCGGTTGCTACTATAAGGATTGGAATTTTTCAATCGGTTTAGTTGATTTTCCGGCGATGATAAATGGCGAAGAAGTTTTTCTCTGCTGGCGAAGTGATGAAGAAGAGATTTTATACTATCACGGAATAAACGAAGGATACGCCGGCAGAAAGCGTATCCCACCGCATTTCTTTGATTAGATCTTATTTACTTTTCCGCAATTATTTTATATGAATGAGTAATCTCCATTGCTTTCTTGAGCATAATTGTAACGCCGCAGTATTTTGTTTGCGAAAGTTCTATGGCACGTTCCACATCTTGTTCTTTTATATCCTTACCGTAAAAGATATATTCAATGTGAATTTTTGTGAAGACTTGCGGATACTCTTCGGTTGTATCTGCGGTCAAATTCATTTCATAGCCATCGAGCTTAACTCTTTTCTTCTGAAGTATTGAAGCAACATCTGCACCGGTGCAGCCGCCTAAGCTGAACAGCAGCAATTCCTTCGGCCTAATTGCGGCATTGCTTCCGCCAAACTCTTCGGGACCGTCTATTGTAACCCAATGGTTTGAATCTGTTTTACCCGCAAATGTTAATCCTTGCAATTGTTTTATGAATGCTTTCTTTTGTCCCATTGTTATCCTTTAGTTATTAAAAATAATAGTGGTGAGATTCTGCCGCTAAGAAAAAGTTTCAGCAAATAAAAAACTATGGTGTGAAAATTATTGTTTACGGAAACAATAGCACGCAGATGACACAGAAAGGAACAAGATAAACGCAGATCCGTATCTGTGAAATTCCGTTTTATCTGCGTCATCTCTGTTCGATCATTTTTTAAACACCTATATCTTCGTTCCAAAGTTCAGGCTTTTCTTTGATGAAATTTTCCATCAAGCTGATGCATTCGTCATCATTTACAACCTCTACTTCAACACCGCACGAGCGAACGTAGTCTTCGGGACCTTGAAATGTTTTGTTTTCGCCGACAATAATTTTGGGAATTTTATACAACAAAGCCGCACCGCTGCACATATCGCACGGAGATAACGTTGAATATAAAATTGCTCTTTGATAGTCGGATGCTTTTAATCTACCGGCATTCTCCAAGCAGTCCATTTCCGCATGAAGAATAGCGCTTCCTTTTTGAACTCTTCTGTTATGACCTCTTCCGACAATTTTTCCGTCAATTACCAATACCGACCCGATTGGAATTCCACCTTCTTGTAAACCTTTCTTTGCTTCTTTAATTGCTTCTAAAAGATATTCATCTTTCATAATCACCTCAGTTTTCTTTGGTTTTATTTTCTTATAGTTTATTTGCGTCCGTTATTTGAGGAAGGTTGGTTCTTCCTAGTCACGAAAAAAAATTATAATAAACTTACAAATAAAATTATACTTGGGTTGATATAAAAGCTATTACTAACAGTCGTGATCGCTTTTCTTTTTTCCGACAACCATAATTTGAGGATAAACATACTAGAGAATAAATCAAAAAAAATAATTTACAAAGCTGGATCTTGGATGAAAGGCATAAAGTAAAAGACAATTTTGTTTATTACTTTATAAAAAGACCTTTGTTTTATATATTGAAATAACTCATTTATTAATGAACGGCATTAATTGAAAACGCTCATTCCAAAATCAGAAGCAAGAAGACAGGTTGTTCAACGGCGAGCAGAATTTACAGATGTTGAGCTATCTCAGAAAACTAAAAGTATTATTCAACGACTTTCAAAGTTGGACGACTTTGTCTATGCAAAAACAATTCACTGCTATGTTGCAAGTCGCCCGGGAGAAGTTAATACAAGAAGTTTGATTGAATATATGGACGGCTGGGGAAAAACGATTGTTCTCCCGAAACTTAACAAAGCAACAAAATCATTTCACAGATTTAACTTCATGGGGTGGGAGTATTTAGTTAGAAACAACGAAGGTTACCTTGAACCGCACGTCGGAATTGACGAGGATTTAAGTGATGTTGATTTGGTGATTGTTCCCGCTCTTGCGATATCGATTCATGGTTTGCGGGTTGGTTACGGCGGCGGATATTATGATAAGCTTCTTGAAAAAAACATTTGCCCCCAAGATTGCGCTTGCTTTCGAGTTCCAAATTTTTGATTACATTGAATCAGATTTTCATGATGTTAGAGTTGATAAGATAGTTACCGAAAGAAGAGTAATTGACACACGAGAGATTTCGAAGCGGATCGGAACTTAATTTTCCAATTTGAACTTACCTAATGAATAACCATAATATAAATCCCGATGAAAATGAAAATCGGACCGAAAAGAAAAACACTTACTTAATTCCTTCTCGAAGACGGCTTTATAAATCGCCGCATAATTATATTCTTTTCGGAATTTGCGGCGGAATAAGCGAGTATCTAAACATAAACCCGGTGTTGCTTAGAATTCTGTTTGCGCTTACCGGCATTTTTGGCGGATGGGGAATAATCGCTTATGCAATTAGTTTTGTTTTGATCCCGGAGCATCCCTCGCAACGAGATAAGAATATTTTAACCAGACTGTTAACTCAAAGAGCATTTGGTTTTCTACTGATTGGAATTGGTGTTTATTATTGGCTTCCTCCGTTCGGCGTATTTAATTTCGTGAGCCAAATAAATTTTTCGGGCAGTCTTTTCATCTCCGGTATAATTACATTTTTAGGATTGGCGATATTATTTAGAGGGATAAGGAAAGAACCAAAACCTATTCAAGCTCCGGAAAAGTTTATTAGACCCCAGGGCAATAGAAGATTGCTTGGAGTTTGCAGTGGTTTGGCTCTCTATTTACAAACAGAAGTTAATTTGGTTAGAGTTCTGTTTGTACTCTTATCATTTTTAACGCTCGGATTATTTTTTCTATTATATCTTTTCCTTGGTTTGATCACACAAAGTGAAAATGCCGGCGAGGTTGTTGATGCGTAATAATATTGCAGTCGGCGGTGTTTTGTTTTTCTACGGAATGTTATCTCTGTTAAGTTTTTTCAATATTCTCAATGTTGATTATACGAACCAGATTGCATTTACGCTACTTCTTTTCGGCCTTCTTAGTGTATTAACTGCATTAAATAAATTAAAACGTTCTTCTCTACTCCTAATTTCTATTTTATTCAATACCGGATTCATTTTATTTATTCATAATAACTATGAGATACTTAATGAATATTATTTAGTGTTGAGCATAATTTTGTTTATGACGGGGTCCGGGTTTCTGTTGATTTTTTTGCAGAACACTTTAGAAAAAACACCGTTATATATTTCTGTATTTTTTCTAGTGCTTGCTTTTACTTCAGCGGTTTTTTACAAATCAAATGTAATAATTCAATTCGCAAATAGGATAACGCTTATACTTTTTGATTTGTGGCCTGTGTTCTTAATTGTCTTTGGAATATTATTGGTTGCTGGTAAGTCAAAAAGAATTTAACTGCCGTTTACGGTTCCGAATAAAACAGCAGGTCCTTGCGGTATGTCCGAACCGGTTAACGGTTCAATGGTAACACGCACCAGTTCAATTTCGTTTCGCGGTACATACGGTATATTATCAATTGGGATGTATTTTTGCACATAGGAAGGAACATAACTTCCTAACGAATAAGAGCGTCCGTCGCTTATCAGCCAAACTTGAAATGCTTGGTCTGCTCCCAAGCTCGGCATCCCTTTTAATTCAAGCAGAGCTTCCCGGTGTGTAAATGAGAGCATCAATTTACCAGTGCTGCCGGTTGTTTCGTCGATAGGAGAAAGTGTAACCACATTAATGTCTTCATAGTTCATGAACTGAATTAATTCTTCATTCTTATCGATAAAATCCTGCGTAGAATTTACTTCTTGCTGAAGTTGATCGACACGTTGTTCTAATGCAGTGATTTCTTGACTATAATCGTGCCCGGAAAAGTTAACAATCAATAGCCCTGTGGAAAGTATTAAGAAAACAAGTGCAATTACAATCCATACAACCACAGGCACCTTGTTTTGGTATGCATCCACATCTTTCTTGGTACGCGGCGGCAATTCGTATTGTTGAGTTGGTGGAGCCGGTTGGCTATGTGGTTTTATAGATTCATAAAATTCAGTCCCTCGAGTTTCTGCTTGTGGCGGAGGGGGTATTGTTTCAAAACTTGTTTCCCTCGGAACTTCCTCTTCGGGTTCGGCTAATCTTGTTTTCTCTCTAGGTGGTTCGCTTGATTCTGTTCTAAATTTTTGTTCTGCTTCGGTTTTTTCTCTTTCCTGGGCTCTGGTTGCGGCAGTGTGCTGTTTTGTTGTTTTTATCTTTTCTTTTATTTCGTCCTGAAGACTAATTAATTTTTTTGCGACTTTATCTTTTATCTCCGGACTCGGTTTTTCTAATTCTAAAATTATCGGCAGCAATGCAATAACGTTTTGTAATTCGCCCAATTCCCGAACCGGTATATCGCCGCCGGTTTCGATATACTCCCGGAAATTTTGATAATTCTTCTTATCCATACATCCGGCTGAGCAAGCTGCAATCATTTCGTGTATAGCATTTGATGCCATTATGATTGCCCCTGTAATAAATTATCTCTTAAGCTGTGCATTGCAGTTAAAATTTTTGTGCGAACGGTTTCTACCGGGATATTAAGTTTATCGGCAATTTCATCCAACGTGTAAGCATCGTAATAAGCGAGATGAATAACGTACTTTTGTGCATCTGTTAGTTTTGAGAGTGCTTTTTCAACTTTATCTTTTACTTTGAATGCTGTTTTTATATCAAGTGTATCTATATCTCTTGCTAAGTAGGGAATGATAAACATATTCTCGAATTCATCATCATAAAAATCTAGCGTGGAGGATGAGTCTCGGCTTCTCCTTAGCGATTCGACTGCTCTATTTCTGGCTAAAGTTACTATCCATGTATAGACATTGCCTGTCTCAAAATCGAATTTCTCAATATTCTTCCAAATAATTGCAAAGACTTCTACTAAAATACTTTCGGCAGTTAGTTCGTCGGGTGCAATTTTTTTGATGAGGGTATAAAGTAAGTCGGCATATCTCTCGTATAATTCTTCCAAAGCTCTCGAATCATACTTTGAAATTCTTTGCATTAGTTCAGATCCGATAGCTCTACGTATTTACTCTAAAGATGCGCCGATTTATGATTTGTTATTATCTTCAAAAGTATAATTAAGTCTGTAAAAAAGCAATGAAGACGAGAAGACTGATTTATTTTGAAATTGGAAGCGTGAAGGAAAATGTGTTTCCTCCACCGTTAGTTGTCATCCACAGAAAATCATCACCGGCTAAAATTATATCGCTGATATTTTCAAAAGGGAAACCGGTGCCGAGTTGGCTATATACGGAATAAAACTCAGCAAATATTTGTGGGTAACCTATATCTTAAAAGTTAATAAATTTACCTGAAAAATAACTCCATTTATTGAACGATGAAACAATTTGTTATATTTGCCCTTTACTTAAAATAAAATTTTGGAAACCATGACTTCAAAAGAGATAAGAGAATCATTTCTAAATTTTTTCAAAGAAAAAGATCACAGAATTGTTGACAGCGCTCCGGTTGTCCCGCACGGGGATCCAACGCTTCTTTTTATAAATGCCGGAATGAATCAGTTTAAAGATGTATTTCTGGGAAGTGGTTCACGCGAGTACAATCGCGCAGCTGATACACAGAAATGTATCCGGGTAAGCGGTAAGCATAACGATTTAGAAGAAGTTGGTCACGATACTTACCACCACACATTTTTTGAGATGCTCGGCAACTGGTCGTTCGGAGATTACTCACAAAGAAGAAGCAATTAAGTGGGCATGGGAATTATTGACCAAAGTTTGGAAACTTCCTAAAGAAAGATTGTGGGCAACAGTTTACAGAACAGATGACGAAGCATTTGAAATTTGGAAATCGAATACAGACATAAAACCGGATCACATCTTGCGGTTTGATGAAAAAGATAATTTCTGGGAAATGGGTGATACCGGTCCGTGCGGACCCTGTTCGGAGATTCACATTAATGTTTCCGACGATCCGGACAATCCGAAATTAGTGAATGCTGATGATCCGCGATGTATTGAAATTTGGAATCTTGTATTTATTCAATATAACAGAGATGAAGAAGGCAAACTTCACGAACTTCCGGCAAAACATGTCGATACCGGAATGGGTTTCGAGCGAGTTTGTGCAGTAATGCAAAAAAAATCTTCTAACTATGATACCGATGTTTTTACACCCATCATTTCCGAGATTGAAAAATTATCCGGCATTAAATACGAAAATGAAAAAGATCAAATTGCGATGCGTGTAATTGCAGATCACGTTCGCACTTTAACATTTGCGATTGCCGACGGAGCTACGCCGGGAAACGAGGGACGCGGTTATGTGCTTCGCAGAATTTTAAGACGAGCAGCACGTTACGGAAGAAATCTCAATTTGAAAGAGCCATTCATTTATAAATTGGTTGATACCGTCGTTGAAAACATGGGTTATTACTTCACCGAAATAAAAGACCAAAGAGAAAATGTGAAGAAGATCATTAAAGCCGAAGAAGAAAGCTTTAATAAAACTCTTGATAGAGGAATAGAATTATTCGAAGAGATAAGTGAAAAGTCAAACGTCAAAAATGAAAAACAGATCAGCGGGGATGATGCATTCAAATTGTATGACACTTACGGTTTTCCGCTTGATTTAACAATGGTAATGGCTCGCGAAAAAGGATTCTCTGTTGACGAGAAACGATTTAATGAGTTGATGAATCAGCAAAAAGAACGTGCCCGTAAATCAACAAAAGAAAAACAAGGCGTTCATAAAGTTGAATTAAATGATCTGTCTCAGTTTGACTTAAAGAAAATTCGCCAACAGATTTTACCGGATATGAAGAGATGGTAACCGAAGCGAAAATTCTCGGTATAAGTAATCAAAACGGTGATACGCTGGTTATTCTTGATAAATCTCCGTTTTATGTTGAGGCGGGTGGACAGATTGATGACGAAGGTTATCTCGAAATTAATGATAATAAATTTGAAGTTGTCGGCTTATCGAAGGTAGAAGGAAAAACAATACATGCAATTGAGGTAAAAGATACGCCTCAGTTAAAACCTGGGCAAAAAGTAAAAGCTGTTGTTGATTCATCGCGCAGATGGGACATAATGAGAAACCACTCTGCTACTCACTTTCTTCATGCAGCTTTACGAGAAGTGTTGGGCAAACATGTTCAGCAATCCGGCTCATACGTTGGTACCGATAGACTGCGGTTTGACTTTACACATTTCGAAAAAGTTAAACCGGACGAACTTGAAAAAATAGAAAAAATTGTAAACGATAAAATTTTACAAAACATGCCGATGAAACACCACCGTGATACACCGTTTGAAGAAGCAAAGAAAATGGGCGCGATGATGTTCTTCGGAGATAAGTACGGCGATAAAGTAAACGTCGTTCAGTTCGGTGATTACACGATGGAATTTTGCGGCGGTACACACGTACATAATTCTTCCCAGATTGGGTTATTCAAAATTATCAGCGAGTCTTCAATTGCAAGCGGAGTAAGAAGAATTGAAGCTGTAACGGGCAAAGGGGTTGAAGAGTATATAAGAAAACAAGAAGGCAGACTACAGAAATCAGAAGATAGAATAAACGAACTTCTTGAGGAAAAGAAAAAACTTGAAAAGGAAATCGCAAAACTGCAGCTCGAAGAAAAGCTTGGTGGAATTGATGATATTATTTCCAATCCGGAAGAGTTGAACGGAATAAGTCTTTACAAAGGAAAAGTTGAAGTTACCGGAATGGATGAGTTAAAATCTATGGGCGATGAACTTCGCAATAAAATGAAATCCGGTGTGGGATTATTAATCGCACAAGTTGAAGATAAAGTTCAGATGGTCTGTGTCGTTACAGATGATTTAGTGAAAGATAAAAAAGTCATGGCAGGCAAAATCGTCGGTCAAGTTGCTAAACTTGTCGGCGGTGGCGGAGGCGGCAGGCCGCATATGGCAACAGCCGGCGGCAAAGATGTTGATAAAATTGATGAAGCGTTGGATCAGTTTGGTGAGATCGTGAAATCACTACTATCGAATTAAAGATATATCTTTCCATGGTACTTTTTGTGCCTCGTCAATGATAAGACCATTCCCTTTGGAGTATGTTCATAAGTTGCATTATTGCCGTCTACTTCAGAGTGTGTCTGCATAAGTCGTTGATACTCGGCAGTCGAGGTCCATACCTCGACTGAGGAAGCTCGTTTATTGAAGTTACAGAGTTGTCTTCGTCACGGCATACCTTGCCCGCCTCGGACGCGGGTCCGTGACGCACTCTGAAGCTGTATTAGTCTGCGCAACACACTCTGCAACTACATGGAAGGTTTGCAGTGATGATATTAATTTGTTCTTTAATTTGCGCGAAATCATTATATCTTTGGACAAATTTGCAATCACACTGCATAAATGTCCTAAATTATCAAGTTCTTTCTAAACTGATTGATGAAACAAAATAGTGAATGAATCTTGATTTGAGAATTGAATAGAATTTCTTTTAATATATAGCTAGCTAAAAAACACAGCGCTAATTCTTTTATCTATCCCTGTCGTGCCAAACCTTTTTAGCGAGAATTTGTAAATCTTTATACTCATCGGTTTCGTCTACAATTTCAAATCCGGTTAATGTTTCTAAAATATCTTCCATTGTGACGATACCTTCCATTCCACCGTACTCGTCTATTATTAAAACAATTTGATAACCGCTTTCTATCATATCTCTAAACAATTTATGAACCGGGTAATTCTCAAAAAATATCGGAATTTCTCTTTTGTGTGCGCTCAGTTGTTTATCGAGATTTTTCTCTATCACATCTATAAAAACTTCATCTTTTAAAATAAAACCTGTTACATTGTCCGGATCATTTTTAAAGATTGGAATTCTTGAAAACGTAATATCTTTGTTGTTCTCATAAAACTCTTTTGCCGTTAAATTTTCACTAACGGACTTAACAACGGTACGGGGGGTCATAATATTTTTGGCAACAACTCTGTTAAATTTTACGAAGCTTTCTAAAATATGAGATTCGTCTTTATTGAATACGCCTGTTTTACTCCCGATTTTTGTTAATGCTCTAAAGTCACTTCTTGTAAAAACTCTTTCTCCTTCTCGTTTACCTGTAATTTTTGTCAATAACTGGCTGACAACCACAAAAGGATATAGGGTATATATCATCCAGATTAACAAGTAAGTTGCGTAAGGCACAAGTTGCTGCCAATATGTTGCTCCAAGAGTTTTGGGAATAATTTCAGAGAGGAATAAAATTAACAGAGTCAACACAATTGAAACAACAGACAGGTATTCATTTCCCCAAACTATTTGAGCTTGTGCGCCAACACCAGCAGCGCCAACAGTGTGTGCAAATGTATTAAGAGTTAAAATTGCGGCTAACGGCTTATCGATGTTCTCTTTTAAGTGCTTTAACTTTTTTGAGTACTCCTTTTTCTCTTCATTTTTTATTTCAACAAAAGTTGGCGTTGTACTCAAAATAATTGCTTCCAGCATGGAGCAAAGAAATGAAAAGGAAATTGCTATAAAGAGATATACGAATAGTAGGGTCATATACAGATAGAATTTAATTTGTTTGTTAGAAGATAAGTAAAGAATCCATCTTTTTCGAAAGATGGATTCTTTTTATTAAGGAATTATTTCAACTCATTCATAATTTCTTCGATTGCTTTATCAAGCTGCGGATCATTATTCTCGAGTCTATCTTTGAATGTGTTAATAATGAAAATATCCGGTGCAACTCCGACTTGCTCAATATTTTCACCATCAAGGGTATAACAGCCCCAAGAGGGAAGTCGGAAATATGTTCCGTCCAGCAAACTTGTACCACTTGTAAAAATTATCCATCGGTATGTTTCATTACCAATAATTTTACCGAGTTCCAGCGCTTTAAATCCTTCAGCGGTCATTTCCGCATCGCTCAAGGACTGTTCGTTTATTAATAAAACTATGGGCTTATCTGATGGAGCAAAATTTGGCTGCGGAGTTAGTTCTCCGTTTCGGTACTTCCATTGTAAGTAAGATCTTTGACTTAGGATTTGAATAACTTCATCATGCACGTTGCCGCCGCGGTTATATCGTAAATCAAAAATTAGTGCATCGCGATAATGCCATTCGTTTGCAATTTCTTTTTTGAAGCGGTTAAGTTCGCCTTGCCCCATATTTTTCATGTGAATGTATGCAATTCGTTTGTCGCTTTTTTCATCAACTATTTTTTGATTTCTGTCCATCCATTCATCGTAAAGCAGCGTTTCAAATGCATTACTGCTAATCGGTTTTAGTTTGATTGAATACTCATCACCACTGCGGTTAAATTTTAATTCAATTTCATCTTTAGATAATGGCGAAATAAAATAGCTTTCTCGATTTCTCTTTGCATCTACTTCAATTCCGTTTGCAGCAATTAATTCATCACCGGCTTTAATTCCTTTGTCGCCTTTTGAAGCCGGAGAGTTTTTAACAACTCTCTCAACTGTAAATGGTTGAATCACTTTCGAATATTATTCCGGTGCTTATCGATTTGTTTTCGTAGAAAGTTTCTTCTTCTTTGCCGCTGGTATAAAATCCAAGATGCGATGAATTTAGTTCTCCGAGTAAATCATCGTAAATAGTTCGTAAGTTGTCTCTTGATTTAACGAAAGGAAGAAACTTTTCGTAATACTTTCTTGTCTCCAACCAATCGATGCCGTGGAAGGATTCATCGTAAAAGTTTTCCGCTAATTTTGCCCATGCTTCAAAAAACATTTGAGTGAAATCTGATTGTAAGTTTCGAGTAAAGTCTGAGCTGATCGAAATTTTATCGACTTTGTTTGCGGATATATCAAGTTTGTAAATGTCCGATCCCATTAAAACGTAACGTTTACCATCGACTTCTTTGATATCAAAGCTGTTTCCCTTAGCGTCTTCTATCTTATTGGGTTCCGGTTTTTCGAACGGTTCTAAAATTGTAACCCACAAATTAGAACCTTCGTTATCATGGTTTGATGTGTAGAAAACATATGTTTTATTATCATCTTGTATCACATAAGTACCGTATTGATTTTGGGGATGAGTCGCTATTTCTTCCCATCGATCTTCAATGTTTTCATAATCAATTTGAACAACAGGTTTGCTGGAATCTTTTTCCTCTTCGGTGAAAAGTTTTTCAAACTCTTCGGACTTATATTCCTCATCCAAATCTTGGAGCGCAATTCTAAAAATTTCTGAATCCTTAAAACCACTTGGATAAGTTGGATTGTATCTGTCCGTTGTGAAATAAATGTATTTGCCATCCGGTGACCAATATGGATTTGTTTCATTAACTCCGGTTTTTGTTAACTCTTTTGAAGTTTTGTTTTCGATATCATAAATAAGAATGTCCTCTTCAAAATTTCTGTAGGCAGAATAAACAACAAACTTATCGTCCGGTGAAAAGTAAGCCGGTGTCGGGTATATTGCCCAAAACTCATCTTGTGCAATTCTTTCGCTGGCAAAATTTTCGCAATCTAAAATGTATAACCCCTCCGAACCATTGAAATAAAGAGCTTTTGTTCTATCTCTGTTTAATGTTACTGCCTGTGTTGTTGCCTCTGAGTCTGTGTGTTGTTTTGGTTTTCCGGAACCATCGGCTTTTATTGTAAATAAATTAGCCCAACCTTTTGTTGTTTGAGTAAAAGAATTGTTTCATTATCGGAAAGCCAATTAATTTCCAAAACTCTTTCAGTTGGATCAGTTTCAATATGCTTTACAAACTTTCCTTCGATATCGGATACAAATAATTCTCCCCGTGATACAAAAGCAATCTTTTTGTTATCGGGTGAAATATCGAATGCAGATACTTTACCGTTGGTGTTGTAATCTTGTTCAAGTGAAAGTGTGTTGTTTGTGAAAAGTGAAATATCAACTAATGATGTCTCACCGCTCTCTACATCGTATTTATAAATTTGATAATCTTTTTCGAATACCACCAAATTTCCATCAGCGCTTACTTTTGGGTTTTTAATCGAACGGTTAAAATCAGTCAACCTAACTTTATTGTCATTTTCGAATTTGTAAAGATTATACTCGTTATTAAACTCAACTGAAGCGAAATAAAGATTGCCCCTTTTATCTATTGTTGGTCCTAAATCTTTCCCTTCAAAAGTTGTTAGCTTTTTATATTCGCCCGTATCAAAATTATAATATTGTAAATCGGGATTAAATGACCCGACATAGCGTTTACGCATTGGGAATCATGTAACTTTCCCAAGAAGTGTTGAAGTAAACAGCGTTTTCATTTGGGTCCTCAACTAAATTGTGAGGCCAATTAAAATAATGTTCAAACAATCTTTCTCGGCGTGCCGCCATCAATTGAAACTTTAAAAGTTGTTTTATAATTGTAGCGGGAAGAAAAGTAAATGAATTTTGAATCCCAAGACCAAGATTCAACATAGTCATTATCATCATGAAAAGTTAATTGACGAATTTCACCACCTTCGGCAGGCATTAAATAAATGTTAGGGTTGCCGTCTTGTCTTCCGGTGAAGGCAATCCACTTTCCGTCGGGTGAATAAGCCGGCTCGGATTCTTTTCCTTCCATGCCGGTCAAGCGGTATGCTTGTCCGCCGGATGAACCGACAATCCAAATGTCATTTTCGTAACTGAATGCAATTTTTGATCCGTCGGGTGATGGAGCTGGGTCTGTTGTAAAGAAAGTGTTTGATGCAGCAACTGTGATTGTGAGCATAAAAATCCAGAGTAAAGATCTCATTATTACCTCAATTATTTTTACAATTAATAACTTGTTAGACGTATTCCGGTGCTATTCGTTCATAAAAATAAAAATTAATGCTCGAAAAAATTAGTTAAATAAGTTTGTAAAAACGAAAAAGGATATTGGGTTTTTGAAAGCCGCTAATTTCTTGCTAAGCAGAAAAGGAATAATTAAGTTTATTTTTAACAAAACTTCTTTTGATTAAACTATAGGGAGAAAAGATGGCCGCAAACAAAAAAACCCATGAAACAAGCTTCCAGGAAAACGTGCTTAACTTTTTTGATAAAGCGGGCGCATTGACAAAACATCCCAAAGGACTTCTCGATCAGATACGTCAAACAAATTCAATATACAGGATGATTTTTCCAATACGCACCGGTAAAAATAAATATGATGTAATTGAGGCATACCGTGCCGAGCATAGTCATCATAAGTCCCGGTAAAGGGAGGTATCCGGTATAGCTTGGATGTAAACCAAGATGAAGTAATGGCGCTTGCCGCACTTATGACATTTAAGTGTGCGGTTGTCGATGTTCCGTTCGGCGGAGCAAAAGGGGGAATTAAAATTGACCCGAAAAATTATACCGAAGAACAACTCGAAAAAATCACACGTCGTTACACGGCAGAATTAATAAAAAAGAATTTTATTGGTCCGGCAATTGACGTCCCCGCTCCCGATTACGGAACGGGCGCTCGTGAAATGGCTTGGATTGCAGATACTTATCAGCAATTCCATCCCGAGCAAATTGATGCTGCCGGATGTGTTACCGGCAAACCAATTAGTCAAGGTGGTGTAAGGGGCAGAACAGCCGCTACCGGACTTGGTGTTTTTTATGCTACTAGAGAAGTAGTTAATATTCCGGAGGACATGAAAAAACTTGGTCTTACTACCGGGATTGAAGGTAAAAAAGTTATAGTTCAAGGACTTGGTAATGTCGGTTATCATGCTGCAAAATATTTCCAAAAAGGCGGTGCGATTGTAGTCGGTATTGCCGAATACGAAGGCGCTATTTATAATAAAGACGGACTTGATGTAGAAGCGGTTTATCAACATAGAAAAAACAGAAATACGATACTTAACTTCAAAGGAGCAAAAAATATTAGACCGACGGAAAAAGCGTTGGAGATGAATTGTGATATACTTACTCCTGCCGCTCTGGAAAATCAAGTAACGGGAGCGAATGCTCCTAAAATAAAAGCAAAAATTATTGTTGAAGCAGCGAATGGTCCATTAACTCCCGAAGCGGAAGAAATTCTTTTGAAAAAAGGCGTTTTGATTATTCCAGATCTCTATGCGAATGCAGGCGGTGTAACTGTTTCCTATTTTGAGTGGTTAAAAAATCTTTCGCATGTACGGTTCGGTAGAATGGAAAAAAGATATGAAGAAGCGGCATATAGAAATCTTGTAGCTACAATGGAAAACTTAAGCGGAAAAACCTTATCCGAAACGGAAAAAAAATTATTGGTAAACGGACCCAGTGAGTTAGATTACGTGAACTCAGGCTTGGAAGAAACAATGGTCACTGCTTACCATGAAATAAGGACAATTTATAACAGAAGTAAAAGAATAGAAACCTTGAGAACCGCCAGCTATATTTCTTCAATAAATAAAATTGCCGAAAGCTATTTGGCGTTAGGTATATTTCCTTAATGAATAAAATCAAAAATTCGGGATAACGTTATGAACAAAGAAATGATCTTAGAAAAACAGAAACAAGCCATAGAAATATTAAAAGAAAAAGATATCGATATGTGGCTGACATTTGTGCGCGAGAGCGGAAACATTAACGATCCGATGATGGATATGATTGCCGGTACAAATTGTACTTGGCAGAGCGCTTTCATAATTACAAAAAGCGGACAAACTATTGCAATTGTGGGTTCGCTTGAAGTTGCAAATATGAAGTTGGTAGGAACTTTTGAACGAATCGAAGGATATCTCAAACATGTAAAAGATAAACTGCTGCAAGTCTTAAATGAAATCAATCCTAAAAAGATTGCGATTAATTATTCGCGTAATTCGACATTAGCAGACGGACTTACGCATGGAATGTATCTTGAATTAATGAGCCATTTGGAAGGAACTCCTTTTAAAGATCGCTTAGTCTCTTCGGAAGAAATTGTAGCTGCTTTACGTGGAAGAAAATCTCAGAAAGAAATTGATATAATGAAAGAAGCAATCGGTGAGACTTTGAAAATATTTGATCAAGTGACTGAGTTTATTAAACCGGGCGTAACAGAAAAAGAGGTTGCTCAATTTGTTCACAAAAAAGTAGAAGAAAAAGGTTATGGCTTAGCTTGGGATAAGGAATATTGCCCTTCAGTTTTCACTGGTCCTGATACTGCCGGTGCACATGCCGGTCCAACCGATAAAAAAATTGAACCGGGTCATGTAATAAATATGGATTTTGGAATTAAGTACAAAGGTTATTGTTCCGATATTCAAAGAACTTGGTATGTTCTTAAACCGGGTGAAGAAAAAGCTCCAGAGGAAGTTCAACGTGGTTTTGATATAATCCGTGATTCGATTACAAGCGCTGCAGATGCAATTAAACCGGGCAAACAAGGATGCGAAATTGACGATATCGCTAGAGGTTATATTGTAAACAGCGGCTATGATGAGTACCCGCATGCACTTGGTCATCAACTCGGCAGGGTAGCACATGACGGCGGAGCATTGCTTTCGCCGCGTTGGGAGCGATACGGGAATTTACCCTATTTGCCGCTTGAAGAAAATCAAGTATTCACAATTGAACCGCGCTTAACAATTGATGGTTACGGAATTGCAACAATAGAAGAAGAAGTTGTTATTACAAAAGATGGATGCGAGTTTATTACACCGAGACAAGAAAAATTATATTTAGTGAAATCGTGAAAAAAATCCCCGGGATTTTCCATTTTAGAATTGAAAACAAAAGTATCAGACAAATTTTTCAAATCGACAAATCCCGGGGATTTTGTATCTACTCAATCAAAAACATCTTCCAACTAATTCCATCTAAAGTTAATGTTGCTTTCGAATTGTTTAATTCAATTTTCTCGCCCAACTTTACATCGGTTAACGTCTTGGCAGAATAAATAATTGGGATTTCGAGATTAACGCTTTGCGATTCTTCATCTTTGTTTATCACTACAAGTATTCTATCATTCATATATGAACGTGTGTAAGCAAAAATATTCTCATCTGCCGCAACAGAGTAATAATCACCATAACGTAGGGCCGGATATTTCTTTCTAAGATTAACAATCTCTCTTACATCCATTAAGGTTTCTTTTTCAAATTCACTAAGCTCGTCACCGAAGCGCATCATTCTTCTATTGTCGGGATCGGAGGCGCCGGTCATGCCGAATTCACTTCCGTAGTAAATTACCGGTAAGCCCGGGATAGAATTCATATAAGCCATATACAATTCCATTTTATCATAACTCACCGAATCATCAACTTGAGGCGGATTGTTCCATCCTTCTTCGATGGCACTCCATTGTTCGAGTTTGAGATCGCCGTCGGTGTAAGCCATAAATCTATTTTTATCATGACTGTCCATGATATTGCCCATGTAGTGAATCGTACCATAAATCTCAGATGTTTTCTTGATTTCATAATCTAAATTCTTAAACGAAAACTCCGGATCAATGAAAGCAGCCTGTGATGTGTTGTAAAGTTCGAAATTGAATTGCGAACTTAGTTGACCATTGTTCACGTAAGAACTTACTAAATCATAGTCGCCGAAGGTTTCACCGATTTGATAGACATATTTGTTCTCGGGAGCAGCGATTTCTTTTTTGATTTTACGCGTAAGTTCTCTCCAAAATTTATTCGGTACGTGTTTCACCGCATCGTGACGGAAACCGTCAGCCCCGGTAGTTTTAAGCCACCACACAGCATTCTCCGTCATTTTCTCAACGGCTTCATCTGAATTAACATAATCAAATGAAGGAAGATACGGCTCGAACCAAGTTGTTAATCTGTATTCATCCCAAAATCTTAAGTTCAATCTTCCGTCCGGCAATTCAAGTGTTCCAAAATATTCAGGATGATTTCTGTAGAAAGGATGAAGTTCGTGAACATGATTTGAAACGAAGTCAAGCAATATTTTTATGTCTTTCTCGTGTGCGGTTTTTACAAGCTCTTTCAATTTATCCATTGTTCCGAATTTCTCTTCTACCTCAAGATGATGAATAGGCCAGTAGCCGTGATAGCCGCTGTAATAACGGTGGGGCGCAGGGTATTCTTTGTAAGCTTGGTTCGGATTGTTGTAAACCGGTGATATCCAAATGATATTCACACCGAGTGAATCAAAGTAACCTTCGTGAAGTTTGTTAATAACACCTTGCAGATCACCGCCCATGTAATTTGCTTTTTCGTGAAGCGAATCATGTTCAACCGGATTATTGAGCGACGGATCACCATCATAAAACCGGTCAATCATCATTGAATAAATTATTCCGTCATACCAAGTCCAATGAGAATTGTCAATTGGTTTGCCGTTGTAAGTATGGACATATTGTACGTTCGTGTTTTGACCATTGCTGGTTACGGCAGTTCTTATTACATCATGCTCGCCGGGATCTTCGAGAGTTATTGTTATAAAATTTCCGGAGACGGTTAAATTTTCTTCATCAACTTTTTGATTGTTAATGAGTGCTAAAACATTCTCGCTATTAATTAATTCTTCACTAGATTTATTTTTGTAGTAAAACTTGTATTCGTTTTCATTTTCAAATGAAGCTTGATATAAATAAACTTCATCGGTGTGTCGAGGGATGATTTTTAGTACTGAATTTTCTGTCCCAACTCCACTTGGAATTTTTTCCGGATTATTGGGATCAAGAAGTTCTTCTACGTCCGCAAAAAACTTGTACTCGTATGTGCCCGCTTCAAAAGGAAGTGTAATTTCATAAGTGCCGTCACCATCATCATCCTTCATCGGCAGATTTTGTCTGTTCCACTGATTAAAATTTCCGAAGAGAGAAATAAACTCGTAGTTTTTTTCCGGTGTAAAAGTGAAAGTGTGTTCCTGTAATTTTTCCACTCGCACCGGTATGCCGTACTTATTATCATTTAATTGAAATTCTATAATAGTCATTCCTTCAAAATCCGAATCGGATGTAAGCACCAAACTGTTTTCTTCTTTTAAGTATTCTAAATTAATGTGAGGATGAGCATCAAAGTCTAAACTGTAATTTTGGGAATAAAATAAATCGCTTACCAAAATTGAATCTGTGTTGCCGGAGAGCAGATGAACAACCGGTATAATATCTGTAATTTTTTCATCTTGCTGGGGAGAGCAACCGGAAAACTTGATTAAAATTAATAGGGAGAAAAAAATAATAATTCTTTTCATAGCTAAACCATGTTTTTAGTGGAGAGTAAAATACGAAATATTAGAGGAGAATTTAACTTCGTTCTTTTATGAATTTTTCTAAAACGTCTAAAGTGGGAATGTAGAAAATTTTACCAAAATTATTTAGAGTACTGGCTGTCTCTTCGTTAAGTGCTTGTCCACCGACAATAATTTCTTGGTCTGAGAATTTTTCTCGTATTTTCTCAGTCAGCTTTATTAGTCGTGCAACATTAATGTAAAACGTATTGGAAATTCCTACAACATCCGGTTTTTCTTCTTCGATGATTTGAACAATTTCATTTTGAGGAGTATTTGAACCTAAGAAAATAGATTGCCATCCGCTAAGTTCAAAAAAGTCGGAAACGATACGAGCACCAATTTCATGAAACTCTTTATCAATACAGGCTATCACTACTTTTTTGTTGATTTTAGGGGTGTCTAGAATTTTTTCGTAATTAAGGTTGAGTAGACTTTCGGTAATTTTTGTTGCTTGATGTTCTTTGGCTACGGATGCTCTATCGTGCTCCCAGAGATACCCGATTCTATACATCGATTTTTGGAAGAGCTTGGTATAAATTTCTTTTATGTCTACGTTGTTATCAATCAGCTCAGAAATTATTTTCGTACACTCTGCCTTATTTCCCTCAAGCAGGGCATTTAAGTAATGGTAATAAATCGCATCTGAAATCATTTTTTCTCCGTTGACTAACATAAAATCAAACAAAAATAAGACTTAGAAAATTCCATTACAAGAAATTAAACCGATAATTTCCTTTCGATTCTCTTCGCAATTTCAAATGAAGTAAAAGCGAAGAAAGGAGCTGCAAATACATCAATTGTATAATGAACATGTTGAAGTAATACTAAAACACCAACTAAAATTGTAGCGACTAGGAATATTAACTTATAATTTTTTGAATAAGCTGTTAAAAAGAAGATAAATGTAGTAGAAGTGTGTCCCGAAAAGAAAAGATCTTTCGTTAAAATCTCTCCGCTCCCCCAAAACTGAACGAACGGATCGTCCAGCGGGATTAATTTTTCCGGTGGGTCCAAAGGTAAAAAGTACATTCCAATCATACGGAAAATTATTGTAAGGGTATAAACTTTTAGTGCAAGTAAAAAGAGATTTGGTGTTTGTGCCAAGTGATAAACGGCAATAATTAGACCGGTATAAATAATAAGAAAAGTTAACCAAGTTACATCAATGGGCTCAAAAATATTCAGGAGCGGATCGCGAAAAGCAAAACCGTCTCGTAACTCCATCAACTCTAAAAACCTTGGCAGAAAGATCAGTACGATAATTAGGAAAAATAATGTTACCGCTAAATTGATTTTGTTGGTTTTAACCGACAGGTATGATTTCCATTCTTCAAACATTGTTCCGAATAATTATGTAGAACAAAAGTACAAAATAAATAGGGCTGTTGAAATAACAGCTCCGGTAATGATGAAGAATAAAAATTATTTTCTTTCATAATGAATTTTCCAAGCAATCTTCCAGTTCTTTCCGTCGCGAGATTTTTCCCAATTCCAATCCAGTGAATTTTTGTTAATGTTATACCAAACCATTCGCTGGTGAATTGTTTGTCCCTCGCCATTGGTAAACTTCCGGGAAAGAATCATTTTATCATCACTCATTCCGCCGGTAAAATCTAAATAACCTCCTCTGTTATCTACCCATGTTTGTTTCCACAATTGCTGCGGTTCAAAGTAAACCGAAACGCTTTTACCTTTAAAACCGAGAGTGTGTGCGATAAAATTTTCTTCTATTACACATCCGTCTAATATTTCACTGATAGTATTTTCACCTGTTAAGATTTTACCCTTTTCGTTTTCCCAAGTTAAGTTCCAATGCCCGACCCAAAAATCAAATTGATTTGAGTTTGGGTACTTGCACGGAGATTGAGCTTTTATGCCGAATGAAAAAAGTAATGAAATAATTAAATAGAACTTTATTGAATACTTCATAATAATTCTCCGGTTAATAAAAGTGAACCATGCCCATCTCCCCCTAAACTGTAGATGAACATGGCTCTGGAGCTGGGAGGCTCCTACTTGATAAGCAACATCTTTTTTGTATCGGTGAATTTTCCGGCTTTAATTGTGTAGAAATAAATTCCTGTTGAAAGATTTTTTGCATTCCAATTAACTTCGTAATAACCGGCTGATTTTTCTTTATTAACAAGCGTTCCGATTTCATTTCCGAGTATGTCAAATACTTTAATGTTGACAAATGACCGTGATGGAACAGCATACTTAATTTTTGTAGAAGGATTAAAAGGATTTGGATAATTTTGTTCTAAACTATATGTAGTTGGTAATCCTTCTTCCTCAACACTTGTAGGATCATCAACAACTTCAACATACCATGTTCTTGTGGTTGAGTTTAATGGATTTGAAACTGTTACCGTAACAGTATCAACTCTTGGTGTAGGGAAAATAAATGAAGACGTATAATTATAAGTTGCAGAAGTTGAGGCACTTGTTCCATTCTTTGACCAAACATAAGTTAAGTCATAACCAGTGGTATCTTCGGCAACAACTTCAAAATCAACCGAGCCGGATTTGCCGATTAATGTATCTTGTGTTGTCGGATAACTTTCTACAATGATTGGAATTCCGGGTAAAACTTTTACCTCAATGTAGTCTTCACGTGTAATTGTTTCCGAACCACTCGAATTTGTAACAGCTAAACTAACTGTATAAGTCCCAACTTCATCATAAGTGAATTGAGGATTCTGTTCTTCTGCGTCAATTGTTCCGTCATTATCAAAATCCCATTCCCAAGAAGTAGGTGTGTCATTAGGATCACTGAATGTTAAATCTGTAAATTGAACTGTCAATTCACCAAAATCTGATACTTGATCAGCTGAGAAATTCGCTCTTAAATATCCTGAAGGAATTTCTTCGGTTATATCATGTGTTTCATTTACTGCTAAGTTTGATATTTCAGTTACTTGTCCTGAGGGCCACTCAACAATTAATTCTTCGGCAGTAGTTGCATCACCCAGACCAAAGTGAACTTGCAAACTATTATGTCCGCCAAAACTATTAGCGGCAAGAACTTCCCTCATTTGCCAGGTCTCTTCACCGTTAATTGTTGCTTTCAATTTTACTTTTGATCCAATTGCAGCTTTGTTTGAAACGGTTCCTTCTAAGTTGAATTTTACATAGGAGTTTCCGTTGTCATTTTCATTTGTTAGGAATCCGCCGCCGGTCCCGACGATGAAAATATCAAGATCGCCGTCATCATCATAATCGCCGAATGATGCTCCTCTGCTCCTCCCGAGGTTAAGACCGTTATCGTCAATTCCTGTAAAAGTGCCGTCTCCGTTATTTCGATAAAACGCAGTGGAGCTCTCACTAGTAACAACGAGATCTAAATCGCCGTCGTTATCCGTATCACCCCAGTTTCCGGCTAATCTTCCGCCGTCAATTGTAAATGGAGTTTGAGTTGATTCATAAGAACCGTCATTGTTTATGTAAAACCTATCCGGCGCTGCGCCGTAGTTAGTGAGGTGAACATCAAAGTCGCCGTCATTATCAAAATCTACTGTGTTGTAAGTTTGTCCGTCTTGCAATTCTGTTCCTAAAATACCTTCGTCTAATCTAACTAAATTAGCTGTTCCCGTTTCCATAAGTTGATTGACAAAAATGTAATCTCTAGCCGGTGTTCCGCTTGCAGGCCCGCTGCCTATGAAGAGATCCAAATCGCCGTCCATGTCGTAATCGGTCCAAGTGGGAATTGTATAAGGAGCGAGTTCTTGTGTAAAATAAAAATCTTCATTTCTTGTAAAGCGTCCATCGCCATTATTGACGAAAAGGAAAGCCGGCGATCGAGATGCAGCGTGAAAACCATTCGCGTGTGTTACGACTAAGTCAACAAAACCATCGTTGTTATAGTCGCCCCAGGCAGTTGCCCAACCTGCATAGCCATTGGCTGGATCAAAGACGCCATCTGTAATTCGAGTAAAATCAGTTCCGTTGCCTCTGTAAAGGTTTATCCTAGCTCCGGCAATTGCCAAATCTAAAATTCCGTCGTTATTGTAATCTGCCCAACTTACGCCGTTTGCAACTCCGGAAGTTGTTCCTTCAATTAAACTATTTGAGTGGGTAAAATTACCATCCCCGTCATTTATGAAAATATGTTCTTGCGGTGCGTGCAGATCAAGATCGCCGTCATTATCAAAATCGATCCAAGCAGGGCCGGAATAATTTACAGCTTTGTTTGTCTGGTTGATAATGTGGTCATCATCTTTAACAAATGTTTGACCGTTTGTTAAAAGTACTGTCAGTAAAAGAAATAATAAACGAGTTGTTGTTCTTGAGAAAGTCATGTTTCCCCCATTTTGTTTTTGAAGTTCCGATACAAGTATACAAATGGGAGAAGGGGTATGGTATTACCCAATGGGGGTATTTTTAATATGAGTTAAACTAAGCGGTCTCTTATTGCTTTTGCAACAGCTTCGGATTTCGAATGGACTTCTAATTTTCTGTAAATATTTTTTAAGTGCTTGCGAACAGTCTCTTCACTAATAAAAAGTTTATCGGCTATCATTTTATAGCTTGAACCGTTGCAGAGTTCTGTTAGCACTTCGCTTTCTCGTTTTGTTAAATCCGGTGAGGGTTCTATTTTAAATGAGCCGACAACCATGCGGGCAATTTGAGTGCTCATTGGTGCTCCGCCGTTGTAAGTTTCTTTAATGCTATCAATAATTTTTGTTGGAGAAGTGTCTTTTGTTAAATAACCTGTAGCGCCAGAACAAAGAGCATTAAAAACATATTCGTCATTTTCATGAATTGACAAAACAAGCACATCCAAGTTTGGATACTTTTTCTTTATTTGTTTGGTAGCGTCGATGCCGGACATTCCGGGAAGACCGATATCCATTAAAACAACATCAGGAATTTCATCATCAAGCCAATTAAGTGCTGTTTCGGCATCTCCAAATGTTTGAATAACTTCGAATCCTTCCGTATCATCAATTAAAAGTTTTAGAGAGTCTCTTATTTCCGAATCATCTTCAACAATAATTACAGAGATCATTTGTTTATCCGATTCATTTTAACTTGCTTAAGTTATGAATCTGGATAAACAAATAAAAGAGGAATTAGGGTAGAGTTGAGTGGAGATGAATACTTGTGCCGTCTTCGGGAGAGCTCTCTATATTAACTTTTCCGTTTACACTTGCTGCGCGCATACGGATGTTCTTTAGTCCGCGTCCGGTTTTGATTTTATTAATATCAAAACCGTTTCCATCATCAGTTAAATTTATATCAATTTCGTTATCGTTTATCTCAAAGCTTAATAGAACATTATCGGCATTGGAGTATTTTAAAGATATTGTTCATTGCTTCCTTAAAGATCAGTATTATGTGTCTTCTCCAATCCATTGGCATTAACAGGTTTTGGTGTTTTTCATTTATACCGGATGTTCTAAAAGAAATTCCACTTCTATCGAATAAGTCATCTCCAAAATCTTTTAGTCTGATTTCGACATCGTAAAGAGAATCATTGCCGGGATCAAGTGTCCAGATGAAATCTTTAACGCCTGTTGAAAGATTTGATGAAATATCGCTGATCTTTTTTAAGTAAAGCGAACTGCCCGATTCTTGGTCTGAAATTGTTCGCTTCAATAACTCACTGTAAAGAGAAATTTTTGTTATTCTATGACCGAGTTCGTCGTGGAAATCATCCGCTGCTTTTTTTCTTAATTTAATTTCTTCTTCTTCTCGAAGTTTTTCAATCTCTTTTAATCTTCTTAGCTCTGATTTAATACGATACTTATGTGCACCGTAAATCGAACCGGCAATAAGCAAAATAACTATTGCGTAAAACCAATAAGTTTGCCAGAATGGTGGTGTGACAATTAGTCTAATGGAAGCTGTTTTGGCGCCTTCAAATCCCGTGCTGTTAACTGACCTAACTGAAAAGGTGTATTCTCCGGGCGCGATTTTGGGATATACGGCAAAAGGTTTTCCACCGCTTTCAATCCAAGTAGAATCCAACCCATTCAATTGATACTTAAAAGAAACCTGTTCCGGGTTAAGAAAATCAAGTGAAGTGAATTCAAATTTTACATAGTTGCTGTTATATGGTATGGTTATTTCTTCGACATTCTTGTAAGATAGATTTGTTTTAAAGGTGTTATCTATGCTTGAAACGGTATTTATAAAAACTTCCGGTTTTATTTGCGGGGAAGAATATTCGTCCACATTTATAATTGTAAAGCCGTTTAACCCGCCCATGTAAACAAGCTTATTATTATCAGTTGAATAAGCTCTAATGCCAAACATATTTCCGTGCAAACCGTGCGATTGATAAAACTTATTAATTGCTTTTGTATTGAGATTCATCACAGAGAGACCTTCGGCTGTGCTGATAAAAAGATGATCGTTTAATTCAACTAATCCATAAATAACCGAGTTGCTTAGTCCATCTTTTTCAGTTAGCGCCGAAAAAGTTTCCTCGTCTTTGTTAAATTTATTTAATCCGCCACCGGTTCCTATCCAAAAGTTTCCTTTGGAATCTTCGAGGTAACTGAAAACATAATTGTTTGAAATAGATGTTGGATCATCTGGATCAAGATTGTACAGAGCAAAATCTCCTGTAGTTGGATCGTATTGATTTAAGCCGTTATATGTTCCGGCATAAATAAATCCCTTTGAGTCTTCGTAAAGCGAGAGTATAGTACTACCTTTGATGCTGTTTGGGTTGGAGGAATCTTCTTTGAAAGTAAAAATGTTTCCGTCCGTTAAATTCATCTTGCTTAAGCCAGTGCTTGTGCCGATCCAAAGTTCATTTTTTGATGTGATAAGAAGCGATATCACCGCTCCTGCAGTAATTGAATTTTTACCGGGTATATATTTGAATTCTTTAACGACATCAAAGTTACTGTTACATTTAAGAAGTCCGGTTCTAGTCCCGATCCAAAAATTATCATCAGCATCTTTCAGAATAGTTGAAATACTTTGTCCGACTAATTTGTTTACAAATGAGTTGTTCTGTTTATCGTAAACGGAAAGCCCGTTGTTTGTGGCAAGTAATAATTTGTTGTTTGAAAGATTAAGCATGTCATTAATTCTATTTCCCGGGAGGTGATTTTGTTGATCATCCTTGAATTTTATTGATGAAAATATTTTTTGCTTATCTGAAATTTTATTAATACCTCCTTGATAGATGCCGGCCCAAATAACACCGTTGTTATCTTCGAGAATATCGCTTACTCCTCCGCTAAAAATTTTATTCTTCTCTTCTTTGCTGTCAAAGTGAGTTACTTGATTTGCTTCTTCGTTAAGCACAAAAATATTTCCGTAACCTCCGAACCAGATATTGTTTTTGCTGTCAATAAATATTTCCTGGATAAATTTTGCTTGGGATAATTCCGGATACTTTATGTTAATTATTTCATGTTGATTAGAGGAGAGGTCAAACTTAATTATATTTTCTTTTGTTGAAAACCAGTAAGTGTTTTTGTCTTGTTGAACCAAAGTTCGTATTTCCGGTAGATCTAAATTAGGGAATGAAAAATTTTCAAAGGAGTCAGTGGTTTCTTCATAGCGGAGGAGTCTGTTCTGATCAATAATGGCAAAGAGATTCCCTTGCAAGATCAATGAATATTTTTTTTCAGAACTAGACTGTAGTGAATCTTTTATGTTGTAATGCTTTAGTGATTCATTAACCGGATTAAATTTTAGTATTCCATAATTATCCGTTGCAATAATAATGTTGACCATTTTTATCTTCCTTGATATCCCAAACTATTCCATTCCACTTATCTTCTAATTCCAAAGCCTTTGAAGTATATCGTCTAATTGAATCGTTTTTGATATCGAGTAAATTAAATCCGCCGCCGAATGTTGCAATCCAAAATCTTCCGTTGCTGTCTTCAAATATTTTTGTTACATCGTCATTTGATAATGTTGATTTATCCTTAGGATCATGACGATAGACTTTTATATCAGCCCCCATATAATGTACTAGTCCGTACATCGTACCGAACCAAAGAAACCCATTAGAATCTTTATAAAGATCGTAAACGGTTTGGTGAGATATTCCATGCTCAAATGAAAGAGCATCAACCGCATATTTGTCAAACCGGTTAGGGGTTCCATTGTCAGCTGCAAAGCCGAGTAAGTTTATTGTGATTAGAAAAATTAGAATAAGTATATTTTTATACCGCATTAATTGTTCATCCTAATTAATTTTGTTTCTAATATAGGTTATTTGAACAAAAATGCTATTACCCAAAGAGGTTATATCAACCGTGAACTACATCCCGAACGGTAACTTACCGGTTATTTTCAAAACTCCTTTTAGGCATTTATGCGGAAAATCAACTTTACCGATGTACATCATAGGACATCCTTTCGGGATAAGTTCAATTCCGTTTTCCTCGCAAAACTTATCTGCGTCAGGATTGTAGCTTCCGCTGCCGATTGAGCTGTGAATCCATGCGTATTTAACCCCGGCTTCTTTTGCGTCTTTCAAAACATTCATGGTTTGTTTGGGTGAAGTGTTGATTAGCACTCCGTCAACAGGCGAGGGAATTGATTGAAGATTCGGATAACACTTGTCGCCTTCAATCTCAACAGCATTTGGGTTTACTGCAAATGTGTTGTAACCGTTCTCTTTAAATTTTTTGTAAATAATGTTTCCGGTCTCGGTTTCCGGTTTTCTCGAAACCCCGGCTACCGCAATATTTTTAAGTGCGGCAAACTTCTTAATTCTTTCGTTAATAAGATTCATCTTGTCTTCATTTTTTTTGTGAGTAGTTTCAAAAATACTGCTGAATAAAAATAAAGACAAGATTAACTTTTTATAATTTTCGAGCTACAACAACTACCTCTTTAAAAGTGTGCGTGCTGCCCCCGCTGTCAAACGCTTCAATTAACAAAATATAAATGCCTATTTTCAAAGGTTGACCCCTGTCATTAAAGCCATCAAAAATAATTGATCCTTTATCGGTGAAAAGATTTTCTTCACTTATGCTTCGGACTTTTCTTCCTTTGCTATCGAATACTTGAATGTGAATCGAAACTGCTTCGCGGGGCAATTTGTAATTAATGATTGCAAAGTCTTCAAAGCCGTCACCATCCGGTGAAAACGGATTTGGCGTAAGTGAAATTGCGTTTCCCGATTCTTGGTTCTCTATAAAAATCGAATTAGCTTTTCCGGGAGTTGATCCTTCCGGCGAAACAGAAGTCGACCAATTATTTGGATCGTTACCGTCTAAAAACGGATTGATTCTCTCCAGACTTTTATTGCGGGTTGATGTAGTTCGTTTATTGTGCCAAGAAGAATTATAAAATACCGAATCAACTGTTGCGCTAAACGCATTTGTTAAATAAACGAGATCTTCCGAATTATTTAAACTCATATTGCGGTTTACTATTATCAACCTTTCGAAATCTTTCAATTCAGGATAGTTGAGAAGAATCGAAGAATCCGCTGCGACTACAAAGTAAGATTCAGGAGGAATACTCATAGAAGTACTTGAAATTATGCTGCTGTTTTTGGAATCATCTTCAACTGTCCAATTGGCAATTTCAATAAACTGGTCGGAGGTATTGTAAAACTCAACAAACTCGGAATTATCGGTTTCCGGCTCATACATAATTTCATTAACCACAACTTGGTTTTTACCGGCTTGGATAATCCCGGAAGTAGAATTTGCAGAGCCCAAAGAAGCGCCGCTGATTGACATGGAAGGCAGCCAGTTGGTTCGTTCATTAGTCGGAGCGCTTAAGGAGATTCGTTCAATTGAAACTCCGCCGCCTCCGCCCCAAGATGATGAATAATTTAAGCTATCGATTATAGCATTTCTGAAATCGAAGATCACAACATCATCTTCGGTAGAGTTAAGAGTTCCGAAATTTGCTTCAAATAATTTTATATCTAAATCTCTGAACTCGCCGGTGGATGTGTCTGCGGCTACAACAAAATATTCATTCGGTTCGATGATAATATCATTATCCGTGATTCCAACCGGGTTACCCAGTTTACTTCTCTCGGCAACTTTCCATTGATTTAAATTAATTGATTCACTCGTGTTATTTACAAACTCAATCCACTCGCTTCCACCGGCAGAAGGGCTGTACATCACTTCGTTAACCAGCATGGACAAAGGAGGATAACCCGAATAAAATGTTTCGGTCATACTATTGTTTGATAAGTTTTCATCTTGTGCAAAGGTTACTACGGCGGTTAAGCTGAAGCTTTCGGGCATCTTAAATGTTTCGTCCGAGAAGGTAATTTGACTTTCGTTTGTATCTAATTCCTCGATTGAAAATTCTTGGTTGAATGACAGTTCTTCGGATGATCAACACTAATGTAAAATTATTAACCGACTGTAATCCAATGTTCTTAACTTCGGCGGCAACTTTTATATTTTGGCCAAGCTCGGGAAATTCAGGATCAATTAGTAAAGTTGTAACCTCGAGATCATAATTTTTTGGTACTCTGCTGTTTATAAATCCGGGTGTTCCTTTTTGTGGTGAGTTAGATACAGCCCAATTGTCCGGGTCATTTGAACTGCCTTCTATAGAGAGCCGTTCGATCGAGTAACCGCTTTTGCGTTCGAATTGATTGCTGTAAAAAACCGAATCGATAGTTGAACCGAGACGATCATAAATAACAACGCCGTCTGTTGTGTTATTAAGATTGGCAAAAGGCACGAGTACAACTTTGCGGAGGAAGGAGCTCGGGATGATATTCAAAAACATTTGAATCTTTTGCCAGTACAATAAATTGATCCGGTTCAACGTATAGGTTTTCAAATGAAATAACAGCCGTTGCCGGTCTGGAGAGAACATCGGAAACTATCCAGTCTTTAAGATTAATCGTAACATCGGAGCGGTTATAAAGTTCGATCCATTCCGGTTCGTCTTCTGCGGGTACAAACATAATTTCATTTATAACCAGAGCTTTTGGCGGTGTTGCCGGTGCAATTAAAATCAATTGCAAATTGTCCGATGTATCTTGATCGAGTTCAAAATCTGCTTCCGCCATAAAAAACTGGTCTCCCTCAAAAGAATCAATTTTATAATTGAAGTTAATTGTTTGTTCAGCTCCAGGAGCCAGATTTCCAACACCAACTTCATCAAGTTGATTGATTTTATCACCCTCTGAATTTGATTCAAACAACTTAACGGAAAATGCCGCCTCGTTTATACCGCTGTTCAAAACTTCGGCATAAAAACTAATCTCATCACCGCTGGTAGGTTGAGCAGGATCGCTGTAAAACTCAACTAAAGTTACGTCATAATCTTTAGGTAAGATTGAATTCGGTTTGCCCGGTGTTCCGTTGCTTGGGTCGGTAGAAGTAGTCCAGTTATTTGAATCTCTTGAGTTTCCAAAAGAATTTATTTTTTCAAGCGAATTACCTCCGCCGCCACCCCAATCCGATGTATATTCAAGTGAATCAATAACTCTTTCAAAATTATCGAAAAGCATGATCTTGTCCCCGGAGTTATTTAATGTGGGTAATGGTCTTATTAGAACTTGACTTGGGATATCATAAAGTTGATTAATTATACTGTCGCGAGCAATTACCAAGAATGATTGTGCAGGTATTAAAATGTTTTGTGAACTTAATTCAGTGCTGCTGGAAGCATCCGCAATTCTAAAATTTCTAAGTTGGTGCGGCACATCTGTATTGTTATACAATTCAATCCACTCGGGATAAGGAGCGTTTGGTGCATACATAAATTCATTAATTACAAGGTCACCTCTATTAACGTTTGGTTCAACAACATTCTTTGTTAATTTAAGGAAATCATTTTGTGAAAATGAATCTTCGGGATGATTAATAACTGCAAGTAGATTTACTTCTCCTGCAGCAGTAAATGTATAGTTTAAAGTTCTCTCAATTAGCTCGTTTGCCTCAAAGTCAAGATTTGTAAATTCTTCTATTATTTCATCTTCGGTAAAAGTCAGATCCCCGTTTTGATCATAAAAGATCTGGAGAGAAGCATTGAGTAGTTCGCTTGTTCCTAGATTAAGTACATTTACTACGAAGGTGGAGTTTTCTTCGATAAAAAGAAAATCTGTTTCTGAATCAAAGTATGTAACGGCTAGATCGAACTCGCGCGGCACAATTGAATTTTCAGTTCCCGGTGTAGCGCCATTTGGACTAATTGATTCGCCCCAATTGTTTTGGCTTGTGCTTGGTTCACTTGGGTCAATCCTTTCTAGTGATTTACCGTTAGAGCCGCCCCAAGCTGATGTATACTCGAGTGAATCTACCAAGAAGGAATTATTATTTAATATTTTTACTTCATCGCCACCGTTATTTAGTGCAGGTAAATTCATTACAATTACTTGTGATTCACTTGAATAGATATTAAAGAAAGATGAATCATCAGCAAGCACAACGAATTCATTCGGTTCTATTCTAATTGGTAAAGTTGTGATCAGAGCCGAACCGGCAGCATCGGCAATTCTCCAACCAGATAACAAATATGTACTTTCTGAACGGTTATAAATTTCAATCCACTCGGGTTCGGCAGCTGTAACTTTATCAATGCTTCTTTTAACCACCGCTTCTCCGGGATCATTATCTTGAGGCGCATACATAATTTCATTGATAACAATATCGTTATAATCCGGTGGTGGTGGGAAAATAGAAAACTCGGTTATGCGTTCATTGTTGCTTAAATCCTCATCATCCTCAAAATTCACAACGCCGATTAGTTGAACATTTCCTACCGGAAAAGATCCAAGTTCGAAAGTAACACTGACGGAATCACCGCTGGCTAGATTTGTTCGCGTGAAAGAATCAACAAGTTCTCCTGCATCCGGAGCAGAGTTAAAATTTTGATCGTTGTATAAAGCCACAGTGTATGAAGGGGCTGAGTTTAAACCTGTGTTGATAACGTTTACAACTGCAGTCAGTTCTTGGTTTTCAATCGGCGGACTCGGATTTATATTGATTTCAGATAGGAACAAATCATAATCTTTCGGCGCTAAAGAATTTACACTGCCGGGTGTTGCTTTGTTTGGACTGACGGAAGTTCCCCAATTGTTAGGATCAGAACTAGGCACATCAAAATTAATTCGTTCCAGCGATCTTCCTCCTGTTCCTCCCCAAGAGCTTGTATAAGTTAGTGAGTCAATTTCAAATGAATTTGGGTCAAGCAGTACAGCTCTATCTCCGCCGTTATTTAATGCCGGCAAATTGAATACTATCAAAAATGCATTGAAATCATAAAAATCTTTTATCGACTCATCTTTTGCCAGAACCAAATATTCACCGGGAGAAATAGTAATCGATTCGGTTGTGATTAACGAGGTATTAGCTGCATCGGCAAATTGCCAACTAGTCTAGATCGTAAGTTTCGGTCTGATCTGTTGTAAATTTCTACCCATTCAGGTTCACCGGACGAAGGGGCATACATAATTTCGTTTATCACAATTGAGTTAAACGGAGGCGGCGGCTCGTTTATTATAAATTCTTCAACTAATTGGTTGTTAGTATTATCTTCATCTTGATTGAATTCAACTACGGCAATTAATTGTAAATCACCGGCGGTAAAAGAGCCCAGTTCAAATTCTTGCGAAACGGAATCTCCGCTTGCAAGGTTTGTTAATTCAAATGAATTAATTAACTCACCCGGTTGCGGAGTCGAATCAAAGTTTACATCATTATACAACTCAACTGTAAAAGAATTAGCTTGGTTGATTCCAATATTTGCAGTTGTTACAGTTGCCGTTAAATCAGTATTCTGTATTGGCGGACTTGGAGATAAGTTTATTTCGGAAATTGTAAGATCGTAATCTTTCGGAGTAATTGAATTTACTTTTCCCGGGGTTGCATTATTAGGACTTACCGAAGTTCCCCAGTTGGTATTATCGGAGCTTGGTAAATCGACATTAATTCTTTCGAGTGACCTTCCACTACCTCTCGCCCCACAAACTTGAATAAGTAAGTGAGTCAATTATAAATGAATTGCCATCCATTAAGATTGCTTTATCACCGCCGTTGTTTAGCGCCGGTAAATCGAAAATGATTACAGTAGCATCAATGTCATAAAAGTCTTCATACCGATGCATCTTTGGCGAGAACAACAAACTCACCGGGTTCAATAGTGATGGAACTAGTTGTAATCAAGGCGGTATTAGCTGCATCGGCAAACTGCCAGTTTATTAAATCATATGCTTGGTTTGATCTATTGTAAATTTCCACCCATTCCGTTTCTGCTTCCGAAGGTGCATACATTATTTCATTAATTACGATATCGTTAAAATCCGGTGGTGGTGGGAAAACTGTAAACTCATAGATGAGTTCGTTGTTAGTATTATCTTCATCTTGGTTGAAAATCACTCTCCCGATAAATTGAACATTGCCAGCATCAAAAGAACCTAAACTAAAAGTCTGAGAAACGGAATCACCGCTTGCTAAGTTCGTGAGTTCGAATGAATCAATTAATTCTCCTGCTTGAGGGGTGTTGTCAAAATTCTCGTCATTGTATAGTTCTATCGTGTATGTATTTGCGTTGTTGTTTCCAATATTTTTGATTATAAGTTCTGCCGTTAAATCTGTATTCTCAATCGGCGGACTTGGAGAAATATTTATTTCAGAGAGAAGCAAATCAAAATCTTTTGGAGAGATTGAATTTATTCCTCCCGGCGTTGCTTTATCGGGACTAACCGAAGTTCCCCAGTTGGTTGATTCATGGCTCGGTTGATCAAACAATATTCTTTCGAGCGATCTTCCACCACTGCTTCCGCCCCAAGAACTTGTGTATGTTAATGAGTCAATTATAAACGAGTTATCATCCATTAAAATTACTTTATCACCGCCATTGTTAAGCGAGGGAAGATTCATAACGATTATTTCTGAATCAAAATCATAAAAATCAGAAACGGAAGCAGCTGTTAGCCAAAACAATAAATTCTCCGGGAGAGATAGAAATTGCTTCGGTTGTTATCAATGAAGTATTGGCTGCATCGGCAAACTGCCAGTTTTGTAAGTTATATGTCTGATCAGTTTGATTATAAATTTCCACCCACGCCGGTTCACCGGTAGAGGGTGCGTACATTATTTCGTTAACCACAATGGCATTGAAAGCCGGAGGAGGTTCATTAATGATAAACTCTTGAGTCAATTGATTGTTTGTTATATCTTCATCTTGATTGAACTCAACTACCGCAATTAACTGTAGATTACCGGCAGAGAATGAGCCCAAATTAAAATTTTGTGAAACTGAATCACCACTGGCCAGGCTGCTCAAATTAAATGAGTTGATAAGTTCATCGGTTTGTGGGGTTGAGTCGAAGTTTTCATC
>JAXHMN010000024.1:0-10562 GCA_034521465.1 Melioribacteraceae bacterium | reverse complement strand
TTTGTTTTAGTGTATACCAACAGTTCATTTTTCTTTGGTACAAAGAATGGTAACAAAGGAATAAAATCACATCTCTTCACATTTTCAGCCTTTTTTCAAAACGCCCAGCAAATCTCAACGAAAAAATAAAATAATGGCGATCAACCGCTTATTCTCTGATGGGCTGAAAACTTGAAGCGTTGGCCGGTTCTATTCCGCCCTGGTCCCACACATACCTAAACCCCGTGAAACGATTAACTTATGATCTTACAGGGGTTTTTTAATTCTGGGCGTTCCAGCAAAAGTCACCCATCCTTTGGGGACAAGGTCGGGACAAGACTATTCTTTTTTACATCAGAAATCTACTCATCTATTATATCTCAATTCATTATCCTCATTTATCATTTGTAGACTGCTCTTTTTTAGCAATTGTGGATAGATGCAATGATTAAAAAACACTTGATTACTGTAATCAGTTATTCGTATTTTAAAACGGTTAAGCGTTGTGCAACAAAGTAATATGAGAGGCAGATACTAAAGCTACAAGAGTAAAATTCTTATTAACTATAAGTAATTGATCTTCTCAATTCTATTAATAAGTTACTTAATCTTTTACTGGAATAGCGGATTTCCCGAGTTGGATTATAATTTTCTTTCCTGGCCGTCGGATAGAATTAAATTATCTGCCGTCGATGCTACTCACTCTTGATTACTCTGGAAATATTGCGCGATGCAGTCTGGCGAGTTTCAAGCAAAATATACTGAGTACCATGTAAACACATCTCTGAGACTCACAGAGCTTTTAAAGAGGCGTTCAAACGGGACTCCGCCTGATACTGAGGAAAAATATGATCAACTTCTCATCGAAGCCGAGAAAGGCTTTAAAGATTTATGTGGCACACATGCTAAATGGATATTAGGTTATTTTGTTGAAACACGCAGACATTTCACTCCTCCTGAAGGAGATCGGCATCCCACTTCATCCGATGAAAATAAGGAAAAGATACGTGACGTAGTTGTTACAGTTAGAAAGGATTCTGATCAATACGATACGAATTCTATTAAATCAAAGGATAAATACACGATTTTTAAGTATATCTGTGAAAACTGTAAGCCTTATTCGTCTAATAATATTCCAAAAAAAATTCTTGCCACAGACAATTATAAACATGCCGGATTAGATCTTTGTAGGGCATTAGGAATGATTATAACCGAAGAAAGTTTAAGGATAGTAAAATAATCAGTCGAATACGTAACAACTGGGAACAAAAAACCGAAAAGTGCCGTAGACAAAGAATGGAACAAGTTCACTCAGGGCGATTGAAGAGACCCTGAACGTGGTCTATATAAATCCCATATAGGTGTACCAGTAGCTTTTTAGCGGTGGCCATATTGAAACACATGATCTGGATAAAGACATCTTGCCATTAACTGAAAAGTTTTGGGAAAAGTGCGCATGGATTTATAGTTGTCGATCATCCGGCTGCTTACTATTTTGATGATAAGCACGTAAATAAAAAAGGAAATAATGTCACGAATGCTCTTTAGATGTATTTGCAGATTTATTATCGCTTGCCTTTATTACGTCAATGATGTATACAGAAGCGTCAAGGACATGTAGAAGCTTACAGAGAAACCCTAAATCAACAACAACAATGAAGCAAAAAAGAAAACTCGTAACTGCGACCATCACGCTTCCAATTAGAACAAGGATGAGAAATAATACGATGATTCAAGTGAATCATTATTTTCAATTCAGCAAGATGACATTAATGAAAAAGATAGAAGAAGAACTGAGCAGGGCTAAGCCACGCAAATAGCTCAAGAAGCGTAATCCAGATACTCAACGCTTCGTCCAGATACCCAACACCTTACCAAACACCCCATCCATCGCACCTATCCCTGCTCCTGGAAAATACAGCGTCCATCTCTTGTTCGATTCATCTTGTGATTGAACATCATTATTCCTCTTCATTTCATCTAAAGCCGCCTGGGAAAGAATGAAGGAGTGAAGCTGATTATTATCATTCCTCCGATTTTTATTGAGCTGTTTTTCGAAGCCTTTGATGTCCCTTCTGCATATTCACTTTGTAAAGCCTTGTAACGCATATATTTCAAATAGCGTTACAAGGCTTTTTTATTTCTGTATATATTTCTCTTCTATCTCATTTGGTTACAAGGGAGCTCTGTTTGACCAGGTATACCCAACAAGGCAAATTTTTAAAGCGCTTTGCTTGTGTAACACCCAATGATAGATGCCCAAGAGCTCAAAATGGAATGATATTTTTTAAATCTGGAAAATTCTCTTGCACATTCAAGACAAAGATTCTGAAACAATTAACGCTTTTAGATTCAGATCTCTGAAAAGCAGACTGACGTTCACAATGTTTGCTGATAATTATTCATCAAAGAGCTGGGCGGTAAGAATGGCAGCACGTTTCGGAAGCATATGGAAGATGCCATGTTCCTGTTTCCGAAGCCGTCAACCCTGGCGCGGGTGGTGGAGCTGCTGGACCAGATGGAGTTGCGGAACCGCGACACCAAGGGAGATATGTACGAATATATGCTCTCCAAGCTGAGTGTGGCGGGACAGAACGGGCAGTTCCGAACGCCGCGGCATATCATTCAATATGATGGTGGAGCTGATGCAGCCCAAACCGCTGGAGGATGTGGCTGACCTGGCTTGCGGTACGGCCGGATTCTTGGTGGCTGTTGGTGAGTATATGCGAAACAACCACGCGAAAGCGATGGTGGATGACAAAGCCAGAAAACATTTCCAGACCGAGATGTTTACCGGCTACGATTTTGACCACTCCATGCTTCGCATCGGGAATATGAATATGGTGATGCACGGTTTTGACGGGGCCACGATTGATTACAAGGATTCCCTCTCCAGCGAAAGCGGGGAATTGCGCGAGCAGTTTGATTTAGTCCTTGCCAACCCGCCGTTTAAGGGAAGCCTCGATTACGACAGCGTGGCCAGCGACCTGCTGCAAACGGTAAAGACCAAGAAAACCGAACTTCTTTTCATTGCGCTGTTTTTGCGGGCGCTGAAAGTGGGCGGACGCGCAGCCGTGGTGGTGCCGGACGGTGTTCTGTTCGGAAGCTCCAAAGCGCACAGGGAGATCCGGCGCATTTTGGTGGAAGAGCAGCAGCTCAACGCGCGTGATCTCCATGCCGAGCGGGGTGTTTAAACCGTATGCCGGAGTGAGCACGGCGGTGATCATCTTCACCAAAACCAATTCGGGCGGAACCGACAACGTCTGGTTTTACGATATGAAAGCCGATGGCTACTCGCTGGACGACAAGCGCGACAAGATTGAGGATGACGACATTCCCGACATCATTGAACGCTACCACAACCTGGACGAGGAATCCAGACCGCAAGCGAACCGACAAAAGCTTCCTGGTACCGAAGAGGAGATTGTAAACGAGAAATACGACCTCTCCATTAACCGCTACAAAGAGATTGAGTACGAAGAGGTGGAGTACGACTCTCCCAAAACCATTATCAACGGGAAAGAGGGTCAGCCGGGACTGCGGCAGCTTGCCGAAGAGCGACTCAAAGCTATTGGATGAATTGGAGGGGATGGTTTGAAAAGTCGAATTGAGATGAAATTGCAAAGTTATTCGTGAAATACTTTCAAGAGCAAGGACTATAATGAAATTCAGGAGTCAGTTATTAAGATCGCCAATATTCAGGATGGTCAAAGTTTCGGAAGAATTTAAGCAGATACCTATACTGAAAGTTTAAGTAGATGAATTCATGAAAATTATACAATCTGTAAGCAAGAATTACTTGTGCTTTGATGGTGCAACTGCGAGATTGGTGCATATAAGCTGGAAAAGTTGGATTTGGCTCTTAAATTGGCATGTTGGTTAAGTAGCAGATTGCAAAAATTGATCAAGGATTGATTACAACAATTATATTGAGTTACTACGTTTCAAAATAACTGATGATATTTTCAAATGAAGCTGCAACTGGTGCTGGCACAGCCGAATATCAGTACAAAAGAACTTGCCAAGTTTGAAATCCCCCTCCCAACCCTCGACGAACAAAAAGCCATCGTCGCCAAGCTGGACCGGGCGCAGCGGCTGATTGAGATCGACAAGGAGATGCTGGCCAAATACGACGAACTGATCCAAAGCGTGTTTTTGGAGATGTTTGGGGATTCCGGTTACGAATCCGAAGGGGTGGGAGGTTAAAAAGCTTGGAGATCTAACAACAAAAGTTGGCAGTGGTTCTACGCCCAGAGGTGGTAGCAAAGTTTATCAAGATTATGGAAATATTTTTATCAGAAGTCAGAATGTTTTAATGAACAAGCTTGATCTGGAAGATGTAGCATACATTTCAGATGAAATTCATGAAGGAATGAAAAACACATGGGTTGAACAGCACGATGTGTTATTAAATATCACTGGAGCTTCAATTGGCACAGTATGTGTTTACAATAAAAGGGAGTCAGCAAATGTAAATCAGCATGTTTGCATTCTTCGACCAATTCGAGAACAAATTACACCTTATTACCTTTCTTATTTAATCTCTTCAAAGAACTATCAAGATAAAATTATTGGGCAACAAACAGGTGGTACACGACAGGCTTTTAACATGACTCAAATCAAAAACTTTGATATTCCATTGCCACCAATAGAAAAGCAGCAAAAATTCCAACAATTGCTATCAAGATTTAAACGAGAAATTGAAACAGCAAAGGGAATAACCAAGAAATCAGAAGAGTTGTTTTCATCGTTGGTGCAGGAGGAGTTCGGGTGATCAAAAATTTAGATTAAAATAATGAGTAAAGATTCAAGGAAAGAAATATTAACAGTTGATGAAGAAAGAACAAATAAAAAAGCCTATAGAAAACTTGGACAAACAAATATTGATGAGGAAAAACCTTTCGAACTCTTCAAAGAATGGCAATCTCGAAAAACAAGATCAATAAAACGGTTTGTACTGTCATTATCATTTCTACTCACATTTGCTTGGATTGTAAATATAAATATTTATGAGATCCAACCTTTAGGCTTAAATGTATCTGAGGTTAACGAGAAGAGGTTTTTAGGATTCTTATTGGTTATTCATGTTGTAACATTTATTTATTACAGGGTACAAAGATCTATTGATTTGAATATAAAGAAAGCTCGAATAAGCCTTTTTGAGGAAGACTTAAATGAACTTATAAATCATTCAGATTTCTTTGAAAATCTAATTTCCAAAGGGAAAGGAAAAACATTTGTTAATTCGTAAGAGAAGCGTTTGGTACAAGCTCACAAAGCAATATAGCAAAGGTAAAAAAGGTTTATTCGATAGTTTTATTTTTTAAGGAGAGACTCAAAAAAGAACAGAGGAAAGGGAAAATTATAGAAATAGTTGAGTCTTTAATTATATATGCTTTAGCTATTTCTGCCCTTTTATCAATTATTAATGCGTTTTAAAAAACTATCATCAATGAATTTAATTATGAGTTTCAGCCATCTATAAGTTCACTCAATCATATTTAATTTAGTTTTTCTGCCTGAATACTGACCTGAGTTTGTTGGCGATGCGTAGGCTATAAAAAACTTGTTCGCTTTGATCCGAGAAGGGCTTGCGGGCGTGTTCGCAATTGATAGAACGAATTTCACTTATTAATCTACTAACGCAGTAAAGACTTAAATAGAATGAATATTAGTGATATAGCATCAGAAGTAGGTACAAGAATGGCGACTATCCAACACTTTTTAAAATTTGCTGAAATACCTATACGAAAGTGTTTTGTGGATACAAGTCGACAGATCACTTCAACTATAGATACCTTAAACAAACAAGGTCGAGACGCTACTACTTAACAATGCTGAGTTTATCAGAAGATTTGAAGAAGACTATTACTCTCTTAAATCAGTCGATGATATTTCTGAAAAAATTGGACGGCCGAGGGACAAGGTCCTTGACTATTTAAAGGAAAACTATCCAAGCTATTATCAAAACCGTGGCATAATGCTGAGCTTTGGAAACTGGGCCACAGATATATTTCATCATTATGCCATTGACAAGGGCCTGGTAGGAGATTACTCTCATTTGTCTCTTGTCAAAACGACAATGAAGAAACACCTAAGGTCGATAATTACAGACAGTAGCTGGGCTATAGGATATGAAGATGTGATGATGACCATTGAGGAACAAATTGATCCAATTTTGAATCCATCAGAAGCAATGGAGTGGGGATTACAAAATCCGGGTGGGATAATATTATTCGGCCCTCCCGGATGTGGGAAAACATTTTGGGCTCAATGGATCAGCCGACATCTTGATTATGAATTAGAAGAAGTACCTCGAAGTATGTTTGGTAGCTCTTATGTAGATGGAGCCATGAAAAGGCTAAAAGAGAAATTGGATGAGGTTAAAAAGAAGCCTAAAACCCTTCTCTTCTTTGATGAATTTGATTCCGTAGCACGTTCACGCCAATCTGGATCGGGTAACGCTAATGAAGAAAATTCAAAGGTAGTAAATACTCTTCTTCAAGAAAATTCCGAAGTTAACTGAGAAAAAAATTTTGGTTGTTGCTGCGACTAATTTCTTGAGTAAACTTGATCCAGCAGTAATCAGACCTGGTCGCTTTCTATTTAAAAATACCAGTTTTTCCGACCTACACCTAAAGAGAGAGTACAATTATTAAATCATTACATAAAATCAGATTCTCATGAGAATAGCCTACTACACAAAGTTTTGAAAAATAATGGTGCATCAGACATTCAATATTGGGATGAGTTTAAAGATGAGCTGGATTTATTCACTACAAGTATGATCATTGATCTTTCTTTGACCCTTAAAAGAAAATTAAAATCTACATATAAAAATACAGGCTCAATAGAAATACTGATAAATGATGATCTTGTAAAAAATGCTATTAATGAGGTTTCATCTAAACAAACAAAACAAGACTTGGAAGGCTTTGCTCAGTTATATAATGAAGTTACATCATTGAGCCATAATCGATACAAAGTGAGATCCAGCCAGTTGAAAAAAGAATTAAAGAAAAACTATGATTTTGGAGATGAACCACCTAAACCAATTGGCTTTAGGCAACCAGATATTGATTAGATCTCAAATCCATGTTTATTTATTTTCGTTATATTCAAATAAGCAAAATAAATCTCTGTTATGACCACTGATTTCGCAGCCATAAAACCACAATTAGGAAAAGGGATCTATTCCATCCCGGATGCCGCGGCTATTTTAAATATGCCGAAGGGTAAAGTACGCCGGTGGATAAAAAAATACTGGGAATTGGAATTCTTGCAAGACGTTGAAGACGGTTATACCTGGGGTGAAAGCCGGGAAAAAGCTTTTCATTTTCTAACACTTATCGAAATAATAGCTGTCGACTCCTTTCGGCAGATTGGAGTAAGCTTTCCAAAAATTAAATTGGCTCATGCTAAACTCTCGGAAATGCTAGAAACCAAATATCCATTTGCCCACGCCGAATTAATGACGGACGGTAAGCGCATTTTTTATGAATTGTTAGATACTTCACTATTAGAAGTGGACGAAAAACAACAGTTATCCTTTAACAAACTGGTAGCTCCCTACTGCAAAAAAATAGACTTTCAGGATAAAACTCATCTTGGCTGAACGTTTTTGGCCGCTGGGTAAAGATCATCAAATCGTGGTTGATCCGCATCACAGTTTTGGTCAGCCGGTTATCCAAGGGACAAATACTACAGTTGAAACCATTTACAGTATGCTGAATGCCGGAGAATCTCCCGAATTTGTAGCATCTATTTATGACTTAAACCTGAATGCAGTAGAGGATGTTTTATCGTTCATGAAGCGTAATGCTGCATGAAGTTTTATGTGGATGAGAATATCACGCCGAATATAGCTCAGGCTTTGGCCATTCTTCAAAATCCACGAGTTAATGAACAAATTGAAGTTTTTACGATCCGGGACGAATTTGGAAAGGGTACACCGGATGAAGAATGGATTCCAAAAGTGGCGGCGGAAGATGGAATAGTAATTACCCAAGACCAAACATTCACAGAGTCCGCCAGCAAAGAGAGATTATACAAGCAATATGGGCTTGGAGTCGTGTTCTTTAAACCACCCAAAAAGGGATATCAGTACTGGGATTTAGTTGAGTTTTATATCAGAGAGGTGGAAAGCGGTTAAAGATGGGGTTAAGAAACTGAAGAAGCCATTCGCACTCATTGTTCCAGCCAGGCTCGACGCCTGAGCGAATTCGTAATAATTCAAAGTTAATTCGGAATAAGTTCATTTGTAGCTCACGAAGAAATCGAACCAACTAAATTGTGGGAAAAGGTAAATTAATAAAGTATGTTTTCAATGGATGTGTTAGGTGCTATCCTGATGCCGGACTTTAAGGAAAGTGACTGAAGCTGATCAAGAAGTTGGGAGTCTACACAAACAAAAAAGCTTCAACCAGAAATGATGAAGCTTTTTTTGATGAAAGGATATTTTAAGAGTTTAGAATAATATTAGAAGCATCAATTCTCGCTTCCCGTTCTCTATTAAGTATATTCTCAATCAACTTCTTCCATTCTTTGATTCATTTCTTTTTTGATAGAGTCAAGTTTCTCTTTCAGGAAAAGAAACTTTTCGAGCGAAATCCACTGATACAGCTTCTTTCGATGTGTCCGCCATTGACAACCCCCAGTTTTGTTTAAAATCCATTTAAGTTACCTTCTAAATACGCTAAATGGTTTTAAAGGTTCTCGATTAATAAGGTATTTCTAAGTCAGTTTACATCCCTTTAATAAAGTATATATTTTTATATAAAGCAAAAATAAGCGGTTTAAGGTTCCTATTATTACTTTCTGTTGCATCGCAAGAGCAATTAGACCGATACATTCTTCATCGCTAATAGTATCTTTACTCAAAAGTTCTCCAACCCAAATAAATTTTGGCATTGGTTCATCTATAAACAGATTTTTGATTTCATCGTTCAATTCACGATTTAGAGCGAGATAGTTTTTATAAGATCTACTTGATGCGAGAAAAAATCTCATATAAATATCATCAAAATTAAAAGGGGCTCTCAGATTATTAAGTAAGGCAATTGCACAATTTTTTGCTTTAAATGCATCCAAATAAATCTTAGGATACAATGGAGCAATAAATGAGTTAATTCTGCAATTATGCCAAGACTTATCTAGTAATTGGCGGCGGGGATTAGATAAAGTTGCTAACTGATAAGGAGAATGATTATCGTCGATAAAAACAAATTTCTTCTCAACTTCATCTAAACCATATATCCCGTTATTCTTCTTGAGCCCTTTTAACATATTTGTTTTAAACTTTTCCCTCCCAACACAAAGTAAAGCATGAGCATGTGCACCTGTCCCACGATCTCTATCATCCATAGCTACTACAATAGGAATTCCCGATTCTACATAAAGCACTACCAATAAAGGCACTCAAAATTTGCAAAACTGACTTCCTGTATAAATTCTTGTTCCAAAAAACCTCTGTCTTTTAATACATAAGACATTCTGTAAACATCCAATCCCCTTGATGGCAAAAGCCTTTCGTATGTATGCTGTTCTAAAATGTTTATTATTTTTGATGGAAGAAGTGGTTTATAATCAGCGTATTTGTAACCAAAATATTCTGCAATTGACCATAAAGAAGTTTCTGCACAACTAATTGTTTCTGTGTTTTGTGATGAATATGGAAATCCTGTTACATTTAACTTAATTCCATTACATGTGACCTGGATACTGAGTTGTACAGGTTAAAAAATTATTACTTGATAGAGCCTCAGGCGAAATAACTGCTCGACCTATTGGGCTTGGAAGTGTTGGTCTAATTACAAAAAATCCTCGGTAATGCTTTTCAAGAGTGTCTAAAGATTTATCACTTCGAAAATCTCCATTATTAATTTTTGTTGTAAAGATTGATATTCTGATGCAGTTTCGTCGATACTTTCTGAGTTTTGAAGAATAGAAATTGTAATAACTATTCCTATAAACCTTATCTACATAGGGATATTCGACAAAAAAATTGCACTGTCTTTTTAAAGGACTAATAAAACCACGAACAATTCCAGCAACATCATCACTCAAATTGAAATAGTCTGTGAATGCTTTATCAACAACCTCTGGAAGCTTATTCTTGGTTGTAATTTTATATTTTATACTCATTGTATCCCCTTGAATAAAGAAGTCGTAACGTCTAAATCAAAAAAACATCGACTCACTTAAAAAAGCATTTTTAAACAAATAAAAAAAATTATGTGATCCTCAATTCACTGTCTCTTAGTAAGTAACAGTGATAATTAAAAATTATAGTTGGCGAGGAACTCAAAAAAATCAAAGGTGTGGATATCAAAGTATTCAATCCGGCCAAAACCATTACCGGCTGTTTTGGTAAATTCAAGAATCAGATTGGCAAGGAAGTAGCAATTGAAGCTCTCAAGGTAAGGGGATACGAACGAGAGAGAGGCTACGTACCAGGAGATTGTTAAATGTGCAGAGCTTTGTAGAGTTAAGAATGTCACTAATGAACCCGTATATGGAAGTTATATGAAAAGACATCGTCTATTTTTTATGTATAACTTCTTTTATGTAAAGAAATTCGGAAT
>JAXHMN010000023.1:0-17947 GCA_034521465.1 Melioribacteraceae bacterium | reverse complement strand
CCGTCCGGATTGCGACGGGCTAGTGCTAAATCAAAATCTGTTGCACTTGTCGAAGAGCCTGAAATAACGATCTTTCCGTTACTTTGAAGCGCTAATGCACTTGGTGTACCTTCGACTTGCGTTTCAGAAAGAAGGTAGTTGCTATTCCGCCTTCACCGAAAGATTCATCCAGCGAGCCGTCCGGGTTATATCGTACAACCACTAAGCCCGGTCTACCGAAATTATCAAAAGTGCCGGATGCAAGTATTTTGCCGTCTTCCAAAACAATAACATTTGTTGCTGCACTGTTTTTATCTTCTAAAATTTCTGTCATTGTATGACCGTCAAGAGCAAATGTCTCATCGACAGTTCCGTCTTGAGCTTGTAGTGATATTAAAAGAAATAGCGATGCGAATAATTTTAGTGCTTGTCTAGTCAATGTTCTCTCCCTAGTTAATTTTGTTAATGTGTAAAACTTGTTCATCAAATCGATACGATGTCTTTAATATTGATACAAAGGTAAGGTTGAAACAGATAAGTATTCAATAAGACAGATGTCCTATTTTTTTAGGATAACATATTTTTATAATTACATAGTTTCATTATGTAAAATTCGATTGAAATCGTATGAAAATGCCAGCCTACTTAATCAGCATAAGCTTTTTAGTTTTCGAAAAGTGATTTGATTCCAATCGGTAAAAGTAAATTCCGCTTGCGAGATTATTGTTTCTACCGTGGTTCTAAATTTAGCCGAGTAAGTTCCTGCGCTTGACTTTTATCTTTACTAACTCTTCAATTTCATTTCCGAGAATATCAAAAACTTTTAATGAAACGAATCCACTTTCGGGAATGGAAAACTTTATTGTAGTAGAAGGGTTAAACGGATTGGGGTAGTTTTGAGAAAGTGAATAAGTTTTTGTTAATTCATTATCATGTTGAACAGAAGTTGTTAAAGCATATCTCCAGATACTACCGGATGTTGATGTGTTTTGTCCCGCAAATAAATAAGATGATGTAGCGCTTAGAGTTGTTAAGCCGTTCGGTTGAATGCCGGTTACTTGCAAGCAGTGACCAAGTTAATCCCTCGTCGGTTGAATGATAAACCCTGCCGGCAGTTGCAGCATAAATTTCTCCGTTCCAGAGAAGAAGATCTCTAACGGAAGAAAAATCATTTTCCGAAAAACCGTTTACTTCAGACCAGCTATTTCCATTATCTGTTGAATAGTAAATACCTGTGTTTTGAGATACCGCGATTAAGTTATCTCCGATGCTTATTAAGTCGATTATTGCCGTAAAAGGGAGGTCTGTATTATCGACAATTGTCCAGTTCAATCCGTCGATAGACGAATAAACTTTTTTGTAGCTGCAGTAATAGTTGGTGCCGTCATATGCAACAGCCCATGGTGCGCCATTTACTGGAAGACCGCTCGATGAAACTTGCCAATTAGCCCCTTCATCGTTAGATATATAAAATTTACTTGCACCTAAAAATAGAATACCGTTATGAGCACCTAAAATTGTGTTTGCTGTTATTCCGAGACTGCCGTCATTTAATCCATTGTTCAAAGTGTCCCATGTTTCACCTTTGTCGGCGGACATAAAAACACCAATTCCATTCCACGCGCTTCCGGCAAATATTTTTCCGTTTAGCGTTGCCGAACCGTTAAAGTATGCATCGGCGGGATAGTTGCCGGATGGTCTTCGCCAAGTTGCACCGTTGTCTTCACTTAAGTAAAGTCCGTCTGAAACCGTTGATATTATTACATTTTCATTTACCGTACCAACGGTATTTACCTTTAGCGAATATGAAGGAAGTCCTTCGTCGGTTCCCAATTGCTCCCATTGTGCAAATGAAAAAGTTGATGTAATTGTAAGGAGTAGAAAAAGTATTGTAATATATTTCATAATTACCTCTGAGATATTATTTAACTTACTTATCGAAATATCTTCCGTGTTCTATTTCAAAGGTACTTTATAATAGTGGGCTGGTTCAATGAGGCAGATGCCCTATTTTACAGGAAAGTTAGATTAAGCTTGTGTTTCTGAGCTTTTTGAACTGCCTGCATCTTATTATGCACCTGCAGTTTTTTGTAGATGTTTTCGATGTGCTTCCGGACTGTTTTTGGTGATATGAATAATTCCTCGGCGATTTTTGTGTACTCAGATCCTTTACTGATCTCTTGGAGAACTTCAATTTCTCTCTTTGAAGAGAGTATTCTTCAATTGATTTATCCTGGCTGCTTTCAAACTTTTTGGATTGCGGAGCAATTCCAGGGATTTTGCCGCAATAGTGGGGGACATCGGTGCGCCGCCGTCCATTATCATATTTACCGCTTCTATAATCTTGACCGGTTTTTCATCTTTTAATAGATACCCGGAGGCACCTGCTTGAATTGACTTGAAAATTTTTCTTCGTCATCAAAAACAGTGAGCATGATGATTTTTATATGCGGGTACTTTTCGCTTACTTCGTTTGTGGCTTGTATGCCGTCCATCTTCGGCATCTCGATATCCATTAAAATAACGTCAACGTCTGAGTCAGATTCAAGTTTCTGCATTAAATCTTTACCGTCTTTAGCGCGAAAGCGATATTCAACTTCTTCCTCGAAAAAAATCAGTTTCTCTTTTATTGAATCAGCTAAGAGATCGTTGTCTTCTGATATGGCAATTTTAACTTTACTCATAATTGAACGCTCAAAACATATTCCGTAAAGAATGATTTTTCAATAAGACATATGCCCTATTTAATATTTGATTTCGCACTTCACTTTCGTACCGGTTTCGCTGCTGGTAATATCAAAATCACCTCCGCAGTCTTCGCATCTTTTCTGCATGCTCTCCAATCCGTTGCCGGCTTTAACTTCGGCAAGGTTAAATCCCTTTCCGTTATCGCTTATGATGAGATTAACGGTTGATTTTTGAGAATTCAGTTCAACGTTTATTTCGGGAGCTTCGGCATGTTTTACTGCATTTTGAATTGCCTCCTGAGTTATCCTGAAAAGGTTCAGCATTTCCACAGCGGAAAGGGGCGCTTTCTCCGCATCGTCTGAATGAACTTTTATTTCAATTTCGGGAAGTGTGCTGTTAATTCGCTGCACAAGTTCATTTATTTTAAGAACCAATTCCATTTAATCACTTTCACCATGTTTCAAAGCCCAAATAGTATTGCGGAGTTCTTTTAATGCATCTCTTCCGAAGTCGCCTATTTTATTGAGTGTTTCCGTTCCGTCTTTTGATTTGTAGATATAATTATCAATTGAACTTATCATAAAAGTAATTTGCGAGCCGATGTTGTCTATGCAGCTCTCTTGAAATTCTTAACTGCTCTTCGGATAACTTATTTTCTAATTCGGCTTGACGAAGTTTGTTTTCGAGCACCAATCTTTCTCTTTTTCTTTTTTGATAAACGAAAATTGCGAAGGAAAGAAAAATCAAAAGTACAGAAGCGCCAAGCAGCAAGTAGAAGCTGAGAAGTTTTTTCGCTTATCTCGAGTTTGCTTTCTGCAATCTCGCGGTCTTTCTTTTCAGTTTGATAATCGATCTCAAGTTCGGCTACCTTTAAGCGGATTTCTTCGTTAAGGACGCTGTCCTTGTATGCTGTAAATGACTGAAGTGCTTCGAGCGCATCTTTGTATCTGCCTGTTTGTTTATAGAGATCTGTTAATTGCCGGTAACAGTAACGAATCAAGTAGTTGATATCTTGATCAATCGATTTTTCCAATCCTTTTTCATAATAGCCGATTGCCGTGTTTACTTTTCCCATGGATCGATAAATGTCACCGTACAAAACCGAAATTTTCGATTCTGCCGAAGTCGCCCTCTTCGTTGTTTCTGTAAACGTCAGATTGGTTCATCACTTTTAATGCTTCCCTGTAGTCTCCGCGCATTGAATGAATGCCGGCAATTTTATTAAGACTGTAGGGGTATACCGAGCGAGTCGTTTAGTAAAGTTTTCATTGTAAAGCGCTCGATTATAAAAATACATTGCGCTGTCAAGATCATCTTCCATCTCTTTTAGAACACCGTAGTTGTCATACAGTTTTGCTAAACGTTGTATCAAAATTATTTGCCTCGGCAATTTTAATACCTTCTCTCATGTAAAAATTTGCCTTTTTCAGGTTACGCCGTTTTAATTGATAACCGAATTCGCCGAGTGTTTCCGCGCGGTCTTTGGTTAGCTTTAATTCTTCGAATAAATTAATTGCATTAAGATAGGCGGATGTTGATTTGTCGTATTGGCCGCTTAGGTAGTAAGCCAGTACCTAAATTATAGTTGCTGAATGCAATTCCTTTTTTATAATTCGATTGTTCGGCTTGGTCAAGGTTCTCTTCGAATATATCTGACTGACTCTCAGGTTCGGATACAATGTAATCGTAAGTTATTGAATTAACCGAATCGATTGATTTGACGGACCCTGTTTGAGCTAAGGATAAATTAGCCGTGAAGAGTGAACAAAATATTAGGTAGAATAGAGATTTAGTAAAAATCATATATGTATTTTTACCAAGTGTTAAATTTATTTTTGATTTGTGCAAAAATAGTCATTCTGTGAATTATATTTGTGAACTTCCACAAAATAAACTATACCTTCGTGAATAATCGGCTTTTATGGCGAAGTGGATATTCTGCAGCTGTATATTTATAAAGGGCTTGATTATAAAAAATCGGGAGGAAGTTTGATCCTCCCCGTATTAGTTTGATAATTTCATTCCGATCTTGCTTCTGCAATATCTTCTCTATAACTAATTCCGCCGTAATCATTAACTGATTGGGAAAATAAAATTAGATCAAATCTGTCATCAAGTCCGCCGGTTGCTCCACCTCCGAATGCCGCCGTTCGAGTACTTTGTATAACTCGTCCTTGTTTCACTAAGAAGTGCTGAGAAGGCAAGGAGTATCACGGAGAATTATCATAGTCTCTTATATCCAAAATCTTCACATCACTTTTTTCAAAATCTCTATTAATCTTATTCATTACATCCTTGAAAACACCGAGCGAGCGTTGGCTCAACAAATCTATTTTAATTAAACCGTAATCTTCAATCGGGTACATATCCGGTTGAGTTACAATTAAACCGAGACCTTTGTTTTTAGCGTATTCTACAGCAAGATAGTTAGTTATTGGTTCTTGTGTTATTACAATTCCGGAAGGATGAATACTCAAATGTCTCGGGTAACGTGAAAGTCGTTCTGCAATATTTATTATCGATTTCCAAGGTTCGTTTTCAAAGTTGATTGATCTTGCTTCAGGAAATTTTTCCGAAAGGTTGCTTAGATTTTTTGCACTAGTCCAGGGAATAAATTTGCTGTAAGTCGAAATCTCCGACTGCGGTATCCCGAATGCTTTGGCAACTTCACGAAAAGCGGATCGCGCACGGAAGGTTACAGTAGTTGAGATCATTGCTACATGATCATAACCGTACTTATCAAAAACATATTTGATTATTTCGTCACGTTCTTTCCAAGAAAAATCTAGATCAACATCGGGTGGAGTTGCTCTGCCCCGGTTGAGAAATCTTTCAAAGTAAAAATTGTGCTTGAGTGGATCGACCTCAGTAAACCCAAGACAATACGAAACTAAACTGTTTGCAGCCGAGCCGCGTCCGACGTGCAGCATCCCACGGTTTTTTGCTTCTCTTATAATATCCCAAACAATTAAAAAGTAGTCGGAAAAACCCATTTCATCAATTACTTCTAATTCGTTCTGCAACCGTTTTACTGCTTGCTCGGTAATTGGTTTATATCTGTTCTCTAATCCGCGAAAAGCAATCTTCCATAAATATGAAAAGGAGGTCTCGCCGGCGGAGAGCGAATAAACCGGGAATTTATGCTTGCCGAATTCCAAATTTACATTACACTGATCTGCGATTTTTTCTGCGTTGGAAATTGCTTCGGGTAGTGCTTGCCAATCGTGTTGTAGTTCGCCGCTTGTTTTTAGATAAAACTCTTCATCTACCAATTCTTTTTCATCTGAGATTTTCAAGTGTAGTATTTAGGCGGATTGCAGTAACGGTTTTATGTAAGAGAAAATCTTCTTTCTGTAAAAAGTAAGCGGGATGAGTCGCAACAATTTGTAAGTTATTTGCCTTTGCAAAATCGTAAAGTTTCCGTGTTTTTCTTTTATGCTTTTTTGTGATTATTAATTCGACAAATAAATTCTCATATAATTCCGGTGTAAATTTTATTTGTCTAAGCAGATCGAGTGATGAAGTTATTATAAACAGATCATTAATCTGTTCTTCAAAAAAATCTATTAATCGGAAATCATCTTTTAGCTTACGAGTTGTTATCAGTTTGCAAAGATGTGAATAACCTTTGTTATTTTTTGCGAGAAAGATTGCGTTTAAATTTTCATCGGAAGGATCATCAATCAACGCACCGAGTACTGGTTTAATGTTTTCTTCTTGTGCTAGTTTAGCAAATTGAATAAGTCCGTACATTGCGTTCGTATCGGTTAAAGCTACATAACGGCTCCCGTTTTTCTTGGCAAAAGAAATGAGTTCTTCAATGGGAATTGTTCCCTTAAGGAGAGAATAATTTGAATGTGCATGGAGTGTTATCATTTTCCAAAAACTAATTATGTACGCTTAACTACATCAAACAAATGTAAACAACTAAATATTCACACTCTCTTCAAAAACTTGCCCCCATCTATCAGTCACTTTCACCGATATTTTTTTTACCGATAATGGATCAAAGCCGACACGGTTAACCATTTCGCCTCTCGGGGTTTGTGAGTAATTGAAATTTGGCGATGCCAAAGAAGCAGAAGAGAGAGCTGCCGTTTTTAGAAATGCTCGTCTTTTGATCATGGCAAAGTGAAAAGAAGCCCAACCCCCGATTGATCGGGGTTGGGCTTCTGATACAGAGAGTTCAAGAGACTGTAAAATAGTTTATGAATGACTTTTTGATAACAATTCTGATACATACTCTGAACGAGAAGAAGAATTTAATTTTTTATTATTTCTCTTACACCATTTCTTAAATCTCGCGGGGGTTATTTTAACTTCCTTTATAACATAACCTTCATCTTCAAATTTTAATTTTGTTAAAGAGGCTTCAATTAACCAATCTTCGTACTTCTCTTCAATTTTATCATCAGAAATTTTCTTCCACTCTTCCCAATCATTCTCATCAAACCAAGCAATTCCAATTACTGATTTATTTTCCATAGCAACACCTTGTAATTATATTTAATTCTTGCAGGTTGTTTCGATAAATAAAGAACTATCAGTCAAACCCGGAGCAGAATGAAGCAGTCTGCCCGCCAATCTTTAAGGCGGGGGTTGATGCGTTTGTTATATGCGATGGTTAATAGGATTAAACAACTTCGATATTTATTCTTCTTCCTAATGTTCTTGCGTAACGACGAAGAGTTGATAATCTTATATCTTCTGAATGATTTTCTATTCTTGAAATGACTGACTTTTTTGTTTTTAATTTTTCAGCTAACTCTTCTTGAGTCATTCCAGAGTCTTCTCGCAGTTGCTTTAACAAAACGCCTATCTTAAAATTTTGATAACCGATATCATAATTTTGTGCAAATTCTTTATCTTCTTTTTTTCTTTTTGCAATATACTTTTTCAAGTCACTCATTTATTTTTCCTTTCATAATATTTTCTTCTGTCTTCAGCCAAATTAATTTCACTCTGTGGAGTCTTCTGTGATTTTTTAATAAAACCATTTGTGATAAAAATTATTGTTGCTTTCAAAGAAACCAAATAATCTGAATATGTCTCAGAAAATATGATTCTGATTTCCCAAATATCTGTTGTATTTTTTAACTTCTTGAAATACTGCTTGGGAACAACAGACATTTCTTCAAATAATTCTAAAACCCAAGCAATTTTCTGAGCTTGTTTACCGCTTAATGAATCAAGAAATTCAATAGCTGGATATTTGCCGGACTCCGATTGATAAAAATTAGCTTCTGGCATATGACAAAGTTAGCATTAACGCTAACCTATTTCAATAGATTTTTTATGAAATTTTTGACCGCATATAACGGTATTACAAATAACCCGCCGCCCAAAACTACAATGCTTACCATTGCACTTACCCCACAGCAAATCGAGTCGGCTGCATCGAATGATGCGGGTTGATTTGCTTGTGAGGCACTTTCTTATATTTCACTTTCATTTCACTTTTTGTATATTGATAAGAGTAAAAACAAGACTAAGATTATGAACAAACCAAAATTCTCAATACAAAAAGCTAGAAAAACTGTTGAAATATCTTCTAGAATTGAGGGACACAAAGTTCAATCTAGAAAATCCAACCAACGAAAAAAAACTAGTTCTAAAACAAAGAACTAATGTCTAAGTACACTCACGACAAGAACTACATTTATTACGAAAACACCAACATTCCCAGAAACAAACTCAACATTCGGAACTTACAGAAAATTGAAGAAGAAGAGCAAAAACTGCTATTAAAAGGTTATGAATATTTTCACAAAAATTTATCTGAACACACCATCTTTGATGAAGATTACTTTCGAGAACTTCACGGAAAATCTTTTAACAAGCTTTATGACTTTGCGGGAAAGTACAGAAATGTAAACATCTCAAAAGGCTACTCCACATTTTGTCAAGTAAGATTTCTTGAACGAACTTCAAAAGAAATATTCAAGAAATTAGAAAAAGATAATTATTTGAAAAATTATTCAGAAAAACTCAAAGAGGAATTTGCTGAAAAAATAGGATTCTATATGTGTGAACTAATTGCACTTCATCCATTTTTAGAACTAAATGGTAGAATCACAAGACTCTTTTTTGATATGATTGCTACATACAATGGATATGAATACATTGATTACCAAGAGACCTTGAGAATAAAAGAAGGAGATAATTTATTTATTCAAGCATCCATCGATTGTATGTCAGGAAACGAGAGTCAAATGTTTCAAATAATTATGAACGGATTGAAAAAAGCAAAGTAACTTTTCCCACGTAAAGTTTCAGTAAATTAAAGAACATTTTCAAAAAGTGCTTAACGTCGTTGCGCTTAGCCCGCCGCCCAACACAACTATGACGGTTTGAAAAGCTCAACTTATTATTTTATTCAGTTTATTTTTACAATCACACTTTAAAGGAAAAACCCACTCTGAAATACCAAACCCAATTATTTTTCACTACGATCGAGTCGATAGACGCGGTCGGGCTGAAGTGCGGGTTATGTGTTTTCAATATTAGATTGTCTTTTTACTTCATCAAGAGTCTTACCGTTTTTATATTTCCACTCTATCCAACCATTAGCTCTTCTTGCTAAAACTGCACCGGGGCAGAAAAAATCGCCATTGCTTTTGAAAATATGGGAGGTTCTACAAAGGCTGTTGAAGCGATAGATAAATTGTTGTCATAAAACATTATTTATGAAATAATGCAGTTTTTAAAAGCTTAATAGGGAGTTGTAAATTGCAAATTAATCCGCGAGATTTTTAAGTCGAGGACAATCTCAAGTGTTAAAGTTCTACATAAGATACATGTGCTGTATTATTTGCTATTTTTTGAAGGCATTATAGCTTGTTTCAACTATTCTGATCTAAATATGATTTCAGAACTGCTTTAATAAAATACAACTTGGCCCATTAGTTAGCAATTTTTTTTATATTAGCGCTGTGAAAATTCTAAAGACCATATTAATTAGCATAGTACTATTAAATACAGTTTATCCGTGTGCGGATTTTCATGAATTTGAAAATTCCGCCAAAGATGAAAAAAGCTTACTTGCCGTTTCGGATTGTGAAAAGGAGAGTGAAGCGGATGACTGTTCCCCACTATGCGTTTGTGAGTGCTGTGCAATTACACCGATAGTCGAAAACATAATTTCTATAAATATTATACCAGAAAAAATTCCCAATAAAGCATTCTTTCAAATTGGAAACCCAAACTCAAATCCCAATTTAGTTTTTCAACCACCCCAATTTCTACTATAAACTTTAGTCCAATTTCTAAGTTTTAATTTCACAGCCTGCCGAGCTGCTTGGTTCAGGTAATCTACATTTTTAATAACACTAAGGAATTAGAATGATCGAAAAAATTATAGCCTTTTCGGTTAATAATAAATTATTTGTTGGTATACTAACCGGACTTCTGATTGTTTGGGGAATGTATTCTTTAACACAGCTTCCGGTTGATGCAGTTCCCGATATTACGAATAACCAAGTTCAAGTAATAACCGTTGCGCCGAATCTGGCAACACAGGAAGTTGAACAGTTCATCACATTCCCGGTAGAAATTTCGATGTCGAATATACCGGGCGTAAATGAGATCCGTTCGGTTTCGCGATTCGGACTGTCGGTCGTTACAATCGTTTTTGAAGATGATATGGGGAATATATTTACCGAGACAATTAATTTCCGAAAAGTTAAGTCAAGTAAAAGAAGAAATACCCAAAGAATTAGGCGAACCGTTTATGGGTCCGATTACTACCGGGCTCGGTGAAATCTACCAGTATACTATTGTCCCCGAAGAAGAATACGATTCACTTTATACTCCGACCGAACTTCGCACAATTCAAGACTGGATTGTGAAAAGACAGCTTGCAATGATACCGGGTGTTGTTGAAGTAAACAGTTACGGCGGACATATTAAAAAATATGAAGTTGCCGTCGATCCCGAAAAACTCAAAGCGATGAACGTAAACATCACCGAAATATTTGAGGCGATTAAAAATAACAACGAGAATACCGGCGGCTCATACATCGAAAAAGATCACAAAGCATATTTCATTAGAGGCGAGGGGTTAACGAAAATCGATTGAAGAAATAGAGAACATAGTTGTAAAAAACGTTAACGGAATCCCGGTTCTTGTAGGCGATGTTGCAAAAGTGAAGATCGGCAAAAATGTACGGTACGGTGTATTCACAAGAATGGGTGAGGGAGAAGCTGTCGGCGGAATGATTATGATGCTGAAAGGCGCTAACTCTGCCGAAGTGATCGAAGGAGTAAAAGAACGAATTGCTCAAATACAAACTTCGCTTCCCGAGGGCTTAACCATAAAACCGTTTATAGACAGATCGGAATTGATTCAGAAAACAACTTCAACCGTTTCGGAAAATTTAATCATCGGCGGATTGATAGTAATATTTGTTCTCGTTTTGCTGCTCGGAAATTACAGAGCCGGATTCATTGTCGCTTCAACAATTCCTCTTGCAATGTTATTTGCATTCGGTATGATGAATATCTTCGGCGTTTGGATAAACTTAATGAGTCTGGGGCTATCGACTTCGGAATTCTGGTTGACGGTGCGGTTATCATCGTTGAAGGCATTGTTTTTTCAATGATGGCAAGAACCAAAGAGCTGAACCGTTTCTTAAATCAGAATGAGATGGATGAAATAAGCAAGAGCAAATCAACGAGAATGATGAACTCTGCCTTCTTCGGTCAGCTGATAATATTAATTGTTTATCTCCCGATACTCGCGCTGACAAGAGCTGGAAGGTAAAATGTTCAAACCGATGGCTTATGTTCTAATCTTCGCAATGATCGGTGTGATAATTTTGTGTTTCACTTATGTTCCGGCAATATCTGCTTTAATTCTTAAGCCGAATAAAAACGAGAAGAAAAACGTAAGCAGTAAAATTATGAAAGCGGTGAACCGTGCTTACGAACCGGTGATTAAATTTGCAATGAAGAGAAAAATGCCGGTGCTCCTTTCAACAGTAGTATTATTTTTCTCTCACTTTCTCTTTTACAAGAATGGGCAGCGAGTTTCTTCCTCAGCTTGATGAAGGAACTATTGCGTTTCACATAATTCAAAAGCCGGGCTCCAATCTTTCCGAAGGAAAAGAGATTTCGACTAAAATTGAGAAAAAACTTTTAGATACATATCCCGAAATTGAAGAGGTGGTTTCGAGATTCGGTGTATCTGAAGTCCCTACCGATCCGATGCCGATGGATCTGGCTGACACCTTCATCATTCTTAAACCGGAGGATGAATGGGTCTCGGCAGACAGCAAGAAAGAACTGATTGAAAAAATTAAGGAAACACTTTCCGTATTCCCGGGTGTGAGTTACGAATTTACGCAGCCGATAGAAATGCGGTTCAACGAACTCTTAACCGGTGTGCGAGAAGATATCGCAATTAAAATTTACGGCGATGATCTGAATGTACTTGCGAGAAAAGGTTAAAGAGGTTAAAAACCTCGTCCGCGGAATTTCGGGTGTTGCTGATCTGAAAAGCGGAAGCTGTGCAGGGTCTTCCTCAAATTTCAATTACATACAACAGAGCGAAAATAGCCCGCTACGGAATTCGAATTTCCGAAATAAACGATGTGGTGAATGCGGCTTTCGGCGGTAAGAAAGCGGGAATTGTTTTCGAAGGTGAAAAGAGATTCGATCTTGTCGTTCGTCTCCAAGAAAAGTACCGGCAAAACATCGATCACATAAAAGATATTTATATACCGCTGCCATGACGGAAACCAGATTCCGCTTAGAGAGATTGCTGATATTGAATATAAATCCGCACCGATGCAGATTTCGCGCGAGAAACACAAAGCGAAGAACTTACGTTGGCGTTAATGTAAGCGGAAGAGATGTTACTTCGTTAGTAGAAGAAATAAAAACCAATCTTGATAACAATTTAGAACTGCCTCCCGGTTATTATATTCAGTACGGCGGCGCATTTGAGAATTTTCAAGAAGCATCGGAGCGGCTGCAGGTTGTTGTCCCGATTGCATTGATCTCATTTTCATTTTGCTCTACTCGTCGCTCCGTTCGTTCAAGCAGACAATGATGATATACACTGCAATCCCTTTAGCCGGAATAGGCGGCGTTCTTTCGCTCTACTTAAGAGGAATGCCCTTTAGTATTTCGGCGGGCATTGGGTTTATTGCGTTATTCGGTGTGGCGGTGCTTAACGGACTTGTACTTATAAACAGATTCAACGAGTTAAAAGAAGAAGGAGTTGATGATTTGAATGAACGAATTCTTTTAGGAACGAAATCGCGGCTCCGCCCGATTCTGCTTACGGCAAGCACCGATATACTCGGATTTTTGCCGATGGCTATTTCAACATCAGCGGGTGCGGAAGTTCAAAGACCTTTGGCAACGGTAGTTATCGGCGGTCTTCTTACTTCAACGTTTTTAACTTTAGTTGTGCTGCCGATACTTTATTACTTATTCGAATCCGGTATTAAGCAGAATGTATTCAATAAGTTAGCACTTGGTAAATCAACTGTCGTCGTTCTCTTCTTAATTCTTTTTACTTTGCAGTTGGACGCGCAAGTAACAATTAAAAAATAAGTGTAGATGAAGCAGTTAAGATAGGACTGCAAAATTATCCCGCTATTAAAGCTGCCGAAATGAGAAAGGAAAAAGAAAAATCCTTACAAAAAACTGCATGGGATTTTGGTGATACCGAACTCTATTACTCGGTCGAAGAAACGGATGGTTCGGCAAACGGCGGTATCGAAAGCTACGGCGTGAAACAGAGCATCGATTTTCCGCTTATGTATATTTACCGCAGCAATTATCTTGCGAGCAAAACGGAACAGCGTAATAAAGAATTTGATTTCATCGTAACTGAACTAAAACGAAATATCTACCTAGCTTACTTTGATTTATTGTATGCAAAAAGCGCGTTGAATACAGTTCGTTCACTCGATAGTGTTTATGCGGACTTTGAAAGAGCGGCGAGACTGAAATATGAAAAAGGAGAAACGAATAAACTGGAGATGATAAACGCGGTAAGCGAGCAAAAAAAATAAAAGTTATACTTGACGAAAAAGAAACCGATTTGAACATTGCCTTAAAAAACTTCAATAAATGGCTGAACGAACAGAGCTTTTATACAAGCAAGGAAACGGAGTTACACTTTACGATTTTAATTTAATTGAAGATGTTAATTCAATTGAAGGCAACCCTGTCTATAATGTTTACCGGGAAAAAGTAAATGTAAAATCAAATGCTGAATCAATTGAATACGCCGAACTACTGCCGAAAAATAAATCTCGGTTACGCACTTCAAAAAGTACAGGGTGTATCGGGATTCCATTCTTATAAAATCGGTTTAGAAATTCCACTCTGGTTCTTTCCTCAGCAAGGTCGAATTCAGGAGGCGAAATTCGAGCACTCAATTGCCGAAACCGAACTGCAGCAGAAACGAATAGAACTGGAAACCGAGTTATCCAATAGACAGGCGGAGCATCAAAAAATAAGTGAAAGTCTGGAATACTACGAAGAACAGGCTTTGCCGCTTGCGGATGAGCAGTTGGAGTTTGCGAACAAAAGTTATTTCGCGGGCGAAATTAATTACGTCGAGTATATTCAGAATATTAAACAGGCTTACGAAATTAAACTCGTCTATCTAGAGCTATTGAAAAAACATAACCGAAGCGTAATCGAAATAAAATTTTTAACCGGAAAATTTTAAGAAAAAGTTTAAGAGGAATTAAATGAAAAATTTAATCTATAGTTTTCTCATAATAATGTTATTTACGGGATGTGGTGAACATACCCAAGATGAACATACGGACGATCATGCGGAAGAATCGGAAGCAGTTGAACTTACCTTACCGCAGATAGAAACAGCTGGCATCAAAATGGGCAAAATTGAAAAAAGAAAAATGCGGGATTTAGTTAAAGTTAACGGCATACTCGAATTACCACCTCAGAACAAAGCTGATATAAGTCCGTTAATGGGCGGAACGGTCAATGATATTTTAGTGATTGAAGGTGATTTTGTTGAAGAAGGTCAAACCTTGGTGCAAATGCAGCACCCCGATTTTATTCAACTTCAGCAGGATTATATAGAAGCGGTTAATAAACAAAACTTTTTGAAGGAAGAGTGCGAACGAAAAAAATCACTTTACAGCGAAAACATCTCGAGCGGTAAAGAATTTCAAAAAGTTGAAATGGAATACAAGATTAATCTTTCGCAGATAAAATCACTTAAAGCAAAATTGGAAATGCTGAATCTCAGATGTCGCGGAAATAGAGAACGGTGAGATCACACCATACTTTAGATTAATAGCCCCTTTTCATGGTTATGTAAGAGAAATTGAAACTGCAATCGGTGCATTCGTTGAACCAAACGAATTAATAATCGAAATATTGGATAACCATCATATTCATATCGATCTTTTGGTATATGAAAAAGATATCAACAAAGTGAAAATTGGTCAGACCGTAATATTCAAAGTGGCAAGTTCGGATAATTTAGAATACGTAGCCGAGGTTTTTGCAGTTGGTAAAGCTTTTGAAGAAGAGTTAAAAGCTGTTCGTGTTCACGCCGAAATTGAAAATCCGGATAATGAGTTGCTGCCGGGCATGTATGTCGACGCTAGAATTATTACCGACAATTCGGAATCTTACGTACTGCCGGAAACCGCTTTGCTCCGGGAAGGAGATGCTAATTATGTTTTTGTACAGGCAGAGGAAGAGCATGCAGGTGAAGATCATTCCGGTGAGGAGGAGCATTTCCGGTTCAAAAAATTGTCGGTAAAGATTGGACTAATCGACAGAGGTTATGCAGAGATTTTCCCGGGTTCTGGAATCGGTGAAAATTCAATTATTGTTTTAGAGGGAGGTTATTATATTGATGCCGAGATGAACAAAGGGGAAGGCGGGCATCATCATTAGCTAAATAAGTTATCTACTTTGACGTAACTTAATTTTCGCATGTTAAAGATGATAAATTGTGATAGTATTGCTATTTAGAGATTATCAGCAATAATTAAAGATACGTTCCCGTAATTGATTCATTTACTTATCTTATTATGATGTTAGAATTATTATATAAATAGTATCCTAGCTTAATACCATTTGAATGAAAAAATATCAATTAAAAAATATGGACTGCGCTTCCTGCGCAGCAAAAATAGAAACCGGACTTTCAAAAATGCCGGAAGTTAAATTTGTAAATGTGAATTTTGCTAATTCGTCATTGACAATAGATACAAATAATTTCGAAACAGTAAAAAGGAAAATAAATGAGCTTGAACCGGAAGTTGAAATAGCAGATTCCGATAATACTCAAAAATTTGTTACTAAAAATGAAATCATTGAAAACAAATGGACGATTATAAAAGCATTATCCGCTATTATTATTTTAGCCGCCGGCTTATTGTTCGGTGATGAATTACATAATTCGCAGTATTGGATTGTTGAATACATTATTTATATCGCTGCATACTTAATAAGCGGCTGGGGTGTTTTAACTTCGGCGTTTAGAAATATCTTCAAAGGCAGAGTATTCGACGAACAATTCTTAATGACCATTGCAACACTCGGCGCCTTTGCTATTCATGAAATGGCGGAAGGTGTTGCCGTAATGTTATTTTATGTGATCGGTGAATTATTCCAAGATATATCTGTAAACCGTTCACGTAAATCAATTAAATCACTTCTCGAGATTAAACCGGATTATGCGAATCTCGTTGTCTCTTCAAAAAATTCCGAAAGTGAAATAAAAAAAGTTTCGCCCGACGATGTTAAAATAGATGATATAATTATTGTTAAACCGGTGAAAAAATTCCGCTTGACGGTAAAATAATTGAAGGTAATTCTTTTGTAGATACATCGGCATTAACCGGTGAAACCGTACCGAGAAAAATTGAAGAGAACGATGAAGCATTGGCGGGAATGATCGATCAATCCGGCTTGTTAAAAATGCAAGTAGAAAAATCTTTCGGTGAATCTTCTATTTCGAAAATTCTCGAACTTGTGGAAAATGCGTCATCAAAGAAAGCCGAGACGGAAAAGTTCATTACAACCTTTGCCAGATACTATACACCAGTTGTGGTCATCGCGGCAATAATGATTGCTGTTCTTCCACCGCTGTTTATTTCAGGCGCAGCTTTTCAGGATTGGATTTACAGAGCCTTGGTTGTTCTGGTTATATCCTGTCCATGTGCACTTGTAATCAGTATTCCCTTAGGTTATTTCGGCGGAGTTGGCGGAGCATCTAAACAGGGAACTCTGCGAAAGGTTCGAACTTTTTAGATGCACTCACAAAGGTAAAAACCGTTGTTTTCGATAAGACCGGGACTCTTACCAAAGGGGAATTCAATGTATCGGGTATAACAACAGTAAACGGATTTTCGGAAGAACAACTGATTAAATATGCTGCTCATGCCGAGGCGCATTCGAATCATCCGATTGCTGCATCAATCTTGGATGCTTACGATGGTCAAATCGATAACTCGAGAATTCGAAACGTTAATGAAATTTCCGGTCACGGGATTAGTGCAATAGTGGGCGGCAAAGAAGTGTTAGCTGGTAACGATAAACTTCTTCATAAGGAAAATATTGAATATAAGCATTGCCACGCCGAGGGAACGGTAGTTCATGTTGTAATCGATAGAAAATACGGCGGCTACATTACAATTTCAGATAGTTTGAAAAATGATTCCGTTGATGCGATAAAGAGTTTAAATGAAAAAGGAATCAAGACAATTATGCTAACCGGCGATAACAAAACCACCGCCGGGTTTTTCGCAAATAAACTCGGTATTGATAATTATTACTATGAATTACTTCCCGAAAATAAAGTAGGACATATTGAAAAAATTATGAATGATGAACCGGACGGGAAAGTAGCTTTTGTCGGCGACGGTATTAATGATGCCCCGGTAATTGCCAGAGCGGATGTTGGCATTGCTATGGGTGCGCTCGGTTCCCGATGCGGCTGTAGAGACTGCCGATGTTGTACTTATGACTGACTCACCAACAAAAGTTGTTGACTCGCTTGACATTGCCAAGAGGACGAGAAAAATTGTTTGGCAAAATATAACATTTGCTATGGGTGTTAAAGCTTTTTTTATAATTCTCTGGAGTATTCGGAATTGCAACAATGTGGGAAGCTGTATTCGGTGATATGGGTGTGGCGGTAATTGCAATATTAAATGCAATGCGGGTATTAAAATAATATTCATCAAATATTTTGAAGGCTGTGTAAATGAAAGGTAGGGACAGCGGTATGCCGGATTAAGAAAATTGGGATTCATTTTTTGATCCGCCGGAT
>JAXHMN010000022.1:0-17412 GCA_034521465.1 Melioribacteraceae bacterium | reverse complement strand
TAAAGGGGAATGTCGAACAGAAGAATAACCAACGCCGAATGTCGAAAGTGACGGGTTTGTTCAATATTCATCATTCTGCGGTTCGATATTCACTTGTTTTCCGGGAGGTTAAAGAGCCTAAAAAGATAAGAAGAAGGCATCCTGAAGCATGAATTGTAAATGATTTTCGTTACATTAATTCAACCAATCATTCATGGTTCGAATTAAACCGACACTATATATGCCAATTTCAGAATCAATCGAAAAAAGTGTTTTTGAGCTTGATGAAAAAGATCGGCTTCTTTTACTGATTAAGCTTCTCGAAAGTCTTGAACCGGAAACAAAGGATGGAAGTCAAATCGACAAATGGGTGAATGAAGCAGAAACCCGATACCAGTCATGGAAAGCTGGTGAGATGAATACTATTTCTGAGGAAACGGTTTTCCGTGAACTTCGAAATAATCCGGAAGATGATCATTGAGTTTTTTGAAGCAGCTCTATTTGATTTGAAAAAGAGTAAAAAATACTACTCAGATATTGAACCTGATCTTGGGGAAAGGAAAAGTTTGCAGTTGGCAATCGCAGTTGGCAAATTATGAGGACAATCAGCCACAAATTCCAAACATCCTCCATCTACACATTGAACGGTCCATTCTCATAGGAGCACCGGCGGGACGCTGAGCGATTTGGACAAGGAAGGGGGGAATGTCGATCAGGGGGAATGTCGAACAGAAGAATAACGAACGCCGAATGTCGATCAGGGGGAATGTCGAATGATGAATAACGAACGCTGAATGTCGATCAGTCGCTCATTGGACATTCAACATTTCCCGAAAAATCGGGACTGCGAAAAGCACGCAGCAATATTTTTCTGTTCGATATTACAAAAGGTTCAACATTCAACATTCTGCGGTTCGATATTCTACGGTTAAATATTCTTCTGTTCGATATTTCCTCGCGCGTTTTTCTTCGCTGTTTGCAGGCTCTTTGCAAAAATTGAGATTAGCTCATTCACTTCTTGAAGACCGTTGCTAAGCAGGCTTCTATCTTTTAGAAAACCTTTTTTCAAAATAATTTTCATATTAATTCGCGTCTCACGCAACTCCTTTAGCATGATGCTGATTTTGTGAATAAAATCCTTACGCGATTCAGCGCTTTGTGCCTCGCCGTAGACCAGTGCCGGAGACATTCCTGAACGAATTATTTGTCCCGACAAGTAGCGCCCCGCTTCTGATTTTGGTAATGTTTCTCCAATATTTATCACCATTACCGAGAAGTCAATTAGGCGATCCTCAAGATCATAGGTTTCTCTTTTCATTATTTTCTCCAATTTTTAATGAACACTCTTGTACCATTTATATGAATCCAAAACTGCAATTTCCTTACAGAAAAAAATAAAAATATCGAATAATCGAATCAACAGGGAATGTCGAACGAAGAATCAACGCCGAATGTCGATCAGGGAAATGTCGAATATGAATAGCGAACGCCGAATGTTGATTTGTCGCTCATTGGACATTCAACATTCAATATTCTGCTGTTCGATATTCTCCTCAGGTGTTCTCGTTGATATATTTTTATTTACTCAATACATTGAGTAATTTTACTCAACTAAATGAGTAAATATGGAAACATTCGAGAGATTTCACTTACAGATTCTGAAAAAACGCATTGAAAGTGAACCGATAAGGTTTATCCAGGTACTCTATGGGCCGCGTCAGGTTGGAAAAACAACGCTGGTCCGGCAGTTACTGCATCAAACGGAATTACCGTGGCATTATAGCTCGGCAGACGGGGTGGCTGCTTCTGATGCAGTTTGGATATCACAGCAGTGGGAAGCTGCGCGCATTAAGTGCCGAAGCAATGAACAACAGAGCGCAATTCTGGTGATTGATGAAGTACAAAAGGTTGAAAACTGGAGTGAGCAGGTAAAAAAAGAGTGGGACCGTGATCGCGCCGGGGAGGTTGATCTTCAGGTGATTCTATTGGGATCATCACGACTGTTGTTACAGCGAGGGCTCACAGAATCACTGGCCGGGCGGTATGAATCAACCTATATGGGGCACTGGTCTTATCCTGAAATGAACTCGGCGTTTGGGTTAAGTGCCGACGAATTCGTTTGGTTTGGCGGGTACCCAGGTTCGGCCGCTCTGATTGACGACGAATCCCGCTGGAAACAGTATGTGCGTGATTCGCTGATTGAAACCACCGTGTCGAAAGACATTTTGATGATGACCCGGGTGGACAAACCGGCACTCATGAAACAACTGTTTGAGCTTGGCTGTGAGTTTTCCGGTCAAATTCTGTCCTACAACAAAATGCTTGGTCAACTGCATGATGCCGGCAATACCACAACGTTGTCGCACTACCTTCATCTGCTCGATACAGCGGGACTTTTAGCCGGGCTGGATAAGTTTTCACCCAACAAAATCCGGAAGCGTGCATCAAGCCCCAAATTGCAGGTGCACAATACCGCGCTGATGTCTGCTCAATATCCGGAATCATTTGAGAAGCTAAAAGGCCGTCCGGCCGAATGGGGACGCTGGGTTGAATCGGCCGTTGGGGCTCATTTACTGAACGCCACGCTAAACAGTGATCTCAAGCTGATGTATTGGCGCCACAGCAATGATGAAGTGGATTTTGTATTGCAAAAAGGGGAGCAGGTCATTGGCATTGAGGTAAAAAGTGGTTCTGGAAAACGAACCGGTGGGATGCAGGCATTTTCAAAAAAATTCAGCCCCGAAAAAGTACTGCTCGTCGGAGATGAGGGGCTGGCCTGGCAGGAATTTTTAGAACTGAATCCAGAAGAGCTTTTTTGAATATCGAACCGCAGAATAATGAACGCCGAATGTCGATCAGGGAAAAGTGAAAGATTACAAAGCCGATGACAGGTGAATGTCGAGCAGAGGAAAGCGAACCGAATGTACTGAACAGGAGGGAAATCTCGAATAATGAATAACGAACGCCGAATGTCGAACAGGGGGAATGTCGAATGATGAATAACGAACACCGAATGTCGATTTGTCGCTCATTGGACATTCAACATTTCCCGAAAAATCGGGACTGCGAAAAGCACGCAGCAATATTCTTCTGTTCGATATTTTCCTTATTCCGTTATCTTCCGATATGATAAACATACGCTGTACCCAAAAACTACTGAAACGAATGAAGGGGCCGGACTCGCTGTCTGACTCTGAGAATGAACCCACGTCTGACGGACGGCTTGGCGAGTGGTATGCCAACGTGAAATCACTGCCGTACCGTGGAAAATCTGTGGTGATCTTTTTTAATGTAAACACCTATATCACCATCTTCGTACCCGGAAACGGCACGCGGAAGATGCTGCCTGAATTTGTTGAACGAACCGGCCGTCTTCTGCAAAGGCTTGATGTCCCACAACACCTCATCGACCGGGAGATGGACGCGATGCAGGAGATTCGTCTGCTAAAAACCGACAGCCGCAGCATCCTGGGGAGCATGAACGATATCGGCCATCACCTTGACGCCTATATTTACTACGATAGAATTGCATCAGCAGACGAAATAGACTGGGACCGACAGGAGTTGATTCTGACCGAGCACATTTATGGCGCGATTAACAAACGCATGTCGGAAGGGGTGACCTATCCAAGAGATCTGGTGAAAAGATTATTTGAAGGATAGGCACGAATGAATGTCGAACAGGGGAAATGTCGAATATTGATTAGCAAACGCCGAATGTCGATCAGGAGAAATGTCGAATGATGAATTTTGAACGCCGAATGTCGAACTAAAACCACTTCGACATTTATCATTCTTCGGTTCGATATTCTTCGGTTTGATAATTCCATCCTCCTTGCAATCATTTTTCGGTTCGAAATTCTCGGTCCTCCTTCAACATTTATCATTCAATATTCGTCCGTTCGACATTTCATACTCCCATAAACCGTATTCCGTAGACCGTACGCCGTATAATGGGTACGGACCTGGTACGGAGAAGGTGGGGAGGAAAGTTGGATGTTTTTTTGAGATGGGATTCGGAAATTGAATATGAATTACGATATTGGCTATCCATATGGCAATGCATTCACAAGAAATAAATTCACTTCTAAATTTACGGGCTGATCGATCACATGGGTGGGGTGAATCGACTCGCGGACAGGCACCACACAAGCCATTTCTGCTGCTCTCTATACTTGATGGAATTGATCAGGGCTGGATTTCAGATAATCGAATTGAACTTTCACAAGATTTAGTTGATACATTTTTCACCTATTGGAATGCTGTGATGGGTGAAGATCAGGTTACTACGATTGGCTTGCCATACTTTTATATGAAAAGTGAACCATTTTGGGAGCTTGCCTATAAAGCCGGGGAGAAAAAGTATAAAAATTCTCCATCGTTGGGAGGTTTGAAAAATAGAGTAAAATATGCAGTGATAGATCCCGGACTGTTTGATTTGATGGAGAGCCCGACGAAACGTCATAAGATCAGAAAATTATTGACAGGGCACTACTTCTCTGATGAGACCGCCGAAAAGGTATTGGAAATCGGTGCGTTCAACCGACAGGCGATGGAGTACACCAATGAAGTGGAAGGGATGGTTGCGGAACCGTTTGTTCCGATTCAAAAAGATAAGAATAAGCGAAAAGTTGTTACACGAAATGCCCAGGTGAGAGAGGCCGGGTTTTCAACAGCAGTGAGAAAGAATTATGACCAGAGTTGTGCCGTTTGCCGAAGCAGGCTGGTAACTCCGGGCGGACAAACATTGGTTGAGGGAGCCCACATTATTCCATGGAGTGAAAGCAATAATGATGATCCCCGCAATGGACTTTCACTTTGCCGTTCGCATCACTGGATGTTTGATAAGATGATGCTGACTATCCGTGATGATTATACAATCCGGTTATCGTATTGGCTTGAACGAAATGAAAACAGGGTGGAGGAAACGGTGGAGTTGAAAAACAGACAGATTCTACTGCCTGAAAACGACCGGTATTTCCCATCAACTGAGGCACTTCTTCACCATAATGACCGGTTTGATTATTATCACAAAGAGAATTGAAAGATGGAATCCGTATTCAGTAAAATTCCAGAAAGCGACTGGCTACTCCACAGCAACTCACTTCTTCATTGTGCCGGACAAATACCCGGTGAGTGACGGCCATCTGCTTGATTATCTCCAAGGAACACCGGTGTGATTTTTTTGAATTGACCGATGATGAGCGGGAAGAACTCCCTGAAATGATATTAAAAGCTAAAGAGCTAATTGAAGAATCGCATGAGCCGAACGGCTACAACATCGGAATGAACTGTGGCGAAGCAGCGGGACAGACGGTTTTTCATTTTCACTGCCATGTGATACCGAGGTATGAAGGAGACATGACTAGATCCGCGGGGTGGAGTGAGGCGTTGCAGTTGAAGGGAAGGGGTATTATCGACATGAGCAGATGTACGCCGCAGCCGACAGAAACGCGCCAGGCTACAATATGAGCCAGGATTAAGGCTACAGATACTAAGCCTGAAATGATTGTCAGAAAGCTTCTTCACGCTAATGGATTTCGATATCGTTTGCACGTAAAAGATCTACCAGGTAAACCTGATTTGGTGTTACCAAAGTATAACTCTGTGATTTTTGTGCACGGCTGCTTTTGGCATGTTCATGAAGGGTGTAAATATTTTAAGCTTCCTGAATCCAATGCCGAATTCTGGAAAAAAAAGCTCTACGGAAATAAGGAAAGAGACCAAAAACATATTGAAAAACTTGAAGAAGAAGGTTGGAATATTATTGTTGTTTGGGAATGCGAGCTTAAAACGGATAATATTCAGAAGCACTAAATAAACTAATGAACGACTTAAAGTCTGACAGATGAGTATTCCTGTGATTGACATATTTGCGGGACCAGGCGGACTCAGGGGAAGGTTTTTCTGCATACCGGAACAAAAGGAAAGCCTTTATTTGATATAAAATTATCCATTGAAAAAGATGAAATGCACACAAAACTTTAATATGGAGAAGTTTTTATCGACAATTTATTAAAGAAGGAAAGCCTATTCCAGATGAGTATTACGAAGCTTTGAAGATTAAAACACTTAAAATCAGGAAGTTAGAATAACACAAATTGTCTAAACAGTACAACAGAAGGTGCTAAAGCAAAAGAAGAGGCAAGAAAGCATGAGTTAATGTTCTGCATTGGCCCTCAAATGAAGTTGATAAAATTATTGAAGAAAGGCTTGGGAAGAAATATTTGGCTAATTGAGTACTAGTTGGTGGGCCTCCATGTCAAGCTTACTTTTAATGCGGGAAGATCAAGAGTTGGTGGGATAGATCCTGATGATCATCGGGTCTATTTGTGCAAAGAATACTTACGCATTATTAAAAAGCATGGTCCATCAGTATTTGTTATGGAAAATGTAAGCGGTTTACTTTCTGCAAAAGTAAATGCGAGTATGTATTTGACTAGATAATAAATGATCTGAAAATGTGATGGGGAGTATGAATTTATTCTTTAGTTAAAGAAGTCGGAAATAACAAAGGATTGATTATCTGAATTCGATCTGAAAATTACTGGAGTGCCAAAAAAGGCATCGCGTAATTTTCTTGGTATCAGAGAAGATCTTTAAACATCCAAAAAATTTTCTTGCTCGAACAGATAATCCAGTTCAGTTCAGTGAGGTGATTGAGTGTCATTGCCAAAAATTAGAAGTGCTTTGAATCGATCTTTTCTCACTACGATCCAGTAAAAAGTATAAAAATGGAAAGCCTAAAAGAGTATATGATAATTTAATTGATTCTGATGAAAATTGGGAAAAATATATACGGAAATGTATATCAGAATTAAAGATCAATTAAATGAATCGATTGCTAGATTTTGAATGGAAAGGTGAACATGGTATCAGGAAATGAGTTTGTCGAATACTATGATTTAAATATTGAAGATAAAAGACTCAATAAGTGGATTGTTGATGAAAAATCTAAACGGAGTTCCGAATCATGAATCCGTTCACATTTAGCTGAAGAGTTGATCGAATATTATTTGCCAGTTTATATGTCGAAACTTAGCAGCGGAAGATTTCCTAAGATTACTTGATTATGAAAATCATAACGATGAGCTTCTGCCTGATCATGAAAATGCTAAATCGGGAAATATTGCAGATAGATTTCGGGTGCGATTACCGAATGAACCTGCTACAACTGTAACAAGTCATATATTCAAAAGATGGACATTACTTATATTCATTATGATCCGCAGCAGGTGTAGAAGTCTTACGGTGAGAGAAGCAGCAAGATTCAAACTTTTCCAGATAACTATCTTTTTGGGGGAAGTCAGAACTCAGGCAGTACAAGCAAGTGAGGAAATGCTGTTCCACCATTTTTAGCACTGTCAGATAGCGGAAATTGTAAAAAAGGTTTTCGAGATAAATGATGGAGGAATTACTAACTAGTCTAAAAAGAGAGTTTGATCTCACATTCAGGTAACAAAACATTCAGTCCAATCATGCAGTTTTCAATTGGACTTGCTATGAAATATCTGTGCCGAAGTTGAAAATGGATTTAACAAACCATTTCATTTTGAACTTTCCTGATAAACAGGATAGCGCTTTATGGCTATTCTGTAGCTTTAATGCAGAAATTTTCTATTAGATGATTATATAAATCAACCCACTAATAGAATAGAAGATTTTGAAATAAGAGAAGGGGGATAATGTTGAATTATTTGGTGCAGTCTGTACCTATGAAGGTTTAATTAAAGATAAAATTCATTTGGGATTTTCAGATCAAGACTCTCCAATTGCAATCACCAATAAGCTAGTTCGGTATATAAATCCAACAAATAGAAATAGAGTAAATAAGTTTCGATTATTTGGTAAGAAAAAGAAAGAAGCTCGTACAGATAGAAATGCGATTTCTAAATTATTAGAGCCAACTGAACCAATTTTAGTCAATGAAAAATACTGGAATCCAAAGTTTTAGTTATTGCTGGACGCGGCGAAACTGGAAATTTCTCACAAAGGCTAAAAGAAGAAAGTTTATACGATACATCATTTTATGATTTGTTCAATTGTGGTGAAAACCTAATAATTAAACCAGACCTTGAAAGATATATTTTTATTAGTGATAAAGATGATCCTGAAAAGAGAAAAAAGTTTGAATACTATTTTAAAAAAATACAACGATGAGATAGCTCCAGATTTAACTCTCTTTGAAGGTGACATAAGTGGGATTATCTCTAAGGTTCAAAATAATAACTATCGGAATGAAGATTTTAAGAAAGCATTATACCATTTTGCTGAATTAGTCAATGATTAATCGGAAGTTAAATATTTACTTGATAATCATTTACCCAGGTGTAAATGAAATCATTGCCTCAGTGATTTAAAAGCAGTAATCATAAATGATATTAGCCAACTTGAAACATATCAGAGGGGTGGTTGAGGAATTTATAAAGGATGGAATTCCTGTTTTAGTTGTAACGAATAGATACATAGAAGACAAAAAAGCACTCTCCTTTTTGAAAATTATTTCAAGACTCATCAGGAAGACCTGAGGATTAGCTGGGACAAAAAGAAAATCCAAGCTATAAGTAATATTTCTTTAAAAGGAAAAGCACTTTAGATTATCAATTTATGGAAGCAAGTGCCTGAACTTTTCAAAACAAAAAATCGGAAATTGAAACTACTAAATCGCATACTGTTAGATGACTTATTAATAAAAATACAGAGAGTTGTATCAAACACTTGAAGGACAGGAAAGGTTTCGAAACGCTTACTGGCGTTATTTCAATCCACTTGTTTATAGCTTTAAAAATAGTGTGGAATTGGAAAAGATACCATGATGAATTGCTTGAAAAATTTCTTGCTATTTATGTTGAAATAAAAAGCACTTAACTCAAGAGACCTGTTCATTATTTGAACAAATCCATCAAAAAATTAAAATACAGTAATACAAATAAAAAGACTTTTGAAGTTGAATGCAGTCTTTTAGTCAACAGATTGACTTTAAGGATAGGGCAGTGTTATTTCCAGAGGGCGATTTTGAAATATGACTGTAGATAATATTGAGAGCTCTACAAAAAAAATCACATTTCCAAGGTTTTCATTAAATGAACCAATTAATAATTATTTATTAGACTCAATAAGTGAATATATAATTCCAAGTATTCAAATAGTTTGTTGGCCAAAGGAGAGGTGAATTAACGTACCAATATATTTTAAACCGACTTAAAGCAGGATATTATCGATAACATACCTACTACTTGGAACTTTCCTGAAAAGCTAATTCTGAAAAATGAAAATGATATTCATGATGAGATAAATGAAATCTCTTTTAATTGATTTTAGGCTGATGAAAGTGAAATGGAAGAAACTAAATTTGAGGATGAGGAGGTACTTAGAAAGATCTCATTATTTCAATACAGCCCATACGGACTTAATACAACTAGCGAAGATAGTTACATAGTAAAATGTAACATTATTGACTTTTATAGGTAACAAATTCATGTTTCTACCCAAAAATAGCTCGGTATTGGCCAAAATTGAGACTGGATGGAAGCGATTTTATTTTTAAAAGAGCTAGTTTTGCTGATTTAAGCATTGGTGATGAGATATTTCAATATGATTTGCCGCGTCATGAACTCAGGGAAATATCCAAAAAAGTTGATGGATCTGATGTGATATTTAATGAATTCGGAAATATGGAAAGAAAGTTCTAAAAAAATCATTTCAGAAGATCCAGCAATAATATTAATTCAGTGTTGTTGAAAAACTGGACCAACTAAATCAAGAAAATTTGCTTGGTGGAAGTCCAACTTATCAAAATCTAAGAAATTGGCTTTTTGATGATGATATGCATGCACCATCAGAAAACAATTTACGAATGATACTTTCAGCTGATTACAGATAAAAATATCATTTATAAAGTTACCTGATATTGTTAAAGCCAGCTAAAGCTGCAAAGTCACTAAGTCAAAGAATTACGTAGACAAATAAAGAAAGCTATTACAAAGAAATTAAATAATAATTTCAGATTGACTCAGATGAAATATTCACTTGAAATTCAGGGTATAATTATCGAAGTAAAGTTTCAGTAAGATTGTTCAGTTACAAGAAACTAACATCGAAATTGAATATCAAAATACAAGAAAAATAGTTGAGTGATATGCTGATCCCGGACAACATAGAAGAGTTTGACTCACGTGGAGAAAGGTTTCTTTATCATAGATTTAGAAATGACTCGGATTACATCAGGATTATTATGTACTTCATTCAGTGTTTACCAATCATCATTTGACGAACGTCTCAGGAGAATTAGGATTTTTTGATATTAGCTCCAGGGTTAGGGTTCTTTTGCAATTGAAGTGAAGCACGGAAAAGTAGAAAGAGATGGGGGAAGCTGGATTTTCGCTAACGTCAAAAGGAAAACAAACGCGTAAAACTAAAGGCCCATTCCAGGCAAGTTGAGGATACCAAACATTCGATCAGAAATTATATACTTAAGTCGGTTTCTGGAAACACAAAAGTTATTAAGCAAATTATCAAAGGTTCTTTTTGGTACTGGAGTTGCTTTCACAAGTACATCAAATGATAAATTAAAAATTGGACCAGAGAGCTTTCCTTGGCAGATTTTTACAGAAGAAGATTTTAGGCTTCCTGTTAGTAAATATATTAAGAGACTTTCTGAGGGCTGGCATGATGAATATAGCAAGCATCCTTGGTATGATGTCAATAGCTCTCGCCCAACCGTAGAAGATTGTGAAGAAGTACTTAAGATTATCAGGGGTGACTTTAAGATTGATTATACAGAATTGAACAGAATATCTGATAATCAAGGAAAATTAATTGAGGAGTTTACTCAAGAACAATTTAAAGTATTGGACTTTACTGAATTAAATGATCAGGTGTTTGATTGAAGGGTCAGGCAGGTACAGGAAAGACTGTAATTGCACTAGAGCTTGCAAGAAGAAAACTTCAAACAGGAAAAAGAGTTGGCTTTTTTTGTTTTAACCAAAAGCTTCGGCGAGAAGTTAAACAGATCCTTAAATAGTACATTCGAGAATTCAAATGCCTTATATGCTGGTACATTGCATCGATACTTATCAATGCATTGTTCAACAGAATCAACATTCAATCATGATCATGAATTCTATTACAGAATATTTGCCGCTTGAATTCTTAATTCAGAATGAAGAATTAAGTGAAGATCAAAAATTTGATTTGCTGATTATCGATGAGGCTCAGGATTTGTTGACAGCGAACTATCTTGAAGTCTTTGACTGGATTTTGAAAGGGAGGAAAAGAAACGGTAAATGGACTATGTTTGGTGATTTTACAAATCAGGCCATCTACATAAATAGACCCAGAAGAAGCCAAGAAATTGCTTTCTCAAAGGGCATTCTTTGTAAAAGTTCCACCACTTAAATTAAATTGTAGAAACACAAAAAAGATCGCCAATCAAAACACATTAATTACAGGTATTGAAAAACCAGAATTCAGTGGCTTTACAATATCCTGGTATCTCAATAGACGTACAATTTCCAAGTAAAAATAAACAAAGAGAAGTTCTTGAGAATAAAGTTAAAGATTTAATCAGTAATGGCATTGATTCTGATTTAATTACATTGCTATCCCCTAAAAGATTCGAGAATACTCTTTTTAGCCGATTCAGAAATTATTTTCGAGCTAAAGAAAAAGGGATTGCAAATTTCTTACAATTCATTCTTATAAAGGTTTAGAAAATGTTGTTATAATTCTTTATGATTTTTCAGAAATAGTTCAGAGGAATCAAAACGTCTGTTATATGTGGGAATTTCAAGAGCCACACAACAACTAAATATAATACTAAATAAAGATTTAGAACAATCTTATCAGAAATTAATTTCATCAAACTATTCTAAACTCAATTAGCATGGACATTCGGGAAGAGTTAGTAAAAGCGATTAAAGAAGAAATTGTTGGGCCGGCTGAAAGTCCGAAGTGTAAAGATGATTCAACAGGGGAGGAAATTTTACTACGTTACGTGCATGGGACACCAAAGTCCCGATATGGTGCTGGGATGTTTATCCCAAGACTACTAAAAATAACGGTGAATCTGATACTGAAGAAAACTCAAATGAAGTAGATCCTGCAGAAAGAGAAGGTAAACGGAAAAGTAACACTGCAACTGGCAAAGCTAATAGTGAAGATTTCGATTATGAAGAACCTGTTGGGCTCGCTAATCAATATCTCCCGTCCGCGATGGGATTTACTATTCGTTTTAGAAAAATGAGCATAATTCAAGTATAAAATTAGATATTAAATCAGCCTGTTATAAGAAAGGGACGGACACAAAAACAGCTTAAAAGAGTCAATAATGGGGAGGAATTGAAATTAAAAACAAATAAAGATGGAGAATCCAATTAAAAAATCGATTATTCGGACTAAACCCCATTAGTCATTAAAGATTTTGAATTTGATGCATACTCTATATTTGATGAAGGAAGTAAAAAGAAGAAGGAAATATTAGCTAAAAATGAAACTGGCCAAGCTTGGTTAATGTCAATATTTACGACCAACTATACAAAATGAGTTACATCACCTTAACATTCGTATTGGTCAACGAAATTGAAGCATCAGGGAAATAGAGCTGATGATGATAAAATGTATTCTCTATCAGAATGGATAAAGCTGAGTACGAGAAATAATAACTTAATAGCTCCTTATAAAGAAAGAACAAGAGCCTCGGATACGGAGGAAGAAAAAGAGTTGAAATCTCATATACAGGAAAAAAAGAATCTATGGAATTGGTCATGGGACTTCTGTGGAATGGACAAGCAAAACAGAAGAAAGTTCAGAAAATGAAAAAGTAAATGAAATTAGAACTTCTGTAGTACCCACTTATGAAATGCCACAATAGCTACCTACTACTCATGTGAATCTGAGTCTGTACGAGCTATCAGATATGGGGAATTGGGAACACGCAATGGAAAGTCTGGACAAACCTCGTAAATGCGTACCAAAAATGGATAGCTGAGATATGCGGAGGAATCAAAAGAACTGGATAATTCTTACCAAGAGGCAGCATCTAATGCCATTGAAAAATGTAATAAAACATTGAAAAGAATTGAGCGTGGGTTGATTATTTGCTCGGTGCTGGAGCATTGAGTTCAGAATTTGGTTAAATCTTTTCGTTGGATGAACAGAGCAATGCTGTGGCAACAGCAGCGATAAGTGCTCACAGAGAATATGGAAGAGGTTTAGAGAGAATGGCACTATACATGATAAGTTGGAAGAATTGCAAACCGGAGATCAAGAATTTCCATCATTGGAAAAGTTTTACGAAACAACTGACTTGGGGAAACTGGCGTCCGTTCCAAATAGCATTTGTATTAATGAACTGTAGGAATCCGTTATAAACCCGAAATCTGATGAGAGAGAAATTGTAGATCTAATATGGTTTCCAACTGGTGGTGGTAAAACTGAAGCTTACCTTGGTCTATCTGCATTCACAATTTTCTACCGGAGATTAAAGGGAGAGGATGACTTTAATCACGAAAAATATAGTGGCACAACAATTTTAATGGATACACGTTGAGGTTACTTACCACACAGCAGTACGAAAGAGCAGCTTCGCTTATTTGCGCCTGCGAGCTATGTCGAAGAGATAATTTTGAGCTTGGTGACGATCCAATATCTATTGGTCTTTGGGTTGGTGGTAGTTCAACACCTAATGATAATGATAAAGCAAGAAGTCAATTCACTGAGTTAAACAACAACAGGAGATTTCAGACAAGCCCCATATAATTTTGTGGTTATGAAGTGTCCATGCTGTTCAGCCCAGTTTGGAAAAATTTCCAATGTACATCCTAATGACAAAAATAAATAAAAGGGTTATACAAAGAAGATGGCAAAAAAGGCAGGGTACTATTTAAGTGTGATAATGAAAAATGTGAATTTTATGACATGACATACCTCTCCATGTAGTGGACGAACAAATTTATCGAAAATGCTCCAACCTTATTATTGGGGACAGTTGATAAATTCGCGATGATACGTTGGAAGCCAGAAGCTGGAAAGTTGTTTGGATTTAGAGAAAAAGAAGGTAAAAGGAAACGAGTTATACCACCTGAATTGATCATTCAAGATGAACTTCACTTAATTTCTGGTCCACTTGGTTCTATGGTGGGTATGTATGAGAGCCATGATACAAACTATGTGCAATAATTATAATGCAACAGTCCGCCTTTATTGAAGAAGATATTGAATTCATTCCGCCAAAAATTATTGCATCATCAGCAACAATTATAGAGCAAAAGAACAGGTTAAAGCATTATATGGGACCGAAAAACTACATATTTTTCCTTCTCAAGGTTTAGAGTTTGGAAATACATGGTTTTCGGAAGAGATGATAAACTCACAAGACCCTGGCCGAAGATATCGTTGGTATTTTGGCATCTGGATATCCATCAGCCCAAACAGCTATTGTTAGATCTTATTCCTCGATATTACAAAAAGTGAAAGAGTTTGAGCAAGATGTTGAGAATATAGATTACTATTGGACTTTACTTGGGTACTTTAACAGTATAAGAGATTAGGAGGGGCAATGTCTCTTGTTCATGGTGACATTAGAGAACGCCTTTCACAAATTCAAAACAGAGAACTTATTAAATTTGATAATAGAAGAAGTTTATATGATTGGAAAATTCAGGAATTAACCAGCCGAATTAGTTCTGATAAAATTCCAGATATCACTAAAAATTTAGACGCACTTATAGAGAAGTTAAAGATGGTACAAAAAGTAATGCTTTGATATTTGCTTAGCTACAAATATGATAGCTACAGAGGTGATATCTCGTTTCGGTTTAATGTTTATACACGGGCAACCAAAAACCACGGCAGAATATATCCGAGCACAGCTCAAGAGTTGGAAGAAAAGTACCAGATGGTCCTGGTTTGATTCTTACCTTATATAGCCCGGCAAAACCAAGGGATAAATCACAATATGAACAGTTTAGGGTTATCATAGTCGTATTTATTCAAATGTAGAGCCAACATCAGTAACTCCCTTTTCTGTAAATGTAAGGGAGAGAGCTCTACATGCAATAATTGTTGGTTTGATGAGACATTTTCACCTTCCAAAGAAGGACTTTTAAATAATCCAGATTCAAAAACAAATGAATTTACTGAGCTAAAAATGTAGTAAGTAATACGTTCTTGAAAGGTGCAATAAGGTTGATCCTGAGGAATATAATTCGACAAAATGTTAATTAAGAAACGTTTTTATAAATGGGATAATGTAGGCTATCAGTCTTATGGCGACGCAGGAATTTTGATAAGAATTCCATGAAGATTACCGTTGATGTACTCAAGTAGTGCAGAAGTTAAAAAAGATGTTTCAGATAAATCAATTTCCACGCCTACATCCATGAGAGGTATTGATACAGAATCAAAAATCGATATAATAAATTTATAGGGATTTTAATGGAATCAAATATACGCACAGGCCAGCTACTAACCCCCTTCGGGATCGGTCAAATTGTAACTTTTCCTGATGAGATATCCGTAATGATTTCAGGACTAGATCTATGGGATAAAAGATTAGATGAAAGAAGAACATCTGGTGGTATTGACACAGTTGATTTAGAACAATTAGAAAGTTCCAGAGGGTAGATTAGAGAAACTACTCGAAGTCGATTATTTCTTAAAGCCATTCCCATTTACTGAGAAGAATTCTACTAATAATTCTTTAAAAATTCCCGCCAGTTAGATTTCCAGGCTGGCATCATTGTCATTAATCCGAACTGTCGGCCGTATGAAAAAGTGGGAATTGATTACCCCTAAACCCTATTTAGCGTGTGAAAAATGCAACAGTAAAATGATCCCCGTACGTTTTGTTGCAGTTTGTGCAGCATGGGCATATCCAAGTGTTCCTTTTGAAGAATGGGTGCACAATGGGTCAATACCCGATGATGGTAAACCTCACAATTCTAAGTTATAGTGCGAATTCTGGTTCAGGAGATCTTGGAAGTATATTTATATCCTGTAATGACTGCGATAAATCAAAATCTCTTGCAGGAATAATGAATATATCTAAAGATGACGACGACTCATATATGATTCATCATTATCAAGAATTGGGCTTGAGAAAGACAATGGTTTAGAATTCTCAGCTAATAACCCAAACACTAAAGAGACAAATCCTTTAGGTACTATTTTGTAAAGGCCATAAACCATGGCTCGGTCTTGAAGGTGTGAAATAACCCAGATGAATGTGGTAATCATCTAAGAGTGTTAATTAGGGGAGGCTCTAATATTCATCTATTCAATATTAAGTCTGCTATTTTCTTACCTAAAACCAAAGAAGACACTAATGAATACGCGCAGAAGGTAATAGAAAAACCGATGGTGGTTTAGAAGAGCTAAAAGAATATTATGAACAGCAAAGTAATGGTGGGTTGTTGAAAATGATTCTGAAAAATCAATCTGAAGTTAAAGAGGGTTTAATTTCAGTTGATGATTTATTTAACGAAATTGTTTCACAATTTGAAGAAAATGAAAGTGAGAAAGAAATTTATAATGATACTGATATTCGTTGGAAGATATCAATCTATGCCTAAGAGGTAGGGATTCAGAAACTCAGACTTCAAAGCGATAGTTAAAGATTTTGATAAATATGGAAGCTGATTTTTTACATGAATTTTTTTCAAAAATTGTTCTTATTGAAAAGCTTAAAGAAACAAGAGTTTTTACTGGATTTTCAAGAATCACTCCGAATAGAGGAAGTTTAGAAGACCGAAAAAAATTGCTTTCAAATAAACTTGTTAAATGGCTTCCTGCTTATCAGGTTCAGTGGGGAAGGAATCTTCCTTGAGTTTAATACAAGTAAAGTTCAAAAATGGCTTGAAAGTACAAATGGGTATTTCAATAAAGTTATAACGAGGTATCATCTTGCAATGAGAAATAGAAAACGGGATTATGAAGAAAGAGATATCAATCCTGTTTTCGTTATGATGCATACATTCTCTCACCTTTTAATAAAACGTTTATGTTATAATTGTGGATATGGCTCTTCATCATTAAGAGAGAAGATTTATTTTAGTTCTGACATTGAACAAAAGATGAACGGTAGTTTTAAATTTATACTTCTTCTGGAGATTCTGAAGGATCATTAGGCGGCTTAGTTCGTCAAGGAAAAGAGACGCCTTGCTAAACTAATTAAAGATTCCATTGCTGATGCTGAATGGTGTTCTGCAGATCCATTTGTTCAGAGGTAGGGCAGTCTCAGTGGTCAGGGGCCAGATAGTGTAAATGGGTCTGCGTGTCATAACTGTTGCTTGGTACCTGAAACCAGTTGTGAAGAATTTAATTCTATTTTAGATCGTGCAACGATAGTTCGGGACTTTGGGAACTCAGATATCTTGGTTATTTTTGCTGCAGAATAAAGAACTCTGTTTACAATATGATGAATGAACTATCCCT
>JAXHMN010000021.1:0-16886 GCA_034521465.1 Melioribacteraceae bacterium | reverse complement strand
CTTGTGTTTGGTATTTGATTAGGAAGTTGAGAAGATTTTAGAACTCCGGTTCTAACACGTTTTACAAAATCGGCGTGCCGCATTAGTTCTTTGGAAGGATGACCTTTCCCGGCATAATTAAACCAAGTATTTTATCCGGATGATGCTCTTTAACTAATTTCATTGACTCGGCTAAGTCGCTGTCATTTGAAACTATGACGGCACAGTCATAATTATTTAACCAGACATCATTGAGTAGATGAACTGCGATATTAACATCCGAACCTTTTTCTTCGGTTTTAATAATCTTTACAGTTCGTTTATCATTCTCCGGGTCTGCTCAGAGGAGCATAAACTTCATGAGTCAAAAAATGACCGTAATAAATTTCTATTTCTGGGATGAAGCTTTTCAATGCTCTCAAAAATGTTTGTTGCTTTATTGGTTTTTGTGAATCGTATTTACCGGAAACCAGAGCGGTAAAATATTTTATTTGAACAATTTGATTGTGAGAGCTAAGTAATTTTTGAAAGAGAGATTTGAAATTAATCCATTTGTAAGGGGTGTTTTTAACGGCTCGGTAGTAAAAGTTAAAGCCGTCAATATAGATTATTGTTCTCATTTAGTTCAGGTAATATTTAAAGAGCAAGCCCCGAGAGTATCGGGGCTGCGCCCTTGGTCGAAACCAAAGGGGTGGTTAAATCTGATACGAAGTTAGCAATGTTTAGTAAAAAATTCAAGTAATTAAATCTACGATATAAATTGAATTACTCGGGGAAAAAGACGGTAAAGAATGACAATTCTTGCCTTTGCGTTCTCAGCGACTCCTTCGCGTGCTTTGCGTGAACCCTTAGCTTTGTTTCACGCAGAGACCGCGAAGATTTTCGCAAAGCTCGCGGAGGGAATGCTCATAAAATAAAATTATGTTTGGCTTTTGAACTTATCCTCCGGCCCTTTCTCTTGGAAAAAGATATTGCCAAATTAAGTATGGGAAATGGCACGCAGATGACCACGCCTTTGGCGGGGGGGAGTTCGCTTTACGCAAGTTCAACAAACTTAATTCTTTCCCTAACTATGAAAACAATATTCCACTTAGATATGGACGCGTTTTTTGTTTCGGTTGAACGAAACTTGGATCCTTCGCTTGAAGGGAAGCCGGTTATCGTGGGCGGCAACCCGAAAAGCGGGCGCGGAGTTGTTGCGGCGTGCAGTTACGAAGCGCGTGCTTACGGACTTCATTCCGCAATGCCGATAAAAACTGCGTACCGCTTATGTCCGCACGGAGAGTACATTCGCGGACACGGGAAAGAGTACGGACGTTACTCGAAAGCAGTCAAGAGAATTCTCGAAAAATATTTCCCAACTGTCGAACGTGCGTCAATCGATGAATTCTATCTCGATTTTTCCGGCTGCGGAAAGATGTACGGTCACCCGGAAGAGTTTGCAAAAAAGTGCAGACCGAAATTTGGCTCGAACTTCACCTCCCCTGCTCAATCGGAATTTCAAGCAACAAATCAATCTCAAAAATTGCATCCGATTACAGGAAGCCGAAAGGAATAACATTCGTGCCGCACGGAAAGGAAAAAGAATTTCTTGCGCCGCTGCCGATTGAAAAAGTGCCCGGCGTCGGTAAAGCAACATTTCCCGATACTTCGTGCACGGGGATTTAAAACCGTAGGCGATATTGCAAACGCATCGCAGGATTATCTGGCAACACTGCTCGGCAAGTACGGCATTGCACTTTGGGAAAAAGCAAACGGCGAAGGAAGCACACACTTTTCTACAGAACATGAACGTAAAAGTATTTCGAAAGAAAGAACATTCGGCGAAGATATAGTCAACAAGGAAAAGATTGAATCGATATTATTCGGACTTGTCGAAGAAGCATGTCAACTTTTACGGAATGAAAATTGGCAGACATCAACCGTTTCGATAAAACTTCGCTACTCCGATTTTGTAACGTGGACACGTTCAAAAACTATTAAAGCAACCGATGATGACAAAACAGTTTTCGATGTTGCGATCGATCTTTTTCGCAAAGCTTACACGCGGAGAGTCGGTGTGCGTTTGATCGGAATTCATCTCGGCAAACTTGAACATTTTACCGAGCAGGGTTTGCTTTTCGAAGACGAAGAGACAATTCGTAAAAGAATGGTAAGAGCGGTAATGAAAATCCGCGACAAGTTTGGTTTTGATGTAATTCATATGGGGAAGAATGTTTGAATATCTAGTGTCATTCAACCACCCATAAATAATCACCATAACCGAGTTCCTTCATTTTATCTTTAGGAATAAATTTCAAAGAAGCTGAGTTAATGCAATACCTCAAATTTGTTGGCTCTGGTCCGTCATTAAAAACGTGCCCTAAATGTGAATCTGCAATTTTACTTCTAACTTCAACTCTGTTCATTCCGTGTGATGTATCTTCTTTTTTCTCGGTGAATCTTGTATCAATTGGTTTTGTGAAACTAATCCAACCACTGCCGCACTCGAACCGATCTTTTGAACTGAACAACGGCTCGCCCGAAACTATATCGACATAAATTCCTTCTTCCTCATGATCCCAAAATTCATTTTTGAACGGTGGTTCAGTTGCATTTTTTTGAGTTACGTTATATTGTAATTCCGTGAGATTTTCTTTTATTGAAGAGTCTCTCGCATTACGTTGATATTCGTCTATTCTTTCATCTCCCCAAACACCTTTAATAAAAGTTTCTCTTCCCGATCCTTTTTTATAGTTGAGATATCTCTCGGGATTCTTTTCGGAATAATCTTGATGATAATCTTCTGCAGGATACCAAGTTGTAAATTCTGTAACTTCAGTAACAATGGGATCGTTGAATATTCCAGAATTGTCTAGCTCTTTTTTGGATTTTTCTGCTATAGCTTTTTGTTTTTCATTGTGATAAAATATGGCTGATTCATACTGTGAACCTCTGTCATAAAAAGAGCCGCCTTTGTCTGTAGGATCAAATTGTTTCCAGTAAACATCTAGTATTTCTGCATAACTAATAATTGCGGGATCGTAATGAACTTGAACTGCTTCTTTGTATTTCGTTTTGCCGCCTGCCACTTCCTCATATGTCGGATTTTCTTTTACTCCGCCTGCATAACCTGAAACAACTTTCACAACTCCGTCAATCGATTCAAACGGTGCTTCAATGCACCAAAAACATCCGCCGGCTAAGGTTGCAATTTCAGTTATTCCGCTGTATGATTCTAATTGGTCTGGTTTCATTTGTTTCTCTTTTATGTTTCCTTCACTGCAGCCAGAAAATATGAGCAGCGAAAAAATTAATATCGATAAGCGTTTCATCGTTCCTCAAATAAGTTGTTTAGTATTATTTAACAGAAATGTTAACCAAAAAGTTGCAATATCGAAAGGGGAATTATCTGTCCGGCTTATTTATAAACTCTTGGAACTCTTGTGTTTATATTGGTTAGAATTTCATAAGGAATTGTGTCAGCCCATTCAGCTAAATCCGCTGCTGATATTGAACTTCCACCATCACTGCCAAGTAAAATTACTTCGTCTCCGTTATAAGCGCTGTTATCACCAATGTTTACGATAATTTGATCCATTGAAATTGTTCCAATGACAGGATACTTTTCATTTCTTATTATCACTTCGGCTTTATGCGACATGCTCCGGAAGTAGCCGTCACCGTACCCAACCGGCACAGTTACAGCGCGAACATTTTTTTCACTCTTCCATTTTAAACCGTAACCAACCGGATGACCGGGCTTGATAACCTTAAAATAAACTACTAATGATTTCCAAGTTAAAGCCGGTTTAACAGAAATAGTTTTAGGAATCTCTTTGGAAGGATATACACCGTAAAATAAAATTCCCGGACGCACCATATCTAAATATGTTTCCGGCATCTGGAGCATTGCACCGGAGTTAGCAATGTGTCTAATCGGCAGCTCGATTGATTTCTTTTCAAAAAAGTAAAGTGATTCTTGAAATCTCGCGAATTGTAATTTTGTATGGGCTAAATCGGTTGAATCTGCATTTGCGAAATGTGAGTAGATACCTTCGACTAAAATATTTTTGTGTTTATAAACTTTCTCCAAAAAATCATGTGAATTATAATAATGAACACCGACTCGTTCCATACCCGTGTCAATTTTAATATGGACCTTTGCTTTCTTGTTCATCTGCTCAGCAGTATCGTCAATCTGCCTAACCTTTTCAAGAGATGAAGCGGTGATTGCCAAATCATATTTAATGAATAAAGGAACCTGGTTTCCCCAAACACCGCCGAGTACAAGTATCGGCATCTTTATGCCGGAATTTCTAAGAAGAATTCCTTCTTCAACAACAGCAACGCTTAAATAATCTGCACCGATTTCTTCCAATAATTTTGCGATGGGAACCAAACCATGTCCGTATGCATTTGCTTTCAGAACTATATTAATCTTCGCCGGCGAAACATGTTTTTTGATTTCTTCAAAATTATGTTTCAATTTTACGAGATTAACCTCAACCTTTGTTGGGCGGGTTATCTTTTCGTCTTCACTTATTGTAGGGTGATTGTAATCTGTGCTCATCTTATTACAAAGATAATATTTATTTGGTTATATTTTTTTATACGCAAAAATCTAAAAAGGTTCGTAATTGTTTTCAGATGCAGCCATAAAATTTTATGGAAATCTTAAACTACCAAATAATTTACCTAGTCAAGTTTCGGTGATGAACCCTTATGAATCCGAAATCACTTTTTCTTTGGTAGAAAAGTTTTTTAATAAATTTTACGATGATAAGAATAAACGTACGTTTATTGTCGGTATTAATCCCGGCAGATTCGGCGGCGGCTTAACCGGAATTGCCTTCACTGATCCGATCCATTTAGAAGAAAAATGCGGAATCAAAAACGATCTTGATAAAAAGCGCGAACTTTCCAGCCGATTTGTTTATAAACTAATTGATAAGTTGGGTGGAGCGGAGAAATTTTATTCCAAGTTTTTTATTTCCGCACTTTATCCATTGGCATTGATTAAAGACGGCAAGAATTACAATTACTACGATTCGAAAAAAGTATACAATGCTCTCAAACCGCAAATCATAAAAACGTTTAAGCAGCAGATTGATTTTGGTGCAAACGATAAATATGTTATTTCATTCGGAAAGAAAAACGCGGAGTTCTTAAAAGAAATAAATGAGGAACTAGGGTTTTTCAAAGAGATTTTAATTTTTGATCATCCGCGGTTTATAATGCAGTACCGGTTGAAAAAATTGGATGAATACTTAAACGAATACACAAAAATTTTAAGAAAGGTTAGCAAATGAGCGAAGTAAAAACAGCTATAATTACAGGAGCAAGCAGAGGAATTGGGAAAGAAGTTGCAATTGGATTAGCTCGCGAAAGTTATAAAACCATTTTGATTGCACGCAGCGAAGAGAAACTGAACCAAACAAAAAGTGAAATAGATAAAGTTGTCGGCGGTAAAAAAGAATTGGAAGCTGAAATCCACCCGGTCGACATTTCCGATTTTGATAAAACTAAATATGTAATTCGCAAAGTAATTGCTGAAAATAAGAGAATAGATGTGCTCGTAAACAATGCAGGCATCTGGCGGGACGGTTCGGTCGATCTTCCTGTTGATGAATATAAAAACGTACTTGATGTAAATGTTGTTGCACCTTATGTAATTCTGCAGGAAGTAATTCCGCAAATGAAAAAGCAGAAGAGCGGTTACATTTTTAATGTTTCTTCCCGCGCAGGCACATATGGTTTCCCGACTTCCGGTACATACGTTTCATCAAAGTTTGCACTTAACGGAATGAACGAATCAATCTACCGCGAACTTGCCGAGTATAATATCAAAACTACAGCACTCTGTCCCTCATACGTTAATACCGATATGGCTACAGGAAGTCGGACCGACAATTGGCCCGGATGAAATGATACAGCCGATTGACATAATGAAAACAATTAATTGGTTGTTAAGTTTATCACCTTCAGTTTATGTTAAAGATGTTGTTATTGAATGTCAGAAGAAGATAAAATAATTAAATGGCACACAACGAATTATTAGAAATACGGCTGCGTGATTTATTTTCCGATGTCAAAGGATCATCCGAAAAGAAGATGTTCGGTGGAATTGCATTCTTTATTAACGGCAACATGTCATGCGGAGTGCATAAAGATCACCTCATAGTTAGAGTTGGTCCTGAAAAATATGAAAAAGCTTTATCCGATCCGGTTGCGAAAGAATTTGATATTACCGGGAGACCGATGAATGGTTGGATTATGATCGCGGCATCAGTTTTGACTCCTGATGAAGTCTTTAAAAAATGGGTTTCCCTCGGACTTGAATTTGCGGAAAGCCTACCAAAAAAGCATAAATAGGTTTTACCCCATGTAACAATTTAAGACTTAAACTCGTCTTTATACTTTACTGCAAATTATAAGGAGGATAAATGTATAAACTGGTTTTCAGCTTGCTCGTATTTTTCTCGATTCAAATGATGGCACAATCAACTGTAAAGAAAGAAGAAATATCTTATCAAAGTGGAAGTATTCATTTAGCCGCGTCAATACTATTACCACAGAGCCCTAAAAAATTACCAGCAGCTGTAATTGTTCATGGTTCCGGCAGCAGTGACAGAAGTAATCCTTGGACGACAGCCTACGCTAACGCATTATCCGATCGGGGGATTATTGTGCTGCATCCTGATAAAAGAGGAAGCGGTGAAAGTTCGGGTGATTGGAAAACTGCATCAATGGAAGATTTAGCGTATGATGCTATTGCGGCGGTTGATTATTTACTGAACCCGTAGTGAAGTTGATACTTCGAAAATTGCTTTGATCGGTTTTAGTCAAGGCGGACACGTGTTACCGATTGCAGCAACGTTATCTAATGATATTGATCTACTAATCAGCATTTCAAGTTCTGTGGTTTCATTGCGAGAGCAGACAATTGATGAAGTAGTAAAAGCTGCTCTACGTGAAGGAGTTTCCCAAAAAGAAATGCAAACAATGAATGAAATCAATGAACTTGCATTTGCTTATGCTTACGGTGACGTTGAATGGGAGAAATACTTCAACGCTCTTCAAGAAGCTAAACAAACTTCGCTCGGGGAAAGAGAAATCATTTCCGCTGCTCCGACTCAAAAAGATATCTGGATTTGGGATTGGCTTGATATGGTAAGCCGACATTCACCATTAGATTATTGGAGGAAAGTTTCTGTCCCCGTTTTATTTGTTTACGGCGGCAACGATACACAAATAAATATCAAAAAAAGTATAGACTTAATTTATTCTGAACTAGAGCCGCTTAAAAAGAATTTTTCAATACTATATTTTAATAAAAACGGTCATGCACTTTTTAGGAATGACTGTAATGATTTTATTCAAACATGGATTAATGACGGTGGAGCGAACTAAAGTGAATATCCATTTAACAAGAAATATTACTTACTATTAATTCCCTCTTTCGAATTAATTCGTTATCATTGGGCTTAAATCAGCTTACAGATGATAATGGATCACCAAATAGAAAAAAGATACGAACGCTTAATCAATTTTCTCACCGATTATATTTATACAGTGAAGATTGAGAATGGAAAGGTTGTAGACACTTATCACGGTCCCGGTTGTGTTAATGTAACCGGTTACAATTCGGAAGACTATAAATCCGATCCTGAACTTTGGTTTAGAATGGTGCATCAAAAAGACAGCAAAAAAGTATTAGATCAAGCGCGCAGAGCTTTAGCCGGCGAAGATGTTGAAACGATTGAGCACAGGATAATCCACCGCGACGGCTCACTGCGCTGGGTGAAAAATAGTATCATCATAACAAGAGATCATGAAGGCAATCCAATTTACTATGATGGATTGATCAACGACATAACAAATTTAAAGGAAGCAGAAAAAGAAGCATCACTCCGTCAGCAACAATTAATACAAGCCGACAAGATGGCATCACTTGGTGTGCTGATTTCCGGTATAGCTCACGAGATCAACAATCCGAATAATTATATTCTTCTCAATATTCAACTTTTTCAAAAAATTTGGAAAGATGTTGTGCCTGTCCTCGAAGATTATTTTAAAGGAACGGTGATTTTGTTATTGCCGGTATGTTATACAGCAGAGCATCGGAAAAAATAAATCACTCTCTCGAAGGAATCCTTAACGGTTCGGAAAGAATTAGAAAGATTGTCAACAGCTTAACCGAATACGCAAGATTAGACACCGGAAGGTTAGATGATTCGGTCGATATAAATAAAATTGTTGACATGGCAATTACTATAACGAATAATCTAATAAAAAAATCCACAAATCATTTTTCAATTAAGCTGGATCATTCACTCCCAAAGATTAAAGGAAACTCACAGCAGCTTGAGCAAGTTGTAATTAATCTTTTGACGAATGCATGTCAGTCGTTGAGAAAAAAAGAATCCACGGTCTCGGTTAAAACTGAATTGAATAAAAAGGATAAAGTGATTAACATAATTGTTGAAGATAAAGGAAGAGGAATTAAAGAAAAAGATCTTAAACATATAATGGATCCTTTTTTCACTACAAAAAGAGAGAGCGGAGGAACGGGGCTCGGCTTATCGATTTCATATAACATTGTAAAGAATCACGGCGGTGAGTTATCTTTGTTAAGTGAGTTCGGTAAAGGGACTACTGCTGTTGTAACATTACCAATAGGCATGGAAAAATGAAACCAAATATTTCACCCGAAAAACCAATATTATTAGTTGATGATGAAGAGCATTTTTTGTTAAGTGCGGAGTTAACTTTTTCGTCGCACGGAATAAAGAATATCGAAACGTGTAAAGAAAGTCCGAAAGTTTTAGGACTGCTTTCAAAAAAAGAATATGCACTTGTTGTCCTTGATATAAATATGCCCGAAATCTCCGGTGCAGAGTTACTTCCCAAAATAGTTAAAAAGTATCCGCACATTCCCGTAATTGTTTTAACCGCGGTTAACAATGTTGAAAATGCAGTTCAATCGATGAAAGACGGTGCTTTCGATTATGTGGTTAAACCGGTTGACGATACACGGTTGATTGCAACAATTAAACGTGGTTTGGAATTCACAGAAATTCGTAATGAAAATGAATTGTTAAAACAATCTCTCCTAAAAGAAAAATTAGAACATCCCGAAGCATTCGAAAATATTATAACCCGCAGCGGATCAATGCGGGCAATTTTTTAGATACATCGAAGCAATTGCAAAAACAAATCTTCCGGTTTTAATTACGGGAGAGACAGGAACCGGTAAAGAATTAATCGCAAACGCCATTCACAAAGTAAGCGGAAGAAAGGGCGAACTTGTTCCGGTTAACGTTGCGGGTGTTGATGACAATCTCTTTTCTGATACTTTATTCGGACACAAAAAAGGTGCGTTCACCGGTGCCGAAATTGAAAGAAAAGGATTAATAGAACGTGCCGAAGACGGCACACTTTTCCTTGATGAGATCGGTGACTTGAACATTGAATCTCAAGTGAAATTATTACGGTTACTTCAAGAGGGACAATTCTATCCGCTCGGTTCTGATATTGCAAAGCTTTCGAACGCAAGAATTATTGTAGCTACAAACAGAAGTATTAAATCTTTACAGAGCAGCAACACATTTAGAGAAGATCTTTATTACCGGCTTCGTTCACATCATATTAATATACCGCCGTTGCGCGAAAGGAAGAAAGACATTCCTTATTTAATAGATTTCTTTTTGATTCGAGCCGCTAAAGAATTGGGTAAGACAAAACCGCGACCCCCGAAAGAGCTTTATACTTTGCTCAGTAATTATCACTTTCCCGGAAACATAAGAGAACTTGAAGGAATTATATACGATGCAGTAAGTCTTCACAAATCGGGTATTCTTTTCACTCGAATCAATTCGATCAAAACTCTCCGATCAAGTGCCGCAAAAATCGACCATCGAAAAAACCGGAAATGAAAATGATGATTCCCCAATTTTGATTACCGGCAGATTTCCATCAATTAAAGAATCCGAGACTGCTTTAATAAAGGAAGCACTCAAAAGGGCGGAAGGCAATCAAACAATTGCCGCAGATTTACTCGGAATTTCACGCAGAGCGTTGAATAACCGACTCCAGAGGAAGAAAGATTCGAATTAATTATCTAGTACCTTCTTGCCAGTGCCACATTTCTTCACATGCAAAAATTGTGGCTATCCGTTAAATCCTTTCTGTATAATCACTTATCCACTTTTTAGCTGATTGGCGTGCATATTTGTGGCACCCTTCCCAATCGTCATTCGACATAGTCTGATCTGCTTAAATGGTTCTAAAATAAGCACTTAGATGCAGTTTCCATTTTCTGGCATCAGGATTGATGTTTATTAAGCAGTTGATCAAAAGAAAAGGAGAAAATATGAGAACGATCAAAATATATATAATCTTATTTACAGTACTAATATTCTCGACAAATTTGTTGGCTCAAAGACCCGCAAATTTTTCAACAATTGTTACGGACAACCTTGTTCGATCATTAAATCATGATATTGAGGGAGTTGTTGAAGCATCAATTTACAACTCATTATTCTTGACAAAATATTATCCCGATGCAAATATTGACAAGGTACTAAATAAATTAAATGAGATAGCGGCGGAATCAGAAAAGCCGTCTTTAAGATATAAAGCACAACTTGCAGTTCTTTACATGACAAATTATTCAACCGAAGAACTGAAGTTGGAAAATTACAAAGATAACCGTGGAGAAATCTTTAAGATGATCTCCACCAAATTGGAAAATTTATTGTTGGTTTCAAACTAACATAAATATAAAACTTCCATCCTCCCTGTACCGGCTTATGGAGTTCGTGGGGTCTCCTGAGCCGGTCTTTCTTTTAAAGGCATTATTCCTAAGAGATGCACAAGCTTCTACGATACTGCGAAATCTGAAGCACAAACATTTCGAGTTATGCGATTGCGTCGGCGTAAAGTCCATACTGGCTACGTCAAAGGCCAATATCCTTGACGGACAGTAACTGCAGACTTTATGTCTGTCGAGGGAAGTGGTTTTCGACGGCTTGGTCGACTTATGCAACTCACTTATAAAGAGTGTGTTGCAGAAGATATTTTATCCGTCCGCTTCAGCGGACGGGAAATAGTGACAAACTATATCGGACTTTAGTCCCATCTGATTGAGAAGAATGGGGCTAAAGCCCTTTTTTACTTTTTTGTCTTCATTACTCCGTCGCTTGAAACCGACGGCAATTTTGTAAAATAAAGTCTACGCAACACACTCTTTAGCAGACGGTTGTACGGCAGGCAGAAACCGGCTTTTCCCGAGGGGATCAGCTTTGTGAAGCCGCATTTTGATTAGTAGAGAATTTGTTAAGTTGACAGCATTGCTTCTTAAAAGAAAAATTTTCCAATCCGGAATGCCCTGGGTCAGGGTGAGTTCGTGTCTATAAAATATAGAAACTCAAGTATCGCATGACAGGCTCTGAAAACCGATGCCCATTAAATAAAATCAGACATAGCATCTTAAACTTGACCCAAACATCCTATTAAATTATCTTACTACTCAAATAATATATTACTCGTCAAGTAATAGATAAAATGCAGACCTACATCACACGCGAACAAGATTATGCACTTCGAATTACTTCTGCTTTAGCGGCGCTTAAAGAAAACGAACAACTTCCGGTAAGCGAACTTTCAAAACGATTATACATCTCAAAAACTTTGCAGCACGCATTGTACATAAATTAACTAAGAGTGGAATTCTCGCAACAACTCAAGGTAAGTATGGCGGCGTTGCTTTAACAGAAATGCTGATAAACTTTCACTTTTTGAAGTACTTGATACAATTGGATTTAAAACAAAATTTAATCAATGCCTTAATGAAGGATTTCATTGCGAGTTTTCAAATAAATGTCTGTTCCATTCTTTCTTTGATGAAGAAGAAAGCAGCTTCATGAAAAAATGAAACAAAAAATGATATCAGAATTTGTTATCTAAAATTTTCTACTAATAAAACTACGGAGAATAATTAAATGGATGTTGAAATACTTGCTCGTATTCAATTTGCATTTACTATTGCCTTCCATTACATCTTTCCGCCTTTAAGCATTGGGCTGGGTGTACTATTGGTTATTATGGAAGGAACGTATCTAAAAACAAAAAATCCTCTTTATGAGCGTATGACAAAATTTTGGGTTAAGGTTTTTGCTTTAACCTTTGCGATCGGTGTTGCAAGCGGTATAGTTATGGAGTTTGAGTTCGGTACAAACCGGGCAACTTATTCTAGATTTGTCGGAGACGTATTTGGAAGTGCACTTGCGGCAGAAGGCATTTTCGCTTTCTTTCTTGAATCCGGTTTCCTTGCCGTGTTAGTTTTTGGTTGGGACAAAGTTGGCCCTAAAACTCATTTCTTTTCAACAGTTATGGTTTCGCTTGGATCAATGTTAAGCGCAGTTTGGATTGTTGTTGCAAACTCATGGCAGCAAACTCCAGCGGGATATCACCTAGTTGGAGAAGGGATGAATATGAGAGCGGAAATCACTGATTTCTGGGACAATGGTTTTTAATCCCTCCTCTATGGAAAGATTATCACATGTACTTTCCGGCTGCTGGCTTGCCGGTGCATTTTTAGTAATTAGCGTTAGTGCTTATTATTTAATTAGAAAAAAACATGTTGAGTTTGCCAAAGCTTCAATGAAGATTGCATTAGGTTTAGCTTTATTCGCATCACTTTTTCAGTTATTTACCGGACACCAAAGTGCAATTGGTGTAAGTGAAAATCAACCTGCTAAAATGGCTGCGTTCGAAGGACATTATGATTCATCAGCAGTTGCTCCTTTATATTTATTTGGTTGGGTTGACGATCAAAAACAAGAAGTTAAATACGGTATCGCTGTACCGGGGTTGCTTAGCTTTTTGATTCACGGCGATGCAAGTAAAGAAGTAACCGGATTAAATGCATTCAAACCGGAAGACAGACCACCGGTAAATATTGTTTTTCAAGCATATCACTTAATGATTGCAATAGGTTTTTTCTTAATTGCAATTTCTTTGGTAAGTGTTTTTTATATCAAACGGAAGAAACTATTCGAAACAAAATGGCTGCTATGGATTTTGGTCTTCTCGGTGCTCGGTCCTCAAGTTGCAAATCAAATTGGGTGGATTGCAGCTGAGGTAGGAAGACAACCTTGGATTGTTTACGGTTTATTAAGAACCGCTGATGGTTTATCGAAAGTTGTTGAAGCAAATCAAGTGATCTTTTCATTAATACTCTTTTTTGTGATATATGCTCTTCTCTTTGTTCTCTTTATTTATTTGTTGAACGAAAAAATTCAACATGGTCCGGAAAGACCTGATACCATTTCTTCAGAATATGAAAAACAAAAAGGAGTTTAAATCACTAAAATTAAATTTGAGGATGAATAATGGAATTCACATTTGACTTAAATACAATTTGGTTTATTCTAATCGGCGTATTGCTGACCGGTTATGCGATTTTGGATGGTTTCGATTTGGGAGTCGGCTCATTACATTTACTTGTTAAAGATGATACGGAAAGAAGATTGATGATGAACTCAATCGGTCCGGTTTGGGACGGTAACGAAGTTTGGCTGGTTACCGGCGGTGGTGCATTGTTTGCCGCATTCCCGCATGTTTACGCAACTGTTTTCTCCGGATTCTATACGGCATTCATGTTGCTGCTTGCCGGCTTGATTTTCCGTGCGGTTGCGATTGAATTTAGAAGTAAAAGACCCGGTAAAAAATGGCGCAAGGCATGGGATGTTGCGTTTAGTGTTTCGAGTATTTTGATTGCACTGTTAATGGGTGTTGCTCTCGGTAATATAATTACGGGTGTACCGATTGGAGCGGATAAAGAATATGCAGGAAGTTTTTTCTCAATGATTACTCCTTACACGCTGATGGTAGGTATAACCACAGTTGCATTATTCATGATGCACGGCGCAATTTATGCAGTCTTAAAAACAGAAGGCGAACTTCAGAAAAGAGTTAGCGGCTGGGTTAACAATACAATTATATTTTTTGTTATAATGTATGTTACAACAACAATGGCAACGTTAATTTACTATCCGCACATGATCGACCACTTTAAAAGCAGAACCGGTTTTATTCCTTGTAGCGTTATTAAACATGCTTGCGATTGCAAATATACCTAGAGAAATTCATCATGGCAGAGAGTTCATGGCTTTCCTTTCTTCTGCAGCAAGTATTGCCGCACTGTTAGCATTGTTTGCGATTGGGCTATTCCCAAATATCGTGCTATCAAATCCAAATCCGGAGTTTTCATTAACAATATATAATGCAGCTTCATCACAAAAGACTCTTAACATAATGTTGATAATGGCAATTATCGGTATTCCATTTGTGCTTGCTTATACAATAAGTATCTATTGGATTTTTAGAGGTAAAGTAAAACTGAACGCGATGAGTTATTGATTTATAAAAATCCCAGGATTTGCCAGTTTAAAAAGTGAACTATGAATTTCTGATTCTGCTATTCATTTTGAAAAATCCCGGGAGTTCTTTCCTGCATCAAATCAATCCTTTACTCGCATTCTGATACACTTCGAAATTTTATAAAGATCAATTATCGACTAAAATCTAAATAAAAAAAGTGGTATCACTTTTGCCTCTTACTCCCCGATAAAAATATCGACTAACAAAAAGAGGTAAAGATGAAAACCAGATTCACTCTGTTTTTCATCGTCGCACTTCTATATATATCGCACGCGACGGTGGACGCACAACCGTATTCGGATGATTTTTATCCCGAAACAACATTACAATCACAATGGAGATTTTTCGATCCGGTTGGTGATGGTTCGTATACCATGACCGGAACAAATATCGAAATAAATGTGCCCAGTGGAGATTTCACACGATTTGGGCACCAACAGTTCTCCGAGAATTCTTCAAACTGTTTCCGATGACGATTTTGCTTTCGAGGCAAAATTTGAATCTGAAATGACAGCTTTGTATCAAATGCAAGAGAATTGTAGTTCATGCCGATGATAACAATTATATTCGGTTTGGTACATACTCAACAGACAGTGACATAAATGTTTACTCGGCTGTTTATAACCCAAATAGCAAGCTACAAAAGTAAATCAACCCATTGGTACTGAAACTCCACCTTATTTAAGAGTTGAAAGAAACGGGGACAATTGGATATTCAGTTATTCTTTTGACGGAACAAACTTTACTGAGGCAGTAAACTTCAATCGAGCTTTTGCTGTAAGTGAAGTTGGAGTTTATGCAGGCGACCACATACCCAAATCCTGCTTTCATTTCAAGTGTGGGATTATTTTAGAGATTTAAATATGATCCAACTTTTTCCGACAACGATGTATCCGGTGTTACTCCGCCAATCCTGGAAGTCTGGTACGGCGATGAAAAAGATTTCGGGAATATCGGGGAACCCGCGAAGATGGGTGAATATTCTGAGGAAGAGTTGTTGATCCTGACGGAATAGGGAGCGTAAAATACTCGCTTAACGGCGGTGGTGATGTTTCGCTTCCAATAGGTCCAAACGGAACAAGACTTGAAAATGAGGGTGATTTTGTAACCGAAATTGATCGAACCGATCTTATCGATGGAGTTAACACTGTCGAAATAACCGCAGCAGATGCACTCGGCGCTGAAACGATCGAAACTGTTACGATAAATTACACTGCCGGTAATGTTTGGACGCTGCCTTATTCGGCAGATTGGTCAACGCTTTCTTCTTCTATAGATAACATTAATGATGTTGCAAACATCGTCGATGGTTTATGGGAGTTAACCACTGACGGAATTAAAACAGTTGAACCCGGTTACGATAGATTAATTGTTCTCGGTGATGAAACGTGGACAACCAATTATGAAGTAACAGCAGAAATGACAATTCACTCAACATCTAGTGGAAGTGGAGTTGGTTTTGCAATCGGTTGGCAGGGGCATGAAGGAACTGTTTCACCGAGAACTCAATGGCCGCTCGAAGCAATTGGCTGGGTGAGAAACTTTAATTCATTAAGAATTCTTACATATGACTACAGGTCTTGAAGACTCTCAAGATATTTTCATGAGTTACGACACTAAGTACTTGTTGAAAGCTAAATCGGAAGATATCGGTGGAGGTACCAGCAGGTTCTCTGTTAAAATATGGGAAGAGGGAACCACCGAACCTGCTTCGTATATGATCGCTTCCGATATTCCGGATAGAGACGGTTCTGTTTTATTGATTGCCCATAAAGCTGATGTAACTTGGGGTACTATTGATATTCAGCCGTTAACAGGAAATCAGCTTCCAAGTTTTACAAGTTCGCCTGGTATTAATGCTCAAGTTGATGAAGCTTATACGTACAATATTACTACATCCGATCCAAATGCTTCAGATGTTTTAACTATATCGGCGAGCACTTTACCAAGCTTGGTTATCATTCACTGATTTTGGAGATGGAACAGCAGAGCTCACCGGAACACCGACAAGCGGCGATATTGGTTCACACTTCGTTGAGTTAGAAGTTGACGACGGCAACGGCGGAACCAATGAGCAGAACTTTACAATAGTTGTAACCAGCAGCGCGGCGGATCTTACCGCTTTCCGATCAATTTTGCGGTCATAATCTAGAACCATTTTGGACTATTTACGATCCTTATGAAGGTCAAACCGGCGAATCAACATTCGGAATAAATAACGGTGCGTTGGAAATCTCAATACCTAGCGGGGTGACTCATGATTTAGCAGGCGATTTTTCACCTCGTATTTTGCAGACATGTTCCAGATGAAGATTTTGGTGTTGAAGTAAATATATAATCTGTTCCATCCTCTGAATATCAAATGCAGGGTATTATTGTTTCAGGTGGTAGAAGTTAGACTGTGATTCGAAACTTTTTACGGCACAATCAGCGGGTTTACAGGAAATCACTTTTTAGCAAATGGCTACGGCATTTCTTTC
>JAXHMN010000020.1:0-9985 GCA_034521465.1 Melioribacteraceae bacterium | reverse complement strand
CGAACACCGAATGTCGAACAGGGGGAATGTCGAACAGAAGAATAACGAACGCCGAATTTCGAACAAGGCGGTAATTCGACATTCAACATTTCCCGAAAAATCGGGACTGCGAAAAGCACGCAGCAATATTTTTCTGTTCGATATTACAAAAGGTTCAACATTCAACATTCTGCGGTTCGATATTCTACGGTTAAATATTCTTCTGTTCGATATTTCCTCGTGCGTTTTTTTTCGCTGTTTGCAGGCTCTTTGCAAAAATTGAGATTAGCTCATTCACTTCTTGAAGACCGTTGCTAAGCAGGCTTCTATCTTTTAGAAAACCTTTTTTCAAAATAATTTTCATATTAATTCGCGTCTCACGCAACTCCTTTAGTATGATGCTGATTTTGTGAATAAAATCCTTACGCGATTCAGCGCTTTGTGCCTCGCCGTAGACCAGTGCCGGAGACATTCCTGAACGAATTATTTGTCCCGACAAGTAGCGCCCCGCTTCTGATTTTGGTAATGTTTCTCCAATATTTATCACCATTACCGAGAAGTCAATTAGGCGATCCTCAAGATCATAGGTTTCTCTTTTCATTATTTTCTCCAATTTTTAATGAACACTCTTGTACCATTTATATGAATCCAAAACTGCAATTTCCTTACAGAAAAAAATAAAAATATCGAATATCAATCGAACAGGGAAATGTCGAACGAAGAATAACCAACGCCGAATGTCGATCAGGTGAAATGTCGAATATTGAATAGCGAACGCCGAATGTCGATTTGTCGCTCATTCGACATTCAACATTCAATATTCTTCTGTTCGAAATTCCAACCTCCCTCAAGGTGTTCTCGTTGATATATTTTTATTTACTCAATACATTGAGTAATTTTACTCAACTAAATGAGTAAATATGGAGACATTCGAGAGATTTCACTTACAGATTCTGAAAAAACGCATTGAAAGTGAACTGATAAGGTTTATCCAAGTACTCTATGGGCCGCGACAGGTTGGAAAAACAACGCTGGTTCGACAGTTACTGCATCAAACGGAATTGCCGTGGCATTATAGCTCGGCAGACGGGGTGGCTGCTTCTGATGCAGTTTGGATATCACAGCAGTGGGAAGCTGCGCGCATTAAGTACCGAAGCAAATGAACAACAGAGCGCAATTCTGGTGATTGATGAAGTACAAAAGGTTGAAAACTGGAGTGAGCAGGTGAAAAAAGAGTGGGACCGTGATCGCGCCGGGGAGGTTGATCTTCAGGTGATTCTATTGGGATCATCACGACTGTTGTTACAGCGAGGGCTCACAGAATCACTGGCCGGTCGGTATGAATCAACCTATATGGGGCATTGGTCTTATCCTGAAATGAACTCGGCGTTTGGGTTAAGTGCCGATGAATTCGTTTGGTTTGGCGGGTACCCAGGTTCGGCCGCTCTGATTGACGACGAATCCCGGTGGAAACAGTATGTGCGTGATTCGCTGATCGAAACCACCGTATCAAAAGACATTTTGATGATGACCCGGGTGGACAAACCAGCACTCATGAAACAATTGTTTGAGCTTGGTTGCGAGTTTTCCGGTCAAATTCTGTCCTACAACAAAATGCTTGGCCAGCTGCATGATGCCGGCAATACCACAACGTTGTCGCACTACCTGCATCTGCTCGATACAGCGGGACTTTTAGCCGGACTGGATAAGTTTTCTCCCAACAAAATCCGGCAGCGGGCATCGAGCCCCAAATTACAGGTGCACAATACCGCGCTGATGTCTGCTCAATATCCGGAATCATTTGAGAAGCTAAAAGGCCGTCCGGCCGAATGGGGACGCTGGGTTGAATCGGCCGTTGGGGCTCATTTACTGAACGCCACGCTAAACAGTGATCTCGAGCTGATGTATTGGCGCCACAGCAATGATGAAGTGGATTTTGTATTGCAAAAAGGGGAGCAGGTCATTGGCATTGAGGTTAAAAGTGGTTCTGGGAAAACGAACCGGTGGTATGCAGGCATTTTCAAAAAAATTCAGCCCCGAAAAAGTACTGCTCGTCGGAGATGAGGGGCTGGCCTGGCAGGAATTTTTAGAACTGAATCCAGAAGAGCTTTTTTGAATATCGAACAGAAGAATAATGAACGCCGAATGTCGATCAGGGAAAATGTCGAATATTGAATTTTGAACGCCGAATGTCGAACTAAGACCACTTCGACATTTATCATTTTTCGGTTCGATATTCTTCGGTTTGTTACTTCCTATCCTCCTTCGACATTTGATCATTTCCCGAAAATTCGGGACTAAAAGCACGCAGCAATATTCTTCCGTTCGACATTTCAACCGTCCCATAAACCGTATTCCGTAGACCGTACGCCGTATAATGGGTACGGACCCGGTACGGAGAAGGTGGGGAGGAAAGTTGGATGTTTTTTTGAGATGGGATTCGGAAAGTGTGATGGTTCTTTTATATTCGGTGGGATAGTATTGGAAAAACAGACGGATGGAATATCATACGTAGAAAATATAAATCAGATCATTGAACGGGATAGCAAAGACACGACCTACAAGTTTGCTTTGCTTAGGGCTACCATAGAGATTATCCAGGAAAAATCTCCTCACCAAAAAATTAAAGATGACTTTGTTATTCTTCCGGTAGGACTTTTAATCCTGAAATGGCTGGAATACTACTATCCGATTATAGAGCAAGAGCTTCCCCAGAGAAACGGAGATAACCTTGATACATTTACTCTTTCATTTCGCTCATTGCTAAAAGAGGTAACCGATTTCTATAAATTAAGAGGTGGCCTTTCCGTTTTTTATTCTGAACTTATGTAGAGGGAATCTTCCTGATGAAATTGAAGACACTGTATTTCAGCTGTGTAAAGAAACTCAGAGATACCATCAAAGATCAGCCCATGCGATATATTGGGAAATCGGTGTACAGATACAGGAATATCAGTATCTATAAAGCGAAGAAACATCCGATCCAACTTGCGACAGCCTGATAAAATGGATGTAAACTTATCTGATAGAAAACTTTAGTGAGTTTTCTATTCCAATGGATTATTATCAAAGTGATGGAATTGATGGGGAGTTTTATTACCGGAATGCATTCCATTCTAATCAATTGGGCTGAATTTACCGTTGATAAAGACAAGAGCCTGAATATGAACCAGGTATTGGAAACCATGTTGAAGTCGCCGCAGGAAGCAAGAAATGTGTTGTTGTCTGAAAAGATCTTCAAGACTTTGAAAAAAAGAATGGCGGACTGGAATGTGTTTGGTCGGGAAGTCGCATTACCAACGATCTGAATATTGATCATGTTCTCCCATTTTCTGTTTGGCGAAATAATGACTTATGGAATTTGTTGCCAGCCAAGGCAAATGTAAATAACAGCAAGCGCGACAAAATTCCTTCGCTGGAATTATTAGATAACCGAAAAGATCGAATCATTACCTATTGGCAAATCATTCGGGAAGTAGAGCAAGCCGGCTTTGAAAAAGAAATGAATGTGAATCTCGTAACCCGGCAGGATTTTGAACAGCATAACTGGGAAAATTTGGCCTTCAATTCATTGAAAGAAAAGAGCCGGTATTTAATAGAAACCCGTGGTTTTGAAGAATTCAACTTGTCATGAAAGGAAACCCAAATTCACATCTCACCGCCAAGGAACGGGATAAAGTTTCGTATCCTACCCGCAAGCTTTATAACATGGGCGTGATTGAAGGAGATGTACTGGATTTCGGTTCCGGTTTTGGAAAAGATGTAGAGTTTCTGAATTCAAAGAATATCAATTGCACCGGATATGATCCTCATCACTCCCCGGATTATCCCGATCAAAAATTTGATACTATTCTGTGCCAGTATGTACTGAATGTTCTGCTTCCTGAAGAACAAGCGGAAGTGTTGATGTCGGTGAGTGAATTATTGAAGCCCTCTGGGAAAGCCTATTTCACGGTCCGCCGGGATTTGAAAAGATTTGGCTACCGAACACATTTTGTTCACAAAGTCCCGACTTACCAGTGTAATGTGAAGCTGCCTTACAGATCTTTTTTCAAAAATGATTTTTGTGAGATCTATGAATACCGACATTTCAACTCAGGTGGATAACGGAAAGGAAGGTATTTTTGAAAATCCGTCTGCAGATGCCGAACTCATTTCAGAATTGGCCACGGTGTACAGCATCTACGACAAATATCCAGTGAGCAAAGGCCACGCTTTGGTGATTCCCAAAAGGAAATCAGCCAACTACTTTGAAATGACCGACAAAGAAAAAACCGCCTGCCAAATTATGGTGGAACGGGTCAAAGATATACTAACCAAAAAATACAATCCTGACGGCTTTAACATCGGCTTCAACATGAATGAGGCCGCCGGACAAACTGTCTTTCATACGCATAATCACATTATTCCGAGATATAAAGGGGATGTTGAAAACCCCCGTGGTGGGATTCGGAATGTGATTCCTGAAATGAGGGATTGTTGAAAAGCGTAACTGATTAAAAAAACATTTCTTTAATCTTATCTTCTAAATGAGGCCTATAAACAGTTGCGATATTAGACACGCCTTCGAATTAATGAAAATCTAAAATCTGTAGAATTATCTTGGCTATAGAAGATGATTCGAATATGTTCAAGATGTTCATGCCTCCTGAATTTCAGTAAAAATACATCTATTCCCCATTTTAGGCTCCATATGATAATCCATGAATATGCAATCAAAATCAAACTGCATAGCTTTTTGTTCTATGTCCATATCTTCGCCATTTATTGCTGTGACTATCCTCACTTCCACCTCATATTTTGGTGCAATTAATTCTAAATTTTTCTGAGCTGATTTAGCCCACGCTTCCATATCATCGATCCATAAAAACTTTAGCATCAGCGCCCATTCTATTTTATTTAAAGGTTAAAGTAAATGTAGCCCCATCATCTGGGTTATTTGTAGCCGAAATTTTTCCTTTCATGTCATTAACAATTTGCTTGACATGATATAGTACCAATTCCTGACCCATCAGTTGTAGTAAAACCTTGGTTGTAAATTTTATCAATTATTGATTCATCAATTCCTGTTCCATCATCAATAAATTTAACAACTAAATTTTCATTCTTTTTTTCAATTGAGACAGTTAGGTTATTAGCATTAGCTTTCTTGGCATTACTAACGATATTATCGATTACAATGTTAAGCTCAATTGGCTTTAGTTTCTTCTTAAACTCGTCTTCAGTTTCTGAAACAATTTTTATTTTTAGAGTCTTATCTGTAACTGTTGGAATTATGTTACTTATATATTCCCGAATATAATTATTCAAATCTACTTCAATAGTTTCTGTTTTTAACTTAAAATTCGCTTTTGTAGCAAATGCTACAACATTTAGAATTTTTTTTGTCTCAAAACTTATTAATCTGATAATATCTTTTAGCTCTGAACTTGATAACTCAATATCATTTTGAATTCTCTAGAGAAATACCTTTCAAATTATTATCAATTGTTCCTGCATAAATGCCAACGTGGTGAAGTAGACTTATAACCTCTTCATACTCTGAAGTATTAATAGATTTGAGAAAAAGGTTTTCAGAGATTTGATCTCTAAGTTTTTTGTGGCCTCATCAGCTTTTTTCTTTTCCTCCTCTGCCTGCTTTTCAGCCTCTCTTCTTGCTTTTTGGATTTCTTCGAGTTTATCCGAAAGCTTTATCTGCTTGCTCAATTAAAGAATCATCTCCCGACTCAAAAGCGATCTTATTCAAATTCTTAACAACAGATTCGGCACTATCCTCTCTGACTAACTTCTAAAATTTCAAGAAAATTATCCGGTAAATGGAAGTCTATTATATCTTTACTATCACTTATGTTTGCTATCAGTTCAGTAACTCTAGATTTGAACTCAATGTCTTCTAAGTCTTCATCTTCTATGCTTAGCCCCCACTTCTGAACTTCAACAACGTACCTTTCAAGCTTTCTTCAAGTAGTCCAAAAGAATTCCTCAATTTCTTCATATGTATTTGTCTTTTTTAAACCGTCCCCCCTGCTCGTAGTTTCTTTGATTTCTTCATTTTCTAGAAATTTCAAATATTCCCCAAAAGATCTCTAGTACCAAGAAATCTGCTATACCCCTGTGCTTTCCTTGCATCAATCCTCAAAGGATCTTCCCTGGTTCTCTCATAGGGATATACTCGAAAACCATTTTTGTACAGAAAGATATGTCCATACCTGCGACTCGACACCCCCATCTTTCTAGTAAAAGTATATTTTGCAGAGCGATTCAAGTAATACAAATTAATACTTATACGATTAATCCTTTCAAGTTGTTTCTCTCAACAACGCGATATATTAATGTACCTCCATCGAATAATTCTGTTTTTATTGTATTCCCATCATCCGAAACTACAGATTCAATTTTTGTAGTTTTTAATTCTAGTGTATCAAATATGAAGTTTTTTATTTCACCATTAACAATTTCATAATAATTATCAAAATCTTTATCTGTTTCTTTCTCTTCAGGAACTTCAAGTATGATTTTAAAATCTTGATCGCCTCTAGCTTGCTTAGGGTTTATTAACTTGGCTAATGAGTCTTTTAATTTAAGATATTTATCTCGCCCCCAATCACTTCTAAGGTCTTCAATTACCAATGCAGTACCATGATCTAAGCCAAAACTATTATGATCTTTTGTATCATGTAGAACACTTTACATTAATGAATTCTTCTTGACTATTTTCTTCGAATTTCTCCCAATTGGTTAGTAAAACTTCAGTTTTAGGATTTTTTTCCTGCTTAGTAGCTCTCAAGTATCAATTCTGAGCCCAGTTTGTCACACGAAAAACGACCTATACCTTTGGCTCCAGCAAAAAAATTATTGTCACTTATTTTATCTCTATAGTCATAGTTTTCATCTTCCGTGCCCTCTTTTTTTGCAGAATAAGCAACAAATAGCCATTTATTTAAGAGGTCGTCATAATTCATCCCCTTACCATTATCAATAATGGTAATTTTTCCATTCCCATCCTCGATGTTTTCGAATCGAACGGTAACTTCAGTTGCATAGGCATCGAATGAATTTTTCACAAGCTCAAAGACAGCTATGTAATCATCTGCAAATTAAGTCTTTACCGATTATCTCTTTTAAGCCAGAGCTTATCCTAAATTCTAGTTCTTCCATTTATACTAAATTAATTTGGCTAAAGAATTAGCTGCTTGTTCAGCAAAGAGTGGCGGTATTGCAGTTACCAATTTGAGAGTATCTTGGCACCTCTTTAGTTCTTCTACTTCCCCCCAGTAGTATATTTCCCTTTTATTTCATACCAGTCATCAAATGATTGAATTCTTGCATATTCTCAAACTGTAAGAACCCTAGGTTCTGAATAAATGAATATAATCATCGGTAAAGTGGTTAAAGTAGGGCTAACATCATCGTCATCTAAAGGAATGATAGTATGTTTTTCTATTGAATATTGCTTTCAGTATCTCTCCCCCAAATCTTTTCCTTTTTCTCTGCTTTACTCAATATAACTTTGAATCTTTCCACCGTACTTGACCGATGATTAACAAAACGATGGCTATCCGCAATCGTGCCCTCTGAGCTTTTTCTCCTTCTCCGTAATAAACTTTGATAATTAGAATTTGGCTTATTACATAAATACCAGCTTCAAAGCTTTTAGTATCTGGAGATTGTTCTGTACCATGCTCCATTAAAAGATCGCTAATTGCATCCCTCGAGTTTTTACTGGAACAGAAAGGTTCTTAGAAGCTAAAAAACTATCTATATTAGCTTCAATCTGCGTAAAGAAATTTTTAGACTTTCCATTTAATACTCTTTTATCAACCCCGAACAAGAATAAATCGTGTTCTTTTCTGGGGTACCCCAAATTTAGAGAAATCTATCATCTTGCCTTTCACATCATACCCTAAAGAATCAAGTCTATTTAAAACATAATTAGAGAACATCTTCCCCTTTGACTTATTCTTATGAAACTTCTCGGGTAAAACCTTTTACGTTTTCAGAGAAAATTACTTTTGGTCCTGACTCATTCCTAACAAAACTTATATAATCTTTGATAAGATCATTTCGCTTGTCATCTTCTTTCTTCTTCCTGCATTAGAAAAACCTTGGCGTGGTGGTCCTCCAACAACCAAGTCAACTTGACCTTTTAATTTTTCAAGTTCATTTCTATAACTGGTTAGGGATAGTTTTAATACTATAATGTCTTTGTTTCAACCAGTTAGGCCACCTAAAATGATCAACTTTATCAATAAGATTATGCTTTAGAGTTTCAAAGGCCATTTCATCTTTTCCAATAGCAAACAACCCTTCCCAGTGCCCCAATGATAAAGTCCAAGCGACATTCCTCCACATCCAGCAAATAAATCTATATAAACTTTTTTAGATGACATTCCTTGGAATCTTTTCTTTGAATATAAAGAAAGTAGCTATTACCTAAACCTACTATAATAAGTATTATAAAGGCTTTCTTAATATAAAATGTTGAATTTTGTGCGTACTAAATTAACACTTATCAGTTTCAGAACTTGTCATCTTGTTAACGATTATTAGATATTTTTTTAAAGTAAGTGCAATGCTTAGAAAGCATACATTTTTTACAAAGAGGAGTTTTAGTCTTACATATCAGGTTCGCAAAATCCAAAATACCCCAATTTATTTCTTTCGAATTTGGATGGTCGACAACTTTTTGTGAAAGCTCTTGCAAGTAAGGATCATTCCTGATATCAGCCAGTTTCCTCTTTCCAAAAAATCGCTCTAAGACCCGCGCCATATTTACATCTAAAAGAGGAGAGGGCTTTTTTAAATGAATAGCTCATAGGCATTGGTTATATATTGTCCCATCATGGGCATCTCTTCTACTCTATCTCGCTTTACCGGAAATCTTCCTTTTCTTTTTTTCATTTCTTGAGCCAATTTGTAAAGACGAGTACCCCGTTGTTTGTATAAACCTATTGGCTTTAAAGCTTTTTGTAATTCATTTTCACTGGCTTTTCCAAGCTGTTTCCATGATGGGTATTTTTTGATGAACTTTGGAAAGAAATTGTCTACTGTTTCAGCCCTTGTTCTTTGTAGAAACACTTCAGAAATAATCCGTTCATAATTAGTGGCTGATTTATTTCTCCATGGGAAATAGCGGCCTTCTTCTTCGTACCACACCAAAATTTGGTGCTGAAAAAATTAATTTTTTGGTTATCTATATCCATACAGTTAAACCAAATAGTTGTATAAATTTTTATAAAAAAGATATAAAACCCGATTTAAACATTTTTAATTAATCAAAAAACTTTGCGCAACCCAAAATGGCATAGAGACGAAATCATTTTAGCACTTGATCTATATTTCAGGATAGACTCAAGTAAAATGACTAGTTCACATCCAGAAATTATTGAATTGTCAAAACTACTAAACAGATTACCTATTCATGATTTGAGACCAGATCAGGTAAAGTTTCGTAATCCCAACGGCGTAAATTTAAAATTGAACAACTTCAAAGCATTTGATCCTTCCTATACAGGTAAGGGAATGGAGAATTTTGGAAAACTTGACAAAAAAGTATTTGAGGAATTTGAATCCGATACGGATCGCCTTCATAAAATTGCTAATCGGCTAAGAGAAGTAAGTAAAAACCTTGAATTAGCAAATCAACTGTATTTGATTAGTGAAGATAAAGAAGATGAGCAACTTGAAGTAAAAGAAGGGGCTGTGATATATAAGCTTCACAAATATCGAGAGAGGGATACTTCAATCGTCAAGAAGAAAAAAGAAAAGGAATTTCTAAAATTAGGCCAACTCCCTTGTGAAGCATGTACTTTTGATTTCTATCAGAAATATGGTGATTTAGGATACAAATACATTGAGTGTCATCATAGAACACCACTCTCTGAATTTTCAGCCTCATCAAAAACAAATCTTAAAGATTTACGTCGGTTTGTTCAAACTGCCATAGAATGCTACATCGTAGAGTGGATACGCTAAGTGTTGAAGGACTTAAAAATTTACTAACTCC
>JAXHMN010000019.1:0-123529 GCA_034521465.1 Melioribacteraceae bacterium | reverse complement strand
GTACCTGAGCTAATTTTACATATTGCTTGGGATAAAACAGATTCGATGATTGAAGAAATCCTAGTTGGGGCGATTGAAGAAAAACGGATTGGGTGATTGGATAAAACAGATTTTGGATGATTGCAATAAAACAGATTGGATGAGTGCAATAAAACGGATTGGATGATTGTTTGATTGAATGATTGTCATTCAATCGCTTTCTCAATCAGTCAATCTCTTTCCCAATCAGTCAATCTCTTCTCGATTCATTCCCCATAGGGGCACAGGCAATCTCTTTTCAATCATTCAATCTGATTTCTTTTCTTCTTCTTCGTTAAATTCGGTAATCCGCAAAATTCGTGAATTCGTGAAATTAAGTTTTTAGAAGTATCCTTTAATTTTACGGTCTTCCATTGAAGTTTCGGAGCGTTTGTCATCGAATCTGCCGCCGCGTTCGGTAATGCGTGATGCGGCAACTTCTCAAATAATCTTCAATTGTCAATGCATCGGATCGCCCAAAACACCGGTAGAAGTTAAATCACCTACGGTACGGCAACGGACGGTGAGTTCTTCAACTTTATCGTTTTCATCAATCTGGACAAAGGGAGAAACCGCGAGCATAACTCCATCGCGATGCACAACTTTTCTTTTATGAGCAAAATAGATTGAAGGAATCGGAATATTTTCCGCAGCTATGTACTGCCATACATCCATTTCCGTCCAGTTACTCAGCGGGAAAAAACGGAAATGTTCCACCAACATTTCTTTCCGTTAAGGATATGCCAGAGTTCGGGACGCTGGTTTTTGGGGTCCCACTGTCCAAATTCATCACGATGAGAAAAGATCTTTCTTTTGCACGGGCTTTTTCTTCATCCCCGGCGTGCGCCGCCAATTGCACAATCGTATTTATGTTCTTCAATAGCATCGAGAAGGGTTGTTGTTTGTGCAACATTACGAGAGGCATACCGTCCTGTTTCATCAACGACTCTACCGTTTTTAACTGATTCTTCGACTGATGCAACAACTAATCGTCCGCCTATATCCTTAATAAAATTATCGCGGAATTCAATTGTCTCGTAAAAATTATGCCCGGTATCCACGTGCATTAACGGGTAAGGTATCTTTGCGGGAGCAAAAGCTTTTTTGGAAAGCCAGCCGAGTACAATCGAGTCTTTGCCTCCGGAAAAAAGCAGCACGGGATTTTCAAATTGTCCAGCTCTTCTCTAAGTATGTAGACTGCTTCGGATTCAAGTTCTTTTAAGTGAGTTATGTAGTATTTGTTCATGGAACCTCGTTTCAAGGATAAAGGATAAAGTTCAAAGCGAAAAAGTGTTGCGGATTAGAGAGCCAAGATAAAAGTGAACAACTCAACAGATTGATGATTGAGATAAAACAGATCGTTTGATGGAATTTCCGACGTCAGGCATAGAGTTATATCAAGCTTCATCTAATTAGTTTTCTAAATCACTTTTGAAACTTTATTAAAAGTGAACAACTCAAAAGATTGAGTGATTGTGCTTCGACTGTGCTCAGCAACCGAATAAAAAGATTGGGTGATTGAATAGAAACGATTGGGTAATTGTTAAAAGCAATTGCGTGACCTCCGCTGTTGCTGCGGCGGGCAGGTTGTTTGATTGAACGATTCATTCAATTCCTTTGAAATTTTTTAATTGTCAAACTAGCTACTAAATTCTGACTTCTGATTTTAGAATGTTTTTGAAACTTTATCGAAGATTATCTTAGCTGCTTCTTGGGCGCTCGTTTCTGCAATGTTTACAGTTACTTCGGGAGATTTTGGTTTTTCATATTGGACATCTACGCCGGGAAAATTTTTTATTTCACCATTTTTTTGCTTTAGCATATACGCCGGTATCATCGCGCTTTTCACACACATCAACAGGTGTATTTACAAATACTTCGTGAAAGTTATTACAAATTTCTCTTACGGTTTTACGCGACTCTTGGTATGGTGATAAGAAAGAAGCAATAACGAATATACCTTGGTCTTCCATTCTTTTAGCAAAGACACCTACTCTTTCAACATGACTGTTTACTTCATGTTTTTCAAAGCCATAATCATGTATTAATCCACGCACCGAATGACCATCAATGAATTCTGTTTTGAAGCCGCGATTTTTAAGAAGTTTTTCCAATTCAAAAGCAATTTCTTTTTTCCCGGATTTTGCTAGTCCCGTTAACCAAATAACGGCAGGTGTAATTTGTTTTTTACCGAACTTAATTCTATCCCATGCACGTTCGTGGAAAAAATAGACAAGCATTTTAAGGAACACCTCAATACCGCCGACCGATAATGCAACAGATTCGTCACCAATTGGAAATATAAACCAGGGTAATGGTAGTAAGCGTTAGAGATCCGCCAGGATATTGTTTTAACTATTGAACGGGATTTGGTTTCGTAGTACATGGTTTTTATTTGGGAATTTGGCGGATTGCAATTTAGCAGATTGGATTAACGGATTTGCGGATTGCCGAATTTGCGAATTAGCGGATTATCGTCCCGTTAGGAAGCAGCGGGATGTCTTAGAGAACACTACAAATTATTGAATTATTTCTATTTGATAGAGCTTCGCCACGTCAGTCACATTACTGAATTGGGTAATCAATTAAATCTTATGTAAACTGCCTTATTCTGATATAATCCGGAGGCTTAATTCATCTTCAGCCGAATATTATTTAAGAAGTTAAGTCCTATAGATAACAGCATCTATAGTTCTAAAATCTTAATTATTTTTAATTATGATATCCTTACGAAGAGATTTTGATTTATTCGAACATTGTATAAACAGTAATAAACAAAGCGGATCGAGATTAATCAAATTTATATAAGATAAAAATTGTTTTATAAATATATTTTGTTATTGGAGTAAATTGGCGCACCGGATAATTTGGCAGCAAAAGTCGTTGAACGGAATATTGAATAATTCTCGAAAGAAAAATGATTATCAAATAAACAGAAGAAAACAATGACAATATTGGCAGCTAACATAAACCCCTAGTAAACATTGTGGTGAAGCGTTTTTGACCACAAGGAACACAAAGTTTTCACTACGGGCACGAAGAGGACACAGAGAAAAATTAAAGCTAGATAAATTTATTTTGTTTTAAGAACTCAATTATGAATTCCACGTTTTTTGATAAGTCGGAATTTGATCCATTATTAATTACAAGTTCGGGATTTGTACGAGATTCATCGGGGAGTTGATACCGGTAAAATCTTTAATCTCACCTGCTCTAGCTTTTATAGCAGTCCTTTTCGGATCGCGAGCTTCGCAGAGCCCAGATCGGCGTCAGACATGAATTTCAATGAACTTTCCTTTAGGTAAAAGTTTTCTAACCGTATATCTCTATCCTTACGGAAAGTGTGAAATGGATGCTGTAAGTACTATCAAAACCGGCATCGACAAACAATGCGGCTACTTCTCCAATTCTGCGAATATTTTCTTCTCTATCTTCACTTGAGAAACTCAGATCCTTGTTCAATCCATGTCGTATATTATCGCCATCGAGTAGATAGGTTTTAAGTCCCATTTTATACAGCTCTGCTTCAAGTTCAACTGCTAGTGTGGATTTACCACTGCCGAAGTCCGGTAGAACCAAAGACAGGCTGAGCGATGGGCGTTGAGCTTTGAGCGATGCGACTTTCTGTTATTTTTGTATTATGCCAGGTTAAGTTTTTCCATCAAGTTCAAAGGAAAAAGTATAAAGGCAAAAGTGAAAGATAATTATAAATAGTACTGATTAATTGTTGCATTGTCTAATTGTTGTTTGCTATCTGAAACTCTGTGTGCACTCACTATAACTCTCTAGAGCATGCGATGAAGCCGAAGTTTTTAGGAGTTCTTTCTTCTCAGTGAGTTCGGATTTATCTTTATTTTCTAAAGTTACCGCCGGCGGCGTTAAGGATTGCATGTCCGGCAGCGGTATCCATTCCCAAGTTGGCCCGCCTCTAAAATAAAGTTCTGCTTTACCTTCGGCTATCAGGCAAATTTTTAATGAACTTCCTTTTGATAGCCGTTCTTTAATTTTATAGTTAAAATAAAATTCATTCCTCATCGCCAGAGTGGGAAGCGGCTTTGAACGACGTTTATTTCATCATCTAAAGTTTTTGAGCTGACGGAGATTTTATTTACTTCTCCATTTGAGTCGATTTTATATGCGTTTTCCTCAAGCGAACCGTAGTATGTTTCATTTGCAACAGGAACGTGAATAACTCCCATTACAGATTTATTGTTTTCAATCAGTGCAATGTTTACTGTGAACTCTCCGTTACGTTTGATAAATTCTTTTGTACCATCAGAGCGGATCTACGACCAAAATCGATTCCAATTTTTCGTTCCGTATACGGAATGTCCTTTCCTTCTTTTCGGAAAGAAGAGGGATTGGATGAATGGATGAACGGAACGGAATGGATGGACGTCTCCGAGTCGCTGGACTTACGGTCCTGTGCCGAGCGATTCGTCCGCTCCGGTCGTAAAGCGGAGAGCCGTGCGCTCCTTCGCTTTTGCAGCGGAAGTCGGCGGAACCGGAGACCGCGAGAATTGCTTCGCCGGCTAGTCGGCTTATTTCAATCGTTTCCGTCCGTGTCGATCGCCGTATAGGATCCGCGAATCAGTGAATTAACGGATCAAGCGAATTACCGGCATAACCGGATCATTGGATTTTCGGATCGGCCGACTTAACGATTGAGCCGATGCGATCATACTGTAGTACCGAGTCATCGACAAACTAGTATCGAGACATGATCATGCGTATTGGGATCTGACGCGAGTATGAGAATAAAGGCAAGGACAAAGTGAGACAGCAAGGACAGAGACAGAGTGCAAAGGCAAAGGTGAAGGCCGAGTGCCTACTAGCGTGCTCGGGCACACAGAGCCATGGAGGCCCAGCCTGTGGACAGACGTCTGCGGACGGTCGCCGTGGAGCAGCCCGGCCCAAGCCAAGCCCAGCCAGGGGAACCCAGCATCGAGTCACCCTCAGCCAGTCTAGCCAGAATATTTTCAGGGTGATTAGTCATATCGTTAGTCAATTTTCCAACTTCTTTGGATTCTTTAGCGAGCTCATTGTACAAATCTTTATTGATATACTTACAGGACCATGGAAAAGTCCAGCCCAGACTTGAGTTTCTGTATTTTCGCTGGCACTATCTGTTAATTTACTCACGAAATGTGCAGGGTATCTTCGCTTTCTATATTAATGAATTAAAATTGATGGATCGAACAGACCAATTTGGCAACAACCAAACCAACTGGGCCAAAACATCGTGCAATAATGTTCTTTTCTCTTGAAATGAAACAGAGATCAAAAGCTGGACACTGAAACCAAACTGCTAAAACCTAGCTGCTATACGCTACAAAAAACCAACTCACACGGAACACACAGCGGAACGGACTAGGACGACAGATTTTTGCAAAACGCACACACACACGCAAAATTTCTAGAATCACCGATTTATTTTAGGCTAGAAGTCACAGTTAAATTTTTAAATTCACAGAACAAAAAAAATTTTCTTCCTTTGGAAATCACTTTACAATCTCAAAGACTTTCTCATAGCTAGCGAGAATACTTTTTATATACTATCAGGTCTCTGAAATCACTCATTTCCAGTCTTCGGTCTCCAGTTTTCAGTTCTCAGTCTTCGAATCAAACGACTAAAACGTGGACTGTGGACACTGTGAATTGCCGACTGCGGATTCAAGTGTATTAGTTATTCGGGAACGCTTTATAATGTTATAAATTTTGCTGATAATTTTCTAAGTGAAGAATTATCACATCAGAAGTTATTAGGGGAAATACTTATATATGTCTTTGCGTAATAGAATTCTTGTTATTATTAAAATATCTTTATTTTTTTCAAGACCAATTCTATAATTTCCCACATCTAATTCTATAAAAATATTTATAGCCCTCTAATTTTTTTAAATTGGAAATCTCCTGTAGTTTTTCAGCCTTTTTAAGATTTTGTATAATCTGAGTTAACTTCTTTTTGACTTTTTTATCTTTTAATTTCAACAGGTCTTTTTCGAAACTTTCCTCAAAACGAAGTATCATTTTTACTTCTGTAAAATTTCAAAAATTGTTGATTCTTCTACAAATTTATTTTTTTCTCCCTTCCTTAATAGCATTAGCCATTCCAATATCTTCGATGGATTCTGTTACAATTTTATGGAAAATGCTTCTTTTATCTTTCATCATTTCCGTTAACGATTCTTTTAATAATTCTTTCATTTTATCTTCATCAACTATCAATTGCCATTTAAACCTCGAATTTTATTTACTAAAAATTAATAAAAATTGTTTACTTTTCAGTCAGCGATGATGTGGTCTGAGTATCGAGATAAAAGCAAGGACAAAGGCGAAACAAGAGGACAAAGTCTAAAGGCAAAAGGACAAAGTAAAAGTCAAACGTCAAACGTCAAAAAATGAAATTGTCTAATTGCTGTCAAACTCGCCATCACTCATTGAATACTGTGATGATAAGGTCAACGGACAATTTGATTTTTTTCTTATTCGGCTGATTGTAGTAATTCTAAATCAGCTAAGTCTTTTTTACGTCCGGATGCTTTTTTATTTTTAATTAAAAACTCTTTTGAAATAAAATTAGCTGTAGTATTGCCAAATTTATGAGATACTTTATCTTGGTATGCCTCATCAAAATCAACTCCGGAGATTGAAGTTATAATATCAATCCTGACAGGCGATACTCCGAGTTGAATTACATTATCTTTTTCTCATAAAATCTGATTCGGTTAAACTCAATCCCTCAAAACCAAAGTCGATTAATACTTTGAGAATTTTTTCGACATTTTCATTGCTTCTATTTATAAATATATCAATATCACCCGTATTTCTTGGTTCGGCATATAGAGCTAAGGCATATGCGCCAACAATCAAATATTGCACTTTATGTTTGTTTAATAACTTTACAAAATTTGCGAAAGTCTTTTTCGACTTTCATTGTATTCTTCTTGTTTATTAAATAAAGTAATGTATTGCTCTCTTAGCTGTTGTACCGCATCGAGTTTTTCAGCAGCAGTTTTAGAGTTCCAATATTTCAGATTATTACCGGTCTCTTTGTGTTGTTTTATTTTGGTTATGGTTTTTTGCATTGTTTTCTTTTAGTGACAATGTCGAGATATGAGATGTGAGTATTGAGATAAAGAACCGTCTACGTTATACAAACGACTTCCTCTTACGTTTGAATAACGATTACAGAGGACAAGTCGGAGGATTAGGGTATTGGGTTATTTATTCTTGATTTATTCCGTCATTACTCTTTGCGTCTTAGCGACTCAGCGGTTGTTTTTCATTTATTTACCGCAAAGGCACAGAGATGCTAAGAAAAATAAATAGTCGAGTATTTTTATACACAGCAATCAATTTATTGGTTAATAAACAGGAGACTGGGGCCATCGAGTAAGTTGTAAATAGTAATTCTGTAAAATGTAAGATGCTAAGAAGTAACGAGTAAAAAGGTCGGTTTCATGACCAAAGCCGAACTATTTTAAATGGATACTCAGCTTAACCATTCCCAATTTACGCAATTGGGTTTCGGGCTAACCTGTTTCGCAACAGTTTTGCACTTACCCCATTGTCTCCTAAGTTCATTCCTCTTTTAAATGCGATCTTAGTTTTATGGTTTGCAATGTGAATCGACTTCAGTGAGAGTTTGTAATCTAGCCAGATCCTCATTAAACTTTTTGTATAATACTAAGAAAGAAATTTTCGGTTCATGAACAATATCTCTTTTTCTTTGTAGATAATTTTTTTATAAGCTGAATTTTTCACCTTTTCAGACAACAATGTTTAAATCGGCATTCAGATTTTTTCGCACATCCAAAGCTTCAGCGAGAGAGTCTCTTCTTCGTTCCGTAGAAAACTTTTATAGTGGTATAAGTTCAAAGGTCGTTATTGGTTATTGAGTTACTGAGTTATTGGGTTACTGAGATATTTATTTTTGTTTCTTGCAAAGTTCGCTGAAGAATCGCAGAGAGTACGAAGAAGTTTATAATTAGGAATTATAGTTAAAAAAATTTTACCACAGAATGCTCACCGGCTTCCGACAAGACTGCGGTGAACGAGAACGTGTTAAGGAAGAGATGATCGGAGATATCTGTGTTAATCTGTGGTTACACTTCCGTTACTTTATTGTTTTCTAGTTTATATTTTTTGTTTGATTTTTCGCAGAAGGCGGTTCCGTTTTCGTCGAATTCCAATCGCTGTGCCGGCTTCGGAGACCCATCCGACAACTTTAGCGGGTACGCCGAGCATTAGAGCAAAATCGGGTACGTCTTTTGTTACTACACTTCCCGCTCCTATCATGCAATGTTTGCCGAGTGTGTTACCGCAGACAATGGTTGCATTTGCACCGATTGAGGCGCCTTCTTTTACTAATGTTTTAACGTAGTGTTCTGCTCCGACTTGCGGATATTTGCAGCGCGGATCGAGAATATTTGTAAATACCATCGAGGGTCCGCAGAAAACATAATCTTCTAGTGTTACACCTTCGTAGATCGATACGTTGTTTTGGATTTTGCAGTAATTACCGATTGACACGTTGTTACCGACGTTTACATTTTGTCCGAGCACACATTTTTCACCAATCTTTGCGTTTGATTGTACGTGTGAGAAGTGCCAGATTTTTGTGCCTTCGCCGATGGTTACGTTGTCGTCTACTACTGCGTGGTTGTTTACGTAGAAATTATTGCTCATTTCATAGCCTTGTTAATTTGGCGGATTGTAATGGAATTAATGGATTAATAGCGAATTGTCGAATTATATAATTGACTAATCTAATCCATTATTTACTATTTCACGATATTTGGTAATCTAAATCCATTTAATTTTGCTTGAGTCTTTCTTCTAAGACTTTTTATTAATGCTAATAATTTATTTTCAATAGAATAGTGCTTTTATCATAATCTAAGAACCATTTTTCATCGATATCGTTACATTCGTATAGTATCAGTATCTGAGTAAAATTTTCACTAAGAGAGGCCAAGGAGTAATTTAGATGCTGGATGTATTCTTTTATATAACGTCTTGAATAACCTTCTGAAATGTTATGCATGGACAGACACAGTCAGAACCGATTCAATTTGTCCGGTTAACCTAATGGAAGTCTTTATTATAGAATTTACTGTTCTCAAATATTATTCTCGTACTTAAATCAACAATTCTCTCCACTCCTGCTAACTGCCATATAGCCACGATTAATATTTCTTAAATTACTTTGGTATCTCATATAAATATCTAATTCGCGAATTCGCTAAATCCGTCAATCCTTGCACCGTCCTCCGTGCGTCCGGCGCTCCACTTTTCCATAATGGGATGGTTTTTTATCTTTATCAAGTTTTTCTACCGGTTTTGCGTTGCGGATGTTGTGGACTAGTTCTATTGAAGGTCTTGCGTGGTTAATACCGAAGCCGTTACCTTCTAATGTGTTTTGGTAGACTATAGTGTGTAAATCGGTGAAACCTTTTGTGAATTCTACTTCTTCCTCATCAATTTTTATTGAGCGGAAAGTTCGTTGTCCGTTGCTTTGCATTTCATCCGGCAGATCATTTTCATCGATTGATAAATACCATTTTACATCCGCGTTTTTAAGTTCAATGAATCCGGCTGTTTTGTTGTATTCGTTTAGATGAACTTCGGAGTTAACCGGTTTACCGAAGAACCACAAAAGAAGATCAAAAAAGTGGATACCGATATTTGTCGCAACACCACCCGATTTTTGATGATCCCCTTTCCATGAGAAGTTGTACCAGAGTCCGCGCGAAGTAATATAAGTCAATACAACTTTGTGACGTTTACCGGAAGAATCTTCATCGAGTTTCTTTTTTAATTCTATTAGGGCCGGATGAACCCGCAGTTGAAGTAGATGTATAAATTTTCTTTTGATATTCTTCTTCCAAGCTTTGCAGCATGTCGAGATTCCAAGGATTAAGTACAAGCGGTTTTTCACAAATTGCATCGGCACCAACACGAAGCGCAAGACGAATGTGTGCATCGTGCAAGTTGTTCGGCGAACAGATTGGAGACATAATCGACTTTATTTTCCGGTTCAGCTCTACGGAGTTTTTCAAGGTGCCGGTCGAATCTTTCGAACTGGGTGAAGAAGCTGGTGTTCGGGAAATATTGATCCAGTATTCCCACAGAGTCATGTGGATCGACTGCAGCAACTAGGTTATTTCCGGTTTCCTTAATTGCTTTTAAGTGTCTGAGGTGCTATGTAGCCGGCAACGCCGGTAAGGGCAAAGTTTGGCACTGAGTAAAAGTTCCTATATAAAATATAATTGTGAATTCATTATAAAAATGGAGTAATGGAGTGGTGAAGGAATGGAGTTGTGGAGTGTTGGAGTAATGGAGTAATGGATTTTTGGGGAAAAAGTATTATTAACGTATAATTTCCATCCATTCATCCAATTCTCCAATCATCCGTTTTTCCAATTCGTCAATTCGGTAATTCGCTAATTCAGTAATTCCATCATGATTTTATGACTTTTCCGTTTATGATACCATGCGAGCCGAAGGAGTTTCTGGTGTCGAGTATTAGCTGTGCGTTTTCGTGAATGAAGTTATAATCGTAATCATCGTGATTTGTCGAGAGTACTATGAGGTCATAGTTTTGGATATTTTCTTTAGTAAGTTCGACAGAATCCATATCATAATTATACTTTCTAGTCGGCGGAAGTTTCGGGACATAAGGATCATTGTAATCGACTTCTGCTCCTTTTGCTCTAAAAATTTCGATCAACTTAAGTGAAGGAGATTCGCGCATATCGTCGATATTCTTTTTGTAAGCGGCGCCGAGTATCAAAACTTTTGCACCGTTGATTGATTTCTTATGTAAATTAAGTGCATCCATCGCACGTTCAACAACATAATAAGGTTGATAAGTATTTATCTCACCGGCAAGTTCAATAAACTTTGTGTTGACTTCATATTCACGAGCTTTCCAAGTCAAGTAGAACGGATCGATGGGGATACAATGTCCACCCAACCCGGGACCGGGATAGAACGGATGAAAGCCGAAAGGTTTAGTAGCCGCCGCATCGATGACTTCCCAAATATCAATATCCATTCTATGGAATACCATTTTGAGTTCATTAACAAGAGCGATGTTAATCGACCGGTAAATATTTTCTAATAATTTAGTCGCTTCAGCAGCACGCGGTGAACTTACGGGTACAGTTTTTTCAATTACTGCATCGTATAACTTTAGTGCTACCTCCAGACAATCTTGTGTTACACCACCAACAACTTTTGGGATTGTTTTTGTTGTGAATGTCGGGTTGTTCGGGTCTTCACGTTCCGGGGAGAATGCAAGGAAGAAGTCTTTGCCGACCCTCCAACCCCCTATCTGTGTCTCCCCCTTGGTAAGGTGGGAGAGCTTTGAATCTTTTTGGGTTTGTGGAGCGGATTCGAATAATGGTAATAAAATTTCTTCTGTTGTTCCGGGATATGTTGTGGATTCTAGGGTTACTAATTGTCCGGGTCTAAGATATTTTGAATTGTTTCTGCTGTGCCTTCGACGTAAGACATATCAGGTTCACGGTGCTCGTCTAGTGGAGTCGGTACACAGATTATTATAGCGTCAACTTCGGGCAGTCTTGAAAAGTCTGTTGTAGCATCAAGTAAACCGGTATCGACTGCTTTTTTAATTCGAGCATCTTTAATGTGTTTGATATAGGTCTTGCCGCTTAAGAGAGCAGGTATTTTCTTTTCGTCAACATCAAAGCCCAATACTTTATAACCGCTTTCGATAAATTCGAGTCCTAATGGTAAACCAACATAACCTAAGCCGACTATGCCGATTACTGCTTCTTTGTTTTCGATACGTTTTAGTAAATTTTGTTTGTGGTTCATTTTTTCTCCGAAATAAGGATAAAGTTTAAAGGATAAAGGCAAAAGGACAAAGTTCAAAGGATAAAGGTTAAAGGCAAAAGGACAAAAGTAAAGGCAAAAGTTCAAAGTAAAAGCTATGAGCTTCCCCAAAAGTAGATTAATTAATTTTTTCTTGTTTTGCTTGCGATTTTGCCTAAGATGTTTTTTAATTCTTCAGATTCATTAAGAAAGTAATTCAGTTTTTGATTTTTATCGATATCTGCTGATTTTATTATGTTCAACCAATAATTAGATTCTCTCATTTCTTTTAAAGAGATTCTAACTTTATTGTGAAAATCTATTCTAGATGATGCGCCTTGTGCTTCTTCATAATTGGCGCCAGCTGATGTAGCAGATTTAATAAGCTGATTTTTAATAACTTTTGACTCAAGGAGTATTGTTGATTGATCTCAAGTATTTTATAACCTCAACGGCGAAGCAGAATAACCTATCTGAAAGATCTCTATTTTCATAAGTTTCTACCACTTTTGCCTTTATCCTTTTGCCTTTTTACTTGTTTTGGGTACAGCTTCGCCATGTGAGTCACATTTTGTGACAAATGGATATTAGAATAAAGCACTTTTCCATCACCTAAATTTTAGTGAGGATCAAATTTTATATGTAAATTTCCTAGACCTTTTCGAAAACATCAAAAAAGTTATGGATGCAAATTGTATCTTCTTAAATAAAATGCAAGTAAAAACGAGGTTAAACACCCTATCATTTCATACTTCGAATTACAAATAAAAATAGTTATTTATCGAATCGTAGTCTGTTTAAAAAACATAATTAAATTCAAATGCCGTACCAATAAAATAAATTGCTATTCAAAATACATCATGATTCTTTAATAAACTTTTCTATTGTATCGACTACATATGTAATTTGTTCATCACTCAATTCGGGATAGATCGGCAGTGCCAGCGAATGTTCAGCACATTCTTCCGCCACAGGGAAATCACCTTTTGAATGATTTAGATAACTAAAACACTCCTGTTGATGAAACGGTATCGGATAATAGATTTCGCAGCCGATAGAGTTTTCGTTCAAGAAATCTTTTAGCTCATCACGTTGTTTAACTCTTACCACATATTGGTTATAAATGTGGTAATTTTGCAACTCATCAGACTTATAAACCGCTTTTGGCAGAAGCAGACTATTATTGTCATCATATTCAACTCTACCCACTTCATCTGCGAGTCCTTTTTCAATAAATAGTGATGTGTAAAGCTCTGCATTTTTCCTACGCTCTTCAGACCAATCATTCAGATGCGGCAATTTAACTTTCAGCACTGCAGCTTGAAGCGCATCAATTCTAAAATTTCCACCAATAACTTTGTGAACATATTTAGGATCGCCACCATGCACGCGCATGATCTTTAATTTATAAGCAAGATCTTCATCGTTTGTTGTGACTAATCCACCGTCACCGAAGCAGCCGAGGTTTTTGCTTGGGAAGAAAGAGAAACATCCGATATGTCCGATTGTACCAGCAGCTTTTCCATCTTTATATTGAGAGCTAATAGCTTGAGCGCCGTCTTCGATTACATAGAGATCATGTTTTTCAGCAATTTCCATTATCGGCTGCATATCAGCACTTTGTCCATATAAATGAACCGGAATAATAGCTTTAGTTTTTTGTGTAATTTTTTCTTCGATTTTCGATGGATCGATATTAAAAGTAACCGGGTCGCTATCGACGAAGACCGGTTTAGCATTAAGCCGGGCGACAACACCGGCAGTAGCGAAGAAAGAGTAAGTTGGGAGAATTACTTCGTCATCAGGTTCAATTCCGATTGCCATTAAAGCGAGTAATAGTGCATCAGTTCCGGAAGAGACACCATAAGCAAATTTACAATCGAGGAATTTGCAAAATTCATCTTCCATTTCGGAAACTTCGGGTCCAAGTATAAAATACTGTGATTCCGCAACTTTAATAAGCGCGTCATCTAATTCTTTTTTTAGGGATTGATATTGTGGTTTAAGATCGAGTAAAGGGACTTTCATAAATTCTCCGCATTTTCAAAAATAAATAAAGTTTCAGTTATAACAAAAATTTTTAATTGTTTTCTTTCAATTTAAGAATAAAAGATTGACTTGTCCGTGATTCTAAGTCGGAAAACTTAGCTGTACTTTTGAAAAGATCGAATAATGATTCTTTAGATTGTTGGGCTTCGGAATCCTTTCCGGTATTCTCCTTTCGTTCTCCTCCTCATCAATTGATGAGCTTTCATCAACTGATATACCCAATGCATTTTTTAATTTTTGAATTTTCTCATCTCTAATATTAGAGGAAGTTGAAGAATCAACAAAATGAGCTTTGTTAAGCTTATCTGTTTGCTGTTTTTTCTCCTCGGAAATATTCTTTAATTGGGTTATACCGCTGCTATCCATATCCTTTGCAAGTTCGGCATTTAGTTTTCTTTCGATAATTTCATCAACATCGGAAATTTCATCTTCCTCTACATAAGAATCGTCGAAAGCAAAAATAGCATCCGCAAAAATTTTATCATTTTGATTTTGTGCTTCGTGAGCTTTAAGATCGAAGCTAAAGACTTCGTCATAATCAGCTTCGGTACCTTGAACATTTTTCAGTAGTTAAGCCGGTTTGTTGAATTTTGAATCTAAAATTCTCCGGATCAAAATCGAATCGAAGATGTCTTATATCTTTAATTGCAAAAACCGGGTCGAAATAAATCAGCTCCGGTTTTCCGTTAATTTTTATAAAGTATCCGTATTTTGTAGAGTATGCATCGAGATCCGAAACATTTGTGAGTAATCTATATATAATAAGATTTTTCGGTAAAGGGTTTTTAACGATCTCACAAACCTCAAAGTAGCTAATCTTTTGCGGACGTTTAACCGTTTGGGTTTTATTAATGATTTTAAAATTCTTCGTAAAATCGAAAATATTTTGCGAGAAAATCATAAAATCTTTTTACGAATATCTAAAGTTTCTAGAAGCATATTATTTTGCCCACTTTATGAGTCCGAGTTCAAACGAGTTGATCAACAATTTATGTTTCGGAAGTATTCTAAGAGTATAGCCAAATTGACCGGTTTGGTCGCATTCAACTTCTCCGGAATAAGCCACCAAATTCGATTTACCCTTAACCGGTTTATTATCCATTACGGCAAAAGAATTTTTTTGAGTGTCACCGTTACCGATCATTTTCCCATAATAGATTTGTACTTCCACATCATCGGGCGTTAATACACCGAGATCAACTTCGGCATTTACAATAAATTTTCCACCGACTGTAAGTTTACCTTCGGTTCTCTTCTCTTCGATATTTACGAAATTCACTTTATCCCAGCCCGAAGCAAGTTTAGCTTTCCATAGAGTTAAATCTTTAGCGACCTTCCAATTATCTTCCATCAAAATATTTCTCAATTCAAGAGAATTTTGATAGAATTTTTCAACGTACTGTTCAACCATTCTATTTGTATTGTAAACAGGTCCGAGAGTACGCATTGAAGCTTTCATCATTGCAATCCATTTACGCGGCAGCCGGTCGTCACTTCTTTCATAGAAACTCGGGACGATCTCTTTTTCCATAGTATCATAGATCATCCGGGATTCGAGTTCGTCTTGATAGTCGAGATCATCGTATTCTTCGCCGTTACCGATTTTCCAACCGACTTCATGAGAATAACCTTCATCCCACCAACCATCGAGTACGCTAAAGTTCAAACCGCCGTTTGCAATAATCTTCATTCCGGAAGTTCCGCTTGCTTCCAAAGGTCTGCGCGGGTTATTAAGCCAAACATCGCAACCTTCAACCATATACCGGGCAACATTCATATCATAATTTTCTAAAAAGACTACACGCTTTCTTAAAAGTTCATCTTCTTTGGCAAGATTTACTATCTCTTGAATCAGAGCTTTACCCTCTTCATCTCTCGGGTGTGCTTTACCGGCAATGATCAATTGCACGGGTCGTTTTGCATCGCAAAGGATACTCAACAATCTTTCAACATCTTTAAATATAAGTACTGCTCTTTTGTAGGTGGCAAATCTTCGCGCAAAACCGATTGTAAGGGCAGAAGCATTGAGTACTTCGGAAGCGGCTCTAATTTCCGAATCAGACCCGCCTCGATCGATAACTTGTTTTCTCAATCTTTTCGAGCGAAAGCGATTAAGCGTTCTCGTCTTCTTTCATGTGTACGCCAAAGTTCTTCGTCCGGTATCTCGTCGATATGTTTCCATGCTTCGGTATCACCGGGATTTTTGAAGAATTTATCACCGAGATAGCGATAGAGTAATTCATTCATATCGTATGAAAGATGAGATAACGTGTGAATACCGTTAGTCACATAATCGATCGGGATTTCATCAAAAGGAATATTTTTGAAACCATCGACCCACATTTTTCGTGAAACTTTACCATGCAGTTTACTTACGCCGTTAACAAAACCAGCCATATTCATTGCAAGGTGTGCCATGTTAAAATTAACCGGATCTTTATCTTTTACAAGAGTTCCGAGTTTATAAAACTGTTTATCGCCAATACCGAGTTCTTTTCTATAATAATCGCCAAAATATTTTTCAACAAGTTCACCGGGAAAGACATCAATACCGGCAGGTACGGGTGTGTGAGTCGTAAAAACATTCGAGTAAATATTTATGTTCTTTGCTTCATCAAAACTGAGGTTGTATTTTTGGATAAGAATTTTAATTCTTTCAAGCGCAAGAGATGCGGAGTGCCCTTCGTTCATGTGGCAAACTAACGGAGGAATGCCCATTGCGTGTAACGCTTTAATACCTCCAACACCCAGCACGAATTTCCTGCTGAATTCTTGTTTCTATTGTTCCACCGTATAACGAGCGAGTGATTTTTCTATCTTCGTCACTGTTTTCTTCAACATTAGTATCGAGTAAGATCAGCGGGATTCTACCAACTTGGATTTTCCATATTTGGATAAAAACTTTTCTTCCGGGAAATTGAAGATCAACTTTTATTGGTTTATCATCTTTACCGGTGACTAAAGTCATCGGTTGGTTATAAAAGTCGGTCATCTCATAACGTTCTTGCTGCCAACCATCGCTGGATAAATACTGTTGGAAATATCCTTCGCGGTAGCTTAAACCAACGCCAACCAAAGGTACACCGAGATCACTTGCGGATTTAAGATGATCACCGGAGAGTACTCCGAGTCCGCCGGAATATATTTGTAAACATTCCGTTAGACCAAATTCAGCCGAAAAATAAGCGACGAACTGGCTGTCATCTTTTTTATATTTTTTTTGATACCAAGAATTTTCTTGAAGATAGTCATTAAGATCGGAGTTAACCCGGTTAAGATGAGAAAGGAAGCCGTCATCGTTAGCTACTTCCTTAAGTCTCTCCTGGCTAACTTTACCCAACAGTAAAACGGGGTTATGGTTTAACGAATCCCAAAGTTCTCTATCTAACCTTCTGAATAACTCTACCGCATCTTGATTCCATGTCCAATATAAATTTTTCGCAATGTCTAAAAGCGGTGATAAATTTTTAGGTAAAGAAGGAACGACATTAAATGTTCCAATAAAATCTACCATTAAAAGACCTCTTCAATGTTAAATGTGATAAAAAATAAGATGAATAATTACTACTAAAAAAATCGAATATCAATATTGCATTTTTCTGAAATAAGTTATTGAAAAATCATTGATTTTTTAAAATATGAATGATTTGGATAAAAGAGAAGCTAATTAGTTGATCAAATTATTTTCAGTGAAATTATTGTGATAAACAGCAATATATTTCTTTGGATTCAAGTCAGCTCTCTGCAAATTTAATTATGTTTTTATTCATCTCTGCATCCCGTTAAATTTTATTCAAGAAAGTCAGGATATAAAACAGACTTTGCGAGAAACCAAACTTGAAGTTCACGCAAAGATCGCAATGAGTAACACCAAGTTCGCGAAGAAATACAATACTTTATTATAAATAAATGAAAAGTTAGTTGAATATTCAAAGAGAGGTCAACAACTCAAGATGTCCGAAGCGTATAAAGGTAATTTGATATTCCTCCTTTAACAATATTCCCAGTTCACATGATTCCTTTGGTGGCAAAGTGGTAAAGCATTTTAACCACTAGGGACACGAAGTTTGCACTAGGGTCACAAAGAAACCAATGTTTTAATTTCTATTTGTAAGAAGATGTATCTATCATTCAATAATTTGCTTGCTTACTTTTGCCGCCTAGTAATCCACTGAACTATATTCACCACTTCAGTAACTAGCGTCACATGATTTTTCAGTGGCAAAAGTTGTTTAGTCCGTTAGCTAACGGATTCAATAATTCTGGAATAGAAAAAACTTATCAATAAAAAAAATAATGATAATAGGGGTTGCTCATGTTAAGCAATAAATTAAAGACAACCCGTCATTCCCGCGTGTCTTTAGCGGGAATCTCAATCTTAGTCCATTAAAATGGGGCTGAAGCCCTTTGTTTTTTAGTTCTTGTACTCCGTCTGCTGAAGAGTGTGTGGCATAAGTCTGAATTGCCCGCGGCTTCAGCCACGGGATGAGAAAACATAAAAACTAACGGGACTTTAGTCCCATTAAATGTTAGAAATGGGGCTAAAGCCCAGAGTAATGACTCAATTTTAATCCCCGACTTAAAAGTCGGGGCAAATGATTAGTTCTGCAACACACTCTGAAGCAGACGGTAAGTGATTAACTACTCAAAATTCTGAGATCAATTTCCGTCTGCTTTAGAGTCTGTTGCATAAGTGCTTTTCGCTTTTCTTATAAATAATGTCGTGCCTACAGCACTTTTATAATCTTTTTACTTCTTAGTTTTTACCATAATTTCGTGACTACGTCACTTTATCATTCTCTCTTACCATAGCTTCGTTAGAGGCGATATTATGGTAAAAGAAACAATTCTCAAAATCTCTCATAGCCTCGTTAGAGGCGACATTATTGTTCAAAATAAAACTTTGGTGTTATGCCGCACACTCTAAAGTGGACGGCAATACAATGACTTATGCAACACACTGTTTAGCAGACGGTGAGAGGACAACAATAGAAATCGGCTTTTCCCAGAGGAATAGCTTTGTGAAGCCACATAGCTAGTATTTCACATAAAATACTTTTTCTTAAGATAACAACATTAAAAACTCCCAAAGGTTCGTTCCGACAATAATTTGTCAACTTACTTTTGCCACCTAATTATCCGGTGAGCCAGTAACTAATTTTAAATAAACATTTTCAATGATATACAATTCCTTTTAAAAATTGTAAATTTGCAAACAACTAAAAACAACTATTTAATGAACTATTTTCTATCAATTATAACCGGATATTTGCTCGGCTCAATTCCGACTGCATATCTCGTATTAAAGAGAATGAAAGGGATTGATATCACGAAAGAAGGATCCGGTAATGTCGGTGCCAGGAACTCCTATGACGTAACCAAATCAAAATTATTAAGCGCATCGGTTCTTTTCATCGATATGTTAAAAGGTTTTGCAAGCGTCTTAATAGTTCAGCAGTTAATCGGCATTGAATATCTATACTCTGTTTTAGCATTAATAGGAGCAGTCTTTGCACATTGTTATTCACCATGGTTAAAATTCAAAGGCGGAAGAGGTTTAGCCACAGCATTCGGCGGATCGGTTCTGTTTGTTTATTCAATACCAATAATTTGGATATTGTTTTGGAGCGTTGCTTATTTATTCAGAAAGCATATTCACTTCAGCAATATAGCCGCAACTATACTAACCGGCGCTATTGCCATATCGAGTTCGGATATATTGAATAAGTATACAAAACAAAGTGCAGAAGAAGATTGGATATTCGGTGTCACTGTTGCAATAGTAATGGTAATAATTATGAGTCGTCACATTGAGCCATTTAAAGAATGGTTCTTCAGTCAAAATCGAAAAAGTATTAGGGACGAAAATGAAACAATTTAAAGTTGCATTTCTATCTTCATTGATCACAATATTAGTTGTCTCAACAATCTTTGCGCTGATTTATTACAAAGATGGATTTGCAGAGGGCACAAATTTATCGAGTCAACCGGATAGCATGCAGGTTGTTGCGAAAGCCGAACGAGCTAACATGATTGATTCAATATATAATCAGAGACAAACAATTATCACAAAAACGATTAGTGAAGTAAGTCCGGCAGTAGTAGGCATCAACGTCAGTCGAAATTCGTGAATACAGATCACCGTGGTATAACTTTTTTAGGGACGACCCCTATTTCAGAGATTATTTCAGACGGCAGCAACGAGTTCAGGGTCTCGGAAGCGGAGTAATAATTTCACCGGATGGTTACATAATTACAAATGATCACGTTGCAGGTAATGCCGTAGAAATAATAGTAACAATGACAGACGGCAAGCAATATGAAGCCGAAGTAATAGGAAGCGATATGGCATCAGATATTTGTCTATTAAAAATTAACGAGAGTGATTTGCCATATGTCAAATTTGGTCATTCCGATGATTTATTAATCGGAGAATGGGTGGTCGCACTGGGTAATCCGTTTGGTTTATTCGATATAAATGATCAACCGACGGTGACTGTTGGTGTAATCAGTTCAACCGGAATGAATCTCGGACAAGTGAACAACAGGTATTATGTGAATATGATTCAAACAGATGCTGCAATCAACGGCGGCAACAGCGGCGGACCGTTGGTAAATAGTTTAGGTGAATTAATCGGAATGAACACGTTAATATTTACAGCGGACGGATCGCGTGGTAACGTCGGTGTTGGATTCGCTATTCCGGTTGAAAAGATCGAGAAAATTGTAAGCGAATTAAAACTTCACGGAAAAGTTGACAGAGATTTTTGGACCGGTTTAAGAATTCAAACAGTTGACGAAGGAATAGCGAAGTACTATAATCTTGAGACAACACGCGGTGTAATAATAACGAACATCGCACAAAACTCACCGGCAGAAAAGGCAGATCTTAAAGTTGGTGATATTATTTTAAGAGTTGACAGATATAAAATTAACGACGATAACACGTTAATCGGTGTGCTGCAGGAATTCAAAACCGGCAATAGTATTGAGTTTAACAATAATTAGAGAAAAACAACGAATAACCAAAACAATGAAATTAGAGAGAAGAAATGATTAGCAGATATACACGTACCCGAAATGGGTAAAATTTGGGAAGATGAATTTAAGTATTCAACTTGGCTTCAAATTGAAATACTTGCGTGTGAAGCAAGAGCAAAGCTCGGTGAAATTCCACTTCAAGATGTTACTGTAATTAGAGAAAAATCGAATTTTGATATCCCGAGAATTTTAGAAATAGAAGAAACAACTAAACATGACGTTATTGCTTTTCTAACAAATGTTGCAGAATACGTTGGACCGGAATCGAGGCACATTCATTACGGAATGACATCTTCCGATATTCTTGACACTACTCTCTCCTATCAACTTAAAAAATCGGGCGAACTGATTCATAAAAGATTGAGTGAATTAAAATCTGCATTAAAAGAAAGAGCGCTTGAACATAAGTTGACAATTTGTGTCGGTCGAAGTCACGGTATCCATGCAGAACCGACATCGATGGGATTAAAATTTGCGTTATGGTTTGAAGAAGCAAAAAGAAATTTAAAGAGAGCTCGAAAACGCTATTGAGACAATTCAGTGTCGGACAAATTTACAGGGCGGTTGGAACGTTTGAACATTTATCTCCCCAAGTAGAAGAATTCGTTTGCGAAAAAATGGGATTACAGCCGGCGCCGGTTTCAACGCAGGTAATTCAACGTGACAGGCATGCGGAATTTTTATCGACTTTAGCGGTAATAGCTGCCTCTTTGGAAAAAATTGCAGTAGAAATAAGACATCTTCAACGAACCGAAGTGCTTGAAGCGGAAGAGTTCTTCTCAAAAGGACAAAAAGGTTCTTCGGCAATGCCGCACAAGAGAAATCCAATTGTATCCGAACGAATTACCGGATTAGCAAGATTGATAAGAAGTAATGCGATGGCAGCGTTGGAGAACGTTGCGCTTTGGCATGAACGGGATATATCACATTCTTCGGTTGAAAGAGTTATTATGCCGGACAGTTGTATTCTTATGGATTACATGCTCAGACCTGATGACAAAGTTAATCAGCAACCTTATCGTTTATCCGGAAAATATGTTAAAGAATTTAAACCTAACCAGAGGACTAGTTTTTTCTCAAACAATATTACTGATGTTGGTTAACAAAGGTATTTCCAGAGAAGATGCTTACAAACTTGTACAGACCTGCGCTATGGATGTTTGGAGTGATGAATCAAAAAATCTGAAAGATGAGTTGCTTAATAACAAAGAAGTGATGAACTTATTGAACAAAGACGAAATAGAATCTGTTTTTGATAACGAGAAAATGCTGAAGAATGTGAACTATATTTTCTCACGTTCTGTTGAAAAGGAATAGAACGCAGATGACCACGCCGGAGGCGGGCATGCACAGATAGAACGGATTAACGCAGATAAAAACTTGAAAGGACATTATTAATGAAAAAGATAAACTTAATACTAGCGGTACTTTTATTATTTACAATTGCTAATTGCGGCGGTAATGCAGATACGTTAAAAGTTATCCGATCCTGCTCCTGATTTCACTTTACAAGATCATCTTGGGAACGAATATAGCCGTTCAGATTACGAAGGTGAATCCCCTGTTGTAATTTACTTTTATCCAAAAGCGGGAACTCCGGGCTGCACGGATCAAGCACTGCGGCATACAGAGACGAATATGCAAAATTTGAAGAGAACAATATTGTTGTACTCGGGATCAGTGTTGATTCAAAAAACGACATTGCAGAATTTGTGAAAGACCAATCGCTCAACTTCCCTCTCCTTTCTGATGAATCAAAAGAAGTTGCAACAAAGTACGATGTTTAAATGATTTCGGATGGCAAACAGAATTACATTTATAATTGATAAAGAAGGTAACATTGCCGAGATAATTCGTGATGTAGATGTCGATACTCATGCAGATGAAGTATTTGAGATTGCTTCTAAGTTGTGATTACAATACTCATAAATTGAATATTTTTCTCTTAATCCACAGCCAAAAAACTGCGAATTTTTAATCATTTCTAAACTTTTAATCATTTTCCTCTTGACAATATTGACATTACAATTTATATTAGCACTCACCATAAATGAGTGCTAACTTAAATTTCACACAAAAATAAATCAACAAATTGGAGGAAATAACTATGGCAGATTTCAAGATTAAACCTTTGGCAGATCGAGTAATCATTCAGCCAAAGCCCGCAGAAGAACAAACCAAAGGCGGAATAATTTTACCGGATACCGCGAAAGAAAAACCGATGGAAGGAACAGTAGTTGCTGTTGGACCCGGTAGAGTTACCGACGAAGGGAAAGAGCTCAAAATGTCGTTAAAAGATGGTGACAAAGTTTTATACGGTAAATACTCAGGCACCGAAGTAAAAATCGATGACGAAGAGTATTTAATAATGCGTGAAAGCGATATTTATGGAATCTTAAGCTAATTACATGCATCACACGAAATTGAATATCTTATTATTATGAATAAATAACGGAGGAAGTTAATATGGCAGGAAAAATAATTGAGTATGGCAGTGAAGCAAGAAACGCTCTAAAGATGGGTGTTGATAAACTTGCAAACGCTGTTAGAGTTACTCTCGGTCCAAAAGGACGAAATGTTATAATCGATAAAAAGTTTGGTTCTCCAACAGTCACAAAAGATGGTGTTACCGTTGCAAAAGAAATCGAACTTGAAGACCCAAATGAAAATATGGGCGCACAAATGGTTCGCGAAGTTGCATCCAAAACGAGTGATGTTGCCGGTGACGGTACAACTACAGCTACGGTATTAGCACAAGCAATTTATCGCGAAGGTTAAAGAACGTAACTGCCGGCGCTAATCCAATGGATTTAAAACGCGGTATAGATTTAGCAGTTAAGAAAGTTGTTGACTATATCCAAACACTGAGCAGAGATGTTCAGGAAAGAAGAAATTGCTCAGGTAGGTACGATCTCAGCCAATAACGATAAAACAATCGGTAACTTGATTGCAGATGCAATGGAGAAAGTTGGTAAAGATGGTGTTATAACAGTAGAAGAAGCGAAAGGTACGGAAACCGGTTTAGAAGTTGTTGAAGGTATGCAATTTGACCGTGGTTACCTCTCCCCTTACTTCGTCACAAACTCTGAATCAATGGAAGCTGAGTTGGAAGATCCGTTCATCTTGATCCATGATAAAAAAATCTCTGCAATGAAAGATCTTTTACCTGTGCTAGAGAAAGTTGCTCAATCAGGTAAGCCGCTTTTAATTATCGCAGAAGATCTTGAAGGCGAAGCACTTAGCAACATCTAGTAGTAAATAAATTACGAGGTACACTAAAAGTTGCAGCCGTAAAAGCACCAGGTTTTGGCGACAGAAGAAAAGCTATGTTGGAAGATATAGCAATCCTAACCGGTGGTACGGTAATCTCAGAAGAACGCGGATACAAATTAGAAAACGCTACAGTAGAATATCTCGGTACTGCTAAAAAAGTAAACATCGATAAAGACAACACAACATTAGTTGAAGGTGCAGGAAAGACTGAAGATATCAAGAAGAGAATAAATGAAATAAAGGCACAGATTGAAAACACAACATCAGATTATGACAGAGAAAAACTACAAGAAAGATTAGCAAAACTTTCCGGTGGTGTTGCGGTATTACAAATCGGTGCATCAACTGAAATTGAAATGAAAGAAAAGAAAGCAAGAGTTGAAGATGCATTGCATGCTACAAGAGCAGCAGTTGAAGAAGGAATAGTTCCCGGCGGCGGTGTAGCACTCGTAAGAGCAATTTCAGCCCTTGATTCACTTGAAGGTGAAAATCTGGATCAAACAACCGGTATCAGCATAATCAAAAAAGCATTAGCAGAACCGTTAAAGCAAATAGTAAGAAATGCCGGTCTTGAAGGTGCAGTTGTATTTAATAAAGTCCTCGAAGGCAAAGACGACTTCGGCTTCAATGCAACAACCGAAGAGTACGAAAATCTTTACAAAGCTGGTGTAATTGATCCAACTAAAGTTACCAGAACTGCTTTAGAAAATGCGGCTTCAGTTTCAGCACTATTACTCACAACCGAAGCGGTTGTTTTCGAAGAACCGGAAGATGAATCTAAAGCACCTGCAATGCCTCCAGGTGGTATGGGCGGTATGGATGGAATGTATTAATTGAGATGTGAGATTTGAGTAAGATGTAAGATGTGAGTGAGATGTGACGTAGTATCAAGACATAAGATGATATGAGAAAGGCAGCCGAGTTGGCTGCCTTTTTTTAGAATACTATTAAACGTTTAGCGTTTTCTTCTTCTTACCTTCTTGACCATTACCACCAGCATTATAATAATAGTAGTAATACTTATAATAAGAACCGTATCCGGGACGATATGAAAATCTGTTAAGAACAGCACCGAGAAAATGAGCTTTACCCATCTTCAATATATCAAGTGATTTTTCGAGGATGTCATACTCTGTAATACTCGCAGCAATAACCAACATAACAGCATCGACAGATTGTGATAGTATTTCAGAATCTGTTACCGCAATAATCGGTGGTGAATCAATTATAATAAGATCGAATTGTGATTCTAATTTCTCAAAGAAATCATCCATCTTCTTAGAACCCAAAATCTCAGCAGGGTTAGGTGGAATTGTTCCGCCTGTCATATAAGATAAATTGCCTACTTCAGTTGGTCTTATCAACTCATCAAATGTTGCTTGATCAAAGAAGTAATCTATAAAACCGGGATATCTATCTTCACCAAATATTTTATGCACTCTCGGCTTTCTTAAATCGCAGTCAAGTAACAATACCTTTTGATTAGCTTGAGCAAAACTACCTGCTAAATTTACTGCTGTCGTAGTCTTTCCTTCACCGGCGGAAGAAGAAGTAACCAAAATTTTCTTCGGCATTTTCCCTTCCACACCGGAATATCTCACACGTGTTCTTAACGCACGGTATGCTTCACTCGCAGTGCTATCCGATTTTTTATTAACAATAAACTCCGCACCGGGAGCTTTTTGCTTATCGGAGATAAACATTTCAGGGATCCATGCAAGCAAGCTAATATTTCTTTGCTGTAATTCTTCGGGTGTTTTAACCGTGTTATCAAAGTAATTGCGCACAAATGCAAAACCGAACCCGAGTCCCATACCCAAGACTAATCCCACTGCGATAATAAGCATTCTATTTGGTTTAGAAGGAAGTTCTGGTACTCTAGCTTGATCAATAATCAGTACATTCCCGGGAGTAGATTGTTCGTTAATTTGAGCTTCTTGATACTTCTCCTCAACGAGAAGGTATAACTTTTCATTTGCAGATTTTATTCTTTGCAATCTGGCAAAATCTAGTGTCCGCTTCGGCATCTCATTAAATCTAGTATCGTACCTTTCGACCAATTCACTTAAATCTTTATAAGAAGAAAGCAGTGATTGATATTTCACTTCCTCTTCCAATACTTTTTGAGTCAACTGTTGAATTTGCTCCGGGTTCGAAGCAAAAATACCCTGCTTTATATACTTGAATCTGCTCGTTAAGTTTCGTTTTCAAATCGGTTATTTTTTTGTCGTATTCCTTAATTAAACTGGAATTTCTAACATTTGCCGAACCATCGGTTGCTAATGCTAAATCACGTTGAGACTGTAGTTGAGCAATTTGGTTCTGAAGATTTTTTATATAGGGTTCAGCGGCAAAGCTTTCAAGATAATCTTTTATTCTTGGGTCCTGATTTTCCAACTCGGTTCTATATTGATCCAATTTTTTCTTAGAAATAGTCAATTCAATCTGTGTTGCATTACGCTGGGCTTCAAAATTTGTAATTTGCTCTATGAGTGCAGTTGCCTGAGCATTAATATCAACAACCCCTTTTTCCTCTTGAAAATTTTTCAATTGCTCTTCAGCAAACAATAGCTCGTCGAGTTTTGCTTTTCTTTGCTCCTCCAAGAATTCCTTTACAGCAACTAACTGTTTTCTATTAAATTCCAGATCTATTGCTTGATAGCTTTCCGCATAAACTCTCGCAATCAATGCCGCTTCGTATGGAGAAGGTGATTCAGCAGTAATTTCGACAAAATCCAATCCTCTAATTTGTTCAATAGTGACTATAGTACCGAGAGCAGTAGCCAATTCCTCAACTGATTTTACTTCGATATAATCCTCATCATTGGAAAATGGTTTAGAATCTTTGAATACAATTGAGAATTTTGATCTATCATCGGCAAGTCTTAACGTATCAATAATTGAAGAAGCAACTCGTTGGCGAGTTGTAAAACTTTTCAGCACTTCTATCTCGTTTGAAATAAATCTATCGTTTCCAAAATCCGACCCTCCAAAGGCAAAAGGAGATTCCAAAATACTACCTTGAGGTTTTTTGAGTTTCAAAGAAGTCTTGCTTGAGTAAATATCCGTAGCTGTTAGTGCATAGAAAATAGCAATACCAACTGCTGCAAGCGTGATAATTATGATGGGAAGTAAGTTTTGTCTTACTAAATTTATATAATCCTTGAGCGTTGTTTCATTCTGCTCTTGCATAAAATCTTGATTTTTCACGTTACTCCTCAACTTTAATTTCTAGTTAAATTTAAAACAAGAATTGTGAGTGAAATTAATGTAGAAATCACAGATAAAGTGATGCTGAACCAGTCTTTAAAATAGAGTCTTGGCGCTCCGGGTACTAGCAGAATATCTCCTCCCCTTAATTCAGGAATATATTTTTTACGCTGCTCTAAAGTCGGCTCCCAGAGTAAATCATTATAATCTATTCTCATCATCATTTGCGTAGAATCAGGTAAAACTCTGTATAACCTTATATCCTCAAGATTTGCATCAGTCACTCGGACCACCGGCAAAGGAAAAAGATCCGCTACCGTTGTATTAACCGGTACAATATATCTTCCGGCATATTTCATAAATCCCCAAACGGCAACTTTCATGTTTACACCGGAAGGATCGGAGTAATCATAAAGCCCACCTTGCCTTGGTACATGGTCTGACGGTGAAACACCAATTTCATAATCTTTTACTTGCGAGAAAACTGCCAGACTAGCAATAAAAAATAAAAAATATTATGAGTTTTGCTTTCATTAAAAATACCCTTTTGTTTAAACTTACTTTAGTTTTTTGATTTTCAGATTAATACTGCGTGAAGATATATAACTTCCGAGCAATCCAAAAAACAAACCGAGAATTGCGATTATTAATGTAGCAATATAAATATAATTAAGGAAATTAAAATTATAATAAAATTTTTGAATGATTCCGGTGAGCAAAATCATAACCAATAATGATATTATTGCTCCGATTAGTCCGAATAAAAATCCCGTAATATATATAGGTATTTTAAGAGTGCTCAGTTTTGCACCGACTAATTTCATGGTGTTAAAGCGCTCGGATTTTTGCTGCATTTGGAGGCGGTTTGTCGAGTAAACCAGATAGACTGCTAAAATGATAAACACAAATGAGATTGAAAAAATAATATAACGGCTCGAATTAATAAAGTTAATAAGTGAGATGATCGTAGAATAATCGTAAACAACGTCATCCACCATTTTTTCATTTTTCATTTCTGCGACAAAGTCTTCGATGGTTTTCCGCTCAACTTTTTCGGAATTAAAATTTACTCTAAAAGAAGGCGGAAGCGGGTTTGCTTCTAATATAGATTTAAAATCTTCACCGGTTTCTTCAATGAAAGATCTTTCAGCATCTGTTTTAGAAATAAAGCGAACCGATTGGAGACGGTTATCATTTCGAAGCTTCCGACCAATATTATTTATTTGTGATTGTTCGACGTCACTGTAAAGAAAAATATCTACTTCTACCCTCTCTTTAAGTTCATCGTCAATTTTGTTTGAGAGCAAAATTAATATAACGGAACTATTAGTCGCCAAGATTGCAATAGATATTGAGATGACGGTAATAAAAGATGCCAGCTTTGAATGTAAGATCGAGCGAATAGCTTCTGTGATGTAAAATATTGTCATTGTCTAAAAATTAGATTCGTCAAGCCAGTTAGTTATCTGCCATTTATTTTCTTCGTCTTTACGAAGCGTTAGATTTATTCTGCCGTTTACGTCGATTATATCAGTCGGATTAAACGTAATTGTTAAATCAAAACTACGAATGATGTTTGTTGAATCACCGCTGATTGTAATAATCTCGTTCCAAATTAAATCTAGACGTTGTGCATTTTGAAAAAGACCGTAAGTAACTCTCATTTCCTCATCACGGCCCCATGATATGTCTGCGCCAAGATCATAATCACGGTAAGTAAATATAAAATCTTTTGTTAACAATTCCCCATAAATTGTTGTATCCTGAAATGTATATGCGTACTGAAAATTTTGAAACACTCCACCTACGGTTTTCCGGTCGGTTATCAAACCTTCGCTGCCGGAAATATCGTCATCTAATCTTGGTGCAAAAGGATTAACGCAGCCATAAAACATCACTGCAATAATTAATATGTAGAAAAAATTTTTAATAGAATCTTCCCCGTAATTCACTCCAGCTGGGTAAATTTTCCAATTGAATATCTCGCCAGCGGGTGATCACCCACTGATTTCTTTCATCGAGGTTAATTGTAAATTCTACGCTACCTTGATATGCCGAAGGTGTATCCTCTTGATCGGTAGGGACAGCCAAAGTATAATTATAGAAATAATATGCACTATCGCCTAGAGGAGTTGATGCTTCATCAGTCAGACTAAGAGTTATTCTCTGATCTTGAACTGCTGAAAAAACATTATTAATATAAATTCTTTCATCGGATAAATTCCAATCGGAAAGAGTTTGAAAAGTTGATGCGGCACCCGAAGCGGCAATGTATTCGAAATTAGCCGACAAGAAGGCGGTATCAACAAAAGATGCCATATAATTTTCGGCAACTTTTTCTGAGAGAGAATTTTTCAAGTTGTTGAATAGAATATCGGGCGTAGTAGGAGGAACATAATTTGAACCGATGTTTTTCGGCGGTTCATCTTCACGTGCTGTGAATAATTCGCAACCGGCAATAAAGATAAGGATGATCACTATAATGAGTTTTGATTTCATTTTTGAAAAAAGATTATAACCCTTTCGGAATCATTTAGTTTAAACTCTTCACCAAAATAATTACCAAAAACGTTTCGAACTTTATATCCAATTTTCTTAAAATTTTCAACTATTTCTTCATAGGAATAAAGTTCTACGGATTCGACAAATTTATGTTTTTTGCTCTCGTCGCTTATCTCTATATTCTTAACAACACGATTGTTTTTAATTTGCCGATGCTCTTTAATTATTAATCCGTTCGATTCTCTTTTTGTTTCCGGGATTTAAATTTTCTTCGAGATAAAATTTATTTAGAAAATCAAAAACAAAATAGCCATCTTCTTCTAGGAAGTTAAAAGCATTTGATGCAAACGCAAAATTCTCTTTATCACTTTCAAAATAACCAAAACTTGTAAAGACGTTCAATATCAAATTAAATCTCTTTTTTTAATTGAACTTCCCGCAGATCAGCTCTAAAAAATTGATGCTGATTATCCAGTTCCAAATAATTTGATCTGGCAGTTTTCAATAGCGGTAAACTAAGATCAAATCCAACTACATTAAATCCTTTTTCTTTTAAAAGAACAGTATATCTACCCGCTCCACATGCAGCATCCAAAATTAAATTAGTTTTCTTCAGAGGAATTGTTTTGGATATTAATTTGAACAAATTAAGCGCATCTGTTTCATCGCGATGCTTATAAACTTCTAAATAAAGATCGGATGCAAACCAATCTTCAAACCATTTACCCATTAGAGATCACTTCTACCAAGAACTGCTCTTCCGATAGTTGCATCATCAGCAAATTCGAGATCGCCTCCAATCGGCAATCCCCGGGCAATTCTGGTTACTTTTATATTGAGAGGTTTGATAAGTTTTGCTAAATATAGAGAAGTTGTATCGCCTTCGGTATCCGGGTTCAAAGCAAGAATAATTTCTTTTACTTCAGAATCATGAAGACGTTTAACTAATTCTTGTATGTGCAGATCTTCCACACCGGTTCCGCTAAGTGGCGATAGTACACCGCCAAGCACATGATAGAGTCCCTTGTATTCATTCGTTCTTTCTATCGCGATAATATCGCTTGCTTCTTCAACAACACATATTGTTGATCTATCACGTTTGGCACTTTTACAGACATCGCATTTCGTATCAACGGATAAATTAAAACAGACTTCACAAAGTCGAATTTTTTCTCTCAGGTCAGAAATGGCAGTAACTAGATTTTCAACATTAGACTTCTCCGTTTTGAGCAAATGAAGAGCTAATCTTTGAGCTGTCTTCTTACCAATTGAAGGAAGTTTGCTTAGTTCATCGATTGCAATTTGTAGTGGCTCTGCAATTTGCAAATTACATTCCCGGAATGTTCATCCCAGGGGGGATCATTCCTTTTGTTACACCTTGCATTTCTTCTTCGGCCATTTTACCTGCGCTTTCCAATGCTTTGTTAACGGCCGCAACAATAAGATCTTCCAACATTTCTTTATCTTCTTCGCCTTTGATAATTTCGTCATCTATTTGAAGAGAGACTAATTCCTTTTTTCCGTTAACAGTTGCTTTAACAACTCCGCCGCCACTTTCTTCGGTTACAATTTTATCACCCAGTTCATTCTGCACGCGTTCCATCTCAGCTTGCATTTTCTGAATTTGCTTCATCATTCCTTGCATTCCGCCTTTCATTTTTCCTCCGTATTATAGTTCTATGTTTTTGATTGAGGGATTATTAAAGGATATCAAAATTAACAAAAAATTGAGTTACAAAGAAATTGAATTGTAAAAATGTTATCTTCACACAATAAAATTAAACGAACAAATCTATGTTTTTGACTAAATACGGCTATTCAACTCTAGGTTGGATAGCATTGATTATATTCCTTCTTATTGCAGTCTCTTTCTTTATTAACTCCGGTTTCATTAGATATGCGATCTGGGTTGTAGCCGCATTTTTATTAATATTTTCGCTGAACTTTTTTAGAGATCCTGACCGGACAGTTCCTCACGAAAAAAATATTATTGTCTCGCCTGCCGATGGCAAAGTGCTCATTGTAAAAGATGTACACGAAGGCAGATTTCTAAATTCGGAAGCCAAACAAATTTCAATTTTCATGTCGCCTTTAAATGTTCACGTTAACAGAATTCCGATTTCCGGTACTGTAGATTACCTAAAATATATTGAAGGTGAATATCTAGTTGCTTATCATGATAAAGCCGATTCCGCAAACGAACGGAGTGAAATCGGGATTACATCCGAACATGGAAAAGTGTTATTTACACAAGTAGCCGGTTTTGTAGCGAGAAGAATTATCTACGATTTAAACGAAGGAGATCAAGTAAATATCGGCGAACGTTTCGGTATGATAAAATTCGGCAGTAGAGTTGATGTTATTGTCCCGAAGAAATGGAATGTAAAAATTAAAGAAGGTGACATAGTGACAGCCGGCGAAACAATTCTATACCAATTATGATAAAAAGAAAAAGAATATCCGTCTCTCAAAAGCAATAATTCCAAATTCATTCACGGCTCTTAATGCATTGTGTGGATATATTTCAATCACTCAAACACTTTACGGAAATTATGATTGGGCTTTTTACTTCATAATTTTTGCGGGATTGTTTGATCTGTTTGACGGTATTTTAGCCCGGCTTGTAAAAACAAGCAGCGAATTCGGAGTTCAATTGGATTCACTTTCCGACGTTATAAGTTTTGGAGTCGCACCCGCATTTTTGATATTCCACACTGCACTTCAAGAACTCGGTTGGATAGGTATTATTGTGAGCGGCATTTATTTAGTCTTTGGCGCTTTCCGTCTTGCCAGATTTAATGTACAGGTTACCGATTATTCGGAAAAAACCGATTTCAAAGGATTACCAATTCCGATTGCAGCATTAACGCTATCTTCGTTTGTTTGGAATTTTTATGAAAACGGTGAAATAGCGGCACCATTTGATATGTTTGTAATTCCTTTGATTGTTTTACTCTCATTTTTAATGGTGAGCACGGTTAAATATAATGCATTACCAAAACTTTCAATTGATTCACTGAAAGAGAAAACCGGTTTTTCTGGGATTCACTGTCATTTCGATTGCTGCATTAATTTACTCCAGAGGTGACTTCCTATTTTATGTATTTTTTGTATTAGTATTATTTGGTATTTTTCGGTCACTCATTTCGAATAATTCAAATTCCTCGAATGGTGAGGAAGATTTAGCAGAAGAAACAAATTAACAAGGTGAAAATTGTACAAGGCAACCGTAATTGTTAAAAGAAGACCGACTATTCTCGATCCGCAGGGAAAAGCAGCCGAACAAGGCGCTAAGTTATTAGGATTTGATAACGTACTAAACACACGTATCGGAAAATATATAGAATTTAATATCGATACCGATGATGAAAAAGCAGCAGAAAAAGAAGTAAAAGAGTACAGTGAAAAACTTCTCTCAAATCCAATTATGGAAGATTTTGAATTTCACTTGGATAAAGTTGAATGAAACCTAAATTTGGAATTGTAACCTTCCCCGGCTCAAATTGTGATTATGATGCATTCTACGCCGTAAAAAAAGTACTCAATTATGATGCTCAATTTTTATGGCACAAAGATGACGGGTTCGATAATTTAGATGTAATTATACTTCCCGGCGGATTTTCGTACGGTGATTATCTAAGGACGGGAGCGATAGCACGTTTCTCACCGATAATGGAAAAGGTTCTGAATTTTGCGGAAAATGGTGGAATTGTCCTCGGAATTTGCAACGGATTTCAGATATTACTTGAATCGGGTTTATTGCCAGGCACAATGCAGGTGAATGAATCTCTTAAGTTCGTTTGTAAAGATATTTATTTGAAAGTTGAAAATAACGATACGCCCTTTACACGCGCAATAAAGTCTGATACAATAAAAATTCCGGTAAAACACGGCGAAGGAAATTACTACACCGATACGAAAACAGTTGCGGAACTCGAAAAAAATGATCAAATTGTTTTTAGATACTCATCCAAAACCGGTAAAGTAAGCAAAGAGCATAATCCGAATGGATCAATTAGCAATATTGCCGGTATAATCAATAAGAAACAGAACGTGATGGGTATGATGCCGCATCCGGAGAATGCTTGTGATCCGGTATTGAGAAAGACAGACGGACAATATATATTTAAGTCGATTGTAGAAAGTTTATTAAATTAAAACGAGGTGAATATGTTTGGCAGCTTAGGCGCAACTGAAATAATACTGATCGTACTAGCGATATTGATATTATTTGGAGCAAAGAAAATTCCCGAGTTAGCACAAGGTCTTGGAAAAGGTATGAAGGAATTTAAGAAAGCAATTAAGGATGTTGAAGAAGACATTTCCGATGACTCTTCATCCAAGAAGAAAAAAGAAGTAGAAGACAAAAAATCATAAATTGATTCGTGCTTCCCTATAAAAATCATCACGAAAAAATTAATCTATTAAAAAAAGCTCAACTTTCTTTAACCGAGAATGTTGAGTTTTTTTAAAGCAAATTAATGCTGCAAAAGACTTAAACGCATTTAATTTTGTTTTTGAGGACGCGCTTGATAGGGCGAAAGTTGTAGAAGACAAAATTAAAAATAACAGAGCCGGCAGACTCGCCGGAATGGTTATTGCCGTTAAAGATTTATTAGCAATTAAAGACAAACCGCTCACCTGCTCTTCAAAAATTTTAAATGACTTTAAAGCAGTTTACACCGCAACCGCAATACAAAAACTTATTGATGAAGATGCAATAATTATCGGTAAAACAAATTGCGATGAATTTGCAATGGGATCAACCAATGAAAATTCAGCGTTCGGAAAAGTCTTAAATCCAATTGATAAAGAGAGAGTTCCCGGTGGATCGAGCGGTGGATCTGCGGCAGCGGTTGCAGCAAATTTATGCGATGCAGCAATTGGGACAGATACAGGCGGATCAATAAGACAACCGGCGGCATTTACAGGTACAGTAGGATTAAAACCAACTTACGGCAGAGTATCTCGATTTGGTTTAACTGCTTACGGCTCCTCGTTTGATTGCATCGGACCGATTACAAAAAATTCAAGCGATGCAGCGCTTATTACCGATGTGCTTTCATGTAAAGATGAAAATGATTCTACTTCAGTTGAAAGTTTACCAATCGAATTTTCACCAAGCAACCAAAAATTTAAAATCGGTGTGCCTAAAGAATATTTTGTGGAAGGATTAGACGAAACGGTAAAAAGTGAAATTGATATTGCAATTGAAAAGTTAAAGAATTCCGGACATGAAATAATTGACATCTCACTTCCCACCACCGAATATGTGATTGCTGCTTATTACATTCTTGTAACAGCCGAAGCATCTGCAAACTTAGCAAGATTTGACGGCGTTCGATACGGACTTCGCAGCAAAGAAATCAAATCCTTTGATGAACTTTATGATCTCACAAAAACCGAAGGATTCGGCAAAGAAGTGAAACGAAGAATAATGCTTGGCACATATGTACTATCATCCGGTTATTACGATGCTTATTATTCCAAAGCACAGAAAGTCAGGCGATTGATAAAAGAAGATTTTGAAAAAGCATTTCAAAAAAGTTGATTTAATTTTATCCCCTACCGCACCAACTGTTGCATACAAAATTGGTGAAACAGTTAACGATCCGCTTCAAATGTATCTCGGTGATATTTTTACGGTACCGGCAAATTTAGCTGGATTACCTGCGGTCAGCATCCCGATAAATTTCAAACACTCTGATCTACCGGTTGGACTCCAATTCACAGCCCCTCATTTCCAAGAGAAATCTCTATTCGAAATAGCAGATCAAATCACTAATCAAAGTTTACATTAGGAAAAAGCCCAACTTTTTCGAAAAGTTGGGCTTTTTGCGAATAGGAAAGTAAAATTTATCTTTTTTTTATAACTTGCCTTATTAAATAATTCCGATTTATACACAAATAAACAGGAAATAAAATGAGTATCCTTCTTGATAAGAAGACAAAAGTTGTAGTTCAAGGAATAACCGGAAGCGAAGGTTCATTTCACACCGGTCAAATGATTGAATACGGTACAAAAGTAGTAGCCGGAGTTACACCCGGTAAAGGCGGAACTAAATTTGAAGATATTCCAATTTATAACACAGTTCAAGATGCAGTTGACGAACAAAAAGCAACCGCATCTGTAATTTTCGTTCCTCCTGCATTTGCAGCCGATGCAATTTTGGAAGCTGCTAACGCCGGTATAAAAGTTATCGTTTGTATAACCGAAGGTATTCCGGCTAAAGATATGGTGAAAGTTTATAACACCATTAAAAATATGGATGTAAGATTAGTCGGACCGAATTGCCCCGGAATCATCTCTCCCGGTAAAGCAAAGATCGGTATTATGCCGGGCTTTATTCACCGAAAAGGTAAAGTCGGCGTAGTTTCCCGAAGCGGAACTTTAACTTACGAAGCAGTAAAACAATTAAGCGATTTGAAAATAGGTCAGTCAACATGTGTCGGTATCGGCGGCGACCCGGTAATTGGCTCGCAGTTTATTGATATAATTAAATTATTCAATGAAGACGATAACACCGAAGGAATTGTAATGATCGGTGAAATTGGCGGAAGCGCTGAAGAAGAAGCTGCAAAATTTGTCAAGAAACATGTGAATAAACCAGTGGTTGGTTTTATTGCCGGAAGAACTGCACCTCCCGGACGCAGAATGGGTCACGCCGGTGCAATCATTTCCGGTGGTAAAGGTACAGCCGATGAAAAAATCAAAGCAATGAAAAAAGCCGGAATTTATGTAGCCGAAAGTCCAGCAGAAATCGGAACAACAATGGAAAAAGCGCTTGATGATTTTTACGGTGGTAAGAAGAAAAAAAGTAAATCCAAAAAGAAAAGTAAGAAGAAATAATTTAACGAAGATGGGGCTTGCTCAAAAATAAAATCAAATAAATAATCTGTGAAAATCAGTTCTGATCCGTTGAATCTGTGTTCCATTTCTATAATAATTTATTTTTGAGCAAGCCCCATCTATTCAAAAACAAAGGAGTTAAATAGTGAGTAACAGAACATTAGCAATACTTAAACCTGATTGTGTTGAAAAAAATCTTATTGGAAAAGTTGTAAATCACATACAAGAAGCCGGTTTCAAAGTATTCGGAATGAAAATGGTTCGTTTGACTAAAGATTCAGCCGGTGGTTTTTATGAAGTTCACAAAGAGAGACCGTTCTTCAATGACCTTTTAACTTATATGACATCCGGTCCATGTGTACCAATCGCACTTGAAAAAGAAAATGCAGTTGAAGATTTCAGAAAATTAATCGGTGCAACAAATCCCGAAAATGCCGAAGAAGGAACAATCAGAAAATTATACGCAGAAAGCATTGAACGCAACATTGTTCACGGTTCGGATTCTGATGAAAACGCAGCTAAGGAAATTTCACACTTCTTTACACGAAAAGAATTATTGGAAATTAACGGTATCTGATGAAACCAATTAAATTATTTTTCCGTAATCGATTTTTAAGATATGCGGCTTTATTCTTAGCCGCATTTTCTTTTTTACACGGACAAAATAAACTGAAATTCGGAAGTGACATTTTTTTAGCGGAGCAGCTTGACTTAGTATCAAACAAAAGTGTTGGCATTGTTACAAATAAAGCGGCTGTTCTTTCAAGCGGAAGATCATTGATAGATGAGCTTCGTAAATTGGATCAGATTGATGTAAGAGCGTATTTTGCTTTGGAGCATGGTTTAGAACTTGAATCTTCTGCCGGAATGATTGTCGAAGATTCTCAAGTTGACGAAACAAAAGTTTATTCGCTTTACGGAAGTACGAAAAAACCAACTCGAGAGATGCTTCAAAATATCGATGTAATTATCTTCGATGTGCAAGATGTCGGCGCTCGTTTTTATACTTACATTTCTTCACTTTATTACATAATTGAAGCATGCAGTGAAAACAATGTTGAATTGATTGTACTCGACAGACCCAATCCGATTGGCGGGACTTATGTTGATGGACCGGTTTTGGATGATGATTATAAATCATTCGTAGGTATCGACAATCTGCCTGTAACGCATGGAATGACGGTCGGTGAACTTGCGCTTTTCTTTAATGACCGAACTCCGAGACGGGCAGATCTTCAAGTCATTCAAATGCAAGGATGGAAAAGAGATTCCTTTTGGGATGATTATGATTTACGTTGGGTAAATCCATCACCGAATATAATGGCTTACGAAGCATGTTTACTTTATCCAGCAACGGTGTTCTTTGAAGGGACAAACATTTCCGAAGGTCGCGGCACTTACACACCGTTTCAAATTTTCGGTGCTCCTTTTTTGGATTCTAATCAGCTTAGAAATGAATTAAACAAACTGAATTTTACCGGGATTGACTCAAGAGCAATTGAATTTGTACCAATGTCGATATACGGTAAAGCTGAAAATCCAAAGTACAAGAATTCCATTTGTGAAGGAGTACAATTAAAGATTGTGGATAGAGATAATTATAAACCCGTCGAGCTAGCAGTTTATCTGCTGCATACGGTTTATCATCTTTATAAAGAAGAAATAGAATTCACAAATCATTTTGATTTACTTTGGGGAACCGATCGAATTAGAAAAGATTTATTAAGTGATAAATCACCGGAACAAATAATTGCCGGATGGCAAGACGAATTAAATGAATTCAAAAAACTAAGAGAGAACTATTTACTTTATTAGAGGAAACAAATGAAAAAACTTATAATTGCAGTAATTTTTATTTTCCTATTTTATTCATGCGGGTCAAATGAAGAATCGAAAGACCAACCGAGTGAAGCTAAAACCTCAGAAGAACAACTTGTTGAGGGTGTTGAAGCTTCAGTCAGCAAAGATAGAGAATTTGATCTTTCATACAGTTTTGAAGATGGACAAACAACAAAATATAGATTGAATTCAAGCACGATAACAAATCAAAGAATTGAAAGCGGAGATTCGATTGTTAGTAACGAAGTTAATCAATCTTCTGAATATGAATTTGAGTTAAAAACTCTTTCTCAAAATAATGAAGAAATTAAATTTGAACTGAACATAAATTCGGTAATGGTAAAAGCCGATTATAATGGCGAAATAGTTGAGTTCAACTCAGAGGTTCAAAACACCGAAGAAACGTTACAAAAGTTTCCCGAATATGCATCGTTCCCAAATAATAAATTTGAAATTATTATCAATAAGCAAGGAAGAATTGTTGATGTTATGAACGTGGACAAAGTGGTTTCACGTTATCTGGAAATTCAAAAAGTACCTACCATAAGTGAAGAGGAAAGACAACAATTAACTGGTCAATTAATTGATCAAGCATTGCAGCCGCTTTCACAACAGATATTTAAGTATATGCCTGAAACAACCGTAAAAGTTGATTCGAGTTGGACATTGAGTTACCCTTCCGAATTGGGGATGTTCAAATTGCAGAATAATGCAGTGAGTAAATTAAATACTGTACTCGATCAAGACGGAAAACTGATCGCAAAAATTTCGACAAATCTTTTTGTTGATATTACCGGCGACGGTGAATTTACACGCGGAGATGTTAAATATAATTTTGATAAACCGGAAATAAACGGTGAAGCGGATACTTATTTTGATATCGAGCGCGGACTCGTTACTAGATCAAGAAGTACAACAGAATCAAGAACATTGTTATTGATTGAAGCGAGCAACCCGGAAGTCGGCAGAGAAACCGCACAAAGAATTGATCACACAATCAACACAAATGATTTGGAATTAATTGAAGTGAATTAAAGGATTGAATAAAAAAAGTCATTCAGAATGGAGAGATAAACTTTCGCAGTACCATTTTGAATGACTTTTACGTTCAGAAAAAAGATTACATTTCCTTTTTCAATCTAACTAAAACTTTAGAACCTGACTCTTTCATTACAATTATTTTACTGCCCTTTGAAACATAATCACCTTCGCTTACCACATCAATTCTCACATCATCAATTAGGGCAGTACCGGAAGGTCTCAAATCAGTCAATGCTTCACCCTCTTTCCCCACTAAATCTTTTGTTTCCGGCTCGGTAGAATAACCGCTTCTGATTATAATATTGTCTTTCAAAATTAGCCGGTTAAAGAAATTGGATTTCGGTAGAGTTTTTTGATAAAAAGAATGCACCGATAAATGTTACTAAAAATGAAATAGCCAACTGAAGTAAAGCAATGGAAATTTCCGGCCAACTAATTATCTCAAAATCTGCTAGGAGCCCCATAAATAAACTAGCAACAATAGCGGCAATACCGAGCAAACCAAAAATTCCAAAACCTGGTACAATAAAAAGTTCAACCAGTAGAAGTGCAACTCCAATTACAAAAATTAAAATCTCTATCACCGAAACCAGATCGAGAATTAAACCGCTGCCAAAGAAAAGTGCAAGTGCAATTAATGATGCAGTCCCCGGCAATCCCCAACCGGGAGTTTTTATTTCAGTAAACATACCGAGCATTGCTATCATTATTAATATTGACGATATAATTGGATTGGATAAAAATCTAACAACATCCTCTCCCCAATTAACATCTTCTTTTATAATTTGTGCGTTTTCAAAGCCGAAAGCAGCAAGCAATTCTTTTTCAGTACTTATGATTGTATCAGCAACACCGTAAGTTAATGCTTCTTTTGAGGTAAGAGTTAGCAATTGGGTTGAATCAACCAATCCTTCAATTACAACTCTCTCATCCACCATCGCTTCGGCTATGTCGGTTCTTCTATTGTTTCGCTCGGCTGTTGCACGCATTTCGGAACGCATATATGATTGTGCTTTCTCGGCTTGCTTAGATCCTGATTGATCGACAACAGTTGTTGCACCAATCGAAGCTCCTTCAACCATAACTATTTTTTGACAAGAAAGCGAAATCAGTGCGCCTGCTGAAATTGCACGCTTATCAACGAAAGCAATTGTCAATACTTCACTGTTGAGAATCGCATCTTTAATTTGTGTTGCTGCATCCACTCTTCCGCCGAAAGTATTTATCCGGAAAATAATAGCATCAGCATTCTCTGAATTAGCTTGGTCAACAATACGTTTTACATAAGGAGCTAAACCTAAGTCAATATCTCCTTCAATCGTTCCGTAGTAAACCTTCTTTTGAGCTGACAGAGAAACAGCAAAGAGAAGGATAGAAATTATTAATATGAACCTTCTCATCTAAAACCTCTTTACTTATTTATAAAACTGTAATTTAAAAGTTTGTACACTAGTTTTGCAGTGTTGAATGATGAACTTTCATCATGTTTAGACGGTGCCAATTCAACAACATCGAAACCAACGATATTTTTTTTCATTCCAACTTGTTTGAATAAAGACATCGTCTCATCCCATAACAATCCGCCGGGCTCCGGGGTTCCGGTTGCACCGATTAAAGAAGGATCAAGTCCGTCAACATCAAACGTAACATACACATTTTCTTTTAGATCGTTTACAACTTTATTCTGCCAGTTAACGCCAAATTTCCCTTCACGGATATCACGCATGTAGTATGTTTTAATTTTATTTTCTTTAATAAATTTTGATTCCTCAATACATTGAGCACGAATACCGACTTGAACTATATCTTTAGTAAACTCTACAACTCTTGCCATCACCGATGCGTGTGAATATTTTGAACCTTCATAAGTTTCGCGAAAATCCGAATGAGCATCAATCTGCAGAATTGACAAATTTTCAAACGCTTCAAAATGTGCTTTTGCCGGAGCGGAAGAAAGAGAATGTTCACCGCCGAGTGTAACTACAAACTTTTTGTCATCGACTAGCTTTTTAACATTCTTGTAAATTTTATCAATGCTTTTCTTTACGGAAAGATCTTTGAATTTTAATTCGGACAGAGTTACAATTCCTTTTTCAAAACATAATTCTCTGTCGAGTTCTTCGTCATAAAATTCAACGTAATGAGATGTTTTTAAGATTTCCTTCGGACCGTTCGCTGTTCCCTTTCCGTAGCTAACTGTTTTTTCGAACGGAGCGGAAAGAATCGCAATTTGTGAATTTTCATAGGATGAATATTCTTTTTCAATCGCTAAAAAGTTTTTTTTGATGCCAAGTGTTTTCATTTTCTTTTCTTTCATTTTTTGTTTGCTTTAAAATGAAAAAAGAGACTCAATTTAGCCCCTTTTTTCTTTGAATATTATTTAGATTCCACCGGCATAAATCCAATGGAATCTAAAATACAAAAACTATTCTTTGTTTTGAACAATGCTGCCTATAGCTGAACGATCCATTTTGATTTTAACATTATTACCGACATCAACCAAAACTGTTTTTTCATCAAGACCGGCAACTGTACCGTGAATTCCACCGCTTGTAACAATCTTGTCGCCTTTGCTAACGGCAGAAAGCATTTTATCTCTTTCTTTAGCTCGTTTCTGCTGCGGTCTGATGATCATAAAATAAAAGATCGCAAAAATAGCACCAAACATAATGAGCGTACTTATCATACTTCCACCGCCGCCTTCGCCGCCAGAGGGAGCCATTGCGAATATCAACTCCATTTAATCCTCCTTAATTGTATTTACATTTACTGATAATTTATGAATAATTTTATTTTTCCAATCGAAAAACGAACCTTCAATAATACGTCTTCTCGATTCTTTTACCAAATTTAAATAAAATCTAAGATTATGAATAGTACCAAGTGTGAGTCCTAAAATTTCATTTGCGTTATAAAGATGTCTCAAATATGCGCGTGAAAAATTTTCACATGTGTAACAATCGCAGTTTTTGTCGAGAGGTTCGTGATCATCTTTGTATGAAGCATTTCTGATTGAAACGATTCCGGCTGAAGTAAAAAGATATGAGTTGCGAGCGTTACGTGTCGGCATTACACAATCAAACATATCAACTCCGCGTGCAATAGATTCCAAGATATTCTCCGGTCTGCCAACGCCCATTAAGTATCGCGGTTTATTTTCGGGAATAAAATCTGTAGTAAAATCTGTAATATCATACATCTCTTTAGCCGGTTCGCCAACAGCAAGTCCACCGATTGAGTAACCATCAAAATCCATTTCAACTAAATCTTTTGCCGATTTTTCTCTCAAACTCTTTATAGACACTTCCCTGCACTATACCGAATAAATATTGCTTATTACCGTAGAGCGGTTCCGGATTTTTCGAATGCCTCTTTATTCAAAATAGCCCACTTACTCGTTAGTTCTTGAGAGTTTTTGGCATAATCATATTCACATGGATAAGGTGTACATTCATCGAGCGGCATCATAATATCTGAACCGATACTACGCTGAATTTGAATTACCTTTTCCGGCGTAAAAAAATGTTTCGGAGCCGTCGAGATGAGATTTGAATTCAACGCCATCCGGTTTCAATTTTCTTAAATCGGCAAGGCTGAAAACCTGATAACCACCGCTATCTGTTAAAATTGGTTTTTCCCAATTCATGAATTTATGAAGTCCGCCGGCATTTTCAATTATCTCTGTACCGGGACGCAAATACAAGTGATAAGTATTTGACAGAATTATCTGTGCTCCCACTTGCTCCTTAATTTGCTCCGGTGTTAGTGATTTTACCGTTCCTTGCGTACCGACAGGCATAAAAATCGGAGTTTCAACCAATCCGTGCTCCGTCTCAAAATAGCCGGCACGAGCTTTTGAGTTATTATCTGTATGTTGAACTTCGAATTTCATGGGAGTGCAAATATAAGCTATTTTTATATGATGTGGGAATTCAATCTTCAATAAATCTTGATTTTAAATCATCGGTAGGGATCATACATTCATCACGTTTTCCGAACCAATTATATCTTTGGTTTGCAATTATATCATAAATTTTATCGCGTAATTTGCGAGGTAAAATTGATCCTATTAAAAATATTTTCCAATACCACTTAAGTTCTTTTATTATTTCAATTACGGCATCCGACTTAAGATAGTATCTATTTTTATGAACAAGTATTATTGAATCAACTTTTTTTGGAATATTTAATTCATCGATCAGCTTTTTACTAAAATTAGATTGCAAAGGAGAGTATTTGAAGATTCCCTTTTCATCCTTACGGATCAAAAAATTCACGCTCCCATTACATAGGTTACATACACCGTCGAACAAAATTATCTTGTGCTCCGTAAGATTCAACTCTCGTGCTCCCATTAATTATTCTTTGTGCAAAATGTAATTTAACTGCGACTTTAGCATACCCAAAAACTGATCATAAGTTTCCGGTCTTCTTCGGTTCAAATATAAGAGAAGCATGCCTGGTACCAAAAACCTTATCTCACTTTTCATTCTTTCGGCTTCATCCATCTTTTTGATATCATTTTGAATACAGTAAATCCACTCTTCCAAACAAAGTTTGTCAAGCAGGCTGTAAATTAAATCCAAGGTTGGCTGCTTTTTTGCAATATCAGTTGGTTTTTCGATGTAAAATAACTCAAATATACCGGGATGCTGAACAAAAAAATTAGCATAAGCAATCACGATGTCGTTAATTTTTGTTAATCCTCTTTCTGAGTTTTTTGTTCGCTCTTTTACAAAATCTGTAGATTCCTCTTTGAAATCCGTTATACACTCGAAAATCAGTTCTTTCAAATCATCAAAGTAATTATAAAGTGTTGCATATGAATATCCTGCTCTCTCTGCAATGTTTCGAACACTCACTGCTCGCAGCCCTTCTCCTCTTAGAATTTCCTTTGCGGCTTGAATAAAATATCCGCGCATTCTTTTTTCTTGAATTGTATTTTTTGTCATATTAACAGCACTCTATAAAATTAACGATGTTAAAATAATTAACTATGTTAACAGATGCAAGTTAAGATTCGTATATTCAGCTAAAACTCACAACTAAAGATGAACATTTGCCTTTATGAGGGTTGTGATCAATCATGATCTTAACGAATCATAATTATCATAAAGAACAGCGTTCCAATTCGGTAAAAAGATTAACAGTGTGGACTAAAAAATTCCGGTTATTGCTGATATTTATTAATGGAAATTTCTGTATCAACGATATTGGTGCTTTACAACTCTCAAATTAGTTCTGATGTAGGAAGTAATTGCTTTTGTAATGAATCTGCAGCTCAGATTTTTTCGTAATTAAATATTCATTTTTTTGCTTCTGAACAATTTGTCAATTATTTTTATTTTCAACTGTTTTTAGTATTAATATCAGATATGATAAAAGACGCAAGAGAAATTCTACATAAAATTTTCGGTTACAAAACATTCCGACTGCTGCAGGAAGAAATAATTGAATCAGTATTAAATAAACAAGATTCGCTTGTAATAATGCCGACCGGCGGCGGAAAGTCGATTTGTTATCAGATTCCCTCTCTCATTTTTGAAGGTTTGACCGTTGTGGTCTCTCCTTTAATTTCATTAATGAAAGATCAAGTTGAAGCATTAGTAGAACTTGGAGTCGATGCGTTGTTTCTTAACAGTTCACTCACACCGGATGAGTACTCCTTTAATGTCGAGCAGATCAAAAGCGGAAAAGTTAAATTACTATACCTTGCTCCAGAAACACTTTTTCTCGAAAGAACTTTAAAACTGCTTCACACAATCGAAATTGATTGTTTAACCGTAGATGAAGCACACTGTATTTCCGAGTGGGGACATGATTTTAGACCGGAATACAGAAAGATCGTTGAAGTAAGAAAACAATTCCCGGATGCAGTCTGCCTAGCTGTTACCGCCACTGCAACTCCTAGAGTTCAAAAAGATATTCAAGATTCGCTACAATTCAACAACGGTAAGAGTTTTGTTGCAAGTTTTGACCGTGATAATCTCTATTTAGAAGTTGCTCCAAAAACAAACGGAGCCGAGCAAACGATCCAATTCCTAAGAAAATATCCGAATCAGTCGGGAATAATTTATTGTTTTTCCCGAAAACAAGTTGATTCACTTGCAGCTACTCTGAGTTATGCCGGTTATTCGGTTAGACCGTATCACGCCGGTTTATCCGATGAAGAGCGAAGAACAAATCAAGAGTTATTTATAAAAGATGATGTGCAAATTATTGTCGCAACGGTTGCGTTCGGGATGGGAATTAATAAATCCAACGTGCGGTTTGTTATTCACCACGATTTACCCAAAAACATAGAATCATATTATCAAGAAATTGGAAGAGCCGGGCGAGATGGTTTACGTGCACATTGTCTGCTTCTTTTCAGTTATGCTGACACACAGAAGATCCGTTACTTTATTAATCAAAAAGAATCCGAAGAAAAAAGGAATGCTGAGAAATTATTAAGATCGTTAATTGATTATGCAGAAACGGGAATTTGCCGGAGATTTCCCCTTCTCTCCTACTTCGGCGAAAAGTATTCGGAAAAAAGATGCGACATGTGTGATAATTGTAATGCAACGGCTAAAGATTTGGTCGATGTTACAATTCCCGCGCAAAAGTTTTTATCGTGTGTAAAACGTACGAACGAAATTTTTGGTGCATCACATATTGTTGATGTTCTGAAAGGATCAAAAGCAGCTAAGATAATTGAAAAAGGACACGATAAATTATCTACTTACGGAATCGGCGAAGAATATACGAGGAAGCAATGGTTATTTCTTTCTCATCAATTTATCCAATATAATTTACTAGAACAGTCAAATGAATTTGGGTCATTAAAGCTGACCGAAAAAGCTTACAATGTTTTAAAAGGTGAGCTTACTGTCACCGGAAAAATTAAAGAAGATTTTGAAGAGAGAATTAAAAAAGATATAGCAGCAGATTACGATAAAGATCTATTCGAATTGCTTCGCACGAAACGAAAAGAATTAGCCGACAAACAAAGAATTCCTCCATACGTTATTTTCTCAGATAAGACGCTTACTGAAATGGCACATTACTTTCCCATAAACAAAAAAGAGATGATGAGAATTCATGGATTGGGAGAAATCAAATATGAAAAATACGGTCATATTTTTCTTAATGAAATCATAAGTTATTGTGAAGAAAATAACATAAAGCCTGAAGCGAAAAAGAAAAGATATGTTAAACCAGTAAGTCCGAGACGAAAATCACGAACTTACCTTGCAACCGGCGAAAAGTTTAATTCGGGTAATTCAATTGAAGATATCTGTACGGAAACAAAATATAAAAGAAGTACAATTCTTAAACACTTACTCGATTATATTTCCGAAAATAAACTGCAAAATCCGGAAAGATTATTAGAGGAATCATTTATAAATGAAGAGCAGAGACAGCAGGTAATTAAGAAGTTTGAAGAATTTGGTGCTGAAAGATTAGCGCCGGTTTATGAATCGCTAAACAAAAAAGTCGATTATAACGAATTACATTTATTGCGTGTTTATTTTATTGCAAATTCACTTCAGAAATAATTCTCTTACCTGTTCGTACCGGAAAATTACTTGCAAGTATTCTACACTTTATTGTTTACTACAGAATATTCCGGAAAATATTTTACATTTCTTATGAGTTCTTCTAGGTCACAAAAAATCAGTGAATACAGATAATTATTATCTTGCTAATATTGAATATGTAATTGTAATTTCTCCAGTTTCCATTCTTCTGACGTATATCAGGTCATCGGGGTAATCTTTGTTGTAGTTAAGGAATACGAAATCATCGGATTCATCTTTGATGTATTTCTGTTTCAATTCTCTTTCATAATAATTCAGAATGTCTTCAATTTTATCAGTTGTCACAAAGACTGGTTCACTATATCTTCCGCTTTCAAATGACATCTCAGGTAAGTAGGTCGTGTTAGGATATAACGGAGCGTACAACTTACCGTGAGTCTGTTTTTCTACTGCTACATCTCTGCCATACCGGTTTTGAATAAAGTGAAATAGACTATTCCCCTTTTCATCTGTATAATTCATTTCTTTATTGGTGGTAACATAAAATTTGTATACTTCGTTTTGATTCTTTTTGTAAATCCATGTAAAGTAGACATTGTAGCCGGCATCTTCTGATTGAATAAATGCGGTAGAGTTATTTTTCATTTTTGAAAAATCGTTTTCATCCGGGACATAATCAGATTCCTTTGCACCGAGTGCTTTCCTATAATAAGCTACAACTTGTTCATAAGAAGCATCGGTGATAAAACCTTTCTTTTTAGTGTCAATAAAATCGAGTCCGAATAATTCAAAATGCAGTGCTTCGAATCCACCATTAATTACAATCTGAGTATAATTCTCAGAATACTTGGCTCCGGGCATTACCGGAATACTTTCAATATCTTTTGGGGCTTGGGCAAAAAGATTTGGTGAAATTATTAATAATAACATTAGGGCGAGCGATACTTTTTTCATTTTAATTCCTCTTATTAGTGAATTGCTGCTACATAAACAACCGTAATCTTAACCTTGATTGTCTTTTCAAACTCTTCACCGCCCTCTTCAAAAGAATATAATTTACCGGATAATTCTAAAGTGAAATGATCGGTTGGATTTAAGAGATATTCCTCTAAAGTGCGCGGAGCTTCAACAATTAATGGTATTACAACTCTATCCTCACGCTGCACTTCTTTTTCACAATCACATTGGGCTAATCCCAAATAATTATCTTCACCAACGCATTCAACAATTATATTTATTGAACCGTAAAATCTGACGGTACTTTTAAAGAACTCAGGATCAACTGACACATTTTCTTTTAAGTCAACCGCTATTGTTTCTGTTATTCCTATTGACATATCAACTTTTGAATAGAGATGTAAACTGTTCCAACCGCCAAATGTAGTTACGTTTCCACCGGTTGTCATGCTGTAGAGTTCACAATCTTTTCCGAGGATATTCATATTTTCAAGTTTTTTAAACTGGTATTTATTCCGTTGCTTCTCGCTATTCTTAAATGGATCAGGTTCAAACTTCATTTCCGTTCCAAACTTGCCTGGTCCCATTACATATGCAATTTTCTCATCGCTGTTTGGATTTCGCAACTTATACATATTTTCACCATCGCTCATGGTAACTTCAATCAAAGTACCGTTCTCATCATAAGTTTCATTTCTTTCTTTGGTACCATAATCATCAAAGTAGACAATTACTTTTTGATTACCGATAACACCTTTTCGTTCAAAAGTTATTATACCGGATTTTATGGAATATTTTTTCGAGCAGGTGCAGACACAACTTTATTTTCAATTTCTGATTGAGTCATGCCCGTTGTTTCTTTAAAACTTTATCAGTTTTTGATAATCCTTCATTTTTTCCTTCATCACCACAACTGAGCAATACAACTAAAGCAATTAAACAGATTATAAATTTTACAATATTCATTTTATAGTTCCTTTATGAAAGTTTTACAAATTCAACTCTGCGATTATTCGCTTTACCTTCCGGAGTACTATTTTGTGAAACCGGTTCACTCTCCCCTTTACCATCGGTTTCAATTCTTGATCCATCTATACCGAATTGCTTTATCGAGTGCATTTTTAACTGCAGTAGATCTCTTCTTTGATAACGCTAGATTCATATCATCGGCGCCATCGCTGTCTGTATGACCAATAATATTTATACGAACTGAACCGTTTTCTTTAAGTACATCAGCTATTTCTTTAATTACTCCATAAGATTCGGGCTTAATCACATCTGAGCCGGAATCGAAAGTTATTCCTCTTGTAATAAGTTTACCTTCGGTCAGTAATCTGCTTCTTGTATCGGGTGCACCAACCGCAAAACGGAAGTTTGTTATCATCATTGGGTTCAAAATGCCGAAACGCATTGTATTTATTGCAAACTTTCGTGGAATTGCTCTAGGCATATCGATTACTTTTTTATCATTCGCATAAAGTCGAAGTCTTTGCTTCTGTCCCCATATAGAATAACGAACAATAGTTCCCTCATTAATTTCTATACTAACTCCGGAACCTAGTTCGTTCCATAGACCATCATCGATATTTTCATAAACTTTTATGTTAACTTCATTACCGGTGAATACCATTTGGAATCCGCCGTCGCCCGGTAAATAACCATTGTCAAGATACTCGGAAGAACTCGGGTAAAAATCCAACCACCAGTCAGGATCGGCATTATACATTACATCAAACTCAATTGTGAAGTTATCCGGATATGGATTTTTAAGTTCAGGTGCGTAATATGAATAATCTTCCATCAGTTTGAACCACTTTTGATCACCGCGATTTGTCTTAACAATTTCACCCGAGGCAGTCGTGTTCCATTTTAACGGAAATTCACCAAGAGGAACATCACTAAAATCATCAAAGAAAATAACTTCTTCACCGGGTATAAAATCGAACTTCGAATAGGTTTGTAATTCTTGCTGCATTGAAATATCAGAAGAGGAAGATGTTTCTACAGCTTCCCCCTCTTCTATTTCGCCCTCTTCTTGTCCGGCTTCTTCGATCGAATCGAGCCCTTCATCAATACTCTCATCTACTTTTTGATCAATTCGTTCTGTGGTTTTCTCTTTTACTTTTTCTGTAAGTGACTTAAGAAATTGAGCGTTCACTTGAGCCGTGCAAATTAAAACTACTATGAAATAAATTATAATTTTTGACATTTTCATTCCTCATATTAATTGCAAATTTGACGTTTTCATCTAGTATAAATTAGCTAAGTAAACTTGAGAGTCATTGTAAAAATTGGTCAAATGTGATTTGTATAAATTAAAATGAAGAAGAATTACTTTTGGCGGGAATTAGAATTCGAATACTTCGGGGTTTGTGGATTGTTTGCCTGAGAGGAACTCAACAACATTCAATTCTCTTCTAAAAAATTCGCAAGGTGTTTCGCCAACAATTTTTTTGAAATCATGAATAAAGTGAGATTGATCAAAATAATGACAGTTATAAACCACGTTTAAGAAATCCAATTGATTCTTATCTCTGCATAAATTCCAAACATAATTGACTCGAACAATTCTTAAAAGCTCTTTTGTACTAATGCCAACTCTCTGTGTGAACTTTCTCCTGAACGAGCGCGGATTCATGGCTAAGTTGTTCATCAGTTCACTTATTTTAATATCCCCTTTACTGTTCATTATATCTTCATACACTTCATCGATTTCATCAAATTCATATTTATTTAACAAACTTTTTTCTATCAAATAGCTTTCAAAAAATGCTACACGCTGATGAAACGTGGATAAATCTTTCAGCATATTATACATTGGAAAATTGTTGAATAGATCCACACAGCTAAATGGAAAGTTATCAGATTCTCTTAATTGAATATTGAACAGCCGTGTAAATACACTCGCTTTGCAAATCACAATAAATGATTCGGCATATGCAGCTGTTTTAATTTTTAAGCTCTTGATTGCCGGTAACGTTATAAAATGATATGGAAGCGGGATATTTTCTTCAATCATAAAGGATGCATTGTTGTCAACAAAATTGAAGACCAAAGCAACATTGCCATCTGGTATAAATCTGTCAGTGTGCTCAGAATATGAACTAGAGAGTTGGAGATAATGTCTGACCAATTTATTTGTTTGATCAGATGATCTTAGAAAACAGGAACGCATTTGTTTACCTGCTTACAAACTTGAAATGAGAGAATAATTCAATGAACTTAATAGGACTCGTACGACTTATTTAATGGTATAATTTAAGCATCTTGGACTAAGGAGTAAAGGATTATTTTAAGGCGACTTCCATTCCATATTTGGATCAGCGTGACGATGAATTATTTTCCAACCATCTTCCCATTTTTCAAAGATCATTGTGATTCTATAATTTCTGACTAGCTGTTCGTCATTTTTATCACTCGAAAAAGTGATCTGCTCATGCTGAATAAGATAACCAAGATTCCCCTTAACTTTTGTTTCTATTCTTTCCGTTTGAAAATCGGCGTGAGAGTAAACTGCATCAACTTTTTTTAATCTTGTTCCAATTGAGTTCCAGCCCTTTTCAATTGGTCCACCAAATCCGCCGGCAATCGTAATGTCATCCGACTTAGCCCAAAGTTCCAAGAATAATTCGGCATCACCGTTTAAGAATTTTTCAATCGATAGATCAAGAGTATCTAAAAATTGATTGAAATCATTTTCAGTTTGTGTTTGTGCATTGGAACATGTATCTGTAATCCAGTAATAAGGATTGCAACTAAAAATAGTTTATTAAAATATATATAGTAGTTCATCATGGTAAATTACTCCGGTTAATAATTGGAAAAATTACTTTTTGTTACTTGGGCGAAGTAAAAATAAATAGTCTAAACCAAATTTGTGAAGTCCCGGAATATCGTACAATCTAGTCTGCATATACCGGAATTTGTAATAGAAATCAGAATACTTTTTCTCCTCATCAATTTTAATATTTGATTTTTTTGAAGGTTGCTGAGGATAATAATCAGTCTTCCAATTCTTCTTTTTAGGTAGGATTTCTAAATTTCTCAAACCTCTTTTTATTCCGTTGGTTTTGGACTTTAGTATTTTAAATCCGGTTGTTTCAAATAATTTATAGAAAGTTTCCTTTTGAAAGAAATATAAATGCCCGCTCTTACTTCTCGCAGGTTTATTTTCTTCTTCATAAAACTTAATCAGATTTCTACTGTCGTTATAACCGTTTGGCACAGAAAGAAATAAGTAGCCATCATTTTTAATAATGCGTCTGCATTCCGATAAAAAACCTTTTGGATCTCTAACATGTTCCAAGACATTGTTAATGTGGATGTAATCGAAAAACTTATTCGGGAACTCCGCGTTTTGAATTTCACCTTGTTTCACATTCAAGTCTAACTTTGTCTTGAGCATATTTAACCGCATCCTCACCAAACTCAACACCATAAACATTCCAATTAGAATTTTGTTTAATACCGTAAATGAAAAAACCCAATGCGCTGCCGATATCTAAAAAGTTGCCTTCGCTTTTAATCTTATTCAATTTCTTTGCATAAAAGTAACCTTTCACTTCATCATGCCATCGATTGAAATTGAAATAAGAACCGGAATAGAATTTTGCAAGTTCATCGTTGGTTGGCATCACATCAAAATAGATTGCTTTACAATCCGGGCATTCGACTAAATCATATTCAGTATCAAATCCCAGACTAACTTTACTTCTAAATATTTTCTGTTCCGAATTATTACAGATATTACAATTGCTCATTTTGCTCCTTGTCAAAAAGAAGCAGATCAGAAATTATTTTGTGTACTGTCCCATAGGGATCCCTACGGGACAATGCTTACCCAAAACTCTTTCCTCACCGCCAACTGGGTCGACCGAATCGATAGATGCGGGTTGATGCGCTTGATATACCGCATATTTTATAATTTTTGATAAACGTTTTTTTATGAATAATCCTATACTTCTATAAGTTGTTAATATGGTAATCATTCGGTAGGACGTAATTCACCTTTATTATATTTATGTATTATACTCGCAATTAATGTTTGATATGGAATTCCTTCTTCAATTGCCTTCACTTGAATATCGTTATAATCTTTCGAAGTCAAACGAATGTTTATTCTTTTGTTTTTTGCAAGACTTTCTTTCGCTGCTTGTTCATATTTTTTTTTGTCTTTTCTTTTTACTGGTTTCCACTCTCCTTGTTTATAGGATTCCATTAATTCTTTTTCTTCTTTATCTAAATATTTCATTATTCATCTCCTTTCTTTAAATACTCCTTTGTGGCTTCTCTACTCGGATAAATGGTTTTCATAAAATATTTTTCCTCGTCTTCAACAAACGGAACAATGTAAGCATAACTTCTTACTTCTATGATGAACATCTTCTGATTTGGATATTTTTCTTGATCGTGATGTTCAACAATATCCAATATTTTTCCGTTTGAGATTGCCAATACGATTTCTTCAAAAGATATTTCCCGAGTTATTTTTAAAATGTTATTCTTTTCTTCATTCCAATCATAATACTTATTCAATACAAAACCCCTAATTTATAAGTGTGCCTTATCGGCGACAGTAAAGTATGAATTCATCGTAATTAAATCAAGAGATTCTTTTTATCTTTTCTGCGGTATAACGGTGTTGCCGATAACCCGCCGCCCAGAACTGCAATGCCGAGCTTGCCCGCCGTAGTTTTAACGAAGGCGGGTTATTGCACAATGCCAAAAATGTTGTAGCCGTGCTTAACTTACATCGAAAGCACGGCGGAATTAACTTTAATTAAAAGAACTACTTTGTACTGTCCCATAGGGATCCCTACCGGACAATGCTTACCTTTGCACTTCCCCAACAGCAAATCGGGGTGGTCAGGTTGATTTGATGGTTATCTGTTTCCAATATTATCTTGATATGGAATCTTTTCTTTAATAAATTGTAGTGCAATTGTAATTACAATTATTTGAGAATACAAAATGAATAAAACAGCAACAATACAAACAAGAATTGACCCCAAAGTAAAGAACAGTGCTCAAAAGGTTCTTAATCAACTTAATATCTCTATGTCTGAAGCAATCTCTATTTTCCTAACTCAAGTTTCCTTAAACAAAGGAATTCCATTTGAGATAAGAGTTCCCAATAAAACAACGGAAGAAACTCTTAGGAAATCTGAAAAAGGTGAAGAGCTTCATGAAGTTTCTGATGTAAAAGAACTTTTCAAGGAACTTGATAATTGAGATTAATTTATTCTTCACAATTCAAGAAAGACTTCAAGAAAATTAAACGACAAGGTAAAGATATAGCACAACTCGAAACTGTCGTTATAACTTTGCTGAATAAAGAACCATTACCATCTAAATATAAAGATCACAAACTCTCCGGAAGATGGAAATCATTTAAAGATTGTCATATAGAACCGGATTGGGTTCTCATTTATCAAATTACTAATAATGCATTAATTTTAGAAAGAACGGGCTCACATTCAGAACTTTTCAAGTAATCTATAATCTTGGCAGCTAATGGCGTTTTGCTTAACCCGCCGCCCAGAACTGTAATGCTAAATCAACAGCTAACTTGCCCGCCATTTTGTTTGGCGGGTGTTTATAATTTGTAGCCGCTATTCCATTTTTCCAACAATCGGCGGCGACCTTAACTAACAAACATAATACCCATTGAACAAAATGCCGAACAGAAAAACGAAAACTCTAAAAATTGAAATCAACTTAAACCGTGTCGGCGGGCGGCTTGAGCGGCTAGTTATACGCTATTGATATTTGGTTAATTTATTTTTCATTTTCGGCAAAAGTTAGAACGAAACCATTATTGTCTATTATAGAAAATTCTGTTGCGCCATAAAATGTTTTTTCAAGGTCTTTGATAACTTCTACTTTGTCCCTAATTTTATTGTAATATTTTCTGATTTTCTTTTATTTGAATGTACAACAATAACGAACCACCTTTCTCTCGGGATATAGATGGTAATTCATTTCCCAAGCTTTCGAATGTCTGAAACATGAAATTGACCTTTCCACAAGTCATCATTGCCCAAACCAAATCTCCTTCTTCAGGTACTGTCATAACTTTTTCAAATCCAATGACTTTGTAAAATTTTATAGTTTCATCTATATCTTTAACAAAAATGTTTGGTGAAATTGAATCCATTATCACTCCTTTTTTTTATGAGGGGAAGTATCAAATAGCTTGTTTTACAAAAAATGTTACGTCTTTATTTTTAATATCCATATTATTTTTGAATTTTAGGTGCCTTCTAAATTTTCCAGTTCCTTCCAATAATTTTTTTGGATCTTTCATTCCAGTTCCATAAGAAAATTCTAAAGAGATATGGTTCTTCCGAACAAATAATCCACAAAAATCTTCAGAATTCATTGAAAACATAATCCCCCCATACATCATTCTTTCTTGGGCTTGTGGATAAATATTAAAAACTATTTCCCGCAATTCAATTAAAGGAGTATGTTTTTCTGTATCAAACATTAAAACCTCATCGAGAAATTTCTGAACCTGTTCATTATTGGATTTATCTATCATAATACCTCTATTTTTCATTACACATATCGACTGCGTATAATGGCATTATGTGGCATTTTATCTTAATATTCGTTCACTCAATATTTCTTGAATATTTCTTCTGCCATTCAGAACTGCAATGCCGGTTAATTGCACAATGCCAATAATTTGCAGCCGTGCTTAACTTAAATCGAAAGCAGCGGCGAAATGAACTTTAATTAAAAGAACAACCTTTGAACTGTCCCATAGGGATCCCTGATGGACAATGCTTACCTTTGCACTTTGCCCACAGTAAATCGACTCGGATGCATCATATGCAGTCTACCCGCCAATCTCAAGGCGGGTCAGATGTTATGTTAAAAAGTCTCTTTTAGTAATTTAGTTACGAATTCTAATTTCAATAACAAGGAGACTTAAAAATGAACTCACTTACTTTTAAGAACATTCTGTTTTACATTGGTATCCGATACTCATCTCAAAAACTGGTCTGTTACTATTCGTTCGAATAATCTGGAACTAAAAACTTTTTCTATGAACCCTTCTGCTGAACAACTCCATAAGTACTTAACTACTAATTATCCAGAAGGCACATTTTATATTGCCTACTGAAGCCGGTTTCTCCGGGTTCTGGCCTTGCCGTAAACTAAAAGAACTTGGACTTAACTGCATAGTTGTTAACCCGGCCGACGTGCCAACTTCGGATAAAGAAAAATCTTCTAAGTCCGATCCCGTTGATTCCCGTAAACTTGCCCGTGAACTTGAAAACGGTTCTCTTAAAACCAATTTATATTCCTTCTGTTAACAAAGAACAACTTCGTTGCTCTTATGAGACTCCGTTTCCGATTAGTGCAAAATCAAACCCGTACTAAAAACAGAATTAAAGGTTTACTCTATAATTACGGCATCTCTATTCCAAAAGAATTTACTTCCAACTCTCGTTGGTCAGGTTACTTTATTAATTGGCTTAACTCTATTGAACTTGATTCTTCTGCCGGTACTTATACTCTTGAAAAACCTTGTTCTTCAACTTCAGCAAATTAGAGAACATCATAAAACCGTGCTTCGTCAATTGAGACAAGAAGCTAAGAACAACGACATAGCGCCTATCATTAATTCACTTACTTCTGTGCCCGGCATCGCTTTCATTACTGCTATGTCTTTATACACGGAGATTCATTAATATTGATCGTTTTTCAAACTTCGATAAGCTCTGTCGTTTTGTTGGACTTGTACCTTCTACTCATTCTTCCGGTTTAACTCAGTACGACAAAGGTATTTCTTTTCCGGCACAACAAGTTCCTTCGTCCGCTCATTGTTGAGTCTGCTTGGGTTGCAATCAAGAAAGACCCGGCTTTAATGCATAAGTATTACATGCTCTGTAAGTCTATGCCAAAACAAAAAGCTATTATCCGGATTGCTAAAAAACTTCTTAGACGTATTAGACACGTTTGGATTCACCAAGATCAATACTTACTCTCTAAAGTTGCTTGAGAAGTGGGTTTCAATATGAAAGAACAAAACTAAATAGAATTGCTTTTTTGCGGCGGGAACCGTTTAATCAACCCTGCTCACTACGGGTTTACTTACCTTTGGTAAATTTCCCAACAGCTCTGACTTGGAGGTGTAAAGTGAGTTATCGGTCAGAGTACAGTCCCGCCATTATAATAATTTAATTAGACATTTTGCCACACCTTTTTAGGCGATGGTTAATAACGGATTGATTCTATTTTAGTTCATATTTTGTAAGAACACTCTGACAAATCAACCTTGACTTTTTACATAACGGGTTGATTTGCTTGTTAGCTGTTTTTTAATAAGCAGCCTTATAATTTATATTAATCTGTCTTTTTGTAGTTTCGATTTGATATTACTTCTGCTGTACATTAAATAACCTTCTCCATCAGACTCGCTTCCAAAGAAAAGTGAATCCTCCTTTGCAAAAAAACTATATTTACCTTCTGGAAGAACTATTTCAAAAAATCCGACGAAAGTCGGATTTAATGATTGCTACGAGTTCTGTAATTAATTTTTCTTTATTAAAGGGTATCTCTCATTGTCTCTTTGAATTAAATTACCTTTGGTAGCTTTATAAACGTAAATCTCTCTGTATAACAGGGGCTAAATCGGTACCATCTGGGCTTCCCGGCATAAAGTCACCTTCCCAAAACCAAACATTGCCCCAAAACTCCTTCAGAAATTGTCACTCTTTCAGTGTTATCTGGGCAGATAGAAATTTTCAGTAGGATTGTCTTCGCAAAGAAAAAATTAAATAAGACAAAACAATTAACACAAATGTTCTGATTTATTTTTTGAGTCTTCATAACTTCACCTTTTTGTTAAAACAGCTAACATATACTTATATAGAATTAATTAATTAATAACTTCTTGAGAAACCAATGAAAACTTCTCTCGCTTCTGCTCATTCTGCATTTATATCACTTATGCTGAATGCTTCGTCGTTTCTGTCGTATTCCAAATTTACTTTCTTTGTTTTTCTCATGTTTTATATTTGCTTATCAAGTTCTTTTTTCTGCATAAGGTTCATCAATCCGAACGGACTTTTCTAACACCGTGTAAATTCTCAATTATATGCGTATATACCATCGTCGTAGCGCACAGATTTATGATCAGCAATTCTTGTATTGTCCTTATATCGTACCCGTTCTGCAATAGTTGTGTGGCAAATTCACCCCGTGAGATAATTCTTTAATCGATTCTTAATATATCTCTTTTCCCCAAGCCGTTTTTAAATATTTCTCTCTTTCAGTTGCATCTTTTTGGGAGAGACATCCTTCCCAATAAACTGAATTTAAGCGGTCTTCTCTTCACTGTTGATTTAACTTTCCCACGATTATGTTCCTCAACTCGTTCTGGTAATTTTTTTGTATAGCCGGTATAAAATAATTTATCATGTTCGGATTGCAACACATATACATAAAAGTAATTCATGCAGTCACTCCAAAAGCGTTTATCTCACGGGGTAAATGACGGAAAGTATGTGATGATGCCGGCTTACTTATTCCTGCCCGTTTAATTGCTTTTCGAATTTCTTTTTGTACGGTAGAAGGATGTAAATGAAAACGATACTTCAGTTTTGCTTCTTTATCGTATATAAATTTGTTTGCCGGAAAAACATATTGCCATCCAAACTCTTTGGACGCATTAACATATTTTTTATGAAGTGCACCAGGTAGTTTTGTCATTCCCCTTCCGTTTTGTAAATCATTTTCATGAATTTCTTTTACTTCTTTTAATTCTTCTTTAAGTGCTGGAATTATTGAAGATGGCAGCACCGTCGTTCTATCTTTTTCCCTTTCGATTCTCTAATTATTAAGCTCTTCAACTCAAAATCAATATCCTTTGACTCTCAGACCTGAAGCGCTTCACCGAGCCGCAATCCGCTTCCGTATAACAAGGACACAATCAAATTCTATATCACCGTTAATTTTAGAAATAATTTTCATTGCTTCTTCTCTGGAAAATACAACCGGCAGTTTACTTTTGCGGGTAGCACGAGTTGTTTCTTCCAACCATCCGAACTCTTCATCTAAAACCTTCTTGTATAGAAATACCAATGCAGACAATGCCTGAGTTTGTGTGGATGGAGCAACTTGCCGGTCTACAGCTAAATGGGTTAAGAAATTTTCGATATGCTTTTTTGAGAGTTTCTTCGGATGTTGTTTATTATGATAAATAATAAATTCACGTATCCACTTAGTGTAGGCCTCTTCAGTCTTTTTACTGTAACGTTCTCTACGTAATACGTGCCTTACTTGGTCAAGTAACTTTGGTTTTGTGGGCGGTTTGACATTTTTGATATACAAAGTATTTGATACTTTAATTTCCATACTTTCTGACAAAAAGATAATTCAAGATTTATATAGATGCAAGATATTTAATTATATATACCTCATCCCATTTATTATAATCGTTACACTTGGTTAGGGTAAAAAAAATCCCGGCTCAATTTTGAACCGGGATAGTAAAACAGAGCTAAATATAAAATAATCTAAAGCGAGTTTATTATTTTATTAAACGTTTCGCTCGGTCGCATTTCCTTATAGCAAAGCTCAGGATCGGGATAATAGTATCCGTCAATTTGTGCAGGTTCACCTTGTGCCGCGATAAGTTCTTTGTTTATCTTTTCTTCGTTTTCCCTCAACTCTTTAGCGACTTTTCCGAAACGATCTTTTAATTCACCATCTTCATCTTGTCCGGCAAGCGCTTCAGCCCAGTACAGCGTTAGGTAAAATGAACAACCGCGGTTATCAATTTCATTAACCTTTCTTGACGGAAGTTTTTCATTTTCAAGATATTGACCTACTGCCTCGTTCAAAGTTTTCGCTAAGATTGTCGCTTTCTTATTTCCGGTTTTTTCAGCCGCAAGTTCCAAGCGATGGAACAAGTGCACAATACTCACCGAGTGAATCCCATCTTAAATGACCTTCTTTCAAAAACTGTTGAACATGTTTTGGAGCCGATCCGCCGGCACCGGTTTCAAATAAACCGCCGCCATTTAGTAACGGAACAATCGAAAGCATTCTAGCGCTAGTGCCAAGTTCTAAAATCGGAAAAGATCGGTGAGATAATCCCTCAATACATTTCCGGTAACAGATATTGTGTCTTCACCTTTCGCACACGTTTTAACGTGTACTTCATCGCTTCTACAGGTTTTAGAATTTGAATATCTAAGCCATCTGTTTCATGTTCCGGCAAATACTCATTTACTTTTTTTATAATTTCTGCGTCATGCCCTCTACTTTCGTCGAGCCAGAATATTGCAGGCGAACCGGAAGATCTTGCTCTTCTCACTGCAAGTCCTACCCAGTCTTTAATTGCCTCATCTTTTGTTTGACACATTCTAAACACATCACCTTCTTCAACATTTTGTTCGAGTAAAATTTCACCATTTTCTTTTACTACTCGAATAGTTCCATCATCTTTTGCCTGAAATGTTTTGTCGTGTGAACCATATTCTTCGGCTTTCTTTGCCATCAACCCCACGTTTGCAACATTACCCATTGTAGCCGGATCAAATTGACCGTTCTTCTTTAGCATCTTCAATAATCTCCGCATACATTGTTGCGTAACTTCTATCGGGAACCATTGCAATTGTATCTTGCAATTCATTATTTCGATTCCACATTTTACCACCGTCTCTTACAACGTTCGGCATTGATGCATCAACAATTATATCGTTCGGTCTATGTAAGGTTTGTAATTCCTTTATCGGAATCAACCATTGCTAATTCCGGACGAGAGTCATACACTTTATTAATGTCGGTTTCAATTTCTGCTTTTTTCTCGGAAGGAAGTTTTATCCAATTTTTCAAGAACATCGGCTAAGTCCGTTATTAACGCTTGCACCAATTTCCTTTAAGTGTATCGGCATGTTTTTCTAATGCATCTTCATAATAAACCGAAACACAATGACCAAATAAAATCGGGTCGGATACTTTCATCATCGTTGCTTTTAGGTGGAGTGACAGCAGTGCATCATCTTTTTTTGCTTCTTCAATTGTATCGGCGTAAAAATTTCTTAGTGACTTTACATTCATTACCGATGCGTCAATTACTTCACTTTCTAACAGAGAAAGTTTTTCTTTTAATACTTCTTTACTTCCGTCCTTGCTTTCAAATTCAATTTTTACATTGCACGCTTCATCTACAGTGGTTGATTTTTCAGATTCATAAAAATCCTTTTCTGTCATATGTGCAACACGCGCTTTAGAGCCGGACTCCGGCCATGGTTTCATCATTTTGTGCGGATGCTTCATTGAATATTCTTTTACTGCTTTTGCCGGTCTGCGGTCTGAGTTACCTTCCCTTAATACCGGGTTTACAGCCGAACCCAACACAACAGAGAATCTTTTCTGAAGTTTTATATCTTCATCATTCTTTTGGTTCTTCGGGATAGGTTGGTATATCGTAACCTTTACTTTGTAATTCTTTTATTGCCGCTTGAAGCTGTGGTATTGAAGCGCTGATGTTGGGAAGTTTGACAATGTTTGCTTCCGGAGTTTTTACAATTTTGCCTAATTCGGTAAGATAAGTCCGGAATTTTTTGTTCGTCTGTTAATTTTTCCGGAAAGTTTGCAATAATTCTGCCGGCTAATGAAATATCCTTTGTCTCAAATTCTATCTCGGTTCCTTTTGTAAATGCCTCAACTATCGGAAGAAGTGCGTAGGAGGCAAGTGCCGGAGCTTCGTCAATTTTTGTCCAAATGATCTTATAATCTGTCATGTTTTATCCTGTGTTTTTTGTGAATATATGCTAATTTGGAAATGAACTATCTTTATCCATTTTAAGATTGCAAATTAATGAAACTTGGTTTGAATAGGAAATTTAACTGTGATCTAATTAGTCCTTCATTCGCGCATTAGCGGCGGTTCACCGGATAATTAAGTGGCAAAAGTAAGTTGACATAATTATTGTCGGAACGAACCTTTGGGAGTTTTTAATGCTGTTAACTTAAGAAAGTATTTTATGTGAGAAGTACTAGCTATGTGGCTAAAGCCGATTTTTATTGTTGTCCTCTCACCGTCTGCTAAAGAGTGTGTTGCGTAAGTCGATTTATTTTTGAGATCGGCACACACTCTGTTAGATTTTATTGAATACAAAATTCTAATCTATTATTGAACGAAAATATTTTTGCACACAACTCAGTATGCCAAACATTGATTTTCTTTTTCTATTTCCCTTTAATAACCTTTTAAGATTTTGTACCGTTGCTATCATAAATGAGTTCTTTTGAGCACTTGATAGACCTCTTGTCATAAATTTTCTGAACCCATGATCTTTCTTTGCTTCGGCAAATAATAACTCCGGTCCGGTTTTCCGATGTTTCATTGCTATCTTGAATTCTTCAGTTTTCATTCTCTGCTCTAAGCGTTCATATTCTTCTGTGTAATATGAGCGATATACTATTCTACTTCGCGCCTCTGTGCATTTTTCCTTTAATCTGCACATTCGACATTCTTCGGCTTTTGCTTTATATCCGTGTGCTTTATGTGTTTTTTTATCACAAAAATATTTCAACTTATTGCCCACCGGGCATATATATTCATCAGTTGATTTATCATATCTAAATTCTTTTTTATCATATAACCCTGTTCTATTTTCATTACTCTCTCTGGTATCTGTGGGATTATTCCTTCTTTTTCCGAGATACTTAAGGTTTCTCCAGAAAAATATCCTCTGTCGGCGCTTATCGAACTTATATTAAAGCCATGCTCTTTAGATCTTCTTTTTAATCGCTCTATTATTTTCGGTATGTATACTACATCCGGTTCATCTGCGCCCACAGCATATACTTCTGTTATTACATTGTTCTTTGAGTCAACACCGTAGTGTGTCGAATAGTATAGGTCGGTATTAAATCTTCCTTTCTTTCTTATTTTACTATCCGGATCGGTTTTACTTACATATTCTTTATTACTTGTCTTTTTCTGTTTCGGAGGTTTGTCTTTGTTTTTCTCGTCTTTCTTTTCTTCTTCAAGTTTATTTTCTTCTTTTGTCTGCTCTAGATATTGTTTCAAGTCTGTTATTGTAACTTGTCTTTGTAATGAGTCTAGTGATGCATTTGCTTTCACTAATGTTGAATCAATCGATTGATGTTCTCCGCTTACTAAACCGGCTGCAATACATTGTTCTAATACTACCGCAAATACCTTCTCGAAAATCTCTTCTCCAAAAAGTTTTCTTGTTCTTGATATTGTTGAGTGCCAAGGTAGTTCTTCATCTAAATCATATCCCAAATAATATCTCGCGCTCAAACTATCGGCTGCCTTCCTTACTAACTGACGGTCTGATATTATTCCTTCGAAATAACCGTAAAGTAACATCTTTATAAACACCACCGGATCAATTGAAGGTTTACCTGTTTTGCCATATAGATTTCTTACTTCTTTATATAAAAATCTCATGTCTAAGACTGACTCTAATCGTCTATAAAAATTATCATCCGGTACTAAATCAGCTAAGGTTACTGAATAAAGCATTTTCGGTTCGTATTTCTTTTTTCCTGTCATTTTTGCTTCTTTTTTTGTTCGTTCTCTTTATTGAAGCAACTTCTTTGCCAAAATCTATGAGTTATGCAACAGACTCTAAAGCAGACGGAAATCGATATAAGAATTTTGAGAGATATAATCACTTACCGTCTGCTTTAGCAGACGGGAGTATAAGAGCTAAAAAAACAAAGGGCTTTAGCCCCATTTTGAGTAACATGAGCAACCAATACTATCATTATTTTTTGATTGATTAGTTTTTCTCATTCCAAAAATTATTCAATCCGTTAGCTCACGCACTGAACAACTTGCCACCGAAAATTCACGTGACCCCTTGTGAGGTTATACCGGTTTCTTCGTGTACGTTGTGAAAACCTCTGGCATAGCCATCCCTTTGGGAGTGTTCCTTGAGGTTTAACTGCTTAACCACGATGTTCGCAAAGAAGGCGCACAGTTCACTAAGGTTATTACAAAATAACTTTCTTTGATTCAACAATAGCAAACTGTTTGAGATGGTATAAATAGCCCGCGAGTTAAAGGTAATTCGACAATTCTATTTAATAAGGAAACAACTCTCTTGTGAAATAGTTAATTTAATTTTCATTTAGGAAATTATTTATGCCCGAAAAAGAACTACTCGATTACTGCCGCGTAAAAAAGATCTTTGATAAAGGATTTGGATTTCTTTCTAGTCTATATCATAAAGAAAATGTGTTTTTCCATTTCAGCGGAATAAGAAGATCAACCGGTGAAAGAAAAACTTGAAAACCTCGAGCGAGGTGATCTCTATTTTTCTATACGTCATATAAGAAAGATGATAAAAGAAGAGTAAAAAAGTTATGGCTTTCTCTTTCGGATGTTGATGAAGATCTACTACCAGATTTTGAAAATAAGATTACGGAAGAATTTATATCCGGTGAGACTAATCCATTTGAAGTAGCTTATGTTATTAAGCAATTAAGTAGAGAAAGCATAAATTTTTAAGCAGTAAATATTTTCATAAAATTCTTTCATCACAAAAACTCCAAAAAACTCTTTCAACTTTAAAGGCAATGTTGAAAGACAGTGAGGCCGAACAATTGGATGAAATAGAAAAATTAATCACTCAACTAGAGTTAAACCAAATCGAATTTGATGTTTGGGATGATCAAGTTGATGACAATCCTTAATTTACCGCATTAAAATCATCTTTTTTGTTTCAAAGTAATTGCTTGCTCTTTAAAGTATAAAAATAAACTCCGCTTGAGAGTTCATTACCTTTATTACCTTTACCGTTCCATTCAATAGTATGATTACCAGCCCTCATTTCAGTATTAGCTAATGTTTTCACTTCTCTGCCAAGTAAATCAAAAATCTTAAGCTCAACTTTACCGGATAGTGGTAGTGAAAACGTTATTGTTGTACTTGGATTAAATGGATTTGGGTAATTTTGTTTTAGTGTGAATTGAATTGGGATGTCTGGTTCATCTTCAACATGAAAAAGTTCGCTCATTTCCATGACTTTAGCCCAAATATTTTTATTTTGAGATTCAAGATTCCCAGCTTCCCAAGTTAGGTAGATGTAAGCTATCTCGCACATCAAAATTAAAGTTTCTTTGATTATTGTCGTTTTTTAGATGAATTTCGTATTCACCTATTTCCCTTAATTCATTATTAACAACAAGGCAGTTCACTGCTGTATCTGTTTCATAAAAAAGTAACAAACCATTTTTCGTGACTAAAAACCTTAAATTACTAGGTCCTCCGTAGAATATCGATTGGCAATCATATTTGTTGGGTGAACTGAGTTTCTAACATTGGGACCGAAGTTATTATACTTTTGAATATAAATTGAATCAACTTTTGTTCGGTTAAGAGAATTGTGACTGACAGTCCAAATTACAAAATGATTATTATTATCAAAAGCAACTACTTGAAGATCATTTAATCTATAACCACTTTGTATTGTGTCTATCACGATAGGTATGTCTGATGTGAATTGTTCTTCATAAAAGTCATAATAGTTCGCAAACTATTGTAGTCGGTGGAAAATCGGGTACTTCTAAAACTAGTAATCGCTCATCATCAATCAACTCACTGGGTTCAAAGAGTCGTATTTCAAAAGATGGAAAAACTCTTGGTAAACAGGATACTCGCCCAGGTGAAGAAAAATCTTTGATGAGATTATAACATGCATCATACATACCCTCTTTCCAAAAATCCCAATAAGCTATGGTTACGGAATCTCTAAATCTCATATCAATATTCAACAACGATCGCAGCCACCAATTGAAAAAACATTAGATATATTATCTAAATTGTAATCTAAAATTTTTGACTTTACTACCACAGGCATCATCCGGTTTTCTTTCCAAGTAACCCATAGCTCGGTTTTCATTGAATTAAGATGAATTTTGGAATATTCCAAGTATGGATAATCTGAAGAATCAACTACTGTAGGTTTTTCATTTGTACGATTACCAAATTGATCAAATTTATTAATTTTGATTAATTTATTATCAGATTGCCAAGATCTTTCAGCTAAGGACTGGCTCCAGGAAATGAAGAAATCCATATTTTCATTTGCCTTAATAGAGGGTGAAAAATTATTTAATACCTCAGTAGTATCATTGACAACAAACGGTTCAACAGTTGTGGTAAAAGGTTGTGAAGAAAGCAATCCTTTAGTTAAAATTAACAATAAAAGAATTTTACTTCATTTTTCACTTTTCAAAGTCCTCTATAAATAATTTTTATAATTAATTTTTAATTTGTTAATATCAATTTAACGAACTTATTGAATATTTACAAAAAAATCCGATTAACTTAAGAACCGGGATTTTAATTTCTTCTGACGAGATTTGATTAATCAAAACACTACATGATTATTTCGATTTTATGCTAGAGCACTCTCTTTTTGTTCTAGATTTCTTAGCGCAATCATTCAATCCAAGCGGAGTAACCGCCGGTTAAATTTATTACATTATCAAATCCTTTGCTCTTTAAATAACTTGCTGCGATTGAGGAGCGGTCGCCGGTTGCACAATGTACAACTACATCTTTACCACTTTCGATTCTATCTAAGTTATCTTTCAAAGAACCGACATGAATATTTTCAGCACTTTCTATTTTTCCGGCTTGGTATTCACTCAAACCGCGCACATCAACAATTTGAACATCACCATCTTTAATCTTGTTCGAAAGTTCACTGCATGTAATTTGATCAACTGTTTCAAGCTCGTTGCCTGCGTTTGCGTATGTATCCATATTCGGTAAAAATCCATAGACATTATCTAAACCGATACGGATAAGTTTTTTTGTAAGGTCTTCAATTCTATGTTCCGGAGCTATTAATAAAAACGGTTCATCGTAATCGAGCATCCATCCCGCCCAGGTACTGAAGGCGCCGTTGTCTTGAATGTTTAACGAACCGGGAACATGTCCGCCGGCAAATGAAAGTTTGTCTCTTGTATCGACAATTCGAATATTTTTATCGAGCGCATCTTTGAATTGGTTCAAAGTCAATCGTGCCGGATGCGGAATTCCGCCGAGTACTTCCGGACCAACTTTGTTCAACTTTTTCATCATTGCAAAATATTTTGGCGGCTCCGGTTGTCCATCAAGCAACTGTTTAACAAACTCATCTTCATCATTAATACTTAATGCCCAGTTTACTAATTTCTCATATCCAACGGTTGAACTTGGAACAGCACCGAGGGCTTTACCACATGCGGAACCGGCTCCGTGTCCCGGCCAAACTTGAATATAATCCGGTAACGTTTTGAATTTTTTAAGTGAATCAAACATCTGTCGAGCACCTTTTTCCATTGTACCGGTAATTCCGGCTGCTTTCTCGAGTAAATCGGGTCTGCCGACATCACCCACAAAAACAAAGTCACCGGTAAAAACCATTATCGGTTTTGTGCTTGCTGCACTGTCGGTCAAAAGAAAACTGATATGTTCGGGAGTGTGTCCCGGTGTGTGCATAACATCAAAAATTAAATTGCCGACTTTGAATTGGTTTCCGTCTTTCAATCCGGTATGATCAAATTGATATTCCCAATCGGCACCGCCTTCATCGGAAAGCAGAATTTCCGCACCGGTTGCTTGAGCAAGTTCTCGTGAACCGCTTAGAAAATCTGCGTGAATATGCGTTTCGGTAATTTTGGTTATCTCTCATATTCTCTCGATCGGCAATTTCGAGATATGTATCGATATCTCTTTTGGGATCGATAACTATCGCTTCACCGGTTGCTTGGCAGCCGATAAAGTAACTCGCTTGTGCTAATCCTTTTTCATATACGTGTTCGAAATACATTTTTAATAACTCCAATTTTATTTATAAAACTTATCGCAGACGTAAAGTCTGCGGTTACTATTCTGTATCACCCATCCAACCGATAATACCCGGTTCAAGGTTATAAACTTTTGTAAATCCTTTGTTGATCATCGCACGTCCGGCATGATAACTTCTGTTTCCGCTTCTGCAATAAAGAAAATAACTTTTATCTTTATCCAGTTTATCAATCTCTTCGTTAAAAGCCGGATTCATCAAATCAATTAATTTTGAGTTTGGTATTCTTACTTCATCATGTTCGGCTTTAGTTCTTACATCAATCAGCACTGCATTCTCATCTTCATTCATTTGTTTTTCGAACGATTCAGAATTAAGATCAATTACATTTATTTTGCTCGATGTTCCAAAAAATCCCATTTTGTTTCTCCCAGTTTGATTTATAATTAAAAACTTGCGTAAAATTCTTTCCCAATAATGTAAATACCCATCATTAGCACAAACCAACCGAATGCTGGTTTAAGTTTTGCATTCGATATAAATTTTGAAAGATAACTTCCACCGAAAATTCCAACGATTGCGAGAGCAGAAAAAATTAATAAAAATGACCAGTCAATCGTAACATCCGATCCAATATCACCGATGAACCCAATCAATGATTTAGCAGCAATAATTAAGAGTGAGGTTCCGACGGCCATTTTCATCGGGAGGTTTGCTAAAATTACCAGTGCGGGAATTATTAAAAATCCGCCTCCGGCACCGACTAATCCAGTTAAAACTCCTACTACAAATCCTTCCAAAATTATCAATGGAACGTTAAATTTTATTTCACTTTCTACATTTTCTTTCTTTCGCCCTTTTATCATTGAAATCGAAGCAGCAACCATTAAACCCGCGAAGAGAACCATTATAAAAATATCACGAGTTAATGTAAATTCACCGATGCTTATAATATTTTGAGGTATAGCCGGAACTAAAAAATACCTTGTCAAAAAAACCGCAATGAAAGCCGGAACTGCAAAAACGACAGCGGTTAAATAACTTATTTCATTCTTTTTCATATAAGTGAAAGAACCGGTTAATGCAGTCAAACCAACTATAAATAACGAATAAGCGGTTGCAGGAACCGGATCAACACCAAACAAATAAACTAGAATAGGAACAGTTAAAATTGAACCGCCTCCGCCTATTAATCCAAGTGTTACTCCAATTAATACAGCTCCTATGTAACCGATAACTTCTATCATAATTTTTAGCGTTTTGGGATGTTAGATGTAACTTAATTAAATAGGATTCAAGGTGTGATTTTGGAGGACTTACATATCCTCCGGTATTTCCGGTTCAACAAAGAGTTTAATTAAATCTACTCTGGTTTTGTTTGAACGAATAACCGTGAATGTAAGATTTTCGATTGTGAACATTTCACCTTTAGCCGGTATTCTGCCAAGTTCGGCGATGATATACCCGGCAATGGTCTCGTAATCCCCAGCGGGGATATCCAGCGAAAAGTCTTCGTTGATTCTATCGATTTCTACTTTACCACTAAAGACGAATGTGTTTTCGTTGATCTTTTTGATTATTACTTCTTCTTCATCATATTCATCTTGAATTTCACCGAGCATTTCTTCGATCATATCCTCGACCGTAATGATTCCGGCGGTTCCGCCAAATTCATCTACAACAATTGCAATTGAAATACCTTTTTCGAGAAGTTCGTTAAGCATTTCGAGAGTCTTTTTTGTCTCCGGAACAAAAATTGGTTCACGCATTATTGATCTAATATTTTCCGGTTTTTTAAATAAATCTTTTGCTAAGATTAATCCTCTAATATTATCAAGATTTTCTTCGAATACAGGAAGTTTCGAATAACCGGAATCAATAAATACCTCAAGTACCGATTGGATTGTGCTGTTAATTTCAACTCCAACAAGATCAGTTCGGGGCGTCATGCCACTCGTAAACTTTCTGTTCTTTCAAATCAATTATCTTACTTATGATACCGGATTCACGTTCGTCAACCACACCGGCATCAGAACTTTCGCTAATTAATAACTGTAAATCTTCTTTATCGAATAATTGCTTAACCTCTTCATTTTCTAACTCCTTCCGTCTTGTTAAAAATGAAGAGAGCGATGCGGTTATCTTCACAAAAGGATAAAAAAGAAATGTAAAGAACCTAATTGGAAGTGAAACTATTTTGAAGAGTAAATCAGCGCTTTCTCTTGCAATATACTTTGGTATGATCTCACCGATAATTAAAAGAAGTATTGTGGCAATTAGTAAAATCTCCAAATCATTAAATTGATAACGCGATGTTAAATAGATTGTTGCAAGTGAAGCGAATGCAATGTTTACAATGTTATTTGCTATTAATATGGTAGAAAAAAAGATCTGCGGATTTTTCAAAAAATATTTTGATGTTTGAGCAGATAAACTTTTTTTCCTTGCACGAATTTCAATTTTAATTTTGTTTGAGACGACGTACGCAATTTCCGATGAAGAAAAGAAAGCACTGAAAAGAAGCAGTATTAGTAAAACTATTATGTCCATAATATATTAATGCGCTTCTTCTATTGTAATATCGTTTATGGAATGCTGCATTGTATCTGAAACAGAGTAAAAAATGAATTCGGCATCAACGGATTTTTTTCTATCTAGTAACGGATGGGCCGGCAGTTCAGTTGGATTTGAAAAAATAACATATTTTGTGCTGTCGGTCGAAAGTTTTTCATTAATTCGAACTTCGGGAGTGATATTATAAATCAAAGAATCATTCTGAAGAATATTAATATGCCCTAGTTTAATCTCATCAATTTTATAATCCGGCGACTCAAATAATTCATATTCACCCGTAATATGAAAACGCGGTTTTGCTTTTGGTCCGGGCATCAAGTTTACCCAACTGTAAACCTTGTGGAATTTAATGTTCAGTTCGGTTGAGTAACTTGCCTCATTATCTGTCTCGACAGGTTTCTCTTTGTTCAATTTTTCTTCAGAGCTGCATGCAACCAAAAGTAAAATGGCAAATATTAATAAGTATTTTGTTTTTTGTATCATATCATTGAAAGTATATTAATAGAATTACTACAAATATATATAACATTAAGTTGATAATCATTGGAATATCTGTCAGCATAATTTCAGTTGGATTTTCACCTTTGCTTTTAACATGTACCAAGAACATATATCGGAAAACACCAAAAACTACTAAAAGAGTAGTTAAAACAAAGTACTCAGTCTCAAACTGTTTATAAATTCTATCCGATACAGAATAAAGTGCATAGCAAATTATTACTCCCCCGGCGGCTATTGCAGAAATTTGGTCAATGAATTGATGAGAGTAATTGTTCAGAACAGTTCTTGTCGAGTTTTCCAATGTATGCGATGCCACAAGCTCGGAACGTCTCTTCATAATCGCTAAAAAAAGAGCTAAGAACATTGTAGTTAATATTAACCAATCCGATACTGATACACTTATCACAAATGCCCCCGCTAAGACACGAAAAATAAATCCACTTGCAATACTGAAAAGATCAAGAATTACAACATCCTTCAATTTTATTGAATAGAAGAAGTTAATAATTACGTAAGCGGCTAACATTAAGTTAAACCATAAATTCATATTAAGCGCAAAAAGTAGAGTTATTACAGCCAATAATAAAATAATAAATGTCGCTTGTTTGTTTGATACTTTCCCGGATGCAATCGGTCTTTCTTTTTTAATCGGGTGAAGTTTATCGAATTTTGCATCGAGAATATCGTTAAAAACATAAACCATACTGGATGCAAAAGAGAATGCAAAAAAAGCGCTCAGCACTTGCAGAAAATAATCGATTTGAAACAAGTGCTGAGAAAATAAAAGCGGTACAAAAACAAATAAGTTTTTGACCCAATGAGAAATGCGAAGTAATCTAATATATTCTAAGATCATTTCTTAAAATACGACAGCTTCTTCGTATACTCCGAAATGTTTTTTGAGTTCGTTTATCATTTCACCGAGAGTAACATAATTCTCGGCGGCTTGTATGAATACCGGCATTAAGTTAGTCCCGTCAACAGCCGCTTTGCTGATTGCTGCGAGCGATTCATCAACAGCTTGCTGATTTCTGCTTTGTCTCAACTCGGCTAATTTTTGTTTTTGTTTCTTTTCAACTTCCGGAGAAATTTGGAGAAGCGGAATATCAACTTTTTCATCTTCCTCAACAAACTCATTTACACCAACTACAAATTTTTCTTTCTTCTCGAGTTCGCGTTGATAACGGTAAGCAGCATCGGCAATTTCTTTCTGGAAGTAACCGGCATCAATTGCGGGAATTACGCCGCCGAGTGAATCTATTTCATCAAAGATTTGATTTGCTTCTTCTTCCATTTTGTTTGTCAGCGCTTCAACATAATAGCTTCCACCAAGAGGATCAACTGTATTAATGACTCCGGTTTCATAAGCAATTAACTGCTGAGTTCTTAGTGCAATCTTAGCTGCTTTTTCACTCGGGAGTGCAAGTGTTTCGTCCATTGAATTTGTGTGCAAAGATTGAGTACCGCCCATAACGGCAGCTAGAGCTTGAAGTGCAGTTCGTACAATATTATTTTCAGGTTGCTGCGCTGTTAAAGTGCAGCCGGCTGTTTGTGTGTGGAATCTCAACCACATCGAACGAGCATTTTTAGCGCCGTACTTTTCTTTCATTCTTTTTGCATAAATTCTTCGAGCCGCTCTAAACTTTGCAATCTCTTCGAAGAAATCTAAATGTGAATTAAAGAAGAACGAAATGCGCGGAGCAAAACTGTCAACGTCCATTCCCCGTTCAATACATGATTCTATGTAAGCAAATCCATCCGCTAAAGTGTAAGCCAGTTCTTGAACTGCGGTGGAGCCGGCTTCGCGAATGTGATAACCGCTTACCGAAACGGGATTCCATTGCGTTACTTCTTTAGTACAGTATTCAATCATATCCGTTATGATTCGCATTGACGGTTCGGGTGGATAGATAAATTCTTTTTGCGCGATGTATTCTTTTAAAATATCGTTTTGTAATGTACCACGGAGTTTATCAAAACTTAGACCTTGTTTTTTAGCAACGGCAAGATAAAACGCAAAGATCATGGCTGCGGGTGAGTTGATCGTCATTGATGTAGAAACTTTATCAAGTGGAATTCCGTCGAACAAAGTTTCCATATCATGAAGTGAAGAAACAGCAACACCGCAAATTCCGACTTCGCCTTGACTCAAATCGTCATCAGAATCAATGCCCATTAATGTCGGTAGATCGAAAGCGACAGATAAACCGGTCTGCCCGTTTTTCAAAAGATATTTGAACCGCTCGTTGGTGTCCTCAGGTGAACCGAAACCGGCAAACAATCTCATTGTCCAGACTCTACCGCGGTAACCGTTTGTGTGAATACCTCTTGTATAAGGATACTCACCGGGGAAATTTAAGTCTCCTAAGTAATCCGTATCCTTTAGATCATCCGGAGTGTATAGCGCATCGACTTCTTTACCGGAAACTGAAGTGAATTTCATCCCGGTAATTTTTGCATTGTTTAATTTATCTAAATATTCCTTTTTCGCTTTATTATATTCTTCGTTCATTCCGTCCTCCTTGGAGATTAAGCGATACTACAAATTTTATACTTGGGTAAAAAATAATAATTGAATTATGTTCTTCCAAACCGTTTATCGAGTTCGGTAAGTGGAATTTTAATCACTATTGGTCTGCCGTGGGGACAAACATACGGCATGGAAGTAGCAAATAGTTGGTCAACAAGAATTCTCATTTCTTGTTCGCTCAATTTATCACCCGCTTTTATTGCCGCTTTACATGAGTAGGATTTTGCAAGATTATCTCTTACTTCTAATTGTTTTTCTTGTTCGTTCGAACGATATTCATTAAGTATATCGAGCAGCATATCTTTTTCAGAACCGACTTTTATATCAGAAGGAACTCCGCTCACGGCTACAATATTTTTGCTCATCAATTTAATTTCGAATCCAAGTTTGTTTAAGTATGGCTCGAGTTCTTGGATCAATGAATAATCTGCAGGATCGACTTTTATTTTTTGCGTAAATAAAAGCTGTTGGGAAAATTGCATGTTTGCATCGAATAATCGCAGAGCTTTCTCGTACAAAATTCTTTCGTGTGCAACGTGTGAGTCAATAATCATCAACCCACTTTTGATTTGAGAAAGAATATATTTGTTATGAAGCAAAACAATGAAGGAACCGTCTGTTTCTTTTGATTCTTCCGTGCTGTTGCTCTTATGATAAATTTCATTATTGTTTCTTTCATCGAACGGATGCGTCACTTCTTTTTCCAACGGTGAATGATTTACATCGGGTGTTAAAGAATCGAACAACCGGTCAATTTCTTCATCGGAAAAAATACTGCTTCTTTTTATGTCCTTTTGTGAAGCAGAATATTTAGGTCTGTCACTGAAATCATCCCGGTCAACTTTTGAAGGAGTGTGAAACTTCAATCTTTCATTTTCATCAATTGCTTCGTTAAAACTCATTGAAGGAACTAGATCGTGACTGCCGATACTCTTCTTAACAACCGAACTGATGAATAAATAAATATCTTTATCGTCTTCAAACTTCACTTCTAATTTAGAGGGATGAACATTTACATCGACTCTTTTTGGATCGAGTTCAACGAATAAAACAAAAAATGGATAATCACCTTTTTCTAAAATATTTTCGTAAGCGCTAAAGACCGCATGGTTAATAGTTCTGCTTACAACATAACGCTGATTGATAAAAACATATTGATCGCTTCTATCTTTCTTTGTGAAAGTTGGTTTGCCGACGTAACCGTAAATCGACATGAATTCTGTTTTTTCTTGAACCGGAATCACGGCATCCAAAATATTGTCGGCAAAAACTTGCTGTAATCTTTCTTCAAATGTTCCACCGGGAAAATCGAAAGTTAAGTCATCGTCATTGTAAAACTTAAAGGTAATTTCCGGGTGACTGATTGAAGCTTTTTTGAATGTTTCAATTATATGTTTGAGTTCAGTTGAATGTGTTTTGAGAAAGTTGCGTCTCGCCGGTGTATTGTAGAATAAATTTTTAACCGCAATTGAAGTTCCTTTCGGGAAAGAATTTTTCTCCTTAATAAACTCACCGGATTCATTGTTTTTTATCAATGTTCCAATTTCCGATTCATTTTCTTCTGTCTTAATTTCGACTAAACTTACAGATGAAATTGAGCTTAGCGCTTCGCCTCTAAATCCGTATGTTTTAATTTGTTCTAAATCTTCTACGGTACTGATTTTACTTGTAGCATGACGTTGAATACATTGGACAGCATCTTCTTCGCTCATTCCGTCGCCGTCGTCAACAACTTGCATCAAACTTTTTCCCGCTTGCTTTATGAATACTTCTATTGTTTTAGCATTAGCATCAATTGCGTTCTCAAGTAATTCTTTGACAACTGATTCCGGACGCTGAACAACTTCGCCAGCCGCAATTTTATTAGATATATTTTCCGGTAATATTTTTATTTTACTCATTAGTTATTCTCTTAATCTTACTCTTATTGTTATTAACCATCTTGCTCATAATCTTACTCTTACTCTTACTCATAATCTTAATCTTACTCTTAACTTCTTTGCGCTTGTCCGCCTCCGGCGTGGGCTTGACGGTTAATGAATATAAAAACAACCGCTAAGGTGCAGAGACGCAAAGTCTTAATCTCGCTTTCTATAGATTTTTAGTGTGAAGTCATTTCTCTCTTCAGTTTCGTGAACCTTCCAAATTGATTCGTCTATCTTTGGGAAAAATGTATCTCCCTCAACTTCAACTTTCATTTCACTTATGATTAGTTCATCCATCTTATTTATTTCATCTGCATAAATTTGTCCGCCGCCGATCACAAAAACTTTTTCGTAACCCTTACTCTCGCAAAAGTCATATGCGGCATCAATATTTGAAAAAACTTCCACCTCACCTTCGGGTTTTTTAAAATCATCTCTTTTTGTAAGAATTATATTCAATCTTCCCTTCAGAGGTTTTCCGCCCATTGAGATAAAAGTTTTGCGACCCATGATAAGCGGATAACCCATTGTCGTTTCTTTGAAGTGTTTAAACTCTTCTTTGGAATGCCACGGCATTATTCCATCTTTGCCAATGACATTATTTTTTGCAACTGCCGATATAATTATTTTTCTCATTTACTTTGTTATTAATGACACAAAAACTTTTTCTTTATCTTCTGCTTCAACAAAAACCACAACTGTTGAATCTTGATAACCGTCTAACTTAAGAGTAATTGAATATGAACCGGGATCAAGATATTTGAGAGTATCCGGCGTTCGTTTACCGGTAAATTGATTATCCAAATATATTTCTGCACTTCGCGGAGAAGAGTTTACAAAAACATTCGCAGTTGATTGTTCCAGCGTAAATTCAACAACGTCCTCTCTACAGCCGAGTGAAAATAAAATAATCACAAATAAAATTATTGCTTTCATGATCTATCCCCCCGGATAATTTGATTAACTAATGTTTAAACAGCCACTTCAAACTTAATTCTAGGATGATGTTTGTAACCTACTAATTCAAAATCCTCATATGTTAGTTGATCTAACGGCTTTTTGGCGATTTCTAATTTTGGAAGCGGATATGGTTCGCGAGTTAATTGTTCTTTCAAACCATTTACGTGATCGAATTCCTCGTTCTCGCTTCCTTCATCGGCAACATAAATATGAGCATCAATTATAGTGTGAGCAAAGTAACCAAGTTCCAAATTAGATTCTTGAGCAATAATTTGCGTTAGCATTGAATAAGCTGCAAGATTAAACGGAATACCCAAAGCAATATCACCGCTTCTCTGAGATAAATGACAATTTAACTTTCCGTCACTCACATTAAAAGTAAAAGTATAATGACACGGCGGCAGTTTGCTAATTACTGCATTTGCCGGATGCCAAGCATTAACAACCATCCTTCTTGATTCGGGATTATTTTTTATTTGGTCAATCACCCAACCGATTTGATCAAAAGTTAACGATCCGTTTTCTTCTTTTGTGACAAAAGGATGACTTTCATCGACAAAAACTTCTTCCCCCAACGCTGCGCCTTTTTCCGGTACGGGATATCTGCGCCAATATCTTCCGTATGCAGTCTGCAGATTGCCTTTTTCGTCAGCCCAAGCATCCCAAATTTTTGTGTGCTCTCGTAAATTTCGGATATGATCATCACCCGAAAGATACCATAGTACTTCGTGAAGCAGTGATTTCCAAATCATCTTTTTGGTGGTTAAAAGCGGAAATCCTTTTGAAAGATCGACTCTGTAAAATGCGCCAAAGTATGAGAGTGTATCAATCCCGGTTCGCGATTTTTTCCTTACTCCGTTATCCAATACGAGTTTTACTAAATCGTGATATTCTTTCATTTAACGCCCTAATTTGAGGTTTTCGACAGATTTAACAAATAAAATTTGATGCAGAATATACACAAATAAATGGAGAGTTGGAATTGGCGAATTGGCGAATTGGCGAATTGGCAGATTGGCGAATTGACGGATTATCGAATTTACGAATTAAAGAATTTCTAATTACTATCGGGAATGGGATTGTCTCAATAACTAATAACCCATTAACTCACTAACAAATCAACCAACTTCCTCAAAAGCTTTAATAAGTTCACGTTTAGATTCAAGTAAATCTTGAGAAATGACTTTCACTTCCCCAATGGCAGGCATGAAATTGGTATCTCCAATCCAGCGTGGTAAAATGTGGAAATGAATATGCTGATCAATTCCGGCTCCTGCTGCTTTACCCAAATTTGCACCGATGTTGAATCCTTGCGGTTTCATTACGTGGGTCAGAACTCTTTTTGAATGTTTTATAAGGTTTGTAATATCAGTGAACTCTTCTTGAGTTAAATCTTCAATGTCGGATAAATGTCTGTACGGAATAACCATCAAATGTCCGCTGTTGTAAGGATAGAGATTGAGCATGACAAAGCAATGCTCCGATTTTTTCACAACGAGCGACTCGTCATTATCCAAATCAAGTTTTGGTGCGGTGCAGAAGACACATTCATTATCATCGCTTTTATTCTTAAATGACTGAATATAATTTGAGCGCCAAGGTGACCAAAGTTTATCCATTGCTTTACCTCATTAATCAAAACCATCTGCCATTCTGAACGACTGATTTGAAGGAGTGATGAATCTCTCTTTTCATTTATGCAGAGAGACTCTTCATCGCGATAAATCGGGATTCTGAGTGACAGATTGTTAATTACAATTTCACATTAAATAAAAAATCTTAATCTTGCTCTTAATCGTAATCTTACTCAATTTTTATCCCGATTAAGAGCATGATTACGATTAAGATTAAGACTATGCATAGGTGAATTACAAAAATAAAAAAAGCGGAAGTGGTATTCTTCCGCTTTAATGAATTTATTTTCTTTATTCTTCTTCTTTCGACTTCTGATACTCTTCAATGATTTTTGTCTCAACTTCTTTCGGTACTTCTTCGTAATTAGCGAATGCTCTTGTATGCATTCCCCTGCCTTGAGTTAGTGATCGAAGATGAGTAGAATACTTATAAAGTTCTGCTAAAGGAATTTTTGCTTTAATAACTTGGAAAGGACCTTCAGCATCCATACCGGAAATTTTACCGCGCCTGCTTGAAATATCTCCCATTACGTCGCCCATAAATTCTTCGGGTACTTTTACTGTAACATCATAAATGGGTTCAAGTACAACCGGTTTTGCCGTCATGAAACCTTTTTTGAACGCTTGTGATGCAGCAATCTTAAATGATACTTCATCGGAGTCAACGTTGTGGAATGACCCGTCGAATAAAGTCACTTTGACATCAATTACTTTACTACCGGTTAATATTCCTTTTGCCATTATTTCGTTAAGTCCTTTCTCTACCGCAGGAATAAATCTACCCGGTACTACACCGCCGACAATTGCATTAACAAATTCAAATCCGGCGCCTCTTGTAGTTGGTTCTAACTTTAGATAAACGTGACCATATTGACCTCTACCACCGGATTGCTTTTTGTGTTTGTATTCTGCGCTTTCACAGACACCTTTAATTGTCTCACGATAAGGTATTCTCGGTTCAACAAGGTCAACTTCCACACCGTAACGGTCTTTCAATAATTTTATCGCTAAGGCAAGCTGTAGTTCGCCTTGACCGGAAACAATTGTTTGTCCAAGTTCAGGTTCAAAACGTACATTCAATGTTGGATCTTCTTCGTGAACAGTGTGCAATCCCGATGAAATTTTATCTTCATCACCTTTTGCTTTCGGTTTAATTGCGCCGCGAATTACCGGTTCCGGAAATTTAATTGGCGGGAATACAATTGTATTGCCTTTACCTGCTAATGTGTTACCGGTATGAGTATCTTTTAATTTTACAACCGCACCAATATCGCCTGCTATAACTTCATCGACTTCGGTTCTGTGCTTTCCATTCAAGAAGGAAAGCTGACCGAGACGTTCCGAATTTTCGTTTGTCGTATTCACCAAGTCCATACCGGCTTTTAAAGTACCGCTGTAAACTTTGAAGATTGATAATTCACCGACATGCTGTTCAGATAACGATTTAAAAACTAGAGCAGCCGGTTCGCCGGATGGATCGCATTTAATTTCTACTTCTTGATCTTTATCTTTCAAAATTGCTTTGTTAGTTGATTCGAGCGGTGACGGGAAAAAATTAACAGCAAAATCTAAAAAGTTATTGTGACCGACACCTTTTGTTGCAGAGACTGCAAAGAGAGGAATTAAAGCACCGCTTAATATTGCTTTCTTTAACCCTTCTTTGAGGTCTTCATCATTAAGAGTACCCTCATCAAAAAACTTATTCATCAAATCTTCACTTGATTCAGCAACTTTCTCAATCAATTCCTCTCTCATAGATTCAGCTTCATCTTTTAAATCCGCGGGAATATCTTCTTCGGTTGCTTTTTTGGAACCAAGTTCACCATACTTAACGGCTTTCATTTTAATAAGATCTACTACAGTGTCAAAATTTACACCTTCATTAACCGGCATTGTTATAACAGTAGCATCTTTGCTCAAGTGGTCTTTCACTACTTGAACTGTTTCGTTAAAAGTTGAGTGTTCATTATCAACTTTGTTAATTATTACTGCTGCCGGAAGGTCGTATGCTTTCACATAGCCCCATGTCATTTCAGTACCAACTTCAACACCTTCTGCAGACTTAATTACTGAAACTGCAATTTCGGCAACGTGCAAACTACTGATCACTTGACCAATAAAATCGGAGTAACCTGGTGTGTCAATTATATTTACTTTATTGTTTTTCCATTCAAGGTGAAGTGGTGCTGAAGAGACTGATATTTGTCTTTCAATTTCGTTGGGATTGTAATCTGAAGTTGTGTTTCCTTCTTCAACCGTACCAATACGATTAATTTCGCCTGTTGAATGTAATAATAATTCGGAAAGACTGGTCTTTCCGCTTCCTCCATGACCAATGAACGCAAGATTCCTTATAGAATCAGGATTATACTGTTTCAAGATTTCTCTCCTCTAATAATTTTCGTAGCTCGGTAATTTATGATTTGTAATTTTGCCAAAATGAAGAAATTCCTTTAGAAATAGCATTGAGGTTTTTTATTAAATTTAATACGGGGTTTTGATTTGATCCTTCTTTAACTTTTGTTGATAAAGAAGATACTTTTGTTTTGGTTGATGAGACAAATTCGTTGAAGTCCGTCATATGCCGTTCGGCATCCGCTGTTATCTCTATTTAAATTTTTTGAAGACTCACGCAACTCTTCTACCAAAGGAATAGTTGAATCGATCAACCGATGAACATCTGCACTCAAAACATCAATTGATCGATTCAATTTTTTTAATGTCACGAAAAAATAAATACAAAGCGCCGCAACAATAATGAGTAGAATAAGCGTCAGTATATCAATTGCCAATAACATGATTTACGATTTTTCCGATTTATAAGTATCAACACCGGCTTTAACAGCGTTTTTAAGTTTTTCGCTTTCTTTTTCAACTTTAGTTTTATTATCGCCGTAGTATTTAGATGTCTTATCTTTAGCATTGCCTAAGACTTTTTCTGCTTCTTTGATAAGATCATCAACTTTTACTTTCGCGTCGGCAATTAATTTATCGGATTTTTGTTTCCCATCGTTGATTAATTCATTTGCTTTTACTTTTGCTTTCTCAAGATACTCTTCCGTATCATCGATAAATTCTTCGCCCCTTTCGCGAAGTTCGCCTCTAAGTTCTTTACCGGATTTCGGTGCATATAACAATGCAATTAAAGAACCGACAGCGGTTCCGGCAAGAATTCCTAAGAATAAACCTTTTCCAAATCCATTTTCATCAGCCATATTATCCTCCATTCATTAAATGTTGTTTATAGTTTATCTAAAATAGTAACAGAATGCTCGAAAATCAAGGATATACGAGTCGAAAGATACCCACAATTACGATTTCCGGACGTATTCAGTACTTTTATTAATTTTAAGATTTTTGATAACTGATTTATACTATTATTTAAATAATTATTTGGGAAAATGCAATTTTTCTAGCTTGGTTACGTGATTATTAATTGACAAAAATTATTCATTATATTTTTTAATAGTTCTGAAAAAGAAAAATAACTACAATATTATTTTTTGATTTTCTCCTACTGACCTTAGTGATTCCCTTGTGAACTTGGTAGTAAGGCATTTTAACCATAACGGGCACAAAGAAACTTTTGTTTTGATTAAAATTTGCAAAACAACCGCATCATTCAGTTTCTAACTATAAATATTGTTTCCTAGTAATCTGCTGTGCTTGATACTTAAAAAAATATTTGATGCTTTTGTTTCAAGGGGATGAAAAATCAAACAGCTTCCAGCAATCTACGATAAAACTTTGAGAGAGGTAAGCCAACAACGTTGTAATAACAACCATTGATTTTTTGCACGAACACGGCTCCGAAATCATCTTGAATTCCGTAAGCGCCGGCTTTATCCATTGGACTTCCGGTTTCTACATAAGCGTTTATTTCTTTCTTTGTTAAATCTCTAAAAGTAACCGAGGTTCGTTCATAATCAACAATAGTGTGGTCTGTCTTAGAATTATGAATCGAAAATCCAGTATAAACAAAATGAGTTTTACCGCTTAACTTAGATAATAATTTGGCAGCATCTTTTTTGTTTTTTGGCTTACCGATTATTTGTTTATTAAGAACAACTATTGTATCTGCGGTAATTATTATTCCCTCTTTTACTTTTACTTTTGCTGCATCTAATTTATGTTGAGCCAATCTTTTTACCGTTTTGATTGGATGCTCACCATCGAACACTTCTTCATGTAGATCTACCGAAAAAGTTTTAAAATTGAGATTGAGTTGTTTGAGTAGTTTTCTTCTTCTTGGAGATTTTGATGCGAGATAAATAGGAAGTTTTGAAGATATCATTAAATCACTGATTACCGGAATAGAGCTTTGATACTGCCCCAAGTTTTCTTCACGCTGGAAATATTATCGTGCAGGACAGGTACTTCATTAGAGTAAGTTATAGTCCCATTATTATCGATAATTGCAACTCGGTAGATGTATAAAGTTCCGGCTGTTTTGTAAGCGGTCTCGTCTATGTATTCATAATACTTATCACTCTCGGGTAGTACTTCACCGAGCTGCATAAATCCGCCTTCTTTTGTTTTTCTTTCTACAACAAAATGTTTCAGGTTGGTTTCTTCTAAGGTTTGCCATGTTACATATACATTACCTGCATTGCTTCTAGCTGTAACTCCAGGTTCCGCTATTTTAGCGCCGGCATATAAGACGGAAATTGAAACAATTGAGACGAGAATTGCCAAGTATTTGATTCGGAACAATTTCATAGCTAAAATATAGAGAGACATCCCAAAATTGTCAAGTTATTTGTCAGCAATAAATTTTTCTCGAAATTCATATTATACACTCTTGATTTTCGTTTCATCACCAAATCTAAATTTAATGAAAATAATTACAGAGTAAACAATAACATAAAATGGTAAAGCTGCCCACGCAGCAAGTAAACCAAGATCTAATACAATTCCCAATAAATAGGCAAGCGGAACGAAGATAACCCAATTAGCAATAATTTCGGCAATCATTACAAATAAAGTCTGTCCCATTGCTTGAAGCCCGTTTGCTAAAACAACTCCAATAGCATAAAATATTTGTCCGAATCCGGCTAATCTCAGTATCGGTACAGAAGTTTCAATCACACTCGAATCGGTTGTTATCAATATTAATATGACGTTTGGAGTAAGTACAAAAACAATTCCTACGATCAATGTATAGAGCGTTGCAACTTTACTCGTTTCAAAACCATAAAATTTCGCTAATTTAATTTTTCCGCTGCCAAGTTGATTCCCAACTAACGTTTGTACAGCAATTCCAAATCCAAAGCATGGCATAAGTGAGATCATAAGAGCAGAAAAAACAACCTGACTTGCTGCTTGCTCTCTAGTTCCTATAATACCGGTTATTGCTACAAAACTTAAAAAACCAACAAGAAGAAATACGTTTTGGAATGAAACCGGTAAAGATATCCTTACGATAGATTGAGCAATTTCTTTCATGAACCGGAAATTTTTAAAGAAGTTATATTTAGTTCTGTATTGGCTTAATGACGACACACTTAAATAAAACAGCGCATCAAAAAGTGTTGCTAAAGAAGATCCCAATCCGGCGCCGGCCAAACCCATCGGTTCAATTCCGAATGCACCGAAAATAAAAATGTAGTTAAAAACTATATTCAAGAAGTTGACAAGAATACCGGAGAACATGAATATTTTTGTTTTACCTATACCAAAAAAGAAGCCCCGGTAAGAAACCGACAACAAGAAAAACGGCAGCCCCATGAATCTATAGAAAAGATATTCTCCAGCTAATTCACCCACTCTTGTATCAGCAGCAAAAAAGTGACCAATCGGGTTTGATAAACTGACGATTAGCGCACCGACAACAACACCTGCAATAAACGAAATTATCAGTGATGTATTAAGAGTATCTCCACAGCCGTCAAAATCTTTTGCGCCGAATCTTCTTGCAATTAGTACATGTGTCCCGGTTGCTAAAGAGGAAAAGAAACTTATAACTGCCCATGTAGCTAAAACACCAAGCCCCATTGCGGCAAGTGCAAATTTTGCTTCGGGAAGGCGACCGACCATTGCGGTATCAACCAGTGAAACAATCATTTGAGTTGATAGACCTGCAATTGCAGGAAGTGCAATCTTAAGAATGTATTTATAGATGGAAGTGTCAGCAATAAATTTCATTAGTCTCAAAAGTATTCAATTGATTTATTTTTTGAAAGTTAATTCTAGGAAAAACGCTTTTGGCGATTTAACACTGTTGAGACTGAAAAAGTGGAATGTTCCAGATATTATTTACCATCACAAATTTTTTCCGTGAAAGTATAATTGAAATAAATGAATTACCGTTAACCGGAAAGTGAATGAAGAAAATAATTAACGAAACTATTATCGAATATTAATCGAGTCATCAGCCGCTTTAACAGACTGATAAAATTAGCAGAATGAAAGAAATTTTATTATTTTAATTAATCAATTAGTCAACTTAAGCGACTCTTAATTGACCAGACAAGAAGAAATAAAGTATCTTCTACATACCTTCGGGATAAAACAAAGTTGGTTAGCCGGTAAACTCGGACTTAATAATCAAACTCTTACCTATATTCTGCATGATGCTCCTTTAATTGATGATGATCTATATGATCAAATAAAAGAAATCCTAGATGATTACCAATTCGATTTAGCTCTTTTTAATGACGATCAACCAAAGGAAAATCTTGAGCTTTTTGATGATAGTAATTTGCAAATCCGTATTGGTGAAAGGATAAGAATTTTTGCAAAACGAAAGTACGGCACCTTAAAGAAGCTCGCCGAAGAAATGAGAATCTCTCCTCAACAACTTCAGCAATATATAAGCGGTAAACGTGACCCAGGCGCAAAAATATTAGCAAAACTTTTACGTGTCGGGTGCGATCTTAATTGGTTGCTCGGCGGCACCGAATCTGTTGAGGCATACAGAACTTACCTGCTCGAAGCTGAATTAAGAAAATTAAAAACCAGTCTTGAACAAATTTCTCATATTGTTAAGCGGGTTGAGGGGAAGTAAAATTTAGACCAACCATTTTAAGATTTGCTTCAATATGTAAAAATATTTATACTTGCAGTGGGATATCCCACAATCTTCAATAAGACAATCATGGCAAAACATAAAGTTGTAAAAAATATATTGCAAAACTTGATTCTAAGAAAAGACTGACAATTAGAGAGTCTCAATTTGATCATTATTCAGTTAATGTAATGGATAACGGAGAAATTGTTTTGAAACCAAGAATCTTGATTGACCCAAATAAAATAAATGATGTTACATTAAAGTCCATTGAAACATCAATGAAGAATTTGAAAAAGGGAATTGTAGGAAAATCATTTAACCCGGATGAGTTTGATTGGGAAACTGAGAAATAGTAATGGAATTTGAAATTTTCTTTGGCTATCCGGAAATTGATAAGTTGATGTCGGAATTAAGTGCCAAACGAAAATCCGGCAAACTCTCAAAAGATGGAATAAAATTTCACAATAAACTAGGTAAAGCATTCACACTCCTCTCACAAAATCCAAAGCACAATTCTCTAGAAACCCACGAAATAAAAGAACTAAGTAAAAAATTTGGGAAAAAAGTTTTTCAATCATACTTTGAAAATAGAACACCAGCAGCAGCAAGATTTTTCTGGGCACATGGTCCGGAAAAAAATAATATTACTGTCCTTGCCATTGAAAGCCATCCGGAAGACAAGAAACGAGGGGCTTACAAACGAATTAATTTATCTAATTATCCAAGCGAATGAGTATAGAAATTTAATATTCGTTAAATCTGATTTTTACTATTGCCAATTTATTCGAGGTGTTAACAAAAAGTGAGCTTGTAAGACAATGCACAACCCCATACTACGAAATTGAATTTTAATAGATAAACTCATCATTAAAATGCTCAAACCAAAGTTGTTATGGGGTCAGTTTTACATTCATTAAGAATCGGCGAGTTTCGTTGCTCTGCTTTCCGTTAGCTAACGGACTCATTCTCTCAGTCACTCAATCAGCTGCTCACTTACTTTATAATATTGTGCTGAAAATTGTCGATTTTTCACACCAACTTAGACCAATTCAGACCAATTTAGATTAATATTAAAGTGAGTAGATATAAAAAAACCTTGATTATAAGCTATAATCAAGGTTTTTGAGTGGAGCTAAGCGGGTTCGAACCGCTGGCCTCTTGAATGCCATTCAAGCGCTCTCCCAGCTGAGCTATAGCCCCAAAAATTTCAGAGATCAAAAGTAGCTAACTAAATTTAATTTTGCAATTTGATTCTGATTAGCAAAACAAATTCAGTTTAAACAACCTTCTCAAACAACACAAAAATCACAAAATAAACGAAAAGAAAAGCGAGTGCTAAAAACACAATCGATGCAACTTTTTCCCATGGTTTTATTTTATCTTTCTTTTTCTGATCTGACATATTGATAAACCAGTTAACTTGATTTGTAAATTGCAAAATCTACTCAGAATATTTTAGTTGACCCTCATTAATCGAATGACTCCATTTATTTTCACCATCGGCATTGAGCATTGTGATTGTTAACGTTCTATTTTTTCTGGGACCCTTAACTGAAAGTAAAGCAAAATTTCTTTCTTGAACTAGTGTTCCTTCAACTCTTGCTTTATTTGCATCATAACTTGAAACTCCCGCGCTTAACGGTGACGAGGTAATCTCAAAGAGCGGATAATTATCATCGCGCATAATCCTTGTTAATTCTCCTCTATGGATATCTCCTGTTAAGAAAATGACTCCTTCAATATTCTCTTTTTCAATCATATCAAGCAGGTACTTTTTTTCTTCCGGAAAATTAGAATAGTTTTCGCCGAGCGGTTCGGGGTTTAAAACAGTTGAACCAATTACAACAAACTTGAAAGGTGCGCTACTTGAAGACAGCGCATCGAGAAGCCATTCAATTTGATCTCTGCCAAGCATCTCTTTTTTAACTTGAGTTCTATTTTCCGGCGTTCGATAAGTTCTGTCGTCCATTAAAAAGAATGCACAATCCGCCCATTCAAAATAAGTTGCAATACTTTCCTCTGCTCCGGGAACACCGTAGGAAGGATTCGCCCACCAATTTACAAATGCCTCTCGTGTTATATCTTTCGCCCAAAAACTTCTGTCGCTGTTGTTAGGTCCATAATCATGATCGTCCCAAGTTGCATAATGATGCATAGAACCAAGCATCGGCTGAAGTACCGGCAGCGATCGGTCATGAGTTAATCTTTTGTAAATCCCGGTTCTCGAATGCCAATCGGCTTCCCGCAAGTATGAGTTATCACCCATCCAAATAAAAAAGTCGGGATCTTTTTCATAAATAGTTTTGAAGATATGATGATCGCCGCCGTATGGTTCTCCCGGTCTATCATAAACAGTTTCATTTATATAAGCACAACTTCCGATTCCAAAAGTGAACTCCGGCGGATCTTCCCTCCACTGCCAAAGTTTTTGAGTTTGAAATTCAGTACGGTAATCGAGTTCGATTGGTTCATCATTTATATATAACTTGTATTCGTATGTAATTCCGGGTTCAACTTGATCCGCTATCAAGGTTGTCATGTGATAAATGTGGGGGTTTGTGTTAACCGAGTAGGTATAAAATTTTTCATCCGTATTCTCTTTATCCCAATATTCAAAATAAACATAAGCAGGTTCCCTAGTTTGAACCCAAAGTGCTGCTTCACGCATTTGTGAATATCCAACCATCGGTCCGGATTGCAGTAAATCTTTTTGCGCAAAAATGGTTGAAAGGAAACCAATTACAATAAGATATGTTAAAATGTTTTTCATGTTTTCACCGGTATTCATTTGTGAATAGATTGTTTTGAAAAAATACTCTAAGTTTGACAAAAAAAGAAATAATCTCTTTATGAAAAATTTGAAAATGACTTTTATAAATTCTGCATTATTTATCACCTTTTTCTCGTTTCTGTTTATTTCCGCTTGTGATGATACTGTTACTTCCGATGATCTTGACAGCAGAACAATCCCGGATTCAAACGTTGATTATTACGAACACATCCAACCAATTTTTACGGTGAAGTGTTCAAGTTCATTTTGTCACAATGACCAAAATCGTGCCGGTGGATTAAGTTTAACTTCATGGGCAAATGCAACGGCTGATCTGACAATTGTTTTTCCCGGCGTGATCCGGACGTAAGTAAATTAATTTGGGCAATTGAAGGAACCGGCGGAGTTGAGCCGATGCCGCCTCCGGGAGCAGCGCCTCCTCTCACAGAAAATCAAATTCAAGGAATTAGAACCTGGATTCAAGAAGGAGCAAAAGTATCAGCGGACAATCCGTAAATAAAGGTATTTATGTTCTGGAAATTTATGCGGGCAAGTCATTCTCTGTCTCAATCAAGAAATTCACGGATAAAAAGTTCTCGAAAGGATACTACTATTACGTTGGCAGCGCTCAAAAAAATTTGCGCCAAAGATTATCAAGACATTGCAGAAATGAAAAAAATATTCACTGGCACATCGATCATGTAACAACGGTTAAAACGAACCAGATTAAAAACATACTTTTATCACAAGGCGCTGAAAAAGAATTAGAATGTGAGCTTGCAAATCATTTTGAGAAAAATCTGAAATTAGATTCTTCAATCAAAGCTTTCGGGAATTCTGATAGTAACTGCAGTTCGACTCACCTCTTCTTCTCAAAAAGTCAAATTGATCACAACCATTTATTTTCTTTATACCAATCGATGGTTCTCTTAATGCCATCGGAAATTGATACACTTTGACGATAACCTAACTCTTCTTTTGCTTTAGTTACATCAAGCGTCCAATACGACTGCACAAAATCTCTTGCCTTCTCCAAATTAAAAGTTGCCGCTTTAGAACTAAACATCGCAAAGAACTGTGCAACTGCCGCAACTGTATATACTAAAGGATGCGGGAACCTTACCGTTAATGCTTTTTTACCAAAAGATTTTTTTATCTCATCACCAATTTGAGGCCAAGAGTACAATTCTTCAGAACTGATATTGTAAGTCTGCCCAACCGCCTTATCACTCACCGCACATAAATATAATCCATTTACCAAATCTGCAACATGAATCAAGCTAAGTTTTTTGTCGTTAAATCCGATTAACGTGTAGAGACCTTGCTTATAAGTTTTGAAAACTAAATAAATTTCCGTATCCCGCTCACCATAAATAGCGGGTGCGCGTGCAATTGTTATTGGGAGTTTGTCCATGTAAGTTTTTGCTAATTCCTCTTGCGCTTTTTTACTTCTTCCGTAAGTTGTAATCGGTTCGGAGGGATCACTTTCTTTCTTCGGAGTATTTTCATCAACCGAAGGACCACAGGCTGTTTGACTGCCGACAATCACAACTCGTTTAATTTCTGTGTTAACATCCAAAAGCGAATCGAGAAGATTTTTTGTTGTATCAACATTACCGCTGAAATAACCTTTTTCATTTTTTGCTTTGACTACACCGGCAACATGAAAAAGATAATCTGCGTCACTCAAAACTTCTTTCCAAACCATCAATATCAAACAACCCGCATTTGTGAATTTCTACATCCTTATCCTTAAGCCATCTTAAATTACTGGATCCTCTGACTATGCATTTTACCTTGTGACCCTTCTCTAAAAGAAAATCAACTAAGTGACTTCCGACAAAACCATTTGCTCCGGTAACTACTGATATTATTTTTTCATTCATAATTTAACATCTCTATATTGTTGTTTTATTTGCTTTTATACGACTTGAAGACTAAATTTTAGACTTGTTTAAAGATTTTCGAAAAATACTAAAAAAATAACACATAGAAACCGGAGGTAATTTGGATTTATTTCAAAAGTGCTATGATTTTACACGAGCGGATGAAATTAAGGCATTGGGAATGTATCCTTATTTCAGAGCTATCGAAGAAAATGAAGGACCTGTTGTACAGATTGAAGGCAAAAAAGTTGTGATGGCAGGATCAAACAACTATTTAGGATTAACTGCCGATCCGAGAGTAAAAGATGCTGCCATGAAAGCATTGGAAAAATACGGAACCGGTTGTTCAGGGTCGAGATACTTAACCGGAACTCTTGATCTACACATTGAACTTGAAGAAAAGATGGCAAAGTTTTTTAGAAAAGAAGCTGTTCTTCTTTTAGTACCGGTTATCAAACCGCGCAGGGAATTATTCCTACATTGGTTCAACGCGGCGAAGTTGTTATTTCCGATAAAGATAATCATGCATGTATAGTTGCCGGTAATTTAATGGCACGCGGCGCCACTGCCGATTTACTCCGTTACAAACATAATAATATGGATGATCTTGAAAGAGTTTTAACCAAGACCGATAAAGAACAACCCAAGTTAATTGTGAGTGACGGTGTCTTTAGCACCGGGGGAGAAATAGTCAACCTCCCAAGATTAGTAGAATTAGCAAAAGCGAACAATGCTCGAATTTTGATTGATGACGCACATTCGGTTGGCGTTATAGGTGAAGGCGGACGCGGAACAGCAAGCGAGTTTGGCTTGGTTGATGAAGTCGATTTAACGATGGGAACATTCAGCAAAACTTTTGCATCTCTGGGTGGATTTGTTGCCGGCGATGCTAAAGTGGTAGATTATATTAAACATCACGCTACGGCTCTAATATTCTCGGCATCGCCTACTCCTTCATCTGTAGCAGCGGCAATGGCTGCACTCGAAATTTTAGAACAAGAACCGGAAAGAGTTGACAGATTAGTTAGAAACGCAAACAAAGTTAGAACAGAATTAAAGGAAGCCGGGTTCAGCTGTTATCGAAGGAAGAACCGGCATTGTTCCGGTAATTATTGGTGACGATGCATTGTCTTTCAAAATGTGGAGAATGCTTTATGACGCCGGTGTATTCGTCAACGTTTTTATTGCACCCGGAGTACCGCAAGGCAGACAGATGATGCGCACAAGTTATATGTCAACTCATGAAGATGAACATCTCGATTTTATTATCGATACTTTTAAAAAGGTTGGTAAAGAATTAGGAATAATCGAATAAACATCATTAATATTTTTTAGTTAGTTTAGGGGTTATCAACTTTAGGTAACCCCTTTTTTGTTATACAAACCGGAGAAGTTAGATGGCTGATATTAAAGTGCGCAAGGTCGAATCTAAAAAAGACTTCAATCAATTTTTGAAACTACCATGGAAAATTTATGAAGGTTATAAAAATTGGGTTCCTCCCCTCCTTTTTGATCTAAAAAAATTATTAAACAAAAATAAAAATCCTTTTTTCAAACATGCTGACATGGAAATGTATCTTGCAGAAAAAGATGGTTCGGTTGTCGGTAGAATTGCAGCAATTGAAAATGAGCTTCATAATAAAGAACATAATGACAAGGTTGGGTTCTTTGGTTTTTTTGAATCGATAAATAATCAAGAAGTTGCTGACAAACTTTTTGATACAGCTGCTGAATGGTTGAGGAACAAAGACTTAACTGCAATGCGCGGTCCTACAAATCCTTCTGTAAATGATATCTACGGAATGCTCATTGAAGGATTTGATGATCCGCCAAGATTGCTAATGCCATACAATCCAAAGTATTATACAAATCTTCTCGATGGTTATGGTTTTCAAAAAGCAAAAGATCTTCACGCGTGGAAAATTTCAAAAGAAAAAATGGAACAGAACGAAAAGATAAAACGCGTTGCGGATATTGCATTAAAAAGATCAAAAGCGTCAATCAGAAAGTTGAACATGAAAGATTTTGCTAATGAATTAGAACGTGTCAAGTATGTATATAATAAAGCATGGGAACCGAACTGGGGATTTGTTCCGCTTACCGACGAAGAAATTGATGCACTTGCGGCCGACTTAAAAATGCTCATTGATCCCAACTTAGTTTTATTTTGTGAAATAGACGGAAAGACTGTCGGCTTTGCATTAGTCATGCCGGATTATAATTTTGTATTCAAAGAGATGAACGGAAGACTCTTACCTTTCAATTTTATTAAGCTATTTACAAAAGCGAAAAAAATACCTTGGGCAAGAATTATCATTCTCGGCATAATTCCGGAGTTTCAGAAAAAAGGATTGGATGCAGCGCTTTATTATGAAGTTATGATGCGAGCCGCAGATCGGAATATCTATCGCGGTGAAGCAAGCTGGATACTAGAAGATAACGAAATGATGATCCGTGGTGCTCAAACTATGCGCGGTGATCTTTATAAAAAATACCGTGTTTATGAGAAGAGTTTATAGATGAAACACTTTATTACTTTTTTGATTTTTGTAGTTGTTACTTCGGCTCAATTTACTCCGGACGATATTGAATTGGCTAAAACAACCTTTCTGCGTGAGTTCGATAAAAATATTATTCATCAATATTTAAAATCGGGTGATGAACAAAAAGTAAAAGCCACTCTGCTTTCAATCGCACAATCAGATGATACAACTTTTATTGATAAAGTAACTAAACTCGATTTTCACAAATACCCTGAGCTTATCTCATTTGCTTTAGGCCAACTAGGTCCAAACAACAAATCAGCAGTTTATTTAAAGGAAATATTATTTGCAGATCCGAAGGGAAATTCGAGATACCTCTTTGAAGCGATCGGTAAAGTTGGATCTGAAAATGATTTGCTCGAATGCGTAAAATTTCAAAGCGAAACCAATCTTCCCGGTTTTGCTTATGCTGTCTATAATTTTCACTTACGTGGAATTAAAGACGAATCAAAAAATGATATTCAAATTTTATTAAATAATCTCAAAGAGAAAAAGGATGAAGAAAAACTTTTTGCATCCTTATTTGCTCTTTACAGAATTGCCGCTGATAAAGTTAATCCTACTAGCTTAGAAAATATTTTGAGTAAAGAATATAATTCATCCACCAAACTTTACGCTTTAGGCATTTTGAGAAAACAACAAAAGTTTTCCTTCTCATTTTCTTTACTTAAAGAACTTATATCTGATCGGGATTGGTCAGTAAGATGCGAAGCAGCAAGAACAGTTTGTTATTATCCTTATGAAACCATGGATGAATTGGATGAATTTTTAAATTTCTTATCAGATGATAATCCGAGTGTAAGTAGAACTGCAGCACAATCTCTTCCCGAAATTAATTTTGCAAACGATAGCTTGAAAAAAGATTTGATAGAAGATCTTCGCTTTTATATTGTTAATGATGAACTTACAGAAAATGTAAGAGGTGAAATTTTATTAACCCTCCAAAAATGGCAGCCCGGAAAAACACGCAATCTTTACTTCGGAGTTCCAATGCATGACAACTCCAAATTATACCTATCAATTACTGGGCAACAATGATGAGCATAAAGTATCTTTTCAAATTCTGAAATCACTTTACGCTAATGCTTACTCTTACGATAAATTTCAGATTTTTTCTAACATCGGCAATCACTATGATTTGCTAAAAACAGATGAAGAGTTTGCCGATTTTATTATTGATCAATACAAAGCGGATTTGCCGCTCGTTATCACTTTAGCTAATTATATGATCGATTCTACGTTCATTTCAAATCATAGAGATAAGCTGAAAATGCAAATAACCTCTTTTGTTAACGAGCGGTTATACGATGAAAATTTTAATCAAGCTATTACAACTTTGTTTGAATTAACAGATCAGATTGATTCAAACTTCTCGGCTGAGTTGCTGGGGAAAATTACAAAATCCGATAATCTTAAACTTCAATTTGAATTACGAAATAAAATTGGTTTATCCAAAGAAGTGATCGAAGACAGAGTGCAATTATTTACCGATCTTTATTCAAATGCTTTTGAGTATAGTAAAGCATTGATCAAAACTTCTGTTGGAGATTATACAATTGAGTTTTCACCGGAAGTTGCACCCATTTCTGTTGGCAACTTTATTGCTTTGGCAAAGAAAAACTTTTTCAACAATATTATTTATCATCGAGTGGTTCCCAACTTTGTTATTCAAACCGGCGATCCAACCGGCACCGGTTGGGGCGGAGCCGGCTCATACAATTGTATCCGAGTTTTCCCCAATTCCATTTGATACTTATGCAGTTGGAATGGCAAGCTCCGGGAAAGATACTGAAGGTTCTCAATGGTTTGTGATGAATAATCACTATCCACACTTAAACGGTAACTATACAAACTTTGGAAGAGTAATTGACGAAGGATTTGAAGTTGTTGATCGCACAATCAGTATGATATGATTTATGAAGTTGAGCTGATTAAATAAAAAAAGGAAACCAAACGTTAATTAAATATGATTTCCTTTTTTTATTAATTTTTTATAAATATTTTTCTTTATTCAAGTACTTTTTCATATTTGGAATTATTCTCTGGATTTATCTTCATTAATTTAGCGAAAACTTGATCGTTATATCCCTCTAAATATTCCACCAGCTCACCGGCTTTTGCATCAAAAAATATTCTTAGAATAGCACTGTTTCTCGCAACTTTATCTATTATTTTATAAAGATTATCTACTAACTTAGCAATATTTTTTTGTGCAGTTTTTTTATCGTCGTTATAAATATCCAAACCGTTATAATGATAATCAAAAAAGTCTCTTCGAAATTGCCTGTAATTTCCATCTTGTATTTCACCAAGCAGCTTTCTTTTATTGTAAGAACTATTCTCAAAAGCCCAACCTTTGCTAAACTTACTGTTCGCACCGAGTAGTGTAATATCGTATGCTACATCAAAAAACGGACTACCACCGAGTGGGTTGTATGAATCCATATCATAACCGATTATCAAATGTGCGTAAAAATCCAATAAACTTGTTAACGGATCAAAATTAAGTGCATTATAACGAAGTGTTTGACCTGTTTCATATTCGAAAGTCCATTCTTTATCCATGAGTGATAACATAAGAGAACGTCGAGTCGATTGATAAATTGGTCTTTGACTTGTTACTACAACTTGTGCGGAATATTGAGTTTCTCCGTTGCTTGAAATAAAAAATATACTGAACGAACACGGTATCGGTTCACCTTCCCAATCAAGATTAGTGAACCGAGTTTGATTTAAGTATCCTTCAACAGCATACTCAAAATCAACTAGTTTATCTTTAGCAGATGTTGATAACTGCTCGAAGTTAACCGAAACTTTTGCGTTAAGTTCTTGACTAATTACTATAACCGGTATCAGTAAAAGAATTAATATTAATTTTTTCATTTTAGTCCCGTGTGTATTTTATAGTCTAATATCAAAGTTATAAATTTGGAAAATTATTAACAATCTTCTAAATTCTTGTTATGAATATAAGGAATTCAGTCTTATTTGTAACGTTACTCTTGGCTTTATACTCCATTAGTCATGCGCAAGTTTCACCCGGCGCAAGACAAATTGCGCTCTCGCAATCCGATATTGCACAATCAAACGATGTTTTTGCACTTTTTAATAATCCTTCCGGTTTAGCACAAATTAGTTGGCGTGAGTTCGGGGTTTATTATTCACCATCACCTTTTGGTGTTCAAGAACTTGCAAATGCTTATGCATCCTATACGGAACCTTTTGCTTTTGGTAATATTTCCGTTGGTTACATGCAATATGGTTTTGAATTATACAAAGAAAATAAAATTGCACTTTCGTTTTCCAGAAGATTCGATAGTAATTTTTTCTTGGGCGCAACTCTATTGTATCAAAATTTAGCTATTGAAAGATACGGCAATGATGATTCTTATGTACTTAATCTTGGCGGACTTTATTATTTCCAAGAAAATTTTAGAATCGGTGTACGACTCCATAATTTAACAAGATCAACTTATGGCGATGAAGCTGACCAAATACCTTTTATTATGGCCACCGGTCTAAGTTATGATTTTAATAACGATATAACTTTTAACGGAGCAGTTGAAAAAGAACTAGACTTTGATCCCTCTTTTAGATTTGGCGTTGAATATCGTTTAATAGAATATGTATCTATGCGTACCGGGTTTATGAGTGAACCAAGCTCCTATTCAATCGGCATTGGAATACATTACTCATTTTCTGAATCTTGATTATGCATTTTTCACTCATACGGATTTGGGTCTAACTCACCAAGCCGGTATAATTATCGACTTTGATCCCTACGCTTCTACGAAATCAAAAGATCAAAAATTATCTTTTCTCTAATTAATGAAAATTTCATTCTTAATATTTTTTCTGTGCGGTTCAATTTTACTTGCGCAAGTTGATACAACTTTAACCACCGACAAACTGATCCAAGATATACTCGAGGATGCTTCAATAGATTTAGAGGAAGATTATTTATACGATCAGCTCGAAGAGCTTCAAGATAATCCTATTAATATAAACAGCGCAGATCTAAACACACTGTTATCTATTCCCATTTTAGATTTGGGTACTGCGCGGCTGATAATTGAACAACGTGAAAAACACGGCGATTTTTATTCAACCAATGAGTTAAAATTAATTGAAGGAATTGACAGAAACATCGCCGAAGCTTTGCAGCTCTTTACCACCATCGATACCTATGAACCGGAAACGTTTATTGATCTTTCTCAGTTTTCACTCGAAGTTAGATCGAGATATGTGCAAGACTTACAGCAGCGGAGAGGTTTTAAAGAAGGACGATATCTCGGTGAAGAATATAAAAGTTACCAGCGTTTAAAATTTAGATCAACAAATCTAAATGCTGCAATTTTAGCCGAAAAGGACAGCGGTGAAAAAGAGTTCAACGATTTTACTTCCTTCTCGCTTTCATTAAATGAATATTCTTTCATAGACAAATTAACACTCGGTGATTACCTTGTTGAATTTGGACAAGGATTAATTTACTGGGGACCATATTCATTCGGTAAAGGTGCGGAAGCTGTGCGCGCAATTTCGCGATCTGCTCGCACGATTAGAGATTACACAAGTACTGATGAAAATCAATTTTTTAGAGGCGGTGCGGCTAAAGTGAATTTCGGGAAAATTCATCTAACTGCCCACTATTCTAACCATAACATTGACGGAAACGTTGATACTTCAAACGGTTTAATAACTTCACTCCCGATTTCCGGATTGCACAGAACAGACACTGAGCTAGATCGAAAGAATAATGTGAACGAACAAACAATTGGTGGAATAATATCCGCTGAATTGTTCAATGGTTTTGATCTCGGAGTTGCGTTTCAAAACATTCGATACGACCACCCGTTAGAGAAACGTGATCTCTTCGATCCTTCGGGAGATAACTTTAACTTCTATTCAACATCTTATTCTTGGTTTTACGGGAACGTTAGAATCAGCGGCGAGGTTGCTTATAACGAAGTCTCGGTAGCGAATATCCACAGCTTAACTTGGTTATTGAATCAGAGACTTATCTTTCGTAACTGCGCTTAGAAGTTATCCGCGTAATTTTTATACGTTTCGCGGAACAGGATTCGGAGAATCTTCAACTACCTCAAATGAATTTGGTATTTACAGTGGTATAAGATGGCGCAGTGATTTTGGTATTGTCAATTTTTATTACGATCAATTCAGATTTCCACACGAAAGTTTTAACTCAATATTTCCTTCTGACGGCGATGAATTCCTCCTCGATTACCAAGTAAGACCATATACCAGAACAATGCTCAATATAAGACTAAAGAGAGAAAATAAAGAAGTCTCGGAAGATGTTGACGGAAGCCGGATCAGTTTGAACGAAATTAAAACCAACGTAAGAATAAATTATGATTATTATGTGACCCGTGAAATCCGTTTACGCTCCCGTATCGAATATGTTTTTTTCGATCAAACAATTACCGGGCATCACGAAGAAGGATATTTACTGCTTCAAGATTTCCGATATGATCCGAATGAAGCTTTACGGTTTTACGGAAGAGTGGTAGTTTTTGAAACTGAATCTTTTGACTCACGAATTTACCAATTCGAAAATGATGTGCGAGGTGTCCTCTTCAATCCGGCTTTGTTCGGCAAAGGAATGCGCTGGTATTTTATCGCGGAATACAATTTCCTTAACTACTTCAAAATTTCAGCCAAATATTCGGAATTATACAAACCTGACGAAACTTCCCTCAGCAGCGGAATGAACGAAATTCCCGGCAATATCGATAACCGATTTACTCTTCAACTAGACATAAAATTGTAAAAAATTCGTACGATTTGTTACAGATAGTGTAACATTTTCTTGCTAAAATCGATAACTCTATCTAATTTTCCTATGTAAAATTTTCTAAATTAAATCTCGAGGAAAAATATGCGTACAATCGTTTCTCTCCCCGGTGACGGAATCGGAAAAACAGTTTTACCGGAGGCAATCAGAGTGATGGAAGCCGCCGGTTTTGAAGCAAATTATGTACATGGTGATATCGGCTGGGAATTTTGGTGTAAAGAAGGAAATGCATTGCCTGAAAGAACAATCGAATTATTGGAAGAACATAAAATCGGGTTGTTTGGTGCAATAACAAGTAAACCAAATGTTGATGCTCTTGAAGAGATATCTCCTGATCTGAAAGATAAAGGTTATATTTACTACTCACCCATCGTCGGATTACGTCAGCATTTTAACCTCGATATTTGCATCAGTCCGTGCAAAGCATTTAAAGGAAATCCGTTAAATTTTATTAGAAAAGATGCCAGTGGTGGATTTGAAGAACCCCGGTTGATACTGTTGTATTCCGACAAAATACCGAAGGAATGTACGGCGGAATTGAATGGACAAACCCACCTAAAGAAGTACGTGATGCGTTAGAAACTCATCCTAAAATGAAGAAATTTGCTCATGTAAAAAGTGAAGATATGGCAATTTCAACACGAATTGTTTCGCGCGGCGCAACAGAAAGAATCTTCAAAGCAGCTTTTGAATATGCGAAGAAATATGGTTATAAAAGCGTAACGGTTTGTGAAAAACCAAACGTGCTCCGGGAAACTTCCGGCATGTACCTTAAAATTGCTCGCCAAATTCAAAAAGACTATCCCGAAATTCAATTGTGGGATACAAACATCGATGCACAAATGATGTGGCTTACCAAAAATCCGGAAGATTATGGCGTTTTAGTCGCAGAAAACATGTTTGGTGATATTATCAGCGATGGTTTTGCCGGGCTTGTTGGCGGACTCGGATTTGCGTGCTCCGCAAACATCGGTGACGAGGTAGCAGTATTCGAACCGACTCACGGATCTGCTCCCAAATACGAAAAACTTGATCCTTCAATTGTAAATCCAATTGCAATGATATTAAGCGCATGCATGATGCTCGATCACATCGGAGAAAAAGATAAAGCAGACAAAATTAGAAAAGCAATTGAAACAGTCATTGAGGAAGGAAAAGTCAGAACATACGATATGATGAAACTTAGAGGCAGTGCAAAAGCAATTGAACAGGGAGCCGCAACAACACAACAGATGACAGATGAAATTATTTCTAAACTATAAATTGAACGCAGATCATTATGATAATTATGATCAATTATGATTTTGATCTGTGTAAATCATAACAATCATAAAAATCAGCGTTCCATCATGGAGAATTTATGAGAGAAAAAATAAAAAAAATCTGGCCGGAAATTGAATTAATAAAAGATGCTGACATCAAAGAAAAAATTTATAAATGCTGGGAATATGCAATTGAAAACAGTCCGCTTGAACCGGAAGATTTGGAAGTAATCCCCTTCTCTCTTTTGATAGATGACTGTGATATTTCTTTTATGAATCACAAAAGAACCGCGGTGCAGCTTTCAGTTGAGATTGCAAAAATAATGGAAAAGAACTTTGATAAAGATGTAAAAATCAATTGGGATTATCTGATATCCGGTGCAATTTTAATTGATGTTGGTAAGTTGCTGGAATATGAAAAAGTCGATGGAAAACTAACAACCAGCAAAGATGGTAAACTATTGCGACACCCGTTCAGTGGAGTTGCTGTCGCAGATAGATTCAATTTACCGAGTGAAATTCAACATATAATTGCGTATCATTCAAAAGAAGGAGATCTGGGTAAGCGTACCATTGAATCAATAATAGTTCATCATGCAGATTTTGTCTCCTTCGAACCTTTTAAGAGAGATACTTGTCTGAAAATATAAACTTTGCGTCTCAGCGCCTTAGCGGTTCAAATATAAACCGCAGAGGCGCAAAGAGCGCTAAGGAGAAAACCAATGCCCCAAAATTTAGTCGAAAAGATTGTTCAAAAACATGCAGTAGGTTTAGACAATAATGAACTCGTTAAAAGCGGAGACTTCGTTTCAATAAAACCTGCTTATGTAATGACGCACGATAATACCGGCGCAGTAATTCCAAAATTTAAAAGTATTGGCGCAACAAAACTTGCAAATCCTCGTCAAGTTGTTCACACTCTCGACCACGACATTCAAAACACATCAGAAAAGAATTTAGAAAAGTACTAGAAAGATCGAAGAGTTTTCCAGAGCAATGGGCTGTGACTTTTATCCTGCCGGCAGAGGTATCGGTCACCAAATTATGATCGAGGAAGGTTATGCATTTCCCGGTACTTTGTGTGTTGCATCCGACAGCCACTCAAATATGTACGGCGGAATTGGATGCTTGGGGACTCCGATTGTTAGGACCGATGCAGCAGCAATTTGGGCAACCGGCAGAACTTGGTGGCAAATTCCCCCCGTTGTAAAAGTTGAATTGAAAGGTGAACTCTCACCCGGTGTAACCGGCAAAGATGTGATAATTGCATTAAGTGGATATTTTAATCAAGATGAAGTATTGAATACGATAATTGAATTCACCGGCTCCGGTGTAAAAAACTTAAGTATAGAACAAAGATTAACCATCGCAAATATGACAACCGAATGGGGCGCACTCGGCGGAGTTTTCCCTATCGATAAATCTGCAATTTATTGGCTGCGTAAACGAGTAGGCTTTATTTCACGTCGCGGACTCGAAGGTGTTCCTTCCGATAGCGACGGAAATGGCAAACATCCAAGATTGAATAAAGAAAGTATCGATGCTCTTGAAAAAAATATAAAAGCACTTAAAGCAGATCCCGATGCATACTACTCGAAAGAAATTACATTAAGTTTATTTTCAATTAGACCGTATGTCTCCGGCCCGAACTCGGTGAAAGTGATGAAGTCGGTTACAGAATTGAAAGAAGAAAAATTGAAAATAAATAAAGCATATTTGGTTTCATGCGTAAACAGCAGACTCGAGGATATAGAACAAGCAGCGAAACTTGTGGAAGGCAAAAAAGTTGCAAAAGGTGTTGAGTTTTACATAGCAGCGGCTTCAAGTGAAGTGCAGAAGCAAGCAGAACATAAAGGATATTGGCAAAACTTACTTGAAGCCGGTGCAAAACCACTGCCGCCCGGCTGCGGTCCGTGCATTGGACTTGGTGCCGGTTTACTCGAAGACGGTGAAGTCGGCATTTCCGCAACAAACAGAAATTTCAAAGGACGAATGGGTTCACCTAATGCAAAAGCATATCTTGCTTCACCCGGTGTTGTCGCTCAATCCGCAATTTCCGGCTATATCGATTATGGCTTTGCAAATGGTGAAGATACAATCCGGGCTGAAATAAGAAGCAATACAAAAATAAAATCGGGAAAATCCTCAGTAAATATTTTAGATGGATTTCCTAAAACTATGACCGGGCGCTTAGTTTACTGTCATCAAAATAATCTTAATACAGATGGAATCTATCCCGGGAAATACACTTATCAAGATGATTTTAAACCTGAAGATCAGGCTAAAGTGGTCATGGAAAATTATGATCCCGACTTTGCGAAGAAAGTTAATGAAGGTGATATATTTAGTGGGTGGTTATAATTTTGGCTCCGGCAGTTCACGCGAACAAGCAGCAACCGCACTGAAGCACAGAGGGATTCAATGTGTTATTGTCGGTTCGGCAAGTCAGACTTATAAACGCAATGCACTTAATAACGGTATTTTAGTTATTGAATCTCCCGGTTTAAGTGATCACTTAAAAGAGAAATACGGAACGGAAAAATTAACTGTATATACCGAGTTAACAGCTGAAATAAATTTCAAAAAATCAGAATTAAAAACCGACGGAAAAGTTTTCGAAATTAGTCCGGTTGGCATCGCTGCACAAGAATTAATAGTAGTTGGTGGATTAGAGAACTGGGTCAAACAAAATTTGAGTAATTGAGCTTCATCGATCTCATTTAATAAATAAACCGAGGTAGGCAATGAAAATAACACATGAATTTTCTACTCCTCGCAACATATTCGAAAAACTTATCCGCGATTATGAGCAATTAGATATTCGCGTGAACGGAGACAATGTTTTTAATTTTGTCTCAACAGCATACCACTTACAAGCTTGGATCAAAAATGCACCAATGCATTCTACACAGCAAGGAAAACGGCTTGTTTCAAAAGCATCGAATGAAAAGTGTATTAAATTATGCAAAGATATTATCTCGGCTAAGAAGACTTACAAAATTGTGATTGACGATCCAAAAGCTCAAAGCGAACCCGACTATACGAAAAAACCAAGGGTAAACGATGTTGAGCATTACAAAAAAGGCACAAAAGAATACAAATTTATTATCGGTAACGAAGAACACGATCCGTTTGAATTCAAGGAGAAGATAATGGATCTCTATAAAACTTATTTTCATAAAAAGTAATACGAATAATGAGGGATGTATGGAAAAATCTATTGCACGAACAATTTCAGAATTTGCGGTTAATCTTAAGTATGAAGATCTACCAAAAGAAGTTATCTATGAAGTAAAAAGATATTTGTATGATTCAATCGGTTGCGCATATGGCGGCTACACTACAAAAGATGTAAATATTTTACGCGACATTTATTTAGAAATGGGCGGAAAGGAAGAAGCAACATTAATTGGTTTTGGTGATAAAATGCCCGCTGTTAATGCAGCGCTTGTAAACTCTTTAATGATACGTGCACTCGATTTTAACGATATTTATTGGAAGGATGATCCGTCGCATCCTTCTGATTTAATTCCCGCTGCTTTAGTTACGGCAGAGTTAGTTGATGCATCAATGCAAGATGCAATTACAGCAATCGTACTTGCCTACGAGTTTGAACAAAGAATGTGTTTGTTTGCAAAGCCGGGAGTTCGCGAACGTAAATGGCATCACGCAACTCTAACTCAATTCGTTTCCCCAATTGTTGCCGGAAAAGTTTTAGGATTAACAGTTGATCAAATGGTGAACGCAATCGGAATAAACGGTTCACACAATCATACAATCGGCTGTCCAACTGCCGGTAAATTAACTATGATGAAAAACACGGTTGACCCGATGGCAGTTCAATCCGGTGTGTTTGCAGCTTTAATGGCTCAACGTGGTTACAACGGTACCGAGAAAGTCTTTGAAGGTAAGGAAGGTTTTATGGATGCATTCATTGGTTGGAATGCAAAGGAAGAAAAAGTTAATCCGACCGAAATGAAAGGACGTGATGGTGTTTCCGAATGGTCTTGGGATGTTGATGCATTAATAAAAGATCTTGGCAAGAATTATAAAATTCTTGAATGCGGTATGAAAGCATTCCCAACCGAAGCATTAACGCATACACACATCTCATGTGCGTTGAATGCGATGACGAAAAATAATTTAGATTACTCCGATATCGAAGAAATAAGAGTGACTTGCTTCGCACAAGCATACGATATTCTTTTTGATCCGGCAAAGTACAGACCTGAATCGAGAGAAACTGCGGATCATTCACTTCCCTACTGTCTTGCTGCCGCAATAGTTGATAAAAAAATCACACGTCATTCTTTTGATGAAGAGAAATTGAATGATCCTAGAATTTATGAAGTCATCGATAAAATTAAAGGTGAACCGTCAATCGAATTTGAAAAGATGTTCCCTGCTAAGCAGCCCTCTAAAGTTGTTGTAAAAACAAAAGACGGAAGTGAGTTTGAAGAATATATGGAATTCCCTAAAGGTGATCCTCGCGAACCGATGACAGAAAAAGATCTTGACGATAAATTTGAAGGTCTTGCAGCCGATTTATTAAGTAAGGAAAGGCAGAAAGAAATAAAAGAAATGATCTTTAACGCGGAGAAGTATTCTGCAAAAGAGTTTATGGAGAAGTTGATTGTTTAATTGACTAATTGCCACATTGTTGTTTTGTTCTTCAGACAATTAAACCATGGGCAATGTGACAGTTTAATTTGACTTGTTAGTTTTTGTTAATTCAATTATATTTCTGTCAGTATTCTGTCATAATTAAAAGAGAAAGTCATGCAAACAATTCAGTATACAGATGCAAGGAATCAATTGAATAAATTGATTAACTATGTTGAGAAAAATAAAGAACCTGTTATCATAGTTGGTTCTAAAGGGAGAAATGATGCTGTTATTCTCTCTAAAGAAGATTATGATAATCTTTTAGAAAATTTATACGTGCTATCAAATCCCAAATGGATAAAAAGCATTGAAAAGGGTTTAGACGAAATAAAGAAAGGTAAAGTAAAAAAGCTTTCAACAAAAGAAGTGTTGGGCGTTTAATTGCCCAATAAGCGGGATATTGTTTGGTCTAATGAGTCGCGCTGGCAAATAAAAATTATAAAGAAAAATCAGCCGGAAGCACAAAAGTATATGCAGAAAATTGCTTTGTTGATTGATGATATACAAAAATCCCCGTTCAAAGGATTAGGTAAACCTGAACCGTTAAAACACAAATATGAAGGTTGCTGGTCTCGTCGAATTAATATTCAAGATAGATTGATCTACAGAGTAGAAAAGAAAGAGATACAAATTATTTCAATTTTAGGTCACTATAATTAATTAATGCTCCTTAACCGCAGAGACACGAAGCTTCTCTTTGCGCCGTGGCGTCTTAGCGGTTTATTTTTGAGGGTTTTATGGCTGAAAATAAAAACGCTATTGCTGGAAAACGCGGCAGACAAAGTTAGATCAGATTGCTACATTGAAATTGCTCTAAAAAAATCCGGTGGATTGAAAAATCGATTTAAAGAGTAAAGTCGATTCGATGTTTGGTGATACAATTCGCGAACAAGTTAAAGAGTTAGCTCAGTTTTTCGATCTCAAACACGCAAACATTTTAATTGAAGATGCAGGCGCTCTACCTTTTACACTCGCAGCGCGATTCGAACTCGCAGTAAAAAAACTGTTCCCCGAAATTGAAAAAGAATACTTGCCCGAATTCAACAAAAAGAGTAAGTACAAAACAACTAAAGAAAGTTTAAGAAGAAGCCGGCTTTATCTTGCCCGGAAACGAACCGAAATTTTATCCGAATGCGGGTCTCCACAAACCGGATGGAATTATTTTAGATTTAGAAGACAGTGTAGCTCCATCCGAAAAAGAAGCCGCTCAACTTTTAGTTAGAAATGCTCTTTGCACAATTGATTTTTATGGTGCGGAAAGAATGGTTAGAATTAATCAACTGCCCAAAGGGATTGACGACTTAAGATTTATTGTACCGCACAATGTTCATGTCATATTAATTCCAAAAGTAGAAAATGCTGATCAAGTAAAAGATGTCGAGAAAAATGTTGAACTGTTAAAAAAAGAATACAAAATCAAAAATGATATTTATTTTATGCCGATTATTGAAAGTGCACTCGGAGTTATTAAGAGTTATGAAATAGCATCCGCATCTAAATATAATTGTGCACTTGCCGTCGGACTCGAAGATTACACAGCAGACATCGGCGTAGAACGAACAAACGAAGGACGCGAGAGTATCTTTGCAAGAAGTATGATAGTAAACGCTGCAAAAGCCGCAAAAATTCAAGCTATCGATACGGTCTTTTCGGATGTAACCGATATGGAAGGATTGCGTGACTCGGTTATTGAAGCAAAGTCAATTGGATTTGAGGGTAAAGGATGCATACATCCACGACAAGTAAAAGTAGTAAACGAAACATTCTTACCAACCGAATCAGAAATTGAAAAAGCAAAGAAAATAGTTGTTGCTTTCGAAGAAGCTGAAGCAAAAGGACTTGGCGTTGTTTCACTCGGTAGCAAAATGATTGACGCACCGGTTGTAAAACGTGCAAGAAGAATTGTAAAACTTGCTGAAGAAAATAAACTATTGAAGAAGAATAAAATAGAACACAGATGACACAGAAAAAGCAGATTATCACAGATTAAATCTGCGGATATCAGTCGCATCTGCGTTCTACTCCTGAGGTTAAAATGAAATTAGTTAAGAATGGTGCTGGAAGATTAGTCCCGAAAAAGTAAACAATCAAAAACAAATTCCATTTAAAGGCGTTGGTAAATACAAACCCAATGGCAGCAAAGCAAAACCAAAGATAAAAAGCTGTGCAGATTATCCCAGCCGATGGAAATAAAGTTGTAAAAAATCTCAAAGAAGCTTTGAAAGAAAGCCGGCTTAAAGATGGGATGACAATCTCCACTCATCATCACTTAAGAAACGGCGACGTATTAACAAACTATCTTTTTGATGTAATAAAAGAAATGGGAGTAAAAAATATCCGCTGGTTCCCGAGTGCGTCTTTCCCCTGCCATGAACACTTGATCAAATATTTAGAAGACGGTACAATTCATCACATCGAAGGAAGTATGAACGGACCGCTCGGCAAATATACAACCGAAGGAAAGATGAAAGGTACCGGTGTACTTCGTTCTCACGGTGGAAGATATCAATCAATTCAAGACGGCGATGTAAAAATTGATATTGCGGTTATTGCCGCTCCAACTGCCGATCCCTTTGGCAACGCAACCGGCGATAGAGGTAAATCAGCTTGCGGACTTTTAGGTTTTGCATTAGCCGATTCGGAATACGCAGATAAAGTAATTGTTGTCACGGATAATCTTGTTCCTTTCCCTTGCCATCCATGGCAGATTCAAGGAAACAATGTCGATCATGTTGTTGAAATTGATTCACTCGGTGATCCTAAAAAAATTGTAAGTGGTACAACTGAGGTTACTAAAAGTCCCGACAGATTATTGATCGCAGAATATGTCGCGCAATTTTTAGAAGACTGCCGGAATAATGAAAGACGGCTTTTCATTTCAAGCCGGAGCGGGCGGTACTAATTTAGCATTCGCACTTTTCCTCAAAGAGAAAATGAAAAAAGCTGGTGTCAAAGCTCGCTTCATTCGCGGCGGCAGCACAAAATATTTAGTTGATATGTTAGAGGAAGGATTAACCGATTTCATTCTTGACGGACAAACTTTTGATCTCGAAGGTGTGCGCTCTATGAGGGAAAATCCGGGACATGTAAACACTTCTCCATTTACAAGTTACAATTACCACGGCAAGGGAAATTTTGCATCGATGGTTGATGCTGTTGTACTTGGCGCAACCGAAGTCGACTTAAATTTTAATGCAAATGTCGTTACACATTCGGACGGTTATTTACTTCACGGAATCGGCGGTTGGCAGAATTGTCTTTTTTCCAAATGTACAATCTTGGCAATTCCATCTTTTAGAGATCGAATCCCGGTAATTGTTGATGAAGTTACTACTCTTGTCGGTCCCGGTGAATTGATTGATGTGATCGTAACCGAAGAGGAATTGCAATTAATCCGAAACGGAAAGATTTATTAAAAGCCGTAAAAGGTTCATCGCTACCAATAAAACCAATAAAGCAAATTTATGATGAAGTAGTTGAACTTTGCGGTGTTCCGGCAAAACCTAAAGTAAACAAAAACAAAGTTGTAGCTGTTATTAAAGTGGGTTGATGGAACTTTGCTTGATTCGGTTTTTAAAGTAGATTAATTGATTTACTGAATCTGGGAGACAAATAAACAAATTATGAAACTCGTAATTTTTATATTAATTATTTTTCTCCTTAGCTCATGTAATATCACTGATTCTGATGATTCAGAAAATATAATTACTGCACCTGTCCCCGCTAATAAAATTGCAAAACTAACCATAACTGGAAAGTCAATAACAGCAAAGGTAATTTATACTACGCCAACGCCATGTTGGGGATTCGATCGAGTTGAAAAAACACAGAGTGAGAATAGCTTTACGGCAAAGGTATTTGTAAAAAGTGATGGAAGTTCAATATGTCCACTAGTAATTGATTCGATCTCGGTCAACCATTCGATAAATTTTCAATCCGGAGGAGATAAGACTTTGAGATTTTGGAGAAGTGATTCAACCTATCTTGACACAACGGTAACGGTAAATTGATTGAAATCTATTAGTGATTCCATCTTTTAGAAAGATGGAATCACTTTTGTTTTTTAATCAACTTTTCAGTTTTTTCACAAACATCTTTGCTCTTTCCGACATTCTTTCAAAAACTATATAAAGAATCGGTATTACAATTAATGTTAAAAAGGTTGTTGTCGTAAGTCCTCCAATTACTGCTCTTGCAAGTGGTGACCATGTTTCGGCTCCGGATCCGAGCTCTATTGCAAGCGGAACCATTCCTAAAATGGTGGTCATAGCCGTCATTAATACCGGGCGCATTCTTGCGAGACTTGCTTCCATAACTGCATCATATAATTCCGCACCCCTATTCCTGAACTTGATTAATGTAATCAACCAAAACAATTCCATTGTTAACTGCAATTCCAACCAACATCACCAAACCAACAAGCGCCATAACACTTAGACTTGTCCCGGTAATGAAAAGAAAAACAAATACACCAATTACCGAAAGCGGTACGGTAAACATAATTATCAACGGATCAACAAGTGATTCAAATTGTGATGCCATAATTGAATAAACAAGTATAATAGCAGCCAGAAAAGCCAAACCTAAATAAAAGAATGCTTCCTGCTGATCTTCTGCTGTTCCGCCAATTATAACTTGATATTCCGATGGGATTGGAGTTTCAGCGATTATGTTTTCGATTTGATTTGTCGCAGCAGAAAGATCTAAATCGGATAGATTACAACCTACGGAAATAAACCTGCTTTGATTTTCTCTAAAGATAGTCGGAGTTGCCTCTTCTTCATGAATATTAGCTAATTCTTTCAATCGCACCATATTTCCTAAAGGAGTAGCTATCTGAATCTGTTCCAACGATTCTTTTGTATCACGAAATTTTTTATCGAACTGAACTCTAATATCATATTCCTCTTCCCCTTCACGATACTGCGAAACTACCGTACCTTGTATTGCTGTTGAAATATTTGCGGCAACACCGAGATAGACTGAGCTTATAATTATTGAGCACATCTTTGTTCAAATCAATCTGAAGTTCGGGTATAGTTTCTTTTACGTTCAGTGAAATATCGACTAACCCTTCAGTTTGTTCCATTTTGGATTTTATCTGATTTGCTATTTCTTTAGCACCGTCTGTATCAAATCCAATAATCTTTACTTCAATTGCTTTCTCGGTAGTAAAGGCGCCGCCTTCTTGAAAGATGTAAGTTATACCGGGAACGTCATCCAATCTTGCACGGAGTGAATCCTGTATATCAAATACTGAACGTTCACGTTCTTCGACCGGACGGAGTCGGACAAAGGCTTCTATTGTACTGGCAGTTGTTCCGAATGCACCAATTCCTTCCCGGCTGCCAAATATAATCGAAACAGATTGAAAATCTTCTTCGTCAATTTCTTCTCTTAGTATATCTTCAAGTTGATATGCATATAAGCGTGTTTGTTCGATTGGATTCCCTGCCGGTGATTCAATAACAATATTCATAAACCCTTGATCGGTTTTGGGTAGAAATTCACCACCGAGGAAATTTGTAAGTCCCAAAGAAAGTACAAATGATAGAATCACCAATCCTAATACTGTTTTCTTTCTTCTGAGTGACCAACTAAGAATAATTTGATATCGGTCTCTCAGATCATCAATAAACTTTCCGATTCTATTTTTAATTTTACCGAGAGCAGATTTGTTGTTATTCTTTGCAACTTTTAGAATGTTTGCAGACATCATCGGGACTAATGTAAGTGCAACTAAAAGAGAAACAACCAAACTAAAAGTGATTGTTAAGACCATATCCTTAAATAACTGCCCGGTTACATTCGGGACAAAAAGAACCGGCAAGAAAACACTTATGGTTGTCAAAGTAGAAGCAGTGATCGCCATACCCACTTCCGAAGCTCCTCTGTCGGCTGATTCCATACTGCTTTCGCCTAGTTCTCGATGACGATAAATATTTTCGAGAACAACAATCGAGTTATCAACTAACATTCCGACAGCCAGTGCAAGTCCAGCCATTGAAATAATATTCAAAGTAAGATCAACGCTATAAAGAACAGCAAAAGTCGCAATTACCGAAAGTGGAATTGCTATTCCCATTATTAGACTGCCGCGCCAATTTCTTAAGAAAAAGTATATAACCAAAAACGCCATCACAAATGCAATTAACGCAGTGTTACGTAAATTGTTGATTGAGCGTGTAATAAATTCCGACTGGTTCCAAATAACAGTAAACTCAGTTCCTTGCGGTAATTGCCTGGTTATTCCGGGCAATGCATCAATAACACCTCGGCTTGTTAACACCGTGTTAGCATCTGATTGTTTTGTAATTTGAATTACAATACCTTCACCAAAATCAGCACGTACTTCTGTCGTTGATTCCCTATAACCATCCTCTATTTCAGCAACATCTTTTACATAAACCGGTTCGGTCTCTTTCATCGTGACAATCGTATTTCGAATTTCTTCAATACTATTATATTCGCTGAATACTCTCAGATTGTAATTTTTTAATTTAGTTTCTATGTTGCCTGCCGGCTGCAGACCGGCACCAAGACCGACTGCTTGTGCAACATCTTGCGGTGATAATTTATAAGCAGCAAGCAATACCGGATTCATGTTAACATTTATTTGTCGTTGCAAACCGCCTTGCGTTTGAACAGATGCGACACCTTCAACTCTTTCGATCAATGGTTCGATTTTATCTTCAGCCAATTTTCTTAATTCAGCCGGACCCAAATACTGTGAACTGAGGTTAAGAAACATTATCGGCTGCATTGATGGATCAAAGATGAAAACGAGTGGTTCGGTTGCATCGTCAGGTAAAAAGTCTCGAATCAAATCAATATTTTTTCGGATATCAATTTCGGCTTGGTCCATATCCGTGCCGTACTCAAACTCGAGAGTTATTATTGAAGCTCCTTTGAATGATTGAGAGTTAACTTTCTCAATACCTTTTGCAGAAGAAACAGCTTCTTCCAACGGGCGTGTTACCAAATTTTCAATATCCTCCGGACCAACACCTGAGTAATTAGTAATAATTCCGGCAATCGGGAATTGTATATCCGGGAAGAAATCAATTTTTAATTGAGTAAAAGAAAAGAAACTAAACCCGATCACGATCGCATAGATCATTATTAAAGTTATTTGACGGCGTAACGAAAATTTACTTAATATCATTTTAATCTGTTCCTAATCGATAATTTTAACTGGATCACCATCTTTAACAATATTTTGTCCAATGACAATTACTTTATCATTCTGATTTAGACCTTTTACAACTTCAACTCTACCATTACTTCTAATACCTGTTTCAACTTCTGCTAACTGCGCTCTATCATCAACAATTTTGAAGACAAAATATTTTCGCACCGGTTCTTGTACACCGGTTTTTCTGTTTATTATTACTTCCGTTTGCTGTTGCACGGCAGTTTCCGGTATGACTAGAGTATTCTCGCTTTTGATCAGTTCTAAATTAAACTTCCCGAATATTCCGGATTTAACTTTAGCATCAGCATCCACATATTCTTATTTCAATTTCCATCGAGTTTGTAACCGGATTGAGCGATTCATTTATTCGAACGACTTCTCCTGAATAGGTTTTATTCGGGATTGATGGAAATTCTATAAAAGCTGTTTGTCCTAATTTAATTTTGTTTACATCTTTTCCGCTGACTTGCAATTTTGCTTTCATAGAATTAGAGTTTACTACTTGAGCAACCGGCTGACCAGCCGATACCATTTGATCTTTTTCAAAATTTATTGCAGCAACTATGCCTGCAAAAGGCGCTTTAATTTGACTGTTTTGAAAATTTTCTTCCGCTTGCTCTAATTGGGCTTTTGTTTGTTCTAACGCAGCTTCACTTGTTTCCAACTGAGATTCCGTTTGCTCAAATTGTTGAGGACTCACTGCTTTTTGATCATACAAATTTTTTGTCCGATCATAGTTTTGTTTAGCTAATTTATACTGTGCTTCGGCAGTTCTTAAAGCGGCTTTTGCCAAATCAACTCCCTGCCGAAGAATATTATTTTTTTGTTCGGCAATAATTTGATTTGCTTTAACATTCTCGCCCACTTTAACATAGATTCTTTCAATCTTTTCGTTAATCTTAGCATAAATTACAACATCATTTTCTGCTTCAATGCTTCCGGTTAAACTAATAAATTGCGATATATCATCATTAACCACACTAAATACTTTGACCGGTACTTCTCTTTCACCAACTTTTTCAGCTTCTTCTTCACATGCCGAAAAGAGAATTATCACGGACATGACAAATAAAATTTTCTTTAACATTGTTTCCTCGTAAAACTTAATTCCAAATTGTGTTTAATTTTCCAATAGCATGAAGCAATGATAATTGAGAAACATTATAGTCATAAACTCCCTGCTGATAATTTGTTTTACTATTGATGTATAATAATTGTGCATTTAGTACATCTAATTGAGTACTCATTCCTTGTTCGTATAATAGATTGGAGATTCTTAAACTTTCTTCAGCTTGCATTAGAGCTTCTTTTAAGCTGTTCATATTTTTCTCAGCTTCTTTATACTTATAGAAACTCTGTTCAATACTTAACTCTGTTTGATCTTCAAATTGTTTTAATACTAAACTCATTTGATCTGTTCTTATCTTTGCCTTTTGCCATTCAATAATTTTACTGCCGCCTTCAAAGATCGGCCAGTTTATGGAAAGCGCAATTGATTTTGAACGGATATAATCGCTCCACATTACTTTTGAATCTTCCAATTGTGCTTGGTGATCTACACTAAATGAAGCTGCGATTGTTGGTGCAAAACTTGAAAGCGCTAAATTTTCTCCCTCTTCTGTTGCATCAAGTTGATGACGTAAGGCAAGCAGTTCATGTTTGTTTGTTTTACCATATTTTTTTAATTCTGATAATTCTAAATTCCGCTCATCTCTCAGCAAATCCATTTTTGAAAGTGAATCAACAACAACTAACGAATCTTCAAGTGATATATTGAGGAAACTTTTCAATCGTTGCTTAGCTAATCTCAAACTTGATTTAGCAGATTCGAATCCCGGCAATGTGCCATAGTATTGGGCTTTTGCTCTTTGAAGATCGAGTTCTGTCGCGCTTCCGGCATCATATTGTTTTCGAACTTGTTCTAAGTTTTTTTCTGCAACTTTTACCGCTTCAGCAGATGTTTCAAAAAACGATTGCGCGAGTATTATTCCAAAGAAACTTTGTAAACCATTTAAACTGTTTCGGATTCTTTGCCTTTTAATTCCTCACTCAACGATTTTTTTATACTGTTTTGAGCGTTGATATTAAAAAATCTCGCGCCACCGGTGAATAACGGGAGAGATAAACTAAGAGAATGTTGAAAAGTGTATGGAGTTCCGACGGTGAACTCTTGTCCCATAAAAACAAATACCGGCAATTCAACATTCTTCACAAACATCCCTTGATAGGATAATGTTGGAATAAAATTCGAATAACTTTTCCACACTTCTAAATTCTGAATTTCATAATCCATCACTTTTGATTTAAGCGAAAGATTTTCACTGCGCGATTGAACTATCACATCCTCAAGCGATAAATAGATAATTTGATTCTGAGTCTGCGCATAATTCAGTGCAGTAAAAAACATAACAAATGTGATGATTTTGACAATCCTATTCATCAACACCTCAATTAAACTTTTTTAATAACAAATTGATTTTTCCAAAATTCTAAAAAACTATAAAGTTCTTTTTTTAGCTTCACCTTCCCAATATGATTCATCATATAACGGGAAATTATTGCGATTATTGATCCAAAAAAATTCTGTGAAAGCATCATTGGATCGATATCTTTTGCAATGTATCCTTCATTTTGTGCTTCAGTAAATAATTTTTTAATAGCAGTCCAATCTTCTTTCGCTGTATCATATTTATATTTTTTCACTTTCTCCGGCACGTTCATGAATTGAACGATTGTCGAGAACTTCATTAAATGAGGATACTTATTTATGAATTCAATGTAGAATTCAATTATACCTTCCAACTGAAAATGAATATTTGATTTACTTGTAACATGTATCTCAATCAATTCGTTCACTGTCTTCCGGGTTTCTTGCATCATCTCAAAAAGGAGACTCTCCTTATCATCGAAATAATAATATAATACAGGTTTAGTAACGCCGGCTGCTTCACAAATTTCTCTAACTGATACTTTGTAGTAACCATCTCTTGAAAATAGCTCAGCTGCACCTTTTAAGATTTTCTCTTTTACATCAGATTTCGAACTGTTTTTCATAATTTTCCATAAATTATACTTACCGGTCGGTAAATAAAAATATTTTTAGAACTATTGTCAAATTATCATCATACTTTTTCGAAAGTTATAGCTTATTTGACGTATAATATTCTAATTAGTTCGGGATTGGTGTAAAATGACATGGAGAATTAATAGTCAAAGCCCCTCAACAAAATTTGAAGCGAGGGACTTTGGATGATTCATGAAGAGAATCGAAATGTTTTCATTCTGTTATAAGTTAAAGCAAGATAGCCGCGCTGATATAGGGATAATATCCCGCTCTTAGTTGAACCGCCATTGATTCGCTAAACCAGTAATTGAATCCGGCTTGACCACTAGGATTCGAAGTACCTGAGGTACCGCCGTTTCCGTTTTCCGGTTCTGTTGGATTGCTGCTGTCTTCTTTACATGATGTAAGAAAGAGCGCTGTTACCATTATTAGAAAGAAAATTATTTTTGATGCTTTCATCGAATTGACTCCTTATGTATGTATAGTTGATTGAGTATTTTGTTAAAAGAATTATTTCACACATGTTATCCAGTTTTGTGCCGAAATCGTTTTTAGGACATAAAGTAGTTTTGAGGAAATGTTTGTTGCTTTGAGGCAACAGTATCAAACGTGGTGAGTCGCAAATTACAGACTATAAACAATTAAAAGATTATTTTGTATTTTTGATATTGAACAAAGAGGTTACCATGACAAAATCAATGGAAAAGCTAAAAGGCAAACTCAAATCGAGCTCTATAATTACACTTGTACTTGGTATTATTTCGCTTACATGGATAATTATTGATTACTTTGTAATTCAAACCATTCTGGAGGATGGCAAATTAGCAAAGTTCAGTCTGGAATGGATTTTACTCTTGACCAGCGGATTAGCATTAATCGCTTTTCATTTTTCAGTCTTTATAACCCTGTTTTATGTTTTTAGAATTATATTCAAAATTAAACCTGGTGAAGACAAATTAGAAAAAGATGAGTCGGGAAACTTTCAGTCAAAAGAATTGGACCAATGAAGAAAATAGGATTAGCGCTCGGAGCAGGCGGAGCACGCGGCTTAGCTCACGTTGTAATTTTAGAAGCACTCGAGGAACTCAAAATTAAACCATCTGTTATTGCCGGATCTAGTATCGGGGCAATTATCGGAGCATTCTATGCAGCAGGTTTTACAACCAAACAGATGCATAAAATATTGGATGAAATCATCTATGGGACAAAAAGTAGATTTTGGGAAATTCACAAAAAATCGGACTTTATCAAATATTTTGAGTTGCTTGATCCCACTATTAAAACCGGTGGTCTTTTACGTGGCGAAAAGCTAATTTCCTTCTTAGGAGATAAGATTAAGGTAAGTGATTTCAATGACTTAGAGATTCCTTTAAAGTCATTGCTACCGATTATCATGAAAAATCTCAAGTAGTTTTAGATAAGGGTGATCTATTAACAGCCATAAGAGCAAGCTATGCTCTACCGTTTCTTTTTCCTCCTGTAAGACGTGACGGCGTATTATTAATAGATGGTGGCATGGTGAACCCGCTGCCGTTTGATGTGCTCCGGGATCAATGTGATATTACTATTGCAATAGATGTCTCTGCTACAAAAGACGGCAAAAATAAAAGTGAAATACCTCCCTCGTATGAAATTCTTTTTTCCGCATTTCAAATTATGCAGTCGTCAATTGTCAATGGCAAACTGCTAGCCGATCAACCGGATGTACACATCAAGACAAATATAAGGGGTGTGAGAGTACATGATTTCATAAAACTTGATGTGATCTATAAAGAAGCAAAACCATGCAAGGAAGAGTTGAAAATGAAACTGAAAAAGTTACTCGCTATCTAGATATTTCTTATATTTTATTAATGCATCATCCGAAGCAATCCACAAAGCTCCCTTTGAATCTTCTGAAACAGATTTAATTATTGAGCTTACAATACCGGAATTATTTGGACGGAACGTTCTTTCTGCATTATCCAATACCATATACTTTAACAGACCTTCTTCTGTACAAAGCCATTTATAATCATCTCTATCGATGTAAATATCAAATAGTTCGAAGTTTGGAACACTGCCAACTAACTGCGAATTCCAACCATTATCATAGATACCCAGACCACCCTGTAAAACTACTCCTGGTCCAAGACGCTGAGCAGAAAACACAACCCATAATTTTCCATTTTTATCGATATCCATACCAGTGATATTCGTATTTAGAATATCATTTTCTTCCATTGTAAATATCTCAAACTCATTACCATCAAACCTGGTAACAAAAGAGTCAATAGCTGTCCAGATATAAGGAGCTGCAGGTTTTACATCCTGAACCCAAGTCCAAGGCATATTGCTATTCTGAGAATTATAAACTTGGAAACTTCCTGAGCTATATTTCACCAACCCGGAAGTAGTGCCGATCCAGATATTACCCATTTCATCTTGGTTGACAGTAGTTATAAAGTTATTTGGTAAACCGGAATTTGAGCTATTGTAAAGAGTCATTACCCCAAAATCATCTATTCTAGCCAAACCGTTTTCGGTACCAATCCATTTATTGTTTTCATTATCAACAAAAATCTCTCTGATTCTGTTGCCAGGTAAAAGAGAATTACTAGTATTATATGTGACGAATGAATCTCCTTTCACTCTAACTAAACCTTCACTGATAGTTCCGGCCCAAACAAAATCATTCTTATCACATGCAACCTTAGTAAATCTATTAGATGGTACTTTAGAGTTAACTGCATTATAATCGACCCAGATGCTAGTATCTTGCAGCGCTATGCTAACCGGTACAATTTGGTCACTTAGGACAGCGACTTTTGCTGAAAGCGATCGATGTTGAGGATATTTGAAGGTAACATCGTAAAGACCTGGAACCAGCCGCTCAGAAGTATAGGGTGTTTTCTCTGACAACAATGAGTCACCTAATAAAATTGATGCCCCCGGGGGATTACTTTTAAAATTTATTCGTCCATACATACTGTTATTTTGCAGTAAATTTATATTAACAGTCGAAAGTTGATTCTCATATGCTTCAACAAATAGCGATGTATCTTTCCAAAACTTTCTCTTTAAGGTTACCTCATGTTCCCTTTCTTCTACAAACGGAAGACTGTCAGGTGTGAACCTTCCGGTAAATCTTCCATCAAGGAAAATCTTAAATCCATTTGGCTCACTATCAACAAATATAAATCCTTTCGGTGGTTCCGGTTCTTCCGGTGAAGTTGTAACCTCTTGATCGCAAGAAAAAAACAGCATGATAAAAACTATCGTGCTAAATAATATTTTGATATAGTTTGGTAAATTCATTTTAATTCTCAAAAAGCACTTTGTAGCCGAAGGATTCAATATAATCAGGAAGAAGTGTAATCTTCATCGAAGCTTTATACAAGCTTCCAAAGACACCAAAGCCCCCATCAACATTAGAGTAATCAGTTTCATTAACGCGAACTGTATAATTATTATCTTCCAAAGAGGATGAATAATAACGCGAAATATTCTCATCAAGAGAAAGTACTTCAATTACTGCTTTTGATGAGACCGTAAATGCATTTTTATCCGGATTGTTTTCGGAAATATTTCTCAATGCGTAATCTATAGCTCTCCTATTAAAACTAACACCAAACATTTTCGAGGGGACAGGATAAATTGGGATTTGATCTTCACCACTAGTGATTAGACGCGAGGGAAGCTCCGTCCACCGTTCTTTATTTACACCATCTACATTTTCAAAATATTTCACTTTGATTCGCGCAACAAAAAAATTGCCTCTATCCTCTGTCTGCCATAATAGATTAACGGATGAAGTATTTACCGCAGGAATTGTATTAGAACTTTCGCGTATATCAAACGAAAATTTTGAAGGAGTTACACAACTAGCACGCAACCTCTTACCGTTTTTCAGCATTGCTTCAATTTCCATTGGCTCACCGGGAGCTTCCGGTTTAAAATTATCAAGATAGTAGAACCGGAAATTTGAATCCGGTAAATTTGGATTTGATACCACGCTATCCTTAAAAACATAAACCGTATCTTGATACCACAACCTGATATCGGCGCCGTCATAAGCGGTATTTCCATCAAATACGGAAGGGTCATATCCTTCAACATTGTAGTTACCGTAAATCGCTGCAACTTGGAGAGCTGTATCACCGCGGATTATACATGTTAATGCATATCTCTGTTCAAACTCTCCTTTTGGACTAAAGTTTTCTTCACATGAAAGAAAAAATATTGAAATCACTGCGAGTATGTAAACAAACTTTTTCATTATATCTGGACCTTTAGAGTTGCCGTTGGCAAGAATGGAAGCATATTCACCCGTTCACCGGTCTCTCTTTTAAAGTAAAATATATTTTCCCGATCATAAACATTTATTATGCTTATATCTAGTTCTGCATCAAGAAAACCTAATTCTAACTTCTTTGATAGAGTTATATCCATCCTATGATACTCCGGCAACCTTTCAATATTTCCATCACCAACAATCGTGTATGGATTAAAGTTATAATTCCCCGGGTCTACATCGAAGAAATTTCCGGATTGATATCTATCATAAAAACTTAGAATTGGTGTGAATGGCAACCCGGAACTGTAAGACCAAATCACATTTGCACTCCATCCCGCACCGAAGTCATACTCTGTTCCAATATTAAAGGTATGTCTCGAATCGTACTTTGGATAGTATAACCAGCCATCTACTTCCTTATAAGCCCAACTCAGTGCATAAGATGAATTAATATTAAAACGACCAATTTTATAATTCAATGAAAATTCAGAACCATAAGCTTCACCATCCCCATTTAATAAGTCTGGATCAAAATCAAAAATCTTTTCCTCATTTACTGCAGCCAAGTTTTTAATATCCTTATAATATCCCTCATACTTTAAGAGAAGATTTTCAGTTATGAATAAATCAACACCGAAAACCAAATGTAGAGCTCTCGAAGGTTCAAGATAATCAGGTAGTATAGTCCATGGTTCGAAAAGCGAAATGACTTCATTTTCATCGGTTATAGTTGCTAACTCTTGTTGATATAAACCAGCTGCGGCTTTGAAAGATAAAAAGGGAAATGCTTTATACGTCATACTAATTCGCGGTTCAAAATAAATACCGCCATGTTGTGATAGTCCTGTCAAATTGAATCTTGAACCGATATCAACACCGAAATTATCGAATCGTAAAAATTTGTATTTACCATATACACTGAAGTTGCCCGCAAAATCTTCAAGATCGGTTTTTGCACCTTGGCTGTTGGATTGAACTAGTTTTGTTTCAATCCCTTTAAATTCGACACCAAAACCAAGTTCATCTTTGTTCTCCCATACATAATTTAAATCCAGGCTAATAGTAAAATCGTCAACTTTGTTATTTCTTGGTTTAAAATCGGTTTCATTTGGTATAACTTCACCTTCGAAGCTACTCAAACTCACACCAAGTCGAGAAAAGAGCGGCACATCGTATATTTGTATCCACTCAAAACCGATCAAGTTATTGCTCCACTTATAATCTTCTTTAAGAGGATCAGGGTCGTCAAGATCATCACTGCTTATAAATCCGAAAATATAAAATCTGCCGTTATCAATAATATTGGGATCGGAATAGTTTAGTTTAAAAGAGAAATCATAGAAATCTATCGGGACAGTTTGATCGTTCAAAAATTTCTTTAGAATATCATTGGAAAAACTTTTACGACCGGTAAGGATAAATGAACCATTGGGGATTGGGCCTTCCAGCAAGAGTTTATTTGTTAAAAAACTTGTGCTTGCTGTAGCGCTTAATTGATTTCTATTTCCGTCTTTTGTAATGATGCTGAGAACAGATGACAAACGAGAACCATGTTCCGCGGTAAAGCCACCTTTATAAAAATCAACACTGTTAATCATTTCGGGATCAATAACACTAAACAAGCCCAAAGCATGAAAAGGATTATAAACCGTGATACCGTTTAGCTTCACCAAGTTCTGATCACTTGTACCTCCCCGAACATAATATTTTGCCGAGACATCACCGGTTGAACGAACACCGGCTACATATTGTAAGGAACGAAGTACATCAGTCTCAACACCTTTCGGAAGTGCTTGAAGCGTCTTCACAGAAATTCTCTGGAGCCCAATATCCGTAGTGTTATCTTGTATAATTTTTTCGCCGATCTTTTCTATACTTTCTAATTCAATTCCACTTGGTAATAATGCAATATCAAGTTGAGTGATCTTATTTGGGGATACATATACATCAAGTATTTTCGTTTGGTACCCGACGAAAGATACTTGGACTTGATATGTTTTACCGGATGGAATTTGATTTATTAAATACAATCCTCGTTCATCTGTGGAGGCGCCGGTTTGCAGCTCGTCGATATAAATATTTGCATACGGAAGAAATTCACCGCTCGTAGAATCGGTTACAATTCCACGTAACCTTCCATAATCTTGAGCAACAGTAGATACAGAAAGAATAAGTAATAAACCGAAAAGAATAAATCTCATTACAGAAAAACCATTAGGAAAGCCGTACTACACAGCCACTTCCCCCCGATAATTGTGTTGAATAAAAATGACATGTGAAAATAATAAATGGAAATGAATAAATCATCATTAAATATTTTTTTTAGATTATTCCATCTAAGATACACATGACAATTAACTATAACGGTGTATATTTATTCTTAGTAAAATTCGTTAATAAGAACCAGGATATTTATTGGCGGATTAAAAAGAAGAGACTCCTAGAAAATTTTAGATTTGTTATTGCGTTAACAAAAAATCTTAAAGGAGTCTCAAAAAAAGATTTGAAATAGTGCGGCTCATTCAAATTTCATTGAGTAATAAAGAGATCGTCTTTTAGCTCAATCTTCAAGAGTTGATAAGTTACCCGGATCTTGTCCAAGCGCTTTTGCTTTTAAAACTCTACGCATGATTTTACCCGATCTCGTCTTGGGTAATGAATCAACTATTTCGATCTTTTCCGGCTTTGCAATCGGGCCTACTTCATGTCCGACATGCTGCCGAAGTTCTTCAATTAGTTTGCTGTCACCTTCAACTCCGGCTCTCAATATTACGTAAGCGTGAATGGCGTTTCCCTTAATTTCGTGAGGTAACCCTATTGCGGCAGCTTCGGCAACGGCATTATGACTTCCCAGTGCGCTCTCAATTTCGGCAGTTCCTAATCTATAACCGGAGACTTTAATCACATCATCAACTCTTCCGATCACCCAGAAATAACCGTCTTCATCTTTCTTTGCACTGTCACCGGTCATATACCAGCCGGGATATTTGCTCCAATATTGTTCGACGTAACGATCATCATCACCATAAATTGTTCTGATCATTGACGGCCAGGGAGTTTTAATTACAAGGTAACCTTCTTCATTCGGTTTAACCGATTTCCCTTTTTCATTAACTACATCCATTTCAATACCGGGGAATGGTTTAGTACCCGAGCCGGGCTTTAGAGGAACACAAGGCATTGGTGTGATCATAAACATACCGGTTTCGGTCTGCCACCATGTATCCATGATTGGGCATTTTTCATTTCCAACAACTTTGTGATACCACTTCCAAGCTTCGGGATTAATCGGTTCACCAACCGAACCGAGTAATCTAAGCGACGAAAGATCGTGACGGTTAACCCATGCCTCACCAAATCGCATCAATCCTCTAATTGCTGTTGGTGCAGTATAAAGAATATTGATCCCATAATTCTCAATTAATTTCCACCATCTGTTTGGGTATGGATAAGTCGGAGCGCCCTCATACATAAACGATGTTGCGCCGTTCAATAATGGTCCATAGACAATATAACTGTGCCCCGTAATCCAACCCGGATCTGCAGCACACCAATACCGGTCTTGTTCTTGTATATCGAAAACATATTTGAGTGTTGTGTAAGTACCGACTTGATAACCACCGTGTGTGTGAAGAATTGCTTTTGGTTTACCGGTTGTGCCGGATGTATATAAAATAAAAAGCGGATCTTCGGCATCCATAATTTCCATAGCACAGTTCTGATTTGCGACCGGAAGACTTCTTAATTCGTGATACCACATATCGCGCCCAAATTCCATGTTGACTTCTTGGCCGGTTCTTTTAACAACAATTACATGTTCAATTCCGCCGGCTCTCTGCAGTGCTTCATCGGCAATATCTTTTAAAGGAACAATTTTACCTCTTTGGTAAGCGCCGTCAGCTACTATTAAAACTTTTGATTTACTGTCTTCAATTCTTTCGTGAAGCGCTTCAACCGAAAATCCGCCATAGACAACAGAGTGAATTGCACCGACTCTTGCACAAGCAAGCATCGCAACAATAATTTCCGGTATGCGCCCCATGTAAATAGTAACTCTATCACCTTTTTCGATACCCATACTCTTTAGAATATTTGCAAACTTACATGTCTCTTGATGAAGCCGGTAATAAGACATTGCCTCAAAATCTCCGTTCTCCCCTTCCCGAAATCAATGCGAGTTTATTTCTTCGATAAGTCTGCACATGTTTATCAAGACAATTATAAGAGATGTTAGTTTTTCCGCCGGTGAACCATTTATAAAACGGTTTTTTAGAATCGTCAATAACTTTATTCCATTTTTTGAACCAGTGAAGTTCACTAGCTCTTTCAGCCCAGAATTTTTCATAATCTTCATGAGCTTCTTTATTTAACTTATCCCAATCTTTTATATGTGCATTTTCGATTACTTCTTTTGACGGATGAAAAACTTCGCCCTTAAGTTTCTTCTTTGCCATTGTTCCTCCCTTAGTGATGAGAATTTTATTGTGATAATTAAAGAAGAAATTAAACTAAGCGTCGGAGAAAATCAACAAAGCAGTTATTTATGGAAGGTTTTTGTTTTAAATGAAATAAAATATTTCTATCTTTGTAACTCATTTTCAGCTGCACAAGGAGAGGTGGGTGAGTGGCTGAAACCAACGGTTTGCTAAACCGTCATACTCCGAAAGGGGTATCGCGGGTTCGAATCCCGCCCTCTCCGCTCCATAATTTTAGCCCGTAGTCAGATCTTAAAAGTTTGTTTACGGGTTTTTTTATGTTTTTTTCATGGTGAGTTTTCATCACGGTGACTAATTTTCAGAATGGTTGGACAAATTTTGGACAAAAGTAGGACAAAAGTAATTTGACAAAGACGGTACAGAAGTGACCATCCGTTCGACTTTTGCCACCCTAACATTGTCGGCACAATTTAATGAGTTTATCATACCTACCCTTACTTGCTATTGTATACATGAAAATAGTTTTATATAGATA
>JAXHMN010000018.1:0-9569 GCA_034521465.1 Melioribacteraceae bacterium | reverse complement strand
AAAATACCTTCACAAAAATGTAACCGAAGGATATTTAAAAAGTAAACGTTGCCTCATAATTTATGTAACCGAAAAAACAGGAAAAAATTACCTGAGCAACGATAAAAAAGAGTATTTATTAGAGATTAGAAACAGATATAAAACGGCTAATAAAGAAAGCAAGAAAAAAATATTTAGATGAGTTTTGTAGCAATTGTTCGTACAATCGTAAATATGCAATATCGTATTCTAAATGAAAAAACAATTAGGAAAAAGAAATATAAAAGAGCAGGTAGAAAGAAAAAATATCATAATGATGAGATAATAATTTTCTTAAAGCAATTGTGGAAAGCTACAAATCTAATATGTTCAAAAAGATTAAAACAATACATACCGTTGTGGCTTCCATATTACAAAGAAGAGATAAGTAAAGAAAATAGAAATTTGCTTTAGAAATGTCGCGCAGCAACGATGAGTATAGGATATTTACAAATCAACAAGGAAAAGACACAAGAAATTAGGGCTATGCAACCACAAAGCCTGGATCGTCCGGTGATAAAAAAGCAAGTCCCTATAAAAACAAACCAATGGGATGAAAGTAAACCAGGATTTATAGAAGCAGACACAAGTAGCTCATTGTGGTCGTTCAGTCCAGCGGGACAATTTACATACTGCGGTAAACACAGTAGATATAAGCAACTGGTTGGATAGAGAGCCAAGCAATATGGGGTAAGGGTCAGAAGGGTATGTTTGAGGCCAGTACGAGGATCACCGGATTTTTGGGTGGCAAAAGAATAAATTAACTTGAGAGAAAAACAATAGGATTAAATGGAAAACTTAAAAGAGTTGGCAGAGTTAATATTACCTGAGGGGATATTAGAATATTTTGAATATACAGGCTACGAGACAATAGAAAAAGAAATAACAATAAGTTTAGTTGAAAAGAATAAAGTACCACAGCTCCCAGATAAATATAGAGATAGACGAATAAGGCAAAAAGGCTTTAAGCAAATCACAATAAACGATTTTCCGATAAGAGGTAAGAAAGTCAGATTGTTATTGCGCAGAAGAGTTTGGCAGATAGAAGGAGAAACGGAACTCTACAAAAAAGAAATTCCCTCACAAATATTTCCGGGCACAAAATTATCAAAAGATTTTGCAGATTTTTTAAAGGAAGAGATTGAAAAAAGACCGATAGAAATATCGACAGTCGCCCGAGCAAATAAGTTAAAAGCAAATACATTAGAGAAACAATACAAAAATGTACTATCGACCTACAGTCAATTTAAGAGAGATCAAAGAGAACAAATATCAAAAGAATCATTTGTATACCCAGAGAATTTTCGAGAGGATATGGCAATAGATGAGACAGGCTTGATCAACGAAGAATTATATACGATAGTAATAAATAAGACTGCCAAAGGGAAAAAGGGATCACTTGCAGCAATAATCAAAGGTACGAAATCCTCAATAATCACAAGGGAAATAACAGAATCGGTAGGCTTTGAAAAGTTAGTAAAGATAAAAGAAATAACCTTGGATTTATCGAATTCTATGGATTGGTCGGTACGTCAAATAGCGCCGAATGGAATCCATACTTATGATAGATTTCACGTACAGAAGATAGTAAGCGATGCAGTCCAAACATTACGAATAAGGTTAAGATGGCAAGCTATAGAAGAAGAAAATGAAGCTCTGTTAAAAGCCAAAGAATTAAAAGTAAAATATGAGTCCAAGGTATTTCGTAATGGAGATAGTAGAAAACAGTTATTAGCCCGAAGCAGATATTTTTTATTTAAGCCGTCAAATAAATGGACAGATACACAGAGACAAAGATCTGAGATATTGTTCAAAGAATATCCCGAGCTTTTAGAATCATATAATTTGTCAATGTATTTTCGCAAATTGTTATGAAAACAAAAATAAAACAAACAGCTTTGAGCAATGGATAAAAAAAGTAGAAACCACGAGTTTGAGAGAGATGAAAATAGCAGCAGAAACAATAAAACGAAATCTAGGTGGAATAAAGAATTACTTTCATAACCGAGCCACTAATGCTGCAATAGAGAGTTTTCATTCAAAACTAAAATTGTTCAGACAAAGAATAAGAGGTGTCGTTGATAAAGATTATTTCTTTTCAGAATCATCCAATACTTTGCTTGATATCTTTTGCCACCTATTTATCCGGTGAGCCCCATACGAAGTATAGAGGAATCCCTCAGCTTCAAGATATTGGGATTTGATAGTGACAATGGTGGAGAGTTTCTAAATTGGCATTTAATGAGTTACTTTACAAAAAGAAAAAGACCTGTAGAGTATACGAGATCAAGATCATATCAGAAAAATGATAACGCACATATAGAAGGTAAAAACTGGACACATATACGTCAATACTTGGGCTATATGCGATTTGATAATCCTAAGTTGGTAACATTTATGAATGATCTTTATGAAAATGAGTGGTCATATTTTTTTAATTATTTTATTCCGTCGGTAAAATTAATATCAAAGGAAAGAGTAAATGCCAAGCAAATAAAGAAATATGATACTCCAAAGACTCCTTTGCAAAGATTACTTGAATGCGGAAAATTATCTAAGAAAAGAAAAGGAAAGATTGATTAAATTATCAAAAAGATTAGACCCATTTAAGCTTCAGAAAAATATAGAGATAAAAATTAAAAATATATTTAAAGTATGCCTCCGGAAAATAGAATTGATATTAGGGTAACTCCAGTCGCCCTACGGGCTAGTTCCATTACCCTAATATTTTACTTTAATGATAGTCTAAGTATTACTTTGTTCTTTATTAAAAATACATTTCAAGAGTTACCTCTATTATGAGGAAACGAAATAATACTAAAGTTACATTTTATTTTGAGGCAACTGGCTATTCCTACCCACTCTTTGCACAAATTGCATATTTAAGCCCATAATCAAAACTATAATAGAACAGATTGGCCGTTTAATGACCAAATGACAGTTATTTGTCTGATAAATGAATTTGCAAAATAGAGTATGTGTCAATACCTTCATAAATCAGAAATATCCATCATCCCCTGACCCGTGAATCTCTTAAATTATCAAAAAGTAACCGCAAGCTTCACGCTTGCGCAAATTCTAAACTATAACTAACCAGAGGCTGTCTCAAAAGGTCATTTCGATACTTCGACTAGCTCAGTACAGGTACGTCCGAAAAGCATCGGACTACTCAATGACCGTTGAATTTGGACGGTTTTCGAGTGTTCCGACGTAGTATGTCGGAATGTATGGTTGCTGAGCTTGTCGAAGCATCGAGAAAACTAAGGGTTTTGAGACAGCCTCGACATTATGGTAACAAAAAAATAACACGACACAAACCAAGTGCCATCGGCACGACATTATCACGACTGTAAAGCAGTCAAATAATTATAATTCCGTGTTAAACACGGAGAGAAAGAAGAAAGAATAGCAGAACCCTGAAAGGGTTCAATAAAAACTTTCGATCGGGATTATCGTTCCATCCATTTCTCCATTCACCCCTTCTCCACCTCACCTTTTCTCAACCCTTCCTTAACCATCTCTGCAACTCTCTCACGCAGCACATTATTCGCCACCGGTTTCACAATAAATGTATCTACACCTGCTCGCATAGCGGCTTCTTTATCTCGTTTAAATGCTAGTGCGGTAAGACAAACTATTGGAGTTTTTGAATGAACCGGATCACTTTTTAACTCCCTTGTTAAATCTAAACCATTTTCTTTCCCCTGTAATGCAATGTCCATAATTATTACATCATACACATTATCAGCTATGAATTGCCGGAAAGTTTCACCGGAAAAACAATAGTCTATCTGATATTCACTCTTAAATATTCGGTCAAGAACATCCCGTGACAAAACATCATCTTCTACTACTAACATTTTTTTCATCATTGGCTCCAAATCTATTTTTTTATTATCAGCGTAAAAACTGTCCCATTGTAATGCTTCAGATGAAAATGGAATTTCCTAAATTAACAATATTGTAAAAAAGGTGACTTCCATGCATCAAAGAAAACGCTACACACCAGAACAAAAAGTAATAATCCTAAGAGAACTTTTAGAAAACAATATTCCAATTAGTCAATTAGCCAAGAAGTACGATGTCCGTCCGAACGATATATATAACTGTTCCGAAGGAATGCCTATGGCAGAAAAAGAAACTCTTTGAATCTGCAACCGATATATTTACTCTAAAGGTATCGAATCAAAAACAAACCACATCCGAAGAAAAGAAGATCGAAAAGCTGCAAACTAAATTAAAAGACCGAGACGAAGCAATCAGTTATTAAATATAACTCTAAATGTTGATCCTACGTTTTTCTCACTTTCTACTTCTATACGTGCATTATTAATATCGCAGTATCTTTTAACAAGAGCTAAACCCAGACCGTTACCTTCAAAACTTCTTGTGTAACCTTGTTCTTCTTGAGTGAATGCATCAAATAATCTGGGAAGAAATTCTTTAGCAATTCCAATTCCTGTATCTTTTATCTCAACAACAATGTTACCGTTTCTATTTTTTGTTAACAAAATTTCTATTTTACCTTTTCTTGTGTATTTGATTGCATTATCAATTAAGTTCGCAAAAATTTGGGTAGTACTGTAATCATCTGCTAAAATCTTCGGGTCATTTAATTCACAATTATACATGAATTCTAATCCGCGTTGACTAGCTGAGAGAAATTGTTCTTTATATAATTTATGAAGAATCTCCGTATCGAGATCAATTTTAATAAATTTAGCCTGATAAGTGCCTGTTTGTAATTCAGCGGCATTAAGTATCAAATCTATGGTTCTAATGATTCTATGTGAGGCAATATTTATACCATCAAAACAATCGACGGCTTCGGGGATTTTTGGCTCACCATATAAATCATCGAGGTACTCTATGTAACCCAACAGAACATTAATAGGAGTTCTAATTTCGTGCGACATTTGAGCAAGGAATTCCGTTTTTTAGTTTATCGGATTCTTCGGCTTTTTCTTTTGCTTTAAGTAATTCTTCTGCCGCCCGTTTCTGTTCTGTAATATCTTCCTTAACGGCTAGATAATTTGTAATAATTCCTTTTTCATTTATGATTGGTGAAATTGATGCCGATTCCCAATAAAGTTCACCGTTTTTCTTTTTATTATGGAATTCCCCACGCCATTCTTTGCCGGAAGTAATTGTTGCCCATAACTCTTTATACTCGCTTTTTGGTTTTTCTCCCGAGCTGAATATACGGGGTTTTTTCCCGATTACTTCCGCAAATTGATAACCGGTAATTTCGGTTACTTTCGGATTTATATATTCAATATCTCCTTCGGTGTCGGTAATGATTATTGATGCAGGGCTTTGCTCAACAGCACGTGATAATTTTAGAAGCATATCTTTGTTGTGTTTACCTATCGTATTATCCCGGATATTACATTGAATAACTTTATGGTTATTTACTGAATAGAGGTAACTCACAAACTCGACATTTATTATTTGTCCAGTTGCAGTTTCAAGGGGTAAGTCTTCATAACGGACATATCCATTTTTTTGGAGTTCTAAAAATTTTTCTTTATTAGCTGCAATATCTTTGAAGAACCCGATTTGCCATAATTCTTTGTCAATAAACTTTTCTTTTGAATAATCAAGCAGTTCACACAAAAAGGGATTAGCATCAATAATCTTACCTGTTTCCGCATTGAGAGTAAGAATTCCGTCTTGTGCAGATTCAAAGAGAATACGGTAACTGGTTTCCAAATATGCTAACTTTTCGCTTGTTTGTTTCCGATCAGTAATATCTTGTGCCATTGTTGCAACAATATTTTTACCTTCATTATCAAAAATTCCTGTTGAATTCCAAAGAACGGTCTTTATACTTTTGTCTTTTGTTAAAATGTCTATTTCGAATGCTTCCGAATTTTTGTCGCTTAGATGATTCTTTAATAAATCAATAAACGAATCAGCTCTATCATCTGGGAAAAGAGTTTTAATGGGCTTACCTATCACCTCGCTTGATTCATAACCGCTTAGTATTTGGAATTCAAGATTAAATCTATTTATGATCAAAGAAGAGTCCCAGATAACAATTGGAGTGCGTGCAAGATCAAAAAGAATATCCAAATATTCACCGGTTAGTCGATTCTTGTCACGTAACAATTTTTCTTCACGTTTGCGCCCGGTTATATCCTCAATTGCAAGAAGAATTACTTTTTCTTTTCCAAATGCCCTTTCAATTTGCCGGGCATTTGAAGGCATTATGCGTTTACCGATAGTTGAAAAATCGTGTTCAACTTCATAGTTATCGAATGTCGTTTTGTCGGGAAGGATTGTCTCGAGCAGTTCTCTTAGTTTAGGAATATCCCATTGGTTATTTCCTAAATTATATATGAGCGTTCCAATTGTTTCATCAGAGCTTACCTTGAAGAAATCAAAAAATGAACGGCTGGCTTTAACTACTCTTAACTTTTTATCCAATAAAAGTAAAGGTTCGCGCACAGTGTTAATTATATTTTCGGCAAATTCACTTACTTCATCGGCGGATTTTTTTATTATCACTAGTTCTTTACTGGTTTTTTCCAGACCTTATTCTATCTTTTTACGTTCGGTTATATCCTCAATTGCAAGAAGAATTACTTTTTCTTTTCCAAATGCCCTTTCAATTTGCCGGGCATTTAAAAGCATAAACCGTTTTCCGATAGTAGAGAAGATATGTTCAACTTCAAATCCGTTGAATATTGTTTTCTCGGGAGGATTGTCTCGAGCAGTTCTCTTAGTTTGGGAATATCCCATTGGTTATTTCCCAAATTATAAATAAGTGTTCCGACTGTTTCGGCCGGGTTAACTTTGAAAAAATCAAAAAACGATTGATTGGCTTTTACAACTCTCAAATCTTTATCGAGTATAAGTAGTGGTTCCCGTACAGTGTTTACAATATTTTCGTAGAAATCATTTTCTCCATCAGCCGATTTCAATTTACTGTTTAAGGAATGTTTAGTGTTAGGAAGGCTTAAATTATCTTTCTTGTTTTTGGATTTCATGTCCACCCTCTCCTTGAAGAGTAAATGAAAATTTGCTGCCTGTATTTTCATTACTCACTGCCCGTATCTTCCCATCGTGTTAGTTTAATCAATTTGTTACATAACAGCAAACCCAAACCAGCACTGGTTTCACCATCAACACCGAATGTACTCACTCTCTCTTCAATTTTGAAAAATCTTTTAACATCTTCTTCCGTTATTCCAACACCATTAACTTCATTCGATCTGATGAGATTAAGTAATGGGTTTTTATCTATTCCACCTTCTTGTACTACACGTTTATCGTAAAGTATATTATTTATTGTTTCAACTTTCCCGTAGTACTTCAGTATCGCAAATGAAGATTGAATTTCGCAACAAATTGAATTACCCGGTACATATCATGTATTACAGAATAAGGATATTGGGATTGCTCATAACACTAAAACTTACAATTAATTCTTCCCAATTTACCGGTTCTTCTTTTTTCATTATTCTCCATTAATTTATTCTAAATATTCTAGATCTAGAAACTTATTTAATCTTCAAAACTAAAATTCAAGATTTCGTGGCGGGCAAAATCAAAGAAAAAGAAAAATTTGTTGTACGAGAATAAACCTACTACTAGAAAACACCCAAATCAAACATGCTAAGGTCTTTGTTGCTAATCTCTCATTTAACGAAATGCAGATCAGTTATTAAATATAACTCTAAATGTTGATCCTACGTTTTTCTCACTTTCTACTTCTATGCGGGCATTATTAATTTCGCAGTAACTTTTTACAAGAGCTAAACCCAGACCGTTACCTTCAAAACTTCTTGTGTAACCTTGTTCTTCTTGAGCAAAGAAATCAAATAATCTGGGAAGGAATTCTTTAGCAATTCCAATTCCCGTATCTTTTATCTCTACTATAATATTGCCCGTAATATTTTTTGATAATAAAATTTCTACTTTACCTTTTTTTGTGTATTTGATAGCATTATCTATCAAGTTGACAAAAATTTGAGTAACGCTATATCCATCTACAATAATCTCGGTCTCACTTACTTCACTATTGTATATCAGTTCTAACCCTCTTTGCGTAGCCAAGAACTGAAATTCTTGAAATAATTTATTGAGAATTTCTTTATCGAGATCAATTGTAACAAAATTAGGTTGATAACTATCTGTTTGTAATTCTGCTGCGTTAAGTAACAAATCTATTGTTCTGATGATTCTATTTGAAGAAAGATTTATACCATCAAAACAATCGACGACTTCGGGGACCTTTGGCTCACCAATCAAATCATCGAGGTATTCTGTATAACCCAACACTACATTAATTGGAGTTCGGATTTCGTGCGACATCTGCGCTAGAAATTCCGATTTTAGTTTATTGGATTCTTCAGCTTTTTCTTTTGCTTTAATCAATTCTTCGGCCACCTGTTTACGTTCTGTAATATCGCGCCCAATACCAAGAACACCAACAAGTTTTCCGTTGTTATCATACATCGGCGCCTTTATAGTTTCCAGATAGACTTTGTGACCGTCATCTGTGAAAGGAACTAATTCTTCATTACTTGTCGGTTTACCGGCATCCATTGCCTTCTTGTCATTTTCGCGAAAAAAGACTGCCAGTTGTTCATCCACAAAATCAAAATCTGTTTTACCCACGATATCAATTTCTTTGGCTCCGAAAAACGTTCGAACATCGGGTTGCACAATAGATATACTCCATTTACATCTTTTAACCATATTAAATCGGGGATTGTTTTTACAAGGGTACGAAGACGGCTTTCCGAAATTCTTAATTTATTTTCTGAATGTTTGTGTTCGGTTATATCCCGTATATTACATTGAATTACTTTATGATTATTTACTAAATAGAGGCAACTCACAAACTCGACATTTATCATTCGTCCATTTGCAGTTTCAAGCGGTAAGTCTTCATACCGGATATATCCTTTCTTCTGCAGTTCTAAAAATTTTTCTTTATTAGCAGCAATATCTTTGAAGAACCCGATTTGCCATAATTCTTTGTCAATAAAGTTCTCTTTTGAATAATCAAGCAGTTCACACAGAAAGGGATTAACATCAATAATCTTACCTGTTTCCGCATCTAGAATAAGAATTCCATTTTGTGCAGATTCAAAGAGACGACGGTAACGGGTTTCCAAAGCGGCTAACTTATCGGTTGTTTGTTTTCCTTTGGTTATATCTTGTGCAATTGTTGCAACAATATTTTTATCTTCTTTATCGAAGATGCTTACAGAACTCCAAAGGACTGTCTTTATATTTTTATCTTTTGTTAAAATGTCTAATTCAAATGCTTCCGATTTTTTATCGCTTAGATGATTCTTTAATAAATCAATAAATGAATCAGCTTTATCATCTGGGAAAAGAGTTTTAATTGGCTTACCTATCACTTCGCTTGATTCATAACCGCTTAGTTTTTCGAATTCAAGGTTAAACCTATTTATAACAAACAAAGAGTCCCAGATAATAATTGGAGCGAGTGCATGATCCAAAATAATTTCCAGATACTCATCTTTTAATCGACTCTTTTCTCGAAAAGAATTTTCCCTGCGTTTACTATCAGT
>JAXHMN010000017.1:0-9134 GCA_034521465.1 Melioribacteraceae bacterium | reverse complement strand
TGTTTAGAATTCATTGCTTAGAATTTAGGATTTATTGAGGTACATCATTATCTCCACTGATCGACTTTGCGTCTACAAGTTCACCATTAGCAATTTTTTCTTTAATCTGATCGATAGTAAATTCATAAACTTCCATTCCTTCTTCACCTTCTTCGCGGTTGTGATCACCGGGAGTTAAATTCTCAGCTAAATAAATATGAAGTATTTCATTGCAGAACCCGGGTGTTGTATAAATGTGTCCGAGTTTAGTGACTTTGCCCGCGGTATAACCCGTTTCTTCGGTTAATTCGCGTGTTGCACAAATCTGAGGATCTTCATTGTCGTCAAGTTTGCCGCCGGCAGCTCCAACACCCATTCTTTGAAATGGATAACGAAATTGTTTTACTAACTACTATTTTGTTCTCGTCTGTTACAGCAACTACAACAGCTCCGCCCGGAATGAACTGCCACTTCTCTTCTTCCGGTATTGCCGGTTGTATCGTATTGAATTTCATCAACTTTTAAATCAAAAACTTTTCCACTGAATAAAATGTCGCTCTTTATAACTTTGAACTTACTCATCAATATCTCCTTGAAGAAAACTAATATTTACTGATAACAAGTTTGATCCGTGTGAATCATCTTTGAAGTATCAAATCCTTTTTGTTCGGCGTTTTGTTTTAATTGCGCGACTATTGTTTCGTCAAGAGTTGGTGTGCGTGAGAGATATCCATAAATATTCTCTGCTTGGTGAACCGACAAGTGCATATTGATAATCTTCATCGAGTTCCAAAATCCAATAATCACCTTTAAACGGCCAAAAGAATTGTACTTTTAGTTTTGCGTTGTTGCTGCCTTCAACTACAAACGCTTTACCGTTCGCTTGATCAATTTCACCATCGGAGCTATCTTGATTACAAGTATTTACTATTCTGATTGTTTCTTCATCAATTAAAGAATACTCAGCAGTTGTACAGTGGCAGCCTTCTTGAAACCTGTTTGGGATCATTGCTATTTCATGCCACTTGCCGAGATACTTTTGTATATCAACTGATTTTACAGTATCAAGCGGCGGATAATTTCCACCGCAGTTAATAAGCAAAATGCTTATTGAAATTATTAAGAGAGAAGTTTTAATTTTTTCATTCCACTACCTTCTACCACAAAGTGCTCAAAGGAACACAAAGAGGTTATATTACAAATCTTCCTTTACCTTTTTTCAATTGTGTTACATTAAAATTGATAAGCATTCCAAGAACTTTCAGAGCATAACCGATAATATCATAGGAAATTTTATTCAGCTTTTCTCTGTGCTCTTTAGTGGTGAATTAGTAATTATAATACTGCATCAACTCGTGTCCCAAGTATCTAAGGACCGCTGTTATCACACCAAGATCATCAAGGTAGCCGATCAGCGGAGCAATATCCGGTATTGCATCAATAGGAGTAATGAAGTAAACAAGAGCTCCGACAACAATTGATTTACGATACCAAGCAACCGAAGGATCAGTCATGTAATTAAACGAGTGCTCTAATATCTTTTGCGAAGGATATTTTTTTCCCGATCCGTTCAACCTTTTCCCAAAGATTTTCATCAACATAATTTTGTGCTTCGGCTACTTTCTCTTCGGTATCATATTCTTCGTTGAATTCTCGTTCAACGGTATCTTCGGCTAGATCGTCAGATTGAACATTTCATCTTTATCGTTCATATTTATTTCTCCATTTTATATTCTTCAAACCAATCAGTAAACTGTGTTCCACCAAAGTTTTGCATTTCTTGGTTTCACTACAAAATGATATTCATCGGGATAATATAAAAATTTGCTTTCAACTCCTAATCTCTGCAGAGTTGAGAAAAATTCCATTGCTTGAGTTTCGGGAACTCTGAAATCCAAAGCGCCGTGCACAATAAGTGTAGGAGTTTTCATATTTTCTGCATACATGTGCGGCGACCATTTTTGGTAAAGTTCTCTGTTTTCCCAAGGTGCGCCATCCATTTCCCATTCCGGGAACCAAAGTTCTTCGGTTGATCCCCACATACTTTCTAAATTGAATACCCCGTCATGGCAGAGCAGCGCATTAAATCTATCGGTATGACCATTGACCCAAGCGATCATGTAACCACCGTATGAAGCGCCTGAGGCAAATGTGTTTTCTTCATCGATGAAATCAAATTTTTCTAAAGCGTTGTCATAACTGTTCATTAAATCGGTATAGACTTTACCGCCCCAATCTTGAGAATTTCGTCAGTGAACTTTTGTCCATAACCCGTACTTCCTCTTCGGGTTTGGTGCTACAACAACATAACCGGGTGCTGCAAACATTTGTAAATTCCATCGGTAATGGAAATCATCCGACCATGCGCCTTGAGGTCCGCCGTGAATTAAAAACATAAGCGGATATTCTTTATCCGGATCAAAAAATGGCGGCGTTACAATTATCTGATTGAACTTGTGCTCCTTCAGCGCCTTCGCTCCAAAATGTACCAAACTCACCAAATTCAATTTCGGAAAGTAGTTCTTTGTTAACAGAAGTAATTTGTGAAAAGTTTTCACCATCTAATCCGATTGAAAAAATTTCATACGGCAGATCATTTCTTTGTTGTTTGAAATAAATTTTAGAATTATCCGTTGCTAATACCAAACTTGAGTTTACGTGCGGTTCATATAGTGTTGTCACTTCTTGACTTTCAACATCAATCGAATAAATTGAATTGTTTACTTCGTTACCGGAATCGAAGTAAATTGTTTTTGAATCACTTGACCAAACAATTTGTCCGATGGACATATCGTACTGTTCGCTGATATTTTTTAATTCATCCGCTTGTCACGATTATAGAGAACTAAAGTTTGTTTGTCCGCTTCAAAACCGGCACGAGCCATAGAGCGGAAGGCGATAAATTCTCCATGTGGGTGAGTAAACCGGTTGATTGTCGTTGCCTTCGCTGACGGAAATCTTTTTAATCTTGGAAGCTTTTCCTTTTTCTAAATTTTCTAAAGAAACGATGAACACGTCATTGTTAGTATTCCATGCTTGCTCACCGGTATTGTTCATAACGAAAGCGGCTTCTTTTCCATCGGGTGAAATTGCATAGTCATGACCGCTTCCGAGTGCGATTGTTGGAGTGTCTGTTTCTATGCCTAATGTTAAATCATAGTGTTCGTTGGATTCTAAATCCATTAAAAATAAATGTGATCTTTTTGGACCTGTCCAATGATTCCAGTGTCTGTATAAAAGTTCATCAGAAGATATCTGCTTCGTAACCACGATTCGCTCTCTCTTCATCTTTTTCTTTGTTGCACTCTTGAGTTTCACATTCGGGCCACACTGATGAAGTAAACAAAAATTTTGATCCGTCATTTGCCCAAACAATTCCGGAGGCGCCTGTATAAATATCGGTTAATTTCTCTTCGTTACCGCCGTCGATATCTGCAATCCAAATTTGACTCTTCTTTTTCGAAAAGTTAATCTACCGTCCGGAGCAAATTTTGGTGATGATTCATTTACCTCAGCTATTCTTGAATACATCTTAAGTTAGTTCCATCGCTATCAATTAAATAAATGTCTGTGTTGCCTTTATTTGTTTCAAAGCTGTAAATAGTTTGATCGAAAGCGATTGTTTTACCATTAGGGGAAACGTCGAACGAACCTATTCGTTTCATCGCCCAAAGATCATCAATTGTGATGGCGCGTTTATCTTGGGCAGTAATTTGTAAAACTGAAAAGAGAACTATAAAAAAAAGGAATGTTATTCTTTGCATTATTACCTCTAATTTTCGAAATGTTTTCGATTTTAAAGATCAGTTGAAGAGCTAAATAATTACAAACAGAATAGTTGGAATGAATTCCAAGTTTTAATCGATTGTGTGAATGAAGTAGAATTTAATACTTGAATCTTTGTATCCGTTTGGATACATTTAATCATGTATTTAATTCAACGAACAGACACATTTGACAAATGGTTAAAGAAATTAAAAGATACACGTGCAAAGGCAAAAATACTTACTAAATTAAAATCTGTTCGAGTTGGGAAACTTGGGTGATTATAAATCTATTCATTCAAGAATTTTTGAATTTAGAATTCACTATGGCCCCGGTTACAGAATTTACTTTACTATTAAAAAGCAGAGAATAATTTTGTTATTAGTAGGAGGAGTTAAAGAATCACAAAAAAATGATATTGAAAAAGCCAAAAGGGTATTAGAAGAAGTGGAGAAAAACAATGAGTGAAAAAATCGCAAAATTTGATATTGCAGACTACCTTGATGATGACTTAATGATAGCTGAGTATTTAACATCCGTCTTAGAAACCGGTGATACGGCAATGCTGATTAGTGCAGTTGGCGATATAGCTAAAGCTAAAGGAATGAAAGAAATTGCGGAGATTCCGGAACTCGGTAGGGAAAGTCTTTACAAAGCGCTTAAATCGAATTCACATCCTCGCTTTGATACAATTGTTAAAGTACTTGATTCGCTGAATATAAAGCTAAAGTTTGAAAGCAAATCGTTATCCGAACAGATTTGATAACTCTAAGTAATATGAAATATCACTTAGAGAATTAACTTACAAATTCATGTTTTCTCAATTCTATACTTTCGCATTTTCTTAAAAAGATTTGTTCTGTCAATTCGAGGAAAATTTGCGTTGTCTACAATTTTTTAGTTAGGTTGTTCGAGTGCAATCAAATTAGATGGGTAATCGAAACTTGCAATAATAGTTAAGAAAAACTGCTTAATAATGTGGCTCCGACCAAAAATATGATTCCTTGCTAAACCCCCCTTTATTTGATAATTTTCAATTTCTTTTAAATAAACTTATGGATTTTATGCGTTATCCTTTTACAGAAACCGAAGCTAAATGGCAGAAAATTTGGGAAGACAACAAAGTTTACAAAACCGACCTTTCCGGATACCGAAAAGAAACTTTACACTCTTGTGATGTTTATCTATCCTTCGGGATAAAAACTTCACATCGGACATTGGTATAATTACGGGCCCAACAGATTCGTGGGCTCGCTTCGAAAAATTGCAAGGTTACAATGTTTTCGAACCGATGGGCTACGCATGCGTTCGGATTACCGGCGAAAAATTATGCAATTAAAACCGGTGTTCGATCCTCAAGATTCTACTCATAGAAAATATCTAAAGCATCCGCGCACAACTTAAGCAAATGGGCTGCATGTACGATTGGGATGCAGAGTTAATGACATGTGTTCCGGAATATTACAAATGGAATAAATGGTTGTTTTTACAACTCTATAAAAAGGGTTTGGCTTACCGGAAAATGCACCGGTCAACTGGTGCCCGTCATGCAACACGGTTTTGGCAAATGAGCAAGTTCAACAAGACGGAACTTGCGAAAGATGCAGCACCGAAGTCGAGCGAAAAAATCTTGACCCAGTGGTTTTTCAAAATAACCAAGTACGCCGATGAACTTTCATCCGGCTTGAACAAAATTGATCGACCCCGAAAAAACAAAATCTATGCAGACAAATTGGATAGGAAAAAGCACGGGAACGGAAGTCGATTTTAAAGTTGAAGGAATTGAAGAAAAGGTAAGCGTATTCACCACTCGTACCGATACACTATTTGGTGTGACATACATGGTGCTCGCACCTGAACACGAACTCGTAAATAAAATAACATCATTGATGAACGCAAAGAAGAAGTTGAAGATATATAAATCTATACAAAGTTTATCCGATATTGAAAGAACATCAACCGTTAAAGAAAAAACCGGCGTGCCTACAGGTGCATATGGCTGTAATGCATTATTAATGGTGAACGATATTACCAATTTGGGTTGCGGATTATGTGCTTGCAAGTTACGGCACCGGTTGTGTAATGGCAGTTCCGGGACATGATGAAAGAGATTTTGAGTTCGCCAAAACATTCGATCTCCTATTAAAAAAGTCATACTCGAACCTGGTACGGAAGAGAAGGAAAAATTAGAATCTGCTTATACCGGCACCGGAATGATGATAAATTCCGGTAAATATACCGGTCAGAAATTCGATTGACGGAAAGAAGCAAATTACCGACGAACTGGAGAAAGAAGAACTAGGTAGAGCAAAAGTAAATTATAAATTACGTGATTGGTTAATTTCTCGTCAACGTTATTGGGGAACTCCTATACCAGTCGTTTACTGCGATAACTGTGGCGAAGTACCCGTTCCGGAAGATCAACTACCAATTAAACTTCCTTACGATGTCGAGTTCAAACCCGATGGCGGTTCACCACTCGCAAAAAATGAAGAGTTTGTAAATACAAAATGTCCAAAATGCGGCGGTACTGGTAAAGCGTGATGTTGATACTATGGATACTTTCGTTGATTCATCGTGGTACTACTTAAGATTTCTTAACCCGAAATTCACGGACGGAATGTTTGATCCTGAACTCGAAGATTCGAAGCCGGTGGATATGTACGTTCGGCGGTGCTGAACATTCAACAATGCATCTTCTTTATGCTCGCTTTGTACATAAATTTTTGCGTGATATCGGTCTGGTAGAAACCGACGAACCGTTCGCTAAACTCCGGCATCAAGGCACTATTACGAACAACGGTGCAAAGATGTCAAAATCAAAAGGGAATGTTGTAAATCCAAACTCATTTATTGAAGAGTATGGTTCGGATGTATTTAGAATGTATTTAATGTTCATGGGTCCCTATGATCTTGGTGGTGATTGGAGTGACAAAGGTATTGTTGGTGTAGATAGATTTGTTCAAAAAGTTTATCAATTGATGTCTGAGCATGAGAATTTTGCCAAAGATCATCCTTCAAAAGAAAAGTATGATGTTACTGAATTAAATGAATTAGAAAATATCTTTTACCAAAAAGTAAACCAAAGCATAAATAAATATACCGAAGAAGTTGAACACATTAGATTTAATACGGCAGTCGCTGTGTTAATGGAACTTTCAAATGAGTTGAGTAAAAGTTTAAAGGATGTCCGAAGATTTACAAACTTATGCCTTGGAAAGAATGACAGTGATGATCGCACCATTAGCTCCGCATTTTGGCGAAGAGTGCTGGGAACTTATTGGTAATGAAAAATCGATTTTTGATGAAGCTGTTTGGTTTGAACCTGATGAGGCAGCATTGGTAGTTGATACGGTAAAAATTGCTGTTCAAGTAAATGGAAAATTAAGAGCTGCAATTGAAGTTCCGGCTGACAGCAGTGAAGATGATGTTAAACAATCAGCTTATGCAGAAGACAAAAGTAGCGAAACACACCGAAGGCGAAACAGTCGTAAAAGAAATTTACGTGAAAAACAAAGTTTACGACATAGTCGTTAAATGATAAAAACGATGGAACACTGATGCCCACGCCTATATTCGTGCCATATGGCAAATGTATCATTTATTTGGTAATTCAGTAATTCAACTAATTCCACAGGTGAACGGAAGGTAGGGCGTACCTGCCGACTCGGAGTTCACCTGTGTTCGAAAATAATAATCATATGGTGCGCTATGATAAACAACTCTTCCTTACAAAAATGGAATAGATTATCCCAAAAACAATTGGATACTCAGTTCGTAAACGAAATAATTACCGGACTTCAATGTTTCTCCATTGAAGCCAGTTCTATAATGGATACTGTTTATAAAATTTATACCCCGTATTTTCAGAATAGTGTTTCTATTAAACCGGGACAAATATTATTTCAAGTTCTTTCAATTGATAACAAACCATCAATCACTCTATCCGAAAGCAAACAAATAACAGTAACACTTACTTATGATGATCCTATTGAAGACCTCAAGGTTAGAGAAGAACATGGCGTCATCGGTCTTCGTCAACATAGAATTCAAAGAGTTTGTAACGAGGCATATCAGCAAGGCGGATTACTAACTGTCGAAGACCTTGCAAACAGACTATTCAATTGCGGTGAAAGAACCATCTGTCGCGATTTACAAACTTTGAGAAAGAACAATATTGTTTTGCCACTTCGTTCTACAATTCATGATATGGGACGAAACAATATCCCACCGTTCCATTATTCGTTAAACAATGGCTTAAGGGAAAAGAGTATTCCGATATTTCACGGGATACTTTTCACAGCATCCAATCGGTAAAAAATTACATCGATAAGTTCAAACGAGTTATCGCATTATCAAAAGAAAAACTACGACGTTTACACAATTGCTTTTCTTGTTAAACTTTCTGCTCGGCTTGTCGAGGAATATTTCAATATCTACAAAACCCATGCAATTATTGCTTCGCGAAGGAAAGAACTTAAATCCTTCTTTTAAAAAAAACATTTTTTATCTTACCGAACAAGGAGGCTCAAGTGATAAGGAAAGCTGACTCTGTTAAGCGATATAGTTCTGCTAAGTCACTGTTCTTGAAGCTGTTATTATGAATTTCTTCCACAGTGAATTTCCTAAATTCTTTGGTCCAGTCATAAGAGAAAACTAGCCGATGAACTTATTGGACTTTTCGAAAATAATTGCCCCGATGTAAAAAGGCTCAAACCCGGTCAATTACTCTGGAACGCTTTAGATAAAAACACAAGAGGTGATTCTCCATTACGTAAATATGTGCCGGTTGTTTTATCGATTGTTACCGAAGAAGACATTCAACAACTTGAAAACGGGATCCTTCCTTCAGTAATTGCCAAGGATGCTTTAGCCAGAATTTTCAAAGAAGCATATCAACAAGGCGGTGTTTTATCTACCCGGGATGCAGCGCTAATTACTCTAAGATGTTCTAGTGCTATCCGCACATTCGTTTAAGATATGAAAAAGAACACGATTGTATTGTACCGCATACCGGTGATTACATGATATGGGTTCTTCTATTTCGCACAAAACAACTATCGTAAATAAAATTATTATACAGAAAAAAGATCCAGCTACTGTTGCTAGAGAGTGCAATCATTCACAAAAAGCTGTTGACCGGTATCTTAAAGATTACAATCGCGTAAAAACAGTCTTCTGAATTAAATCCTAATCCTGTGTACATTCATCAAGCTACAGGTATCGCAAAACATGTTGTCAATCAGTTTATTAACATATTACATAATGAAAATGAACTATATCCAAACTTTTAACTTGACTTGCCATTTGGCATTACCTTAGGCGGGCAGGCACAGAAATAGAGGATTCGCGCAGATTAAATCTGTGTAAATCAGTTTAATCAGCGTCGT
>JAXHMN010000016.1:0-891217 GCA_034521465.1 Melioribacteraceae bacterium | reverse complement strand
TGAAGCACTAAGTTCAAGTGGATCTTGGGATTCGCTGATTAATCTAAATGGTAACCCAAACAGCGTTTTTGATTTAACAAGCTGGTATAGACGTCCGGTTGGTGAAACTGAGAGACATTGGATTGATGTTACCGACTTCCATACAATTTTATGCGCTCAAGCAGTTGAGTCTTGTAAAATAAATATTGATATCGCTTCGTATGCTTCGCTTTATACGGATGCTGCGAATGAAGGAATAACTAAACCTAGAATCCAGCTTAATGGTCCAATAAATAACTCCAACTTCAAACTTTCATTTACAGATTACCTCATTGAGAATAATTCTACTGCTATTTTTTCTGCAGAAAATATTGACACCGGTGATGTTACTTTATTTGGTGCCGGTCGTTTTAAGTTTATGAACAATTTTATCTTTCAGCAGCTTCGTCACCGTCAGCCGATGAGGATATCAGAAGACGGTAATATTTCCTTCTCACTAGACGAAACTGGTGATAACTTAATTGCAAAAGTAAAATACTCAAACGGTACTGTTAAAACCGCAACCGTTGCATTAACATAAAATTAGTTCTTTTTCATTGTTCCTCCTACTTGCTGCTTATCCCTCTGCTCTGTCCGTTTGCCCACGGGCAGAGTTTTTTTTATTGAGGTTTCTATGTCAAATAAAATAATACTTGAATGTAAACATACAGATCAAAATTCCGCTATTAATCCTCAGCAAAACAAAACTTATTTATCAGATGATAAAGGAAATAAATCCCTCATGCGCTTAATGTCTTTCATTGCGCTGATCTCAGCAATGATCATCTCAGCTGTAATATTAATTCTCGATATGATTTCGCTTCACTCGGTTTCACTCGTTTCGCTTTTCATCTTCGGCGCATTCGCACCGAAAGCATTACAAAAATTTGCAGAGGTGAAATAATGATTTTTATTATATCATTCTTCTGGTTTATCTTTTACATCTTATTCGGCTTAGCTCACGGACAAATTGCTAAACATCTTCAATACATGTATTACTCAGATGTTCAATCTGCAGCTTATTGGAAAGAACAATGGCACACAACTTATTTCATGCTTAGAGTTTTTTTGCACGTTTCATTTCTTCTTGTGATGCTTCTCTTTTACCCGGTTCTACTTTCTCTTTCTTTATTCTTTTTATCTGTTACAATTGGATTGTTGTTATTTGATACGATGGTAAACATCGGAAGACAAAGAGGAATCAATTGGAAATATCTAGGAACTTGTGAAGGCAGTTGGGATTACGATTGCTTTTGGTTGAAGCTCGATAGAATTCATTCCGCATCTTATTTTCAAATTCCTTTTAGTTATCGCTTCGCTCATTTTTTATTTCGTAGTCCGATGAATAAAACAGCTATCACTTTATTAATTGTTTACGCAGCTTTGCTTGTTACTTGGCTGATATTTGATAATAACACCAGCGATAATAATCGTGTTCTAGTTGAGCATTCAGTTGACACAGTCTATTCTAAACCCGATACGGTTTTATTAATCGATACAATTACAGTTCATAAACTTACCGCTTCGCTCGATACAGTTTATTTGGATGATACAACTAAAGTTGTATCTGCTTCCGCCGATACCACGATCACAAAAGATTCTCTGAATCTTTTTGTTCAATACTTCTTTCCACCTCTTAATTATTTTGAAATTGATTTCGATTTTCCGGAAAGAATAATCACAGATACTATTAAGATTAAAGAAGTAAAAGAATTTGAGAAACCAATTCCTTTTTATAAAGACAACTGGTTTTACTCATCTATTGTCCTTTTAGTCCTTCTCGTCTTTTCAATTACAAAATAGGTACTCAATGTACATTCCAAAATATTTCAAACCATACGAATTAGTTCCACCGGAGATTTATAAAATCTATGGTGATGATTCACTCTTGTTTTTATCTGATGAAATTTTACAAACCATCGATGATATCAGAATATTCTTCTCTGATCAAGTCCGGGAAAGATACGCCGGTTCGTGTCAACAATTGGTATTGGAATGGACCGCTTAAATCACGCGGTTATCGAGATCCTTTTACTGATGTTGGAGCGAAACTATCCCAGCACAAGTTTGGCAGAGCAATCGATTTTGATGTTACCGGTTGGTTTGCTGAGGATGTCCGTACTCGTATTTTTGATTTCAAGCATAAATTTCCATTCATAAACAGAATTGAACGTGATACTTCTTGGGTTCATATTGATTCGCACCCGGATTTTAAGAAACACAGAATTTATTTATTTAATCCGTAGCCCGTAAAGTCAAATTCCTTCTTATTATCCCACCAAATTCTATTAATCAATTCCAATTATTTTAGTGAACATTTGTAAAGTTTTTCTTAAGTTGACTTACAATTCCAACAATTTAGGTTGTTATGGATTTTTCTCATTTTATCTTTTCCTATCCTGATCCATTAGGCAGATCACCCATCTATCATATTACACATAAATTTTTTCGTGATAATATTCTATTTATGCATAATACAATGGCAATAAAAAACAGTTTTATATTAAATAAAAGAAATTTTCACCCGATTTATATTTCTATTCGTGGACTTTTATCCAGATTTTTTCTTCTACATAGTAGTTCAATTTCGTTTATCCGGAATCGGGTTATATAGAGTTAGCTTGCTATAATTTATATTATGAGTAAAAAAAGTAATAAGAAAAAAAGACAAAGGTGAAGAAGAGTTTCAATTACTCTGGTATTCCCGAACATAAATTTGAGAATAAGACCTTAATTCCTCCCTTTGCACAAATACCTAAACTAAAGCTTACTTCTTGGATGAATGATAGAATGCCTGAGTTTTTATGGGCATCATTATTACTTACCAAACTAGGTAGAATAAAAGGATTAAATATTCTTCGTGAAATAGTGGATTACTTTGGGACGGTAAATCACAAAAAAGAAATTAAAATATTTCCAGATGTAACTCTATCTGGATTGAAAACTATGGTTCCTGAACATCGTGATAAATTTATACAAATAGTTACAAAAACTGATGAATGTAAGAACGCTTTAACTCCATTATTGTTATATGATAATCTTCCCTTGAAGGATATTTGAAAAAATTCATCAAATACGAATTCACTAGCGACAAATTAGATTTGCTTTATTCTGCTGTAGCAAATGTCCTAGACCATCAGTCTCAAATATCAACAGATTGCCGATGGTTAAAAGTTATTTTACATTGTGTTAGTGGTTTTATGTATTTACCTGCTGGTGATTTAGGCAAAGAACTTCTTCACTATCCCAACTTTGGTGATCAAATATCGGTCAGACCGTCGATAAGGTCTATTGAGGGTACATTAGATGGATTAGATGGTGGCAAAAAAGATGTTGAATGGGCAAATAATTTTTGGCAAGAAAATTTGGCAAAAACTCCTTGCTTTGCATTCTTGCCAGAATTTAAAGGGTCATCTACTTCTGTAAATGATTCTGCTGTAGATGATTTGTATAAAAAGTTAGTTGAACATTATTTCAAAACATTAACTACCACTGAAATAGATATTAAACACGATACAATTTTTGGAATGGCATTTTTCAACATTTCGATTTTTAAAGAAATTTTCAAAATATGCCACATCGATTGGGGCACGAAATATTTTGAGAACGATGATGGAAAGTTATGTTACATTAGCGTATTTGATAAAAAAGGATGACGAAAATTTATGGAAAAGTTTTCGGGTGTTTGGGTGCGGGTCAAGCCAAATTATCGTTTATTAAATTGGATACATTGGAAAATAAGCCGAAATATGTCGATGTTGAAACATTACGGGAATTAGCTAACGAGGATGTGTGGCAAGAATTTTTATCAATAAATGTCGGACATTGGGAAAATTCCAATCTTAGGAAAATTAGTCAAGACGCTGATTTAAAAGATATATACGATAATTACTATTCTTGGACTTCATCATTTACTCACGCAAATTGGGGTGCTTTGAGAAGCTCTGTATATACTTTTTGCGGTAATCCTTTACATCGGTTACATAGAGTTCCTAAGAACATTGACATTGATATGCCGTCAATCATTGATGATGCAGTGAATTTTGTAAATAAGATTATTGAATTAGTATCCAAAAAATATCCTGGCTTAGATGCAAAGCTTTAAATAAAAGGCAAGCTAACCCCTTTAATAAGTAAAAAGTCAAGCGGGCGTAGATATTCCTGACAACATATATTTGTATACATATAACTCGGCGTTACTGGATATTTAATATGACACGTCGTTATACCATGAAGGTAATTATATTTGATTAGTAGAAAATCAACCAAAATATTAGCAGAATTATTTTTTGATTATTTCGCAAAGTATTCTTCATATCATGATATTCATGGTAATAGTCATAAAAGTTATAGCCTTGATAGAGATGCATTATATGATTTTTTATTTGAAAACGATTATGAACCTTGGATGCTCAATGCAATTAATAATTTAAGAATATCTGATAAGAGTATCTCAAAAGAATTTATTATGAAATTGCATACTGGCGAATCGCTTGCTAATGCAACACTTGATTGGTCGTGGGAACAAAGAATGAAATTAGGGCAACGATTAATACTAGACCTATCCGAAGATATATTGAATCACCTCCAAAATATAAATGTTACTCTTTCAAATATTATATCTAATAAGAATAATCTAAATATCGAATCTTGAACTAGATGGTTATTTATACCGAGATAATATTATTTATTTCTCTGAATCTTCTATAATTGACGTTGAAGAGACCCATGGAATTTTAGCAAAATTGATTAGTCTAACTTCAATTGAAAATCACGAAATTATTATACATCACCTTAACCTTTCCGAAGAACATTATATAAATAATAAATGGGATGATTCAATTTCTAATTCAAGAAAATTTCTTGAAGGGATATTACAAGAAGTAGCTTCAAGACATCATACATTAGCCTCAAAAAGTAGATTACATAATAATATTTATGAAAAACCATTTGAAACTAGGAATTATTTGGAAAGTGTTGGATTAATTGAAAAGAAAGAAAAGGATGCGATTTCTAAAAATTATAGTTTGTTAAGTGAAACTGGTAGCCATCCTTATATCGCAGAAAAAGACCAAGCCCGATTATTAAGATATATTTCCTTAACATTTGCTGAATTTATTCTACTTAGATTCAATGGGTTTATAAAAACTTTAGAATAGCATGGTATAACATCTTTAATAAGTAAAAAGTCAAGCGGGCGTAGATATTCCTGACAAAATAAATTTGTAAAAAAGTTCTTTGTTAATAATTATTAATAAACATAAATCGGCGTTGCTGGGTGTTTGACATGACACGCCGTTATATGTCAAGGAAAAATATATGAGTGCAAGTAGGATTGATAAAACTGAATTATTATCTAAAACCATTCAAACATATTTGAATAATGATTGTGCTTTATTGATTGGGAGTGGAAACTCTATTCCCTATGGATTACCGTCAATGTTAGAACTAGCTGATGAAATTAAGTCCAAATTAAATTTCAAATATAAGTCAAATATTAAATGGCAAAGATTTGTTGAAGAATTAAATAAAACTAATAATTTAGAACTTTCTTTAGATACCGTAGAAATTGATGATTATATTCATAGAGATATTATTTGGGTAGTCTGGGAACTAATACATTTGAAAGATAGAACTGCACTAAATAATATATTACTTAATTCTATTCCTCCAGCATTAACGAACATTCTTAATAAGTTTGTGCAGAAGACTGATCCCACAAATATAATCACTACTAACTATGATAGATTAATTGAATACTCTTGTGATATGGTCAATGGCAAACTCAATGATGGATTTAGTGGAGAATTTATTCGTCGATTCTCAAAATTTCAAAGCAAACCAAATAAACGAGTAATTAATCATTTAAAGTTCATGGATCTATAAATTGGTTTAAGCACAAAGAAAACAATAGAATTCTTTCTACATCTTTATTTGACAAAACAGAACTAGAAGATAAATATGAACCACAGATTGTTACGCCAGGAAATGGTAAGTATCGCGAAACACATTATGAACCATTTAGAACTGTAATTTCAAAAGCAGACGAAGCAATTAGAAATTCAGAATCATATTTGTGTATTGGGTATGGCTTTAATGATGAACATATTCAACCAATTATTTTAGAAGAAAATCAATTGAACAAAAAACCAATTGTGATAGTCACAAAGTCAATTACCGAAAAAATGAAAAAGTTATTTATAGATAATGATTCAGATAATTGTCTCCTAATAGCCGAAGGCGATAGTTCAAAAGGATCTAAGATTGTCTATTTTTCTACGAAAGTTGTAGAATTTGATGAAAGCTTTTGGCATTTAGATAAATTCTATAAACTATGGTTTGAATAAGGAGTAAAAATGGAAAATTTAAATGGCATTTTTGATTTTGAAGAAAATGCAACTGAAAAATTTGGAATAGTTGAAAGTGTAGATACGGCGAACATTATCATAACTGTTGAGGATGAAGATAAGTTAAAGAAAATGCAAGTTAACCATCTAATCGTTATCCAAAGTTCAAAAGTAGGTCAACACTTAATTGCTCTTGTCTCAAAAATTATGAGAAATTCATCAATTGAATCAGTGGATGATGAAAATGCTCCAATTTTTAATGTAAAAAATGTTATAAAAGCAACGCTTATTGGAACCCACATCGATAAATTTGGTACTCGGACTAATGTTTTCAAAAGAACTCTTGAAACGGTACCTGAAAATAGAATCATATTGTTATATCTTAGAAGGAGACAGATTAACCTCATTTATGCGGGCAATAACTCAAATGGTTTCAAAAGATGAGAACCCACTTTCTTTGGGAAACTACACTTTAGATGAAAATGCAGAAGCATTTCTCGATGGGAACAAATTTTTTCAACGCCATGCTGTTATTGTCGGAAGTACAGGATCTGGAAAATCATGGACAGTCGCGAAATTATTAGAGCAAGTTGCCAATCTTCCATCTGCGAATGCCATATTATTTGATTTACATGGCGAATATGAGCCACTTAGGGAAAAAGGTTTTCAACATATTAAGGTTGCTGGACCAAATGACGTTGTTGATGATAGCACTATCTTTCTTCCATATTGGTTGCTTACATACGAAGAGATGATTTCAATGATGCTGGATAGAAATGATAATAATGCACCAAATCAAGCTATGGCATTTTCTAATGCAGTAATTGAACAAAAAGAAAAAAATTGGAAGAACTAAAAAAAACAGAGGTTCTTGCAAATTTTACCCTAGACAGTCCAGTGCCATACGAACTTAATGATGTTTTAGAATACCTAAAAAGTAAAGATACCGAACGGGTACCTCCTGAAAATCCAAAAAGAGACGGTCCACTTGCGAAAAAGCTTACACGATTTATACAAAGATTAGAAACTAAGAAAAATGACAAACGCCTAAATTTTTTATTTAACGAAAGTGATGGCGTTCTTAGAATATGATTATGTTGATACAATCGCTAAAAAATTAATGCACTCAAGCAGTTTACAAAAAGATAAAGGACTTAAAATTATAAACTTTTCTGAGGTACCTTCTGATGTTCTCCCACTTATGGTCAGTTTAGTTGCTAGGATAATATTCTCAATTCAACAGTGGATTGAAAAAGAAAATAGACATCCATTAGCAATATTTTGCGATGAAGCTCACTTATATTTACCAGAAAAAACAAAGAGCACTATTGAATCAACTGGTCTAGAAAATTTCGAGAGAATTGCTAAAGAGGGTAGAAAAATATGGCCTCAGTCTAGTTGTTATCAGTCAAAGACCCGCAGAAGTAAACCGTACAATATTAAGTCAGAGTAATAATTTTATTGCTATGCGTTTAACAAATGCTGAGGATCTAGCTGTAATAAAGAGATTATTGCCAGATAGCCTTGGCAATTTCTCAGAGATTTTACCAATTTTAGATATTGGAGAAGCATTAATTGTAGGAGATTCATGTCTCCTGCCTAGTAGAATAAGGATATCAGAACCAAAGTTAAAACCTAATAGTGCTACAATTGATTTTTGGGATGAATGGAAAAAGGAAACAAATACAGATAAGGTCTCAACTGCATTAGAAGCTTTAAGAAAGCAATCTAAATAACTAATACGCATAACCACTTTAATAAGTAAAAAGTCAGTAAAGTAAAGATAATTCTGACAATATAATTTTATAATAATTATTTAATAATATTTATTAATAAATTTACCTTGGCGTTACTGCTTATTTAACATGACACGCCGTCAGGCTACAATCATGATGAATGATAAAGAAATAAAAGATGCGTTACAGCGTTCAGGTTATTTTACTTGAGAGTCGTGTCTCTGCACATGGTTTTATGAAAATGCCTTTTTCATAGAACCAAACTTCACATATTATGATAAGCTTACTAATAAATCGCGTGAAATTGATTTATTCGTTGAAAACACAAGAGCGTGTTCAAATCCAGAAAAACATATTGCGTGCAATACAGATTTTATAATAGAAACAATTAATAATGATAGACCAATCGTATTTTTTGTTAATCGAAAATACTTGGATTTCGACACTATTCTATCTCAAATTAATCACTTATCGCAAATTCCAAACTCATCAGATGATCTATTTGTATTTAATAGAGTATTCACTTTTACATTATTTTAATAATCCACCAGCTACCCAATATTGTTCCTTTTAAGAAAAGAAAGGAAGTAAATCAAATAGTGCAAAATGGATGGCATATCATCCAGATGACTTATATGAAAATTTTCGAAAACTTTTGTTTTGTGCTGAGGAAAATAAAAAACAATTGGGCAAATGCATTAGAAAATAAACTTTATTATAGATTATTTAGGTACCAACCGTTATTAATATTAAATAGCGATTTGTACGTAGCCCAAGTTGACGGTAAAGATGTAAAACTTCTTCCTGAAAAATATATAACTATATCTTTTAATCATACATTAGAAAACGAACACCATTCTATTATCATTGACGTCATTACAGAAGATTATTTAGATAACTATATATCTATGCTTGTAAAAGAAGATGAACAAATATTTGATCAGATTGAAGCTATTTATGATAAACGAAAATTGTAACCTAACCTCTTTAATATGTAAAAAGTCAATAATGTATTGGTATCTCTATTCCTTATCAACTTTCTTTATTCTTTTTTTATTGCTTGATATAAGGTAAAATACTTATTGTGTTATTGTTTATTTAACGTAAAATAACCTTAGTCAGTATTTCAGATAAATCTCATAACTTATTATAAATTGTTTATCTTTGGGTAAATTATCACAATAAAATAGGATTTTCTAATGTCTCAAGCTGTACGTAAAAATTCGACCAATATTGATATTGGTCATGAAAAAACCTGTGACTGTACTGGAAATAAAATTAACTGTCTTACAGCAAAAGAGTGGTTAAAATGTCAACTCGGGGTTTGGCAATTTTATTATGAAAAGAGAGATATACGCGATAAAGAATTACATCCAGCAACATTTCCAATTTCTCTTGCGAGAAAAGTAATTGAATTATTTTCTCATGAAGGTGAACTCGTTTTAGATCCGTTCGTTGGGAGTGGAACCACTTTAGTGGCTGCGCAAGATGTAAACAGAAATTCAGTAGGGTTTGATTTGTCAGCTAAATATATCGATTTATGTGAATCAAGACTAAACGAAAATAATATGTTTAATGATTCTAAACAACTTGCTATAAATGACGATGCGAGAAATATCAATAAATGTTTTGATAAAGAAACAATCAGTCTAATTTTCACTTCGCCCCCTTATGCAAATCTTCTCAATAGAAAACGTAAAAACAAATCACGTAGAGATGGTAATAATAAGCAATTAGATAAGGTTGAACAATATTCTCAAGACGAAAGAGATTTAGGCACTTATGATCTTGAAAAATATACTGAAATTATGGGTGATATTTATGAGTCGTTACTACCTCTCCTAAAAGAAAAAGGTCACTGTGTTATAAATGTACCAGATATGTGGTGGGAAAATCAGAGAATTACTATTCATGTCTCCTTAATTGAAGAATTACGTAAACGTGGTTATGAGTTTAGAAATACTATAATTTGGGATAGAACTAATATAGTTAATAGAATTGGCATATTCGGATGGCCGAGTAATTACATTACAATGGGCACCACTTTTGAATATTTATTGGATTTTTGGAAACCCCCCAAAAAATAGGATTCCTAATGAGGATTTGGACAAAAGAACAACTGATTGAAGAACTACGTAATATTAAGTTGCTAGGTTGGATTCAAAGTAATAGGCGCGGTAATTCTGGTGGTATTGGGAATACACTAGAAGACTTATTAGGCATTGAAGAAAATAATTTACCTATTCCCAATGCAACAGAATGGGAATTAAAAACACAAAGATTAAAAACTTCTTCCCTAACAACCCTTTTTCATATGGAACCTTCTCCTCGTGCTATCCGTTTCGTACCTCGCGTTTTCCTTTTACAATATGGTTGGCGTCATGAGCTTGCTGGCATAAAATACCGAAACTGAAATGAGTTTTAGACAAACCATTTCAGCGAAAGGTCGCAGTGATCGCGGTTTTACAGTTGTCATTAATCGTGACGAAAGGAAAGTATTAATCTCTTTTGATTCTAACTCTGTTGCGGAGAAACATTCCGATTGGTTAAACTCGGTTAGTAGTCGGGTTGGACTTAGCGAGTTAAATCCTCAACCTTATTGGGGTTTCAATGATTTATTTCATAAAGCTGGCACTAAATTGTTAAATTGTTTTTATGTACAAGCAGCCGTTAAAAAAGAAAACGGTAAAGAATTTTTAAATACGAAAAATACTGATGTTACAACGATTTAGCATAGAAAAATTTTTGCAAGCTTTAGAAAGTAATGATGTGCTTGTCGACTTTGATGCTAGAACCGGTCATAATCATGGAACCAAATTTAGATTAAGACAAAATAAACTTCCTGAGCTTTATGAAAGTATTACAGAAATATAATAGGCAACTAACCTCTTTAATAAGTAAAAAGCCAAGTGGATATAATCTTTACTAAATTTTCTAATCTCAGTCACTATTTTAACTTTTTATTTATGGGATTAGGGTACTCCTTCGTCCGTTAGCCAACGGAACTCGTAAGTTTATTATAGTTCGCTGTTACGCTGAAAGACGCTCCACAGTCTCACGATTATCACATTCGGCAGCTGCATAATTCGTCACTAAACCAACACAACAAAACGTGTTGGGATCCGTTCCTCATTAAGCAGCTAGACGCCTCTCACTGTTGCTGACTTCGTTTCTCTCGCTTCCGGCAAGCTTGTTCCGAATTAAGCTGTTCTATTTTTCCTTTTCATTATAGTTCTTATTTTATTTTAGTTATCAATTCTTGCTTGCCGTATTCTCCGTTCAACTCAGCAACAACAATCATCACTTTTGCATAGCGATCAATTGAGTAGTGCTGCACGATACCTAATCAGTAAGTCGTAAATGATTCGTCCGGAAGATGGTTAATCAAAGTTGATCAGTAATTCCCGCAATACCTCTCTTCGCTTCAGTCACACTTTTTGTATAGCTCCGCAGTTTTCCGTTCCGCTTCTTCGATCAATTTAAGCTCCACTCTGATAGCGATCAATTCTGAATACAGCTTGCGCACAAATAGATGCGCCTTCGCTCCGTTCGGCAATGCTCAGGTTACATATTCTATTTCAGTTCTTTTTGTTTACCCCTCTCAAAAAAAATACTTCCTTCTTGATTTATTCTAATCAATCTTTCTAATCATTCGGTTTATAAACAATGTTTGCTGAAATTCGCAAACACTGTTTTTTTCGCTACGGGAAAGAAAAGTCGCGGCTACCATCTAAAGCGCTGCTTTCCTTTTCTTCCCTTCACTCAAATCATAATCGAACATAATCATCCAATCTAACACAATCATTCTATCGAACCTTAAGCGTGTTAATACCTCTCATATTTCCAATTTGTTGGCTGATAATACGTCAGCCGTAGCAACAAAAAACGAAGCACTCAACAACATTAGTGTTATTCGATGTCTGTGGCGACGTACGAACATATACTCGATATCGGGCGCAAGGTCAAGCCTCCGGTTTTGTACGCTTCGGTAAACAAAAACCAAAAGCTTCTTTCTGAGTCTTTTGTTCCTTTTGGTTTTTACCTGCAGCTATCAAAAACCTTGCGCTTGCTGTTACGTGTTACACGTACATGCAGCTTAAAAGCGTGCTTCGTTTTTTGTTGTTTTTAATTTTTTGCGGGCAAGTAGGTCAACTTTTTTCAGTTAATCAAAAGGTGTAAACATGGCTAATCAACTTCTTTTCAAAAAACATCAAAGCATGGTTATTTAGTTCAGGTTATCAAAGTGCGTGGGGTCTGGCGGTGTCATATTTTTGCGCCAAATGGTCACTTTTCTTCTGTCCGGTTCGCTGCTCCGGGTGCGGCGGTTTCTTACGCTCAGTTTTTTCTTGCTTCGGTTACAACCTTCTAATAACAAAAATAAATTCAAAGATCAACAACAACTTTTATAAGAGGTGTCTTATGTCTTCTGTAAATAAAATTGCTTCTCATGCGTTTCCGTTGCGGGGCTTGTTATTTCGGGGTAAACCTTTCAGTTCTGTTCTTTACGGTTATCGGGGGCAGTTGGTTTTCTTCTTCAAGGCAAAATCAGCAGCCTCAGTTTTATTTGTTCTTACTCAAAAATAATCTAACAAATAAAATTCAATTCAAAGAGGTGCAGTATAAAGGCAATAACATACACTGTCTTATTATATCACTGTCTCTTATAAGGTTAATAAAAAGTTTCTCTACAACTTCCGCCGGTTCTCTAAAGTTCAGCATCATTTAATAAGTGTTTTCGCTTAAATCAAAGAGGTTCTAAAATGATTTATACAAGGTTCGGTAATCGTGTAAAAATTATATCCGGTAACATCGCCACTAATCAAGTTGATGTTGTCGTAATCTATAAAAGTAAAGCCGAGTTAATGAAAACCTTCATTCATGAACTAAGAGCGGATGAAGGTATTCAAGAAATCCATCAAGCAATTATTAAAGCTAACAAGTTGAGAGATCACTATCTCAAAGGAGGTAAAATATCATGAATAAAAAACCACGCAAAGAAAGATTGAAAGATCTTCACGATAAAATTTCTGCTATGAGTGAAGCAGGATAAACTTTCTTTACTTGCTTCATTGAGTATTAAAAACATCGAAGGCAGAGAGCTTTCAGATTACAATCAATTGATGATACGCTTTCAGCTTGGTAATGCTTCTATTGTTGGTGGTTTCAAGCAGTGGAAAAAGCAAGGTCGAGCAGTTCGCAAAGGTGAACACGGTGCATTAATATTATTCCCGGTTGGTCCTAAAGACAAAGACGGAGAAGTCGAACAAGCAGAAACATTCTTTACCGGTGTTGTTTTCGATATTTCACAAACCGAAGAAATTCAAGAAACTGATAATGCAGAAGATTTCCGCAAAGCGGTCACTATGTGAGAACCTGGTTTTGTAATTGAACATCGTTAATAAAATAAATCCGGTTCCGGCATTCGTGCCGGTTCCGGTAGGAGGTTTTTAATCATGACTAGAGAAGAATTAATCGAAGAAACAAAAAGAGAAAGAGCACTAGAACAAATCGACGAGTATTTAAGATCGCTTGACGTTGTTGATCTTTTTGAGATAATACCGGACATCTTCATGCGTAGATATTGAAGATGCTTTAATTGATATCATTAAGGAATATGATCTAGTATATCTTAATCGTGTTCAATGAAATTTCATTCAAATAAATAAAAGGAGTACCTAAAATGAAACTCAACCAATTTGCAACCGACTTAGTAAGCAAGAACCATTTTATCAAAGCCAGCTTCGGCGGTTTTCAAGGTGCGGGAAAAACCCGCACTGCAACCGAGTTTGTAATCGGAGCTTATAAAGATTTGAAATGCAGTAAGCCGGTTCTTATCCTGGATAATGAAAAAGGATCTCGTTTCCAAATTCCACTATTCAAGAAGAAAGGAATCAAAGCAATTGTAAAAGATACACGCAGTTTATCGGATGTCCGCCAAGCATTTGATTTCATCAATAAAAAGGAAATTGATTTTCTTTTTATCGATTCACTTACAAAAATTTATTATCAGTTCGTAAAAGACTATAAAACAAAAAACAGAAAATCTTTTATGTCTCTGATGGATTGGGGAAAAGTTCTTCCAGCTTGGCAAGAGGAGTTTTCAGATATTTTTGTCGAAACTGAAGGTAATATTGTTTTTACCGGTCGAGGTGGTTTTGAATACGAAAAGGAAGAAGATCAGAAAGATGAAAAAGGAAACGTAACTGAAAAAGGTTCTTTTGTTAAATCCGGTGTCAAAATGAAAATCGCCGGTGAAACTCCCTATGAAACAGATCTAAATATTTGGATGCAGTTGGAGAAAGAATTAAAGAATGATAAGCCGGTGCAAACTAATGTTGCTTATGTTCTTAAAGATCGCTCAGATACAATCAATGCAAAGATTTTCTCAATGCCTAAATACAGAAACTTCCGGCCGGTAGTTAGATTTATTCAAGGTCTTGAAGTTGGTGAGATCGCCGGAGAATCGAATCACGAAAATTTTGCTCCCGGTGATGATCGGGATTTTTGGGAACGGCAGCAAAGAAGAAAAATTGCAATCGAAAAAATAGAAGCTGTATTTGATGAGAATGGTTTGGGAGATGCTAGAAGCAAGGCAGATAAGCAGCTCAAAACAACAATAATAAAAAAAGTATTTGGGACCACTTCAAAAACCGAAATCGAAAAGATGAAAGAATCTGAACTAACCTACAACAAAGAAATACTTGAAAATCTTTTCATAGAACTAAAAGAAGTTGCTCCGGAGAATCCTATTGAGTTTATAGAAAATTATAATATTGAGGAAGCTGCTTAAATGCAGCTTCTATTTTTGGGGGGATTTTTTATTTTTGCAACTGATTAAAAAGGAACTAGATCAGATGAAATACATTAACCAAAGTAACATAAAAAAATTAGCTCAATCGCATGGAAAGCGAACTGGAAAGGACTTTCTTTTACAGTTAGACATTATGATCGAAGAGAAGGTGAAACAAGCCTGTGAGGTTCATAACGGCGGGAAAAAGACTCTTGATTCCGGTGTCGCATCTTACATTGGGATTTCAAAATAATTGAAAGAAGATGTTTATGAGGAAGTCCGTTTTCTAACGGACTTCTCTTTTTTGAGGGATCTTCCATGCTTCCGCTTCGCCGCCTTCCCGATAGAAACCATTCGACAGTTCCAACAAAAAACATTTAGCAGCAGTACGCCGATATAAAATATCCGGGTAAAGCTTTCGGATATTTTATATCGCCAATGTTTCAAGCAACGTACAAACGCCGACATAAAATATTCGGGTAAAACTTTCGAATATTTTATATCGGCTGTCAGTATTACGTTTTATCGGATCAGTTGCGAAAGCAGAAAGCATTTTTATTACATTTTATTTTGGGATTTCAAATTAACTTCCGGCGGCGGGTTAAGCTTGCGGCTCATTGTACTGACGAAAAGCACGCAGTACAATGTAAGCTTCAACCCGACCGCTCACCTTGCTTGAGCTTCGGAAACTTCCGTTGCGCTGCTTCATTCCTTCCATCGCTCAGTTATCCGTTAGCTAACGGATGCCTTCGCTCAGTCACTCAATCAGCTGCTCACTAACATTCTTATTTAAGTGATTAGACAGTGCTCCCATTCCGTCGTCTCTTTCGCTTCGTCACTCAGTCGTAATACAAAACATTTCTCCTTTGTTCCTGCGCTCTTTCGGCAACTCATTTGGTTTAAAAACTGTGCGAAAATTGTGCGATTTTTGTAGTCAAATCACGCTCAAATCTAATCAATTTGTCTTATAGTTAAACTAACCACATACAAAAAAAACCTTGATTATAAGTCATAATCAAGGTTTTCAAGTTGTCCCGCCAGGGTTCGAACCTGGACTCTTCTGATCCAGAGTCAGACGTGTTGCCAATTACACCACGGGACAATTTAGTTTCAGAAAATTATAAAAGTTTAATCAAGGAACCAAAAACTTCTTAACTCATTAATTCTTTCTTCTAGCTTATTCAATTGGCGTTGAGTTTTGTAAACTTCGCTCTTAATTTGATCAATGTAAACAGAATCAGTATTGGCTCGAGACATACTCCGAAAATAGTTTTCGACGCTGAGCTTTATCTGTCTGTGTTGCTCTTTTAATAACTCAAGTTCTTTTGCGTTTTCATATCGTAGATAGAAATAACCGGAACCAACAATTACAATAATTAACAAAAGAATAAACTTCAGTTTCGATACAGAAATTCTAATTGGATCAGATGGAGAAAGTCTATTAATGTACTCTTTTACTTTATCGAGTAACTCACCCAAACAAAATACCCTATGTTAATTCAATGACGATTTTTCTCAATCTTTCTACCAATTGCTTTTTCGTTTGGTTTCAAACCAGTTGCGCTTGCACCGGGAGATACATTTAAATTAAACTGCTCACTTACATCCACGATTTCGTGGATCAGCAACAGGTACATAGGGCTCTCCAGGTGGAGTTACGTCAGTAATTCTGACTTTTACCTGAGATGTTTCAAAAATGGAATGTAAACTAAATTACTATCAGCATCATAAACGAATTGACCAACTTCATTAAGAGGTATTCCATAAGCTCCATCAGATTCTGTAGATTGGTCCAAGTTTCCCAAGTAGCACCATTATTATGAAGAAAATTCGATTTTTACTTCCGAAATTCTCAGCCGAAACCCAAACTATCGTGCGTTGCCAATCAGGGTAATCATCTGAAACAAAAATAAAATTCATCTCCAAACGGTTGTTCAATTCTTAATAATTTTACTTGTGGGTGAATAGAAAATACCCATCAGTATCATCATATAAGTTGTCATTAGCAGCATCAATTATCCTAATTTTAGCAAGATCCGTTCTAAATTGAATGTTTTCAGGAACTCGCCAATTATATAGATCCATTGCTTGGAACATTTGACCGTTTTCAATATACTTCCCATACTTGCTCCACCATCTAAAGAATATTGAATATTTACTTGCTCAATATTGTTTGAAGTCCAACGAATTTCATGATAATTAGGATTGTTAGGATCTTTACTCGTTAACCAATCTTCTCCTCCATTTGGTCTTGTAACAGTTATTGTCTTAACAATCTTTGGTAATACCGTAAACGTTCCATCTGATTCATCAAACGGATAACCTTCATCGATGCTATTTCGAACTCTGACTTTATATTCATCAGAAGCAATACTTAAACTCGTTGCGTACTCGCCACGGTTTGTAAGGTTGTGTGCAAGAGTATCCCAGCTTACACCGTTATTCGGTGTAATTTCAATTGTTACTTTCTCAATTCCTATTGAAGTCCAAGTAATCGGGAATGATTCACTGTTTTCATACTCTTCACCGCCATTTGGCGCTGTTACAGTGATTGCGGGTACAGGTTTGATAGTAAATGCTTGGCTCTCGGCAAACGGTTTACCGTCTTCCGCATCACTTACTCTAATTTTTGAGTTACGCTTAAAATCATCTACATCAACAACAGGATTCCATGTATAACCACCTATACCGGCTTCAAATGTTTCTATAACCGGCAGCCAAGTGCCGCCATTATTTAATGAGTATTCAATTTTTACTGAATCTATTCCGCTCGAACTCCAAGCAATTGCTTGTTGAGTTCCCGACTTCCACTCGGCAGTTCCGGTCGGTTCTATAATCGAAATTGTTTCAACAACTTCGTTTGTTATTGTAAAGTTTCCGTCAGAAACATCTGCAGGTATTCCGTCTGAAGCATCACTTATTTTTATTAAACATTGCTGCGAACTTACGTCTGGGATATCTTCCCATTGATAAAGACCACGACTTTCAATACTCTCTTCAACAATACCCCATGTAGCTCCACCGTTTGATGAGAATTCAATTTTTACGAATTCAATATTAGCAGATGTCCAAGTAATATTAGTTGACGATCCTGCTTGTAATTGTTCACCGCCGTTTGGTGCAGTTACAGTTATTTGTGATTCTTGCGAAATTGTAAAAGGTGCATCACTAATATCGGAAGGTTCTCCATCTCCGGCATCTGTTAACCTAACTTTAGCCAATTTTGACGGTGTGTTTGGAATTGTACTCCAAAAATAACTTCCGGTATTTGCAACGCTGTTTTCAATTGTAGTCCAAGTCTGACCATTGTTTGTTGTATATTCAATTTTTAGTCCGGTAACTTTTTCTGCAAACCAAGTTATTTCTTGTTCGGTTCCGATTTCCCAATTTTCACCACCGTTAGGAGTGTAAACTTCCAATACTTCCTCACCGGTGTAAATTGTAAATGTTTCGCTCATTATTGTTGAGGGCTTACCATCAGAAGCATCAGAGATTCTAATATTGCAAAGAGATGAATTGTGCGAAGGAATCGGTTCCCAAAGATATGAACCATCACTTTCTGTTGATTGAGTTATTATTTTCCAATCACTACCGTTATTTGTAGAATATTCAATTGAAACTTGTGCAACATTTTTTGATGTCCACGTTATAAACTTCTTGTCACCTGTTTGCCATCTTTCACCAGGGGTCGGACTCGTAATGTTAATATTTGCCTCGGGTAAAATTGTAAAGGTCGTATCGCTTTCGTCGGAGTTATCAAGATTATCAACATCGGTAATTCTAAGTTTTGCTAATGTTGTTGGTGTTGATGGGACTGGTTCCCAATAATAAATCCCTCTATTGGAAAAATTATTTACAATTGTTTGCCACTCAAAACCATTATTAGTTGTGTATTCTAAATTCACTTCGGAAATTTCTTTACTACTATACCACTTCACTTCAAACTCAGTACCACCTTCAACTTCCTCACCGCCGTTTGGTGAAAGCAGCATCAAATTAGAGTCAATGATTATTGAAAATGTTGAAGGCATCACATCACTAACCGTCGAACTGGAGACATCGGATATTCTGATTAAACATTGTGTGGAATTAATGGCGGGGATTCCTTTCCAAGTATATTTACTTAAACTGGCGTCAAAATTAGTAATAATGGTTTCCCAAGTGTTTCCGTTATCTGTAGAAAATTCAATTTTAACAGATTGTACTTTTGAAGAAATCCATTCTATATCAATTGAGCCGCCTTGTTGAACAACTTCACCACCACTAGGAGCAGTAAGCAATAGAACTTTATTTACGTTTTCAATAATACTCCAAGTTGTATCGCTTCTGTCTGATGTAGCACCGTCGGAAGTCCTAATCCGCATATAGCATCGTGAGGAGAGTGTATTAGGAACAGGTCCCCAAGTAAAAGTGCCGGTATTCGCAACGCTATCGGAAATTGTTTTCCAGCTTGAACCGTTATCGATTGAGTATTCAAGAACTAATGATGATTGAATTGAGCTATTCCAAAGAATGTCATAATTAGCCCCAACCATAAGAGAATCTTTGCCGTTGGGAAATGTTAGTGTGATGTCACCTTCTGTGGGATCTTCATCGGGATCAGTAACATCTTCTTTTAGTTTACATGAAACTAAAATTAATACGATAAGTAAAAGTGCTAAGAATGTTCTTTGCATAACTGCCTCGAAACGTCTAAATTTTAGATAAATTTATCTGTGTTAATATAACAAAATTATTTGTATCAAGATATTTCTTTAATGAATCCGGTTAATTTGTTGTAGAATCAAATATTATGCTAAAAATATTCAGCCAATTTTCGTAAATTCTGCTACATATTTTAATCAATCGGTAAATTTAACATGTACAAATGTAATGGTGTTACAATATTGCGAAATTTAATCATATATTCACTTTTTTTATTACCAAGCTTTATTCCGGCGCAGTCGGTAATATTTGAAAAGGAAATTGGTGATTTTTCCGGCGGCGCTGACTTTTCAATCTCACCAAACGAATATCATTTATGTAACGGATATTGAAAGAAACGAAATCTACAAACTCGATTTTGAAGGCAATGTACTAAATTTTATTGGCGGTTATGGATGGAACCCCGCTACATTTGATGAACCGGTTCATATTTTTGCAAGTACACTTTCTGTTTATGTAACCGATAAGAACAATGATAGAATTCAATACTTCGACAAAGATTTAAATTATTTATCGCAGCTTCGTTCGGATGATTTGCGGGGTGAGTATAGTTTTAGATATCCAACATCAGCCGTTGTTTCTCCGGTTGGCGATCTGTTTGTTTTGGATTCGGATAATTCCAGAATTCTAAAATTCGATTTGAACGGAAACTTTACAACGGAAATTGGGAGTTACGATGCCGGAAGTTTTTGCTTTGGAAAATCCAATTAAATTTGATATCTCTTCCGATTCACGATTATTTGTGCTCGATCGAAATAAAATAAAGGTCTTCGATCAGTTTGGTGGCGGTTTGAATTTTATTCACATTGATCAAGGCGCCGTTAATATAAATATTCAATTAGACCTACTGAATGTGGTTTATGAAAACAAAATTATCTTGCTCGATTTAAAGAATCCTTCTATGAGATTTCAAGAATTTATGTTAGCCGAACTTTACGACATTAAAGATGCCATAGTTTATAATGACCGATTGTTTGTTTTAACACCGTCCGAAATTCTAATTTATAAACTTGTTAAGAACTAAGTTGGCTTTACACTTCAGAGTAATATTATTTATTCTGATATTATTATGGACAATTGGAAGCATCGCTCCGTTACTCCCCTTCTTGAATAAAATTGTTCTCCCGGTTTATCCTTATTTACAAATTCTTTATTCTCCGGTTTGTCACCAAGATTTTGCAAAGCTGTTTTGTATAGATAGTTCATGCTCTTTTCTTTGTGCCAGATGTGTTGGTATTTATTTTGGTGCACTTTCCTTTTCATTTTTGACTTTATTTAAAGGTACATTAACAGCTCTCCCAATAAAATACTTCGTCATATTTTCGTTACCTTTAATAATTGATGTGATTTTGGTTAGCAGCAATTTTTATAATTACTCACATCTAATTTCATTTATTACCGGTTTTATTTTTGGATGCACTGCTTTTTATTATTTTTACATTGGTATTTCTGAGGTATCATTTTTCAAATTAAGGAAATGAAATGAATAACAAATATTTACCGTCGCTTGTCACAGGTTTCGGAGCCGGTGTACTGTCGGTTGTACCATTGCTAAAAAGTTTTGCTTGCTGTTTAATTGTCCCGGCTGCAGCTTATTTTTCGATAGTACTGTATCAGAGATCTAAAAATTTGGATGAAATGATCCCCACCAGCAAAGCAGTTTTTCTCGGCGTATTTACCGGTATTTTTGCTGCATTGTTTGCAACAACTTTCGAAGTAATGATTACATTATTCACAAAACATAATGACTTGATTGAAGCATTCGGGAATATGCAAAATATGATAAATAGTTTTCCTATCGACGATTCTACAAAACAACAAGTTCTTGATTTAATCGGAAATGTTGCCGAAGATATTAAGCAAACAGGTTTCTCGTTTATATACACTATTACAATTTTATTCAACAATCTTATTATCAATTCAATTTTCGGATTAGTTGGCGGAATAATCGGTCTTCAAGTTATCAATTCAAAATATAAACGAAGATGATAACTGCATTAATATTCACAGCACATCTAATTTTCATTCTCTTAATTTTTACGAAGAAATGGCAAAATGAATCACTTCAGACTGCATTTGTGAATTTGGCGCTAATTATAATTCTATTTTCTGTCGGCTGGTCAATTGCAACAATGATTTGAAAAGTTTTTGTTGATGAATCCGGTTTAGGAATTCATTTCGACAGAGATACGATGAGTTTAACTTTATTAACGATTGTGGAGTTTATCTTTTATAAAACTTATTATGCGGATGAACTTACTGCAAACGATAAGGGAAAGTAATTATAGCAGTTTGTTCATTTTGCTGCTGGTCAGTAGAAAGCGGTTCAAACCTCCACTGTCTTAACGAAGTTATTGCAGCGCTTTCCAATCGGGCATCTGCTTTTATTAGTGGAATAATTCTACCTACAGTTCCATCAGGTAGAATTGTAAACCGAAGTTTCACATCAATTTCTTTTGATACACCATCAGGATAATCGGGCAAAGAGTAGTTATAAATTTTTCTTTTACCTCTTCCGCCAAAATCAATTTCGAAACCGAAACTCCCTTCACCGGCACCTTCAAATTCTTTCCCTTTATTATCAGATTTAGTTTCTTGAATTGGTTTTACTTCTTGCGGTGGTGCTTCAACTTTTTTTTCTCTATCATCAGCTGCTATAACGGCATCGCTTTCGGTTTCATTTTTTACTTCCGGCAAATCAACTTTTTTATTTTCCTGTTCTGCTTTTTCCGGCTGCTTCTCAACTTCGGCAATATTTCTTTCATTTGTTTGTTCTTTCCCAATGGCGCCGGATGAACCACCTTCACCCACCGTCCCGAAACCAACCGTGACATAATCTTCAGTGTGCATTTCAATATTAAAATTAACAAAGAAAAAAATCAGCAGCAGGAATGCGTGCAGACTGAATGAGTAAATGTATGAATTACCTTTTGATTCGTTGTACTTCATTAAATTATTTCTTTTTCTGTTTCGATTGTAAATTTATCAATACCAATTCCTTTAGCCGCATCAATTACTTGAATTACATTATCAATGTTCACTGCTTTATCAGCACGAATTATTAAATTTTTCTCCGGCGCTTTTTCTAAAGCTTGCGATAGCTTTCCGGGTAATTCTTGAATTGTTGTTTCTTCGTTACCGATATAAAACTTCTCTGTAGAAGTAATAGTTACGATTAATCTCGAAGGAGTTGTCTGCTCATTAAACTTTGATCCGGGAAGTTGAACTTTAACTCCGGTTTGAATAACAAACTGCGAAGTTAAAAGAAAGAAAATCAAAAGTAGCAGTACAATATCGGTAAGAGACGAAAAATTAAATACCGACAATGGTTTATTTGACATCTGAAATTTCATATCGCCACCTATACTTCCATTTCAAGTGTTTCAGAATCATCCCCGGAGGATTTGCCCAAATTTATCTCTTCGAGAATATCAATCACGTCATTAGAAATAACTTCCATATCAAGTACTAGCTTATTAATTAATGACAACAAGTAGTTGTAAAAAGTAAAGGCAATAATACCGACTGCAAGTCCGAATGCAGTTGTCAGAAGCGCTTCCCAAATTCCGCCGGCAAGATCGGATGGATTTGCTGCGCCTTGCAAATTTTCAATATTCATAAAAGCCGAGATCATACCGGTGACCGTTCCGAGAAATCCAAGGAGAGGAGCAACACCGGAAATTGTTGCAAGAACAGACAATCCTTTTTCTAATTTGTTTATCTCTTGTTTACCGGCGTTATCAATTGCTTCGGATACTCTTTCATGACCCAAGTTATGTTTCTTTAATCCTTTGCGAATTATATTTGAGGCGGGTGATTTTTCTTCTTTACAATAACGGACTGCGCCGGAAATATCCTTCTTTCTAAGTAAACTTCTTATTTTTACTAAAAATGCCGGTGCGTTCAATTTCGATTTTCGGATAACAATGTATCTATCGATAATAATTGCAACAGCAATTACCGATGCGATGAAAATTGGCAGCATCAACCATCCGCCTTTGAAAATCACAGAAAGTAAATTCATATTTATTCCACTCTTGTTTTATTAAAATTGATTTGTGTTCAAGAAGTTTCTCGCTTCGTCAACCGAATTGAATCCCCCGATTCTTACACGATGCCAAGTTCCACCTTTGCTTGGTAGATATGCTTGAACTACAAAAGCATCATGTCCTTGCGAGCGCAATCTTTTAACTTCGTCGTTAGCTTTTATCGAACTTCTCCATGAAGAGACTTGGACATTATATTCATTCCCTCTTCTAAAAATTAAATTAGAGACTCTCACTTCCTCAACTTCAGAAGATCCGGATGAAACATTTGAGGGAGATCTTTCTGCGGTCTGCCCTTGCGATGTCTCAGCGCCGGCCGGAATATTCGGTTGATCTTCTGTAACGTTGTCTTGTTGAGTACTCTCAACCGGTTCTGTTCTTGTCGGTTTCAGAACATCTTTATCAGGTTCACCCGAGAGAGAGAAGGCAAAATAGATTATTGCGGCTAATATGACTACGATGCCTGCAATAACAAAAACACTCGAACCACCCGCTGATTTACGGAACCCTTTATACTCTTTTGTTCTTTTTGGCGGCTCTGTTTCTTCGGTAAGTTCCTTTTGAGTTAATCTTGTCATACGTGTTCGTTTTGGAGGAATAGGTCTCGGCTTCTCAAGATTAGTTATTCGTACTTCATCGTCAATTGGCTTTTCTTCTTTGTAATATTCATGTTCGCCGGTTAACATACTAAACTCTTTATCACCGGCAAGAGTTTTTTCTAAAGTACCAAAAGGGTCTTCGTCTATTTCTTTATCAACTTTTTTAGAGACTTTTTTTTCTTTAGTTTCTTTTTTATCAGCATCAAAATCTTTTTGGTCGTCCTCAGTTTCAATTTCATTCTTTAACTCATCGCCCCAGCTCCAATCAACTTGGTCTTCGCTTTCTGGTTCTTTAAAGATAGAGTCGTCAAGATTAAAAACATCCGTATCCTCTAATTCGGTCTCCTCTTCGTCTTGATGATCTTCATTTTCATTCATCTTTTCAAATGCACTCAAATCATGTTCGGAATCGGATAGATCATCATCTTCATCAGTTGATGTTTCGTCTTCAATTTCTTCGGTATCTTCATTACTCAGGTTTTTGAACGTCTCCAAATCTCTAAAAATATCATCATCGATTTCATCCGGGTTTTCATCTTCAATTTCTTCTGTATCGAACTCCACGGTATCTCTGATTGGAGCACTCGGAAACTCAATCTTATCTTCTTCCGGTTCAGGATCCGCTTCTGAAAGATTTTGTAAAAGCTCAGAGTCATCCAACTCTTTTTCATCGGAAGATTTGGATGATTTTAAGTATTCATCCCACAGATTAAAATCTTTCATATAAACAGCAGTATCTAAAATTTCTGTGACTCGCTCTTCAATTTTTTTCTTAATAAACAAAAATGAAGTGTCTGCTTCCTCACCCTCTTTACCGGAATAATTTAACGGAATAGTTGGTTTGCCAATACTTACACTGAATGCGTCATCCGAATCGTCTTCACTTATTTTTGAGATCGGAAGTCTTAAGAATAGTGTTTTCGACGCAGGTTTTGATGTTGAAGTAATGAAAGAAAAAATCAATTCTGATTTATTGGAATCCTGCTTTAATTGGAAAACACCAAGCTCCTCGATTTTAACCGCATCTCCATCCTCCCGTAGTTGTTCCGAAATCCTTTCAATAAGAATTTGGAGAGCAAGTTCTCTCTCGGAAGAGGAGACTCCAATTAACTCCGCATTTGCTTTAAGTAATTCTTCTTTGTTCATAATTGTTTATTAAAATCTAAAATCAAATCCCGCTATTATATCAAACGGCGGTTCTAAATATCCGGACCATAATTCCTGATCTCTGTTCAATAGATTATTCAATTGTAGAGTTAAATCAAAATTACCGGTCAAGGAATATTTTAGTTCACTGCTTAAATTTATGTAATCATCTAATAAGCCACTATTAGCAATATCCCTATAATATTTATATCGGTATTTTACTTTAATCTCGGCTGAAAGTCCAAAGTCGAATTTATAACCATATGCAGCATCCAATGACAACAATGGTTTATACGGAATTCTTTTATTAGAGCTGGTTTCCAATACTTCAAATTTAGCATCACCGTAGAACCAACCGAATGGTCCTAAATGATATAGAGCATTAGCGTATAATGAATATCCGGTTACATCACTTACTCTATCAACATAAAAGAATTCCGGTTGTGCAATTGTGGGATTGTAGGTATAATCATTTGTAAAATAAGATTGATTATCAATTTTGGAGAAAGTTGCACCAACCGTTACTTCATAATATTTTTTATAGCCAAATTTCAGAGAAGCATTAATATGATGATTAACTTTTTTGAGATTATTATCAAATAAAATAAAACTGGAATGATCTAATAATTTATTCCCGACAAAAGTAAATCTATTCTTATTCAAAAAATCATTAATTGTTGAATAGACCGCATAAGGGTCATATTTAACATTTATCGAAAGCATATTTGATACTGAGTAATCTAAACCGCCAAATGGGTATATTAAACTTTCGTTCTGCTTACTCATTGGATTTATAAAGAGTGGATTAACAACTTCTCTCACATCGGCAAGATAATATTTAGCACCGGCAAATATTTTCATTTTGCTGTTAAGATGATATTCCAAAGCGCCCTTCGCAAAAACGAAATTATAATTTTCATTTAACAAATTTTTATCAAGTTGCTGTAATTTATATTCTCCGCCAAGTAATAGTGAAAAGTCGGAATATTTTATTCGAGTATCTGCCTTAATATCAAAAAGTATTTCTTCAATATTTGTTCCCATTATATTAAGATAATTTCCACCGGCAGTAAATTGATAATCAAATATATCATCCGCATAATTTGAAAGTGATATTTTGGCTTTTCCTCTTTGCAGTTCTCTTCGTGCGGGAGTTGATCCTGGTTGTCTTAAATTACTGTAAAAATGAAATTCCCTTCTATCAAACTCTGCGTCAACACCAATTATCGCATAAGGTAAAAATGAAGAAGTACGAGAAATGTAAAATTCGCTGCCCAGATTAATATAAGATCTATTATAATCGGCATATTCTTCGTAGTCTTTTATATTAACGCCTTTCAAATTAGCATATAGTTTTGCATTGCTGAATGGCTGCGAAAAATAAAAATGTCCGGTCGGCAAAGTATATTGACCGGCGCCAAGTACCAGATGATTGTTATAGCTCTTTGTCTCCTTAAACAAAAGCGCAGGTTGTCGAACCGGCATAGATACGGTAGTTAAAGAAAACTGATCCAGTGTGAAGGTTTGATATTGAACATCTTTCGAGAAGAGTTGTACCGGTTTAGCTTTTGATTTTTTCATAATCGGCAGAGATATTTTTTGCTGTCCGGTTATCACAAATTCCGGCAATTCAATACTTTGACTTTGCTGACTCTGTGCTGCGACAAAAAGCGGCAGTAATATTATAGCTAATAATTTTTTCATAAGGTTATTTAATTTTTGTTGAGCTTCTCTTCCGTAATCGTCGTTCTTATGTTTGGAAATAACCGCACGGTACATATCACGTGCGTTCTTTTTATCATCTGAGTTTTACATATGTATCGCCTAATTTCAGTAATGATTTTGTAAACCACTCATCGTATGCTCCGAAGACCGAACGCACTCTAACAAACGCGGAAATTGCTTGATTTAATTTTTCTTGTTCGAAAAGTGTTACCCGTAATAATATTGAGCTTTTGCTCCAATGTCATCTGTACGCTTAGCTCCAAGCTCACTGAAAAGAATCTCTGCATTTTCATATCCACCGCGTTCTAACTCAAGAACACCCAGTTCAACTTTAGCTTTGTCGGCAAATAAAGTTCCGTCATAATAATTAAGAATAAAATCTAGAGTTTCATAAGCATCGGCAAGATTTTCAGTCTCAATTAAAATTTCAGCTTTGGCAAATAATAATTCGGGAGCTCTTTTATTGTTACCGATTTTATCAAGTACACTATCGTAAAGATCAATAGCTTGATTATTCATGTTAAGTTTTTTATATGTGTTTCCAAGCTCAATTGCCGCATCAATTCCAACTTCCGAATTAAGATATTTATCGACTACAAGTTTGAAATTATCGATCGCTTCTAAATCAACACCCAGCAGCTCATAACATTTGCCCATCCAGTAATGTGCTTCGGGTATAAGTTTACTGTTTGGAAATTGATTGATGAATTCTCCGTATGCTTCTCGTGCTTTATCATATTCGCCAAGGCTGAAATGTACGTCGCCTTGCATAAATTTAACTTTATCGCTTATACTTGAATTCGGATTAAGCAAAACAAATCTTTTCAAGAATGCAACCGCATATTCCGGTTGATCTTTTGCGATGTATGCATATTGGATTCCGTTAACAGCATCAAATACATAAGGAGAGTTTTGATGATTTTCAATTAGCCGGTTATAGTATGCAACCGAACTATCGTATTCGGCTAAGTTAAAATATGAATCACCAATAGAATAAAGTGCAATCGGTACTATAGGTGAATTCGGATATTTATTAAGCATTATTTTGTATTCACTGATTGCATCATTAAAATTGCTGTTCTTAAAATTTATCCAACCAATCAGATATTGGGATTCATCAACATAACTCGACCGCGGAAATCTATTCTGTAATTCTCTAAACCTGCTAATTGCTTGATTGGTTTTATCAGAATAGAAAAGAGCTTGTCCAAATTGATAGAGTGCGTAGTCGTTATCCAGCTTCTGCTTTGAGTCAGAGAAAACTTCAGAATAAATTTGGCTCGATCTCTCGAAATTTTTTGTACCGTAAAAGCTATCGGCTAACCTTAATTTGGCTTCGGTTATTCTTTCGGAATCCCAAGCTCTCGAAATAAATTCGTTGAAGTAATAGATTGCATTTGCATAGTCTCTTAAATTATAGTAAGCATACGCTTTGCCGAAAAGTGTTTGCGTGCCAACACTGCTTGCGTCAATATTAACTCTGTTATAATATGTAACCGCACTCTGAAAATCACCTAATGCAAATTTTGCTTCCGCTAAATAAAAATTGGTTTTACTTCTTTGATAGTTTTGCGAAGCGCTGTTAAGTTCTTGCAGCGTTTCAACAGAATTTTGGAATTGATCCAAGTGATATTGAGAAATACCCTTACCCAAAACAGCATCATATAATTGTTCGTTTACTTCCCCTTGTTCATCGATTGCAGCCGAAAATAAGTCAAGTGCTTTTTGATAATTGTTTCCGTTAAATTCAATTTCACCAAGCAATGTTAATGCTTTAACTTGAATAGATTGATTGCTTGATGTACCTAAATCGGCCAAATATTGCACAGCTCTGTTTGTCATGCCTTGCATGTAATAACTAGTTGCTAAATTCAGTGCAACATGTTCGCTTAAATAATGGTTTGGGTAGTTGTCCAAAAAATTTTTGTAAAGATCTTGAGCTTCGGATTCTTTACCGGAATATCGTTTTGATTCAGCAGCGAGATAAAGTGAAGTAGTTGCAATCGAATCAGACGTTGCAGCTAAGAGTTTAACAAAAGAATCATAAGCATCCTCGTAATTACCGCTTTGGAAATTTATCTTCGCTAACGCAAACTCAATATCCTCTTCATTTGAAAGGTCCGGATTTTTCGATATCAACTCATTAAAAATTCCTTTTGCATTTTCATATTCCCGAAGTTTTAAAAAGGAATTTGCCAACAGCATTAATGCCTCGGATTCTTTTTCATCTCTTAATTCTTTAATTCTTGGATCGGATAATTCAATTACGGCATTATCATATTTTCGCAGGTTAAAATAGCTTGCCCCAATTCTTAATTGAGCCAGCGGCAGAAGATCACTCTCTCTGTAATAGGATAGTATTTCATCGTACTGCTCAACTGCCTTTTCAAATTCACCGAGCTGTTCGTATGTATTGCCGAGAGAATAAATTGAATTTGCTAAGAATTGATTTGTGGATTCATTTGCTGCCGCATCACTTAAATAACGCAACGCTTGAGTATACTGCTTTTCCGCAACGTAACTTTCCCCGATTATGTATAACGCAGAGCCATAAAATTCACTAGAACGGTGATTGTTAACCAGTTCAAAAAGCCGGTCTTTTGCTTTGGCAAAATTGTCATTGTTAAAATAAATAGTTCCTAATCTGTATAAAGCTCTATCACGCAGCGATGATGAAAAATAATTTCCGATAAAATTTTCAAATGTTGATACGGCTGCATCGTAATCATTTGACAAAAAGTAACTCTCGGCTGAATAAAACTGAGCAGTTGCTTTTATAGATTGATCTACAGTTCCATCGGATATAATTTTTAAGAAAAGAGATTGCGCTTTTGAATACTCTGCATTATTAAATAAATTCATCGCGGCATTATAACGCTCAGAAGGTAACTCCGCCTTTAATACAGACACAAAAAACAGAATTGAAATAAGAAAAAGTAATTTTATTTTATCATTCATAAGTAATTAGAAAATTAGTAAAATGAATAAACCGGAAGAAACTCCCGCCAAAAAATTTACTGCATCATTGTTCAGCCACTTAACTCCTCTGTAATGCGTTGTTGCTTCACCGCAGTGAATTTCCTTTTCTGTTATCTTCGAACAAACACTGCATTGACCTTGCGATTGGAATGTTGCCCCAAGTAAACTGTCAAAGAAACTTCCGAATAAACCGGCAATGATCATCAACAGAAAATAATAAAACCAGTTTGCTTCTATCCAAAAAAAGCCTGAGAGGGCAATTACTAAACTGCCGAGAAATGCGCCCAGTGTACCGACAAATGAAATGCCCCCTGAAATACCTTGTTCAATTTTTTTGAAGTTCAAAATGTTATACGTATTTCGTTTTCGCAATGTTCCTATTTCCGTTGCCCACGTATCTGCACAAACCGCGGCTAATGACGCCAGATAAATGTAATAATTAAGTTCCGAGTATGAAAACTGATTATAGATGACTAATAAACCACCCAAACCACCATTTGCAAAGACCTGCAAATAATCCCGTGTACCTGTTTTTTCAAAATATGTTTCAACCTCTTTATTAGCATTCTTTCTTACTTTGGAAAGAATACTCGAAAGAATAAAAAATGCCATAATCGGAATACTCCACTTCCACCCGCCGAAACCAAAAATAAACCCGGCTAAAATAAAAGTTGCCGTACTGCCGCTTGGAGTTAAAAATTTATATTTAATTGAAAGTAAAGCGACTAAAGCCGCCATGATGATTCCGGTAAAGAAATTTAGAACAAACTCACTACCGGGATTTTCATTCATTGCTAATAAAAGAATAGCCCCGAATAATGGCACTGTCAAATTGTCGGTACCTTTTGAGGAAATTGCCTCAATTGCCGTGAGTATCAATCCGATGGATATTGCTGCCAACAAAACATCGAGAGGTTCAACTAAATGAATCAGTAATTCATATTGAGAAAATTGAGTCCCGCTAAGAAAAACTACTATCACAAATGTAGAGAGAAAAAAAATAGCAGAGCCGGTAATTGATTTATTATCCCCGGTAAGTTGATAATATTTTTTCGCTGTGAGTGTACCAAAAATTGCCGCAAGCGAATCGGATATTCCTAAAATTATCAATGATGCAAATACTACTGTTTTGTTTCCGGGGAATAAAAACAAAATAAGCAAAGTGTATACTAAAGGCAGAAAGAATATACCCCAGCTTTTGGCTCTTTGACCATGAATTGATTTAAAAATATTAAACTTGACCAACAAAAATGTAACTATTGCCGCAACTGAACCGATTAAAATCAGAAGCACTTTATCTTCAGTTAATATGACTGATACCCCTGCGGAAATGCTGGATGTGAAGTGAAGAATTTTTCTACCGATCTCCGGATGCAGAAATTTCTTGCCGGTTAAAAATTCTGTTACAACAGCGGTAATAATGATGATTAAAAGAAGCCCGGTTAAATATAATAATTCGATGATATTAACTATGATTTTTTGTTATGTTGGACTCAAATATAACTAAATGAATTCCCATCTAAAAGATTATAAATAATGGTAAAATCAGAGGAAATATTTTATTAAATTAGATTCATAACTAATCAATCATCAAACTTAACAGGAGGAATCGTGAGGAGATTTTTAATAATTTTCGCAACAGTTTTTATTTTCACGGGTTTATTGAACGCACAAAGTATCTCAATCGGTGTTACCGGTGGTCTTACTACTATTACCGGACCCGACGGTTTAACCGATGACATTGAAAACGGTGGGATGGGTTTCGGTACTCATCCGCATTACGGATTAAAAGGGAAATTCAAACTTCCCGTAATTCCGTTGACAATAACCGGTCAAGTTCTTTATGCCAGTTTTTCCGGCGAAGGTAAGTTATTCGCTATAGTGCCCGGTACTGCCGCCGTTAGCTGTTGAAACCGAATCAAGTTTATTAACCTTTGGTGTAGGTGCCGAATATGCATTTATTCCCGGTCCAATTTCGCCCTATTTGGCGGTTGATTTATTTTACGCTAATTCCGGTGAGAAACTAAGATCAGCTCAGCCATACAAGGCGAATTTCGAACAAACATTTGACGGCGAAAACAGAACAGGTATGGGTATCGGCGGTGGTTTAGATTTCGGCATATTGCCTATGGTCGATATTGATATTTCTGCTAAATATAATATCAACAATTTAATTGGCAAAGAAGAAGGCGAAGAAACTTTTTCAACACTTAATTACTCTGCAACAGTTTACTTCGGATTTAAAGTAAAAAACCCCGTCAAAATATACCTGACGGGGTTTCACTTCTTGAAATCTTTCTAAATAATATTACTGCAATTCATTGAGATAATGATTACTTAGATCTCTGTATTGTGCATCCTGAACAGCAATTTTATAATTCTCAATTGCTTTTGCTTCATCATTCAATTCTTGGAAAGCTCTTCCTTTGTAATAATAAGGAGCGCCTCTTGAGATTTTATCTCTATGATTAATGGCATTATCGGCAGCACGGAGAGCTTTTTCAAACTGAGCGGTTTCAACGTATGTTTCCGCAAGAGCTAAATACGCTGCGTCATAGTTGTAATTTTTGACAGCTCCAAGAAGGTAATTTTCTGCTGCTTTGTAATTACCGTTTTGTTTTGCTTCAAGGCCTAATTTTGTATAAGAAAGAGAAATATACTTATCGGCTGTCCTTTTGTGATTTTCTTTATCAGTAGAATTTTTAAATTTCAAAAACTCATCTGCTGCTTTTTGATATTGACCTTGAGAATAGTAAATACCGCCCAAACCGTTATAGGAAGCTCCAAAATCCGGGTTAGATTCGAGTGCAGATTTATATGCTTCAATCGCCTCATCAAATTTGCGCAATTTCTTTAACGCAACACCCATTTGATAATATATTCTGTAATCTTCGGAAGTTTGAAGAGCAGCATCATATTTTTCCACAGCACCGCTATAGTTGCCGGCTTTCAACATTTTGTTTCCTTCGTTGTATGCTTTTGCCGCTTCTGGATTCATTTCTGCGTTCTGTGCATTAAGAGATATTAACAGAAACAAGACACCAATAATTGAGATAAGTTTTTTCATTTTTTGCAACCCGATTTTGTTTAAATTACTTTTTAAGATGTGTGGTGCGGAAGGCGGGACTTGAACCCGCATGCCTGTGGTTAGGCACTACCCCCTCAAGATAGCGTGTCTACCAATTTCACCACTTCCGCTGGAAAAATAAGTTCGAAAATAGTGGAATCGGTAATTAATTGCAAACACACTTTTCTTGTAACATCACCACCTATTGTTTTCTTTAACTAAATTTAGCGATGATTGTTCCAATTATAAAAGGTCAAATTTCATCCCTATTTTCCCCTCCTCCGTTTCATAAGTGATTCTCTTATTTGATGGAAAAATTTGGATTCAAATACTATATATTTTGCGATTTGTTCTGTAGTCAAAATATCGGATAATGAATTAATGAATTCTTCGCGGTGTGATATTAATTTTTTCTCGATTCCGATTAAATCATTAATTGCTGTTTTATAGTCAAATTCATCTCTACTTTTATCTTTCTTAAGCGCAAGTTCTACTTCATCCAAAAGAGAATCTCTTTGATCTAAAATAGATTTGTGAGCATCTTTGAATTCTCCGCGCCGTGAAAAGAAACGTATAGACGTTTGTTCATCCAAGTTCATTTCTTCGAGAAGTTTTATCTTCTCTAATTGCTCCATCCTTTCTTTCGGGCTCCATTTATGTTTCTTCGGATAATCTTGAGCAAACATTGAACCGGCAAATGTAAGTAGTATCAAAATTATTAAACTGTTTTTCATTTTTATTCCTATAAGATTTTTTTATTTATCAATTCTTCATAAATGATTTCCGCTTCTTCGTCGGTTATTGTAGAAAATGGATTATACTCTGCTTCTGCTTCGTAATAGAAATTTTCAAGTGATCCTTCACTCAGTAAATAAAATTCATCTTCATTTTCTAAGTCAATAAATTCAGTATAACTCCCGCTTCTGTAAAAGACATAATCATTGATGAAATTACTTTCAAATAATGATAACAATTCCTCCGAATCAGATTCTTCAATTAACTGAGCAAAGTCGATATCCCCAAAATTATTCTGTGAAGATTTTTCATCAAGCGAAGGAAGGTTAAGCAAAAATATTAATAAAATAGTGATGCCGAATGAGAAAGCGGGTATCAAATAATTTGATCTCTTTTTACTACGGGCATCAATTTTTTCTAATGAACGAGGAAGTAAATTATTAAAATAACTCGAATCCGGTTCTATTTCCGCGGTCTCTTTTAATGAGCTGAGTTTAAGTTTCAGCAAGTCAAATTCGCTTCTTAATTCTGTGTCTGTAGCTAATCTTCTCTCAAAAATCTCTTTTTCCGATTCTGACATCAAATCCGATAAGTATTTTAATATTTCATTTTTATTCTTCATTTTCCATCATCTCCGTTACTTTCTTCAATGCATGAAAGTAATTTGCTTTTAGAGCGCCGGTGCTTTTGTTTGTTATTTCAGCAATTTCGGAATAGTTCAGTTCGTTGAATTGACGCATAATAAAAACCTCTCTCTGCTTTTCGGGTATTTTTTGTAAAATTTTATCCAGCTTTTCAATTTTTTCTTTTGATTCAAGGTTTTGAATAATATCCGAATTAGATTGAATTTCCTTAACATTTTCATCATCAAGAAATAAAAACCGTTTAACTTTTTTCCTTTTGATATAATTAAGACTTCTTGTAGATGTTATTTTATAAATCCATGTAAAAAGTTTTGACTGAAAATTAAATGTATCTAATTTATTATAAAGAACAATCAAAACCTCTTGGGTAATTTCATCAGCATCAATATGGTTGCCGATCATTCGCCGGGCATGCCAGTAAATCTTTTTCTGGTACTTTGCAGCAATTTTATTGAATGCTGTTTGGTCACCAGCTAAAAATTTTTTCACTAATTCAAAATCTGTATCTACCGGCATATTTCCCTGCAGTTTCAATTAATTAGACAAAGCAATTGAAGGACTGGTTTAATGATATCCTGATTAAACCTCAGAGTCAATTTGTTTGTCAAACACCCGAAAACAAACTCAAAATAATTAAAGGAGTGTTAAGATGAAAAAACTAAATAATTTATTCGTGCTCTTTTTCGTTGTGCTATTTGTTGGGTCGAGTTTAACATTCGCTCAACCTTATCGCAAAATGCAGAGTGGCGATAATAATTGCTGGTTAGAACAAAATCTGAATTTAACCGATCAGCAACAAGAAACATTATCAAATCTTCGTTACGATCATCAAATGAAAGCATCCGAATTGAGAGCTAAAATTCAGCAAAATAGATTAACCATCCAAAAAATGTTTGATGACGATGAAATTAAACGCGATGCCGCAATGAAATTAGTTGATGAAAATAATTCATTGCGTGGTGAGCTGCGTAAAATGCGAATGGATATGAGAATTGAAACAAGTTCGCTTTTAACCGATGAACAAAAAGCCGAACTGAAAGATAGACCGGGATTTAGGAATGGGCGCTGCTTTAATGATGGTAGAGAAAACCGGAATGACCGCAGCTATGGAAAACGAGGTAAACACTTTAGAAATAACGCTTGGTAAAGTTTCCGAACCCTTACCAGTTAATTAGTTATTCGGGGATGACAAAATCATCCCCGTTTTTTATTTCTTTTTAACAACTTCAACCCTCCGGTTTTTTGCTCTTCCCTCGGGAGTGGAATTATCTGCAACGGGATTCTCTTCACCTTTAACTACAATATCAAATCTTCTCTCTCAATGCCTTTACTCATAAAGTATCTTAAAACAAAATACGCTCGTTGTATAGCTAAACTCTGATGAACTTCTCTCGGTTCAACATTATCGGTATAACCAATAATTCTCCACTGACTGTTTTCGCTATTGGCAATAATATTGTAAAGTCGATCGAGTTCAACGTATTCCATCCTATTCAATTCGGTGGAGCCGTAATCGAAATTGACCACTCCGGTATTGAGTTTCCCGGAAAGTTCTGTAACTATATTCGTCATTTCATCGGCGGTTTCGGAAGTTTCATCTATTTCGGTAAGTTCTTCTTTTTCTTCATCAATAACTTCTTTATCAACTTCAGTTTCTACGGATTCTTCTTCAATTAATTTTTCTTCTTTCGCCTCACGATCTTCAACACCGCTCGGAAGCTGTTCATCTGCGTCATATTTACTCTCTTTACTCCAAGGTGCATTAAATGAATAAAGCAAACCAAAATGCAGCGCAACTACTAAATCTTTCGCATCACCGGAAGCTCTATCATCAATATAATCGTTGGTCAGTGAAATGGGATTGATACTGCCGTATCCAAATAAATTTTCACTCAATCGAAATTTTATTCCAAATTCTATAGCTAGATTAAAGATATTTTTGTCATAGGAATTTGCGGCATTATTGGGGAGAGAATTTCCGTCCGTGTCTTTAGGACTAAAATGCAAAAATCTCAAACCAAGAAAAATAAATGGAGAAATATTTTCCGAAAATGAATATGAATAAGTTCCGCCGGCAGCAAGCATATACAAATCAGTTGAAAATTCACCGGGTGTAAATCTATTATCAGATCCGCTGCTTATACCGTAACCGCCGTATCCTCGCAAACCAATCATATGTTGATTGCGGTCAATCAAAATATAATTACCAACGCCTCTGAGAATCACACCCGCTCCCAAACTTTCGTAGTCACTAGCGGTGAATGTTAATCCAACATCACCACCGATTGAGAATTTACCGGACTGAGACAAAGTGTGTTTATCTTGAGCCGTAATCACAGTTGTCAAAAAAATTATTAACAGAAAAATATATCTCATGTACATTTACTCCAATTACTTTATGCGTAAAATAAAGGATATTGATTTGTACTGCAATGCTGCACGTTAAATATATTTGAGGAGAAGTGATGTTTTTGATCGGAAATAATTCTGGGTAAATTTCCTATGTTTTTTGAAGATGAAATTTTTCTAGGGAACACTGTTAATACTAAGAAATAAATATTTATAAATCCCCTTTAATTGGGCGGACTTGAATCTCCTCTGCAACTAAATTTGAATTGATAGAGTAAACGTTGTAAATCAACTTTGCCAATTCTGTTGGTGACATCATACGTTCACCAAATTTTTCCAAAGCGCTGTTAGGCCAAATAGGCGTTCGAGTTGCGCCGGGCAGCACATTAATTACCCGGATGTTATGTTCTCTAACCTCTTCCCTTAATACTTTTGCATATGCTCTCAGCCCGGCTTTTGATGCAGCATATACGCTGCTTTTGGTAAGAACTTTTTCGGCAGCTACTGTTATTATGTTTATAATCGTTCCCTTCTTGCGCTCAATCATGTGAGGAAGAACTGCTTTTATTGTATTGATTGATCCATACAAATTAGTATCAATAATCTCTTTTATTTCTTCGATAGAATTATCTTTCGCTAATTTGAATGAAGTAGCCCCGGCATTATTGATTAAGCAGTTGATCGAATCTTCAGCAGTTAACTTTTTAACAGCAGATTCAACTTCTTCATAATTTGTTACGTCCAGCGGAAGGAGTTCAATTCTTCCCTTTTGTTGATCAACTTCTTTTTTAACTCTCTGCAGCGATTCTTTTTTACGGGCTGAAGCAGCTACAGGTAGTTGGTGGGCTGCAAATTCAAGCGCTAAAGCTTTACCTATTCCGGAACTTGCACCGGTTATCCAAATAAAGGAATCATTTTTATTCATTATATTTTCTTTGTGTTAATTAAGTTCAAAAACTCTGCACGGGTTCTGGCATCTTCTTTAAATAGACCGTGAACCGCGCTTGTTGTTGTAATTGAGTTTTGTTTTTCAACACCGCGCATCATCATACACATATGATAACCTTCAGCAACCACTGCCACACCTTTTGGCTGCAAGAATTTCGTCAAGTTGTATCTGCAACTCTCTTGAGTTAACCTTTCTTGAACTTGTAGTCTTCTTGCAAATACATCAACTACTCGAGGCAATTTACTCAAACCGATAATTTTTCCGTTTGGGACATACGCAATATGAACTTTACCGAAAAAAGGTAAAAGATGGTGTTCGCACATGCTGTAAAAATCAATATCCTTCACAATTACCATCTCATCATATTTCTCTTCAAATATCGCGCCGTTAACGATTTCAACTATATCCTCGTTATAACCTCTAGTCAAAAATTCATATGCCTTTGCAACACGCTCGGGAGTTTTCAATAATCCTTCTCTTTGCGGGTCTTCCCCAAGTTCATTTAAGATAGTTTTTACACTATTTTCAACTAATTCTTTATTCAATTTCATTCTCCTTTATATTCGGCATAGTTGTTCTCAGTTTCATAAATTTTCACTGAATGAAGTTTGCCGGATGGTATTTTGTCAACCAATTGTTTCCAAATTGCAACAGCTATGTTTTCGGCAGTTGGAATTATGCCACTCATAAAATCGACATCAACATTTAGATTTTTGTGATCTACTTTTTTGATGACATTATCTTTTATGATTGTTTTCAATTTCTTAAGATCAATTACATAACCGGTTTCCGGATCGACATCACCTTTTACTATCACTTCCATTGTGTAGTTATGTCCATGACCATTTGGATTATTACACTTTCCGAATATTTCTTTGTTCTTTTCCTCGGACCATTCCGGATTATATAATCTGTGACCGGCTGCAAAAGTTTCTCTTCTTGTTACATAGACCATTAGTTTTTTAACTCTTCTAAGACTTTTTCTACATGCCCTTTTACTTTAACTTTCGGAAAGATTTTTTGAATTTTTCCTTTTTCATCTATTATAAAAGTTGTTCGCTCAACTCCCATGTATTTTCTACCGTACATACTTTTCTCTTTCCACACACCATATTTTTCTAAAACTTTTTTATCGGGATCACTTAAAAGTTTAAATGGGAGATTAAGTTTTTCCGAGAACTTTTCATGACTTTCAATAGAGTCCGGGCTTACACCAAGAACTACTGCATTTACTTTTTTGAAGTTTGGATGAGTATCGCGAAAGTCACACGCTTCGGTTGTACAACCGGAAGTATTGTCTTTTGGATAGAAATAAAGTACAACTTTTTTACCAAGAAAATCTTTTAGCGCTACTTTTTTATTATCTCCGCTTATCAACGTAAATTGTGGTGCTTTTTTACCTTCTTCTAACATTTGTATTCATTCTCCTTTTTTATCATGTGTAAAATGGAGTAACAATCAAATAACTTTTATTAGTTCCTCAAAGATAACAATATTTTTTTCCTAAAGATCAAAACAAAAGCCGTTATCTTTACATACTAGACAACGGCTCTCAACTAAAACCGGCTTTCGGAAATTTTCACAACACGATTATTTTTTTCTACCGATCTTAACTTTCACTTGAAATTCAATTTGATCTTCCGAGGTGACTCTTCCTCTCTCTTCGATAACTTCAAACCAAGCTACGCCGCCGTTTTTGTGTGCATCCATGACTACCGACTTAATTGCATCCGAAGAACTTTCGTTTGATGTGCCAACCAATTCAACAACTTCAAATTGTGAACTCATAATATCTCCTATAATTTCTTTATTAAATATTTCATTGTAGAAAAAGATTTGTGAAAATAGGATTTTGGGTAGAAAATTGAAAGTAATTAGAAAAAAATAAAATCGGACATTGAGATTTATTTTGCGTATTTGGAGAATAAATTATATTTTTATGTAGACTAAATCTAAATAAAAGAAAATGCCAGTACAAACAGAAGCACACAAACAATTTAAAGAATATCTGCGAAGCGGTAAGCATCGCGTAACACCGGAGAGATTTGAGGTTTTAGACGCTGCTTTAGATCAAAACGGACATTTTGGAGCCGATGATCTTTATGTTACTATGAAGTCCAATAAATCCCATATCTCCCGAGCAACAGTTTATAACACTCTCGAATTGTTACACCAATGCGGAATTTTAGCCCGGAGAAACTTCGGCGATAATATTTCCCGATTCGAGGCAAGTATCAACCGCAAAAATCATGATCATTTAATTTGTACAAATTGCGGTACAATCAAAGAATTCTCTTCGCCTAAAATTCAAGAGATTGTTGATGAAATTGGTGAAAAATTAGGATTCGAACCGACGGGATATTCTTTCAATATTTTCGGCAAATGTAAAGAGAAGGACTGCGAGCATTTCAATGGCTAATTCTACTTTAGATAGATCTGTTAAAGGTGCATCGGTTGTTGTACTTACTCTTCCCGAAGGTGATTTGAAATCTCAATTTATACGGATCGGTATTACAGAAGGTTCGCATGTGAAAATCTCCCAACGATTACCAGGCGGGACAATAATACTTCAGAAGAATAGACAAGAAATTGCAGTCGGTTCAGATTTAGCAAGAAAAATTAAGGTGATTTTGCAGTAAAGGATTTTTTATGAAATCAGATAACATACTCAATATTAATAACTCGAAACTAAACGAGCAAGAGTTACAACAAGCCGTAGAGACAAAAGAAAAAATTGTTTTAGTTGGCAATCCCAATGTCGGTAAATCACTCTTTTTCAATTATCTCAGCGGGATGTATGTCGATGTATCAAATTTCCCAGGTACAACCGTTTCGCTTTCTAAATGTACCTACAAAAATTTTGAAGTATATGATACACCCGGTATTTACGGCGTCTCTTCTTTTAACGAAGAAGAACAAGTTGCGCGGGATATGATAATTGAATCCGACAGGATCTTAAATGTAGTGAACTCTCTCCATCTTGAACGAGACCTCTTTCTTACACTCCAATTAATTGATATGGGTAAAAAGGTTTCCGTGTTATTAAACTTTACAGACCAAGTAGAAAAACAAAATATTAAAATCGATTCAGGAAAACTGAGCGAAATACTCGGCGTTAATGTTTATGAAACATCTGCGGTAAAGGAAACCGGTTTCGAAAAACTTGACGAAGCAATAAACGAAGCACAAGTTGGTAAACAAGCTCTCGATCTGCACTTTATGCTACAGCAAGTAATGGACAAAAATGTTTCTCAAGCCGAAGCCATGTTGATTTTAGAAGGTGATGATTTTGTAGCAAAAAGAAATGAAGTTGAAACCGGCACTCCCGAGCATAGAGAGAACATTTATATCGGCAGACGCAACAGAGTAAACGAAGCTGTTGATACTGTTGAACATGAAGATACCAAAAAGGGTGAGGTATTTAATTTAATCGGCAGATTAGCACTTAATCCCCTTTCCGGAATTCCTATTTCTGGGAGTAATACTTGTTCTACTTTACTTTTTCATCGGTGATGTTGTATCTCAGCGAGTCGTTGATTTTACCGAAGGAACTGTAGGTAAAGGGATTTTTGAGTACAATGTAAAATCATTAATTGCCGATTATACTGCGAGCGACATCGATGTGAATATACTTAATGATGCCGAAGATGTTGTTGATACCAGGAGTTTCAGTTTCCCCGACGGTAAATCGTCGAACCCCGAATTAGCAGAACAATTTAACGATTACTCATCACAACCGGGAGCCGAAACGGAATTCACATTCTATAACCCAATCGTCAAATTATTCTTTGGTGAGTTCGGTGTAATAACAATGACGGTTACTTATTTAATTTTCTTACTGCTGCCATTAGTACTCGCATTCTACCTTGTGATGGCAATGCTGGAAGACAGCGGATATCTACCGCGGTTAGCTACTATGCTAGACAGAGCTTTCACAAAAGTCGGATTAAACGGCCGTGCAATTATTCCGATTATGCTCGGTTTTGGGTGCGTAACGATGGCTAACATTACAACAAGAATATTAGGTTCCGACAGAGAAAAAACTATTGTAACTACAATACTCCAGTTTGCGATACCATGTTCAGCCCAGTTAGCGGTTATTGCTATTCTTTTGAGTGGTGCGGGCGCGGTTCCATTACTTATTTATGTATCGGTCATAGCAACGGTTTTTATTACTATTTCAACAGTTCTAAATAAACTTTTACCGGGTGAAAGTTCACCTCTCCTAATAGACCTACCTGCTATACAAATTCCTAAAATGAAAAATGTTTTTAAGAAAACTTATTTCAGAACATTGGGATTTATGAAGGAAGCTAGTTTCTGGTTTTTTGTAGGTGCATTCGGTATTGGTTTGATGCAAATTTCCGGACTTCTTTTGATTTGGCAAGACGTTTTAGCACCGATGGTAACCGGTTGGCTGCAATTACCAAAAGAAGCCGCAACCGCCTTTGTAATGGGTATGGTTAGAAGAGACTTCGGCGCTGCCGGATTGTTTGAGCTCGATTTAACAATTATGCAAATAACGGTCGCAATAATTACAATTACACTTTTTGTTCCATGTATCGCATCCTTTGTTGTTATGCTTAAAGAAAGAGGCATTAAAGAAGGTTTATCGGTTTGGTTCGGAACTTGGATTGTTGCGTTTTTAGTCGGCGGTATTGTTTCTCAAATTTTGATTTAAGCGGAATTTATGACCAGAAAAAATTACCGAAGTATCCATTAGTCTGGCAAAAAGATGATTTCTTTATCAAGATCTATTGCTCAATTCCCAATATTTCTACCGGAATTATATTAACAACAAAAAACTCTACATTCGTTATTGATCCGGGTGACGGTATTCTTCGTGATTAAATAGAGATTACACAAAAGATCAAATTTTAGAAATTTCGGATATTTTTATTAGTCACGGACATCATGATCACCTGGGAGGATTGTGGTCTTTACTCACCTATCTTTCTGTAATGAAACGTACAAAAACACTTAACATTTATTTATCCCAGAAGGATCACCGGAAATACTCAGTATCCATAATGCATTCACTTCTGTTTACGGTAAAGAAATTGATTATAAAATTAATCTTCGCGGTATTTCTAATTCAAAATCGTTTACTAAAAAATCGATAAAAATAAAACCATTCAGAGTTTACCATCGGTGAATTAAATGACAAAAATGAAGCCGTTGAGGTTCCTTCACTCGGTTTAAATATTTTACGAAGGTAAATCAATTTGTTACGGTGGTGATACTGCTTATTGTGATAATCTTGTTAAGATGGCAAAAGGTTCCGACTTGGCAGTGATAGAAGCCGGTGCACTTTCGGAAGAAGATGCAGATCTTCACATGACTATTGATCAAGCTTCCGAGATCGGTGAAACTGCTGACGAATACTTTTTGGTGCATGTTCCCGATACTATTTAGCAACTGCATCTTCTACTGATTTTTCTCATCTTATTTTAATATTTTTATGATTATTAACAATTACTTGAGGTACTGATGCATAAATTCTTTGTATTCTTTCTATCCTTCTTTTTATTTCTCAGCGCACAAGATAAATCGGATAACCCGGAAATAACAATAGATGAAATCCGCGATCATATTAAATACCTTGCTTCAGATGAACTTGAAGGCAGATTAGCCGGTTCCGAAGGAGGAAGAATTGCGGCTGAATATTTAAAAAGTGAATTTGAAAAATACGGACTCCTTCCTTTTTACAACGGCAGATATTTTCAAGAATTTGAATTTATTCAATCAATCGAATTGGATGAAGATAATTACGTAACTCTCAATTATGATGAAACGGAAGTTAACCCGGCGATCGATGACGAATTTGTAGTTGCTCCTTTCTCAGGGTCATCCACGGTAACCGGGCAATTAGCTTTTGCCGGATACGGAATCTCCTCGTCAAAACTTGAGTATGACGATTATGCCGGTCTTGATCTGCACGGTAAAATTGCAATTATAATGAGATACAATCCTGATCATGACAGCGCTATGAGTGAGTTCGATAGATTTCTTCACTTAGAGTAAAAGCATCTGCAGCTAGAGACAGCGGCGCTGCCGGTGTAATTTTTGTGAACGGACCTAAACCAAACACTGATGATGATCTAATAGATTTTAAATATGACCGCGGACCTCAAATGAGAGAATTCCCCGTGGTGCATGTCAAGAGAACCATAATTGAAGAACTGCTGCAAAGTGAAGGATACGATTTAGAAAATCTTCAAACAGAAATTGACACTTCAAAAACACCAAGATCATTCTTGTTAGACTCATCTGCAACCTTAACTACATCGGTAAATGAAGTTATTAAATCTGCAGACAATGTTGCTGGTTATTTTGAAGGCAATGATGAAAGTTTAAAAGATGAGTTTATTGTTATCGGAGCTCATTTTGATCATCTTGGCTGGGGTGTAAATGGTTCAATGTACAGAGGCGATGAACCAATGATCCACAACGGCGCTGACGATAATGCATCGGGTACGACAGGTTTGCTAGAGATAGCTGAAAAATTAGCATCACAAAAAGATAAATTAAAAAGAAGTGTTGTTTTCATCGGCTTCAACGCGGAAGAACTCGGTTTACTTGGTTCAAACCATACAGTGAACAACTTCCCGATCGACGTTTCACAAACCGCAGCAATGCTCAATATGGATATGATCGGCAGATTAAATGAAGAAAAATCATTAACGGTAATCGGAAGCGGTACTTCATCAGTTTGGAAAGATATGTTAAATGAGAATAACAAATATGAATTCAATCTTAAGTTTAGTGACGACGGCTGGGGAGGAAGCGATCATCAATCATTTACACTAAAAGAAGTTCCGGTACTTTTTTTCTTCAGCGGCGTTCATGAAGATTACCACAAACCGTCGGATGATTGGGATAAAATAAATTACGATGCTCAACAAAATATACTCAATTTTGTCTATGACATGTTAATGAATATCAACGAACTTGAAGAACGTCCCGATTTTATTAAAGTAGAACGCGAGGCACCGAAAGGCGGTGGCGGTTATGCAAAAGTTTACGTAGGCACCATTCCCGAATTCGGATGGGACGGTGACGGCTTCAAACTCGGCGGTGTTAGCGAAGGCGGACCCGCACAAAAAGCAGGTCTGCAAGGCGGAGACATAATGGTGAAATTTGGTGAAAAAACCGTAGCCAACATTTACGATTTTATGTACGCAATGAATGAGCACAAACCGGGTGATGTTGTTCAGGTAATTGTGTTACGTGATGGTGAAGAGAAAGAGTTTGATGTAACTCTTGAGAGTAAGTAGTTACTAGTTGAGAGTTATTGGTTATTAAGGGAGTCTGTCGGCTCCCTTTTTTTTTATTACAATCTTGTTTTAACAATTCTTATCTTTAAAAAAATTTCCTAATTAGAAAAAAGGTACTATGAAACCAATTAAGGATAATCTCGCTCTACTAACCGACCTCTACCAACTAACAATGATCCAAGCATACTTTGATGACGGTCGAGAAAATGACACTGCCGCATTTGATTATTTCTTTCGTAAAATACCTTTTGGCGGCGGATATGTTGTCTTTGCCGGCTTAAGTGAATTACTGGAGAATATCAGAAATCTAAAATTTACAGATAGTGAAATAATTTACTTAAAAAAGATCGGCTTCAAATCAGCTTTTTTAGACTATCTAAAAGAATTCTCTTTTAAGGGTGATGTTTTTTCATTTAGAGAAGGTAACATAGTTTTCCCGGAAGAACCAATATTGAGCGTAAGAGGAAAACTTATTGAAGCGCAACTTGTCGAATCGCTTCTACTAAATACCCTGAATTTCAATTCACTCATTGCAACCAAAGCGGCAAGGATGAGATCGGTAGCCGGTGACAAAATTCTCGGTGACTTTGGGTTAAGAAGAAGTCACGGGCTGGGCGGAATACAAGCATCAAAAGCTGCAATTATAGGCGGATTTGATTCTACGTCAAATGTACTTGCCGCACAACTATTTGATCTCAAACCGGTCGGCACAATGGCTCATTCATACATACAAAGTTATTCGGATGAATTGACGGCTTTCCGGAAGTATGCGGAATCTCAACCGGATAACTGCACTCTTCTTGTTGATACTTATGATACCATAAAAAGTGGAGTACCAAATGCGATAAAAGTCGCAAAAGAATTAGAAGCTGCCGGCAAAAAACTAAAGGGAATAAGATTAGACAGCGGTGACTTGATCTCGCTCGCAAAACAATCCCGAAAAATGCTTAATGAAAATGGTTTAGATTATGTAAAGATAGTTGCATCGAATCAATTAGACGAATATATGATTGAAAAAATAATCAAAGAAGATGCACCAATTGATATCTTTGGTGTTGGGACAAATTTAGTTACCGGTCAACCCGATGCTGCTCTGGATGGTGTTTATAAGTTATCCGTTGTGAACGATGAACCATCACTAAAGTTATCTGAAAGCGAGGAAAAAATTACGCTGCCCGGTTTGAAGCAGGTTTTCAGATTCACAGATTCAAACGGTATGTATGCCGGTGATGCAATCGGCCTAGAGACTGAAGATAAAATTGATAATGTTTTCGAACATCACAAAGGGAATAAGATTTTTAATACTGAAGATTTATCGATAAGTAAATCTTTGCAGAAAGTAATAGAGAACGGAAATATTATAATTAAACCCTACAGCCCGGAGGATTCAAAAATTATCATAAAAGAAAATCTGAAGAAGCTGCCCGAGAAATATAAAAAACTTAAAAATGTTGAAACATATCCGGTCGGTATTAGTAAGAATTTACTAGAGGAACTTAATTCATTGAAGAAAAAATTTGAATAACAAGATAAACGTATGATAGGAGGAAAAGAATGAAAGCACTTTTAGTAGTTGATATTCAGAATGATTTTTTGCCGGACGGAGCGCTTTGGTGTAAAAGATGGTAATAAGATAATTCCGACTGTAAACAAATTACAGTACAGCGATGAATTTCAACTTGTTGTTGGTACACAAGACTGGCACCCGGAAGATCACGGGAGTTTCGCATCACAATACCCGGATAAGGAACCGCTTGAGAAAACAACCTTAGCCGGATTAGAACAAATACTTTGGCCCGACCATTGCGTACAAGGAACCGAAGGTGCAGCATTTCCCGAAGAGTTAGATACAAATAAAATGGAAGCGATCTTCAGAAAAGGAATGGAAAAAGAGATTGATACTTACAGCGCATTTTTTGATAACGGGCATAAGAAGGATACCGGACTTTCCGGTTATTTAAAAGCTCGAGATATTGACCATGTCTTCATTGTCGGACTTGCCGGTGATTTTTGTGTGAAGTTCTCAATACTTGATGCACTAAAAGAAGGTTTCAAAGTTACTCTGATTAAAGACTGTACAAGACCAATTGAACCTGATAAGTTTGATGAAGTTCTTGATGACTTAGAGAAAAAAGGCGTTGAAATTATTGAGAGTGAAGAAATTATATAAAACTGATTTGAAGAATGAATGGATTCAAAACAGAAACTAATCAAGGTCATTTTGAGGCATCTCAAAAGCAGGTAAGTCTAAAAATTTCCTAAATACGACGCTTTTCAAGCGGCACCTTAGTACCACGCATTGAATGGACTTTATCGTGAATCGGCAATTCAACTTCCGGTTTAACATACTGCTCAAGTTCTTCTCGGAAACGTTCAATTGTAAATTTAACCGGCCAAGCAGCAGCGTCACCTAATGCACAAATTGTATTTCCTTCAATATTGTTTGCGACATCAATAAGTAAATCCAAGTCTTTTGAAGTTGCTTGTCCGTCAATCATTCTGTTGAGAGATTTTAACATCCACCCTGTCCCTTCACGGCAGGGTGTACATTGTCCGCAGCTTTCGTGGTAATAAAATTTCGTGATTCTCGCGAGTACTTTTAAAATGTCAGTATCTTCATCCATTACCATCACTCCTGCAGTACCGATTGCAGAACCAACTTCTTGGAGCGATTCGGCATCCATACGAACACCCTCAAGTTGATCTCCTCTTAACGGCGGCATTGAAGAACCACCAGGAATTACCATTTTAATTTTTTTATTACCGGGAACACCACCGGCTACATCGTAAATTAATTCCGTTAAAAGAATTCCAGTCGGTAATTCGTAAACGCCCGGTTTATTGTACATGTCCGCTAATTCCATAAAGAATTGTACCGGGATGTTTCTCCGCTCCGATGCCAGCAAACCATTCCCATCCGTTCTCAATAATTTTGGGAACATTGGCAATTGTCTCAACATTATTAATTGTTGTTGGATTGCCCCATAAACCATTCTGTGCAGGGAAAGGTGGTTTAATTCTTGGATATCCTCTCTTCCCTTCAATCGAATTCATTAAAGCAGATTCTTCACCACAAATGTAAGCGCCGGCACCTTTATGAATATATATTTCACATGTGAAATCCGTGCCGAAAGTTTCTTTCATCTTTTCGCCCACGTAACCTTTTGCATAAGCATCATCCAGGGCTTTCTGCATCAAGTTAATCCACTTATGATATTCACCACGAATATAGATGTATGCGGTCTTTGCTCCCATCGCATAACATGCTATAAGTGTTCCCTCGATAAGTTGATGCGGATTTTTTTCAAAAACTTCTCTATCCTTAAATGAACCGGGTTCCGATTCATCACCATTAACACAAAGGTACTTTGGTTTGTCGGTAGTCTTCGGCATGAAGCTCCATTTTAATCCGGCTGAAAATGCTGCTCCACCTCTACCGCGCAGACCGGATTTTTTAACTTGCTCAATAATATCATCGGGAGATTGTTCGAATGCTTTTTTTGCGGCTTTGAATCCACCGTTATCAATGTACGTATCAATTTGATGTAAGTTTTCTATTTCAGGAAGGACTATTCTTATATTTTCCATTATTTAAGCGATTCCAAAATTTCTTCTACTTTTTCTTTTGTTAAGTATTCATGATAATCTTCGTTCACTGCCATCATTGGCGCATAGCCACAAGCGCCCATACATTCAACTTCCTCAATAGAAACATTTCCGTCTTCCGTCACCCCTAAATTATCAATTCCGTATTTCTCTTTTATCTGATTCCAAATTTCATACCCGCCCTGAAGCATACAAGATACATTTGTGCAAACTTGTATATGATATTTACCCATCTGTTTTTTGTGGTACATAGTGTAAAAGGTTGCGGCGGATAACACTAATACTTTGTCAATACCAAGAACGTCTGCAACTTCGGACATAACCTCATTACTCAAATATCCATTCTGTTCTTGAGCAATCCACAAAGTATCCATTAATGCTGCTAAAGCAGTTGGATATTTCTTTCTTGCTTCTTCTATTCTTTTAAGATTTTCTTCGGTAAACTTAAATTTCATAGCTGTATTTGATTCAGTAATATTTTCCATCACATTTTCTTGATCTTCCTCTTAAGCATTATCTTCCTCTTAATCATACTTAATCATAATCTTAATCGCTTTTAAATCGAGGAGTAAGAGTAAGATTAGGATTAAGATTAAGAAATTTTATTTATCCGCCTCACCCATTACCGGGTCTATACTTCCGATAATAGCAACAACATCAGAGATCATTTGTCCTTCACACATTAAAGGAAGCGCTTGAATATTGCAAAAACTTGGTGAACGAATTTTCATCTTCCATGGATGACCACTTCCGTTGCTCACGATATAAAAACCCAATTCACCTTTCGGATTCTCAACAGCCATGTAAGTATCACCAACCGGCGGATTGATTCCAAAGTTTACAATTATAAAATCATGTATTAGTTCTTCCATCTTTGTATAAATCTCATCTTTGTGGGGAAGAACTTTTTTAGGATCATTTGATAAAACGGGTCCGGGTTTAATTTGATCCAAACACTGACGAACGATTTTCACCGATTCTTTAATTTCATCTACTCTGACAAAATAACGTGAAAGACTATCGCCTTCGGGGTAAACAGGAACGTTAAAATCCATCTTATCATAAAACATGTAAGGTGCTGCTCTCCGGATATCATAATCAACGCCGGAACCTCTGAGATTAGGTCCGGTTATACCGAGTCCAATTGCTTTGTCTTTTGGCAACAACCCGACTCCATCAAGCCGGTCGACGAAGATTCTATTTGTATTTAGTAATCTTTCAAATTCATCATGTGTATCGACAAAGCGATCGAAGAATTCTTTAATCATCGCGATTGCTTCATCGTCAATATCCGAAGCTACGCCGCCAAATCTTGTATAACTAGTTGTAAATCTTGCGCCGGTGATTCTATCAAATATATTTTGAATAAACTCTCTCTCTCTGAAAGTCCACATGAAAGCAGTAATAGCACCAACATCGAGTGCAAATGTACCAACCGCAACAAGGTGCCCCATAATTCTGCCAAGTTCATTTACTATCATTCGTATGTATGTTGCTCGTTCGGGCACTTCGATACCTGCTAACTTTTCAACAGCTAAAACATATGCAACATTATTACATAAATTTGCAGTATAATCTAAACGATCTGTGTGCGGAATATAATCGTAGAAATTCATGTTCTCTGCCATCTTTTCATAACCGCGATGCAGATAACCAAGTTCGGGGATACATTTTACGACAGTCTCACCATCAAGTTTCAAAACCAAGCGAAGAACACCATGGGTTGCAGGATGCTGAGGACCCATGTTTATAACCATTTCGTTTTCCAGGGCATCTTCGATGGTTATATCCGGATCGGATTCTAATAATTTATTGAGTAGTTTTTCGTCGTTGTTAATATCGATGAAGTTTTGCATCAGTCTTCTTCTTTCTCCGGTAAAGGAAGCGAACCGGGAATCCCCATTACCGGAAAATCTTTTCTTAAAGGATAATATTCAAATGCTTCCGGCATATAAATTCTTCTAAGATCAGGATGATTTCTAAAGACTATTCCATACATATCCCAAGTTTCTCTTTCATACCAATTTGCACCGGACCAAATTGATACAACCGAATCTATTTCCGGATTTTTAGCATCTTCAATTGTTGACTTTAATCTGAGCCGATGATTTTTGTTATATGATAACAAATGATAGACGGTTGTAAATCTTCGTTTTCTTTTAGCCCAATCAATTGCAGTAACATCAACACATTGTTGAAAATCCAGCTCGGAATCTTCCTTTAAAAATTTACAAATCTCAACAATTTTTTCCGGTTTAATTTCTACCGAAATATCTCCACGGAAATCGGTTATCTCTACAACTTCCTCCGCAAAGTTTTCTTTAAACTTGTTCGCAATTAGTTCTTTTAATTCCATAGAAGTTAGTTATTACTTACGGATTGTTCTAGCAATTCTTTATCTATATAATCTCTGGCATGTGTGCCTTCGATTTTCTTTTGAACTTCCATTACAGCATTTAATAGATTTTCAGGTCTCGGAGGACAACCGGCTGTATAAACATCTACAGGCAGAAATTGATCAATCCCTTGAACCACAGGATAGGAACGATACATACCGCCGGAGGAAGTACATGCGCCCATCGCTATTACCCATTTTGGACCGGGCATTTGATCATAAATTCTTCTTACAACGTGCGCCATTTTATAAGTAACTGTTCCGGCAACAATCATGAGATCACATTGGCGAGGTGTGAATCTCATTACTTCTGAACCGAAACGCGACATATCATATTTTGGATCAACTGCAGACATCATTTCTATTGCACAGCAGGAAATACCCATCGGCATAGGCCACAGTGAGTTCTTTCTTGCCCAAGCAATCACTGCATCTAGTTTAGTCGTTAGATATCCATCAGAAGCAAGTCTAGCTTCTAATCCCATTTCAATGCTCCTTTCTTCCAGATATAAAGAAATCCCAATTCAAGCACTATCAAAAAGACTAACATCGGCCAAAATGCAAAGATTCCGTATTCGTTAAATAAATTTTTGAACTCAACTCCCCATGGATAAAGGTAAATCACTTCAATATCAAAAATAATAAACATCATTGCTACGAGGTAATACTTAATGGAAATTCTTTCTTTTGTAGTGCCGACTGGATTCTTACCACTTTCGTAAGGCATAAGTTTCACCTTATTCGGCCGTTGCGGACCGAATAATTTTGAAGTCGAAAGTAGTGCAGCGGCAATAAGTGCGGCAATAATGAGTACTAAAATGATAGGAATATACTGTTCAATCATAGGTCATAATTTCGTTTTGAATTTATCAAAATTATTACAAATTGGGGGCAATGTCAATTTGGGTTTAACAAGCTAACTTACATAAAATAGACATTTATAAAAGCCGGTTAAGTACACAGAAATTATAAAAGCTCCCACTCATTTGAAGATAACATTAAAAACTTTTATGCATTTTTCTTGTTAACGCTCGGTGAAAATACATTTTATTATTTAGACACATTAGATAAAAAGAGTATTCATCTTAGTTCTAAGTCAACTTAATGCCCGAATAAAAACAGTAGAATTCTAATTATACTTCTTATGTCAACGATTTTACTTTCATTTAGGTTAAACTGTTGATAATTTTGTATAGAACTTAATATCCTTTTTAATTGTTATAAAACTAAAGAAAAATTTAAGAGAACTAATAATGGATGATAACGAAGTAAGCAAATATCACAAAGAATTGTTCAATCATTTTGGCTATAACTACGGTTTTGTTGCCGATCTTTTAGAAAAATATTTTGACGATCCTGAATCAGTTTCAGAATATTGGCAGAGTTACTTTGATGAGTTGACATCAAACGGTCATGCACCATCCAAAGAGAAGACCAAATCAAAAAAAGTAAAATCAAAGAAAGAAACTAAGAGTGATATTTCTCAATCATTTGAGATTTCTGATGAAGATGAGCCACAGGTAATTTCCGGAATTGGTGCAAAAATTATTGAAAACATGAACAACAGTTTATCCATTCCTACTGCAACATCATTAAGAACTGTTTCGGTTAAACTATTAGAAGAGAACCGCCGAATTATAAACCAACAACTAAAACGCCTTTACAGTAGAAAACTTTCCTTTACACACTTAGTTGCATACACGCTTGTTCAAGCGGTAAAGAAAATGCCCAATATGAACAACTCGTTTGCTGTGTTGGAAGAGGAACCTAACTTAGTTAAAAAACCTTACATCAATTTGGGCTTAGCTGTTGATGTGGAGCGGAAAGACGGTACCCGTTCTTTAATAGTTCCAAACATCAAAAAAGCCGGTAAGATGAACTTTAAAGAATTTTGTGATGCATACGATGACTTAATAGCAAAAGCTAAAACCGGAAAGATCGAACCAAAGGATTTTCAAAATACAACAATAACTTTGACAAATCCCGGCGGAATAGGCACGGTATCATCAACACCAAGACTATTAAGCGGACAAGGTTGTATTATCGCGGTTGGAGCTATTGATTATCCGCCTGAATTTAAAGCGATGCATCAAACAGCTTTAGCCGGGCTTGGAATCGGTAAGGTAATGAACATTACAAGCACCTACGATCATAGAATAATTCAAGGAGCTGAGTCGGGAGAGTTTTTAAAATTCTTCGATGAACTATTGCTTGGGCAAGATAATTATTACGAAAAACTTTTTGAGGATTTGGAAATACCTCAACAACCGGTTAATTGGGGTGTCGATACTACTCCATCAGGCAACGGAACTGTTCAAAGCAACGATGATATTCAAAAGCAAGCAATAATTCTTCAACTAATTAACATGTACCGAGTTCGAGGACATCTAATTGCAAACCTTAATCCCCTCTCAAATATTGCGGCGCATCATCAAGAGTTAGATCCATCAACTTACGGATTTACTATTTGGGATTATGATAGAAAATTTATAACAGGCAACTTAGCCGGTATGGCAACCGGTACACTTCGCGAAATACTTGAAGCTCTACATCAAACTTATTGTGAAATGATCGGGATTGAATATATGCATATTCAAAATCCCGAAGAGAAATCTTGGCTGCAAAGTAAAATGGAACCGGTTCGCAATATTCCCGAATATAAAACAGATACGAAAAAACGAATCCTAGATAGATTAATTGTTGCCGAAGGTTTTGAACACTTCTTACATACACGTTTCGTAGGACACAAAAGATTTTCGTTAGAAGGATCTGAAACTTTAATTCCAGTAATCGATCGCTTACTTTACAAAGCTGTAAATGATGGTGTAGAGGAAGTTTTCTTTGGTATGGCACATAGAGGAAGACTGAACGTTCTCTCTAACGTTATTGGGAAATCATATGATAAATTGTTTTCGGAATTCGAAGAAGATATAAATCCGGACGTCCCGCAAGGAACCGGCGATGTGAAATATCATCTTGGAGCAAACGGTGTTTATGAAACCGAAGACGGGAAAAAAATCAAAGTAGCTATCGCATCCAACCCAAGTCATTTAGAATGGGTCAACCCGGTTGTAGAGGGTGTCGTTCGAGCAAAACAAACTCGCCAAAAAGATAAAGACCGGAAAAAAATCATTCCCGTCTTGATCCACGGTGATGCAGCGTTTGCGGGACAAGGCGTTGTTGCGGAGACATTAAATCTTTCTCAGCTGCAAGGTTATAGAACCGGCGGTACAATCCACATCATTATAAATAATCAAATTGGATTTACTACAGCCCCGGAAGATGCACGTTCATCACCTTACGCAACCGATGTTGCTAAAATGGTTCAAGCGCCAATCTTCCATGTAAACGGCGATGACCCTGAAGCATCTGTCTGGATCACCGAATTAGCATTTGAATACAGACAGAGATTCAAAAAAGATGTTGTAATAGATTTGTTCGGATACAGACGGCACGGACACAACGAAGGCGATGATCCTGTTTACACTCAACCTTTGATGTATAAAAAAATTAAAGAACATCCTTCCGTTAAACAAATCTACAGTAAGAGATTAATAAACGAAAAGATTGTTGAAAAGGAAGAAGTTGAAAAGGAAGATAAGAACATTTACGATACTCTCGATAAAGGTCTTAAAAATTCTAAGAAAACTAAAGTATCATTTCGACCGGATAGACCTTGGGCAATTAGTAAAGAAGAATATGAGCGCGAGTGTGAATCCGATCACTCAAAAGTAAGTAATGAAAAACTGCGTGAGGTTGTAAAAGGGTTAACACGGTTTCCCGATAATTTCTCGCTTAATCCTAAATTGAAAAAGCAAATTGAAAAAAGGAAAGAATTTTTCACAGGCAATTCACGCATCGATTGGGCTTTCGGAGAGGCACTTGCATTCGGTTCACTTTTACTTGAAGGAATACCGGTTCGTTTAAGTGGTCAAGACAGCGCACGTGGAACTTTTAGTCAGCGACATTTAATTTTAACCGATATGAATGACGGCAGGGAAATCATTCCTCATAATTTAATTCGAGATGAACAAGCGATGTTAGAACCATTAGATAGTTTACTTTCAGAAGCTGCCGTGGTCGGTTTTGAATTTGGTTACAGTGCGGCAGATCCAAAATCTTTGGTAATGTGGGAAGCCCAGTTCGGTGACTTTGCGAATGCTGCACAAGTTATCATTGATAACTTCATGGTAAATTCTTATACCAAATGGAATTTACCAAACAGTCTGGTTTTATTGCTGCCTCATGGTCAGGAGGGACAAGGCCCTGAACATTCTAGCGCAAGATTAGAACGCTTTCTAATTCTTTGTGCTGAAAATAATATGTACGTTACCAATCCAACAACACCTGCGCAGTACTTTCATTCGTTGAGGCGGCAATTAATTGATGGAATAGAGAAACCTTTAGTTGTGATGACTCCCAAAAGTCTATTGCGCTTACCGGCAGCTCGTTCTGAGATATCCGAATTCACCGATGGTGAGTTTTTACCGATAATTGATGATAGCAGAGTGAACGATAAATCAGACATAGATAATCTTGTATTTACAAGTGGTAAAGTATATTATGATTTGATAAAATATCAAGAAGCCGAGAAGATAGAAAATACGGCAATAGTTAGATTAGAACAGTATTACCCGTTAGAACTTGACCAAATAAAAAAGATTGTAAAGTCATACCCGAAAGTTAAAAAGATACGTTGGGTTCAGGAAGAACCTCGAAATATGGGAGCTTGGAATTATCTATTCCCTAAATTTATAGATGTGATGGGATCGCATAAGAAGATTGAGTATGTGGGTAAACCGGAAAGCCCCAGTCCTGCCCCGGGCTCTATGAAGATGCACAAAAAGTCTCAAGATGAAGTAATCAAAAAAGCATTTAAGTAATTTGTAAAGCGACGATCTCTCGTCGCTTATTTGCATAGTATTATAGCCCAGAACAAGAGGCTGTCTCAAAACCCTTAGTTTTCTCGATACATTCCGACATACTACGTCGGAACACTCGAAAACCGTCCAAATTCAACGGTCATTGAGTAGTCCGATGCTTTTCGGACGTATCGAAATGACCTTTTGAGACAGCCTCTTGTTCTGGGCTTGCAATTTTGTTTTGGTTTACAATTTCTGTTTTGACTTACAATTCGCTTGGGCAAAGGACGAAGGATCGTAGTTTTACAACATAAAAAAAGCCCGACTTTTGGAAAAAGTCGGGCTTTTATTTTTTATACTAACTTACTAATTTTACTTCAAATCAAATCGGTCAAGATTCATTACTTTGTCCCATGCAGCAACAAAATCATTTACAAATTTCTCTTTGGCATCTTCGGATGCATAGACTTCGGCAAGAGCTCTCAGCTCGGAGTTTGAACCAAATACAAGATCGGCTCGCGTGCCTGTCCATTTAATCTCTCCGGACTTGCTGTCACTACCTTCAAAAGTTTCTTCATCTTCCGAAGTTGCTTTCCAAGTTGTACCCATATCAAGTAAGTTCGCAAAGAAGTCATTTGTGAGTTTTTCAGGTTTATCGGTAAAGACTCCATGTTTTGATCCGTCATAATTTGTATTCAGTACGCGCATACCACCGAGTAGAACAGTCATCTCGGGTGGGGTTAATGTAAGCAACTGAGCACGGTCAACTAAGCATTACTTCGGTAGGAGCTTCGTATTCTTCATTTTTGTAATTACGGAATCCGTCTGCTCGCGGTTCGAGTTGATCGAATCCTTCAATCTCTGTTTGTTCTTCTAATGCATCCGTACGTCCGGGTGTAAACGGAACAGTTACATTGTGACCAGCATCCTTTGCAGCTTTTTCAATTGCTGCGCAACCACCGAGTACAATTAAATCAGCTAATGATACTTTCTTATTACCTGACTGCGCATCATTAAATTCTTTTTGAATACCTTCGAGAGTATTCAACACTTTAGACAATTGCTCCGGATTATTGACTTCCCAATCCTTTTGCGGTGCAAGTCGAATTCGAGCACCGTTAGCGCCGCCTCTATAATCCGAACCTCTGAAAGTTGATGCGGATGCCCAAGCGGTTGATACCAATTGAGAAACCGACAATCCCGAATCAAGTATTTTACCTTTTAGTTCGGCAATATCTTTGGCATCAACAAGATCATGATCAACAGCCGGAAGTGGATCTTGCCAAACTAGATCTTCTTCGGGAACTTCCGGGCCTAGATAGCGGCTTTTAGGCCCCATGTCACGATGGATAAGCTTGAACCAAGCGCGTGCAAAAGCATCCGCAAATTCATCGGGATTTTCATAAAATCTTCTTGAGATTTTTTCGTATTCAGGATCTTCTTTAAGTGCGAGGTCTGTAGTAAGCATCATCGGTGCATGTTTCTTTGATGGATCGTGTGCATCCGGAATAGTATTTTGTGCTTCTTTGTTCTTTGCAACCCACTGCCACTTTCCGGCGGGACTTTTGGTCAACTCATACTCATGTTCAAACAAGTTTACGAAAAAGCCCATGTCCCACTTAGTCGGCTCGTTTGTCCAAATACCTTCCAAACCACTAGTGATTGTATCGGCTCCTTTTCCGGTGCCAAAACTGTTTTTCCAGCCAAGTCCTTGCATTTCCATAGGAGCTTTTTCGGGATCGGGACCGTTGTGGTCTTCCGGAGCGGCTCCGTGAACTTTACCGAAGGTATGTCCGCCTGCAATAAGAGCGACCGTTTCTTCGTCATTCATCGCCATTCGTTTGAATGATTGGCGAATGAATTTTGCGGACTTTTTAGGATCAGGTTCACCGTTAGGGCCTTCGGGATTTACATAGATCAATCCCATGTGGTCTGCTGCGAGACGTCCTTCAAGATTTCCCTCATCATCATGGCGTTCATCAGCAAGCCATTCATGTTCGGGTCCCCAGTTGATATCTTTTTCGGGTTCCCAAATATCTTGACGTCCTGCGCCAAAACCGAATGTTTTGAAACCCATTGATTCAAGGGCAACATTTCCGGCTAAAATCAATAAGTCTGCCCAAGAAATTTTCTTTCCGTATTTCTGTTTAATAGGCCAGAGTAAACGGCGAGCTTTATCGAGTGAGACGTTATCGGGCCAACTGTTAACAGGAGCAAAACGCTGGTTGCCTGTACCGCCGCCACCGCGTCCATCAGCTACACGATAGGTCCCTGCACTGTGCCAAGACATACGGATGAACAGCGGTCCGTAATGTCCAAAGTCCGCCGGCCACCAGTCTTGGGAATCTGTCATTAGATCATGCAGATCTTTTTTTAGGGCGTCATAATCGAGTTTGCTGAATTCTTCTTTATAATTGAAATCCTCTCCCATCGGATCGGACAGTGATGAATGCTGACGAAGAATATCCAAGTTCAGCTTGTTCGGCCACCAATCATGATTTGCGGTGCCGCTGCCGGCACTTGTATCATGAAATGGGCATTTGCTTTCGTTATTAACATTATTAGATGTGTTTTGCTTTTTGTTATTATCCATAGCTCTCTAGTTGTTTGTTAAAAAATAATTGCTATTTAATTTTTTTTGAGGTCAAACTTTTTTCCTGGTCTTGAAACTTGTGCTTATAGTTAAACTCACTTGTTCAAATTAACAAATTTATGTATAGACAGACAAGGAGTAGTCGATAGATAATTATTATCTACCATAAAAATTATCTATCCCATCGCTGTCTAAAATAAATTGGATTTACTCCAACTGTATGATTTTGATTAATATTTTTAATGATTTTTATAATTTTTCATCTTTATCCCATTCAACCACTCCGTGGTTGTTATCTTAATCAATTTTTATTCTAATCATATTCAACTCCTTCGGAGTTGTTTGGAAAATTATGTAAAAAAACATAAATAGTTTTAATTATCTGCAAAGCAGCGAAATATAAATAGCTCCGTGTGAACCACGGAGAAAAAGAAAATAGATAACGAAGAAGAACCCTGAAGGGGTTCAATAAAACATTGCAGCAATCTGAACTTTAGAGATGGCGTTTATTTAAAGTACATGTTTTTTGACCAGAGCTTAGAAAATAAGTAGAACCAATTAATTAGCCGCTACGACGTTTTCTACTTTTGAATTTACTTTGAGATTATCCAATCTTTCTTTCTTCGTAGACATGTATTTCCAATATGCTTCATGATATTCTTTGTCAACCGGTTTGGATGGAGGAAAGTCTTGATTTAAAAAATTGACCGGTGTTCCATTAATATAAAATCGAAAATCTAAATGAGGGCCGGTTGAGAGTCCTGTACTCCCAACATAACCGATAACTTGACCTTGCCGCACAATAGCACCTTTATGAATACCCTTTCCAAATTTAGAAAGATGAAGGTAAGCGCTTTGGTATGTACTGTTATGTTTGATCTTTAGCCAATTGCCGTTCCCTCTCTTGTAACCTTTTTCGACTACCACTCCGTCACCGATAGCTTGAATTGGAGTACCGGTCGGTGCGGCATAATCAATACCTCTGTGAGGTCTGTAAATTTTTAGGACAGGGTGAAATCTTCTACTGGAATAACCGGAACTGATTCTGCCAAATTTAAGCGGAGCTTTTAAGAACTCTTTTCTCAAACTGTTTCCTTCCTCGTCGTAATAATCAGCGGAAGTACTGTCGTCAAAGTAAAATCCGTAGAAATCTTTTCCCCTATGGTTGAAGACTGCGGCTTTTATCCTACCGACAGTCATAAATTTATCATCTAGATATTTTTCATTGTAAACGACTTTAAAGTAATCGCCCGGTTGAATTCCATAAAAATCAATTTGCCAAGCAAAAACTTCCGATAATTTTAGAGCAAGGAGCGGACTTAATTTTAGTTCTTGTAAAGTTTGATAAAGGGAGTTGTTTATTTCGCCAGCAATCTCTGCTTCCCTTATATCAACTTCGCGCTCACCATTTGTTATTCTAATTGAATCCGAAAGATCAAAAACAAAATATCTGAGAGGTGATTCTTCGTACACAAAATATTTCACCCAGTTTATGGAATCGGGTTGAATATAGACGGTGTAGTTTTTGCCGCTTTGTATTTTTCTAATATCAAAAACACCTTTGGATGCCTGAACTATGTCATGAATTTTTTGGTAAGATACTCCATGAGGGACGAGAAGATCTGTGAGTGTCTGATTACGCTTAACTCTGTCACGGATTTCAAGTAACGAGTCGGCAACTAAACCATATTCATTATAATTTATTTCAGGAATATCATCAACAACGTCATCTTTGTAGGGATTCTCATCACTGCATGTGTATAAGAATATAACGATTGAAAGCAAAAGTAAAGTTTTTTTCATATAAATATAATTCTAGAATTGTTCGCTTAGTTTATTAATTATATCGACAGATGAAATGCCTTCGGCATCCGCATTAAAGTTTGGTATTATTCTGTGTCTTAACACCGGAATCAAATTTGATTTAACATCCTCAATATTTGGCGTGTATCGTCCTTCCATAACTGCTTTTGTTTTTGCAGCGAGAATTAAATATTGCGATGCTCTTGGACCTGCTCCCCAGTTAACCCATTCTTTTATGTAATCCGAAGATGTCTCATTTACGCGAGTTGCACTTACGATCTTAACTGCATACTCAATTACGTTATCCGCAACCGGTACGCTTCTTATCAAATTTTGATATTTGCTAATTTCTTCTGACCCAATAACCTTTTTAAGCTCAGGTACATAGCTGCTGGTTGTTGATTTTACAATCTCTAACTCTTCATCAAACTTGGGATAATCCAGCCAAATATTAAACATGAAGCGGTCAAGCTGCGCTTCGGGTAATGGATACGTACCTTCCTGCTCAATCGGATTTTGAGTTGCTAATACAAAAAAAGGTTCTTCAAGAGAATAAGTGTGCCCGTAAGCTGTAACTTTATATTCCTGCATCGATTCCAGTAAAGCCGCTTGTGTTTTAGGGGGTGTTCTATTAATCTCGTCTGCCAAAATTATATTTGAAAAGATGGGACCTTTAATAAACCGGAAACTTCTTTGATTAGTTGATTTATCTTCGTCAATTATTTCCGTACCGGTAATATCACCGGGCATTAAATCCGGTGTAAATTGTATTCTATTGAAATTTAGATTGAGAACATTTGCTAATGTCTTTATCAATAATGTTTTTGCCAAGCCCGGCACACCAACAAGCAAGCAGTGCCCTTTCGCCAGCAAAGCTAAGAGCAGACTATTAACGATTTCCTCCTGCCCAACAATTACTTTTTTTATTTCTGATTTTATTTCATCAACAGATTTATTAAGATCTTCGACTAATTTTACGTCTTTACTCTCAGAAAGTTGTGTCAAAATTTACCCCGGTTCCTTATTATATTTTTACATTCCAATAAATTTTTTCTTTTAATTCTTCTATCCATTTAGAATATAATTTCTGTCGTTTATTATAAATTGCTAAACGTTTAATTTCATCAAAATCTTCATCGAGTACAGGTCTGTGTTCCGGTGTTCTGTTAACAAGTTTTATTATATGATATCCATATGAACGGTTATCTAAGTCTAAACGCTTTGGATAACTAATTTCACCGACCGACAATTCATAAACTCGTTCTTTAAGTTTATCATCAAGCTGTGAAACTTCAAAAGTTCCCAAGTTGCCGCCGTTCTTTGCTGTTTCGCCATCGTCGCTGTATTTGCGGGCAAAGTACTCAAAACTTTTATGTCCATTAACTAAACTGTCTCTTATTTCGTTAAGTAGTTCAATTGCAGCAAAGTCCGCTTCGTCATCACTTTTTACTTTTACAAGAATATGTCTTGTTTTAATTGACTCACCTCTCCGTTCGAGCATCTGAATAATGTGAAAACCAACGGGAGTTTCGATGACATCCGAAAGCTCGCCTTCCTCCAGTTGAAAAGCAGCAGCTTCAAATTCCGGAAAGAAAACTCCTCTCTTAACAAAGCCAAGATCTCCGCCTTGTTTTGCGCTGCCCGGGTCATCTGAATTTTCACTTGCTAACTTTGCAAAATCAGCTCCGTTTTTTATAGAATCCAAAAGAGTATTGGCAAACTCTTTGGCCCTTATTTTTAATCTGTCACTTTTTTGAGGATTGATAAAAATATGTTTTAGCTCAAATTTCTCGGGAATCGTTCCAAGAGAATCTTTGTTTGTTTCAAAAAATTCTCGAACTTCTCTCCGTGTAACTTCAATTTGGCCAAACTCTTTTTGCTGCACCATCTGACTCATCAAACTTTTCCGAACCTCGTCTCTGAGTTCTCGTTTAATTTTATCGATACCCATTCCATACGCTTGCTCTAATCTATCTTGAGAACCGTATTGCGAAATAAAAAAGTTAAGCTGATTTTCAAGCTGCATTTCCACATCCTGATCCGAAACCTGGATTGTATCTAATTCAGCTTGAGCATAGAGAAGTTTTTCTTCTATCATCCGCTCTAATATTGTTTGTTTTAGTTTCTCGGAATCCGGATCTATGTTTCTTTGAGCAGCAACATACGCAGCTTGTAAATTTAGTTCCGATTGCAGGATTATCTCATTTCCAACAACAGCTACAATTTTATCGAGGGTTTGTTGTGCATTAAGAATTGTTAGAATTGAGAAGATGAATATTAATTTTTTCATTTAATTACCTGTTAATTATCACATTGTATTGAGTATATAAGTCTTTTATCAGTTTATCGTAAAGTAACATTTTATTATAATCGTTAAATCTTTCTTCAACTACATTCTTTATTAACCGGAACTCAGGTATTGATCCTTTTTCGTATTTCTGTGTAAGTTGAACAATACTAACAATCCCCGGTTCCGAATTAGGGATTACCGAAATCTCATTTACTTCAAGTGTATCGATTGTATTCAGTATATTTTTGGATTCAATATCGCTGCGCAGCTTAAATACCTTGGCAATATTAAGACTATCCGAAAAATTCTCTTTTAAGTCGCTCGATAATTCGTCAATAATTGTTAAATTATCTGGACCTTTGAAAATGACTCAAGATCAAACTCAACTAAATTGTAATGATATGCTTGATCGTCGATTGCAAATTCAGTTTTATTATTGTTATAGTATTCCTCAAGTTCAGAAATATTTTTTTCTACTTTATTTGATTTCAAATAATCATTCAGATAGAGCGAACCGGCAAGCTTCTTATTGCTTGCTCTGCTTATTCTTTTGTATAAAGTATCTTCAACTATTTCATTTTCCACTGCTTGAAGATACAAGAGCTCGGTTTCCACCCAATGAGAAATAATTTCTTCTTTATATTTGCCGGCATTCTCAGTAGATCTAAGCATCTGCCCAAGTTTTGTCTCTGTAAGAATTGAATTACCAACCCGAGCAATTATTACTTCCTCTTCAATGATTTCTTTTTTTTCTTTTTCACAACCGGTAAAAAAACTAATAAGAATTAAGAGCGCGAGGAGCTTAATCTTCATCACTTTGGAATAACCGGTCGTAATAAATTTCCGGTTCATAAATTTCCTTTAACCTATTTAAATAAGCGTCTTCCAATTTTTTAGTTTGTTGTTCCTGCCAAACTCCGACAAGTTCCGGTTGAGCTTCTTCAAAAGTTTTTTGTTGAGGTGGTACTTTTTCGACTAACTCAACAAAATACCATCCACCGCCAACTTCAAATACGTCACTTATATCACCCGGATTATCAAGTCCATATGCTTTTTCAGCGATCTGATTACTTGCTGCTATTTGCAACTCTCTAAGTCCCGATCTTTTTTGCAGATTTATATCCTTTGAGTTTTCTTCAACTACTTCGTCAAACGGGACACCGGAATTAACTTTTTCCAAATCTGATTTTGCTCTATCTGCATTTCTTCGATAAATCACTTTATAAGTGACTCTCTCAGGCCACATATAATCCGATTTGTTTTCTTCATAAAGTTCAACAAGTTTCGTTGAATCAATTTCTATATTATTCCAAATCTCATCTTCTTGTAATTCAAAAATATAGAGACCATTTCTGTAATCGTCCATCAATTTTGCGAACTCTGTATCGCCTTGACTAAGCTCATAAGCTTTTTCAAAGAAGAGTTTTTCTTCAGTCTTTTCCGTAAAAGCTTTATACATTACAGCTTTCGTCATTCTGCCGATTTTGTAATTTTCATTTTCGGAAAGTTCTGTCATTATATCATTTACTTTATAATCCTTACCATTTATTTGGAATAATAGACTATCACCGTATGATTGTTCCAAATCACTGCCCCAATAAGTATCACCAATCACCAGTTTGTTATCACCTTCTGCAACACTATCCCATACAGCTTGGTTTACTTGATATGAATAACGTTCTTTGAGCGAATTAATAAACTCGCCTTTATCTCTTAAGTAATTTGATTTTTGATATATCGATTTGAGATTTGATTTTTGTTCCTCCAAAGGCGGATAATCTTTTACTTCGTTTAATTTTATGATATGATAACCGAAGCGCGACTCAACAATATCGGAAACTTCATCAACGTCCAAGATTAAAGACAGCTTCATCAAACGGTTTCACCATCATTCGTCGTTGGAAGAAACCTAAATCGCCGCCTTTTTTTGCACTGCCTTCGTCGGTGGAATACTTTTTAGCTAATACATCGAAATGTTCACCTTCTTCTAATTTCTTTTGAACTAATTGAATTGTCTCCCACGCTTCAGCAGTATCAACTCTTCCTCCTCTATTAAAACTTGAGAGAATATGCTGTGCACGTATCTCAAATTTTCTTGGTTGTTCATCTGTAACTTTCATTATGTGAAAACCATATTTTGTTTCAACAAGCTCCGGATAAACTTCACCTTTGCTAGTATTTTTCATAACCTCATCAAATTCGGGTATGATCTGTCCGGCGGTGAGCCAATATATATCACCGCTATCCGGTTTTGAGAATTCATCTTCGGTATATCTGTAAGCAAGTTCTTCAAAACTTTCACCATTCTTAATTCGCTCTAAAATTCCCTCAGCTTTTTTTCTTGCGGTAGCTTCGTCTACGGTGTCTTTTCTAAATAGAATATGACTGATTCTCTTTTCAACTTTTCTTCTATCATAAAGATCTTTTATACCCGGTTCCATTATAAATTTTTCTTCTACATAAGACGGACCTACGGTTTCAATATAATCGTTGATCTCATCGTTTAAATCAGGATCATTGTAATAACCTCTGACGTAGGCATCTCTCAGCTTCATTCTGTAGTTAACATATAGATCGGTAAATTCTTTTAAATTTGCTATTGAATCAGCGTCAACGGTTACCTCCGGACTTTGATTCTTTGCATAAGCTTCTTTTAACTCTTCTAAGGTGATTTGTTCTTGTCCAAATTCAGCAACTACAACTCCGGTTTGCTGTGAAGAACAAGAGTATAGAAATAAACTTAAGATGAAAACCAATACTACAATTACTCTCTTTACCATAAATAATCGTACCTCCGATTTATTATTTTTTCAAACTTATTTACGATTAACTTTTATTTAGCAATGAATATGAATTTCGTTCATAGAATACACCGTCATGATAACCCTGAATTTTTGAATTATTTTTGACGGCGTGCAATCTTTTCTCTGTTATAGCTGCGAACTTTTGATCTATTTCCACACCGCAATATTTTCTATTTAATTTTTTTGCAACGACCGACGATGTGCCGGAACCAAGAAACGGATCAAAGACAAAATCACCTTCATTTGAACTTGCTAATATTAGTTTTGCGATTAACTTTTCCGGTTTTTGTGTTGGATGCTCGGTGTTTTCCGGCATTGACCAGAACGGAATTGAAATGTCATTCCAAATATTTGACGGATGAGTGAGTCTATAACCTCCGTCTTGTTCATACCAATCTTTTGGCTTGCCGTTGTGCTTATAAGGTGCAATAACTTTTCGCTTTAGTTTTACTTCATCCAAATTAAATGTATAGTCATCACTTGCGGTGCAAAACCAAATATCTTCGGAGTTATTTTTCCAATTTAGTTTTGATCCTCTGCCCTTATCTCTTTCCCAAGTTATTCTATTTCTTACTTTAAAGTATTTACTTAAAACTAAGTGAGCCGAGGTTGACGAATACCAGTCCGAACAAAAATAAACTGTTGCATTCGGTTTAAGTGTAGGCAGCATTTTATTGATAAGTTTATCAATCCATTCAGAATATTCATTTATATTTTTTCTTTTAAATGTATTTGTATTGAATGATTTTGTGAGATTGTAAGGTGGATCAATAATTAAAAGATCTACAAATTTTTTCGGTAAAAAATCAGCTGCTTCAAAAATATCTTGATGAATAGTTTTATTTGTTATCTGTTTTAAACTACTTTTTTGTGTAAGTGAAATTAACCTAACAGAAAATGATTTCTGCTCATCTTTGTTTAATCTAATAGTTTTATTTCTGGATTTTATGCTGATCGTCTCTCTCATTTACACAAATAATTATTTTATTTTTGCACCCGTTGGCACAACCTCATCAACTTGGATAATTTTTACACCGTCTTCATAATCCGCAGCTAAGATCATTCCTTGAGATTCGTTGCCAAAAAGCTTGGCAGGTTTTTAAATTAGCCACTATTATAACTCTTTTACCAACAAGTTGTTCCGGTTCATAATTTTTTGCAATACCCGCTACGACCTGTCGTTTTTCGTCTCCAATCTTAACTTGAATTTTCAGCAGCTTATCACTTTTCTTAATTTTTTCGGCATGAATAATTTCAGCAACCTTCAGTTTTACTTTCGCGAAATCGTCAATTGTAATCTCTTCATCTTGTTCACCGTTTTCTTCAACTTTACCAAGTTTGTTGATCTGCTCTTCGATTTGTTCGTCCTCAATTTTTTTGAACAAAATATCTGCTTTATTTAACTGATGTCCTTCTTCCAAATTGTGAGTCCCGATATTATCCCATTCAGCTGGTTCGGCATTTAGCATAGAAAAGATTTTTTCGGATGAATTCGGAATAATGGGGTTAAATAATTCTGCAAGTGAATATATAGTCTGCAAACAAATATTGAGAGTTGTACCGCATTTTTCTTTATCGGTTTTCAAACTCTTCCAAGGTTCGGAATCATTAAAATATTTATTGCCGGCTCTGGCAAGATTCATTACTTCTAAGGTGGCTTGTTTAATTTTGTAATTATTTAGTAAGCCCCCAACCTTTGCAGGATACTTCTCAATAAGATTTAGCAATTGTTCATCTATTTCTGCTAAACTGCCACTCGGTGGGACTTTACCTTCAAAATGTTTATGAACAAATGTGAATGTTCTGTTTATAAAGTTTCCGAGTATATCAGCTAACTCATCATTATTCTTTGCTTGGAACTCCTTCCAATAAAAATCGGTGTCTTTGTTTTCGGGTAGATTGGCCGCAAGTGTATAGCGAAGAGGATCTGCTGGGAATAGATTCAAGAAATCAATTACATCAATTCCCCATCCGCGTGATTTTGAAAATTTCTTTCCTTCAAAATTTAGAAATTCATTTGCCGGAACATTTTGCGGAAGAATATACTTTTCTTCATTTACATCATTCCAAGCCATCAAAATTGCTTGGAAAATTATTGTGTGAAATACAATGTTATCTTTGCCTATGAAAGCAACATATTTTGTTTGCTGATCCTGCCAATATTTTTTCCAAAGATTTTCATCACCGCGCTGTTTTGAGAGTTCAATTGTTGCCGAGATGTAACCAAGAACTGCTTCGAACCAAACATAAATTACTTTGCCCTCGGCGCCATCTAAAGGAACTTTCACTCCCCAATCAAGATCACGGGTGATAGCTCTATTTCCTAAACCTTCCTTGAACCAGTTTCTACAATAATTAAGTACGTTATCTTTCCATCCATATTTATCATTCATTTCATCAACATACTTTTCAATTCTATCTTGAAAATTACCTAGCGGGAAATACCAATGAGTTGTCTCCCGGAGTTCAGGTGTTTCGCCGCTTACTTTACTTTTGGGGTTTTTCAATTGCGATGGATCATAAAGTGAACCGCACTTTTCGCACTCATCACTTCGGGCTTCTTCGTAACCACATTTTGGACAAGTTCCTTCAACATATCTGTCAGGTAAAAACATTTTAGCTTTTCTGTCATAAAACTGCATCGTTTTTTCTTCACTTAGCAGTCCTTGCTCATAAAAACTCTTAAAAAACTTCTGTGCATTTTCATGATGGGTTTTCAGTGAGGTGCGTGAATAAATATCAAATGACATTGAAAATTTATCGAATGCTTCTTTATTGATGTTGTGAAAACGATCGATTATCGTTTGTGGTTTTACTTTTTCTTTATCGGCAGTAATAGTAATAGGAACACCATGCTCATCGGAGCCGCAAATATAAAGTACATCATTTCCTTTTAGGCGTTGATATCTAACGTAAATATCTGCGGGTAGATACGCACCGCTCAGATGTCCCAAATGAATTGGACCATTTGCATAAGGTAACGCAGAAGTGACTAGGATCTTTTCTTTTTGCACTACATTCACCGTTTTTTAATAAACAACAAATATACTAATTTTTTAAGAAATTGAATTTGGCAGGAGAGCAATTGTAGTTGCCTAATTATCGATTAAAGAACTAAAAACTAAACAACTCATTTAAAATTAAACTGCCCGAAAATATCGGGCAGCAAATCTATAAAGATTTTATAAATGACTAAGTTAGAATACTATACAATTTTCACAAGTTCTATATCAAAAGTAAGATCTTTACCGGCTAATGGATGGTTAGCATCCAACTCAATATGATCGTCTGTTATTTCCGTGACTGTAACAATAACATTTTGACCATTCTCTTGTGGAAGTTGTAATTGTTGACCCATTTGCGGAGTAAAATCTTCAGGTAATTTAGATTTTTCTACTTTGAGTACCATTTCATCCATTCTTGGTCCATAAGCTTCATTAGATGTTATATCAACAGTTTTCGTATCACCTTCTTTGAGACCAACAACAGCTTCCTCAAAACCTTTGATTACTTGTTGAGAACCGACTTCAAACTCTAATGGCTCACGGCCTTTAGAAGAATCAAACTCCGAACCGTCGCCTAATTTACCCGTATAATGAACTTGTACCTTATCACCTTTTTTTACTTCACTCATTCTAATTCCTTTATTTTTTAATAATAAAAATGCCGTTCAGTAATTTGAACGGCATTTCAAAAGTAAAAAATATCTCGGCCAATACCAAAGGATTAAGGGTTATCTCTCCATTCCTTGGTACATACCATCAATTAAATCGCCGTATCGTTCCTCTATAACTTTTCGTTTGATCTTTAATGAAGGAGTCATTTCTCCACCTTCAATTGAGAAAGGTTTATCCAACACTTTAAATTTTCTGACTCTTTCATAGTTTGCAAGTTTCTTTTGAAATTCGCCGAGTTCTTTTTCCAATAATTCATTAATCTGTTTTTTCTCAATTAGTTCTTGTTCGGATTTGTATTGAATTCTATTTGCGTCGGCAAATTCTTTAAGCGCTTCAAAATCGGGTACAATCAAAGCACTGAGGAACATTCTTCTGTCACCGATCAAAACAAACTGATCGATATACTTACTTGCGAGGAACATATTCTCAATCGGCGTTGGCGCTATATATTTACCACCGGTAGTTTTGAACAGGTGTTTTTTTCTATCTGTTATTATCAGAAAACCTTCTGCATCAAAAACACCGATATCACCGGTGTGCAGCCAGCCGTCTTTTAAAGTTTCTTCGGTTTCTTTTTTATTTTTATAATAACCTTGCATTATATTCGGACCGTGAGCTAAAATTTCACCATCTTGAGCAATTTTCACTTCTACCCCGGCATTGGTTTTCCGACAGTGCCAAATTTATAATCATTAACCCGGTTTGCAGAAATTACGGGTGAGGATTCTGTTAAGCCGTATCCCTCGATAATTAAAATCCCGACCGACTCAAAAAATTGTCCCAAGTCTCGCGAAAGTGCTGCACCGCCGGATATAAAAAATCGCATATTTCCACCGGTTCTTTCACGCAGTTTTTTGTAAACTAACTTATCGGCCAATGCTCTTTTCACAGACAAACCGATCGGAACACCGTCGCTGGATTTTTTTGCATCCATATAATTTCTTCCGATCTCCAGCGCCCAGTTGAATATTTTTTGTTTCTTTTCGGGTTGAGATTCTACGTTTCGTTTTATTCTGCTGTAAATCCTTTCAAACAGACGAGGAACTGCCGTCATTATTGTCGGTTTAATTTCGACCATATTTTGAGCGATCTTCTCGATACTTTCGGCATATGCAATTTGTCCGCCGCAAGAGAAAGCAGTATAATAGCCCGCCATACGTTCAAATATATGACAGAGTGGTAAGAACGAAAGGAAAACATCGGTTTCGCCAATATCAAAAATTTCATGAGCAGATTTTACGTTTGAGGCAATGTTTTTGTGAGTTAGCATTACACCTTTTGGTTCGCCAGTCGTTCCGGAAGTATAAATGATTGTGCAGAGATCATTTTCATTACAGATCATTGCATTCTCTTCAAAATAGTTCGGGTTCTCGCCCTTAAATTCTTCACCCTTTTTAACGATGTCATTAAATGAATAAACACCCGGATCGCTAGTCGCATCATCACTATTCATAACGACGATAAACTTCAAAGTTTTACACTTATCTCTTACTTTAAGAATTTTATTGAGATGAAATTTGTTGGAGACAATTAGCCCAACGGATTCTGAATTATTCAAAATGTACTCAACAGTGTCAGCGGTAGAGATTGGATATAACGGTACGTCGATTGCACCGAGCCCCAAAATTCCCATATCGGAGTAAACCCACTCTGGGCGGTTCTCTGCAATTATTGCAACTTTATCACCGCGTCTAACTCCCAAAGAAGCTAAACCGGAAGCAAAGTTTTCTGTTACATTAAAGAGTTCGTCGTATGTAGTACCGACGTATTGATCATCAACTTTATGTTGTAATACCGGTCTTTCTTTACCGGCGCCAAATTCTTTCGTGATTTGAAAATAGTTCAGGGATAGTTTTGAAATCTTTTAATATAGGCATCTTCCTCCTCCAATGTTTGGGGCTAATTTACTCTCCATAGTGATAAAATTCAATTAAATAAGTAATTGATGAGAAGGTCTCATTTTGCATCACTTTGTAAACACGGTGCTTGCTTTGTGTCCCCAGTGATTAATTCTTTTTTAGCCACTAGGATTTCACTAAGGACACTAAGAACAAGCAATGGATTATCAGCGATTGAATGATTGTTCAACGATTCTTCTAATAACTTCCTCAGATGTAAAATCCAATTAATAGTAGGTCAATCATCTTATTAGAATTGATTTTTCTTCGTTAACAGAAAGATTTTTATTATACTTGCGGTCTATTAAAATTTGGTCAATGAAGTTTATACGAAAAATATATGATTGGGTACTGCACTGGGCCGACACTCCATACGGACCGACTGCGCTGTTTATTTTAGCGTTTGCCGAGGCATCGTTCTTCCCTATCCCTCCGGATGCGCTTTTAATTGCACTGGCGCTGGGCGCTCAAAAAAAATCATTTAGATTCGCTTTAAATGCTTCAATCGCTTCAGTAATGGGAGCGGTATTGGGTTATGCAATCGGACATTATGCTTGGTGGGGTATTAACGACAGCTTCTCTCCTCTTGCAATGTTTTTCTTCAATAATATTCCCGGTTTTACCGAACAACTTTTCTTTAATGTAAAATCACTTTACGACGAATGGAATTTTTGGATAATTTTTACAGCGGGATTTACACCAATCCCCTACAAAGTTTTTACTGTAAGTGCGGGAGCGTTTGAAATTAATTTAGTGATGTTTGTTATTGCTTCTTTGATAAGCCGCTCAGCAAGATTCTTTTTAGTTGCTTATTTGATTTACCGCTTCGGTCCCCAAATTAGAGATTTCATCGATAAATATTTTAATTTACTTGCCGTTGTGTTTACAATCTTGCTGATCGGCGGATTTGTGCTGATTAAATATATTATCTAATTATTACTTGCCTAAAAGAGATTTAGCTTCTTCAACAATATTCTCCGCTGTTATACCAAAGTGTTCAAAGACCTTTTTATATGGTGCAGAGAGACCGAACGTTTCAATTGAAATAGCCACACCTTCATCACCGATATATTTTTCCCATCCTTGTTTGATTCCGGCTTCAACTGAAATTCGTTTTTTAACCGAAGGCGGGAGAACAGATTTTTTATAATCATCACTTTGTCTTTCAAACAATTCCCATGAAGGCATACTCACCACTCGAGTTTTAAATCCTTCAACTTCCAATTTCTCTGCTGCTTCAAGTGTAACACTAACTTCAGAGCCGGTGGATATTAAAATTAGTTCCGGATTATCATCGGTATCTTTAATTACATAAGCGCCTTTGGAAACATTCTGTGCCGATTCATATTTTGTTCGGTTAATAACCGGAATTGATTGACGAGTAAGAAGTATTGCAACCGGATTATCTTTTTCTTTAACCGCAGCACGCCATGCTTCGGCTGTTTCGTTTGCATCGGACGGACGAATAACAACCAAGTTAGGGATTGCTCTTAACGCGGCAAGTTGTTCAACCGGTTGATGTGTCGGTCCGTCTTCACCTAAGCCGACACTGTCATGTGTAAAAATATAAATCACTTTAAAATGAGAAAGCGCCGCTAAACGAATCGATCCTCTCATGTAATCCGAGAAAATTAAGAACGTTCCGCCGAATGGAATTATACCGCCGTATAGCGACATGCCGTTCATAATTCCGCCCATGCCGTGTTCTCTAATTCCATAGAAGATATTTCTTCCGGTTGGATTATCAGCCGAGAAGTTTCCGCCATCCTTAATAGTTGTGTTGTTTGATGCGGCTAAATCCGCTGAACCGCCGAGCATCGTCGGAAGTAAACCGGCTATTGAGTTGATTACTTGTTCGGAAATTTTTCTTGTAGCAATTGCATCACCGTAATTATCGAAACTCGGAATTTGTTTTTCCCATTCGCTTCCAAAATTACCTTGGATCAATTCTTCAAACAATTTGCCTTCTTCGGGATATTTTTGATTGTAGGATTCAAAAAGTTTATTCCATTCTTCTTCTTTTTTAGCACCTTCTTCAACAATATTTTTGAAATGTTCTTTTACTTCATCCGGTACAAAGAAAGATTCTTCATATTCCCAGCCCAAGTTTTCTTTGGTAGCTCTAATTTCTTCATCGCCAAGTGGAGCGCCATGCACACCGGATGTATCTTGCTTGTTTGGACTTCCAAAACCAATGTGAGTTTTTGTGATAATTAAATTCGGTTTCGCTTCATCACTTTTTGCTTTCTTTACTGCACCACGTAACTTCTCAAGATCATTCACATCATCGACAACAAAAACATTCCAACCGTATGATTCAAATCTTTTTTTAACATCATCGGAAAATGAAAGATCGGTACTTCCGTCAATTGTTATACTATTATCATCATAAAAAACTATCAGTTTGCCAAGTTGATTGTGCCCGGCAATTGAAGCCGCTTCTTGCGAAACACCTTCCATCAAATCGCCGTCGCTTGCAATTGCGTAAGTCCAATTGTCAATCAACTTAAAATCCGCTTTGTTGAATTTGGCTGACATGAATTTATTTGCAAGAGCCATTCCGCAAGCATTTGAAAATCCTTGTCCTAATGGACCGGTTGTGGTTTCTACCCGTCTGTCAAACCAAACTCGGGATGCCCGGGTGTAATACTTTTATATTGTCTGAAATTCTTTAAGTCATCTACAGTAACTTTATAACCGAAAAGATGAAGAATACTATAAAGCAGCATACTGCCATGGCCGGCTGAAAGTACAAATCTATCACGGTTGTACCATTTAGAATTATTTGGATTATGATTCATCACCTCTTTGTAAAGAAGATAAGCAATCGGTGCACATCCCATGGGCATACCGGGATGACCTGAATTTGCTTTTTGCACGCCTTCAGCGGCTAATAATCGAATTGTGTTAATCGACAAGTTTTGAATATTTTTTTCTGCCATAGTATTCTCCATAGTTTAGAATTCTTCTCCGACAAACTCTCCGTCAACGATTGGTGTTACACAAACAAGAGGATTATCGGGTATATCAAATTTCTGAAATATTTCTTCGAACAATTGATAATGCATACCTTGCTTTTCTAATTTTGCAAAACGGTTATAAGGCATATGTTTCCCCCGTTTATCAATTGGGGAATCAAAATAGTAAGCAGTTTCAAAATCACTCTTGGCGTTTTTCTTTAGGAAAACAATTTTTTCATCATCGCTTCCGATTTGCTTATATGCTTTTGCCTTAAAACCCGTAACAAGTTCATCATCAATAATTAAATAAATATTTAGTATAGTTTCTTCCATTATATTGACTTATTAAAAAAAAGCCGGTCAAACGACCGGCCTGATCATTAAATTTTTGAATGAGTACCGTCGCAGAAAGGTTTGTTTCCGCTCCTTTTGCAACCGCACCACGCAACTTGTTTCTCGTCCGCAATCTCTTCAATCACCGGAGAAAAGCCGGTTCCTTTATGCGAACCATCGCAATATGGTTGATTTGAAGATCTTCCGCATGCACACCAAGCATATTTACCGGGTGCTACTTTCATTACATAAGGACTTTTTTGAGGTAATTTTGGTTCTTCCATAACATTCTCCAATTTATATCATTTATTCGGACCAATCATTTTTTCAGGACGAACCTTTTCGTCAAATTCATCTGCACTTAACAAGCCAAGTTCTGCCGCGGCTTCTTTCAAAGTACTATTATCCGTAAATGCTTTCTTTGCTACTTTGGCTGCATTATCATATCCAATATGCGGATTCAAAGCTGTAACAAGCATTAGAGAATTTTTAAGATGATTTGCGATATTTTCATCATTTGCCTCAATTCCCACAACACAGTTATCAGTAAAGCTGTTGCAAGCATCGCCAAGCAATCTTATTGATTGAAGTAGATTATAAATCATAACCGGTTTGAAAACGTTCAGTTCAAAATTACCGCTTGCGCCTCCAAAGTTCACAGCTACATCATTACCCATAACTTGAGCACAAACCATCGTCATTGCTTCCGGTTGTGTAGGATTAACTTTACCGGGCATAATTGAACTGCCGGGTTCGTTTGCCGGAAGTTGAATTTCTCCGATACCGCAGCGTGGACCCGAACCAAGCCATCGAATATCATTTGCGATTTTCATTAAAGATGCAGCTAAAGTTTTCATTACTCCGCTTGCTTCAACGACTGCATCGTGAGCGGCAAGCGCTTCAAACTTATTCGGAGCTGTTTTAAATTCTATTCCGCTAATATCAGTAATTTTCTCGGCAGCTAAATTAGCAAATTTTTCGTGAGTGTTGAGACCTGTTCCGACAGCAGTTCCACCGAGAGCTAATTCTTTCAATCTTGGTAAACAACCTTCAATTCGATCCAAACCATAAGTCAACTGCTGTACGTAACCGGAGAATTCTTGTCCGAGTGTTAACGGTACTGCATCCATTAAATGTGTTCGACCAATTTTAATAACATCATTAAATTCCTTTGATTTTTCAGCTAATGCATCACGTAGTTTTGTAACTGCCGGGACCAAGAGACGAGAAATTTGCTCCACTGCGGCAATGTGCATAGCAGTAGGAAACGTATCGTTTGATGATTGTGCTTTATTAACATCATCATTTGGGTGAATCGGTTTTTTACTTCCTAATTCTCCGCCGGAAATTTCAATTGCACGATTAGCGATGACTTCATTCGTGTTCATATTGGTTTGAGTTCCACTTCCGGTCTGCCATACAACTAACGGGAAATGGTCGTCAAGTTTACCTTCGATAACTTCATCGGCAGCTTTAACAATTAATTCTGATTTTTCTTTTGGCAACAGTCCTAAGTCCTCATTTGCCAAGGCAGCAGCTTTTTTTAGGATCCCAAGCGCTCTGATAATTTCGCGAGGAAATGTTTCGGTACCAATCTTAAAATTCATTAATGATCTCGCGGTTTGTGCACCATAATACTTGTTCGAGGGTACTTTAATTTCACCCATTGTGTCTGTTTCAATTCGATATTCCATAGGATACTCCAATCTTTTTTTAACGATTAAAATTAACGTAAAGGTGATTGAATTTCAATTTGGAGTTTAATTTGATCAGTTAATTCTGCGGGCGCCGATAAAGCGATTATCATAATAAGTGCTTTTGAGAGATGAGACTGTGACACCAAGCGATCTGCTTGCATGGGCAAATAGATCTTCGCCAATGTAAATTCCGACGTGTCCCGGATATGAACGGGTTGTAGTGTTAAAGAAAAGTAAATCACCGAATTTCAGATCATTTTTTCTTCCCACACTTTCTCCGATATTGAATTGTTCACGAGCGGTTCTGGGTAAATCAACTCCGACAGAGTTGCTAAAAACTTGCTGGGTAAAAGCCGAACAATCTATTCCGTTTTCGGACACACCTCCGTATAAATATGGTGTGTCTGAGGAGAGTGATTATTTCAAATAATATTTTCTCTCTTGTAGTTAATGCAGCGGAAAGATTTTCATGTTTTGAATATCTGTCAATAATTTCATTGGTGTTTACAGGATAATCTTCGACGGGTATTTCATCAAATCCCGCTAGTGAATCGCCAACGTTGGCAAATGTATCTGTGGATTCTTTGCTTTTATCTTTTGAAGTAAATCTCACTGAGAAAGCTGAAGTATCTTCCTCTGAAGTTTCCGGTTTGTTATAACGATGTGATTGTGTAGTAGATGTGCATGATGCAAATACAAATGCAGCTAATGCTACAAGAATTATGCTGAGTCTAAATTTGACTAACATAAATCAACCAAGATAAGATCTCAAATTCTTACTTCTAGATGCGTGACGTAATCTTCTAATTGCTTTTTCTTTTATTTGTCTTACTCTTTCCCGGGTTAGGTTAAACCTTTCACCGATCTCTTCAAGAGTTAAACTATGTTCTGTACCTAGCCCAAAATAAAGTTTAATTACTTCGGTTTCACGATCGGTTAAAGATGCGAGAGCTCGTTCAATTTCGCTCCGAAGTGAATCGGCCATTAGGATGTGATCGGGTGATGGTTGTTCGTCGTTAGTTAATATATCGAGTAGTCTGTTCTCTTCACCTTGAGCAAATGGAGCATCCATTGAGACATGACGCCCGGATATTTTGAGAGCATCGGAAACTTCAGTTAAATCCATTTGTAATTCATTTGCTATTTCATTCGCGCTCGGTTCTCTCTCAAACTCTTGTTCAAGATTGCTGTAAGCTTTACCAATTTTATTTAATGCACCCACACGATTAAGAGGTAATCGAACAATTCTTGACTGTTCGGCAAGCGCTTGAAGAATAGATTGTCTAATCCACCAAACTGCATAAGAAATAAATTTGAATCCTCTTGTTTCATCAAATCTTTTTGCGGCTTTTATTAATCCAAGATTACCCTCGTTTATTAAATCACCCAGAGTTAATCCTTGGTTTTGATATTGCTTTGCAACGCTTACAACAAATCTTAAATTCGCTTTCACCAACTTTTCGAGAGCAATCTGATCACCCTTTTTAATCTTGATTGCAAGATCAATTTCTTCTTCCGGTGTAAGAAGATCAACTTTGCCTATTTCTTGCAAATATTTATCGAGTGATTGGCTTTCTCTATTCGTGAACTGTTTGGTGATTTTCAATTGAGTTTCCTCTTAATTGATTTCTGAGTTAATCGAGTCAACAATACCAACAATCGATGCATCAACAGGCGCCATATCAACTTCAAGCGGAATTACAGCTTCGCTTGCGGTAATATAAAAACGATTTCTCCCGGTCCCGCTCCAATTGTATCAAGCGCAACAATTGGTCTGCCAACTTTTTCTTGTTTCGAGTTCAACGGTTGCACAAACTGCATTTTATAACCCTTAATAGAATCATATTTGCGAGTAGCCCAGATTGTTCCTATGACTTTACCGAGAATCATTTTTCTTTCTTCTCTTCGGTCGCTTTATCTTTAACACTTATATCAAGTTTATCAACAATTGACATGATCACAGCATCGACCGGTTTGTTTTTCGTGAATGTTGTTTGTCTTGCGGAACTGCCTTGTGCTGCTAAAACAATTTCACCAACACCGGCACCTACAGAATCAACAGCAACCACAAAGTTATCGAGTAGTTTATAATCTAAGTCAAGTTCTCTCACAATTAAAAATTTAGCGCCGACTAAATTTTCGTCTTTTCTAGTTGACCAAACAGTTCCAATTACTTTTCCTAATAACAATTTATTTCCTCATATCTTTGTTGGCTCAATTACCGGAATATTTACATCCGTATATTTTTTTGTATCATTTGTTACAATCATCAATTTGTTAATTGATGCGGTAGCACAAATAAGTGCGTCTCTAACCGTCTCAACCTTATTACTATATTTGTGAACATCCAAGCTGTAACGCGAATGAAATCCTAATACTTTTACAGCTTTCATTAGTGCATCTGCCGCAGCTTTTTCTTCATCATTTCTAACTGCAAAATATATTTCTGCTGAATTTATAACAGTTGTGAAACAAATTCCAGACTCCAACAACTTTTCGAGTGAAGATTTTTCATTTTTACCCTGAACGAGGTGTTCAATTAAAATATCAGTCTCTATTAAAAACTGTCGTTCTTTACTCAAAATTTAATCCTTTCTTTTATATCGGACTTACTTAATCTTCCTCTAGCGTGTAGAAAATCTAACACAACTGAATCTGGTAATGATTGAAGTTCTCTAATTAATTCAAAAGATTCTTCATCAATTCCTTTTTCCGAAGCAGCATCTTTAGCTGATCCGAAAATAACGACTTGAACTTTTTAAAACCTTTGTCATGGAGTTGTTTTAACTTTTCTTGAGGAATTTGGATGTTACCCTTCTCATCAATCTCTGATTGAAATTTCAGGACATCAGTTAAAGTTTCGTCAGTCATTTAAAAAGCTTTTTCCTTTCAGATTATTGTTTACCTTAAAAAAGTGAGCTATTGTTTGCGCAACGTCGGAATAGGTTTCACGCGTTCCAAGATTTTTAGAAGGAATATTTTTTCTGTAGAACAACAGCGGAACATGTTCCCGACTATGATCCGTGCTTGGAGTTGTCGGGTCGTTTCCGTGATCGGCTGTGATTATTAGTGCATCTGAATCATCAAGTTCATTTAATAAAGTTGGAAGCCATTGATCAAAATTTTGGAGAGCTTTGTAAAATCCTTCCGGATCATTCCGATGTCCGAAATAAACATCGAAGTCAACTAAGTTAACAAAGATGAAAGAGTTCTTTTCACGCTTTACATATTCCAATATTTTTTCCATTCCTTGTTCGTTGCTTTTTGTTTTTGCCTGAACATCGATCCCACGATAGTTGAAAAGTTCATTTATTTTACCAATGCCGATGGTTTGGATATCATTCTTTTGCAGAAAATCAAGGATGGTCTCAGAAGGTCGGGTTGATTGAAAAATCTTGTCGGTTTGTTGTTCTTTGATAATTTCCACTCTCACCGACAAATGGTCTTGCAATAACTCTTCCAACAGAGTGTTTGTCAATTAGAATTTCTTCTCTAGCTATTCGACAAATTTCATATAAACGTTCTAAAGGGATTACATTTTCGTGCGCGGCAATTTGAAAAACCGAATCGGCTGAAGTGTAAACAATCGGTTTACCGGTTTTCATATGTTCATCACCAAGTTCTTTAATTATCTTTGTACCGGAAGCCGGTTTATTACCCAGTACACCTGGAATTTTGGTCTTAGATATAAAGCTTTTTATAAGATCATCAGGAAAACCATCGGGATAGTACGGAAAATCGAATTCTACTTTTAGTCCGGCAAGTTCCCAGTGACCGGTTGTAGAATCTTTACCTTTTGAGACTTCCGCTAATTTTCCGTAGGATGCTTTTGGATTTTTTACCGGAGACACACCTTTAATGGTTTCAATATTACCAAGGCCCATAGTTTGCAGGTTGGCAAGTTCAATTCCCCCAAGGTGTTCCGCGATGTTTGAAAGAGTGTTGCTTCCTTTATCACCGTAAACTTCTGCATCAGGAAGTTCACCAATCCCAACACCATCTAAAATAATTGTTATAAAGTTTTTCACATCAGTTAATACTTTTTACAGAATTTCCGCCCTTTTCGAGCGCCTTATTTAAAGCAAGTCTGGCGTTTTCTAAAACTTCTTTGACTTCGGTTTTGCCTGCGGCTGATGCAACACCCACCGATATTGTAAAGGTGGTTTGTTTAGAAACAACTGCGATGGGTTTCCTTGCAATTTTAATTCTTAATTTCTCCGCCCATAAAAATACATCTTTTGTAGTTGAATTAAAGAAGTAGACTCCGAATAGTTTTTCATCCAATCGTCCAAATATATTAAGCGGAGTGATTTCTTCTTTAATGGTATTTGCTATAGATTTAAGAACTTTTGGAAATGGATTACCTTCGAATAATGAATTCTCTTCAATAAATTCATCAATTTCTATTAATGCTAGTGCGCCATCCGCATTTAACTCACTCGCTTTTACTAAATCATTTCTTAGCTGCAGCAAAAAGTTTTCACTGTTTAGAATTTTGGTTTCAATATCCACAGAAAGTAAATTTTTTAGCACTAATTGAGAAGAAAAAGCATGTACCATAAATGAAAATACTTTTGTGGACTGCTTCATGAATTGTACATCTTCGGTTGTGTACAAGTTTTTCTTCAAACTTTCAAAACAAAGCACACCATAATTTTGTTCATCATAAACGAGAGGGACGGCCAAAAACGATCCGTCAAAACTTATGTCTTCTTGCTTTGTGAATCTTAAGTATTCACCGCCGGAGGTATCATCAATCTTTATCGGTAATCCGCTTAGTATTGCTTTACCGACAATTGTTCCGCCCAGTTCTACTTCAAGATTTTCACCAACATATTTTAGTGTAGTTCTATTAACAATTTTAGATGTTCTGAATTTTTGATCAGCCGGGTTGTAATAAACAAATGTGAAAGCATTCCAAGGAAGCAAATCTTTAACAGCGCTTTCCAACATTGTAAACAAATCTTTTTCGTTCTTAAATTTTTTATCAATATTCAAAACATTAAGCAATGATTTTAATCTTTGTTCAGCTTGAGATTCGGAAAACTTTTCTTCGAATAATGAAATAATGATTGAAAGTACACGAACAAATCTACCGAGTGAATAAACAGTTTCGATTCCGAATGCATCGTTCATTTTAGAGTCCAATGCAAGTACACCGGCTAAAGATTTACCGTAAAACAGTGGAACACCTACAAAACTTTTGATTCCTTGCTTTGAGTTATAATATCGAATCACATCGGATTCAGCATTGGGCGTAATATCGGTTAATAATTCCGGTTCTTCTTTTTTAACAATTTTACTGAGTATGTCGTCTTCAATATCAAATTTTTGTTCTGTGATTGCTAAAGAAGAACTGGAGACATGTTTTTCTAAAGTAAGCCGTTCTTTATTTTTGTTATACCAAAAAAACACCGCTGTATGTGCCATGTATGCTTCTTTGATAACGTTCAATATTTTTTCGAGAACAAAAGCGAATTGCTCATCGTGACTTACATCTTCGGGAATTGCTTCGGTAGCGATCTGAGTAAAATTTTCTTTTAGATCGTGCGGCTTAAAGTAATCTTTACTCTTGCCTTCATTATGTGCGGTCGTATAGTTATCGCCGGTTATTACTTCAACTTTTTTTGAAGAAGACACAATTTTAAAATCTTCTCCGTCGTCTACTTCAAAAGATTTTGATGATTTTGTTGGCGGTCGATCTTCACTTTCCGGAATGTCTATTGTTGGGTCTTCAAGTTTACTATCAAAAGAATCTTCACGAACAGAATCACGAAGAAATATTATAAACCCAACATAGAGTAGAAGTAGAGCAGCGGCAATAATTCTGAGGATCAAATCCTCGGTAAGAAAAAGTACGGCAATAAGAATAGGAATAAGTGAAAATATTAAAAGACGTTTTTTATTGCGTACACTTATTCCCATAAAATTTTTGTTCAAAAAGTTGAAAAATTGCGATGTATAATAACAAAAGTTCCACTAAATGTCATTAGTAGAATAGTTTGCGAAGACGAGTTACAATCTCTTTTTTCCGGTTCCTTTCACAGTTGAGTGAAAGAGAAAATTATCACCATAAATTAAATTAGGGAAAATACTATGTAATAAATTTTTAACTGCGCCAAGTTGAGCTTGTTTTAATTTGTCTACCTTATTAAGAATAACGGTTACCGGGATGTCAATTTCATTTAAGAATTCATACAATAATATATCGAGTTCGCTCGGATCATGGCGTGAATCAATAAGCTGATAGACTGTTATGATATCACGGTCAGATGCAAAATAGTTTTCAATCAATTTACGCCATTGTTCTCTCTCAGTTTTAGAAACTTTCGCATAGCCAAAACCGGGTAGATCAACAACAAAAAATTTATCGTCAACATTAAAATAATTAATAGTGCGAGTTTTACCGGGGGTTGAACTAATCTTAGCTAACTTTTTTCGACCAAAGATGTGATTAATGAACGAAGATTTACCAACATTTGATCTACCGGCTAATACAATTTCCGGCAGTTTCATTTTAGGCAATTCGTTAACATCAGCAACCGATTTTACAAAGTTAATTTCTTTCATAAATAAAAAAAGAGTAACCTTTTGGCTACTCTTTTGAAAAGTTAATTAAAAGATAGTCGCAACTATTTCTTGTCTTTTTTTTCTTTAGTTTCTTTCTTTTCAGCTTTAGTCTCTTCGGCTTCTTTATCTTTATCAGTTGATTCATCTTTTACTTCCGGTTTCGCATCATCAGCAGTTTTTGGCTCTTCGGCATCTTCCTTAACATCTTCAGTATCTCCGCTCTTTGCCTCAACCTCTTCAACTACTTTTGCCTCTTCGGCATCTTCTTTAGCCGGAGCTTTTTTTGATTTTTTAGCTTTCGGTTCTTCTTCTGTAGTAGCTTTCTTTTCTTTTTTCTTCGGAGAAGTAATTTCATTATAATCGACTAACTCGATAATTGACATCTCCGCAGCATCGCCGGCTCTGTTACCAAGCTTGATAACTCTTGTATAGCCGCCTTGTCTATCACCAATTTTTTCTAAGATATCAGTAAAGAGTTCATGAAAAACTTCTTTATCATTAATAAATCTTGCAATATGTCTCTTAGCTGCCAGATCATTTCTTTTTGCTTTTGTAATGAGCGGTTCAATAAATTGCTTAGTTGACTTTGCTTTAGCTGAAGTAGTTTTTATTTTTTTATACTTCAATAATTGTGTAGCCAACGCATTTAAAGTAGCTTGCCTGTGGCTAGCGGTTCTTCCTAATTTTCTACCTTTTACTCTGTGTCTCATTCTTAAACCTTACTGGATTAATTAGTTTTGATCAATTTTTTCGTTAAGGTATTTGTCCACATCCATACCAAAATCCAAACCGTAATTATCAACTATGTCTTGAAGTTCAGCAAGTGATTTTCTACCAAAATTTCTAAACTTCAGCATTTCGCTTTCATCTTTTTTAACTAAATCGCCGAGAGTTTTAATATCAGCAGCTTTCAAACAGTTATGTGAACGAACGCTTAATTCGAGGTCATCAACACTTGTTGTAAGTATTTTTCTTATTCTTTCAGTTTCTGCATCCTTTTCACTTTCAACTTTATCTTCTTCTTGTTCAACATCAAAGTTGATGAAAAGATTAATATGATCTCGTAAAATACTAGCAGCACTTGATAATGCATCATCCGGTGTTATCGATCCGTCTGTTGTTACTTCAAGTGATAACCTTTCGAAATCATTACGTTCTCCGATACGAACGTTTTCAACATCATAACGAACATTTTTGATAGGCGTATAAATTGAATCAATGGGAATTAAACCGATTGTTTGATCCGCAATGTTCTGTTCGTTGCCCGGGACGTAACCTTTGCCTAATCCGAATCTGATTTCCATAGCTAAATTTGCATCTTTATTCAGCGTTGCTATATGAAGATCCGGGTTTAATATTTCGATATCTGCTGATACATCTTGAAGGTCTTTTGCAGTTAATTCGCCGGGACCTTTAAGTGTAAGTTCAAGTTTATTAGCTTTCTTGTTGACTAGTTTCATTCTTACCTGTTTTAGGTTAAGAATCATTTCTGTAACGTCTTCGACTATTCCCGGAATTGAGGTAAATTCATGCAATACACCTTCAATTTTCACTGCGTTAATTGCAGTTCCTGTTAATGAAGATAAGAGAACTCTCCTGAGAGAATTACCTAAAGTAACACCAAAACCTCTTTCCAATGGTTGAATAACAAACTTGCCATAGTTCTCTTTCGCAGTCTTTTCGTCTAGTACTAATCCGTCTGGAATCTTTATAAAAGGATAGCTCATTTAGCTCCTCTTCTGATTTAATTCTAAATTCGTGAATTACTTAGAATACAACTCAACGATTAATTGTTCATTAGCATTGAGAGGTATTTCTTCGCGTGTTGGCATCTGAACAAAAGTGCCTGATAATGCTGCTTTATCCACAGTTAACCAATTATAAAGATTATCTTTTGTTCTTCTTAGTGAATCGTGAACAACATCCAACTTTTTACTTTTATCCCGAACAGAAATAACATCGCCCGGTGAAAGAGCATATGAAGGAATATCAACAATTTGCCCGTTTACGTTCACGTGTCTATGCTTTACTAATTGTCTAGCTGCTTTACGCGAAGGGGCAAATCCTAATCTAAATACGATATTATCTAACCTTCTTTCTAAAAGCTGTATCAAGTTTGCACCGGTAATGCCTTTTGCACGATTTGCTTTTTCGTAATAATTTCTAAATTGTGTTTCAAGTAAACCGTAAATTCTTTTTACTTTTTGTTTTTCTCTTAACTGTATTCCGTATTCCGAGAATTTACCGCGTCTGCCAAGACCGTGTTCTCCCGGAGCGTAATTTTTCTTTTCTATTTCACACTTTTCAGAATGACATTTGGATCCTTTGAGAAACAATTTTTGACGTTCTCTTCTGCATAATTTGCAGCTTGGTCCTGTATATCTAGCCATTAACTTTCTCCTCGTTATACTCTTCTACGTTTAGGTGGTCTACATCCGTTATGCGGAATTGGTGTAATATCTTTAATTGAGAGAATTTGTAACCCTGCACTACTGAGAGCTCTAATAGCAGCTTCTCTACCAGCGCCAGGTCCTTTTACAAATACATCTATTCGTCTCAGCCCAAGATCATAAGCTTCTTTTGCAGCCGCTTCAGCCGTCACTTGTGCAGCAAACGGAGTATTTTTGCGCGAACCTTTAAATCCGTTTTTACCTGCCGACGACCACGAAATCGTATTACCATAAATATCCGTTAGTGTAACGAGAACGTTATTAAAAGAAGCTTTTACGTGAGCAACACCAACTGCATCAACGTGAACTTTCTTTTTCGTTTTTCTTTGAACTTTAGCCAAAATTAAATTCCTCCGTTATTATATACTACTACTTAGTAGGTGTCTTTTTCTTACCGGCAACTGTCTTTCTCTTACCTTTTCTGGTTCTCGCGTTTGTTCGTGTTCTTTGACCACGAACCGGCAAGCCCCTTCTATGTCGTAAGCCGCGATAAGTACCAATATCCATTAATCGTTTAATATTTTGCTGAACTTCGCTTCTTAAGGCGCCTTCAACTTTGTAATCTGATGTCATTATGGAACGAATTTTTGCGACATCATTTTCATTCAAGTCTACAACTTTCTTATTAGGATCAACTTGAGCTTTTTCCAAAATTTCATAAGCGGTAGATTGACCGATTCCGTAGATATACGTCAATCCGACATATGCTTTTTTGTTTTTTGGTAAGTCAACACCTGCAATACGAGCCAAACCTAAACCTCCTTAATTTATTATCCTTGACGCTGTTTATGTTTTGGATTCTTACAAATTACTCTAACAACGCCTTTTCTTTTGATTACTTTGCAGTGTTCGCAAATTTTTCTAACTGATGCTCGAACTTTCATTTTTTCTCCGACAAACTATTTATATCTGTAAGTAATTCTGCCTTTATTTAGATCATACGGTGATAATTCAACAGCAACTTTATCACCTACTAAAATTTTAATAAAGTGCATTCTCATTTTTCCGGAAATATGAGCTAAAATTTCATGCCCGTTATCCAACTTTACTTTAAAATTTGCATTCGGTAGTGTTTCGGTCACAACTCCATCAATCTTTATTGGTCCTTGTTTAGCCATATCCTCTATCTATACTCTTGTTAAAATTTCAGCTTTGCCGTCAATTATTGCTAATGTATGTTCAAAATGAGCAGAAGCTTTTCCATCACTCGTCAATACTGTCCAACCGTCTTTTGCAACTTTTACGCTAAAATGACCAAGACTTATCATCGGTTCAATTGCGATTGTCATTCCATCCTTAATGAGAGAGCCCGTTCCTCGTTTTCCGTAATTGGGTACCTGCGGCTCTTCATGCAAATACTTGCCAACACCATGACCACAAAGATCTCTTACAACAGAAAATCCTTCTTTCTCAACAAAGTTTTGAATAACGTAACCAATATCACCGGTTCTGTTTCCTACTTTTGCTTCATCTATTCCGAGATAAAGAGACTTTTCGGTAACATCCATCAGTTTTTTCTTCTCATCATTTAGGTCACCGACAGCAATTGAAATTGCAGCATCTCCAAAATAACCGTTCTTTTCAACGCCGACATCGACAGTCAGAATTTCGCCGTTGTTCAAAACTCTGTCACTCGGAATTCCGTGAACAACTTCATCATCAATTGAAGAACAAATTGAGCCGGGAAAATCAAAAGAACCTGATTGCGAATATCCTTTGAAAGCCGGTATTGCATTATTGCTTCGGATATAATCTTCAGCAATTTTATCTAATTCAATAGTTGCTTTTCCTATTTCAACATTACTCTTTACTAATTGCAGCGTTTCGGCAACTATTTGACAACTTTCACGTATGTAATCAATTTCTTTCTTAGTCTTAATTAATATCACAACTTCGCCTAAGCTCTACGTCCCCGCAACTTACCGGACTTCATAAATCCATCGTAATGTCTCATCAATAAATGAGACTCAATTTGGTTGAGTGTATCGAGAGCAACACCTACCATAATCAATAAACTTGTTCCGCCAAAAAATTGTGCGAAACTTCCTGATACACCAAATCTATTCACAAATGCTGGTAATATTGCCACGATTGCCAGGAATATTGATCCCGGTAATGTAATTTTTGTCAAAATATTATCTATAAATTCAGCAGTTTGTTTACCCGGACGAATTCCCGGAACAAACCCACCTTGTTTCTTCATATTTTCTGCTACGTCTTGCGGATTAAATGCGATTGCTGTATAAAAATAAGTAAAGAACACAATCATCAATGCGTATATTGCCGAGTATGTAAATGATGTATAAACAAAATATCCGGCCAACGATTGCATAAATTCACTATCCGGGAAAAACGAAAGAACAGTATTCGGAATAAACATGATTGACTGCGCAAAAATAATCGGCATAACACCAGCGGTATTTACACGCAATGGAATGTATTGAGTTACACCACCGTAAACTTTTCTACCGACAACACGCTTAGCATATTGAACCGGAATTCTTCGAGTACCTTGCGTAACTAAAACGATACCGGCAATTACCATTACCATGAAGAATAAGATCACAATTTCAATAACTAAGTTTCTTGTACCGGCTGCTAACAACCTGTATTCATCAAGCATTGCAAACGGCAATTGATTAATGATACCGATAAAAATGATCAGTGAGATACCGTTTCCGATTCCTTTTTCGGTAATTTGTTCGCCCATCCACATCATAAAAGTTGTTCCGGCTACAAGAAAGACAACCGCCGTAAAGGTAAACCCGAAACCGGATACATCCGGTGAAACAATAGGAGTACCGTTTGCAGTCATACTACCAAGATAAATTGTAACACTCCATGCTTGCAGCGTTGAAATCAAAACAGTTCCGTAACGGGTTAACTGGGTTATCTTCTTTCTTCCTTCTTCACCTTCTCTTTGAAGTTTTTGGAAGTAAGGAACGACAGCGCCCATCAACTGAATAATAATGGATGCACTGATATAAGGCATAATGCCAAGGGCAAAAACGGCAGCATTCGAAAATGCACCGCCTACAAATAAATCATAAAGCCCGAATAAATTATCCGAGGTTTGATTTGCCGTTGCCTCTGATAAAACTGCGGCATCAACACCCGGCAGAGTAATATGTGCACCGATTCTCACAATTACCAAGAGACCTAGTGTGTAAAGGATTCTCTGCCTTAATTCATGAATTTTGAAAATATTTCGGAAAGTATCTTGTAATTTTCCCATTAAACTTTTATCTCTTTTATAGTTCCACCAGCAGATTCAATTTTTTCTTTAGCAGATGCGCTGAAAGCATTTGCTTCAACTTCTAATTTAGTGCTTAATTCACCTTTACCTAAAATCTTGTAAGGCCCAACTTTTTTAATGACACCTGCTTTATATAAAGCAACCGCATCAATTTTATTTTCTTCAATTTTCTTTTCGTCAACTAAACGCTGTAATGTGCTTAAATTGACCGCTTGGTAACGAACCCGGAAAGGATTAAAAAAGCCGCGCTTAGGAACTCTTCTTTGAAGGGGCATTTGACCACCCTCAAACCAAGCTCTAAATTTAGCACCGGAACGTGAACGCTGTCCGTTCATACCTTTTGTAGCTTGACCGCCATGACCTGATCCTTCACCACGACCAATTCTCTTTCTTTTCTTTCTAGATCCTTCAGCGTATTTAAGATTACTTAGAATATCCATTTATTCCTCTATTCTTCAATTTCTTCGACTTCTACTAAATGAGCAACTTTTTTTATCATCCCTCTTATTTGAGGAGTATCGTTATGAATCTTATAATATGATGGTCTTCCGAGACCCAAAGCTTCTATAGTTAGCTTCTGACCTTTCGGTCTATCAATCACACTTCTTTTTTGAACTACTTTTAATTTTTTTGTCATTACTTCGCCTCAGAATTAAGCTTTGAACAGATCATGTACTTCAATTCCGCGTTTACGCGCTACACTATATGCATCAAGGAGATTAAGTAAACCGTTTAGTGTAGCTTTTACTTGGTTATGCGGATTTGATGAGCCAAGTGATTTTGTGAGAATATCTTGAATTCCCGCAGATTCTAATACGGCTCTAACTCCACCGCCGGCAATAAGCCCGGTACCAGGAGAAGCAGGTTTCAATAAAACTTTACCGGCGCCAAATTTTCCGATGATTTCGTGAGGTATTGTGCCTTTTACTCTAGGTACTCTGTAAACATTCTTTTTAGCATCATCAATACCTTTAGAAATGGCATCGGTTACTTCATTGGCTTTACCTAAACCAACACCAACGTGCCCGTTGCCATCACCAACTACAACAATAGCATTAAAGCTGAATCTTCTACCACCTTTAACAACCTTTGCTACACGATTGATGTGAACAACTTTTTCTTTAAGATTTTCAATTCCCGAAACTTTCTTATGCTTCAATTTCTGACTCCTATACTTACACGTTTAATCTTAATAATTAGCTGCCGGGAGAGGATTCGAACCTCTACAGACGCCTCCAAAGGGCGTAGTCCTACCATTAGACGACCCGGCAGTTTAGTTAGATTTTGAGACCGCCCTCTCGGGCACCTTCTGCTACGGCTTTTACTCTGCCGTGAAATCTATAAACATTTCTATCGAATAATGCAGTTTTAATTCCTGCTTCTTTTGCTTTTTTTGCTGCTAATTCACCGACAACTTTACTTTTTTCAGTTTTCGATTTAGCGTTCTTTATTTCATCGGCAATTTCTTTGGAAAGCGATGAAACAGAAAAAATAGTTTTGCTGGCGTTATCATCAATAAATTGCACGTAAATCTGGTTCAAACTTCTATAGATACTCATCCGAGGTCTTTCGGATGTTCCCCAGATTTTTTTGCGAACTCTAATTTTCTTTTTAGCTCTTTTGAGTTGATTTTTTCTTAGCATAATTTCTATAATCTCCCATTAACCAGCAGTTTTACCGGCTTTTCTAACTATGGTTTCATCAGAGTATTTAATACCTTTTCCTTTGTACGGTTCGGGCTCTCTAAATGATCTTAACTTTGCGGCAACAAGCCCAACTAATTCTTTATTTACACCGCTAATTTTAATTTGGTTTTGAGCCGGAGTTTCAACACTTATACCATCCGGAGGTTCAAAATAAATTGGGTGGGAATAGCCAATGTTAAGCAACAAGTTTTTCCCCTTCATTTCGGCTCTGTAACCAACCCCAATTATATCCAGTGTTTTTGCATAACCTTCCGTTACACCGGTAACCATGTTTTGAATTAGGGCACGTGTTAATCCATGAATAGCTCTACTCTGCTTAGTATCATCCGGTCGAGTTACTTTTAATTCTTCGCCGTCAACTTCAACTTTCATATTCGGATTAACTTCAAGTTCAAGTTCACCTAGTTTGCCTTTAATTTTTACTGTACCGTTCTTTTGATCTACTTGAACGTCTTTAATATTTATTGGTTGTTTACCTACTCTAGACACTTTAATTACCTCTTACAAAATTTTACCAAATGTGAGCTAAAACTTCGCCACCTACCGATTCATTACGAGCTTGTTTATCAGAAATAATTCCTTGTGAAGTTGAAATTACCGCCATACCAAGGCCATTTAGTACTCTGGGTATATCATCTTTTCCACAATACCTTCTCAAGCCAGGCTTGCTAATTTTTTCTAAACCGGTTAAAGAAGGAACGCCGTTAATATACTTTAAGTGAACTCTTAATATATTTTGCTTGTTATCTTCTTGAACATTAAAATCTCTGATAAAGTTATTTTCTTTAAGCAGTTCAGCAATACGTATCTTTGTATTCGATGCAGGTATATCTACAAATCGTTTTTTTGCTCCAACCGCATTTCTAATTCTTGTTAAAAAATCCGCTATAGGATCTGTCATTGACATTTACAATTCTCCTTCTATTACCAACTTGATTTCTTTATGCCCGGGATTTCACCTTTTAATGCCATTTCTCTGAGAACTAATCTTGAAATACCAAACTTTCTGTAATAACCGCGAGGTCTTCCGGTTAATTGACATCTGTTTCTAAGTCTTACCGGAGAAGAATTTTTAGGTAATTTTTGAAGTTCATCATAATCACCTTTTTCTTTCAATTCTGCGCGTAATTTGGCATACTTATCAACTAACTTTCTTCTTTTTTCTTCTCTTGCTATTAAACTTTTTCTAGCCATTTTTTACCTGGTTATTTTAGTTATCTTCTTTTTTTCTGAATGGTACACCGAATAATGATAATAACTCAAAAGCTTCTGCATCAGTTTTTGCAGATGTTACAAATGTAATATCCATTCCCCGAACTCTTGAAATTTTATCTACGTTTATTTCCGGGAAGATAATCTGCTCTTGAATTCCCATTGTATAATTTCCTCTACCGTCAAATGATTTATCGGAGATACCTCTAAAGTCACGTACACGAGGCAGAGCTACCGAAATTAGACGGTCGAAAAATTCATACATTCTTGCTCTTCGCAGCGTTACTTTAGCGCCAATTTTCATTCCTTCACGAAGTTTGAAGTTAGATATTGATTTTTTAGCCGCACGTACATTCGCTTTTTGACCTGTGATTGTTTCTAGTTCTTTTACGGCTTCATCCAAAACTTTTGGATCTTGTACCGCTTCACCTACACCAATATTAACTACTATTTTTTCGATCTTCGGTATTTCCATAATGTTCTTATACTGAAATTTTTCTTTCAGTTTTGGAATCACTTGTTCTTTATATACATCAGCTAAACGAGCATCGATTTTAATATAGCTATCGGCTTTTTCCTTTAAGGAAGTTTTTTGCTCTTTTGCTTCAGTTTCTTTTTTAGTTTTTTGCTTAGCCATGTTAATCTAAAACCCCTTTAATAGTTATGACAGCATCTCGCCGCTTACTTTGCTAATTCTAACCGATTTCTTTTTCCCGGTTTTATCATCTATAATAATTTTTTTACCAACTCTTGCCGCTTCACCAGATTTAGGATCAATAACCATCACATTAGAAGCGTTAATTGGAGATTCTTTTTCAACAATGCCGCCTTGCGGGTTTTGTTGAGTTGGTTTTGAGTGCCTTTTTCTGATATTGACACCTTCAATTATTACCCGGTTATCTTTTGGGAATACTTTTAAAACTTTCCCGGTTTTACCTTTGAAGTTTCCTGAGATCACTAAAACGTTATCATTTTTATGAATTTTCATAGTCTCTACCTTCTATTATAAAACTTCTGGAGCAAGTGAAATAATTTTCATAAACTTTTTGTCTCTTAATTCTCTAGCAACTGGACCAAAAATACGTGTTCCGCGCGGTTCATTTTGTGGATTAAGTAAAACCGCAGCGTTTTCATCGAATCGAATATATGAACCATCGTCACGTTTAATTTCTTTTTTTGTACGCACAATTACTGCTCTAGAGACTTCACCCTTTTTTACACCGCCGCCGGGCATTGCAGCTTTAACAGATACAACAACCAGGTCGCCAACGCTAGCTGTTTTTCTACTACTGCCGCCAAGAACTCTGATACAGCGAACTCTTTTTGCACCGGAGTTATCGGCAACTACGAGATTTGTTTCTTCTTGGATCATTTCTAATCTACTCCTTATAAAAAGCCAATTATTTAGCTTTTTCCACAATTTCTACAAGACGCCACTTTTTATTTTTACTGTAAGGCCTACATTCTTGAATTTTTACTGTATCGCCCACACCGCATTCATTTTTTGCATCATGAATCATAATTTTCGAAGTCTTACGCACATATTTTCTGTAAAGGGGATGCGCCATTTTTCTTTCGATAGCAACTACGGCGCTTTTTTCCATTTTGCTTGAAACCACTTTACCAATTCTTGCTCTTCTAATTCCTCTAGCTTGTTCCATTAACTTCTAGAACTCCTATTTATTTTCTTTAGCTGTTTTTAGTTCTTCTAATTCTCTTTCACGAAGAACGGTTTTCATTTTTGCAATGTCCCGGCGAGCTTCTTTTAATTTACCCGTGTTTGTAAGGTTCTTTAGTTCATGCTGAAAACGCATATCTACTAAATTTGCTTCTTCCTCTTGAATTCTTTTCAAAAGTTCTTGATCGGACATTTCTCTAATTTCATAAATCTTCATTTTTTACTTTCCCAAATTTTATTCTTCGTAATCAGGACGAGTTGCAATTTTTGTTCTAACCGGTAATTTGTGAGAAGCAATTTTCAATGCCTCATGAGCAACTTCTTTTGAAACACCGGAAACTTCAAACATTACTCTGCCAGGTTTAACAACGGCAACCCAAAATTCTGGAGCACCTTTACCTTTACCCATTCTTGTTTCCAATGGTTTCTTTGTTACAGGTTTATCCGGGAAAATTCTGATCCAAACTTTACCGTCTCTTTTCATTTTACGAGTTATCGCGACACGGCATGCTTCAATTTGTCTGCTCGTAATCCAACCGGCATCTAAAGTTTTTAATCCAAAATCACCAAAATCAATTTTGCTACCTTTATATGCCTTTCCTCTTCTTCGTCCTCTATGTGCTTTTCTGTATTTAACTCTTTTTGGCATTAACATTGGGAAAAACTCCTATTCGCTTTATTCAGATAAACGTTTTCCTAAAATTTCACCGCGGCAGATCCAAACTTTAACTCCAATAGCGCCGTAAATAGTAAAGGATGTGGAAGTTGCATAGTCAATATCAGCTCTTATTGTGTGCAAAGGAATACGTCCTTCTTTATATTGTTCAGTTCGTGCCATTTCCGCACCGCCAAGCCGCCCGGAGCACATAACTTTAATACCTTGCGCACCCATTCTGGTTGCTGCTGTTATAGCTGATTTCATTGCTCTTCTAAAAGAGATTCTACCTTGCAATTGTTGAGCAATATTATCTGCAACTAATTGTGCATCCAACTCAGGTCTTTTGATTTCGGTAATCTGTACTTTAACTTCTTTGTCCGTTAATTTTTTTAATTCTTCTTCTAATTGGGCAATTTCTTTACCGCTTTTACCGATAACAACACCCGGTCTTGAGGTATGGATGGTAAGTATAACATTCTTAGAAGTACGATCAATTATGATTCTTGAGATACCGGCTTTTTTAAGTCGGTTTCTGATATAGTTTCTTAACTTACGATCTTCTTCTAATTTTGCAGAATAACTTCCGCTTTCATACCAGTTGGATTCCCAACCTCTAATTACACCAACTCTAAATCCTATTGGATTAACTTTCTGACCCAAAAAATCCTCCTGAGTAATTAACTTTTTGTTCCGACAACCACTGTAAGGTGGTTTGATCTTTTTCTAACTCTGTAAGCTCTGCCCATAGGTGCAGGCAGCATTCTTTTTAGCGTAGGTCCTTGATTAACATAAGCTTCTGTCACAACCAAATCGCTAACATCAACTTTTTCATCTTCACTCATATTATAAAGATTGGCAACTGCACTTCTTAAAACTTTTTCTGCATCTTTTGATGCATGTTTTGTGTTGAAGTGAAGAATGTCGATTGCTTCTTCAACGCTTTTGCCTCTAATAAGATCAATAACTAATCTCATTTTACGAGGTGATGTGCCTATATACTTATTTGTCGCTTTTGCTTCCATTTATCAAACCTCAATCACTTTACTTTACTTTTGAAGCTTTTTCAGCTTTAGTTCCCGGGTGACCTCTAAAAATTCTTGTAGGAGCAAATTCACCCAATTTATGACCTACCATATTTTCCGATATGTAAACCGGAATCATTTTATTACCGTTGTGTACAGCTATTGTGTGACCAACGAAATCCGGCGTAATAGTGCTAGCTCTGGACCAAGTTTTAATAATTTTTTTCTGATTATTGTCATTCATCGCTTGAACTTTTTCAAGCAGTCTGTAATGAACGTAAGGACCTTTTTTAATTGATCTTGGCATATTTTATTCTCTAGCTCTTTCTTCTTTTCACAATGTATTTATTAGATGTATTTTTTCTCTTTCGAGTTTTTAGACCTTTGGCCTTTTGTCCCCAGGGTGATACTGGATGACCACCGCCTGATGATCTACCCTCACCACCACCCATCGGGTGATCTACCGGGTTCATTACAACGCCTCTTACTTTTGGTCTTCTACCAAGCCATCTTGATCTACCGGCTTTTCCTAAACTAATGTTTTCGTGATCAGAATTACCAACCGAGCCAACTGTTGCACGGCATTCCAAACTGACCATTCTAATTTCGCCTGAAGGGAATTTTAACTGAGCATACTTTCCTTCTTTTGCATTCAGCGAAATTTCTGTTCCGGCAGATCTACCAATTTGGGCTCCCTTACCAGGTTTGATTTCAACATTATGTACAACCGTACCGGTGGGAATATTTTTCAATTTTAATGAGTTACCGACTTTTATGTCAGCGCCATCACCAGCCATTACCACATCACCAACTTGCAGTTTATTCGGTGCAATAATGTATCTTTTCTCTCCGTCTTGATAGTGTAACAAAGCAATTCTTGCAGATCTATTTGGATCATATTCAATTGAATAAACTTTTGCAGGAACACCTTCTTTTTCTCTTTTAAAGTCGATAATTCTATATCTTCTTTTGTGCCCGCCACCAATGTGACGAGATGTTATTCTTCCTTGGTTATTACGTCCGCCCGATTTTTTAAGAGTTACTGTTAATGATTTTTCCGGTGTATTTGCTGTAAGAGTATCAAATGCGGAAAACATCATTGCTCTTGTTCCGGGTGTATTTGGTTTCAATTTTCTAGTAGCCATTTACTAAACTCCAGTTCCTTAAACTTCTCCAAATAAATCTATAGTTTGACCTTCTTTCAAAGTTACAATTGCTTTTTTGAATCTTGGTGTCTTGCCGGTAAATCTTCCCTTACGAGTAAACTGGGTTTTAATTTTACCTTTATATTTCATTGTATTAATATTAACCGCGTCAACTTCAAACCTTGTTTTGATAGCTTTTGCAATCTCAATTTTATTAGCATTGTAATCGACTATAAAGCCATACTTTCCTTCATTCTCAGTAATCTCAGTCATTTTTTCAGTTATCAGGGGTCTTATTAAAACGTTTCTCATTTCTTAACCAAATAATTAGTTTAATGAATTCTGAATTTCTTCGATTGCACTTTTCTGAATAAGCAACAGTTGATTATTAACTAAATCGTAAACCGAAACGCTGTTAGCTTGACGAATATTAAGTTTTGGTAAATTTCTGCCTGACAGATAAACTTTTTCTCTTGTACCTGCTGTAAGCAGCGTAGTTCTTTTACCGTTGACATTAAGTGAATTTAATATATTTACAAGTTCTTTTGTTTTGGGTGTATCAAAATCAAAATCTTCAACAACCATAATTTGTTCAGCTTTTGCCTTTTGTGAATAAGCAATTTTTCTTGCGAGCTGAAGCGTTTTCTTATTCATTTTTTGTCTGTAATTGTGTGGACGAGGACCAAAGATGGTTCCACCACCAACCCATAAGGGCGATCTTATTGTACCTGCTCTTGCGGCACCTCTTCCTTTTTGCCTCCAAGGTTTTCTTCCACCACCTCTTACTTCGGCTCTTTCTTTAGTTTTATGCGTGCCTTGTCTTTTGTTGGCAAGGTATGCTTTAACAGCCAAGTAAAGTACGTGATCATTTGGTTCTACCCCAAAAATATCTTCGGATAATTCAACTTTGCTGCTCGATTTTGATCCGTCTATTTTGTAAACATCAAGTTTCATTTCAATTCCACTACTTATTAATTTCCACTAATGAATTAATAGAACCCGGCACGGCTCCTTTTACCATAACTATATTTTTATCGGCAATTATTTTTATGACCCTAGAATTTGCAATAGTTACTCTATTATGGCCTGTTCTTCCACCCATTTTTGTTCCTTTAAAGACTTTAGAAGGATCGGAACTTTGACCAATGGAACCGGGCGCTCTTAAACGGTCACTTTGACCGTGAGTAGTACCTCCAACGCCGCTAAATCCATGTCTTCTCATTACGCCTTGAAATCCTTTTCCTTTACTTAGTCCGGAGACTTTCACCGTATCACCTTCTTGGAAGATTTCCGCATTAACAACATCACCGACTTTATACTCACTATGATCGAAGTTTTTAAATTCTTTCAGTTTTCTCGGTGGTTTAAGACCTATATTTTTATAAACATCCAACTGAGGTTTAGCTGTTCTTTTTTCTTTTTTCTCACCATAACCAAGTTGGAGAGCACTATAGCCATCTTTTTCTTTAGTACGTATTCCGTAAATATGGCATGGTCCGGCTTCTATAACTGTAACCGGAATCAGCTTTCCGTCAGCCGCAAATATTGAAGTCATTCCAAGTTTTTTTCCTAATAATCCAGGCATTTTATCAATCCTTATAACTTAATCTCAATATCAACACCCGCCGGAATATCAAGTTTGCTAAGTGAATCGACGGTTTTGTTATTAGAGTTATGAATATCGATAATTCTTTTGTGTGCTCTTATTTCAAATTGTTCTCGAGATTTTTTATCTACGTGAGGTGATCTTAGAACTGTAAAAATTGTTTTTCTGGTTGGCAGCGGAATAGGGCCTGACACAATGGCTCCGGTTGTTTTTACAGTTTTTATGATCTTCTCAGTAGACTTATCTATCAAAATATGATCATAAGACTTTAATTTTATTCTGATCTTTTGACCTGGCACTTTCAATCTCTCCTTATTATTCACACAGAGAGAAGGAATCATTCCTTCTCTCTAAGAATTAAATATCACTTTTAATAATTATTCAAATATTTTAGTTACAACACCGGCTCCAACAGTTCTACCGCCTTCACGGATAGCAAATCGGAGACCTTCTTCCATTGCGATTTCAGAAATCAAAGTAACTTTTAATTTTACGTTATCGCCAGGCATAACCATTTCAGTACCTTCAGGTAATTCAGCAACACCTGTTACGTCGGTTGTTCTAAAGTAGAACTGAGGTCTGTACCCTTGGAAGAAAGGTGTATGACGACCACCTTCATCTTTTGAAAGAATGTAAACTTCACCTTCAAAAATGGTGTGCGGTGTAATTGAACCAGGTTTAGCAATTACCATTCCTCTTTCAATTTCATCTTTGTTAACGCCTCTTAAAAGAATACCGGCGTTATCACCAGCTAATGCCGAATCAAGTTCTTTTCTGAACATTTCAATACCGGTTATGACTGTTTTCTTATGTATTCCTAATCCTATTAATTCTGCTTCTTCATTAATTTTAACTTGTCCTCTTTCAACTCTGCCTGTAGCAACAGTTCCGCGACCGGTAATTGAGAAAACATCTTCCACCGGCATTAGGAAAGGTTTATCAACATCTCTGTCCGGAAGAGGTATGTAATCGTCAACAGCTTCCATAAGCTCCCAGATACATTTTAATCTATCGTCTTCATCACTTACACTATCATCCGAAGCAGCTTCCAGAGCTTGCAACGCACTTCCTTGAATTATCGGAATTTCGTCACCGGGAAATTCATATTCATTTAAAAGATCACGAAGTTCTACTTCAACTAGTTCAAGTAATTCTTCGTCATCAACCATATCAACTTTATTCATGAAAACAACAATTTTTGGAACGCCAACCTGACGAGCTAAAAGAATGTGTTCTCTTGTTTGAGGCATAGGACCATCGGTTGCAGCAACAACAAGTATTGCACCATCCATCTGAGCAGCACCGGTAATCATGTTTTTAACATAATCGGCGTGACCAGGACAGTCAACGTGAGCGTAGTGTCTATTAGCTGTGGAATATTCAACGTGAGCAGTAGCAATTGTGATACCACGTTCTTTTTCTTCAGGTGCATTGTCAATACTATCAAAGGTTCTTATTTCGGATAATCCTCTTTTAGCTAAAGCCATTGTGATAGCAGCGGTAAGTGTTGTTTTACCGTGGTCAACGTGACCAATTGTACCTATGTTAACGTGAGGTTTACTCCTATCAAATTTTTCCTTTGCCATCGAATTCTCCTTGTTATTTTACTTTTTATTGATTTTCAAAAATTAGTTAAACTGACTCCGCTGATTTTTTAGTACCGGATTTTTCAGAAATTTCTTCAACTACTGATTTAGGAACTTCTGAATAATGGGAAAATTGCATTGTGTATATCGCTCTACCTTGTGTCATAGACCGCACGGTTGTAGCGTATCCAAACATTTCTGCCAGAGGTACTAATCCCCTAATTACTTGAGCATCTTTACGTGAAGAAAATCCTTCGATCTTTCCTCTTCTGCCATTTAGATCACCCATTACATCGCCTAAATATTCTTCCGGGGTAATAACTTCTACTTTCATCATCGGTTCTAGCAAGATGGGACTGGCTTTCCGTGCACCATCTCTAAAAGCCATAGAGCCAGCAACTTTAAACGACATCTCATCAGAATCTACATCGTGATATGAACCATCGTATAACTTCACTTTAACATCGACTACCGGATAACCAGCAATTACACCGTTACGCATTGCTTCTTGTATACCATTAGAAACCGATGGGATATATTCTTTTGGTACATTGCCACCAACAATGGCATTTTCAAACTCATACCCTTTACCGGGTTCGTTCGGTCCAAGCTCAATTTTTACATGACCGTATTTACCACGACCACCACTTTGTTTAACAAATTTACCTTCTACTTGAACTGCTTTAGAAATTGTTTCTCTATATGCAACTTGAGGTTTACCGACGTTAGCTTCTACTTCTAAATTCACGTTTCATTCTGTCAACAAGAATTTCTAGGTGAAGCTCACCCATTCCGCTAATTAGAGTTTGACCGGTTTCCTCATCAATTTTCACTTTGAATGTCGGATCTTCGTCAGAAAGTTTTGCTAAAGCATCCGCTAATTTGTCTTGATCTGCTTTAGTTTTTGGTTCGATTGCTATTTGTATCACCGGAATCGGGATATCATTTTTTCAAGTACTATCGGGTCTTTTTCGTCACAGAGTGTATCGCCGGTTTTAGTATTTTTAAGACCAACTAAAGCCGCAATATCTCCTGCTCTTAAATAGTCTCTATCTGTTCTTGAATTTGCATGCATTTCAAGTATTCTTCCAACTCTTTCTTTTTTATCGGAGATAGCATTATAGACGTATGATCCGGCTTCAATTCTTCCACTGTAAACTCTGGCGAAGGTTACTTTTCCTACATAAGGATCAGTCATAATTTTAAATGCGAGCGCCGCAAATCTTGCTTTTTCATCAGGTTTTATTAATACTTTATCTTTTTTATCTTGATGGTGTCCATGAATTTCACCAACATCTAACGGCGAAGGTAAAAATTCAACAACTGCATCAAGTAATTTTTGAACACCTTTGTTCTTAAAAGCAGAGCCACAAAGAACAGGAACAATTTTATTCTGAATTGTAGCATCTCGCAGCACTTTCTTTATTTCTTCAACACTAATGACTTCGCCTTCCAGATATTTTTCTAAAAGGGAATCATCAACTTCGGAAACAGCTTCCAGTATTAATGTTCTATATTTATTTGCAACTGCTTTAAGATCTTGAGGGATATCAACATCTTCAAATGTTGAACCAAAAGTTTCATCATGAAACATTCTTGCTTTCATTGTCATCAAATCGATAACACCGGTGAATATATCACCTTCACCGATTGGCAAAGTTATTGGAACTGCATTTGCACCGAGGCGTTCTTTCATCATATCGACAGCATGATAAAAATCCGCACCGGTTCTATCCATTTTATTTACGAAGGCAATTCTCGGAACACCATATTTGTCAGCTTGTCTCCAAACTGTTTCTGATTGAGGCTCTACACCGCCTACGGCACAGAAAAGAGCAACCGCACCATCTAATACTCTAAGCGATCGTTCAACTTCAACTGTAAAATCAACATGACCCGGGGTATCAATAATATTAATCTGGTTTTCTCCCCAAAGACATGAAGTAGCCGCACTTGTAATAGTAATACCGCGTTCTTTTTCTTGCTCCATCCAGTCCATGGTTGCAGCGCCATCGTGAACTTCACCCATTCTGTGGAGACGACCGGTATAGAACAAAATACGTTCAGTTGTGGTAGTCTTGCCAGCATCGATATGCGCCATGATACCAATATTTCTTACATTCTTTATGTCAACTACTTTATTTGCCATTAAAATCTAATACCCTTCTTACCATTTAAAGTGTGCAAAAGCTTTATTTGCTTCTGCCATTCTATGTGTATCTTCTTTTTTCTTAACAGCAGAACCTTCGCCTTGTGATGCAGCTATAAGTTCTGTTGCTAATCTTAATGCCATTGATTTTTCTTTTCTATCACGCGAATAGTTTCTCAACCATCTCATTGCGAGTGCGGTTCTTCTATCAGGTCTAACTTCCATCGGCACCTGATAAGTAGCGCCACCAACTCTACGGCTTCTAACTTCAACCATCGGAGAGACATTTTGAATTGCTTTTTGAAAAACTTCAATAGCAGGTTTCTTTGTTTTCTCTTCAATCAAATTGAAGCTTTCATAAACCATGTTACGTGTTACAGCTTTTTTACCGTCTAACATTAAGTAATTGATAAACTTTGTCACCAATACTTCATTGTATTTTGGATCGGCTTTAATAAATCTTTTTTCTGATTTTCTCTTTCTCATATCTCAACTTATTTTGCTTTAGGTTTTTTAGTGCCGTATTTAGAACGACCTTGTTTTCTTTCTTCAACACCGCTTGTATCTAACGAACCACGTAAAATATGATAACGCACACCGGGTAAGTCTTTAACTCTTCCTCCCCTGATCAACACTATAGAGTGTTCTTGAAGGTTATGTCCTTCACCAGGAATATAAGCGGTAACTTCTAATTGATTTGTCAATCGAACACGAGCAACTTTTCTTAATGCTGAATTAGGTTTCTTAGGAGTCGTTGTATAAACTCTTGTACAAACACCCCTTTTTTGAGGACAGTTTTGTAACGCCGGAGATTTACTTTTTACGTTAATCTCCTTTCTTCCTTTCCTAATCAACTGACTTATTGTCGGCACTTAATTTCCTCCAAAATTTTGTATCTTTGCCATAGAAAACAGACTCAAAATTTACCACTATTTTATTTTATTGTCAATAATATCTAATTAAATTTGCAACTAAATATCTATACTGATCCTTTAGTTTCTTTAACTTTTTCTTCACTTTCTTCTATTGTTTCAATCTCCGGCTCATCACCTATCACCAATAGATTCTTATATTTCTTCAATCCAGTACCGGCTGGTATTAAGTGACCCATTACAACATTTTCTTTTAGACCAATTAGTGTATCGCTCTTAGCAGCAGTTGCCGCATTGGTCAATACTTTAGTTGTCTCTTGGAATGATGCGGCTGATATCCAACTTTCGGTTGAGAGTGCAGCTTGAGTTATTCCGAGAAGTATGTTGTCAAATGTTGCCGGTTCAGCATCTCTTACTTCTACTTGATTTTTATCTTTTTTCTTAAGATCAGCATTAATTTCACGAACTTTTGTTTTAGTCAATAATACACCAACATGTAATCCAGAGTCACCGGGTTCGGTTACGCAGACCAATGATTTCATCTGCTCGTTTTCCTCATTGAATTTAACTCTATGGATAAGGTCTTCATCAATAAAGTTTGTATCACCAGATGAAATGACTCTTAATTTTTGGAGCATCTGTCTTACAATAACTTCAATGTGTTTATCGTTGATCTTAACACCTTGCAATCTGTAAACATCTTGAATTTCATTTACGAGATATTCTTGGACTGCATTTGTTCCTTTAATTTTCAAAATATCTCTCGGGTCGACTGGACCGTCGGTGATTTTTTCACCTGCCGGAATTTCATCGCCTTCTTGAACCAAAATATGTTTTACGTAAGGAACATTGTAAACATGTTCAACAGAACCGTCGGGTGCTTCAACAATAATTTCTCTCGATCCTTTTTTGCGAGCGCCAAATTTAATTTTACCTTCAATGTCAGCAACGATCGCAGGATCATGCGGGCTGCGTGCCTCGAATAATTCGGTTACGCGCGGCAAACCACCGGTGATATCTCTTGTTTTAGAAGCAGATTTAGAAATTTTAGCAAGGATTGTACCTGCTTGAACTTTTTCTCCTTCTTCAACCGAGAGATATGCTTTTACAGGTAAGTTGAATAATTTTTCTTCGCCGTCTTCTGTCTTAATTATAATACTCGGTGTAAGTGTTTTATCTTTTGATTCTATAATAACTTTTTGAACGTGACCGGTTTGTTCATCAGCCACTTGTTCCATCGTCACATTTTCAACCAAGTCTATAAAATTAACGGTTCCGGCAGCATCAGTGAGAATCAACGAGTTGTACGGATCATGGTTGTACAATGGTTGTCCTTTTTTAACTGTCGCATTATCTTCAACCATTAACTCCGCACCATAGGGAATATCAAATTTTTTGATCTGACGATTATCTTCATCAAAAATTCCCATTGATCCGCGTCTGCCAATTACAACTCTTACTTTTCCTAAAAAGTCGGTTTTTTCAGCGAAGTTTATTCTATCATATTTAACTTTACCGTCAATGTTAGTTTCAACTTGAGACTGTGATGCAATACGCGATGAAGTACCTCCTAAGTGGAAAGTACGGAGCGTAAGCTGTGTTCCCGGTTCACCAATTGATTGCGCTGCAATAATACCAACTGATTCACCAATCTCAACTAAACGACCGGTTGTTAAGTTTCTTCCGTAACATTTTGCACAAACACCACGTTTCGATTCGCATGTGAGAACAGTTCTGATATAAACTGAGTCGATGTTTGCATCGTCAATTTTCTCTGCAATCTCATCGGTTATCAACTCACCTGCTTCAATAATTATTTCATCCGACTTCGGATCATAAACATCTTCCTGCGCAACACGACCGGTTATTCTTTCTGCAAGCGGTTCTCTTTCGAGTTCAACATCTTTCAGAGCAGAAATATAAACACCTCTAATCGTACCACAATCAACTTCAGATACGATAACATCCTGAGCCACGTCGCAGAGTCTTCTTGTTAAGTAACCGGCATCAGCAGTTTTTAGTGCAGTATCGGCAAGACCTTTTCGGGCACCGTGAGTTGAAATAAAGTACTCGAGTACAGATAACCCTTCTTTAAAATTAGCAACGATCGGGTTTTCAATAATTTCCCCGGACTGACCGGTTAAACTTTTTTGAGGTTTCATCATCAAGCCACGCATACCGGCAAGCTGACGAACCTGTTCTTGCGAACCTCTAGCACCGGAGTCAACCATCATGTGTACTGAGTTAAAACCTTGTTTATCGGTTTTAATTTTATCCATCAATGAGCGGGCAACGTTATTTGTTGTGTGAGTCCAAACGTCAATAATTTTGTTGTAACGTTCGGCATCGGTAATTAGACCTTGCTCATGTTCACTTAAAATTGAACCGACTTTTTCGTTGGAATCTTTAATAAGTGATTTTTTTTCTTCCGGAATAATCATGTCACTATAACTGATTGAAATTCCGGCAGCTGTTGAATATCTATACCCAATATCTTTCAGTTCGTCGAGGAATTTTGCAGTTCTTTCATTACCAAGTTTAATGAACATTTTATAGATGAATCCGCTAAACACTTTTTTAACGAGCAGTTCATTAAAGAATCCCATTTCGTTTGGAACGATCTGGTTAAAGATCACTCTTCCAATAGTAGTGTCTATAAATTCACCTTCAAATTTAACTTTTATTCTTGCATGTAACTCGACTACTCTATTGTTATAAGCAATTAATACTTCATCGGTGTTGCCGAATATCATTCCTTCGCCTTTAGCGCCGGGTCTTGTTTTGGTCAGGTAATAACAACCAAGAACAATGTCCTGTGTCGGAACAACAATAGGCGCACCGTTTTGAGGTGAAAGAATATTATGGCTTGAAAGCATTAGCAATGATGCTTCAAGTTGTGCTTCATAGGAAAGCGGAACGTGAACAGCCATTTGATCACCGTCAAAATCGGCGTTGAATGCAGTACAAACCATCGGGTGAAGCTGAATTGCTTTACCGTCAATTAAAATTGGTTGGAATGCTTGTATACCTAATCTGTGAAGCGTTGGTGCACGGTTCAACATGATTGGATGACCATCAATAAGAGTTTCTAAAATATCCCAAATCATGGGCTCTTTTCTATCGACAGCTTTTCTTGAACTTTTTACAGTTTTGTAATAACCGCGTTCAATTAATTTTCGGATAATGAATGGTTTGAAAAGTTCAACCGCCATATCTTTTGGCAGACCACATTGATGCAATTTCAATTCCGGACCAACAACAATTACAGAACGTCCTGAATAATCAACTCGTTTACCAAGCAGGTTTTGACGGAATCGGCCTTGTTTACCTTTGAGCATGTCACTCAATGATTTCAGCGGTCTATTACCGTCACTTCTTACCGCACTTGTTCTTCTTGAATTATCAAAAAGAGCATCAACAGCTTCTTGAAGCATTCTTTTTTCGTTTCGAAGAATTACTTCGGGCGCTTTGATGTCAATTAAACGTTTCAAACGATTATTTCTAATTATTACTCTTCTATATAGATCGTTAAGATCGGAGGTAGCAAATCTTCCACCTTCGAGAGGAACTAAAGGTCTTAATTCAGGCGGGATGACAGGAATAACACTCATTATCATCCATTCCGGTTTGTTAGGAACTTTTCCTTCGTGCTCTCTAAATGCTTCAAGTACTCTCAATCTTTTTAAGAGATCGTTTCTCTTTTGCTGAGAGGTTTCTTCTTTAAGTTGAGCTTTTAATTGAAAGAATGTTTCTTCAATCTTAGTAGATTTAAGAAGAGTTTTTACAGCGTCTCCACCAATTTTTGCAATAAATTTTTTCGGATCATCATTCTCTAACGAATCGTTATCATGCGGTAATGAATTTAAGATTTCGAAATATTGATCTTCCGAAATCAAATCCAAAACATTTACTCCGGTAGGTCCAGGATTAATTACCACATAAGATTCATAGTAAATTATCTTTTCTAATTCTTTAGTGGTGAGACCAATTATATTACCAATTTTTGAAGGTAATGCTTTGAAAAACCAAATGTGAACAACAGGAACAGCTAATGCAATGTGTCCCATTCTTTCTCGTCTTACTGCCTTAAGGGTAACTTCAACACCGCATCTGTCACAAACAATTCCTTTATATCTAATACCTTTATATTTTCCGCAAGCACATTCCCAATCCTTAACGGGGCCAAAAATCTTCTCACAGAATAAACCATCTTTTTCTGGTCGGAATGATCTATAATTTATCGTTTCAGGCTTGGTTACTTCACCGTGAGACCTTGACAATATATCATCAGGACTAGCTAAACTAATTGTCAATTTGTTTATGTGCTTTGTTTTTTGTTCTTGAGCTCTAAATCTCATAAGAATCTCCTAAATAAGTTTAACTAGTTAATTTTGATATCGAGTCCTAAACCTTGCAATTCTTTAATCAGTACGCTAAAGGCCTCCGGAATATTAGGATCCGGTAAGTTTTCTCCTTTAACGATTGCCTCATACGTCTTAGCTCTACCTGTAACATCATCACTTTTCACCGTTAGGATTTCTTGAAGCACATGTGCAGCTCCGTAACCTTCCAATGCCCAAACTTCCATTTCACCAAATCTCTGACCGCCAAACTGTGCTTTACCACCAAGCGGTTGCTGAGTAATTAATGAGTAAGGTCCAATTGAACGGGCATGAAGTTTATCATCAACCATGTGTCCTAATTTTAACATATAAATATATCCGCATGTTACTTTTTGATGGAATTGTTCCCCTGATCTACCATCATATAACCAAGTTTTACTTCCTTTATCCAATCCGGCTTCTTCCATCCAACCTTCAACTTCTGACACAGAAGCACTATCAAAAATTGGAGTTTCGAACTTAAGACCGAGTCTTTCGCCAACCCAGCCAAGTGCAGTTTCGTACAACTGACCGAGGTTCATTCGTGACGGCACACCAAGCGGGTTAAGTACTATATCAACCGGAGTTCCGTCTTCGTGGAACGGCATATCTTCAATCGGAACAACTTTAGCAACTACACCTTTATTTCCGTGCCGACCGGCCATTTTATCGCCAACGGTTATTTTTCGTTTTTTAGCCACATATACTTTGGCAAGTTGTACGATACCCGGCGGCAATTCATCGCCTGAATGAATTTTTAATTTTACACGCTTATAATCCTCTTCCAGTTCTGATTTTAGAGTAAAGTAATTCTTGAAGAGGATTTTGATCATCTCGTTAGTTTTCTTGTTATCAAACCAATCTTGTGTATAATCAAGTTTGGTTACATCTTCAATTGAAGTAAATGTATCTTCTTTCATCGAAGTGCCGCTTCGGAATACAACGCTGCCGTCTAGATCCCTTATTCCGGTTGTTGCTTTATCACCGGCAATCTTCGTTAATTTAGCTACTAACTTTGTATAGTGTTTGCTTAACTGTCGATTGTATTTCAGATCTAATTCTTCGAGCTGTTTTTTCTCAAGTTTCTTAGATTCTGCATCTTTTCGTTTACGGCTGAAAAGTCTGGTTTTGATTACCGTACCTTTCAATCCGGGCGATGCTTTAAGCGATGCATCTTTTACATCACCGGCTTTATCCCCGAAAATCGCTTTCAAAAGTTTTTCTTCAGGTGTTGGATCGGTTTCACCTTTTGGTGTGATTTTACCAATGAGAATATCACCCTCTTTAACTTCAGCACCTTCTCTTACGATACCATTTTCATCGAGGTCTTTAGTCGCTTCTTCACTTACGTTTGGAATATCCCGGGTTAGTTCTTCTTCACCTCTTTTAGTTTCGCGAACTTGTAGTTCGAATTCTTCAATATGAATCGATGTGTAAACATCATCCTGCACAAGTCTTTCGCTTAACACAATTGCATCTTCAAAGTTATAACCTCTCCAAGGCATAAAAGCAACAGCAACGTTTTTACCGAGTGCGAGTTCACCATTTTCGGTTGCCGGCCCGTCAGCAAGAACATCACCTTTTTTAACTTTTTGACCAGCCTTTGCAATAGGTATTTGGTTGAAACATGTTTCTTGGTTTGTGCCGGCAAACTTTGTGAGGTTATAAGTTACTCTTCTTTCATCATCAAAGTTTGTTAATGTTTCAAAACTGTTTTCATCAACTTCATATTTAACAACTAAAGATTTCGAATCAACATATTCTACAATTCCGTTGTCTTCAGCAATGATTAAATTTCTAGAATCCCTTGCAGCTTTCCATTCCATGCCCGTACCGACTATCGGTGCGCTCGGTGTTAATAACGGAACAGCTTGACGCTGCATGTTAGAACCCATAAGCGCTCTGTTCGCATCATCGTGTTCCAGGAACGGGATTAATGCTGCTGCAACAGAAACAATTTGAGAAGGAGCAACATCCATGTATTGGATTTGATCCGGGGTTACAATCGGATACTCGTCTTTGTATCTCGACTTGACTCTTTCATTAACAAATTTTCCGTTATCATCTATCGGTGCATTTGCCTGCGCAATTGTAAATTCATCTTCTTGATCCGCACTTAAATACTTAACGTCGTTTGAAACTTTATTATTTTTAACTTTTCTGTAAGGGGTTTCCAAGAAACCAAGGTGATTTACTGTCGCGTAAATTGTCAATGATGAGATCAAACCGATGTTCGGACCTTCGGGAGTTTCAATCGGGCAGAGCCGACCGTAATGTGAATGGTGAACGTCACGAACTTCAAATCCTGCTCTTTCTCTTGTTAAGCCACCCGGGCCTAATGCAGAAACTCTTCTTTTATGAGTCAATTCGGAAAGCGGATTAGTTTGATCCATAAATTGTGATAACTGGTTTGTACCAAAGAACGCATTTATAACACTGCTTATTGTTCTCGCATTCACCAGATCTTGCGGCTGCATGTTTTCTTGGTCTCGCATGTTCATTCTTTCTTTAATAGTACGAGCCATTCTTGCCAAGCCAACATTATACTGTTGCATGAGTTGTTCACCAACAGTTCTAACTCTTCTATTTCCTAAATGATCAATATCATCAATTGTTACGTTTCCGTTTTTCAATTTGATGATATTTTTCATTATAGCAATAATATCTTCGATAGTAAGTATTTTTATATCCGGATCAATATCGAGCCCAAGTTTATCATTCATCCTGAAACGACCAACTTCACCTAAGTCATACCTCTTTTCATTAAAAAACAGCTTGTCAATTAAACCTTGAGCTGTATCTATATCCGGCGCTTCGCCGGATCTTAATTGTCTGTAAATTGCAAACAATGCTTCTTCTTTAGTTTTGGCTGTATCCTTAGCCAATGTATTCAGAATCAAATCTTGATCGGGTGAGGTTTCAGTAGAAATTAGATTAACTTTTGTAAGAGTTGATCCTTTGATAGAATCAATAATATCTTCGGTCAATTCTTCATCTTTTTGAGCGTATATTTCGCCGGTTGATGTATCGATTACATCTTCGGCAGCAATTCTACCTGTGTGATCATCAGCATTCAATTTTTTAACGGTTACTTCTTCCACCAAATCGAATAGATCAAGAATTTCTTGATCAGTCGTATAATCTAAAGCTCTGAGTAATGTTGTTGCCGGGAATTTTTTTCTTCTGTCTATATAAACATACATTATGTGATTGATATCAGTTGCAAACTCAACCCATGAACCTCTAAAAGGAATTATTCTGGCTGAGTAAATAGGCGTGCCGTTTGGGTGAACGTTTTGTGCAAAGGCGACACCGGGTGACCTGTGCAACTGACTAACGATCACACGTTCAGCACCGTTAATAACAAATGTGCCTTTACCGCTCATAAAGGGAAGATTTCCTAGATAAACTTCTTGTTCAACGGTATTAACAAACTCTTCGGTTTGGTCGTCTCTTGTAGATAATCTTAAACGTGCTTTTAAAGGAGCGTTAAAAGTTAATCCTCTCTCCTCACATTCTTGAATTGAAAATCTTGGTTTTTCTATTGCGTAATCGATAAAATCAAGTCTGTAAAACTCTTTATTGTCGAGAATCGGAAAATTGGCATTAAATACAGATTGCAACCCTTTGTCTTCTCTTTCTTCCGGCGGAACCTTAAGTTGAAGGAAATCTTCAAAAGATTCCAATTGAATATTGAGAAGATCCGGGGCATCGATTGCGGAGGATATGGACGAGAATGTAATTCTGTTTGTCAATTTATTAATTTTTGATTTATCCAAACTAACCTCCAAATGTGATATATTTTCTTCTAGTTGTTGTTTCAGTAGTAAATGGAAGAAAGTGGTAAGGCATACTGCACCGCCTTACCACTTTGGTATTTTTAACTTATTTTCTATGATGATTCAGCTTACTTAAGTTCTACGGTAGCTCCTGCTTCTTCAAGTTCTTTCTTGATTTTTTCTGCTTCGTCTTTAGAAGCAGCTTCTTTAACAGGCTTTGGTGCACTGTCAACCAATTCTTTTGCTTCTTTTAGACCAAGACCGGTGTGAGCTCTTACAACTTTAATAACGTTGATTTTCTTGTCACCGAAACTGGCTAAAATAACATCAAATTCAGTTTGTTCTTCTGCTGCGGCATCGCCACCTGCTGCAGGTGCGGCTGCTGCCACCGGTGCGGCTGCTGTTACACCAAATTCGTCTTCTAATGCAGTTTTTAATTCAGCTGCTTCAACTAATGTTAAGCCCTTAATTTGCTCAACAATTTCTGCTATTTTTGACATTTTATAACTCCTTGTTTAATTCCTTTTAAAAAATTAAGCTGCTTCTTTCTTGCTGATTTGATCAACACAACTGACTATGTCTCTCATCACAGCGTTAATTGCTCCAACAATTCCGGTCGCCGGATTTTGAATGCTGCCGATAATACTTGCCATAACTTCATCTTTAGTAGGCATAGAAGCTAAAGTGTCTAATTTGCCTTCGTCGTAATATGAAGAATCGATATAGCATCCTTTGAATTTGAAATTACCTTTTTCATCAAAATATTTTTTGATGATTTTAGCAGGTGCAATAAAGTTTTCACCTGTAAAGGCAACACCGGTCATCCCGGTGAGGTTGTCCAAGAATTCATCGTATCCGCCTTGTTCTTGGAGCGCTCTTTTGAGTAGCGTATTCTTATAAATTCTGTAAGTAGTTCCTTCTTTCTTAAATTGGCTGCGGATTTTATTAATGTCTTCAACATTAATTCCGTGATAATCAACCAAATAGAGTGCAGTAGAATTACTTACTTGTTCTTTAATTTCCGCCACAACATCTACTTTTTCTTGCTTATTCATCTTACTCCCAAATAATTTGTTACATTATAAAAATAATGTAGAAGCATTTATATTGAGTGCGTAAACTTTATTTTGTCTTTGACGCTGTTTCGTCTTTTATGATTTTCAAACCAGGACCCATCGTACTGGTTAGATAAAAACTTCTTACATACTGACCTTTAGCCGAAGCGGGTCGCATTTTAATAATTGTTTGAACAAAAGCTTTTGCATTTTCCTCTAGCTGCTGTTCGGTAAATGACAACTTACCGAGAGATGCATGCACAATGCCCGCTTTTTCAACTCTGAATTCGATTTTACCGGCTTTTACTTCTTTGACTGCTTGTGCGACATCATTGGTTACAGTACCACTTTTAGGGTTAGGCATCAGCCCTTTCGGACCTAAAACTCTTCCTAATTTACCAAGTTCCCCCATTGTATCCGGGGTAGCAATAACAACATCGACATCGGTCCAACCTTCTTTAATTTTTTCGAGGTACTCTTCAAAACCAGCATGATCTGCACCGGCTTCTTTAGCTTCGTCAGCTTTAGCACCTTTGGCAATTACCAGTACGCGAACTTCTTTTCCCGTACCGTTTGGAAGCGATACGGTTCCGCGTACCATTTGGTCAGCGTGTCGAGGGTTCACCCCTAACTTGATCGCACAATCTAATGTCTCATCGAACTTAACACTTGAAAATTCTTTAAGAGACTTAATTGCGTCAGCCAAAGAGTATTCTTTGTTTTTATCTAATTGTTCTTTAATTGCTTTTACTCGTTTACTCGTTTTCATTTAACTACCTAAAATTTTAGTAACTAATCTTCAACTGTTATTCCCATACTTCTTGCTGTACCGGCTACCATGCTCATAGCGTTTTCAATATCGGTAGCATTCAGATCCGGCATTTTCATTTCAGCAATTTCTTTTACTTGTGCTTTTGTTACTTTTGCAACTTTTACCTTGTTAGGTTCGCCCGAACCTTTATCTAGTTTGGCAGCTTTTTTAAGCAAAACAGCCGCCGGGGGAGTTTTAGTAATAAAACTAAAGGATTTGTCTTTATAAACTGTTATAACGACAGGTATTATTAAACCGGCTTTTTCTTGAGTCTTAGCGTTAAACTGTTTACAAAATTCCATAATGTTAACGCCTTTTTGACCGAGTGCCGGTCCGACCGGTGGAGAGGGGTTAGCCTGCCCTGCCGGAATTTGTAACTTGATGTAACCATCAATTTTCTTAGCCATAATAGATTATCCTACTATAAATTATTTTTCTAATTCTGCTTGTACAAAATCGATTTCCACGGGAGTTTTTCTGCCAAAGATGGAAACCATAACTTTCATTTTCATTTTTTCTTCATTTACTTCTTCGATTATCCCGGAAAAGTTGTTGAAGGGTCCGTCTATAATTTTAACAAAATCGCCGGATCTGAAAAGAGTTTCGGTTCGCTCTGTATCATCACTTTTTGAAATACGACCGACAATTCTTTTCACTTCATCCGGTTGTAATGGTACCGGAGTATTGCCTGTACCAAGAAAACCCATCACTGAAGAAGTGTTAGAAATAAAATCTTTTACTTTAATATCTAGATCTGCATTTACAAGAATATAGCCGGGGAAAAAGTTTTTAGTTTTAGTCTTCTTTTTACCGTCTTTTACTTCAAAAACTTTCTCTGTTGGAACAAGGACTTCATAAATTCTTGCGCGTAACTCTTCGTTGTCAACAAGTTCATTCTCAATAAGAGTTTTTACTTTGTTTTCATGTCCCGAAAAAGTTCTAACTACGTACCATTTTGATGTTGATGTGTTTTGTTCCAAACCTAAAATATACTCCTCATTATTTGCGATACACCCATATCAACTACATATGTGAATGCGGCAATCAATAGGCAAACAACAATAACAATAGTGGTAGATTCTTTTAATTCTTCTTTAGTAGGCCAAGTAACTTTTTTCATTTCCTTGACCACATCATTAAAAAAGTTGATAATTTTTTCTTTCATCGCATTTTCACTTTTACTTGATTGCACGAGAGGAGGGATTCGAACCCCCAACCTGCGGTTTTGGAGACCGCTGCTCTGCCAATTGAGCCACTCTCGTTTCTATTTAGTTTCTTTTAAATATTACGTGCTTTCTGACAACTGGATCATACTTTTAAATTCCACTCTACCAGGGTGATTTCTTTTATTTTTGGTAGTTGTGTACCTGAAGCCAGTACCAGCAGTACTTTCTAAAATTATTCTTTGTCTTACATTTTTACTTTTTGCCATTCTTCCTTAACTCCAATAAAAAATCATGTTTTTGAGCTGACGACCGGGATTGAACCGGTGACCTCATCCTTACCAAGGATGTGCTCTACCGACTGAGCTACGTCAGCAAAACTACTTTTGAGCGGGAGATCCGTCTTCGTTAAAAATTAACTTCAACGCGATAAACAAGTCCTACCTTCGTAGGCTAGCTCGAACTCCAACTGAAGTTTTTTGAGCGGGAGACGGGACTCGAACCCGCGACCAACAGCTTGGAAGGCTGTGACTCTAGCCAACTGAGTTACTCCCGCTTTATAATTAATCAAAATATTTAGAACAAACAGAGCAGAAAAAATCTCTGCCAATGGCATTGCCATTGAGAAACCGTAAATACCGAATATTTATTTATCTGAAAACCGGCGAAGTTCGATTACAACGGGATTGCAATCTCCTTCACTCTGGTCGAGTAATTTCGTGTGGGCAGGGAGGGAATCGAACCCCCTCAGGCTTAGCCAACGGATTTACAGTCCGCCCCAACTCTCCAACTTTGGCGCCCGCCCATAGTTTTATCAAACTGTAAAAAACACGAGCAATAAATATAGAGTGATATTTTTATAAATGCAAGATTTGTTTTAAACGAAATTGTTTGTTTTTCGATCGAGCAACATTCTTAAATTTTAGCTAGTAAAGGTGATTGAAAAAATTTTAGAAACGATTCATACTTTTTAGTCGAATGGGATTCCGGTTTTGTTTGAAATATCACGAAGCTCAATTATTACCGGTTCGATAAGGGATATTCCATTAATTGAATTTAATTTTTCTGCTTCTCTTTCCGGGTCGCCCGGTATTAAAGGCCCATCAGTTCCGTGCTGAGGTTTTGTAGATCGCATTGTTCGAATGTAATCATCTATTTGAGTTTTAAATTCGTCAACATCTATGAAGGCATCAATTTTCATTGCTCCGAAAAAATGGCCAATTCCCTTTCCGACTTTACGTTCAGGATTTTCCTGTCGAAGAGCAAACGGAGGAGCAAATGGTCCCCAATTAGCTCCGCTTAATACACAGCTCAATACATCAACCATTACTGCTAAACAATATCCTTTATGCCCGCCTCTTTCTCTTACCGAACCCAAAGGAAGTAATGCACCACCGTTCACCATATCTTTTGGATCAAGAGTGTCCTTTCCATTTGAATCAATTGCCCAACCGTTTGGAATTTTGCCTTTTGTTTCGCTTTGCCATTTCAATCTTTCCGTAAGCGGCAGTGCATGTTGCCATATCAATAACAATAGGTGACTCTTCTTTACCGGGAAATGCGATAGAAATGGGATTTGTACCAAGCATTCTTTTTGCTCCCCACAAAGGAGAAACTAACTTTGTGGAGTTAGTCATCGCCCATCCAATGAGATCTCTCTTCAATGCTTCTAAAACGTAGTAACCTGCTATCCCAAAGTGATTTGTATTTGATACACTTACCCATCCGGTACCAAACTCTTCAGCTTTTTGCATAGCAATTTTATTTGCCTTTGGACCTACAACCAAGCCCAATCCGTTATCACCATCAACTGTTGCCGTGGTGGCTGATTCTCTTCTATCTTTAATTTTGGTTTTGGGTTGATCCGCCCTAATTGGAGCATATCAAAATAGGTATGCAACCTTGCGACACCGTGTGATTCGATACCCCGTAAATCTGAAGCCGCTAAAACCTCCGAAGCTAGTTTAGCATCTTCTTCTTCAACTCCAAGATGAGTAAAGACTTCCCTAACAAAATTTTTCAAATATTCAATTGGATAAGTATTAGAATTATTCATTATTCTTCCTAATTTTAATGATTCCACAACTCCCTATCCAAACTTCTATATTGAATTGCTTCGCTGATGTGTGCGGGTTGAATATTTTGTGCTCCTTCCAGATCTGCAATTGTACGGCTGACTTTTAGAATTCTGTCATAAGCTCTTGCTGAAAGACCGAGTTTTGTCATTGCCATTTTGAGGAGTTCAGAACTTTGCGCATCGAGTTTGCAGTATTTACGAATTTCGCGGGTTGGCATGTCTGCATTATTGTGAATTGTTGGTGTTTCGTGAAATCTTTGAATTTGGGTTTGTCTTGCTCTTACAACTCTTTTTCGTATTTCTTCGGATGATTCACCTTTTGCTGTAGACGAAAGTTCCTTGTACTTAACAGCGGGGACCTCAATATGAATATCAATTCTATCCAATAAAGGTCCAGAAATCTTTGACATGTAACGTTGGATCATTCCGGAGTTGCATGTGCAATCTCGATTTGGATCGGTGTAAAACCCGCAAGGGCAGGGATTCATTGCAGCCGCCAGCATAAAGTTTGCCGGAAATTCCAGCGACATTTTAGAACGGCTGATTGTGACTTTATAATCTTCCATCGGCTGGCGCATGACTTCCAAAACGTTCTTTTTAAACTCCGGTAATTCATCTAAAAACAGAACTCCGTGATGCGCAAATGAAACTTCACCCGGGCGTGGTATTGAACCGCCACCGATTAACGCAGCATCCGAAACAGTGTGATGCGGACTGCGGAAAGGTCTTTCGGTGATAAGAGCTTCTTCTTTGTTTAAGATACCTGCAACGGAATGAATTTTTGTGGTTTCAATTGCTTCTTCAAATTCTAACGGCGGAAGAATGGAAGGAATACGTTTAGCAAGCATCGTCTTACCCGAACCCGGAGGTCCAATCATAATAATATTATGCCCGCCCGCAGCAGCAACTTCTAAAGCTCGTTTTACATTTTCTTGACCTTTTACATCGGAAAAATCGAGAATGTAAGAATTAATATTCGAGAAAATCTCTTCCTTCTTTGTGTGAACTTTTTCAAAATCACCCTCGCCGTTTAAAAACTGTATAACCTGATACAAGTCCTCAAGTCCGTACACATTCAATCCATCTACAATAGATGCTTCTCTAACGGAATCTTTTGGCATGATTAAATTTTTGAATCCCTTTTTGTATGCTTCAACTGCGATCGGCAACCCGCCTTTAATTTTTCTTAATGTTCCATCAAGAGATAGTTCTCCGAGCAGTATAGTTTCCGAAAGCTTTTCTGATGAGACTTTTTCGGAAGAAGCTAAAAGCCCGATTGCTATTGGTAAGTCGAAAGCACTGCCCTCCTTTTTGATGTCTGCCGGAGCTAAATTTATTGTGAACTTTTTTAGGGGGACTTCAAATCCGGTGTTCTTAATTGCAGCGGTTACTCTTTCTTTGCTTTCTTTAACTGCTGAATCAGGCAAGCCGACAATGGTTATACCCGGGATTTGTTTATCGAGATGTGTTTCAACTTCTACGAGGAATGCATCTATTCCAAATGTTGTACATGAAAATATTTTCGAGAGCATATCATTTTAATTTTAATTCAACGGAAAGTCAATATAGTGAATTTAGCGGATAAATTTTACTTTGCTAAAATCATTTTCATTACTTCGAGATCGTTATCGGATTGCACTTCACAAAAATAGAGACCTGAAGGAAGGTCTGCGCCATCAAATTCGAACCGGTGTGTTCCTTCGTTTAATTGACCCGTGTGTAATACTGTTACAACAGTTCCGACTAAGTCATAAACTTTAATGTTAAATTCTGCATTACGTTTTACATCTAGGGAAATCATAGTTCTAGGATTGAATGGATTAGGATAGTTTTGGTTTATTTTAAAATGTGTTTGGCGACCTCGGCCGACTTTAACAACGGATGAAAAAGTTTCGGTTCCATCGATGTTCACTTGTTTGACCCGGTAATAAATTATTTGATTTTGCGAGGCATCGTAATCTGTGGTAGTATATCTTGATTTTCCTTCTTCAATATTTCGAATAGTGACTACCGGTGAAAAATCAATTCCGTCATAAGATTTCTCAATTATATAACTTTCGACTTGGGTAAAATCACTAACTTCCAATCCCAATTGAATACTTTGGTTTATAACAGATGCCCGCAATACCGGCGCTTTAGAAAAAATCGGGGCAGTTGATTCGATAAGTTTAACTCTGCCGCTCGTTTGAATATCCTTTAAAATTCTTTCTGAATCAAAATTATTTGAATAGATGATTTGTGAACTATCGGCGCGGTAATCATTGTAATTCATATTCGATAACGCAAGTGACACGTTATTTTCAAATGACCAAATTTTTAAGCGGTCAATTTTAAGCTTGCCTTCGGAAGAGAGGTTCTTAAAAACTAATTGGGCGGAAGTTTGATTTGAAAATGTGTTGATTGGTCCTACATAGAATAGCTGATTATTTACGTATATATTTGCTGTTCCTCTTTGCCGATCAATTTTGACAAGGATGTAATTCCATACATTTGGTGCTACATAAGTATCGTTAAAAAATTCGGCATCTAAAATTGAAGGAATAGTTAGATAACCAAAATTGTTTAAGTCTATAGACGTAATTTTTTGTTGTGTGATTTCATCTATCAATTCAGCAAAAATATCAACGCCTTCACCAATGGCCGTCCAAAATTCAATTAATATGTTATTTGCATCCGTGTATTCAAAATCTATATTAAAAGACGACTCCGGAGAAAGCACCAAACACTTTCCCGCAGCTTCACTTTGCTCGTAAATATTAATTTGGTTGATCTGTGTTTCATCGGTCATATAAAAACGTTCCGGAGAAACGGGCGTAGCAAACCATTGAATCTTTTCGTTATTATCTGACGACAATCTTATAAGAATTTGACCGATTAGTTGTATACCGGTTTCAAATTCATTCGACTCAATTTTGTATATTTTCTGTAAATCTGTGTTCCCTTCAACACGGAAAAATCTAAGTTGCTTATTAAAAGAAGAACTTCGTAATTCTACATGTTTTAACGAAGTATTCAAATTGGTGTGAAGATAGAGTTCTAATTTTTCTGATTCCGGCGGGACAGTAGTTTTTAGCGAAATGGTAAAGTCTTCCCGTTCAACACAAAGTTCGGGGAATCTGTGTCATGAAGCAAAATTTTAGATTGCGCACTTAGCGTGGATACCAGTATTACAATAATGAACAATATGATAGATTTAAGTTTCCTCATAGTGCAAAAAGAAAAACCATACTTGCATGTCTATATTACTTAAAGTTCCTCAAAAAATCCAATCTATCTTGCAGCTGTTCAACCGGAACAAGGAGCTTATCTTTTCCGTAAAGAGCGTCTTTTCTGTTAGTGAAAACTAGTTCATAATCCTTGCTCATTACGATTGCTTCTTCGGGACAAACTTCTTCGCAAAATCCACAGAAAATGCAGCGGATCATATTTATTTCGAATTTTTCAGGATATCGTTCTTTTTCCCGGTCTGTTTCGTTTGCTAGCACTTCAATTGCTAATGCGGGACAAACTCTTGAGCAAAGCCCGCAGGCAACACAACGTTCACCGGTTTCCGGTTCTTCTACAAGTACCGGTCTACCGCGATAGGATGCAGGCGGATCAAACTTCACTTCCGGGTATTCCATTGTGACTCTCGGTCTAAACATATTTTTCAGAGTAAGAGCCATCCCTTTGAAAATTTCGGGAATATATAATTTCTCAAAAAAGTTTAAATCTTTAGCTCTTCTTTTAACAGCCATCTCAAATATCCTTTCTGCAGTTTAGATGTCAAAAACCATTATTAAAACAGCAACCCAAACTACGTTCGCTAGTGCTAACGGGAACATAACTTTCCAACCCAAATTCATAAGTTGATCATATCTGAAACGAGGAATACTCCATCTCACCCAAATAAAGAAAAATAACAAAGCGCCCATCTTAACAAAGAAAGCACCGATTTGAATAAGCACGGTTAATGTTTCACCTAAACCTAATTTATCAATATAAGGTACATGCCAACCGCCGAGATAAAGTGTAACAATTAATGCACTGGCAATAATCATGTTTGCATATTCAGCTAAAAAGAAACCGGCAAACTTCATACTGCTGTATTCGGTGTGATAGCCACCGACGAGTTCCGGCTCGGCTTCCGGTAAATCAAAAGGTAATCTATTCGTTTCCGCAAAAGCGGAAATTGTAAATGTTATAAACCCTATCGGTTGTATTATTGCATTCCACATCCAACCATATTGTGATTCAACAATTGCAATTGGACTAAGTGAACCAGCCATCAGTACAACACCGGCAATTGAGAAACCCATTGATACTTCGTACGAAATCATTTGAGCGGATGATCTGATACCGCCAAGTAAAGAATATTTGCTTCCGGATGACCAACCGGCTAAGCGTTAATCCATAGACGCCAAGTGAAGTCAAAGCTAGTACATAAAGAATACCGATATTTACATCAGCGACTACAAGTGAAGTAGTATATCCAAAAACAGTTATGTCGGGACCAATCGGTATTACGGCGTAAGTTGAAAATGCAATAAATAAAGTAATAAACGGCGCAAGTGTATGAATTCTTTTTTCTGATTCAGACGGAACGATATCTTCTTTCAATAAAAGTTTAGCGACATCGGCAAAAGGTTGTAACGCTCCACGCCAACCAACTCTGTTTGGTCCAAGTCTATTTTGTGCCCATGCGCTTATCTTACGCTCAAAATAGACGAGATAAGCTACCGTCAAAAACACAATGCTTACAATCAAAATAATTTTGATTAATGCAATTACTGTAATTTCAAGAATACTCATTTTTATTTTGCCTTAGATTATCTATCTAAACCGATTCTTTAACTGCTTCCTTTTTATAGCTTTTGAGCAATTGACCATGTTCACCAATTTTATCATAATCCAATCCTTTAAAATCATCATTGCTCGAGGCAATATCATCAAAAACATCCTCAGCCATTTGGTAACTCATTTTTCCGCCTAACTTCTGAGATAATTTTGTTAATATCTGCCAGCTTGGTTTTGCCGTAACTCTGTTTCCGCTTGCCCAACTATCGTATTTTGTGCCAAACTTGTCTAAACGGCTCATTGACATTCCATCAAGCGATCTTTCCATTTCGGTAGTTACAACTGCGGGACGAATTCGCTGCACTCTTCCTTCAAAGTTAACGAACGTTCCGTTTTTCTCAGCATAAGCTGAAGCAGGTAAAACTATATGAGCTAGTTTTGTCGTTTCATTTTGATTGACTGCAAGTACTATAAGCAATTCTAATTTCTTTAAAGCTTCGGTAAATTCTTTGCTTACGGCGGCTATATTTTCTTCCATTACAAAGAGCGCTTTTATATTACTTCTCTTGATCTCTTCGATAATTCCACCTGTGTTCAAACCGTTACTTCCAGGTTTTACTCCGGTGATTTCTGCACCGAGTGAATTTGGTGTTTTATCGGCACGGATTAAAATATCATCTTCATCATCTTCATTAACATGTTTTATGAAATCAAGATGATTAGCCGAGAAATTTTCTTTAGCAAATTTAATTAATGCAAAATTATCTTCGCATGTTGTAAATGGCGATCCGATAAATGCAATTTGATGTGTTTTATAATTTTTCAACTTTTGTGCTGCTGAATTTATTCCTTCATCAATAGAAACATTTTTAAATTCATTATTTTCTTTAATGAATGCACCGTCTATTCTATCATTGGCATTTACAAATTTGAATGTATTCAATCTTCCCCAATCACACATCCAATATTCGTTTACATCCATATTTTCTCGGGGAGTTAATCTTAGTATTTCATTATTGCGCACCCACATATCGATATTGCAGCCGCGTGCGCATCCGGGACAAATTGTTTTTGTTTCGGACATATCCCAAACGCGTGCTTTGAATCTGAAGTCTCTGCTAGTCAAGGCACCAACCGGACAAATATCAACTGTGTTCAATGTATAAGGATTATCAAACTCTTCACCGGGGAAAGTTTTGATTGTTACCCGGTCACCTCGCTGTACAAAAGTTAGTTGATTTTCTTTCGCTATTTCATCCGAAAACCTGATGCATCTTGAACAAGAAATACATCGCTCGCCGTCGAACATTATTCTCGGTCCAAGTTCAACACGTTTTTCTTTACGGTTTTTCATTTCATCGAATCTGCTTTCGCCGTAACCATGTTGATATGCATAATCTTGCAATTTACATTCACCCGCTTCATCGCAAATCGGACAATCTAAAGGATGGTTGATTAAGAAAAATTCCATCACGGCATTTCTTGCTTGCAAAGTTTTTTCGGACCTTGTGTGAACAACCATTCCGTCTGCAGCCGTAGTTGAGCAGGCAATTGCGAGCTTAGGCATCTTTTCGATTTCTACAAGACAAACTCGACAGTTACCGGAAATAGATAAACTCGGATGCCAGCAGAAATGAGGAATCTCTATTCCATGATCTCTCGCTGCTTCAATTACTGTTTGACCTTGTTTAAATTCTAATTCTTTTCCGTCAACCGTTAGTTTAGGCATTTGAATTCCTTCCCTTATGCTGCTGAAGAAAGTAACAAGTTTTTAGAACTGATCATTACTTTCTTCATATTTTTTTCATCTAAAATTTCATTCGAAAGTTTTTTGATATCATCTATCGTAACGCTATTAATTTCAGAAATCGTTTCACTTAATGAACGAACTCTGTTGAAGTAAATCATCGAACTGGCTAATCGTATCATTCTGTTTGTTGTACTTTCCAAACTCATATAAATACTACCTTTAAAATATTCTTTCGCTTTGGAAAGCTCACTTTCGGCAATCTCTTTTTCGCGTAATTTTTTAAATTCCGTTTCGATTAAGTCGATAGATTTATTGATCAGCTTATTACTTGTTGAAAGATAGATGCCAAAAGTAGAAATATCAAAAAACGAATTTAAGAAACTGTTCACTTGATAGGCAATTCCGTTTTTCTCTCTGATCGATTGAAACAGACGCGAACTGCTTCCCTCTCCTAAAATGTGTGAGAGTAAATTTACTTGAATTCTCTCCGCATCCTTGTATCCGTAAGTTGGACTTCCGTAAATTAAATGTGCTTGCTGAATCTCCTTATAAACATGCAGATCATCTGTTTGCTTAGTTACAACCTCTTCTCTTTTTGAGTTGATTTCCCTAAATCTTTAGTAAAATATTTTTCTGTAAACTCAATTAATTGATTATGTTCAACTGCTCCGGAAGCAACTATGTAGAGATTGTCAAACGTATAATGTTTATCGACAAAGTTTTGAAGATCTTCTCTCGAGAATCTTTCGATATTTTGTTTTGTACCGATTATCGGACTTGCAAGCTGGTTACCGTCGAAGATAAGCGATTCAAATTTATCAAAGATAAGTTCTTCGGGATTATCTTCTATGTCGTTTAATTCATCTACAATTACACCGGCTTCTTTTTTGATTTCGGAGTTTTTGAATAGCGGGTTTTGAATCATATCGGCTAACACTTCAAAAGTTTTTTCGATGTGAGCCGCTAGTCCTCTTCCATAATAGCAAGTTTGTTCTTTCGAAGTAAAAGCGTTTAAATATCCGCCGAGTGATTCTATCTCATCGGCAATTTGAGCCGCATCTCTTTTCTTAGTTCCCTTAAATAGCATGTGCTCAATGAAATGGCTTATGCCGTTGGTAGCTTCATCTTCATCTCGTGATCCGACATCAAACCAAAATCCCAATGAAAATGATTTTACATAAGGAAGATTTTCGCTGATTACTCTTATTCCGTTTGGCGTTGTTGTGACTTTATAGTTCTGCAAAATATCCTAAATTCTATTCTAAAAATGATTTTCAAATATAGAGAAATGGGTTTCTGTTATCAAGCAAGCATTAAGTAATTATCGATTGTTAGTATCAGATTAATTTTGAAAACTGTAATCAGCGGCGTAATTAATAAATGACAGAATGACTAATTAAAAAGAAAATAGATGATTTGTCGATAGCGGCAGAGAATATAATTATTTTTTTAAGCCGCTAATGCGCGAATAAAAATTTTCCTCATTCAAGTTTTTATTCGTTTTTCATTCGTGCATTCGCGGCTTATGTTTTTTTACGTAAGTTTTTGTTTATGGTCAATCGAAGCAGTCTGATCTTTGCATATCCAATCCCCGGAATTTAACTGCCTAGAAAATTCCGGGGACAAAATTATTTATCAAATTCGTTTCTGTATTTCTGATAAAACTCTACAATATTTTTATACGCTTTCTCAAGTACTTCATCTTGCGGAAGAAAAACTACACGCATGTGGTTTGTTCCTGGGACTTGCCCAAAGCCGGTTCCTGGAACGACTACAACTCCCGTCGCTTTAATCAATTCCGCAACAAAATGATTATCGTTTTGTTTTTCGAATTCCAATTTAGGAAAAGCATAAAATGCACCTTCCGGTTTAACACATGAAATGCCTTCAATGGAATTCATCATTTCAAAAGTCATATCTCTTCTTCGATGCAGTTTTTCCATTGCCTCTGTTAAATGAGATTGATCGCCTTGCAACGCTGGTTTAATTCCGTATTGTTCGGGATGATTTGCCGAAAGTCGAGCGCGAAGCATTTTATTAATCGCTTCGATGTAATCGGAGAGAATTTCTTTTTGACCGCTTACAATTCCCCATCCAATTCTGAATCCGGGAACCATATAATTCTTCGACAATCCGCCGAAAGTTACAACAGATGCATCCGGATTTATCGATGCAATTGAAGTATGTTCAACTCCGTCAAATAAAAGTTTATCATAAATTTCATCGGCAAAGATCACCAAGTTTTTTTCGACTGCTAAATCAACAAGCTGCTTTAGTGTTTCGGGATTGTTATTCGATCCGGTCGGATTGTTTGGATTAATGATAATTATTCCTTTCGTCTTATCATTAATTTTACTCTTTATATCTTCAATATCGGGCTGCCAGCCGTTTTCTTCGTTTAAGTAATACGGATTTTCAAACGCTTGAAGTTTGCTTGAAATAGCTGTGTACAAAGGATAACCGGGTGTTGGTGTTAAAATATTTTCACCTTGATTCACAAGCGCTGTTACCGCAAGTTCAATTGCTTCCGAGGCACCGGTTGTTACAAAAACATCATGTACGTTTTTAATGTTTTTTCTTTCGGCTTCTTTCTCGATTGCTTCAACGGCATCTTTAATTCCGGAAGATGGTGAATATCCGTTTTTATTTTTTAACATTGCGTCATAAGTAGCATCGATCATATGTCTCGGGGGTTCAAAGTCAAATAGGTTTGGATCGCCGATGTTCAAGTACAACATTTCTTTTCCGGTTTTAGCAACTTCGTTCGCTAACACAACGATATCACGCACGGCATATGTTATCTTTTCGGTTCTAACAGCGGGTTTAATTTTTACTAAGGTCATCTCTGCTCCGTCTTTAAACTAACACTTAATTGTCTTGCAAAAATTAGCTTTTTTAACTCTGATTAGCAATTTAAAGCATTATTGCGATTTATTTCGCAATTATTTTACACTAGCAAACAATAATGGACTTAAAGGTTTTATTTTCTCAATTTTTTGAATTAGTTTTTCAATGGGACTTCAAGAGAATTGAAGAGCTTGCTTTACAATTTTCATCAAAAAGGATTGGGTGGAATAATGAAACACATCTGCTATCATATCTTAAGTGACAAGCATAATCAGTTTTGTGATTGCATTGAAGAAGTAAAACTCTCGACAGAACGATGGGAAAAAGAAGGAGACGGACATTTTAAGGTGTACAGAATCTCTACGGAAGATACTGATTCCGATGATATAACTCTTGATGAAGAGTTAATTTCTTTGGATGAGATTAGAAGTAATTAGAAGTTTTGTTTGAAACTTTAGAACTGCGAAGTAACCACTTAAGAGTAAACCCTCGAAGACAACTTTAATATCTTCGAGGGTTTTTAATTTTACTTGATTAATAAGAGCTTTCTCGTCTGCGTAAACTCACCATAATTTAAGGTGTAGAAATAAACACCGCTATGAAGCTGTGAAGCGTTGAATACAACTTCATAATTTCCCGGAGATTTAACTTCGTTTACTAATGTTTTTATTTGTTGTCCGAGGATATCATATACGATGAGTTTTGTCCGTAGAGACAGGGCATGCCCCGTCTCTACAGTTGGGATTGTATATTTAATAGTAGTTGTTGGATTGAATGGATTCGGATAATTTTGCGCTAACGAAAATTCATAATTCAATTCATCATCATCTACGCTAGTAACAGCGCTGAGTTCAACACTTCTAACTTTTGAATAAGCAAACGCTCCGTCATTATCGATCTGTTTTAAGCGGTACCACAAATTCTCTGCATTTGGAAAATCAATATCGGTATATTCATAGTTACGTGGAGAGTTTACCGTACCGTTACCATGAACAAAATCAAGTACTTCAAACTCACCTTCATTAAATTGATCATCAATTGATGAACGGTGAACTTCAAATCCTGCATTGTTTGTTTCGGTTGCAGTTTCCCAGTTTAATTCAATTGCGTGATTGTCTTCGTTATAGCTTGCTGTGAAGGATGTTAGTTGTACTGGGAGGGGGCGTCATTACCTTTTATCCCAGGTGAATCAAGATCGGTCTCATCTCCGTTTGGATTACTATAATTTTCTCGGGTAGTAGACCCCTGCCAATTCGCACTACTGTTATTATCATCATTCTTCTCGAAGCATTAGCCATGTAATTCCACTACATTCGCAGATACTCCAGCCTCAAATCCATTACAGCTATCTCGTATCACCTAAACACAAGTGTCAATTGTAAATTAGCAGTTGATCGATTTTGAATCAGTTAGCATCTTCATGACTACTCATCATTAGTCAAGTGTTGAACTCACTTCATACATAGCTCAAACCAGTATACCTCGGCATATTGACTGCATTTGAATTATCCATTACGTACCACATCCAAGCAAAATAATTGATCCTGAAGCATATTGAGTCTGTAAGACCAAATTTCAAAACCGTCAAATATCTGTTCCAAATTAAATGCTCAATTAGTATCAATCATCTAATGCAATAGTACTAGCTGTATTATTGAATATTTCGAAATAATTCCCATTTAGCATCTGATACATCATCTGGATTTGAGCTAGTATAATTTCAGATATTATCAAATCTCCACTAGTAGGAGAAAGATTAACATCAGGATCAGTAATCGTATTTCCAGCAATTCCTGGCGATCCTTTATCGCTATTGGAAATAATATTTGTAGCATCTATCAAATCAGAACTTGAAATTACGCCATCAGTCCCAGCCGTAACATATCATTACCTCATGAGATACTCGCTGTCGTAGATGAAGTATAATGATATTTGTAGCAATTGTTGGTTCTGATTGTACTATCAGACTTTTATAATGCATGAAATACCTTCCTCAATTCAAGTAAAGTTCATTGAAGCCAACATCCCATCTTATCAAACGTTACATCATCGGAGTTAAGACTTCCATCAGCCCAATGGGTCGCTTGAATTCAGCTATAAACAATCGAAGCTTTCTGCTGAGACTGGTAAGACTACTGCCACATTTGCACTGCAGAATTATCCGAATTATCTTCAATAAAAAAATCCCTCTAAATCAAAAACAGACATTTGTATGATTATAAAGTTCAATATATTCGCCAGAATTATCACTAACAGCAGCCGGATCGGGCATAATCTCAGTAATTACAATATCTCCCGCATTTTGACCTGACACTACAATTATAGAAATAAAAAAATAAACGGAACCATGGAAAATTCCCCTCATAACACCCTCAAACTAACTTCCTATAAAATTTCTCTTAAAATACAAACCTCTTAGATTATTAACAAATTTCAATCTGATGAATTAACATTCATTTAACAATGGAAGTTAGAATACAATACTCCACAATACATAATCAATTATAAGTATCATTGCAGAGGAGAGGACGAACGAACGGATGGTTGCGTTTCCTACACCTTCGGCTCCACCCTCCGTGGCAAAACCGATATGGCAGCCAAGCAGAGCCGTGACTCCACCAAAAAAGATTCCTTTAACCATACCGAAGAAAAAATCACCCATCTCAAAAAATCTATTTGCGGACTCGAAAAATACACTAAATGAAATGTCGAGGAAATAATTAGAAATAAAGAAAGCTCCAAACACCGCAATCGTATTTGCGATAATTATCAAGATAGGCATCATGAACAAGGCAGCAAAAAATCTCGGTACTGCTAGATAACGAATTGGTGAAATTCCCATTGTTTTAAGAGCATCAATTTGTTCGGTCACTTTCATTGAACCGAGTTCTGCGGCAATCGACGCACCGACTCTTCCCGCAATGACAATCGCCGTTAAGACCGGTCCGAGTTCTGTAATAATTGCTCTGGTTGTCGCGGTACCTAAAAATGAAAGCGGCGCTAATCCTTTTAGTTGATATGCGGCTTGCCACGCCGCTACAGCCCCGGTAAAGACTGCTATAATCATAACCAGCGGAAGTGAATTAACACCAATGTGTTCCATCTGAACAATAAGATGTTTTCTATGTTTTACGAGACTCGGGGCAAATTTAATCACTTTAAAAAGAGCATCGAAATTTTACCGAGTTCGCTAAAAAAATAGATACTTCTTTTACCGATAGCAGCAATCATATTTTAATCGTCCAATTTTTCGGGATCACTGAATAAATTTTCTCGTAACTTTTTGATATTAACCGGATCACCTATAATTGTTAATCTATCACCTTCCAAAATTTCAGTATTTCCGTTGGGAATAATTGTGGATAATATCTCTGAAGCAATGCAACCAAACAACCCTTCGGCAGGTTTATAGCGTGAATAGGATTCTGAATCATATACGATGTTTTATTCTCTTTTGTAACAACAAGCGAAAGAAACTTTTCATCATAAAGCAGAACTTCTTTTAATTCTTGATCGCTTTTTGCTGTATTCCACTCATTCACAAAATTATCATCGTCAACTCTGCCGGCTATTTGTGCAAGTATTCTTAAGTGCTGGGCCGGATTATTTTCCGGACTGATAAGGAAAAAGATTGCGCTTACTTCGTGTTCCTCTTCTTCTTCCTGCGTAATTGGATTTATTAACCTAATCTTAACACCATTTTTAGCACGGACGAGCACCATTTGTGTTTGTTTTACTCTATCTGATCTAAAGTGCGGTAATGCAACACCGTGTGTAACCGGAGTTGCGCCAACTCTCGTTCCCTGTAAAACCAAATCTCTAATCTCTTCACTTGTATGTGGAATTATTTGTGCAAGTTTATATGACGCTAAATCAACTACTTCCTGGAAATACTTTTCACCTTTTAAATCGAGAACTATACTTCTGGTAATAATATCTTCGAATGGATCTTCTTGACGCAATCCTTTTTCTTTTAGAATTCCGCGCAACTCGCTGTCCAAACCTTGATACCTCGATCTACCCAACCTCTCAAATATATGATAGATAGCGCCGGTTCTTGCAACTCGTTTTTTACCGTAATAAATAAACCATAAGCTAGAAACTAAGATCAGACCGAATGTGAATAATATTGATAATGCCCCCATATAAAAAATCAAAATGAACGGGGAAATTATGCCGATAATCTGCATCCAAGGATAAAAAGGTGATTTGTATCCCGGATCGTACGATTCAATTTTACTTTCCCGCATTACGATCACGGCAAGACTTACAAGCGCAAACATCAACAGTTGAAAGGCGCTTGCTAGTTTTGCAATTTTGAGCGGATTCAAGAAGAGCAGTATTAATACAATCACACCAACAGTGGTTATAATTGAAATTAAAGGAATTCCTTTTCCAACCAATTGTCTAAAAATTCGCGGAACTAAATGATCTCTACTCATTGCCAAAGGATAGCGAGACGAACTAAGAATCCCTGCATTAGCAACAGAAACAAAAGAGAGAATTGCAGCAATTGAGATTAAAAATACTCCGATCTTTCCTAAAATTAAATCGGCAACAGAAGCAGCGGGAGTTAAGTCACCAGCCAACTTTTCTATTGGTACAACTCCCACCATCACCAAGGTGCCAAGGAAATAGACAACAACAGCAATCGATAATGCTAAAATTATTCCCTTAGGTAAATTCTTTTCAGGATTAACAACCTCTTCGGATAAACTTGCTACTTTTGTAATTCCCGCATAACTAATAAATACTAAACCGGTAGTAGCAAGAATTGACTGAAACTCCGTATCAAACATCGTTTGCAACCGGTTCATATCTAAGTGGAATAATCCACTACCTAGAAAAGGAATTAGAATTATTAAAAGACCGATCACAAGCAAAATTTGGAATCGCCCGCTCTGCTTTGCACCGAAAATATTCAGGAGACCCAATATTACTGCCAAAGCAATTGCCACCGGAACAATTTCAAATTTACCGTAGAAAAGTGAAATGTAGGCGCCCATCCCAATCAATGCAAAAGCAACTTTAAGAATAAGAGCTAACCATGTTCCAATACCACCGATGGTTCCAAAATAGGGACCGAGTGTTCTATCTAAAAAATAATACAAACCACCTGCACGCGGCATGGCTGTAGAAAGTTCTATTATACTGAACATTGCCGGGAAGAGAGGTATAACAGCCAGCAAATAAGCGATTACAATCGCCGAACCGGCTTGTGAAGCTGCTAAACCGGGCAATAAGAAAAAGCCGCCGCTGATTGTTGTTCCGAATGCAATTGCAAAAACACCAATTACATTTAGTTCCTTTTTAAGACCATTAGACTTTTTTGCAGATATCATATGCTCCCAGTATTTGAAGTAGAAAATTTAACAAAAAGAGGTGTAATTAACACCCCACACTCTTTTTCCCATTGTCTCTTGGAGAGAATTTATTATATTTCAGAAACAAGATAGAGAGAAATTTAGTAACAAATTAAAAGAAAATTGATAACTATAAATTTTTTAATTGCTTTTATGATTTTTAGCTTGGTAGTCATTGCAGATATGATTACCAATTCTAATATCAAATGCCCGGTAGTGCCCTCCACCGGGCATTTTTATTTTAAAAATTTCACAAACCCCACAAAACTATGGTGAACTTATGGGAAACATCAGTTATGATTTAATCGAAAGAGATGAAAAAGTAGATATGCCCGAAAAGTTGATCTTTGGAAGAACATTTACAGATCATGTATTCGAAATGGACTACGACAAAGCACTTGGCGGTTGGCATTCACCTACCATTAAAAAGAGAAGTAAACTAGAATTAAGTCCCGCTGCAATGGTTTTACATTACGGACAAGCAATATTTGAAGGATTAAAAGCATACAAACATGAGGATGGAAGAATTGCTCTTTTCCGTCCCGAAAAAAATATTGAACGGCTCAATAACTCAGCAGAAAGAATGTGCATTCCACAAGTAGATTCGGATTTAGTGCTTCAAGCAATGCTGGAACTCGTTAAACTAGAACAAAACTGGATCCCTACTTTACCCGGACATGCGCTTTATATTAGACCCGTTGTTTTTGCAACTGATCCGTTTTTAGGAGTAAAGCCATCAACAAATTATAAATTGGTTATTCTCCTCAGCCCCGTTGGTCCTTACTACCCGAGGGCTTTAAACCGGTACCGATTTTAGCGACAGATGAGTTTGTAAGAGCCGCACCTAAAGGCGTTGGTGCATGCAAAACTGCAGGTAATTATGCCGCAAGTTTAGCTGCTCAACGTGAGGCGATCAAACAAGGTTATACTCAAGTATTGTGGTTGGACCCGATCGAACAAAAGTATCTTGAAGAAGTCGGAACAATGAACATCTTTGTGAAATTTAAAAATGAAGTTGCTACACCAAATTTAACCGGAACAATTTTACCAGGAATCACACGACTCTCTGCGTTGCAAATTCTAAAGGATTGGGGACTCAATGTTACCGAAAGGAAGATTCATATCGACGAAATTCTCGACTGTTATGCAAACGGAAACTTTGAAGAAATGTTTGGAACCGGTACTGCAGCAGTTATTTCATGTGTCGGCAGACTGAAGTACAAAGATCAAATACTTAAAATGTGCGAAGAAACCGGCGGCGAATTCAGCAAAAAACTCTACAACGAAATTACCGGAATACAATATGGTAAAATTGATGACCGCTATAATTGGCTTACTTATATTGACTAATTAGTAAATCTTGATAATTATCCCCATTTGACCCGCCAGCCCGGCGGGTTTTTTATTTTAAACTTTTTTCATTTTTCTCTTGACAAGTGCTCATCTGAGCACTATATTTATAGTGAACAAAAAAGCACTAGTGAAAATGAAAACTAAACTAACAGACCGGCAGCAAGAAATTCTCAATTTTATTCAACAATATATTGATACGAGCGGATATCCACCCACTTTGAGAGAAATTGGCAAAAAATTTGGAATTTCCTCCACATTCGGTGTAAAAAGGCATTTGGATGCTTTGGTAAAAAAAGGATATCTAAATATTGGGTCAAACCAAAGCCGGGCATTATCAATTATTGATGCGCTTGCTACAAAAGCCGAAAAAGTTGCAGATAAGATTTTTGAAATTCCCGTGGTCGGACGAGTTGCCGCAGGTTACCCAATTTTAGCCGAAGAAAATATTGAAGGAACTATTTCACTTGATTTATCATTACTGAATAATAATCCCGATTGCTTTGGATTAAAAGTCCAAGGTGACAGTATGATAAACGCCGGAATTTTTGAAGGAGATACGGTTATTGTAAATCCACAAAAAGAAGTTAGCAACGGTGAAATCGTGGTAGCTCTTCTTGGCGATGAAGCAACACTCAAACGATTTGAAAGAAAAAACAATCAAATAAATTTAATACCGGAAAACGAAAACTACCGAACAATTTCATTAGAGGATCGAGAAGATTTCTCTTTGATCGGAAAAGTAATTGGTGTTTTCCGTCAATATAATTAAAGAGGCACTTATGAAATCGGAACTATTTGCAAGCGCAATAGTTAACAGGAAAAGGGTTCGTTTTATTTACGGTTTGAATGAAGTCATTCTCGAACCTTATTATATCTCAAAAAATTCGAACGGTAAAAAAGTAATTTACGGAAGACCGATAAATTCAAACGAGATAAAGAAATTTGAATACAACAATATTTACAATATAAAGATACTTAAGTTTAAAAAGTTTTCACCGATAATACCAATATTAACAGCATAGAAATGAACACTCAAAACAAATCACAAAATAGGGTCGATCAGTTGATTCACCATTTTTGGAAAAATGGTTACCTAACCTTGAGCAGAAGGTACGGCAAATATCTACCCGAACCTAAACCGATCGGCAATTATGAAATAGATGCAGTTGGTAAATACAAAAAGAAAGTAGTGCTTGGTGTAATTTTAAAAGAAGATGAATTTAACGATCCGCAAATTATATCCAAATTAAATTACCTTGCTACTTCACATCAAAAGAACAAAAAAATTAGACTAACTCTTTTTGTAGGCGTAGCCCCGGAATATTCGAATAGAGCACGTTTACTGGTCAAGTCACTTTCCCCGATGCACAAAAGAACATCAAAGTTGTTCAATTGAAAGACTGATCATAAAATTACTACCCCTCTTAAAACATTATAAATACTATAGTTTCTTGACATTTTACGCTTCTAAAACTATTTTGCCTGGTCTAATAAAAATTTAAAAGAACATTGTCAGTAACTCTCACAGATCACGATAAAGAACGATTCGATGAATTAAAGCAAACCGGTGAAATCCCGCAACATGTTGCTATTATTATGGATGGAAACGGACGCTGGGCAAAGAAACGTAACTTGCCTAGAGTAGCCGGTCACAAAGAAGGTGTCGAATCAGTTAGGTACATTGTTGAATCTTGCGCTTATCTCGGAATTAAAGTCCTCACGCTTTACACTTTTTCAACAGAAAATTGGAACCGTCCCAAAGATGAAGTTTCAACTCTGATGCGATTGATTGTAAAAAGTCTTCAAACAGAAACTGATGAACTGCATAAGAATAATGTTAAGTTGACAACTATAGGCAACATTCAAAGCTTACCCAATTTGGTGCAAAAAGAATTACAACAAGCGTGTGAAAAGACTAAAGACAATACAAAGCTCACGCTAAACTTGGCATTAAGTTACGGCGGCAGATGGGAACTTTTGGAAGCGGTAAAGACTATAATTCGGGAGTTTGACGAAGGTAAGGTAAGTATCGACGATGTTACCGAAGAAATGTTCTCACAATTCCTTACTACTAAAGATCTGCCCGACCCTGATCTTTTGATCAGAAGCGGTGGTGAATATAGGATAAGCAATTTTTTATTATGGCAATTAGCTTATGCAGAATTTTATGTGGCAGATACTTTGTGGCCCGATTTCAGAACCGGTGAGTTCACAAAGGCAATTAACAATTTCCAGCAACGAGAAAGAAGGTTTGGTTTAGTCAGTGAGCAAATTTCCAAAAAGTTTAACAGAACCAATAATGCAAAAAATACTACAAAGCAGAAAACTGAAATTTAGTTTTATACTCTTTTTACTGCTTGCAATTACCTCATTCGCTCAACTCCAGAAATCTAATTACAAAATTCTTGGAATTTCTGTCGAAGGTAACGTTACAGCGGATCCCCAAACTATTGTAGCCAATAGCGGACTTAAAGTTGGCGGAGAAATAGAAATACCGGGAGATCAAACTGTTGAAGCTATCAACCGTCTATGGTCGCTGAATATTTTTTCCGACGTTCAAATTTTAATCGAAAAACAAGTTGACGATGGCGTTTTTCTACTAATAAAAGTTGAAGAATTTCCCAGGGTCGAAGATGTATTAGTTAACGGCAATGATGAGATTGATGAAGATGATATTCTTTCCGAAGGCGATTTTATACGCGGACAAATATTGCGCACCCAAGAAGTTTACAACAGAATTAATAAGATCAAAAAACTCTATGATGAAGAAGGTTATCTGAATGCAGAAATTACCGCACGATTCTTTTCTTTTCAAAAAGCAGATACAAGCGGCAGTGAAATAACAGTAACTTGGAGAAATGACGAAGATTTTTCTTGGGAAGTTGAAACCGAGTATGACTACAATCCAAACATTCCTTCCCGTATAGTCGATAAAATAAGCGAACGCAAAGTTCTGATGTACGACATTGAAGAAGGTGATGAAGTTATTGTTCGAAAAATAAACTTTGTTGGCAACGAAGCTTTTGACGATGGTGATTTAAAGAGTACTTTCGATGAAACAGCCGAAGCATCTTGGTGGAAATTCTGGAGCAGCGCAAATTTAAACAGAGAAGAATACGAAGCGGACAAAGAACTTTTAAAGGATTATTACCGTGAAAACGGTTACCGTGATTTTGAAATTCTTGGCGACACACTTATTTACAACGACGAAAAAACCGAAGTCGAAATATTAATTAGTGTTTACGAAGGACCTCAATACAAAGTTAGAAATATTTATTGGTCGGGCAACACAGTCTACCCGGATACAGTTTTAACACAGCGTCTCAATTTCTTCAAAGGAGATGTTTACGATCTAACACGGTTTAATCAAAATTTGCGATTCAACGAAAAACAATCCGATGTTACAGCAATCTATCAAGATAATGGTTATCTCGGGTTTAATCTTCAAACGCGAGAAGAAAAAGTTGCCGAAGACTCGCTCGATATCTATATAAACATTTCCGAAGGAAGCCGTTTCCGGGTTGGCAAGGTTGACGTAACCGGAAATACGAAAACAAAAGAAAAAGTAATTAGAAGAGAGTTATATACCGTCCCCGGTGACTATTTCAATCGTAACGCGATATTCAGAAGCATTCAGCAACTTGCAAACTTGGAATACTTCAATGTAGAAAAACTTTATACCGAAGGTGTTGACTACCGTCCGTCAAACGACAGCACAGTTAATTTAGTTTATCAAGTTGAAGAAAAATCAAGTGACTACTTAAATGCATCTGTCGGTTATAGCGGAAGTTTTGGTTTTTCGGGTGCTATTGGTGTTACACTAACAAACTTCTCAATTGCCGAACCATTTCAACTTGGCGGCGGACAGATACTCAACTTCAATTGGCAGTTTGGTGTTGGTAATTTTTACAGAACATTCAGTCTTGGTTTTACAGAACCGTGGTTTATGGATACGCCCACTCTCGTTGGTTTTGATGTATTCGACACGCGGCAAAGATATATATACGATTTAAGTCAAACCGGCGGAACAATAAAAGTAGGAAGAAGATTGAAATGGCCGGATAACTTTTTCTACGTTCAGTCTAGATTTAAGTATCAATACAATAATGTAATCGATGGTAGAAATTTTTATGCGGAAGGGATCTCAAGACAATATACACTTGGGTTAAGCGTAACAAGAAACGATATTGATAATCCTATCTTCCCTTCACGCGGTACTAAATTTGGTTTAAGCGGTGAAATTTCCGGCGGACCTATACTCCCCGGTGATGTTGACTATTACAAAGTTGAACTCAACTTTGATTGGTATAAGAGGTTGTTTAATTCAAATAGACTTACATTTTACGCATCTGCTAATCTTGGTTATCTTGATGAGATTGTCCAAGGAACTACAATCCAACCTTTCGAATTTTATTATATGGGCGGTAACGGCTTAATCATTGCAACCACTCCTCTGCGAGGTTACGATGATCGTTCAGTAGGACCGAAAGACCCGAATAATCCGAACACGATTATCGGCGGTAGAGTAATGACACGTTACACGGCGGAAATTAGAGCGGCGATAACATTAGACCCAATTCCATTATATTTTCTTACATTTGCAGAAGCGGGAAATGTTTATTTTGACATGTCGAATACCGACTTTTTTGATCTTAAAAGATCTGTTGGTGTCGGTGCAAGAATTTTAATTAATCCAATTGGTTTAATTGGATTTGATTTTGGCTATGGGTTTGATAGACCGTCAGTTGACGGACAAGACCCGCAATGGCAATTCCATTTTCAATTTGGACGAGGATTTTAATCAAATAACAAAAAGTAAAAGAGGTAATTGTGAAAAAAATCATTTTATTTTCGGTCTTCTTGGCTTTATTAGCCACTTCAATTACAGCGCAATCACTAAATGTTAAAATTGGATATGTTGACTCCGGTACAATTTTAAATCAATATCCGCCGGCTGTTAAGGCACAAAGTGATTTAGATGCATTGATTCGAAAGTGGAACAAAAAACTTGACAGCATGACTGTTAATTTACAGGAGTCATATCAAGCTTACCAACAACAAGCTGAAACAATGACTGAGGATGCACGCGCTGCAAAGGAACAAGAAATAGTAATGATGCAGCAGCAAGTTGAACAATTCAGACAACAAAAATTCAATCAGCAAAACGGTGAAATTTATCTCAAGCAAGAAGAATTTTTAGGACCAATCAAAGAAAGAGTTTTTGATGCAATTGATAAAGTCGCAAAAGAAGAAGGTATGAACTTCGTCTTTGACAAAGCGGGCGATGTTGTTTTATTATACGCCGATACCGAATTTGACATAACTTTCAAAGTACTCGACAAGCTTAAAAGAGGAAAATAATTTTGGGAACATCAATGAAAAAATCAATTATCCTTTTCTTCTTTCTACTTCTGCCGGCTTCACTATTTGCGCAACTGCAAATAGGTTATGTTGACTCTGAAACTATTATGGATCAACTGCCGGATGCTCAAGATGCTCAACAAAGAATTGATGCTTTGATAGCCGAGTGGCAGGAAGAACTAAGGAATATGGAAAATGACTGGCAGAAAAAGTTTGACGATTATGAAAATCGTAAACTTATTATGAGCGACCAAAAAAGAGCCGACGTTGAAAAGGAATTAATTGCTCTCGAAAATAAAATTTCCAATTTTCGTCAGCAAAAATTTGGACCTACAGGTGAACTCTTTAAGAAGCAAACCGAATTAATGGAACCGGTTCAAAATAAAGTTTTCAATATAATTCAAGAAGTTGCCGAAGAAAAAGATCTCGATTTTGTTTTTGATTTAAGCGGAGATATTATATTCCTTTACGCAAAACCTGAATATGATATCACTTCACTCGTTCTTGAAAAATTAGAAATTGACGAAGTCATACAAAACTAAAATTTTATGAAAATTACGGTAAAGGAAGCCGCCGATTTTGTCGGCGGCAAAATTATCGGAGACCCCGATTTAGAGTTTTCCAATGTCGCTAAGATCGAAGAAGCAGATCAAGGCGACTTAACTTTTTTATACCTCCCTGCTTATCAAAAATTTCTAGAAACAACGAAAGCAAGCGTTGTTCTAATCAAATCAAATATTAAAAGAACCAGAGCTGAAATTACTTACATCGTTGTTGAAAATCCTCAAATTGAATTTCAAAAAATTATCTCAAAATACTTTCATAAGCCGGTTGAGATCTCGGGAATAGATTCTTCTGCTTTCATAGATGAATCCGTTCAGCTTGGCAAAAACGTCTCGATTGGTAAAAACGTAGTTATTGAAAAAGGATGCAAGATCGGGAGCAACTCAAAAATTTTACACAATAGTGTAGTAATGAAAAACTCAGAGATTGGAGACAACTCAATATTGTATCCTAATGTTTCTATTCGTGAAAAATGCAAAATAGGAAATAATGTTGTCATTCATTCCGGCACTGTAGTAGGGTCCGATGGATTTGGGTTTGCCCAGGATGATAAAGGCGTCTTTCATAAAATCCCACAGATCGGAAATGTTATTATTGAAGATAATGTGGAACTGGGCTCAAACGTTTCTGTTGACCGTGCATCACTTGGTTCGACTGTTATTAAAAAAGGTGCGAAGATAGATAACTTGGTTCAAATAGCACACAATGTAATAATTGGTGAAAACACCGTGATCTCTGCGCAAACCGGTGTTTCGGGAAGCACAAAAGTCGGTAAAAATTGTATGTTCGGCGGACAAGTAGGAATTGTAGGGCATATTGAAATTGCCGACGAAGTAATAATCTTAGCACAATCCGGTGTTTCAAAAGGGATTCCTAAAAAAGGTAGATATTTTGGATCACCCGCAAAAGAAATAAAAGTTGGAATGCGTTTGGAGGGTCACATAAGGCAATTACCTGAGTACGCTCAAAAACTTAAAGAGATTGAAGAAAAGCTTGATTCACTTAATAAAGATAAATCAAAGGATAGCTAATGCTTGAGTTGCAAAGAACAATAAAAAGATCAATTTCAATTTCCGGCGACGGGCTTCATACCGGCACAAAGTCCACTTTAACTTTTAAACCTGCCCCGGAAAACTATGGAATAAAATTTATTAGAATAGATCTTGGCGGTAATCCTGAAATACCGGCAAATGCTGATTACGTTATCGACACATCTCGCGGAACAACCATCGGACTTGGCGATGCTAAAGTCTATACCGTTGAACACGTCATGGCTGCAATTGTCGGTCTTCAAATCGATAACGTAAAAATTGAAATCGACGGTATTGAACCGCCGGTTGGCGACGGAAGTTCGATGCCTTTCGTTGATAAATTAATGGAAGCTGGTTTTGAAACTCAAGAAGAACCGAAAGATTATCTGATCATTGATGAAACCGTTACGTATCATGACGAAGAGAATCAGATTGATATTGTTGCTCTTCCTTTAGACGGCTACCGCGTTACTGTTATGGTCGATTATTTTAATCCTGCTTTAGGTAGCCAGCATACGGGACTTTTTGATTTAGAGAAAGAGTTTGTTTCCGAATTTGCTCCTTCACGAACATTCTGTTTTCTGAGTGAAGTTGAAACTCTTTATGATGCGGGCTTAATTAAAGGCGGAAATTTAGATAACGCAGTTGTTATTGTCGATCACGACATAGATCAAAACGGTATCAATCGCATTATGGATAAAGTCGGTCTGAAAGATGATGTTGAAATTGGCGCAACCGGATTCTTAAATGATAAATCGCTGCGTTTCAAAAACGAACCTGTACGCCACAAGTTATTGGATTTAATTGGAGACTTAGCATTAATTGGCGTACCTATAAAAGCACAGATTTTAGCTGCACGCCCGGGGCATAAATCAAACGTTGAATTTGCAAAGAAGATTAGAAAATTATATCAACAAAAGAAACTCGTACGTAAGTATCAATTTCAGAAAACCGAAGGTGTTGTTCTGGATACTATGGCTATTCAAAGGATTCTTCCGCACAGATATCCCTTTCTGCTTGTTGATAAAATCATTCAGCTCGATCTTGGAAAAAAGGTTGTCGGTATAAAATCTGTGACAATAAATGAACCATTTTTTCAAGGACATTTTAAAGAAGAACCTATTATGCCCGGTGTATTAATTGTTGAAGCAATGGCACAAACCGGAGGGATACTTCTTCTTAATACCGTAAAAAATCCTGAAGAACATCTGGTTTACTTTACTTCAATTTCAAATGCAAAGTTCCGTAAAAAAGTTGTTCCCGGAGATCAACTGAGATTGGAAGTTGAGTTGGTAAACTTCAAAAGAAACTTCTTTCAAATTAGGGGTCTCGCTTTTGTTGAGAATACATTAGTTGCTGAAGCAGACATGACGGCAGTTGTAGGGGACAAAGAAAAAAACAACGAACTCGAACAAAATTGAAGATATAGATAATGAGTAAAATTCATCCCACCGCAATTGTTAGCGATAAAGCCAAGATTGGAGAGAATATCACAATCGAAGCATACGCAATTATTCATGATGATGTAGAAATTGGCGATAATTGTTTCGTTGGTCCTTCGGCAAATATTTATGACGGTGCACGAATCGGCAATAATGTTAAAATTTTTCAATCCGCTTCTGTATCTAATGTACCACAAGATCTAAAATTTGATAAGGAAGTTTCTTACACCTACATCGATGACGGCACAACGGTTCGAGAATTTGCGACAATTCACAGAGGTACCGGTGAAGGCGGAATTACTAAGATCGGAAAGAATTGTCTGCTCATGGCTTATGTTCACGTACCGCACGATTCTGTAATTGGTGATAATGTAATATTGGCAAACACAGTTCAGATTGCGGGTCACGTTGAGATTGACAGCAATGTAATAATCGGCGGGTTAACTGCAATTCACCAATTTTGTAAGATCGGTAGAAATGTAATGATAGGAGCTGCCGTAAAAATAACACAAGATATTCCTCCGTTTATTTTGGTCGGAAGAGAACCTTCACGTTATATGGGGTTAAACGTAGTCGGTTTGAAACGGAAGGGTTTCAGCAAAGAAGATATTGATATACTTAGAAAAGTATACGGATTAATCTACGACAGCGGTCTGAATCTATCTCAAGCAAAAGAAAAAATAAAAATTGAATTCCACGACAATCCCCTTGCAAATGAAGTATTGGATTTTCTTGCAAGATGCAACAGAGGTCTTATCCGCAAATGATTTGGCGATTAATTGATGATATTGCCCGCACCGGTCAATACAATATGGATTTTGATTTAGAACTTGCCGCCAATTGTAAAGAAGATGAAATTTACGTCCGCTTTTATCAATGGGATCCTTACTGCATCTCTTTGGGTGCAAATCAAAAGAAATCCGAAATAAATTTAGAGTTACTTGAGAAAAATGGTTTTGATGTTGTTCACCGCCCAACCGGTGGCAGAGCTATTTTTCATTCCAGAAGAAATTACATATTCGGTTGTCGTTCCGCTTTCCATTGGTTTATCACCAAAAGAAATCTATCAAGCAATTTCTGAAGCATTGGCAAAGGGGTTGGTAAAATACAGTCCGCTGTTTCAGCAAATTGTACTAGAATCATCACAACCAAACTTTCCGGATATCTTAAAACAACAATCCGGAGGAATTTGTTTTGCTTCAACCGCGAAGAACGAATTAAAATTTTCCGGCAAGAAGATAGTCGGCAGCGCACAGAAAAAATTGAAAACTGTTGTGTCTTCAGCACGGCTCGATATTATGCGGCACAAAACATCGTGACTTGCTAGATTAATTACTTTCAGCTGCCCGAACAAACTAAAAAAGAAATTGCCGACGAGCTCCAACAAAAGACCATCGAGATAGAAACCATCCTTAAAGAAAAAGTTGATTATAAAAGATTGCGAAATTGTTTAACTTTAGGATTTGAAGAACAATTTCAAATTAAGTTCGAGAAATTAACAGAAGCACCGGTCAACTAAAATTTTTCATCACATAAAATTTGTTAAAAGTAATCTATATATCGATTATCCTTCTATCAACTTCTCTCTTTGCTCAGTTGGAAATTGAAAAGTATATTGAAGGAACCGAAGTACTTGACATTGCCGGTGACGGTAAAAATATCTGGTTTGCGACTAACGGAAGCGGATTATTTCATTACTCTTCGCAACAAGACGAATGGACAAACTATAATTCCAATAACGGATTACAAAATGAATTTATTTACTGTGTAACAGCAAACCCAAGGTATGTTTGGGCCGGATCAATAGACGGACTCTTTATTTTTGATCAGAGAACTAAACGCTGGTTTAAAAGGAAATTCAGTAAAGGCGGACAGCTTAGTAATTGGATACGTTCAATCGAATACGATAAACAGCAAAATGTTGTGTGGATTGGAAGGTTCATGTATTTAACAAAATTTGATATAAACACCAGACGATTTACCGATTATGACTTAACCATAAACAAAGATGAAAAAACGAATACAATAAAAACAATCTCACTCGATGCTGACAGTTTAGTTTGGTTCGGAACCGAAGATGGATTACATAAATACAATAAATTTATGGATATGAATGAGCCCAGCGCTTTACAATATTATGACAACCGGCTTAATTATTTTAGAGGTGAAGGTGACCGCATCTCTGTCGCAGATATTTTATTCGAAAGAAACTTTGTTTGGATTGGATTGGATGAGTTCTTAACTCCCGAACAACCGCAATATAATCTCGGCGGATTATTTCGCTATAATAGAAAAAATGAATGGCTGAAGTTTAATAGATTCAGTGGATTTGACGGTAACGGTGTTTACTCACTCGAAAGAACCGGCAATTACATTTGGGTTTCGCTATATGAATTTTCCATAAGCGATAAAGAAGCATACGGAAGAGGAATTGCAATTATAAATAGAATTACAAACGAAGTAAACATGCTTGATGACCCGAATATCCCAAACAAAATTTATTCTATGTACTTTGACGGGATAAACATGTGGCTCGGTTCGAATGATGGAATAGTAAAAATAAAACTGATTAATCAATTTGCTCAATGGGGAGATTATAGATAGCCATGCAATTTTCTAAATCGAGATTGAACGAAATATCAAAAAGTTTTGCAAATAAAAAAGTAGCCGTGGTCGGTGATATGATGTTGGATTGTTACTTTTGGGGAGACGTGAAAAGAATCTCTCCGGAAGCGCCTGTGCCTGTTGTTGAGATTGATGATGAGTTCTTTCGTTTCGGCGGAGCGGCAAATGTTGCACTTAACATTTTAACTTTAGGCGCTGTTCCCTTTCCGCTCGGAGTAATCGGGGATGATAACGATGGTAAAATATTTTCAAATCTTTTGTCTGATCGAGGTGTTGATCCCTCGGGAATGATTATAGATAGCTCAAGACCTACAACAGCGAAAACTAGAGTGATTGCGGGTAAACAGCATATAGTCAGAATTGATAAAGAGAGTAAACAAACCATTAAAAAAAGTGTTGAAAAAAAGATACTCGAACGATTTAAAAGTGAGTTAAACTCAATAGATGCAATAATTTTACAAGACTATAACAAAGGTGTCCTAACACCTAAACTCATAAAAGAGATAATTGCTTTAGCTAATGAAAAAAATATAATTGTTACTGTAGATCCGAAGTTTGACAATTTCTTTACATACAAAAATGTAACTGTCTTTAAACCTAACCGAAAAGAAACAGAAGATGTTTTGGGTAGAAGGTTATTAAACGACTCCGAAGTTTCAAGAGCAGGCAACGACCTTTAAATGAACTTACACCCGAATATGTTTTACTTACGCTTGGAGAAAAAGGCGTAGTTCTTTTCGACAAGAAAAAGAAAAGAGAAATTAGAATACCAACAAAAGCAAGAAAAGTATCCGATGTATCCGGCGCGGGCGATACTGTAATTTCAACACTAACCGTTGCCCTTACAGGAAATACAAAGATTGAAGAAGCTGCTTATCTTGCTAATTATGCAGGTGGTTTAGTTTGCGAAGAAGTCGGAATTGTACCGATAGAAAAACAAAAACTATTTAATGCGGTGAAAGAAGAGTTATGAAAAGTATTTTATTAAACAGAGATGAAATTCTTGCAATTCGAAAAGAGTTAAAACAACAAAACAAGAAAGTGGTTTTTACAAACGGATGTTTTGATGTGCTTCATCCGGGTCATATCGATTATTTAAATAAAGCAAAAGCCGAAGGTGATGTTTTAATTGTTGCCTTAAACACAGATGAATCCGTCAAAAGAATTAAAGGTGAAAAAAGACCCATACTCTCTTTGGAAGAACGCGCTTTTATTATCGGGAACTTAAAAGCTGTTGATTTTGTAACTAGTTTTAAGGAAGACACCGGCAAATATCATTTCAGAAATTATACCTGACTATTTGGTTAAAGGTGAAGATTGGGATATTGATAAAATTGTCGGGCGCGAAGTAGTTGAAAAAAACGGCGGTGAGGTAAAAAGAATAAAGTTTGTGACTGATCGTTCAACAACAGATATAATAAATACAATAATTGAGAGATATAAGTAAAATTGAAACGAAAGAAACAAAAAGTAAGAAGATCTTTATTTCACAAGATCGTAAATGTCTTTATCGGAATAGTTGCGTCAATTATTGTATTACTAGTTTTGCTACTCGGGATAAGTCAAACAAGTACATTTAGAAATTATCTCAAAGATAAAATTGTTGAAACAACCAACTCAAGTCTATCATCGGTAAATTAAATATCGGTAGTATTGAAGGTACTCTATTAACCACACTTTCAATAACTAATATTTCGCTTACCGATTCAACAAATGAAACACTTTTTTATTCTGACGAAATAAAAATAAAAGTAAACCCTTTTGCTCTTATTACACGCAAAATCCATTTGCGGGAAATCTCGATTAACAATTCTCAATTAAATCTTTTGCAGAACAAAGACGGCATCTGGAACTTAGCAACGCTCTCCTCCACGGAAACGGATGAAGTAGTTCAAGAATTTGTTGAAGGTGAAGAAGATTCATATTTTCCATTTATTATCCAAGCAAACAATTTGCAGCTAAATAATTTTCGATTGGTAATGCAGTCATTCGAGAACGTCGGTAATCAAGAAACTTACCGCTACATTAATTTCGATGACTTAATTATTGACGACTTTAATTTATCGGCAAATGCTATAATTGATATTTCTAACAACAACTATAGCTTGAATCTAAAACGACTGAGCTTTTCACCCAATGTTGAAAAATTTGCATTGGAAAACTTCACCGGAATTTTTGTCTATCAAAATAAGAACGCTATAATAAGAAACTGCAAATTAACTTCCGACAATTCGGATATTCAAATAAATGCGCGGTTAAACAATGCTGACTTTTTTAATGATTTTTCTCTCGAGAAACTGCAAACAACTGCGGCTGATATTGAAGTTAAACTTTCACCTTTTGCTTTTGATGATCTTTCATCTTTTATACCGGTAACAAATTTGCTCGGTCATAAAATAGAACTTCACCTTAAAGCAAATGGACCATACGGTGATCTAACAATTGAGCAGTTAAATTTGGCAATGAACAATACCAATTTAGATATTATCGGAAACGTTAAGAATTTGCACATACCTTCAGAATTATTTTTAGATGTCAATATTATAAATTCTTCCGCAAGCTACACTGACACAAAAACTCTTTTACCTAATATCGGTTTACCAGATTTTGCAGAAATTAAATTAAGTGAATTTAATGCCGCCTTTATCGGTGAACCAACTAATTTTACAGTTGATCTAAAAACAAAAGTTAATAACGGAAGCATTGAAGGTAAAACAAAACTCAATCTTGAAGCAGATAAAATTGAATATGATATCAACCTAACTACAAGCAACCTTAACTTAAATCCGGTTATTGACCAACCAACTTCATTAAATAGTAAAATTATTCTTTCCGGCAAAGGTGATGATCTGAGTGATATGCTTGCAAAATTCAAGCTAGAGTTAAAGCAATCTTCTTTTGCCGATTATGTAATTAGTTCGATGCGATTTGAGGGCGATGCGAAAGATGGTTTGGTCGATATTAATGTTGAAGGTGATTTTTCCGGGACCGATTTATCCTTTGCCGGAGTTATGAACTTTACTCAATCTATTCCAAGATATGACATTCGTGGTGAGATTGAAAAAATGGATCTTTCAAATTTTATTGCAGAAGAAAAGTATCAATCGAATCTAAATTTTACTTTCGAAGCAAATGGTAATGATTTTGATCTCGATTCACTCACCGGCAGATTTGATGTAAAACTTGATTCATCGGAATTCAGGAACACAGCAATAAACGATACTGAATTTTCGCTTCAACTTGTAAAAAATAATAGTCACAGAAACATTTTGTTATCATCGGATTTTTTGGATTTCACAATTACAGGAAAATTTTCTTTAGCAGATGCAATTGATGTTCTCGGATATCAGGCGGAAGCGCTTTCAGGAATAATCACCCATAAGATTGAACAATTCAGCCCACTCTATCAAATAGATACTACTAAAACAGAGATAACAATACCGGAAGAAATTATATCGAAAGAACTCAACTTTAATTACTCTTTTACATTTAAGGACTTTGAGTTGATTGCTGTTATTCTGGGTGAAAAAAAGCTTGACATAGCCGGATCCGGATCCGGCAAAGTAAACAACACAAAAGATAATTTTACAATAGAGACTGATATTGTTCTCGATTATTTATTGACCGTTGGTGAAGACGTAACTTACCTTTCCGAATTGGAAACGAACTTTCGGTTAACTCGGGATAATTCTTCAACAACTTTTGATGATTTATTTGGGGCTGTTTCGCTTAATGCTGAAAGAATATACTCCGGCTCCGATTTGGAAAATGTTGAAGTAGATTTGATATTCAACCAAAGCCAAATCTTTTTTAATATCGCTTCATTAATTGATAAAGAAATAAACATTAGTACCGATGGTACTTTTGAAATGACCCCTCGTGAACAAACTATTGAACTTGATGAACTAGATATTCTTTACAACAAAGTTGCGTGGAATAATCTTAGACCAATTAAAATGATTCTAAAACCTGGCGAGTCTTTGGACATTCAAGATTTTTCACTTTACAGCGATCCGGCTGCTTTGTTTGTTTACGGAATTCTTTATAGCGACGGCAGACAAAACATCAATATTAATTTAAAGATTTGGACGGCGGAATAATGAGCAGGTTGATATTCAATCAAGGAGAAAAATTGTTTGATGCTTCACTGAATGTAGACGGAAACTTTTACGGCACTTTTACCGAACCGTTAATCGATCTCGATTTATCAATTGATAGTGTTTCATATGGCGGAGTTGATTTTGGCAGTCTGTTCGGGAGCTTCAATTATGAGAATAAGCAAATACTTGTCAATGCTGAATTTAATGATTCGGTGGATATTACTGAACCCGAATTTGCATTAAGCGGTAATATACCAATAGATTTAAATTATCAGTTGGAAGGTGAACGATTCAAAAAGGATGATAAGATTGATCTAAAAATATTATCTCAAAATTTTAATTTGACAGCGCTCGGGAACATCTTACCAGCAATAAAAAATCAAAAAGGATTTTTGACTACTGAACTAAATATAAGCGGTACTATGGATGATCCAGGACTTTTTGGCACGGTTGAACTAAAAAAAGGTGAGTTCAATTTACTTGCAAATAACCTAGACTACAAGACAGACTTTACCATAAGTTTCAATAATGATGTATTTACTCTTGACAAAGCAATAATCAAAAATTCCGGTGGAACTCCTTACAATGGAACAATCACAGCTGCTGGTTCGGGTGAATTGGAATCTTTCGTTCCCAAAAACGCCTCGATAAGAATGAACGGTGACTTAGCAGTTTTAAGTAACCGATCAAGAAGCGCACAAACCCTTATTTACGGCGATTTATTTATTAGGAGCGATGGTGAATGGGTATTTAATTACAGACCTTCCGGTTCTTACTTTTTTGGCAACATAAATTTGATCAACACAAATTTAACATTTGTTGCAGAAGCTGCTAGTTATCAAGGAGGCACTCGTTTCAACTATTCGTTTATTAAAGACACAACAAACCTTGATAGAGTCAGAATGGAACTTGAAGAATTTGTTGAGTCGAATAAGCAGGAAAATATAACTGATGAAGAATCAGAAATTAATCTTGATTACGAATTAAACATTTCTACAACCAACATAGCCGAACTTGAAATTATTTTATCACAAGCCGTTAATCAAAAGTTAAGTCTGGAAGTTGCCGGATCTTTAAATTACGAAAACGTCGGCGGACGAAGCAGAGCGCAAGGATCGTTTGAGCTGTTAGACGGTTCGCAACTTGAATTCTTCAAAACCTTTGAAGCCGAAGGAAATATAAGATTTGAAAGTGAAATTACTGATCCATATCTAAACATTGTTGCAACCTATCGAAATGATTACACTCCCCCCAACAGCTTGGAAACTGAAGAGGTTGCGGTTAAGTTAAAACTCGACGGTCCTGTTAGTGAATTAGGAACAAACCTTGCAAACAGACCCGAGAACATTTCGGTTTATGTCGGGACAAGAAATATTGAAAATAATATTCCCGATGAAAGATATGACGCATCAGATGCGCTTTCATTCATTCTTGTAAATCAATTCAAAGAAGATCTCACTGCAGAGAACAGACAAGAAGTTGCTAACCAAACAATTGGTGTTAATACTGCTACCTCACTTCTCGGTTCAATTTTAACCGGCTTTGTGAACCAAGCGGTTGGTGATGTTGTTAATAACATTCAGCTAAGTCAAGCTGGTGAATATACAAAGTTTGCAGTTTCGGGGAGATTTTCTAAATTTAAGTACAGTTTCGGGGGAACAACTGAGTTATTCCAAGATATTAATAAAGCCAATTTAAGAGTTGATTACTTCTTCAATCCCAGCTTTTTAATTAGACTTGAAAGAAAAGATCCTGTTGTAAGAACTTTTGGGATAGAAGACAAAATAACTGAGCTAGGATTAAAATATAGGTTCGAATTTTAATGAAGAAAGAAATTAAAGCATACTTTAGAAAGCATCCATCAATAAAAATTAAACCTCGCGATTTAGCAAAAAAACTAAATGCACGAGAACCTCACATTTACGCAAAACTAAAAGATATTCTATTCAAACTAACAAAAGAAGAATATCTTGAACGGGAAGGGAAAAGATATTCACTTAAAATAGATAAGGAAGAAAAACAAAAATCATATTTCGGTGTCGTGCAAATAATTGACGACGGAAAATATGGATTTGTCGTTTTGAAAGACTCAATTTTTGATGATGTCTTTATTGCCGAAAGAAACCTTGGAAATGCACTAAACGGAGATAAAGTAGAGATAGAAATTTTTGAGAAGCAAAGAGGTAAAAGTAAGGAAGGAAAAATAATCGATATCCTTGAAAGAAAGCATCAAGAAATTATCGGCAAGTTGGAGAAGAGCGGTGTTTCACATTTTGTTATTCCCGATAAAACTGATTTTCACCGGGATGTTTTCATAAACAAAAAAAATCTGAAAGGCGCTAAAGATGGGGACAAAGTAATTGTAAGCGATATCAAGTGGGCTAAAAATGCCGCCAACCCCGAAGGAAAAATTACAGAAAAATTAGGTAAAGCCGGAACTCACGAAGCCGATATTCTTTCAATTGCAAAAGAGTTTAACCTGAGGCACAAATTTCCTCCTATTGTCTTAAACCATGCAAAAAATATCGATGTCAAAATTAAAGAAGATGAAATCAAAAAGCGGATGGATCTTCGTGATAAAAATATATTTACGATTGATCCGGATGATGCAAAAGATTATGATGATGCGGTCTCTATCGAAGAGCAACCGAACGGAAACTTTTTGATCGGAATTCACATTGCAGATGTGTCACATTACTTAGAAGAAAATTCACCGATCTTTAAAGGAGCAAAGAAGAGAGGAACAAGTGTATATCTTGTCGGAAATGTTATACCTATGCTTCCGGAAAAACTATCTAACCAAGTTTGCTCGCTTGTGCCTAATGAAGATAGGTTAACCTTCAGTGTAATGGTTGAAATGACACCTCGCGGAAAAGTAGAAAATTATAAAATCGGTAAATCAGTAATTAATAGTAAGAGAAGATTTACTTACGATGAAGTTCAAAACATACTCGAAAATAAAAAAGGCGAGTTTTACGATGAGCTTTGTAAATTAAATAACATTGCATTAAAACTTCGTAAAAAAAGAATGAGCCAAGGAAGTATTAACTTCCACACACCGGAAGTAGATTTCACCCTTGATAAAAATGGCAAACCAATCGGAATTAAAGTAAAGGAAATTAAAGACAGTAATAAATTAGTTGAAGAATATATGCTTCTTGCAAACCAGATTGTTGCAAAGCATATAAATAAGAACAGAAAAAATGTTCCGCCTTTTGTATACCGAGTTCATGATCTGCCTGATGAGGAAAAATTAAATGAATTTGCAAACTTTGTTAAATCACTTGGATTTTCTTTTGATCCCAAATCTGCAAGCAACGCTCAAGAATTTCAAAAAGTATTAGAACAAGTTGAAGGAACCCCCGATGATGCATTGGTAAACGAAGTTGCAATCAGATCCATGGCTAAGGCAATTTACTCGACTGAAAACATCGGACACTTCGGATTGGGTTTTAAGTTTTACACCCATTTTACTTCGCCAATCAGGCGTTTCCCGGATTTAATCATTCATAAATTATTGTTCAGATATTTACACGGAGGAAAACCACTCTACAATCAACAGCAGCTTGAAAACATTTCCGAGGATTGTTCCGCACAAGAAAGAACAGCCGTTAGTGCCGAAAGGTTATCTGTTAAACTAAAACAAATCCAATTTATGAATGATAAAGTTGGTGAAGAGTTTAAGGGTGTTATCTCCGGGATCACTAATTTTGGTATGTTCATTGAACTGAGAGAAAGTCTGGCAGAAGGATTAATTAGACTTAGAGACATCAAAGATGACTTCTACATATTCGACGAAAAACAATATGCAATAATCGGTCAGGATACCGAAAAAAAATATAGATTAGGTGACGAAGTTGAAGTAAAATTGATTCGTGTAGATGAGTTGAAAAAAGAGATAGATTTTGCACTTTTGAATTAAAATAATTCTTCTGATTTTTATAGTTAAAAAAAGGGAAGCCATGAGTAGTACTAAAAACCTGATAATCTTCATACTACTTTTATCCTCAAGTTTATTAGCACAATTTGGTCAAAATAAAGTTCAGTTCAAGGAATTCGATTGGTATTTTATTCAAACCAAGCATTTTGATATATATTTTACTTCGGAAGGAAAAGAGATCGCCGAGTTTACTTCCAGGGCAGCCGAAGACGCACTCGAATCAATACAAAACGATTTTGACTATCTGATCAATAATCGAGTTTCACTGATAGTTTATAATTCACACAATGATTTTCAGGAAACTAATACTACCGGCGCCTATTTAGGACAAGGTACCGGCGGTTTTACAGAGCCATTCAAAAATAGAGTTGTTTTTCCATTTGAGGGTAGTTACAAAAAATTTAGACATGTAATTCACCACGAACTGGTTCACGCAGTTATGCGCGACATGCTATACGGCGGAACGCTTCAAAATATCATAGCAAAGAATATTACACTTCAACTTCCCCATTGGTATCATGAGGGTATGGCTGAATACCAGGCTAGCGGCTGGGAAACTAATACCGATATGTTCATAAGAGATGCAATAATGAACGAAAATCTCCCGGAGATAAAACGTCTATCCGGTTATTGGGGATATCGTGGCGGTCAATCGGTGATAGCTTATATTGCAAGAATTTATGGCGAACAAAAAATCGGTGAAATTTTACACAAAACTCAATCAACCGGTAGTCTTGAAGACGGCCTAAAAGCTTCAATAGGTTTAGACCTTGAAGAGTTGAACGATCGCTGGAAAAATTATTTCAAAAAACAATATTGGCCTGAAATTGAATTTCGCAAAAATCCCGATGAGTTCTCTAAAAGACTAACTGACCACGAAGAGGACGGCGGATTTTATTATGCGAGTCCCGCAATTTCCCCACAAGGTGATAAGATAATCTTTATTTCTGATCGTGATATATATTTAGATGTTTACATAATGGATGCCAACTCGGGTGAAATTACTAAAAAAATTATTGAAAGCGGAAAAACGCACAACTTCGAAGAATTGAACATCCTTTATCCATCGATGACTTGGGCTCCCGATAATAAAAGAATTGCACTTTCATTAAAAAGTGAAGGATGGGACAGAATATATTTATTTAATACCGAAGAAGAAGATTACGAAGAATTACCCTTCAAGATGAACGGTATTGAATCGGTTAGCTGGTCTAGCGATGGGAGCAAATTAGTTTTTAATGCAAACAACACTCAGCAATCTGATCTTTATTTATATGATCTTGAGAAAAAAGAACTACGCAACTTAACATCGGATGTTTTCAGCGAGTCAGACCCTCGCTGGGGTGTTGATAACAAAACAGTTTTCTTTTCATCGGATAGAGGAAAATTTACCGACCCTACTAAAATCCCGGATAACTTTGATATCTATTATCATAACTTCCGTAACTTAGATCTCTATTCAATTGATACCGAAACTTTAAAAGTTACTCGCTTAACAAACTGGGAGTTAAGTGACGAAACTTCAGCGAATTAGTTCACCTGACGGTAATGAGATCATATTTGTTTCCGATCATAACGGAATTAATAATCTTTATAAAAAGAGAATTATTTTGGAAGATACTGATACAGTCTCAACTGTAGCTGAACTTAAAGCCGAACCTCTTACAAATTCTCTAAATGGCGTTGAGCAAATTACAACTTCCGCTGACGGTAAAAAGCTAGTTTTCTCATCACTTTACAAAAGTGGTTATAATATCTTTATGCTGAATAACCCATTTGAGCTTGTTCCGGTTGATGAAATACAACCAACCAAATTTATGGCCGAGCTGCAAAACGCCGTCGATACAAGGCACGATCCATTCATAGTCTCTAAAACAACAGAGAGATCTGAAACTATCGCTGAATCACCTGCCGATACTACCGAGACCGAAACAAAAGAAGACAGTTCCAAAATTGTTACCGGTCAATTTGTTCAAGACGATTCAACCGATACAGAGATAGTAGATTATTCACGTTTTATCTTTGGTGAAAGTGTCGCTTCAATTGATACCACAAAAGAAAAAACCTTATCGCGTGATTCTTTATTTTCGGAAAAACTTGACGAAGAAGGCAACTACCTAATGAATCGTTATAAAGTTGATTTTTCACCGGATTTAATTTATGCAAATGCCGGATACAGTACTTTATATGGAGTCTTGGGTACAACGGTTCTCTCTTTTAGCGATATTCTCGGCAATCATAGATTAGTCGGAATTACGAGTTTGCAAATCGACTTAAAAAATAGTGATTACGGACTTGCATATTATTACTTAGCAAAAAGAATTAATTATGGCATTGAAGGATTTCATACGGCAAGATTTGTTTATCTCTCTCGTCCCGGCGGCGCTGATTTATTCAGATTCAGAAATTTTGGCGGAGTTATTTCGGCGAGTTATCCGTTAAATAGATTTTACCGTTTAGACGGCAGCCTGGCAGTCTTGAGCACTTCATCCGAAAATCTTGACGATTTTAGAGAACCATCTCGTAAAACAACTTTCGTTGTGCCATCACTAAGCTTTGTTCACGATAATGTGCTTTTCGGTTATACTTCACCAATCGAAGGCACGCGTTACAAATTTACAATTTTTGGTAATCCCGGTTTTGACGACAGAACAAAAAGTTTTTATTCATTCACTTATGATTACCGTACTTACCTTAGATTCTGGTTTGATAATCATTTAGCATTAAGACTTTCCGGCGGGTATTCCGCAGGTGCAAATCCACAAAGGTTTTTTATAGGCGGTACGGAAAATTGGGTGAATAGAGAATTTGCAACCGGTGAAGTTCCACTTGATAGTCCGGAAGATTTTGCATTCCTTACGGCGGGACTCCCTTTGAGGGGTTATGATTACGCAGAACAAATCGGCACAAAATATTCTCTCCTAAATATTGAGTTAAGAATGCCGTTAATCAGATATTTATTAACCGGTCCACTTCCGCTATTTTTCCAAAACATACTTGGCACAGCATTTATTGATATGGGAACCGCATGGAATGATAATGAAAAACTTCAATTGTTTGGAAGAGATGCTGACGATAACTTAGTCACAAACGATTTATTGATTGGTACCGGGTTCGGCGTTCGTTTGTCCTTTCTCTTTTTATGGCGAATGGATGTTGCATGGAGATATGACATAGATTCATTCTCAGAACCACGCTATATGTTCTCGATTGGATTAGATTTTTAATTTTAGCTTGTTGGGCTTAAAAGTAATATTTCTTTCTACCTCGGGGGCAATATTATAGACGTAACAATTTAAGCGCTGTGGTTAGCGTAGAATTTTTATGCGTCATTTTTTTATTTTTTTCAACCGAAAGATTTGGTTCTTTTTTAGGAGTTGTATCGGTTTTCTCGTTTTTATTTTCAGTTTTATTGTTAGCTCCATTATTTCCGCTACTTTTGTAATCGGTTTGATAAAATCCGGAACCTTTGAATATTGGACTTAATCCCCCGCTGATTAATCTTTTTATCTCACCACCGCATTCTTCACAAACAGTTTTTGGTTCATCGGTTATTCTTTGAAAATACTCAAACAATGAACCGCAGCCCATACATTTATACTCATAAGTTGGCATTATTTATCTCCTAAATTTTGAGGAAGTAAAAATATACTTTTGACCCCATAAAATAAAATCATATTTTTATGTACTAATGTTTTTTTTAGATGAACTACTAAAAGATATGTCAAAAAGACTTGTTATTCTTCTTTCTCTAATATTTTTATTATTCACATCATGTCTTAACTACAATCAAGTGACAACCATTAAAACAGACAGCAGTGGAGAAATGTTTATCCATTACTGGATGCAGTGGGAAGATAAACAAGATTCGGTTTGGCTAAAACGATTACATATATTTAATGAAGACAGCATAAGAACAGAATTTTCCTCTAATCAAAACAACATTGAAAGAATTGAGACTTTTCTTAATTATAAAGACTCTACAATTCACGCACAAATAGAATTCGAATTTCAAAACTTTGATTCGCTCAAATATACAAAAGCATTTGAAGGAGCAAATTTTACGTTAGTTGACGGACCTGAAGAAACTAAAGTTTTTTCTCAATTCATTTCTCCTTTTGCAACCGGTTTCGGAGTGAAATCTGATAAATTCAAAATATCTTTAACATACTATTTGCCGGGAGAAATTTTAGAACATAATGCACATAAAAAATCAAGAAACAAATTAACTTGGGACTATACGCTCTCGGATATTGGGACAGGACAAAAAATCACTGCAAAGTTTCGTCCCTTTAGATTAAAAGAAACTCCGGAATGGGTTTACTATTCCACTCTTTTTGTATTGATCGTAGTTATTTTTTATTTATTTAAAGACGTTAAATAGCTCCATATAGAGTTAAGTCATTGTAATTACTTAATTTGACATACCTGGGGTATTTAACTATATTTGGAGTCTGTTTATTTTGGATCGCAATGAGGCAGGCTTGGATACAAATCCATTAATATTTTCCGGCAGTTCAAATCCACAACTCGCTGAAAAAATTGCCAACTACCTTGGTTTGAGAGTTGGGAAAAATTGATTTAAAAACCTTTAGCGATGGTGAGATTTGGGTTAAGTACAAAGAGAATATTCGCGGGCGTGACATTTTTCTCATTCAATCTACTCAACCACCCGCAGAAAACTTAATGGAATTATTGATTATGATCGATGCTGCAAGTAGAGCATCGGCAAAACGTGTAACCGTTGTTATACCTTATTTTGGTTATGCTCGGCAAGACAGAAAAGATCAACCGAGAGTTGCTATTACTGCGAAACTGGTTGCGAATCTTTTAACAGTTGCCGGCGCCAACAGAATTATCACAATGGATTTACACGCTGCTCAGATTCAAGGTTATTTTGATATTCCTTTTGATCACCTTTATGCTTCCCGGTATTCACCGGTTTATTCAAAGATCAAGAGGAAGAGCTTGTTTTAGTCTCCCCTGATATGGGAGGAATTAAGTTAGCACGTTCTTATGCAAAGAGATTAAACTGTAACATTGTCGTTCTTGACAAAAGAAGACCACAACATAACGCTGCTGAAATTTTACACATTATCGGCGATGTTGAAAATAAAAACGTTCTCTTAGTTGATGACTTGATTGATACCGGCGGCACTTTTATTTCCGCTGTTGATGCTCTTAAAAAACAAGGTGCTAAAAAAGTTTTTGGGACTGTTACTCACGCCCTTCTTTCGGGTGATGCAATTGAAAAACTTGAAAACTCCCAATTAGATGCTCTTTATGTTACAGATTCAATTCCGCTTACAAGCGAGAAAAAACTAAACAAAATAATTGTAAGAACGGCATCGGAATTATTTGCCGAAGCAATAATTAGATCGAATAGAAACGAGTCAATAAGTTCTCTATTTGAAATTGATAAAGGTTAGTATTTAGTAGAAATTGATATTTCACGGAGATATAAAAAATGGCAGAAGTAATACTACAGGCAAAAAAACGTGACATCACCACCAAAGGTGCTGTTAACCAATTAAGAAGAGACGGCTTTATACCCGGTGTTTTTTACATTAAAGGTAATGATGCAATCCCGATAGTAGTTGAAGAAGGTGATCTAAACCATTTGGTTTTCACTTCGGAAAGTTACCTTGTGCAGTTAAAAATTGACGGTGACTCGGAAGAAATGCACGAATCAATTTTCCGGGAAGTGCAATTTGACCCGGTAACAGATAAAGTTGTTCACTTTGATTTAAGAGGAATTACTCGCGGTGAAGTTATTGAGTTAGAAATTCCGCTTGCCCTAAAAGGAACTCCGATAGGAGTTAAAGAAGGCGGTATTCTGCAACAGACTCTACATAAATTACACATCGAATGTCTTCCTCGTAACATTCCTTCTTACCTAGAATATGATGTGACCGAACTAAAGTTTGGCGACACTGTTACGGTTGAAGACCTTAGCTTTGAAAATGTGACTATACTTAATTCACCGAAAACTACGGTTATCTCAATTGTGGCTCCTGTTGTAATTGAAGAACCGGAAACAGAAGAAGAAGCTGTATTAGATGAAGATGAAGAAGCTCAAGAGCCCGAAGTAATTAAAAAGGGCAAAGCTGAAGACGACGAGGAATCAGACGAAAAATCTGACGAGTAATTAAGATTGCGAGCTGTATTTGGAATTGGAAATCCCGGCGCTAAATATGTTTTAACCAGACATAACGCCGGGTTTATTATTATTGATACTATTATTGAAAAACTTGGTTTAAGCTTCATTCCCTCCAAGGGCGATTATTATTATGCAGAGGGAAAACTAAAAGATTCTGAATTTATAATTATTAAGCCAACAACTTATGTAAATAACTCTGGCTTGGCGGCTAGAGATGTTCTTGATTTTTTTGATATCGCTGTTGAAGATTTATTAGTTATTGTTGATGACATCGCTCTTCATACCGGAAATGTAAGAGTAAGAAAATCCGGTGGAAGCGGCGGACATAATGGATTGGAATCATTAATTTACCACATCAATTCCGAGAACTTTCCTCGGATTAGATTTGGAATCGGCAACCGGTTTGAAGAGGGCTTTCAAGCTGATTATGTTCTAAGTAAATTCAGTGAAAAGGAATTTAAAGAACTACTGCCTAATTTTAAATTTTTGCACAGAACTCATTGAGAATTTTTTAATTGACGGTCAAAAATCAATGATGGATCATTTTAGTAAATTTTCAAACGAAATCGATAAAACAACCCCACCACAAGAAAGAGAGGAAAACTAGGAGAACAATATGGAGTCTATAGTTTATGTAATTCCGGTCCTTGGATTAATAGCGCTTCTCTACTCATACATTAAAAATATCTGGATTTCAAAGCAGAGTGTAGGAACGGATAAAATGGCCGAAATTGCAGGTCATATCCGGGAAGGCGCTGTAACATTCCTCAAAACCGAATATAGAGTTTTATTTGTATTTGTATTAGCTGTAGCCGCTTTACTCGGCTTCGCAAACTTAGGCAGAGAGGATTCCTCCTGGATTATTGCAGTTTCATTTATTGTCGGTGCACTTTGCTCCGGTCTTGCCGGATTTCTTGGGATGATGGCAGCAACGAAAGCTAACGTAAGAACAACGAATGCTGCACGGACGGGATTAAGCGAAGCATTAAACATTGCCTTTTCCGGCGGTGCAATTATGGGTATGAACGTTGTCGGTTTAGGTATTCTTGGTTTAAGTGTTTTGTTTCTTATTTACAGTAACCTTGAGTGGGATTTAGCAAAAATAATTAACGTTCTATCCGGTTTTTCATTCGGAGCATCTTCAATTGCATTGTTTGCAAGAGTTGGCGGAGGAATTTTTACAAAAGCAGCAGATGTTGGCGCAGACCTAGCAGGAAAAGTTTATGAAGGAATTCCCGAAGATGATCCAAGAAACCCTGCAACAATAGCCGATAATGTCGGCGATAATGTCGGTGACGTTGCCGGTATGGGTGCCGATTTATTTGAATCTTATGTTGGTGCAATAATCGGGACAATGGTTCTTGGCGCGCTATTCGCCTCACCGGAAGTTCCCGAACTCGGCTTAGAAGCCGTGCTTCTTCCGTTATTTTTAGCCGGTGCAGGAATTATTTTATCTATTGCCGGTTCCTTTTTTGTAAAAGTTAAGGAGGGTGGCAATCCGCAAAAAGCATTAAATATCGGTGAATTCGGAGCTACCGGAATGATGGTTGTTGCTTCATATCTAATAATTCATTCGTTCATGCCAGAAAGTTGGACATTTGACGGATTTGACTACACAAGCAACGGTATTTTCTTTGCTACATTGATTGGTTTATTTGCAGGAACTTCCATTGGGTTAATCACCGAATACTATACCGGAACCGAGTATGGACCGGTTCATGGAATTGCAAATCAATCAATTACAGGCTCTGCAACAAATATAATATCAGGGCTTGGAGTTGGAATGATGTCGACTGCAATCCCAATTTTAATTATTGCTGCTAGTATTATTGTTGCATACGAACTGGCAAATTTATATGGAATTGCAATTGCTGCTTTAGGAATGCTGTCAGTTACAGGAATTCAGCTTGCGGTTGATGCTTACGGACCAATATCCGACAATGCCGGTGGAATTGCCGAGATGGCAGAATTACCTAAAGAAGTTCGCGAAAGAACAGATAAATTAGACGCAGTCGGAAACACAACCGCAGCAATCGGAAAAGGTTTTGCTATCGGATCGGCAGCATTAACAGCTCTTGCTTTATTCTCTGCGTATATGAAACAAGCTAACATTGTGACAATCGATATTTCTAAACCAATCATTATGGGCGGATTATTTATTGGCGCTATGCTGCCTTTCTTATTCTCCGCGATGGCAATGGGCGCGGTTGGTAGAGCCGCAAAAGAAATGATTATTGAAGTTGGTAGACAATTCAAAGAAATAACCGGTTTAAGAGAAGGAACTGCAAAAGCAGATTATGCAAGATGTGTTGAGATTTCTACAAAAGCTGCGATCAGAGAAATGGTTCTGCCTGGTTTAATGGCGGTAACCGTTCCGGTTGTAATTGGATTTCTCAGTAAAGAAATGCTTGCCGGTTTACTCGCAGGCGTTACGGCCAGCGGAGTGCTTATGGCAATATTTCAATCTAATGCCGGTGGCGCATGGGATAATGCAAAAAAATTAATTGAAGGCGGATTAGAAATAGACGGATTTAAATACGGCAAAGGTTCGGAAGCTCATAAAGCTGCTGTTGTAGGTGATACCGTTGGCGACCCGTTTAAGGACACTTCTGGTCCATCTCTTAATATTTTAATAAAGTTAATGTCAGTGGTTGCACTTGTTATTGCACCGCTGATAAAATAATATTATATTTCGAGATATATTTTTTAACCCTGTTCCCCGCTCATAGGCGGGGGACCAAAAGTCCAAAGGGAGGTGAATAGATGACAAAACGACATTATGAAAGTGTTGTGATTTTAAATGCTGCATTAGAGGATGAACAAATAGAATCAACCCTCACTCGCATTCAAGAAACTCTCAAAACAAACGGCGCTGAAATAACCGACATCGAAAAATGGGGTCGGAAACGTTTAGCTTATCCAATTCAAAAGTCTAAAAGCGGTTACTATACTATTTTACGCTTTACAGCCCCGAGTGATTCTATAACCGAACTCGAAAGAATTTATCGTTTAGATGAAAATATCGTAAGGTATTTGACAATTACACTCGGCAAAAAGGACCTTGAACACATTGAAAAAATGAAAGAGAAAGCAGCACAAAAAGAAGCAGAAAAAGTTGAAACCACAGACAAGGATAACCAATCATCAGATTAGTTGGAGGTAAAAGAGATGGCTGATTTGAAAATGCCGGAACTAAATAGTGTTGTTGTTGCGGGTAATTTAACAAAAGACCCAATATTCAGAGAAACTACTAATGGAACACCTGTTGTTAATTTTCATATTGCTGTTAACAGGCGTTACAAAGATAGTAGCAACCAATGGCAGGAAGATGTTTGCTATGTTGGAGTAGTTGCATGGAATAAATTAGCTGATAGTTGCAGAGATAAAATTTTTAAGGGAAGTGCGGTATTGGTTGACGGTGAACTGCAAAGCCGGACATTCAAAACAGATGATAGTAAAAACAGAACTATAGTTGAAATAAAAGCAAAGAGAGTTCAATTCTTAAATAAATTATCAAAGCAAAACGATGATGATAATAACGATTCATCAGATTCTTCAAATGACGATGATGATAGCGGTTATGAAGAAAATTCATTCGATAAATTCCTCTCCGACGAGGAATCTGATTTAATGAATGATGATAAATAAAAATTGTTCAGAAGGGTAACTAAATGAAAGTAAAAAAAGTTAAACGCGTAATCAACGAGTATATTGATTACAAAGACTCGAAACAGCTTCAGAGATTTATTACCGATCAAGGTAAAATAATCCCTAGAAGAATTACTGGTTTATCGGCTAAACAGCACAGAGAACTAGTACAAGCTATTAAAAGAGCAAGACAAATTGCTGTTCTTCCATATGTATCTGAAGCCGTTAAGTAATTGAGGAGAAACAAATGAAAGTAATTTTAAGAAAGAATTACGAGAATTTGGGTAAGATCGGTGATATTGTTGAAGTTAAAGCCGGCTTTGCACGAAATTTTCTCATACCACGCAGTATTGCTTATACTGCAACTGCAGGCAACATAAAAGCATTTGAGCAAGAGAAAATTCAAATTGAAAAGCGGGATGAAAAAGAACTTCACGCAGCACAAAAAATTGCTGCCGAATTGGAAAACGTTTCAATTTCAATTCCCGTTAAAGTCGGTGAAGAAGATAAAATCTTCGGTACTGTTACTACTCAAATGATTGCAGACGCTTTAAAAGAAAAAGGATTCGAATTAGACAAACGAAAAATAGAAATTACCGAGCCGATTAAAGCACTCGGGATTTATAGCGTAAATGTAAAACTTCACCCAAGCGTAAATACAAACGTGAAAACTTGGGTGGTTCGAGAATAGCAATAGTTTCTTTTTAGAATAGCCCGGTTTCTAACCGGGTTATTTCATTATAAAACAATACCTTAGAGAAATTTGCATACTTTGTATCAATTGATTTTCATAGACCGTCTCTCTATATTGTTTGTTTAATTAAAATTAGATTTTCCACTCAAACTAAAAGGTTTATTGATAGGATGAAAGAATTCAGATTTAGAATTATTCTTATTTTAGGTGCAGTAGCATTAAGTCTCTATCTACTCTATCCCACCTACGCAGATATGCAAAACACAGATAATATTCAGCAAACTCTAACTCAGTACAGAGACAGCTTAAAAACTGCGAACCCAAATATGCCGGAAGAAACTCTGGATAGAATGGTTAGTGGCAAGGAAGATGAGATTTTTGCAGACAACCCTGATCTCAGAGACATGAAAGAGAAAAGTGTAAAATTAGGTCTTGATCTCCAGGGTGGTATGTACCTCGTAATGGAAGTTAACACTGCAAAACTTCTTGAAAAATTAGCTAAAGATCCTGATGATAAATACCTCGAGATCTTAGCAGAAGCTGAAGCAGAAGCTAAAGCAGAAAACATTAATTTGGTTGCTACTTTAGCAGAAAAGATGCAGGAAAATAATATTAGACTGAGCAGGTATTTCGGCTCAATAAGACAAGACGACAGCGAAATCATAAGTGATCTTGAAGAACAAGAAGCAGATGCTGTTACCCGTGCAATTGAAATTATTCGAAATCGTGTAGATCAATATGGTGTATCTGAACCAAGCATTCAAAAACAAGGTGCTCGCAGAATTATTGTTGAGCTTCCCGGTATTTCTAAAGAAGAAGATGCTAAACGATTGCTTCAAGGAAGTGCACTTCTCGAATTCAAGATCGTGAAAGATCCAGACTTTACAATTAACGTAATGAATGCTGTTGATGATGCTCTTGCACGATCAACCTCTCCTGATGATACAACCGAAACAGACGATACAACTGCTGTTGAAGATATGAGTCAAGAAGATTTTGCTAAAGAACATCCATTCTATTCTATCGCGATGATCAATCCACAAAGTCAAATTGCTGATGCATTTGTTAGAGAGTCGGATAGACCAAAACTCGAAGCATATTTGAACCGTCCTGAAGTTCAAAATGTTATTCCTGATAATGTAGAGTTTATATTCTCGTCAAAACCGGAAACATCTCAAGAAGGTGAAAATATTTACCGGCTGATTTTAGTGAATAAAAAAGCAGAACTAACAGGTGGTGTTATAGTTGATGCTCAATCGAATATTGATCCTCAGACAACCGCTCCTATTGTTAACATGCAAATGAATTCCGAAGGTGCACGTGAATGGGCAAGAATCACCGGCGCTAACATTGATAAAAGATTAGCAATTATTTTAGACGGTGTATTTTATTCTGCCCCAACAATAAGAAATAAAATACCAACCGGAAGCTCAGTTATTGAAGGCATACCTAATCTGGAAGAAGCAAAACTTTTAGAGATTGTCTTAAAAGCAGGTGCACTTCCTGCTCCGGTTGATATAATTGAAGAACGAACCGTTGGCCCTTCTTTAGGACAGGATTCAATCCGTCAAGGTTTTAGTTCATTATTGATCGGATTTTTAATTGTAGCGCTTTTTATGATTTTCTATTATGTGAAAGCCGGAATGATCGCCGATCTCGCTCTATTATTTACCGTGTTGTTTATAATGGGAATCTTAGCCGGATTTAATGCAACGCTAACTCTACCCGGTATTGCCGGAATAATTTTGACGATAGGTATGGCTGTTGATGCCAACGTTATTATCTATGAACGAATTAGAGAAGAGCTTACAACCGGCAAAACGGTACGAGCCGCGATTGACAGTGGTTATTCGAATTCATACTCGGCAATTCTTGATTCCAACATAACAACATTCTTTACAGGAATTATTTTATACCAATTTGGCAGCGGACCGGTTCAAGGTTTCGCATTAACATTGATGATAGGAATTGCTTGTTCGTTATTTGCCGCACTTGTTGTAACAAGAGTCATTTTTGATATGATGGCTGCTAAAGGTATGAAAATTAATTTGGGGTAATTATTCTTTATTAAGGAGATTTTTAGTAAATGCGAATTTTCAAAGACACACAATTTGATTTTATCGGAAAAAGAAAAATGGCTTATCTGGTTTCAGGTGTTTTACTTTTTCTGAGTTTAGTTAGTCTGCTCTTTAGAGGACTTGAATTAGGAATTGATTTTAAGGGTGGATCGGAAATTGCTTTAGGATTTCAAGACCCTATTGAAATCAGTGAGATACGAAATTATGTTACCGAACTTGGATTAGGTAATATAGAAGTAAAAACTTTTGGTGGTGAAACCGGTATTTTAGTTCGTTCCGAATTACAAGAAATTCCTGCTGATTTATTCCCGGTTGTTGTTGAACGAATTGAGGAAATAATTGAAAGAAATCATTCCGGTTTAGCATATCAATTAGTAGATTCAACCAGCAGTTCAGTCACCTATGAGGTAAGCACACCGGATACAACCAGAGATGTGATGAACAGTTTGGTTAATGCAGGTTTCCAATCAACTCTCTTTAATCAAGAACCCGACAATAAAAGAATTGTTGTTCGTGTGGGTATATCGGATTGGATTCAAGAAAACTTACGTGAACAAATGCCGAATAACCCGTTCCAAGTTTTGAAAGAAGAAAACGTCGGTCCTAAAATCGGTGGTGAACTTAAAAGAGATGCCGTCATTGCTGTTTTACTTGCTTTGGTTGTAATTCTAATTTATTTAGGATTTAGATTTAAGTTTGTTTTTGCGCTTGGCGCGGTAACAGCACTTTTCCACGATGTGATTATAACATTAGGAGTTTTCTCATTACTTTACGGAGTGATACCGGGGTTGAACCTTGAGTTATCTATTACAATCGTTGCGGCTTTCTTAACGCTCGTCGGGTACTCAATTAACGATACTGTTATTGTTTTCGATAGAATTAGAGAAAACATTAAGATTCACAAAACTGCTCCAATTGGAGATAATATTAATTCTGCAATCAACAAAACTATACCAAGAACAGTGATTACTAGTGTGACTACATTAATTGTTGTGTTAGTTCTTCTTTTCTTAGGTGGTGAAGTACTAAGATCTTTTGCTTTTACTCTTAGCTTTGGTGTTTTAATCGGTACTTACTCTTCGGTTTTTGTTGCAAGTCCTTTTGTTTTAGAGTATGTGAAGAGAAGTAAAAAGAACATTCAGTTCTAAGCAGATAATAAAGTTTATAAAAAACCCGGGTTCGATCAGAATCCGGGTTTTTTAGTTTAAAGAAGCACAATAATTTAGTTGCTCTGTTGGAATAAGTGAACATCTCTTTGTGGGAAAGGAATTGAAACTCCCTCTTCATCAAATTTCTTTTTCACATTTTCTGTCATATCAAAATAAAATCCCCAATAATCTTCTTTCTTTGTCCATGGCCTTACTTTGATGTTTACACTGCTGTCACCTAATGAGCCAACCACAACTTGAGGAGCAGGATCTTTTAGAACTCTATCATCATTGCTTAATAATCTAAGAATTATATCCTTTGCTTTATCAATATCGTCACTATAACCGATCCCAAATTCCATATCTACTCTTCTTGTCGCTTCCGATGTATAGTTCGTGATATTTTCACTAGTAATATTTGAATTCGGGACATAGACAATTTTATTATCGGGTGTTTTTAATTTTGTTGCAAACAATCTAATTTCCAAAATACTTCCTGCTGTACCTCCTGCTTCAACAAAATCTCCCAGTATAAAAGGTTTATTTACCAAGATTAATACTCCGGCTGCCAGATGGGAAAGCGAATCTTTTAATGCAAAACCAATAGCAAAACCAACAGCACCGATAACTGCAATAAACGAAGTTGTTTCAACACCAAGTTGACTTATTGCCATCAAAAATACAAAAGTAATAAAAAGTGCGTAGACGATATTGCTTAGGAAACTTACGATGGTTGGCTCTAATTTACTTTTTTCGAGTAACTTTACTACTGCCTTACGAACCCAACCAGAAACAATTCGTCCAACAATTAGAATTATAATTGCACCAATTATACTTAGCCCGTAAATAGCCGCCCAGTCTTGAATCGAGTTCCAAATATTTTCCACTAAAATTCCTCCTTATATTATGAAAAGTAAATTGTTACCTATAAGATAAGAATATTCTTACTTGTAATTAATTAATAGACTTAAACAATGACTTCGATCAACTATAAGTATTTTGCGACAACCAGTGTAATGTCATCGTTTTGGTGTGCAAGTGATCTGAATTGCTTGAGATTTGTAATCGTGTTTTTAACTATCTCATGTGAAGAGAGATGTGAGTTTTCTGAAATTAACATTTGGAAGCGTTCCATTCCGTACATTTCTTCAGTGTCATTCATTGCTTCATTGATACCATCAGAGAAAAAGATAAACGAATTATTAGGTTTGAGTTCCAGCTCTAGTTCTTCTAAAGAGGAATTGAAAATTTCACCGCTTTCTAATCCAACTCCTAATCCTTTTGATTGGTGATACTGAACCGAAGAGTTATTTGTAACAAGCAAAGGAGTGTGACCGGCACGGCAATATTTCAAGACATTTTTATCAAGATCGAATAAACCAACCGCTATTGTAATGAACCAATTTCTTTCGATACTTTCGTAAATCAATCGATTAATGTTAGACAATACTTCTTTCGGGGAAGTATTTTCTGTACAGTACAAACGCATCATTGTTTGCAATTTAGACATATAGAACGATGCAGAGAGACCTTTGCCGGATACATCGCCGACAATGACATAAACTTTGTTCTCCGAGACTTTGATTACATCGTAATAATCACCACCGACCTGCATTGCCGGAATCATGCACCCAGATATGTCAAGATTTTTGAATTCCGGAATACTCTTGGGCAGCAAGCTTTCTTGAATTTTTCTGGCATTTTCCAACTCTCGTTCCATCTTCATCTTTTCCGCTTCGGATTCATACAGACGTGCATTTTCCAAAGAAATCGAAATTTGATTTGCTGCTGCATTCAAGAGTTCTAAATCCCTTCCCGCAAATCTTGCGCCGGAATATTTCAAGCCAAACAAAAGCACACCAATTAGACGCGATTTAATCATGAGCGGAATGACTGTATAAATTTCATCCTCAATAATTTGTTTACTGATATCCGGGAATACCCTATTGAACTCTTCTCGCTCAATTGCGGGTTGTAATTTGTTCTTGGTTTTTGTTTCAATAATATTAAGAACAGCATCCGTATCGTGGTTAAAGTTTTCGGGTAGAATATTTATTCCAAAACTTCGCACTAAGCTTAATCTATCCGATTCGGATTCTCTTAAGTAAACAGCAAACTTTTTTATTCTCAAATTGTCAATAAATATACTTTGAGTTGAATTAAGAATATTCTCTAAGCCAACCACGGTCGGGACATCATTACTGAATTGCATTAATATTTTTTGTGAGGCAAATTGTTCCGGATAAAATTTCTGTGTGATGTAATCTTGAAACTTATCCTTTGTACTCTGAAATAAGACAGCAAATAAAACAAAAATAAATCCTGCTATAATACCTTGATACTCTGTTGAGATCGCACTGCTAATACCTAGCCCCAGAATATAAATAGTTATAAAGTATGAAGCAGCAAGCGCTACAGTTAATAAGCCATAGAACATTGTATTTTTTATAACGTCGCCGACATCCATCAGAGAGTACTTGAATATTGAATACCCGAAAGAAAGGGGTAAGACTGCTACAAGCAACACGGGGAAAAAATACTCCGGTTCGTTGAAAATTGTCTGTGCTAACTCGTTTGCAAGTGTTGTTGTGTAAATAATTGCTGCAATCGCTACAGAATATGAAATCAATATGAGAAATATTGGTTTCTTCTCTTCTGTATCATCTAATTTAAAGTAGGATATTATGAGTGAAATAAACCCAACAACGACAGCAAAAAAGAAAAAGAAAAATAATCCGACTGATATAGAATGCTCAAGAAGAAAAAAGAGATTATTTAACAATGAGGTCTGTTGAAGAATAATGACTACCACAGTCAACCCAAATATGACTCTAGGTGCAAAAGTAAGTAACTTTTCAGTAATGGTGTAATTTACAATTTGTAGGCGTTTCGGGAATATCCAGAAAAATCGAATTATAAAAAACGGTAGAAAACATGCAGCATAAAGTTGTATTACGGCTAATATAGCTACCAACCAAGTGTAATCATAAAGCGGATTTGAATTAAAATTATTGAGCAGCATTCCGAAGAATGAAAACAAGACAAAGTAAATTCCAATCTTAAAAAATAGCTGTTGTAGTTCACCTTCGGGCTTAGACTTTATTACTATAAATCCCACAATCAGCCAGAGCATTGCTGCCAAAGAAATTGCAAGCGCACCAAAGTTGACTAACTTCTTAATTTCAACGTAGGATTCATATTCGTGACCGTTACTTTGGTATAAATAATAAGCCGAGTCACCACCTGCAACTTGGTTAAGTAAATATTGAGCAGTAAGAGTATTTCTTATTTCAACTCCATTAATGGCAAGTAGTCTGTCACCATCTCTTATCCCGGCTTCCCAAGTAACTCCGCCTTCTTTAACTAGGTCGAAATATACAGCGACAGTATCCTTGCTAACGCGGTTCATCTCCCACAAACACTCATCATTGCTTTGCGGCGTTATCTCTAACAAGAAATAAAGATTTATAACACTCAGCACAGCAAGAGCATAAAAAACCGGCGTAGTTAACTTTTGACGATATTTTTCAAACCATTGTTTTATGAGTTACCTACTTAACATTTATAACTAAACATGTAATATCATCCGATTGATCAGCACCTTTTGTATATGATATTATTTCGCTTGTCAATTTATTTAACGCTTCATCGGCTTTATATTCACTCAAGTTCAAAACGAATTTTTCCAATCTCTCATCACCATATTCTTCTTGATTTACATTCATTGCTTCAGTTATGCCGTCAGTAAACAAAATAATTTTGTCATTTCTGTTTAATTGTATTTTTTCACATTCATAGGGAATAGTGGTTTCCATCACGCCTAAAATCATTCCGCCCTTTTTGAGTTTTGTTAATTCGTTTTCTCTAACCAACAAAGGTGGATTGTGTCCTGCATTTACATACGTTAACTCTCTAGTTGAATCATCAATTATTCCCCAAAAGAATGTAATAAAGCTTCCCATTGTTGTATTACCGGAAACCAAATCGTTTATTAGATTAGTCGCATCAGGGAGCGGAAAGTTCTGTTTTGCAACAGATTGAAGGAACGCTTGAAGATTAGCCATCAGCAACGCTGCTTGAACTCCTTTTCCGGAAACATCGGCAATCGCAAATAGAGTTCTGTTTTCATCTAATTTTATAATGTCATAATAATCTCCGCCAACTTGTCTGGCTGATTTATTGAATGCGGAAATTTCAAAATTCTTCGTTGATGGAATTTTATCCGGTAAAAGATTTTGTTGAATTGTGCGGGCAAGTTCTAAATCTTTTTCCATCCGCTGTTTTTCTAAAGTCTCTTCAAAAAGTTTAACATTCTCAATTGAAATAATCGCGAGACTACCGACGGATGAGATAAACTCAATATCGGATTGAGAGTATGCTTCACCTGTTCTTCTCTGCCCCAAAAGAATTAAACCTTTTGTTTCATTTTTAATTTGCATTGGGACAATCAACAAAACTCCGGTTTCATAGAGGTCATTATAATTCGACTTCAGTTTGTCTGAGCTAATTACACTTTTAATCTCGAACGGTGAACAATCTTTAAGCGCATTTTTAATTTCATCTTGAGGGAATTTGTTTTCAAGAAATTCTACTTTCGAATCTTCGCAAGTCAGCACAGCATATTTTGAAACCATCAACTGCCCAATTATTGAAAAGACGAGCAATTTACCGATCATATCCTTTTCCAATATTCCGCTGAACTCTTTGCTTAGGTCAAACAATGAACTTAGCTGATTAACCTTCCCATCAAGTTGTTTATTTACATTTTTCAATCGTTCAACCGACCGGGCATTTTCTAATGCAGTAGCAGCAATGTTTACAATAGTTTTCATAAATTCAATATCATCGGTATCGTACTTGCTTCCGTCAAACTTTCCACCTAACATTAAAAGTCCAATCTCACCATTCGAAGAAATAATCTTTTGTGTGATGTTAAGTTTATTGGTTTTCAGGAATGCGTTAAATTCTTTATCCTCTTCAATCTGCTGAAGTTTTACCGAGGAAAAGAATCAGTTGCTTCTTTTGGAATTCCTTTTGCGGATTTAATTTCCAAGAATTCTTGATCGTTCATAATTGCTACACATCCACGGGTTGTGCGGAATTTACCAAAGCAAGTAAGAAGTAAATTATTGATCGTAAACTCAATCTCCAAACTTGAGTTTATCAAATTGCTGAAATCAACAAGTGCGGATAATTTTCTTAGTGCGGCATTTTGATCGTTAACTTGCATTGGAGTGAGCCAAATATTTTACAAGTATAACTTGATTCTGGTTACCCGAAAGAGTGTTATACTTTACTTCATCCATTAATTTTTTCATTAGAAACATTCCTAAACCCCCAACCTTTTTTTGTTTGTGATACTCTTCCAGATTTGGCTCGGGGACTAATTTTGGATCGAACTTATCACCGGAATCAGTAATTGTTATAATAAATTTATCATTACTAAATTCTGTCTTTATCGAGATATCTCTTTCCGGAGAAAATTTATAAGCATGTTTGATAACGTTTGTACATGCTTCATCAACGGAAAGTGAAATTTTGTGAACAACTTCATTTGAAAAACCGCTTTCAAATGCAGCTTCTTTAACAAAACTTCTAATCTCAGCTAAATTATCAGTAGAACTCTTAACGATTAGTTCTTTATTTATTTTTTTCTTTTTGGAGTTCAATTCTATTCCGGTTTTTCAAATTTATTTACAGCTTCTTTTTCATCACCGTAGAATTCATATAACATTGGAAAACCTAGCAGATCAAAAATATTGAAAACACTATCCTGCATATTGGAAAATTTAATATCGCCCTTGTTTTCCCTCATGGTTTCCACGTATGCCATAAATACCCCCAAACCTGCGCTGCTTATGTAGGAGAGGTCGTTAAAATTAACAACCACCTTGTAATTATTTTTGTTGATAAGTTGATTGAAAGCGTTTTCGAGTTGAGGGGCAGTGTGCGCATCAAGATACCCTTTAACATCAATTACGCTTACGCTGCCAAGCCCCCTAACGTTAACGTTGAAATCAGCCATTAACTTTCCCCGATTTTTTATTATTAAAATTCCATTTCATAATTAACAGAGTTATATCGTCGTGCTGCTCATAATCTTTTGAAAATATTGTTAATTGTTCCATAATCTTATTTGAGATTTTTTCCGTGTCAGATTGTGCATTATCAATTAATATTTTTTCGAATCTTTCATAGCCAAATTCTTCGTTTAACGCATTCTGACTTTCAGGTATTCCATCTGTATATAATGCTAAAATATCGCCATTCTTCAATTGAATTTCCATTTCCTTAAGCGTCGATTCAAACATATCTGAATCATCTAACCCCAATCCCATTCCGGTGGGTGTAAATCTTTTCGATTCACCGTCAGTAATAACAATAAGTGGTGAATGACCGCATCTTGCAAAAGTAAATTGTCCGGTCTCAAGGTTCACAATTCCATATATTGCTGTCACAAATGTTTTTGAGTCTAAACTTTCTGAGAGTATTTCGTTAGCTTTCACCAATAATTTTTTTGGATTCATTATAACTTTAGCCAGAGAACTAAAAACACCTTTGATTTCAGCCATAATAAAAGCAGCCGAAATTCCTTTGCCCGAGACGTCCGCAATCACTATTCCCAAGTTATTGGAATCGATATTGAAGAAATCATAATAATCTCCACCGACTTCAAATGCAGGCACAAACAATGCAGAAAGCTGCAGCGAGTCATACTCCGGTACTTTAGTTGGTAAAATTTTGTACTGTACATCACGCGCAACATCCAGCTCTTTTTCCAATCTTTCCTTTTCAATTGATTTTTCAATTAGGATTGCATTTTCTAGAGCAACCGAAGCATAATCCGAAAAAGATTCAATCGCTTTTTTATCATCGTAATCAAATTCATAATCTCTTTTGCGAGCAGCAAAGAGATACCCTTTTTTGTTTTCATGAACTTTTAACGGAGCAATTGCAATCCAACTAAAATTAAATTTTCGAAAATCATTTTTAATGGAAACTTCTACTGTTTCCTGATTCAAAGTAACGAGTGATTCAATTTCAATATCCTTGTCTTCAAGTATTTTTTTACTCAATTTATCAGCTTCGAGATAACCGATATTATTCACCGAACTAAGTTCATAATTTTCGTCATTAATAATTACAAGCCAAGCAGAATCGGAGTTGCAAATTCTTGTTGTAACATTTGTGATTGTTTTCGCAAGCTCTTTAAAATCCAATACTTCTGTTACTAATTTGGTTAGATCTCGAAGCGAAGTCACCTCTTCGGCTTTTCTGTCGAATGCTTCGGCAGTCGGAAGATGAAAGAGTGTGGTAAAGAAAATAACACCGAAATATATTGTACCGTAAATCATTAGGAGATTTAAAAGTGAATGGAAGCCCGGCGAAAAATTTATTATTACTTGTGAGAGAGCATTATCTTCAAGAGTTAATGCAAAATTAAATCCAAAAAGAATGCTGAGCACAATCGACAAAATTAACAGATATACTTTTTGCTTTTTAACAAGAAATGCAATCCATGCAATACGCAGAGAGTTGATTGAAATAAGAATTAGTGAAACAACGTAAAATGCATTTTTCGGATAATCGAATTCGGGATCGATAGCAGTTAATAAATTTGAAAAGAATAATAAAAGGAAAAAAACCATCATTGTATTGAAATACGTGCTCGGATCATGTTTTTGTCTTAAAAAGAATAATTCGCGAAACGATGCAAAGATATAAACGGCAGACGCCAGAAAAACAAATGATATGATCAAACTAAAAATTATTGTAATAAAATTCTGATCGCTTCGGAAATCAGCAAACATCAAAAATTACCGAAGAGATTGAGAATGCAAAAAATATAAGCGCAGCAAGAATCCCTGTATTTTAAAACAATTTGCAGCGGCGAAGTCCATTTTAATCTAATAAAATGAATAAGATAAAAACTCAAGAAAAAGAGTGCTGAAAAAACAAGCAGTTCGTTTATCAAATTGAGCAAAAATGAATCGCCTGTTGTAAACAACACCTTAAATATGAATAGAGTAATCGAAACAATTATCGCATATTCAAGTCGCCTGGAATTTGATATATTGTTTAACATTCTTGTCACAAATTTATATTATCCTTCTCTTTTAATTGTTCTTTCAATTTCTTCAACGAATCGGTTTTTATTTTTATAAAACCCGTTGATAACGATTCAATGTGAACACCAAAATCTTCCCAATACTTTTCATCCGCCGGATTATTTAACGCTCCGTCAATAGAACGATTAATAATTTCCCCAAGACCATCTAAGTTCATTTCGAATTCCAAATTCTCCAATGAATCAATATCGGACTTAAATTCAAATTGTAAAGATTTTTTTAACGAATCGGTATCAAACTTGAATGAGAGATTTTTAAGACTTTCTCTCATCTCTGTTAAAACAATTTTTAATGAATCAAAAGATTTGTTTTCCATTTGCCACTGATCAAAGTTAAAATCCGGTGCAACATAAGTATAGGTGTAACTGCTATCAAAGTTACTTTTATCTAACTTAGGCCGTTTATGTGGTGAGGGTGGAATCCGGTTATCCGGAGTAGCTCTAACGTCAAAATCTTGGTCTATCTCTTTGGGCAAAGAATTTTTTGTTTTCGATAACATTCGTTCAATTTTTTCTCTGTCAAACTCTAATCTTGATGTAAATGAAGTATCTCGTCCTATCACTAAATATTCACTTGAAGTATCACGCTTAACTTCATCAATTAATCTCATCGTCTCTCTTGAATCAAGAATTGCAAAGTTGCTTCCGAAGAGCTCACTGATTTTAGGTTTGTTTATTGATTGAGAGTACGAAGCTATATCTGATAAAATTGCTTTTTGGAGCAACGAAATATTATGGTTCACTGCAATTGTATTTTCTTTATTTGTTAAAACAGCTTCGGCTAATTCAGATTGATATGATTCTAACAACGAATCGAGACCCGCTTTTTGCTTTTCATCAAAAGCCATAAAGTGAACAAAGTATTCATAATTTTTTGTATCAGATTTATATGAGGCGGGAATAACTTGATAATTTGTTGAACCATCTGCTTCGTCGGAAATCTTAAGCATATTATTTTCATTTTTATCAAGCGGAAGTGTTTGAAAAAATGCAAAGTTGAAAACATCTTCATTAGTAATATCTGTTCCAAACAGAAGTGGTTGTAAGTTATCTGTGTAAAGTGAAATTAAATCGGTTTTTCCTTTATCAACTATTTCAACCAGATTACCGCCTCTATTCTCTTTAAAGTAGAACATCAACGCCACTGTAATAATTGCCAGCGCGGCTATCGGTAGATATCTTTTTATTGATTTTGGTTTATTTGCATTATCAGACAATGCTTCCCCCTAGGAACTAAGAGTTCAATTCATCCTGGTATGGTTCTAAGATAAACTTAAGACTTTCTCTCGCCCTGAAAATTCTAGATTTCACGGTGCCCACTTCGCAATCCAATTGATCTGCAATTTCTTTATAACTCAGTCCGTCTATATCACGCAGAACTAATGGTATTTTTAATTTATCAGGCAGCTTATCAATTCCCTTCCTTACTAAACCAGGCAAGTCGGGATTATCAGAGTGTCCCTTAATACTTGGTTCGTGCGATGTGTCTTTGATCGGAACAAAAATACTACGAACACGTTTTTTTCTAAGATAATCTCTGCACTTGTTGACGGTTATCCTGTAAAGCCAGGTTGTGAACTTAGACTCAAACCGGAAATCTTTAATTTTATGAAATACATTTATAAAGACATCCTGCGAAATATCGTCAACATTATCAGCATCTCCAAGAGTCAGAAACACCAAGTTTCTCACTTTTTCTTTATGCTTCAGAACCAAAGTGCTGAAAGCATCTTCATTTCCGTCAATAAATTTACGGATTAGCCGAAAATCTTCTTCCTGATCTTCGAGATTTTTTTGTTTTGAGTCTTGGTTTTTATCTGTCATCTTAGACGAAAAGTATTCTTGATAGTTCCGAAATATACGCCAAATTTTAAGTTAATTCGAACGTGTAAATAAATCTTTATTTTTATAATCAGATTCAATAACTTAGCTGTTAATATAAATATTTATGCAGAATAATTTTAGCCGGATTTTGCATAATTTTGAAATATTATTAGAGAATAATAACCGAAAAAAATCATCAGGAGAATCTATGAAAACTAAAGTTTCTGAGAAGTATAACGCTGTTGTCATTGAGTTGAAAGGGAATGTTATGGGTGGTCCCGAAGCTCAAGAATTCAGCGACCTCCTACACAAATTGATTGATGAAGGAAAGAAAAATGTTGTAATCGATTTATCCAGTGTAAAATTTATGAACAGCTCCGGCTTAGGAATGTTAATAAGTGGATTTACAACAATGAAAAACGGCGGCGGGTCATTGAAGCTTGCAAAAGCTACTGAAAAAATAAACAGTCTTTTAGTGATCACTAAATTGATTACTATTTTTGAAAATTACGATTCTGTTGATGAAGCAATAAAATCCTTCTAAACTAATCTTATAAGACTTTTCAACTCCGAATTTTTCATTCGGAGTTTTTTTGCTGAATATTAAATTATGAGGAATATATGGACGTTACAGTTTTAGTCGGCAGTCAATGGGGCGATGAAGGTAAAGGCAAGATTGTTGATATACTAAGTGAAAAGTATGAAATTGTCGTTCGTTACCAAGGCGGCGCTAATGCCGGACATACAATTAAGATAGAAGATAAAGAATTCATTCTACACTTAATTCCATCCGGAATTTTAAGACGTGATGTTGTTTGCGTGATAGGCAGCGGTGTCGTAATTGATCCGCAAGCTCTACTTGATGAAATAAAATTCTTAGAGGATAATAATATTGCAATCGAAAATAGACTTTTGATTAGCCACAACGCTCATCTTATAATGCCTTATCATAAACTTTTAGACTCAATAAGTGAGAAAGGTGACAGAAAAATTGGAACAACCGGCAGAGGGATCGGACCTTGCTACATTGATAAATATGCCAGAAAAGGAATTAAAATTGTTGACCTCCTAAATAAACCTCATCTCGAAAAATTGATTAGACAGAACATTGAAGAAAAAAATGAAATATTGAAAAAAGTTTATAATGTTGATGAACTTGATGTCGAAGAAATCATCCAACAATACTTGGAGTTTGATAAAGCCATCGATCCCTACATTAAAGATGTTCCGTCATTTCTAAACACAGCCATAAATGACAAGCGAAGTATTTTAATGGAAGGCGCTCAAGGTACACTGCTAGATATTGACTTTGGCACATATCCGTATGTCACCTCTTCCAATCCAACCTCAGGAGGCGGATGCACCGGAACCGGCATTCCACCAAATAGAATTACATCCATATTTGGCATTGTAAAAGCATATACAACAAGAGTTGGTTTAGGTCCCTTCCCAACCGAGCTCGACGAAGAAAACGGGCATAAACTTCGGGAAGCCGGTGCAGAGTTTGGAGCCACAACCGGAAGACCGAGACGCTGTGGTTGGTTTGATGCTTTTATGATGCGTTACTCGAGAATGATCAACGGAATTGAACGTGTTGCAATCACAAAACTTGATGTGCTCAGTTATTTAGATGAAATAAAAGTTTGTACCGGTTATGAAATTGATGGAAAACTAATTCACTCCTATCCAACTGATATTGCGAGAATGGAAAAAGTAACTCCTGTTTATGAAACTCTTCCGGGATGGAAGCAAGATATCTCAGATACAAAAAGTTATGATGATTTGCCTGATGGAGCAAAACAATATTTATCTTTCATTTCGGAACAATGCGGATTCGAAATCTCGATTATTTCTGTCGGTCCAAAAAGATCCCAAACAATAAAGCTTTAACAGCGTTGAATGAGTAAGTTAAAATGAGAATGTCCGGCGGTCCTGCATCCTTAAATATAAAAATAATGTTATTAGTTCTAGGTATTGCAATCGCCGGAGGTACGCTGTACTTTACTAATGACCTTGTACAAAAACTCCAGGAACGTGAAAGACAAATTGCAGAATTATATGCTAACAGTCTCGAGTATATAGCCGATCCCAACATAAATAGTTTTGACGCTACTTTTATCTTCGACAATATTGTTCGTAGAATTGACTTCCCTTTAATCCTAACCGATGCAAATGATAATGTAATTTTTCAAGGATTTGATGTCGGTATACGAAATCTCGACATCGATACAACATTGAGCGGAGACGAATTACAACTTTTCCTTAAACAAAAGGTAGCCGAATTAGCCGAAGAACATGAACCGATTGAAGTAACTTTTGACGGAACAACTGTAAGACAAAAAATTTATTTCGGCGATTCTGAGCTAATCAAGAGTTTAAGACTTTTTCCTTACCTTCAAATTTCATTTGCACTCTTCTTTGTATTAATTGCTTATTTCAGTTTCAGTTATATGAAGAAAACAGAGCAGAGTAATATTTGGGTTGGTATGGCAAAAGAGACTGCACATCAGCTCGGTACGCCAATATCAAGTTTGATGGGCTGGAATGAAATGCTAAAACTGCACTATAATGATCCGGATAAAGTTTTGGATACTTCCGATGAAATTGATAATGATCTTTTTCGATTAAACAAAGTAACTAATCGTTTTTCGAAAATTGGATCGAAAGCGGAACTCAAGGAAGAGAATTTATATGAAATAATAACCCGTATTATTAATTACTTCCACCGCAGATTGCCAAACACAGCACGCAACATGAAAATGGAAATTGATGGACCGGAGGATTTAATAGTCAAAATAAATATAGAATTGTTTGAATGGGTGTTAGAAAACTTAGTGAAAAATGCACTCGATGCAATCGATCACAAACATGGTGTTATTAAATTCCGGTACTTTTTAGAAGATTCAAAAGTTTATATTGAAGTTAGTGATAACGGAAAAGGTATCGAATACAATAGGCGGAAAGATATTTTTAGGCCCGGTTACAGCACAAAACGCCGCGGTTGGGGTCTCGGATTAAGTCTTTCGAAAAGAATAATTGAAAATTACCACGAAGGTAGAATTTTTGTCAAAGAATCCGTCCCAGGTGAAGGCACAACATTCCGAATAATTCTGAAAAAATAATTCTCACCTCATTCCTAATATTAAGAATAGTTCAAATAAATGCGGCAAAAAAGCTGCTTTTATCTTTTGAATAGATGTTTCAATTCTGGTACGCAATTTGTTCGTTATAAGATATCATGTTGTACCCTCCTTTAATGATCAATTCAGCTGCTGCGGTTGCGCCCTCGGCTGCAGCAGCTTGCCTCTAAAATTCATTAACCTTATGTTTCCAACTTATTTTTGAAACATTTTCCACAAATTTTCTGTTTGTAGGAGGAAAGGATTATAATAATGAATTTTTTGAACTTAGTCGTTGATGAAATACATCACGAAACCAAGGATACTCTAAATATATTACTTCACGAAAAAGATAACCGCGATCTTTCTTTCATTCCGGGCCAATTTTTAACATTTATTTTTGACGCAGACGGAAACGAAACTAGAAGAGGTTATTCAATTTGGACAACTCCGGACGAGCTGCCCCAAGTAGGCGTTGCCATTAAAAAATTCAAAGATGGAGTAACAACTAAATATTTGTTAGAGAATTTAAAAGTTGGCGACGTGATTAAATCCCTCCCCCCTCTCGGTAATTTTATTATTGAACCAAAAAAAGTAAACAAAAGAAATCTAGTCATGTTCGGTGCGGGAAGTGGTATCACACCGCTGATGTCTCATCTTCAATCGGTGTTGAAATATGAACAAATGTCCAAAGTTCTGCTACTCTACGGAAACCGTGATGAGGACTCTATCATTTTTAAGGACAGACTGCAAGAATTACAAAATGAATATCCGGAAAGACTTAAAATTGTTCACAGTCTCAGCCAGCCAAATGATGCTTGGGATGGACTTAAGGGAAGAATCGATCGAGAAAAAGTTTTAGATCTTTTTGAAAATTATCAAGATTGGATCAATAGTAAAACAGAATATTATTTATGCGGCCCCGAAGAAATGATGCAAATGATAATGGATTTACTAAAAGAGAAAGATGTAGAGAGAAAACGAATCCATCGTGAAATCTATACAACTAAAATTTTGGACGAGACCGACGAAATCGAAGAGAAAGATCGAGAAGTAACACTTATTTTAAATGGTGAACGGCATAAGCTAATTGTACCGCCGGATGAACCAATATTACAAGTTGGACTTGCACAAGGGCTCGATATTCCCAACTCTTGTCAATTTGGAAACTGTACAACATGCAAAGCGAAACTGTTATCCGGCAAATTGAAATTAGTTGAGCAAACTGCCTTGAGCGAAGAAGAACTTGAACAGGGTTACTGCTTAACATGTGTGGGATTTCCGGCGAGTGATAATGTGGTTATTATGTATGAAGATGAATTTGAATAATCAAAATTACCCCAAGATTATTCAAAATAGTTTGCGAATATCTTGGGGATAATTCTACAATTCTTTCCCGTTAAAAACAGTCTTGTCAATATTTACATCAGAGATTTTCTCAGTGGATATTTCAAAAATATCCTCACTCAACACTACAAAATCCGCAAGCTTACCTACTTCAATTGATCCTTTTATATCCTCCTCAAAACAAGCATACGCGGCATCAATTGTGTACGCCTTAATAGCTTCTTCTACCGATATTTTTTCTGATGGAATCCAGCCGTCCGGTTTTGAGTTATCTTTTAATTTTCTGTTTACGGCAATATCAATTCCGTGAATTACATCCAATGGAGTGACTGTCCAATCACTTCCCAGACAAACTTTTATTCCGTGATCAAGCAAAGTTTTTACGGCGTGAGTTCCTTTCAATCTTTCTTTACCAACTTTTTCCTCTGCCCAAACTCCGTCATCGTAAAGCTGTGATGGCTGCATAGATGCAATCACGTTTAATTTTTTCATTCTCTCAATATCTTTTTCTTTTATGTGCTGGACATGTTCAATTCTAAAGCGTCTATCCCAAGGTGGATTTATTTTTGAGACTTCTTCAAAAACATCAAGCACTTCCGAAACTGCTCTATCTCCGATTGCGTGTACAGCGAGTTGAATTTTATTTTTATCTGCTAGTAAAGCCCATTCTTTGAACTTTCCATTCAACATATAGTCTGTAGGCAAACCGGTTGTTGATGGATCATCTTTGTATGGTTCAAAAAACCAAGCGGTGTTGGGAGCCGAGTGAGCCGTCGGCAAATGCTTTAACCGATTTACTCCTAATAGACTTACTTGACTGTTCATCAAAAACTTTTTCTTCCAATAACTTCTCAATGTGATTAATCGGGAAAATGCAGTTGAGCCGAGTCTTTAGTTCATCTTTCTTTCTATTGTAAATTTGGTAATGCTTTGGTTCCGTTATATCGTGAACCGAAGTTATACCTTGTTTAAGAGCTTCCTCTTGTGCGGCACTAAACGCTTCATCCAAATCATCTGATGTTGGTTCGGGGATATGTTTTGAGACCAAGTTCATTGCAGTGTCCTTTAGAATTCCTGTCGGCTTACCCGTGTTACTATCACAATGAATTTTACCTCCTTCGGGATCGGGAGTATCTTCTGTAATACCTGCTATTTCTAATGCAACGCTATTTACTAATGCTGTATGAATATCAACTCTTGTCAAGTAAACGGGTTTATTTGGAACAATATCATCGAGCCATTCCTTGAAGGGAAGAACTTTATCCTCAAATTGAAAATGATTCCAGTTGCCTCCTAATAACCAACCGGATTTATTCTCCTTTTCATAATTGGAAACTGTATTGCGAAACTCCTCTTTACTTTTTCACTTTTCCCAAGTCGAGTTGAGTTAAGCTTAAGCCGCCAATCATAAAATGTACATGTGCATCGATCAGCCCAGGTAATACCAACTTCCCGCCCAAATCGATTTGCTCACCGGAAAATTTTTTTGCTTCTTGATTTGTTCCGACATATTTGATTTTCTTTCCTTCGGTTACTATCGCTTCAGCCCATGGCTGCTTTTCATTTACGGTAAATATCTTTCCATTTATCCATATTTTTGTATTCATTAAACTCGTTCCGGATTAAATTTTCAAAAATGATTTAGATTTATGAGAAATAATCGTGCATTTTTCATAAAATTGCAAACTGAATAGAACTGGAGTAAAAATGGCAGAAAAAAAAAGACCATCTTGGGACCAATATTTTTTGAAAGTTGCAATGCTAGTTTCTGAGAGAGCAACTTGTCCACGAATGCATTGCGGCTGTGTTTTAGTGCGTGATAAAAGAATTTTAGCTACCGGTTATAACGGCTCTATACCCGGCGGTGAACATTGTAACGATGTTGGTTGTTGGATAGTTGACAATCATTGTATACGAACAATTCATGCAGAAATGAACGCAATTCTTCAATGTTCTGTTCATGGTGTAAGCACTAAGGGAGCTACTGCTTATGTAACAAATATGCCTTGCACAAATTGCTCGAAAGCGTTAATTGCAGCCGGAATAAAAGAAGTAGTCATCTTTTCCGATTATCACGATACTCAAGCAGAAGAGTTTTTCAAAATGAGCAAGGTGAAACTTAGAAGAATTAAAATGCCGGATATTACAATTGATTATGATTTGGATTCGTTCAGTTCTGCCAAGAAAAGTAAGTAGTAACGATTTTTAACGATTTTAGCCGTTTAAATAGGTATTTTAGATTGATATAATGAAATTAAGATGTCACTTACTAAAGATAAATTGAAAAAATATTTAAACCCGAGAACTTCATCAACAGAGATCTTAGCTGGGTGGAGTTTAATAGAAGGGTGCTCGAAGAAGCGCTTAACCCGAACCTCCCTTTACTCGAAAAGGTAAAATTCATTTCCATATTTTTTGCGAACTTAGATGAATTCTACATGATTCGAGTTGCCGGAATAAAAGACCAAATTATTGCCAAAGTAATTGATCCAACAATTGACGGTTTAACTCCCTCGGAAGAATTGCACAAAATTGAAAACGAAGTACGCCCAATGATTGATACTATTTACGAATATTGGGAAAACGAAATTGTGCCCTCATTAAAAAATAATGACGTTCACTTACTTACATTGAATCAGTTAAACAAAGAAGAAAAAAATATCTTGCTGAATATTTTAATAAAGAAATTTATCCCGTACTAACTCCCCTTGCTTTTGACCCGGGAAGACCATTTCCCTATATCTCAAATTTGAGTTTAAGTTTTGCGCTTACTTGTTCAAAAGCCAAACGGTGAAAAACATTTTGCCACGAGTTAAAGTACCGAGTATTCTGCCCCGTTTAATTCGAATCGACAGCATAATTAAACCAAACAAAAAAGAAAATAACGGACAATTTAATGCAAAGTTCATTTGGCTTGATGATCTGATCAAACAAAATCTACAAACTCTTTTTCCGGGATTAAAAGTTTTAGAGGCACAGCGCTTTAGAATTACGCGTGATACAGATATGGAAATTCAAGAAGACGAAGCGGATGATTTACTCGCAGTAATTGAAGAAAATATTCGACAAAGAAGGTTTGGTTCTGTAGTACGTTTGGAAGTTGAAAAAGATATGCCTCAATTTATGCTGGATACATTGATTGAGAATTTAGAGATCACCAAAGATGATATTCACATTATTGATGGTCCGCTGGGTCTAAGTAATATAATGACTCTTTATGATTTACCGCTTCATCATCTGAAAGAGAAACCGTATCATCCCGTAATCTCGCAGGAGTTCGAAGAACAAGATGAAGATATATTTTCAATAATCAGAAAAGGTGATGTTTATGTACATCATCCCTATGATTCCTTTACCCCTGTTGTAGATTTTGTAAGACAAGCTTCTAGAGACCCTGATGTACTCGCAATTAAGCAAACACTTTACCGCGTTGGAAGTAATTCTCCAGTTGTAAAACATTTAATCGAAGCAGCGGAGCGAAATAAACAAGTAGCCGTTCTTGTTGAACTGAAGGCACGATTTGATGAAGAGAACAATATTTTTTGGGCGCGTGAACTGGAGAAAGCCGGAGTTCATGTAGTTTATGGTTTGATCGGATTAAAAACTCATTCCAAAATGACATTGGTTGTTCGTAAAGAATTAGACGGCGTTAAAAGATATGTTCATTTAGGGACGGGAAATTATAATCCAACTACTGCTAAAGTTTATACAGATCTCGGTCTTTTTACATCAGACTCGGAAATATGTGCCGATGTAAGTGAAGTCTTTAATTACTTAACGGGTTATTCCGAGCAAAAGAAATTTAGACACTTGTTAGTTTCACCAATTAATACACGCCGAATATTCTTAAAACTAATCGAAAGAGAAATTAACAATGTAAACAATGGCGGTGAGGGCAAATTAATATTTAAAATGAACTCACTTGTGGACCCAACATTAATTGCATCACTTTATGAAGCTTCTCGAAAAGGTGTAAAAATTGATATGATCATTCGTGGTATCTGCTGTCTTTTACCGCAAATGCCCGGTCTGAGTGAAAACATAAGAGTAATTAGTATCGTAGGAAGATTTTTGGAGCATAGCCGCGCCTATTATTTTTACAACAACGGAAATGAGGAACTTTATTTGGGCAGCGCCGATCTAATGCCCGCAACCTTGATAGAAGAGTTGAAGTTAGTTTCCCGATTTACAACAGAAATATCAAAAAGGATATTATTGAGAAATTGCTCTTAACTGCAATGAGCGATAATCAAAAAGCAAGAGTAATGCTGCCTACCGGAAAATATGTTTTCAACCATCCGGTTTACAAAGAAGAAAAAATTAACTTACAAGAACACCTGATGCAAAAATCAACCGGAAAGGTTCACAAATTTGTTAGACGTGAAAAAGCAAAATAGCACGCACTCTTACTCGAATATTAACTCTATAAAATCAAGCTACTAAACGCCAGATTTGAGCAACAAAGAAGCAGACTACTAGTCCCATTGCGATTGGGAGAAGTGCGGAAACTGTAGTCCATTTCCAACTGCCGGTTTCACGATAGATTGTGTACAAGGTTGTTGAACATGGATTATGAAGTAAACTAAACAGCATCAGAGAAACACCGGTTAAAGCACCCCATCCGCCGTTAAATAAAATGGTAGCAGTATCTGCTGTGGAATCAAGTTCAAACATTACCCCTGTACCTTCACCCATACCGGTCATGCTGATACTCATTACAGTTAACATGAGAATGGTTGGGATTACAATTTCATTAGCCGGAATAGCAATTATATATGCAAGCAATATTACACCGTTCAATCCAAATAATAATGCAAACGGATTTGACCAGTTGATAAAATGTTCAGCAATACTTAACCCGCCAATATCAACATTTGCGACAAGCCAGATTACCATTCCAGCGGGGATTGCAAATACTACAGCTCGTCCAAGTACAAAAATTGTTCTGTCAATTAGTGATGTATATAGAGTTTGTAAGATTCTCGGTGGTCGATAAGGAGGCAGTTCCAAACTAAAAGCAGATGCTTCGCCTTTTAGAATTGTGTTTGATAATCCCCACGAAACAAGTAAACTAAAGAGAACACCTAATAGTGCGATTCCCACAACAGCTGCCGCCGAAACAATTCCCGCCAAATGCGCAGGAACAGCGCCTCCGATAAAAATTGTTGCGATTAAAATTTGCGTCGGCCACCTTCCGTTACACAATGAAAAATTATTTGTAATAATTGCAATTAGTCTTTCACGCGGACTATCAATAATTCTCGTGGCAATTACGCCGGCAGCGTTGCAACCAAACCCCATGCTCATCGTTAATGCTTGTTTACCGTGAGCACCGACTCTTTTGTAAAGTTTATCCATATTGAAAGCAACTCGGGGTAAATAACCAAAATCTTCAAGCAAAGTGAACAGCGGAAAAAATATCGCCATCGGAGGAAGCATAACCGCAATTACCCAAGCCATTGCAAGATAAGCGCCGTCAATTAGAAAACCATTTAACCAAGCCGGCAGACCAACAGAAACTCCAAGTGATTTTATTTCTGGATGAAGTGTATCAACCAGTAAAGTTGCTAATAGCCCCGATGGAACATTTGATCCTTCAATAGTGATCCAGAAAACTGCTGCCAACAAAATGAACATGATAGGAAAACCGGTCCATTTATTAGTAACAATTCGATCTAATATTTGATCGAAATGATATTTCTGTTTTTGATCATTTCTTTTTTCAACTTTTGCTGCAATTGAACCTGCGTCATTATATATTGATTCGATTAGGTGGTCGTGAAAATTTTCACCGAGTTCCCATCGTAAATCGTCTGCTGCTTTAATTATATATTCTCTGTTTGACATAAAATATCCTCAAGCTACATTCTCAATTTCAGTTTCAGCTTTTCTAATTTTACCAAGGTCACCGGTTTTCAACGCTTCAATTATTGATTGATCTCCTTCTAACAACCGCATTGCGACCCATCTTGCGTTCGGTAATTCGGGAAATTCTTCTTGCACTCTTTCTGTAATACCTTCAACTGCTTTAGAAACTTTTTTGGAAATATTTTTAATTCGATATGGTTTGCAAATATATTTTCCCTCAGCAACTTCGTGAATTGATTTGAGTAAGTTATTCATACCCTCCTTCTGCCTTGCGGCTGTAGGAATTACCGGCACACCAAGTTCACGGCTTAAGGCACGGTCATCAATTTCAATTCCGTGTCGTTTGGCTTCATCCATTAAATTCAAACAGACAACTGTTCTATCGGTTATCTCTAATACTTGTAAAACCAAATTTAAATTTCTTTCCAATCGAGTTGCGTCAACAACTATTACTGTAACATCGGGCTGACCAAAAAGTATAAAGTCTCTTGCAACCTCTTCATCGGTACTAGTTGAAAGGAGTGAATAAGTACCCGGTAAATCGACAACTTTATATTTAGTATCACTGTAACTGAATGCACCTTCGGCACGGGTAACAGTTTTTCCCGGCCAATTTCCGGTGTGCTGTCTTAGTCCGGTTAAGTTATTGAAAACTGTGGATTTGCCTGTATTTGGATTTCCCATCAATGCAATTACATAATCGAAGCCATCCATCTTGATGCCTAGTTTGACTAGATTATCTACATTATGTATGGGACATGTTTCGCATTTATTTAAATCTGTCATTTCACTCACCGTTCCTCGAAATAAAAATTTGATTTGCTTGACTCTTCCTCAATGCAACCGTTGATCCCCGAACTATATATGCAATCGGATCTTTGCCGGGACTTTCCATTCCGAATTTAATTTCCGTTCCTTTTACAATTCCTAGATCCATCAATCTTCTTCTTTGCTGTCCACGGCATGCTTTCGAAATTCCTTTAACTACTGCTACTTCACCTTTTTTTAATGAAGCAAGTGTTTCAATATCCTTGTAAAATTCTTCACTTTTTGTTTCGGGTAAGACTGTAATGTTGGACGCGATAATTGGTGAAAGAACAATTTCTTCACCTTCGGCAATGATTTTTATTTTACTTTTTGATTTTTCAGTCAACATAACTTTCATACCATTATGAATTCCGCTTGCAACTATCTGCGAATAAACCGATTGCGGTTCATCTTCAATATGAACAATTTTTCCGTGCTGACTGAATTCCAAATTTGTAAGAGGAATTCCCCTTTTCGCTTTTATTTCACCTGCCGAAGAAGGAATCGGATCGCCATGCGGATCAATAACCGGATTACCAATTTGCGCTGCTAGTCTATTTGCATCTTCTTCACTTAATCTATGTTCCGCTTCTTCAGCGCTTGTGTGCCATTCAGTTTCATTTATGCTTGTTTCATCGGCTAAATATTTTTCCCACAAGCGATGAATACGAATAACTTTTAATGCATATGTTCTTCCTTCGTTTGTTAACCAAACTTTTTCGGCGTCATATTCTACCAAGTTCATTTCATCTAATATTTCAGTGATTTTAGCTGACTTATCGTTTGAAATGTTCAAGTTACCCGCGATGCTGTTCACATTACAATCAATATGATTGTATTGACAATCGTAAATGTGTTTTAACGCATCTTCAATTAGCTCACGCTGATTTGTGGATTTACTGCGTTTTAATTTATGGAGCAATCCCTTATTTGGATAGAATATATACCCAATTCCAGCTAACAAAACCGAACCAATTAAAAGTAATTCTAACGGACTCATTTATTTTTCCTTCTCTAAAAAAATATGCGAGGCAACAAACTCACTTAACAAGTGATTAACCGAATCAACTTTAATAATTAATGAACCGTCAAATGATAGTTTATCTACAATTTCAATTTCTTTTAGTAACTCAAGACCGATTTGAGTTAAGTAATTCATTAAATCATTATTCTTATCATTAACTCTTCTTACATAATATCTTTTCCCGATTTCTGCATCCTTCATACTGAGCAATTCCGGAAGTTTCGGTAATGTTCCGTTTTTATTCGGTATCGGATCTCCGTGTGGGTCAAACTTTGGATTCTCTAAAAAATCATCGATTTTATCTATTAAAAAATCTGACGTTGAGTGCTCAAGTTTTTCCGCTTCATCATGCACTTCGCTCCACGAAAGACCCAAAACTTTTATTAAAAACAACTCCCATAATCTGTGACGTCGAATTATTTTGAGAGCAATTTTTTTACCCTCGCCCGTTAATTCTACTCCTTTGTATTTTGTGTAATCGATTAAACCGGCATTAGATAATTTCTTTGCCATATCACTAATTGCAGCGTTCGAAACTTCTAATTTCTCCGATAAAACTGAAGTTGTCGCTTCTGTTTGCTGTTCTAAACTCTGACTGTAAACAGCTTTTAAATAATTCTCTTTTGATATTGTAGGCATAGTTTTGTTATTTTGTTGAGTGTAAATTTAAGCATACTTAAAAATATATTCAAGTGGTAAGAAAAAGAATTTATTATTCACTTTATTCTATATAACTGTGAACAAATCGGACTGAATGGCTGTTGAATGGTTTAGTAAGTTGATTTGCTTTTTCTTAATTTAGTAGTTCTAATTTATTCGGAAAGGAGTAATAATATGAGTGATATAATGAAAGGCGATGTTATAGATGCACTTAGCAAAGTAGTGGATCCAAATGATAAACAAGACCTAGTTTCATCGCGAAAAATAAAAGATATTCAAATTGATGGAAATAAAATCAATATCCAATTAACCATTTCATCTCCGGCACATCATGTAAAAAATAAACTTGAGACATCGATAACTGAAACACTTCAAAAAGAACTCTCCGGTGTAGATGCGATCAACATTGAATTTGAAACAGCTAAAACAGCACCACAGAATCAACCTCCGCAACAGAAAGAAAATTTACTTGAGAACGTAAAACATACAATTGCAGTTGCCAGTGGTAAAGGCGGCGTTGGCAAAAGTACAGTAGCTGTTAACTTGGCTGTGGCTCTTGCAAAACTCGGTCACAAAGTTGGTTTGCTTGATGCCGATATTTACGGGCCGAGTATTCCGTTGATGATGGGGATTGATGAAAAACCAAAAATTTATCAAGATGCAAAATCTGCTAAAATGCTGCCGCTCGAAAACTATGGTATAAAGGTAATGTCAATTGGTTTTCTTCTTGATGACAACGCACCGGTAATTTGGCGGGGGCCAATGGCAAGCGGAGCTGTAAAACAGTTTATGAGCGATGTAAAATGGGATGATCTAGACTACTTAATTTTTGATATGCCGCCCGGAACCGGAGATATACAATTGACACTTGTTCAAACAATTCCGTTATCGGGAGCTGTAATTGTCACAACTCCGCAAGAAGTTTCGCTAATTGACGCTCGCAAAGGATTAAAAATGTTCGGCAGAGTCAATGTTCCCGTATTTGGAATAATCGAAAACATGAGCTATTTTGTTGCACCGGACACCGGCAAAAAATATGATATTTTTGGCACCGGCGGTGGTGAAAGATTTTCAAAAGATTCCGGTACGCCATTTTTAGGTGGCATTCCAATCGACCCCAGAATTCGTGAGGGCGGCGATAAAGGTGTACCTATAGTTTATGACATGCCGGATAGCGAACATTCAAAATCTATTCTAGGCATTGCCGAAAACCTTGCTAAGGTTGCGGAAAGCAAAGCATCATCTTCAGGCAAACCGAAAGTAGAGATACTTTTAGGTAACGATAATTAAAGGAGAACATCATGAATAACGCCCTAAACGAGAGAGTTGAAAATGCTCTCGATACTATAAGACCTTACTTAAAAGCAGACGGGGGCGACGTTGAACTTGTAAGGATTACGGAAGAAGGTATTGTAGAAGTTAAATTAACCGGCGCTTGCACTAACTGCCCAATGTCTTCTATGACGCTGCGCGCAGGTGTTGAAAGGGCGTTAATAAGAGAAGTGCCGGGAATTAGACGAGTAGAAGCCGTCAGTTAATATATTGAGGTAATAATGAGAAAAAAAGTTGTAGCAGGAAATTGGAAAATGAATTTGAATTTATCCGAAACGATAGAACTCATTTCGGAATTAAAAAATTCACTAAATGAATTAGAAACTCAAACAGGTGTAATAGTCTGCCCGCCATTTACATCTTTGGAAACCGCAAAAACATTGTTAAAGAATTCTTCTATTGGCTTAGGTGCACAAAACATGCATCAAGCCGATAACGGCGCTTTTACAGGCGAAGTTTCATCAGACATGTTGAAAAGTGTTGGATGTGAGTATGTGATACTCGGACATTCTGAAAGGCGAACTATTTTCAAGGAAACTGATTCACAAATTAATGAAAAGATAAAAAAAGCAATTTCATCAGATTTAAAACCAATTTTTTGTATCGGTGAGTCATTAGAAGAACGTGAAAGCGGTAAAACTGAAAATGTTGTGGAAACACAAATTAAAAACGGTTTATCTGGATTAAGCGAACCTGATTTAGAGAACCTGATAATTGCATATGAACCGGTTTGGGCGATTGGCACAGGAAAAACTGCGTCACCGGAACAAGCTCAAGAGGTTCACAAATTTATCAGAAAATTATTAACCAATTTATATTCGGCAAATTTAGCTGAAAATACAGTAATCCAATATGGCGGAAGTGTAAAACCGGATAACGCAACCGAATTATTCTCACAACCGGATATTGATGGTGGATTGATCGGCGGCGCTTCGTTAAAAGCAGATTCCTTTACGGCAATTATTAAGTCAGCTTAAAAGTGGGTTTATAGTTTATAAACCCACTTTTTGGGTTTGAATTCCAAATTAATTTAATTGCTAACCCCTCCTTTTTTTGTATATTTAGTGTCTTTATTAACTTACACTTAGTCCATTTGGAAATGCAAAAAATTCGTTCATTTATCATTATTCTACTCGTATTACTCACTTCATCTACATTTTTCGGCCAGATAAAAATAAAAGAATTACCCACTTACGATATTACTAATATCGATTCGTTATTTTTTGATATCAACGAGGTGAGAAATGTCATTCCTTTGAACGTTGGCTGGCTGGCATATTCTCCCGGAGCAGAAAATAAAAAAGTAAAAGTCACAATCCCTTCCACATTTGACGGACGAGATAATTTAGTTTATGAAAAAGAGATTTACTTTTCCAGCACACAAATACAACAAAAAGAATACTCGCTCGAATTCCTTGGAATAAATTACAGCGCTGATATTTTGTTGAATGATATGGTAATTTATAAACACCCCGGCGGTGTTCATCCTTTTTCGGTTGAACTTCCGAGCGATATACTCATACATGATTTTGATAATGTAATTACGGTAAATATAAGTTTTGAGCTTGACGATGTGAGTACAATTCCGGTTCTGCAGAGATTCTTATTCCCCTCTGATGGAGGAGGGATTTTTAGGGATGTTTATTTACGTGAGACCAATAAAATATTTATATCTGATTTTGATATTGACTATACTCTATCCGACGATTTAAAAAGTGCATCGGTTAAAGTTTCTTCTAAAATTATTGATCATCTTACAAACTCATTTCCGGATTCGATAGAAACTGAGATGTCGCTAAATTGTACTATTTCTAATAATAATTTCCGGGAAGTACATTCAACACGGCTTGAAAATTTAGATAAGAGAAAAATAAAAGAAGCTGCAATATCTTTCGCAGTCCAAAACCCAAAACTTTGGTCACCGGATAATGCGGAAAGCTATCGGTTAGAGCTGGAAGTTATACTTAACGACAGCACTATTGATCATTCTTCACATCAAATCAGTTTCTATAGGGCTGAAATTTCCGACGAAAAACTTTTATTTAACAATTCCAACTTCAGAATTAAGGGAACTACATACTTTTACTCCGAGAACGAGTCGGGAGGATTGATTTCTTACTCCACTATCCTTAAAGACTTGTCACTTATAAAAGAAACCGGTTTCAACACAATACGATTTTCAAAACGTCTTCCACATCCATTTACACTTTTTGCAATGGAGCATTTTGGATTACTTGCGATGGTGGAAGTTCCTCTCAATTCAATACCGGAACAAATCCTCTCGGATAATGATTTTATAACTCGAGTTAACAATCAACTTAACTTAATTGTAAACTCATACTCAAAATACTCGAGTTTATTTGCCTTTGGTTTGGGTGGCGGATATATAGGAACAAATGACGAAGAATTTAGCTTCCTTTTAAACAGAGCCGAAAATTTAAATACAATTACAGAAAAATTAATTTATGCTTCGTTCCTTAATTTACCCGACACTCCTATTGGTGCAATCGATATTTATGGAATTGAATTATTTAGCGTAACCGAAGAGCAATTAAACGATCTAACTCAAATTTTTCAGACAAATGAGCTAGTTGAATTTATTTCCGAAGCAACCTATCCTTCGTTCAACGGCGACTCAAATGGATACCTTAACAAAAATTCTTATGAAGCAGCCGCAAAGTTTCATCGTGATATTATTGAGTTTACGGCAAAAACTGAACTGCAAGGATTTGTATTAAATTCTTTTTATGACTTTTACGGAGATTTCAATTCCTTCTATTCCGGATTCAACAAAAATTATAAATACGCAGTAGGGTTGACACCGGATTCGAAATCATTGGACAAAATTACATATAAAGTTGTAAAAACAAATTTAACGGATGGAAATAAAATTACAATCCCCATCGGAACAGAAAAGGACGATTCACCGATTTTATTTGTAGTAATCGGACTTGTACTGTCAATCTTTATGGCACTCTTAATTAACTCAAAGAGAAAATTCAGAGAAGATGCCGGCAGAGCTCTTATCCGACCCTACAATTTTTTCGCCGACATAAGAGATCATCGTTTACTTTCCGGTTTTCAAACTAATATTTTGATGTTTGTATTAGCCGGTTCAGTTGCTCTATTAACTATTAACATTCTCCACTTTTTGCGTACAAATATTTTACTCGAAAAAATATTGTTAGCATTCGGTTCTCCCAAACTGATAGACGCCATAATTTATTTGGCATGGCATCCCTTAAATGGATTCATAATTTTATTCATCGCTTCAATTATTGTGTTCCTATTAATTTGTTTTCTCTTTAAGGTATTCTCTTTTTTTCTTAAGAATAAAGTTTTCTTTTCAAGTATATATTACTCAGTGATTTGGGCTTTGCTTCCGTTAGCATTACTGCTTCCTCTCGAATTAGTACTTTACAGAATATTGATCGCTGATGTGATTAATTTATACGTATATATATTCATTGTTATATTTCTTCTTTGGTTGATACAAAGAATGGTCAAAGGGATCTATGTAATTTTTGATGTACGGTCAATAACGGTTCACTTTTATAGTTTCTTATTTACACTTCTCGTCTTAGGTGGAGTTTTACTCTATTTTCAAATTACAAACTCCACATTTTATCACATTACAAGAGCAATTCAAGAATATAAATTTTTCTAAGGTGTAGTTTTTGTATTTATCTAAACTGGAAATATTCGGCTTTAAGTCCTTTGCCAACAAGACGGTTATTAACCTTACAAAAGGTATTACCGGAATTGTTGGTCCAAACGGTTGCGGTAAAACTAACATTGTTGATGCTCTTCGCTGGTGTCTTGGTGAACAAAAATCGAGCACATTACGAAGCGACAAAATGGAAAACGTAATTTTCAACGGAACCCGCAGCAAAAAACCTATGGGTATGGCTGAAGTCTCTCTAACCTTGGTAAATGATAAAGGAATTCTTCCAACCGAATACTCCGAAATTACAATAACAAGAAGAATTTTTAGATCCGGCGAAAGTGAATATCTTCTTAACAAAAATATCTGCAGACTCAAAGATATCACTAATCTTTTTATGGATACGGGAATGAGTGCAAATGCTTATTCGGTTATTGAGCTTAAAATGGTCGAAACGATTCTCAGTAACAAAGCCGAAGAACGCCGCAGAATGTTTGAAGAAGCAGCCGGAGTAAATAAGTATAAACTTAGACGTAGGTTAGCATTAAAAAAATTAGACGAAGTTAAAACCGATCTAACTCGTGTTAATGATATTGTCTCGGAAGTTGAAAAGTCCGTACGCTCACTCGAACGACAAGCAAAAAAAGCTGACAAGTACAATCAAATTCAATCTGTGCTTAGGGAAAAAGAACTTGACTTAGCAGAACGCGAGTGGGCACTTTATACACAAAGAAAAGCTAAAGCTCTCGAGAAAAAGCAATCGCTTAATGAACGCAAATCAATAGTCGATTCTGAAATTCGAAGAATTGAAACAGAGTTAGTTAAATTTAGATCTCAAATTGAGGAAATTGAGAAAAGATTACGAGATAAGCGTTATCAGATAAAAATAAAAAATGACAAAATCCACGATTCACAAAAAGTCATTTCTGTTTCCGAAGAACGGCTTAATTCCTTTGAATCAAACTTGCTGCGATACCACGATGAGTTGGAAGAGTTCAAAATTCAAAGAGACGAAGCTTCTGAACAAATTGAACAAAACCAAGATAGAATTGCTGAAATTGAATCCGATATTCAAAAGAAAAAAGAAGAACTCGAAAGCTTCGAATCTGATATTCGAGATAAAAAAGAGAAATTAGACGAAAAAAGAAATGTTCTCCGAAATAAAAGCGATGAGGTTTTAAACAAATTTAGAAATCTCACGGCAAAAGATAACCAGCTTGGTAATTTACGGGAATCTCGAACATCAATTGATAGCTCCATCAATAAACTAAATGATAAAATTCAGAGCATTACAAACAAAATTGCTAAAACTGTTGGTTACATTGAAGAACTGCAAAACGAAAAAGATACCGTTGAGAAAAAACTTAAAGCATCCGAAAAAGAATATTCTGAACGCCAAAACTATAAAGAAAGTTTAGAAAAAGAATTAACGAAACTACGTTCATCAGAAGCTGAAATAAAATCTGATTTACATATTCTCCGCGATAAAATTGATTTTATTAACACATTAATTACTAATCTTGAAGGAATTTCAAAAGGATCGAAAGTACTTTTAGAAAGCGAAGGTTGGACTGAGAAAGAAAAACAAATTTTCGCAGATGTTGGAACGACCGATAAAAAATATAAGTACGCTCTTGAAGCAGCTCTTAAACCTGTTTTGAACAATCTACTTCTCGAAAATATTTCCGAACTTCAAAGTGCAGTTGAGTATCTTAAAAAAAATGAACTCGGTAAGGCATCCTTTTTTATTTTACAAAACGGTCATGCACAAGAAAAAGGATTAACAACAAAACTCAAAGAAATTTTCATTAACCGGAAAAAGAAAAAATTAGCTAAAGTTGAAGGATTTATTACTTGGGCTCATACACCGGTTCAAAGCGATAAAAAATGGAAACCTTATTTTGAAAACGTATTAGATACACATGCAATTGTAAAAGACCTTCCTACTGCTGTCGAGCTGAGTAAAAAATTTCCGCAATTCAATTTTACTACACTCGAAGGAGATTTAGTCCATAGCAATGGAATTATTACTGCCGGCTCTCTACCAAAATTGGATGACTCAATTTTCGGTAGAAAGCAAATGCTAGAGGAACTTAAGGATGAATTTCCGAAACACGAAGTAAAACTAAAATCAATTCAAAATGAGATCGAAGAAAATGAGAGCGAGCTTTCCTCAATTAATCTCAGAACAATCTCCGAAAGAGGAAAACTCCTTGTAAATGAATTTTCGAACATAGAAAAACAAATTTCTCAACTTGAATTTGAAAACAAAAAATCATCCGAAGAAATTGATAAATCACAAGAAGAAATTCGTGAACTTGTAGAAAAATCAAACCGGCTAGATAATCAAATTACAGAACTCAGTAGTGAAATTGATGCAAGAATAGAAGAAAAGAACAAAGAAGAACGTGATCTGAAAGATCTCGAAAACGAAGTCGGAACACTTGACAGCGAATATCGTGCAACACTTGATAGACAGAATTCACTTCGCGTTGAACTTGAGCGGTTATTCGGACAAAAAGATAATACAGAAAATTCTCTTCGAACTGCGCAAAACAATAAAGAAAATGCTGAATCAAGCATTACGAAACGGAACAAAGATATTGAAGAGACAACTTCTGAAATTGAGATTGTTAAGCATAATGTAGAAGATAAGAATGAAGAACTACTCGAGATTGAACAATCCCGAGAGCAATTAATTTCGGAAGAAAGAGAAATTGACTCGGAGTTAAATGGCGTGAAATCCGAATCAGTAGAATTAGAAAGCGGGCTCTCATCTTTACGTAGAGAAAGAGAAGAAATCTCTGACGTTGTTCACGAATCCGATTTACAGATTAGTGAAATTTCATTGAGGATGGAGCAGCTTGTAGAAAACATCCAAGAACATTACTCATTAAACATAGAACTAAAAGAATATGACGATCTTGATTCTTTTGATTTCAAAGAGCGGCGTGAAGAAGTACACAAATTAAAAGAGCAAATAAAATCTTTGGGACAAGTTAATCTTTATGCCTATTCCGAATACGAAGAACAAAAAGAACGTCTCGATTTTCTGCACAAGCAGCGTGATGATTTAATTGAATCGGAAAAAGATTTAGTTAGCTCAATCAAAGAAATCAATGAGACTGCACAAGATTTATTTGCCAATACATTTAACGATATTCGCAATTCCTTTCAAAAAATATTTAGGACTCTGTTTGATCCGGGCGATGAAGCTGATCTTTTAATTGAACAGGACATTGACCCGCTTGAAGCAAAAATTGAAATTATTGCAAAACCAAAAGGCAAGCGACCAACGTCAATCGAGCTTCTTTCCGGTGGTGAAAAAACGTTAACTGCTACCGCACTGCTCTTTGCAATTTATCTTGTAAAACCGTCACCGTTCTGCGTACTTGATGAAGTTGATGCTCCGCTTGATGACGCAAACATCGATCGTTTTACAAAACTTATAAAAGAATTTAGTTTCAACACTCAGTTTATCATTGTAACACACAACAAACGTACAATGGAATCTGCGGAAAATATGTACGGCGTTACAATGCAGGAGGAAGGAATATCAAAATTAGTCGGTGTACAATTTCAAGAAGATTTACCGGTTAATTAATAGTTGTGAGTGAAAAAGTATTTAAAATATTCGTCGATTTTGATGGCACGATAACACAACAGGATATCGGCGAAGAAATGTTCTTAAAATTTGGTGATCCGGATGAAGCACACAAAATAATCGAACGCTGGATCAAAAAAGAAATTACATCGGTTGATACTTGGCGCGAACTCTGTGCAACTGTTAAAAATTTTGATGCAGATAAGTTTGACGATTTTTTAAGTGAAATTGATATCGACCCGTCATTCAAAAAGTTTGTTGACTATTGCGATGCAAACAATTTCGAACTTTTTATTCTTAGCGATGGTTTGGATTATTACATTGATAGAGTTCTCGAACGCGAAGGTCTGACTCACTTAAATGCTTTTACCAATAGACTAACCTTTAGCGACGGACGTTTAATACCCGAGTTTCCGTTTACTGATGAAGAATGTAAACAGTGTGCAAATTGTAAACGAAATCACATTATCAATCACAGCGCCGATGATGAGTTTACAGTTTATATAGGTGACGGTTATTCCGATGCGTGTCCGGTTCAATACTGTGATTTTATTTTTGCCAAAAAATCACTACTGAAATTTTGCGAGGTCAACAGAATTTCATTTTCACCGTATAAGAATTTTAACGATGTCAAAAGAAAGCTCGATACACTAGTTCAAAAAAAGCGATTAAAAAAGAGACATCAAGCTGAACTAAAAAGAAGAGAAGTTTATTTACAAGGATAATAAATGAGCAAATTTGCAAATAAGGTATTTAAATATAGAAGTTATACACCGATTCCGTTTTTAATTTTGATGTTTGTATTTCAAGAAGCAACAATCGAGAGTTTGGTAATCGGTTTTGTTATTGCGCTGATGGGTGAAGGGTGGCGGCTTTGGGGAGTCAGTGTTGCCGGCAGCGAAACCCGCAGAACCGGCGCGGTAGGCGCAACATTTTTGGTTGTAACAGGAGCTTTCGCTTATGTGAGAAACCCACTTTATATTGGAAACATTTTATTATATCTCGGTATCGGTGTTATGTCAATGGCGCTCTTTCCATACTTACATATCGCCGCACTTTTGTTCTTCTCTTTGCAGTATCATGTAATTGTAAAAGAAGAGGAAGAGTTTCTTCACAAAACTTATGGTGAGCAGTATGAAGATTATAAGAAAAATGTGCCGAGATTTATTCCGAGATTAACACCATATAAAAATCCGGGAATTGAACAACCGGAAAACGATATTAAGAAAGGATTGAAGTCTGAAGTCAGAACTCTCCAAGCATTTGGCTTTGTGATAATTTTATTAGTTGTGCTCTACTTATTGGAATTAAATTGAACAATAAACTGATGATAATAGCGGGAGAAGTATCCGGTGATTTGCACGGATCAGCATTGATAAAGGAAATTAAAAATATTAATCAGTCGATAAATGTGATCGGTATCGGCGGTAACTCAATGCAGAATGCCGGTATGGAACTCGTTTATCATATTCGTGATATGGCGTTTCTCGGTTTTACTGAGGTTGTTAGACATTTACCGTTTATAAAAAAAGTTCAGAAACAACTTTTGAATATTGTAAAAGAAGAAAATATTAAAAGAGTTGTCTTAATTGATTATCCCGGATTCAATCTGAACATTGCGCCAAAGTTAAAAGATCTGGGCGCAGAAGTTTACTATTACATTTCTCCACAAATTTGGGCGTGGGGACAAGGACGCGTAAAAAAAATTCAAAAGTACATTGACAAAATGATCGTCCTATTCCCTTTTGAGAAAGATTTTTATTCTGCTCACGGAGTTGATGTTGAATATGTTGGTCATCCGCTCATTGAAAGAATTGCAGATTATAATTTCTTAAGCAAAGATGAACTTTACCAAAAATTAGACTTAGACAACAATAAAGAAATTTTGCTGGTCATGCCGGGCAGCAGAAATCAAGAAGTAGAAAGAATTTTTCCGGAGGTGATCAAAGCTGCGGAAAAAATTGCCGGGAAATATAATATGAACATTGTTGTTTCATGTTCAGAGAATATTGAGGAATCCAAATTAAAAGGATTAGTTCCATCAGTAAATTTCAAAATATGCCACGGTAATATTTATGATTTGCTGACCCATAGTAAATTTGGAATAATCAAATCCGGTACATCAACTTTAGAGGCAGGTATCTTAAAATTACCGGGCATTGTTGTTTATAAAACCGGTGAGGTGACTTATCGCATTGGTAAAACCCTGGCTAAGATCGAAAACATTGCAATGGCAAATATTATTGCCGGAGAAACTGTTTTACCCGAACTATTGCAGAATGAAGTTTCTGAAAAGAAAATTTTTGCATCTGCTGATAAGATTTTGGGCAACCCGAAATTATACCACACAATTAGAGAGAAACTTTCTGTAATTAAGAAAAAACTCGGTGAACCGGGTGCATCAAAAAGAGCAGCTGAATTAATAACTGCCGGATTTAATGAATCTTAAAAAGATAAAAAAAAACGTCCTTACTTTTTTAGGACTCAATGTTCTTTCATTTATTGCAAACATACTTGTTAAAACGTACCGTATAAAAATTGTAAATGACGCTGGTATAAAAAAATACGCTGCGGAAAGTAAACCTTTCATTGTTGCTTTTTGGCATGGCAAAATGATTATTCCATGGTACATTCACAGAAAATACAAAATTGCCGCATTGGTTAGCAGAAGTAAAGACGGTGAGATTTTAACAAGATTACTAAAAAGCTGGAACTATAAAGTGATAAGAGGATCGAGCCATATCGGTGGAAAAGAAGCTCTCAAAATTATGGAAAATACTATTTCCGAAAATTACAGCTTGGCAATTACACCCGATGGACCAACCGGACCAGTGAATAAAATGAAAGCCGGCGCGGTTGTGCTTGCTGAACGTAAATCAATACCGTTGTTTTTAATAGGTACAGCATCAAAGAAATATAAAGAGTTAAATAGTTGGGACCAATTTCAAATTCCGAAACTTTTTACAAAAATCTCGGTTATATATTCTGATCCAATTTATGTTGATAAAGAAGCATCAAGAGAAGAAATAAGTAATTTAATTTATGAATGTGAAGATAAACTGAATAATCTTCAGAAAGAAGCAGAGACGATTGTTAGGAACCACGCTTAAAATATTGTTATCACCGTTAGCTTTGATTTATTCTTTTGTTATAAATCTTAGAAACATGTTCTTTGACAAAGGAATATTTAAATCTCATAAAGTAAACAGCAAAATTATATCGATCGGCAATCTTGTGATCGGAGGAGCCGGGAAAACTCCTACTGTTATGTACATTACAAATCAGCTTAAAGCACTGGGTAAAAGCGCCGCGATACTTAGCAGAGGTTACAAAAGAAGTACAAAGGGTTACAAATTAGTCTCCGATGGTAAAGAAATGCTTGCTTCGGTTAACGAAAGCGGAGACGAAATTTACTTTGCAGCGGAAGAATGCAGAGTACCTTCCGCCGTTGCCGAAAAAAGAGTTGATGGAGCACAGCGATTAATAAACAAATTTGATATCGATTCAATCGTGCTCGACGACGCTTTTCAACACAGATGGATTGCTCGAGATTTGAACATTCTTGTCTTCGATCAAAAGCTTTTAAAAGTTGCCGGCAGAATGGAACAAAAACTTTTACCGCTCGGCAGTATGCGCGAACCATTTTCCGCAATTCAACGCGCCGATGCAATATTTATTAATAGAAAATTTTCGGAGAAAGAGATAATCCCGGAGAAAATTTCAAAATTTTACAAAAACAAACAAGTGTTTCATGCCTACTACAAGGCAACCGGTTTTTATGATGTAAAGGATCACAAGTTTTATGAAATTGATGAATTTAAAGGTCAGCGGAGTTTAGTCGTCTGCGGTATCGCAAGACCTACTCGTTCTTAAATGTTCTGAAAAATAACGAGATCGATTTAACTAATAGAATGACTTTCAGAGATCACAAATCTTATACGCTGAAAGAAATTCAATCAATAAGAAAAGAGTTTTATGAAACAAATTCCTACTCGGTCATCACAACTCAAAAAGATGCTGTAAAACTGAATGCGTTCAGTAGAGAATTTGATGATATAGACATCTATTACCTAAAAATTGAAATGGTAGTGGAGGAGGAAGAGAAACTAAAAGAAGTATTAAAAAATATCTTTAATGAAAACTAATCTGTAAAAGGAGGTTCACGAATGGGTGAAGCTAGAAAAACGAAGTACGTATATTTTTTCGGCGGGAAAAAAGCCGAAGGTAAAGCTGAAATGAAAAGTCTGCTCGGTGGTAAAGGAGCAAACTTGGCAGAAACTGGTGAATATTGGTTTACCGGTTCCTGCCGGATTTACGATTTCAACCGAAGTGTGTACTTACTACAACCAAAACAAAAAACGATATCCAAAAGCATTAAAAGAGCAAGTACTAAAATCACTTGCAAAAGTTGAAAAAGAGATGGGTGCAAAATTCGGTGATACCGAAAACCCGCTGCTCTTGTCGGTTCGTTCGGGCGCACGTGCTTCCATGCCGGGTATGATGGACACAATACTTAACCTCGGGTTAAACGATGTTTCGGTTGAAGCGCTTGCAAAGAAAACGAACAACCCACGCTTTGCTTACGATTCTTACAGAAGATTCGTACAAATGTACGGTGACGTTGTTTTAGGTTTGAGACCGGAAGACAAGCATGATCACGATCCGTTTGAAGTAATACTTGAAAAGAAGAAAAAAGCTGCCGGTGTTGAAAAAGATAACGAACTTTCAACAGATCAGCTCAAAGAATTAGTAGAAGAATACAAAGCAGCTATCAAAGAGAAAAAGGTATGGACTTCCCTACCGATCCAATGAAACAATTGTGGGGAGCTGTCGGCGCTGTATTTGAATCATGGCAAAATGAAAGAGCAATAGTTTACAGAAAATTAAACAACATCCCTGCTGAGTGGGGAACCGCTGTTAACGTTCAGTCAATGGTCTTCGGTAATATGGGTGAAGATTCCGGTACAGGCGTTGCATTTACCCGCGACCCCGCCACAGGCGAAAATAAATTCTACGGTGAATATTTATTCAACGCTCAAGGTGAAGATGTGGTTGCCGGTGTTAGAACACCTGAACCTATAGCAAACTTAAAGAAAGAAGATCCGAAAATTTATAAAGAACTTGATAAGATTAGATTAGATTTAGAGAAACATTACAAAGAAATGATGGATGTCGAGTTCACAATTCAGCAAGGTAATCTCTGGATGCTTCAATGCCGTGTTGGCAAAAGAACCGGATTTGCCGCAATAAAAATGGCTGTCGATATGGTTCGCCAAAAACTCATCACCAAAGAAGAAGCATTGATGAGAATTGAACCAAACCAATTGAACCAGTTACTCAGACCTATTTTTGACTTAAAAGAAAAACAAAATGCAATTGAAGAAGGAAAACTGCTTGCAAAAGGACTAAACGCCGGTCCCGGCGCCGCATCAGGTAAAGTTGCATTCTCTGCTCACGATGCAGAAATCATGGCAAAGAATGGTGACAAAGTTATTCTTGTTAGAATCGAAACATCACCTGAAGACATCAAAGGAATGAATGCATCTGACGGCATCTTAACTGCACGAGGTGGTATGACTTCACATGCGGCTTTAGTTGCACGTCAAATGGGTAAAGTTTGTGTTGCAGGATGCAGCGAGTTGAACATCAATTATAAAGCCGGTGAAATGAGAGCCGAAAATTCGAAGCATGTTATCAAAGAAGGCGATTATATCTCAATTGACGGTACAACCGGTGAAGTAATTAAAGGTGAATTAACAACAAAACCTTCCGAAGTTATCCAAGTTCTTATCACTAAAGAAATGAATGAGAAAAAATCTGATGTATATAGAACATATGCTGACTTAATGAAATGGGCAGATCAAGCTCGCACAATGAACGTAAGAACAAATGCCGATCAACCTGATCAATCGGCTAATGCAATTGCTTTTGGTGCCGAAGGTATTGGTCTTTGCCGCACAGAACACATGTTCTTCGGTGAAAACAGAATTCTTCACGTTCGTGAAATGATCCTTTCGGACTCTGAAAAAGACAGAAAAAAAGCAATCAACAAACTTCTTCCTTATCAGAGACAGGACTTTGAAGGAATTTTCAAAGTTATGAAAGGCAGACCGGTTACAATCAGAACACTCGATCCGCCTTTACATGAATTCTTACCGCACGAAGATAAAGAAATAAAAGAAACTGCGGATTCACTCGGCGTTTCTGTGCAAAAGATAAAAGAAAAAATGGAATCACTTCATGAATTTAACCCTATGCTCGGCTTCAGGGGCTGCCGCTTAGGAATTAGCTATCCTGAAATAACCGAAATGCAGGCTCGGGCAATTTTTGAAGCTGCGGTTAATGTTGCCAAAAAAGGTATCCGAGTAAAACCGGAAATAATGATTCCGCTTGTTGGTCATGTAAACGAACTTAAACTTCAAGAAGAAATAGTTCGCAGAGTGGCTAAAGATGTATTCAAAGAAAAAGGTAAACGAGTTAACTATTTGGTTGGAACCATGATCGAATTACCGAGAGCATGTGTTACTGCTGATGAAATTGCTGAATCTGCTGAGTTTTTCAGCTTCGGTACAAACGACTTAACTCAAACAACGTTCGGCTTATCAAGAGACGATTCTGGTAAATTCTTGCCAAGATATGTTGAGCAAGATATACTACCTAACGATCCGTTCGAAAGCATCGACCAAAATGGTGTGGGAGAACTAGTAAGAATGGGCACCGAAAAAGGTAGATCAACAAAAGAAAATCTAAAAGTTGGAATCTGCGGCGAACATGGCGGCGAACCAAATTCTGTTGAATTTTGTCACAGAACAGGTCTTAACTACGTAAGCTGTTCACCGTTCAGAGTTCCTATTGCTCGTCTTGCTGCGGCAAGAGCAGCTTTAAGAGATCAAAAGAAGCCTGCAAGAAAGAAGAAATAATAAATCATTTAGCTGTCTCGCAATTTAATTTTGTAAGTTGCGGGACAGCAATTTTTGAATAAATTATATCTAGACCATATTAAAAGGAGAATAGATGAAGCTATCAGATTTTAAGTACAATTTGCCTCGTACTGCAATAGCAAAACACCCTGAGAAAAAACGGGACAAGGCAAAACTGATGGTTCTCGATAAAAAAAACCAAGAGGTAGAACATAAAGTCTTCAAAGATGTTGTCGATTATATGTCCAAAGGAGACGTTCTCGTTATTAACGAAACAAAAGTAATGCAAGCACGCCTCTACGGTAAAAAAGAAAGAACAAATGCTAAGATAGAAGTATTTGTTTTGAGAGAATTAAATAGAGAAGAAAATATCTGGGATGTAATTGTTGATCCTGCTCGTAAAGTAAGAATCGGCAACCGGATATATTTCAACGATGATCTCTGGTGTGAAGTTATAGACAATACAACTTCACGCGGAAGAACAGTTCGCTTTAACGATGATTCCGGTGATATTTACGAAGCAATTGAAAAAATAGGACAAACCCCCCTTCCGCCATATATCAAAAGAGATATTGAGCCGAAGGACAGAGATAACTATCAAACTATTTTTGCTAAAGAAGATGGTTCGGTTGCTGCTCCAACTGCAGGTCTTCACTTTACTCCGGAACTAATCAAAAAGATAAAGCGAAAAGGAATCAAAGTTGTATCGGTTATTCTTCATATCGGGTTAGGCACTTTTAGACCCGTTGAAGTTGAGGATTTAACCAAGCACAAAATGGATTCCGAATATTTTGATATCCCGGATGAAACTTCTGCAGTCATTAACACAGCGCTCGAAAATAAAAAGAACATCTTTGTAGTCGGAACAAGTACATGCCGTGCACTAGAGAGCAGTGTAACTGCAGACGGCTTATCAAAACCAAATTTTGGTTGGACGGATAAATTTATTTTTCCACCCTATGACTTCAAAATCACAAAGAGACTCATAACTAACTTCCATCAACCTGAGTCAACATTATTGATGTTAGCCGCAGCTTTCGCCGGTTATGATTTCATAATGAAGAATTATAAAAAAGCATTAAAAGAAGGTTACAGATTCCTCAGTTATGGGGACGCAATGTTGATAAAATAATGAGTAAAGTATACGCAATAATTCCTGCCGGAGGTTCCGGGAAAAGAATCGGTAGTGAACTGCCGAAGCAATTTATACAGTTTGATGGCAAAGAAATGATTGCTTATACACTTGATGTATTTCAGAAATGTGACTTAATTGACGAAATTATTATAGCCACTCAACAGAAATTTTTTGATACCATTGAGTCAATTAAATCTAATTTCAACTTAGATAAAATCACAAAGATTGTTGAGGGGGGCAAAGAAAGACAGGAGTCTGTCTTTAATGCCCTATCTTCAATTGATTCGGAAGATAATGACTTTATTGTTGTTCATGATGCCGCTCGTCCCCTTCTACCGCAAGATGTATTAACAAACTCAATAAAGCTTGCACATGAAAAAGGGAACTCGGTCGCAGCAATAAAAGCGAAGGACACATTAATTAAAGGAAGCAATAAAGTTGACATTTATATAGATAGACAAAATATTTATTACGTTCAGACTCCGCAAATATTTATGTACAAAGAGCTTTTGGAAGCGATGAGAAAAGCTGCCAATGAAAATTTCACCGGCACCGATGAATCAATGCTTGTAAAACGACTAGGAAAAGAGATATTTATAGCCGAAGGTTCAAGTCTTAATTTCAAGGTAACAGCAGAGTCTGACCTAGAGTTGTTTCGGAAATTAGTAACATAAAAGTGATTTTTAAATAAATTGATAATAAGTCCATATTTCCCTAAGTTACTCTACATTTTTGAGGTGAATTAATGTTAAATCTACTTATAATAGTGATACTATCATACTTAATCGGTTCTATTCCTACCAGTATATTAATGGCAAAATCGGTAAAAGGAATCGATATTCGTAAACATGGCAGCGGTAATGCTGGCGGTACAAATGTTTTCCGCGTGTTAGGTTGGAAGTATGGTGTTACCACAATTTTATTAGATGCACTCAAAGGTGCTGTTGCAGTAATTTTAATTTCAAGACTTTATCTTGGCGATTTTCCATTTCCAAACGCAACACCGTTTGATGACTTTACATTGGTACAAATTATTGCGGGGCTTAGTGCTGTTGTCGGGCACATTTGGACAGTCTTCGCTGACTTTAAAGGCGGAAAAGGAATTGCGACATCGCTTGGATTCCTTATCGCAATCATCACGGTTGATATGCTGTTAGCACTTGCAGTATTCTTTATTGTAGTTACAATTTCAAGATATGTATCACTCGGTTCAATTGCAGCGGCTACTTCGGTACCGCTCATAATGATAGTTCGCGAAAATGTTTTTCATGTTGACATAGTGGGTTATCATACCATTCTTCCTTTTGCAATATTACTTGCGTTATTGGTTATGTACACACATCGTGCAAATATTGGCAGATTGCTGAAAGGAAGCGAAAGTCAGATCAAAATTTTCAAAAAACACAAAAATAAATAAATGCGAATTTCAGTATTAGGCGCCGGAGGTTGGGGTACTGCTTTAGCCGTTCTCTTGCATAATAACGGTCATAAAGTAACTTTGTGGGAATACAAAAAGAATTATGCAAAAACTCTAAGCAAAAGCAGAATTAATAAACTTTACCTTCCCGGCATTAAAATACCAAAAGAAATATCCGTCACACACTCCCTCGAAGACGCCGTTGAACATCAGCACATGATAGTTCTTGCAATTCCCTCGCAATTTGTTCGAAGCGTTCTCCAGAAAATAAAAAAAAACGATTTTACGGATACCATATTAGTAAGTGTAGCAAAAGGAATTGAGACCGATACACTGTTTACGGTTTCACTCATCATCAAAGATGTAATAAATAAAATAGATGATAGGAATATCGGAGTTCTCTCGGGACCGAGTCATGCGGAAGAAGTAGCTAAAAAAATTCCCACTGCAGTAGTTGCTGCTTCAACAGACTTTGAAACTGCAGAGCAAATTCAAGCAGCTTTTATGACTTCTTATCTAAGAGTTTATTCGTCCACTGATATTATCGGTGTTGAATTAGGCGGAGCTTTGAAAAATGTTATAGCAATTGGCGCAGGAATTACAGACGGTGCAAATTTTGGAGATAACACTAAAGCTGCTATTATGACCCGCGGTGTAGCAGAGATATCTCGTTTAGGAATTGAACTCGGTGCTCGACCTGAAACATTCTCCGGCTTATCAGGTATTGGTGACGTAATTGTAACTTGCATGAGTAAACACAGTCGTAACCGTTTTGTTGGTGAGGAAATCGGGAAAGGTAAAAAACTCAAGGATGTTTTAAAATCAATGAACATGGTTGCCGAAGGTATTGTTACAAGTAAGTCAGCAATGGAATTAGCTAGACAGGCTAAAGTCGAAACACCAATCATTGATGCGGTATATAGAACTCTTTATGAAGATAGAGATCCCAGAAAATGACTTTTGAATTAATGAACCGCGATATGAAATCCGAGCATTGATCTTACACCTTCCAAATTAGCATCAAATCAATTATATTTTATTTTTACTTAATCGACTCTTCAGATGTCAAAGGATCTCAAAACATCCATACAGTATATTAAATCGGTCGGACCCAAAAGAGCCGAGGCGTTTAATCAAATTGGCATTCATACTGTTGAAGACTTACTCTATTATTTTCCATCAAAACATTTGGATAGAAGCTCAATACTTAATACCGTTAAAGTTGCTCAACTTGTTATAAACGGTTATGATGGTGAAGTAACTTTAATTGGTAAAGTTGAAGATACCGAGATCATCCGGTACGGTAAAAAGCAATTATTTAAAGTACAGATGAAAGATTCCGGAGGATTCTTTGAGTGTGTTTGGTTTCAAGGCATTAAATTTTTCAAAGATTTGTTTAAAGTTGGCCAAGCGTATGCAGTCTCATCAAAACCGGTAATAACACGGTACGGGAATCTTCAATTGGCTCATCCCGACTTTGATAAACTCTCTGATTCAGAGTCACTTGAGTTTCTTAACACAGGAAAGATAATTCCCTTTTACAGAGTCTCCAAAGAGTTAAAATCAACCAAGCTGGGTGATATTAGCTTAAGAAGAATCATCCATAACGTGGTTGAAGATTATGCTCATTTGGTAAAAGAAACGTTACCAAAGCAAGTTATTGCATCAAAGAATTTAATGGATCGATGTACAGCAATAAAAAATTTTCACACACCGGAAGCCCTCAACAAACTTGATGAGGCAAGGAAGAGATTTAAATGTGAGGAGCTATTCTACCTGCAATGCCTAAATGCGCTCAGAAGATTCAAACAAAAAAAGAAGATTAGCGGAATTAAATTTAACGTTCATGCAAAACCACTTAAACAATTCATTGAAAGCTTGCCGTTTAGACTAACCGAAGCTCAATTAAAGGTACTTAGTGAAATTAGAAAAGATATGGAAAGCGATGAACCAATGAACCGGCTGCTGCAAGGAGATGTCGGAAGCGGAAAAACTATTGTGGCATTAATCTCAATTTTAATTGCAGTAAGCAACGGTTATCAAGTGGCGTTTATGGCACCTACAGAAATTTTAGCCGATCAGCATTTCAAAAACCTAAGTACGTATTTAGAAAAAACAAATTTTAACGCTGCATTACTGATTGGGGGTCAGAAACAATCTATTAGAAAAACTATTTTAAACGGAATTAAGAATAATGAAATTAATATTATAATCGGTACTCATGCACTAATAGAAGAAAATGTTAATATTCCACGACTTGGCTTTGTAGTAATTGATGAACAACACAGATTTGGTGTTGCACAGCGTTCCAAGTTAATTTCAAAAACGAAATCGCCGGATGTTTTAATAATGACAGCTACTCCAATCCCCCGCACACTTTCAATGACACTATACGGTGATCTAGATATTTCAATAATTGATCAAATGCCGGCTAACCGCAAATCAATTAAAACAGTACTTAGAAGCGATAACCAACTTGATAAAGTTTTCAGTTTTATTGAAGAAAAAGCGAACGAAGGAGAGCAGACGTTTATCGTTTATCCACTAGTTGAAGAATCAGAAAAATTGGATTTGAAAGATGTTGTTTCCCACTTCGAAATAATTAAAGAGAGCCACTTAAAAAATATTAGAACCGGTTTAATCCACGGAAAAATGAACTGGCGAGAAAAAGAAAAGGTTATGGAAAGTTTTGCTGCCGGTAAGTTTGATGTTCTCTTTTCTACTACGGTTATAGAGGTAGGGATTGATATACCAAGAGCAACAATTATGGTTATAAATGAAGCATTCCGTTTCGGTTTATCACAATTACATCAACTTCGTGGTAGAGTTGGAAGAAATGATAAACAATCTTACTGTATTTTAATTACACGTGAAGAACATCTTTCAAGAATGAAAGTGAAAAAGGTAGATTTAGAATTTTTATCGAACACTGATTTAGAAAAATATAAATCACAAATAAGATTAAATTCAATGGTAGAAACTAATGATGGTTTTAAACTTGCTGAAATTGATTTTAAACTTAGAGGACCGGGAAATATTTTTGGAACTCAACAAAGCGGCTTACCACAATTTAAGTTTACAAATCTAATTGAAGACCAAGACTTATTGGTTGAAGCAAAGCATGATGCTTTTAAACTCATAAGCGATGATCCCCTATTAAATAAAGGCGATCATAAGATCATAAAAGAACAAATCAAAAATACATACTTAGAAGCATTCAACTTTTCGCATATCGCTTAAAATATTTTTAAATATTGATGCATATCATTTCATTTTTATAAAAAAGTTTTTTTAAAAAAGCTATTGCATATAATTACTAAACTTTTATATTGCTATTAACTTTTAAGGAATTTTTATTCCTTGCAATGATAAAAAAGCTAAACGTTGCACTAACATATAATGTCAAGCCTGATATTGCCTCAACACAAGTTTCCGAAAACTTATCGAACAGCTATCTTCAAAAAGATAATTCACCTGATCTTTATGCCGAATGGGATACTTATGAAACAATTCATGCAATTGAAGACGCATTAAAACTTCATCATAATGTTACTTTAGTTGAGGCCAATGAAGATGCATACGAGACATTTCGTAAATTAAAACCTGATATTGTTTTTAATGTTTCGGAAGGTGCGCACGGAATCAGCAGAGAAGCTCAAATACCTGCGATATTGGATATGCTGCAAATACCTTACACTGGTTCAGACCCTTTAACCCTCACTATCTGTTTAGATAAATCACGAACTAAAGAAGTATTGACCTATCACGGCATCCCGAACTCTAAGTTTGTTGTTTCTTATGGTCAAGATGGTTTTGCCGGTAAAGAACTTCAATTCCCTTTGATGGTAAAACCCATCGGTGAAGGTTCGAGTAAAGGAATTTTTAGTTCTTCATTTGTGGACAACCATGAAACTCTCGAAAAAACTTTGGCTGAAAGCGTAGCGAAGTATAATCAACCGTTTATTGTTGAAGAATTTTTACCAGGTAGAGAATTTACAGTCGCTGTTTTAGGTAATGGGAAAAACGCCAAGGTACTTCCAATCGTTGAAATGAATTTTAATGAGCTTCCTCAAGATATGCCTCAAATTTATTCATACGAAGCAAAATGGATTTTGGATACCCGAGAAAAACCGTTGGATATTTTTTCTTGTCCTGCTCAAATTGATAAACAACTTGAAAACAAAATCCAAGAGGTTGTTCTAGGAGCTTACTCGGTTTTAAACTGCAGAGACTGGAGCAGAATAGATGTAAGATTAGACATAAACGGCGAACCGAACATTATAGAAGTTAATCCTTTGCCCGGTGTTTTACCCGATCCAAAGGATAACTCTTGTTATCCTAAAGCTGCAAGAGCAGCCGGTATAGATTATAATGAATTGATAAATCAAGTATTAACTGAAGCGGCAATGAGAAACGGACTGGTATGAAATCGTCAAAAAAAATTTTAGTATGCTATAATGAACCGAAATCTATTTATGAGAACTATCTCGGAAAGAACCGGACGGCTCCCTTGCAATCGACCTTTCCGAGAAAGGATTAGAGGACCAAATTGAGAATATAATTTATAATCTTTCTAATTCGTACAAGAATGTTAAAAGATTTGCCGTGAATAGTAACACAAGTTCATTGTTTGCGGAAATTCGCTCGTTCAATCCTGATACAATTTTCAACCTGATTGAGTCGGTTGAAGGTAATGCACAGATGGAGAGTCATATCGCTGCAATGTTTGACATACTGGAAGTCTCTTACACCGGCAACTCATCCCTTGCTCTTGGAAATTGTTTATTCAAGCAACAGACCAAACGAATTCTAATCGGTTCCAATATACCCACACCAAATTACGAAGTTATAAAACATCTCGAACGTATTAATACAATTGGCACAAATCTAAAATTTCCCTTGATAGTAAAGTTATTGCGAGAAGATGCTAGTATTGGGATTTCGGAAAACTCAGTAGTTAAGTCAAAAGAAGAACTAAAAAATAGAATTAGTTATCTATTCAAAAACTTTAAGCAAGATCTTTTACTTGAAGAATATATCGAAGGAAGAGAATTAAACGTTTCTATACTCGACAATGAAGTATTGCCAATTTCCGAAATCGACTTTAAAGGTTTGCCGGAGAATCTTCCAAAGATAATTACATACGAAGCTAAATGGTCACCGGAAAGCGATTATTATAAACATACAATTCCAGTTTGTCCCGCAAAACTTTCTAAAAGAGTTACCAATAAAATTTCGAACATCGCTTTAAGAGCATTCAAAGAATTAGACTGTAGAGATTATGCAAGAGTTGATATACGGTTATCCAAAGATAATGTTCCATACGTTATTGAAATAAATCCCAATCCTGATATTTCACCTGATTCCGGTTTTGCTCGTTCAGCCACTGCTGCCGGTATTAGTTATAATGAACTTATTGATAAGCTGATTACATTATCAATAGGTAGATATTACTAAAATGATAAGAGAAATTAGAAAAGATGATCGAAAAGACTTAGTAGAACTAATAAAAAGTAATGACATTTTTAAGCCTGATGAAAAACAGGTTGCAATAGATTTAGTAGATGAAACTCTTGAGATTGATAAAAAAGATGAGTATGATTACAACATTTTTGTATATGAATTAGATAACAAAGTTATTGGTTATCATTGTATCGGTAAAAGATATATGACCGAGGGTGTTTTTGATCTTTATTGGATTGTTGTTCACAGTAATTATCACGGTCAAAAAATCGGGAAAGAATTATTGAACCAAGCAGAAGAATTTATATTCGATCAAAATGGTTACTTGGTAATAGCAGAAACCTCTTCACAACCAAGTTATTTATCGACAAGAAAATTTTATGAGATTAATGATTATCAAGTATTAGCAGAGATAAAAGATTTTTATAAGAGAAATGATAATCTGGTGATTTTTGGTAAATACTTAACAAAACAAAATGAAGGGAAAATCAATGGAACAATGGCAACAGATGATACGTGATAGTATTCATTCCGTTGATCAAATTGTCGAGAGATTTAATCTCGACAAACAGGTTGCCGAAGAACTTGACGAATTCTTCCAAGCTCGGATAAACCCGTACTATCTTAGTCTAATTCGTTACCCCGGTGACCCTATATGGCTGCAGGCGGTCCCGGATGGAGTTGAACTCGAAGATATGGAAGGTATCGAAGATCCGCTTAATGAAGATGAAATGAGCCCGGTACCAAACATTACACATAGATATCCTGACCGCTGCCTTTTCTTAGTTACAAGCCAATGCGGAATGTATTGCAGGTTTTGTACTAGAAAAAGAAAAAGTTGGCGACTCAGGCAAGATTTCAATGAAAGAATTGGAATCAGCTTTTAATTATATCGAACAACATACGGAGATCCGTGATATAATTTTATCCGGCGGCGATCCTCTGATGCTTACCGATACAATGCTTGAGAAAATTCTCAAGCGCTTAAGAGGTATTCCTCATGTGGAAATTATTCGACTCGGTACAAAAATGCCTTGTGTTCTGCCGCATCGCATAACACATGAATTATGTGAGATGCTAAAGAAGTATCATCCTATATATATCAACACACATTTCAATCATCCATGGGAAATAACTCCTGAAAGTACTAAAGCATGCGAGATGCTTGCAAATTCTGGATGCCCTGTTCAAAATCAAGCTGTTTTAATGAAGGGTGTGAATGATAACGCAGAAGTATTAATGGAATTGTTTCAAAAGCTACTTAAGATTAGGGTGAAACCTTATTATTTGTTTATGGCTGATGAAACTAAAGGAGCAAGTCATTTCAGAACTTCAATCCAAACCGGATTAGATATAATGAAGAAATTGCGCGGTTGGACAAGTGGCCTTGCTATTCCTCATTTTGTTATTGACGCTCCGGGTGGCGGTGGTAAGATTCCGTTAATACCAAATTATGTACTTCATCAGGATGAAGATAAAATCGTACTTCGTAATTATAAAGATGAAGTTTACGTCTACAGAGACATAAAAGAGACTAGTGATAAAAATAAAGTTGAAATTGAACTAAACAAAAATAACGGGAATACAAAAACACCTAAAGACTTCAAACCTGCAAAGAAAATTCCGATGCCCGTTTTAGAGCAAGATGAAAATTAATTGCTAGTTAGAAATGGACTTTCGAGTAAGGGGTTGTTTCAAAAGTGAATATTCAAATAACTCAAGTTGACCGCCAAAATCATCGGGAAGTAAAAAAAACTGTTGAAACGGTTATATTGAATTGTGTTTTGTTTCATTGACCCACGGGTTAATGAGAAAAAGTAAAGATTTTGAACCGTTTAACGGTTTATAAATGTAAGCGGTCATCTTGAGTAAATAATTAACCTGACAGAATCAGTCTAAATCTTTTGATACAGACCCTTACTCATGTAAAATGTTTGCTAAATCAACTTCCAGAGTTTTAGTGGGGCTTTCAACAATTCTACCGATTTCTTTTTGATCAGAATAGAATATGAAAGTGGGTACGAGTTCTATCTCCAAACCTTCTACTTCGTTATTTAATCCTTTTTTATTACGATCCACAGCAATCATCTTAACATATTCGGAACTAACACCGAGATATTTTAGAATCTTAAAGAATCTTGGTACTTCTCTATGACTATCGCCGCACCAAGTACCCATTACAATTGTAATTTCTTTATCATCAAGCAATCCATCAATTTGTTTCAACTCCATTGTATCAACTTCGTATTCTTCATATTCCGGTTCAAACCAATAAGAGAAATCCGGACTAGCTAACTGTGCTTTATCAACCACACCGATCAGCATCGGTTCGTTATACTTTTCATCAATAACTGTTTTATATTCTTGAGCAACTAAATTGATCGATATAACAAAAAGTGCAATTAGTATTCTCATAATATTCCTATTTCATATTATTTTTTCTTACATCTAAACCCCAGAAGAGTTTATTCCGAAGAATTTCAAAATAGTTAGTTTTGTTTGAATGAACCAATCGAATGGGTTTATCACTCTTTACTATTTCAAGTGTAACCGGAGTATCGTAATAATAGACTCGTTGACCGTCACAATTAACTTGAACTTTCTCAACTGAGGAACGGACTTCCACTTCAATTTTTTGCTTGCTTGATAATACAAGAGGACGCATAGTAAGCGTATGAGGTGATATTGGGCAAAGCGTTATAGCTTTTATTTTAGGATTAACAATTGGACCGCCGGTAGAAAGAGAATACCCGGTTGAACCGGTAGGCGTCGCAATTATCAACCCGTCAGCAGAAAAAGTAGTGACATAATCGTTATCGACTTTTATCGTCAGCTCGATCATCTTTGGCCATTTACCTTTTTCAATTACAATATCATTTATCCCATACAATTCTTCTGATCTGTCATCAACATTAAAACCACTTAAGGCCATTCTTTCATCAATAACAAATTTTTGTTCTTTTATTTCTTTGACTAATTCGGCGACACTGTCCAAATCATATTCGGCTAAGAACCCGAGTTTGCCTAAATTAATACCCAGCATCGGTGTTTGTGATCCACGCAATTCATAAGCTGAACTAAGCATTGTTCCGTCACCGCCGAACGATATAACTAAATCCGTTTTTTCTGACATTTCTTTGATGGAACAAAATTTATCGAGAGAATAATTTCCTACTAATTCACTTCTTTTGTCAATTAAATTATCGCTTAATAGAAACTCAATTTTGTTTATATTAAGTAATTCTAAAAATGTGTTAATAATTTTTATTATTTCCTTTTTATAGATATTACCAACAACTCCAACCCTAAGGTTATTTTTCATTTTTATTTATCTCCCATAACTTACAATACTTTGTAAATACGTACGAAGACGAAAATACAGCTAACATAAACCCACGCAGACCATCCAAGAAGCCTAGTTTAAAAACATACATTTTAAAAAATTGGAACAGTGGACGTAAACTAATATCAACAATCGTAAATATTTTATTTCGCTTTTTTAGTTCGAATGCAGCTAATGAAGTGTAACGGTTGTATTTTTCAAAATAATGTTCAATAGATGGATCAGTATAATGATTTAAATCATTTTTGAGTTTTCCAATTTCGCCATCTACAATTAGTCCTTCATGAACTGCACTTGAATCAAAGCTGCAGTGTATTTTATTAAATAAGCGAGTAACATATCCCGGGTACCATCCGCTGTGTTTGATCCACTTACCTAAAAAGAAAGCACGACGAGCAAATTTAAATGCCTCGTAATGTGTTTCTTTATTCTTTAGACCATTTAATTCGCTGCATAATTCCGGTGTAAGTTCTTCATCGGCATCAATCCACAGCACCCACTGATTAGAAGTTAAGGATAGCGCTTCCTTTTTTGTTTCTGCAAATCCCTTCCATTCAGTTTTTTGACAAACAACTTCATCAAAAGAAGAAGTTACTTCATAGGTCTTATCAGTAGAACTTTTATCGACTAAGACAATAATCTCATCAATACATTTAAGCTGGCTTTCAATACATCGTGTAATATTTTTTTCTTCATTCTTTGCAATGATAATTGACGATATTTTTTCAATTTTATTCATTCTATGTCCCTAAGTTTCTTCCGGAAACAATCTGCCAAACCGTTTCTATTATTATTTTCACATCTAATTTTATCGACCAATTTTCAATATACCAATTATCAAAATCAATCCGTTTTTTTGTTCTTAGTTTGTTTTCTTCAAAATCAAAAACATCCCCGCGCAGCCCATGGATTTGAGCCCAGCCGGTAATTCCGGGTTTTACTCTGTGGCGGAGCTTAATTTCTTCAACCATGTCGCTGTATAAATCATTATGAGATATTGCGTGGGGTCTAGGACCGACAATTGACATATCACCTTTCAGAACATTGAAAAATTGAGGAAGTTCATCCAAACTGTACTTTCGCAAAAATCTTCCTATAGGTGTTATCCGATCTGACTCATCAACTAACTTATCTTTAAGATCTTTACTTGCACCACGCATTGTTCGAAATTTATAACATTTAAAAATCTTGCCTTCTCTCCCAATTCTTTGCTGATTAAAAAGAACTTTTCCTTTTGAGGTCAGCTTAATAATTAATCCAAGAATTAGATAAATCCACCATAAAATAATTACAAAAGCAGTCAAAGTGAAAATCAAATCTAAACTTCTTTTTACAAATCGCCATTGATATTGCTCCAGTCTATTATTCCTGAAAGTGAGTACCGGGAAATTTCCAAAGAAATTAATTTCAACGTTTGAATTGGAAAACTGAGTAATTTGAGGAAGAAGCGTTAGTTTTACTGCAAGTTTATCACATATTGCCCTAACTTTATTAAGATACTCTACGTCATCGAGAGAATCGGCATAAACAACATCTCTCACATTTTCATCAACTATTCTCTTTTCCAGTAATTTTGCATTTTTATTTAGATCAGTGATTGCATCTTTTGAATCAAAATAGCCGACAAATTTAAATCCAAATTCCGGGCGGTCTTCTATTTTCTATTTTAAACTCTTCGCTAATTTCATTGTGACCGATTATCAATAAATTTCTAAGATACTTTCCTTTCAATCTTTGTCGATTTAAGCCACTCCATAATATGTACTCTTTTAAAAATACACTAAGTGTTAAAATAAGCCCAAAAAACAGAACAAAGTTTCGTGTAAATAAATCTTCCTTAATAAAAAATAGAAAGAAAATTGTGAAAAGAACTTCTACAATAACAATCCGTGATAAATTAAAAAGTTGATCAGAAAATGATCTATAATTAAAATCGGTATAAGTATTAACAACATTTGAAACACTCAACCACAAAATATTTTGCAGCAAGAGAAGTATAAAAAGCAATTCATTGGAAAAGAGTTCAGTTAATGGTTGTGCAATGTATGCAGCTAATAGAAAAGATATATTAAGAAATATAAAATCTACTATCCGTCTAAAACTAAATAGTGATTGTTGATCAATAACCATAATTATATTTACTTCTTAAATTCAGAGTATTTTTTGTTAATAAAATCTTTGATCTCTTTTTCGAAACGGACTCGTGAAAATTGTTTTGCGTGATCTCTAATGACTTTTGGCTCGAAATCCAAACCTTGTTCAAATTTTTTAACAGCGTCTACCAAAGAATTTGCTGTTTGTTCATTAAACAGCAAACCGGTTTTGCCGTGTAATACAGTTTCGGAAGCTCCGCCCACACCGTAAGCAATTACCGGAGTTCCGGCTGCTTGTGCTTCAACAATAGTAATACCAAAGTCCTCTTCGGCTGTATAGATAAATGCTTTCGCATTTCTCATTAATTCAGCTAAATTTTCATCAGATTGATAGCCCAAAAACTCAACATTACTTGAAGCTAAACTTCGTAATTTATCTTCATCAGGTCCGCTTCCAACTACAACTAATTTTTTATCCGGTAAATTTTTGAATGCTTTTATTGCAATATCTACTTTCTTATACGGTACAAATCTCGCAACTATCAAATAATAGTCACCTTTTTTATTGGATAATTGAAATTTGTCTACATCAACGGGTGGATAAATTACCTCAGCTTCTCTTCCGTAATTCTTTTTAATTCGTTTTGCTATGTAATTCGAGTTAGCAATGAAATGATCAACTCTTTGTGAAGAAATAAAATCCCAAATTCTAATTTTATGGAGAAAGTATTTAGCAAAATATCCTTTTAATCCCGAACTCAACCCACTTTCATGGATATACTGATGATACAAATCCCACGCATATCTCATCGGTGTGTGGCAATAACAAATATGTAATTGTTTACTATTTGACAAAACTCCTTTTGAAACGGAGTGAGAGCTCGATAGAATAATTTCGTAATCCGAGATATCTAGCTGCTCCACTGCTAAGGGATATAAAGGAAGATATGAACGATGTGATGTTTTTGACTTTGGTAATTTTTGGATGAATGAAGTTTCTGCCCGCTTTCCTTTCAGTATTCTGTTCCTGTCATCGTCATTGAGAAAATCTATTAACGAAAAAATGTCGGCAGCCGGATAAAGATTTGTGAAGGACTCCACACATTTTTCCGATCCCATGTAATCAAGAAACCATTCATGTACAATTGCAATTTTCGACATTATAAAATCTGCCTCATACTAATGACAAATATAAATCTTCCGTTTGTTTTATCATATTTGTAACACTGTAATTATCAAGTATTAACTTTCTTGCGTTAGTTGATAATCGCAAATATAACTCTTTATCTTGCTTCATTTTCATTAGATATTCTGCAGCATCTTGTGGTCTATCCAACTTAAAAAGATAACCGTTTTCCCCGTTTGAAACTAGATCATTATTCCCATCAACGTCCGTAACAACCGATGGAGTGGAGAACGACATTGCTTCCAATAGACTAAGCGGCAATCCTTCCCAACGTGAAGTAGAAATATAACAAAATGCATCTGAGTAAAAGTTGCTAAGGTCCTTTTGAAATCCGTGAAAAATCACATTCGATAAATTCGCCTCTTTGATTTTATTTTCGAGCACATTTTTGTCAGGACCATCACCAACCAAATGAAACTCAAATCTATTTTCTTTTGAATGACTCTTAAATTCATTTATAATCTCGACTAAAAGGAGTGAATTCTTTGCATAGTCAAACCTGGAGACATACAAAATTTTATTTGATTTGAATTTTTCATCTGTTGACTTAAAATTTTCCGGTATCGTGACACCATTTTTGATCACTTGTATCTTTTCCTCCGGCGCTAAGCATAAACTTAGAGTTTTTCTTTTTTCACTTTTTGAGACAGTAACAAAACAATCAGTAAATCTCGAAAGCATTTTTTCCAAGAGAATATAAACATGGCGGGACAAATAACCATAATTTAATAGATGAAGTCCATGAAAAGTGTGAATACATTTTGATTTTGTAAATAAAGCAACTATTCGCGAATAAATACCAGCTCCTTTACCATGCGAATGAATGATCGAAATACGATTGCTGTTTACAAAACTTACCAACTCAAACAATTTTTTGATTCTAAACTTTCTGTGCGGAATTACTATCATATTACCGACACCAATTAATTCTTGATACATTAAAAAGTATGGCTTATCGTTTGGGGCAGCAATAAATATGTTAAAATTATCACGTAAGCTTAATAACCGGTACAGATGTTCAGGACCGCCGCCAAAATCGGCACGTGAAGTAATCATGAGTATTTTTAATTTTTCCTTTGCCATCATCGCCTTTCGCTATTCCAAATTAATTTTCCTAATAATGTTTTATTAACAAAAAAGAATAACACCCCCGCAAGCAGCAAATTTGTTAAATCAAAATAAATATGCTGCTGGTAATATAAGAAGACAGCAATTGCTCCGACTATTATTCCGATAATGACGTGTTTATAGAATAATGATGAAAATAATTTATACGATCGAAATACAAAAACTCGAATCGACCAGAGCAGAGCAAAACTAATCAAGGTTGATACAGCCGCTGCCCAAATACCATATATAGGTATGAAGATTATATTTAACACGATATTTATTATACCGGAAATAAGTGAGGTATATAATGCACCTTTTGTGTTTTTTTCAACTTGATAGAATAAACCGTAAAAAGCAGCAAAAGATGAAAACATAGCACTCACTAAAAGTACCGGCACATACAAATATGCAGAATGAAATGATGCATCGACAAAATATTCAATAAACAATTTAACAGCCGGCATCATTAAAATTACTCCGGTAAATTGAATTCTTAGATATTGTAAAAGTATTTTAGCAAAATCTTCTTTGTTACCCTCTTCGCCTGCCCTTATTATTGCAAACTCCTGCCAGACCAAATAAAATATATGATTCAAAAATGTTAGTAATGCGGCAAATCTGTTTGATACAGCATAAATTCCAACTTCCTCAGTACCCTGAAAATATCCGAGAAGCAACCGATCGGATAGATTCATAGTCCACCAAATGATGGCGTCAAATAAAAGCGGTAAAGAATAGATTAAAAGTTTTTTAAGTAATGTTTTATTGAAGAACTTTAGTGATAAGTACTTGAGAAGACCAATCGATTTAAGTAAATAAATAAATGAAGCAGCAGCGCCACCCGCATAAGCAATTAAAAGACCATCCGTTTTATAATCATAAAGTGTAAGTAATACAACACTAATTACAGCGATAACTATTGTGTTCAGCAATCCGGATAAAGCAAATACTTTTTGTAACTGCAAACCTCGAGCAATTCGCTGAAGGTAAAAATTGAGCATATAGAAATTAAAATATAAAAGCAGCCACCCGGCAAAAGGTACATCAACAACGCTTTTAACTGCCAGCAATATTACATTGACGATAATTATATTGATCAACAAAAAATAGAATGACGAAGAGATAATTTTTGATTTTTCCGAAAGGTCATTTGTGTCTAACAAATATCGAATAACGCCTTCGAATATTTGCGCTCCTATCACCGGAACCATGAAAAGGACAATCGTATTTAGAATATCAAACAGACCATACTCTTCTTGTGTTAAGTAAAATGTAAAGAGCGGTAGAAGTAATAGAGAAATAACTTTTGAACTGAAGTTACCGAGAAAGTAAAGTGTTAAACCTTTTTTAAAATAATTTACTATCACTATTACACTTGTCTAATGTTTATACGGGAAATAATTTCTTCTGCAGTTGCAATATCTATTTGGGACTCATCCCAAAAATCAACTTCAATCAAATATGAACTGAGATATCTCGCTAAATCTTCATCAGTAAATTCAGAATAAAATGCTTTACCAAGACACGTAACCGGTTTATCAAAAAGCTTTGCCTGCAGCCCAACTGTTGAATTAATAGTAATTACTTCAGTAGAATGATAAATTAATTGCATCGTATTTTCTTTCACAATATAGAATTGCAACTCATCTTTTAAGTCTCTCACCTTTTTCATTAAGCCAACTTCGACTTCTGCGGGATGAGGTTTTACCAATAGGTTTTTACCTTTTTGATTTGCAATATTAGAAGCTTTTTTCAATGCTTCAAGATTGCCTACCTCACTATTTAATATTAATTGTGCATCTTTATTAACCTGCATCGGATAAAAAATATACTCTTCTTTCTCTAAATCAACTTTGTCGTAATCGATCTGCACCAGTTTTCTAAAATATTTACCGATTAATTTTTCTTTTGTAATCAACGGTTCGTATTGAATATAATTCAGTAATCTAAAACCGATCGTATCAATTATGTTTTTTTTATATTCAACAATTCCTGAAGAGCTGCCTTGCGGGACTTTGTGCTCAGATAAACTTTTTTCAACGTAATTATTGCGCCATTTCTCAAACTTTTCTATGTCCCTTTCGAACTTATTGAGAATAGTTACATCCTTGGCAAGAAGAGATTTTGCATTTGTACCCAAAGGATCAACAAATAATTTGCCGGGGAAATTACCCAATTCAAAAAATAGCGTCTGAACGTTTATCTTTCTTGCAAACTCATTTGCAACAAATTCAATTAATCTTACACCTGACCACATGAAGAAATAATCATACTTATGTTTACCGCATAACTCCTCAATTTTCGTAAAGACAGAACTAACCAATTTTTCTGCTTTTGCTACAGAGATTAAACCGGCAGCCACCTCAAATGTGTTTTCGACATCAACCTTGTAGCCACACTTAATTTTACTATTCTTCAGCTTATAAACTTTATATTTAGTGTTCTTTGATTCTTGTACAATAGAATATCTATTCGTTAAAAAATGGACTTCATAATTTAGCTGTGTTAATACATCGGCAAGCCGCTTAAAAAAACGGAAATGGTTATTGAAAGTGGTGATAATCAGAATTTTTTTCATCGAAGAATGGTAACAATTTAATGAATGTGAAATATAAGATTTCTTTGAGAGAAAGGTAAGAAAGAGCGGCAGCCGCAACTGCCGCTAAAAGGTTTCTAGTCGTGGGCTATCCAACTGCCGCCGACTGTATAGAGTTTTGATTCGCCCCAAGTCTTAATACGTAGAACAAATCCATCTCTGGAAATTGCTGTAGCTGTTACATCTACTCTTAAGTTTGAGTTTTTGTCTGAATCAAGTTTATTTACACCGCAAACTACACTAGGGGTAGTTTCGAAAGGTTTAGCAAAGCGAACTTCTTCAGTGTAAATTCTGTCACCGCTGTTTTTATCCAAAGTATATCCTTTGGCAGCAACGTTTACTTCAAATACACCACTTTCAACCTGCTGTGCAAATAAACCAACAGAAAGAATTAAGAAAAGTGCTGCAAATAGTGTTTTTTTCATGTGTAACCTCCTTTAATGAATTGATAAATAGATCAAAGTTTTTCACTTCTAATATAATTTGAAAACAGAAATTCTCAAATGAAAAACATTTACTTAAGAACGGAATTTCAATTAATCGACTTTAATATAGTGTAAAAAAGAGAATAATGAAATAAGGTAAACAAATAAAAGTGAGAGTACAGGAGAAAATAAAAAAGCGCCGGTTAACCCGCTTAAAAGCATGGCAATTATTGACCATGTTACAGCAAATTCTTCTGCACTTACTGATTTCATCATTTTATATCTAAAAACGAGCCACTTGCTTTTATGCATAATCACTACAAATAGGACGAGGAAAATTAATAGAGCAAAAATTCCACTATCTAAATAAATTTGAAAATACTCATTATGCCAGCTCCCAACTTTTTTGTCGGCTAAACGCTCTCGGTACGGAAAAATATCCATAAAAGTTCTTGGACCATAACCAAAGAAAGGATGATCATCGGCAAGTTCAAAAAATCCTTCTATTAAAATATCGCGATCAGATAGCGCAGTGGGGTTCTCTACCCTCTTTCCTGATTCTCCGGGATTGAATTGCAGCGCTGTGAATGTGATTACAATTCCGAATAAAACTACCAATCCAATTTTTTTAAAAGATACTTTCCGAATAATTAGAATAATCAAAGCCAAGAAAAATGCAATTGCGATGTTTGCTCTTCCCATCGAAAGAATGATTCCCGAAATTATTAAACCACTTTCAATCGCCCACAGCAAAATAGAATTAAAATATAGTTCTCTTTTATTCAATGATAGAACAAAAACCATTACTACAACCAAGTATGTCGAGAATGTTGCATAACCTGAACCAAAAGATTGTGCTCTGCTTACGTGTCCAATGGATAATAATGTTACTCCAATTAGAGCAACAACTGCTCCGATGTGTATAAAATACATAATGAGTTTAAGGTTTTCTTCCCTGCTAAAAACTTTTAAGTAATAAAAGAGAGCTAATCCGGTTGTATAAAAGAGTAGTTCTTTTTGGATAGTTATTATGCTTGTGTCAAAATACTCAGACAAAAATATTGTCAAAAGTCTAAAAACGCCAAACGCGAGAACTAAATAAAGAAGTTCATCAGCACCTTTAAATTTGCCTTTTTCGGCAAGCCATCCAAAAAAAAGAAAAGCCGCAAATAATTGAAGCAAAGCTAAAGAAATTAAAAAGGATGCGAGGAAAGCAGCAACTAAATAAAAAACTAAGTTTCTATTAAATCTTGTTGAAAGCAACTATTAATTTCCGATTATCTGAATTGTAATTCGTAAAGCCGTTTATAAATACCTTTTTCATCTTTAATTAATTCTTCATGCTTACCGTTCTGCACAACTTTACCATTGTCAAGTACTAAAATTCTATTTGCGTTGCGAATAGTACTGAGTCTATGTGCAATTAAAAACGTAGTTCTTTGGTACATCAATCTATCAATTGCTTCTTGAACCAAAATTTCAGATTCATTATCTAATGCTGAAGTTGCTTCATCGAAGATCATAACGGGAGGATTTTTCAACAGCGCTCTGGCTATTGAAATTCTTTGACGCTGTCCGCCGGATAGTTTTGTACCTCTCTCACCGATAATAGTATCGTAACCATTTCGAAGATTCATTATAAAATCATGAGCATTTGCGGCTTTTGCTGCTTCAATAATTTTTTCATCGGGATAATCATCCAATCCATATGCAATATTTTTATGAACGGATTCATTAAAGAGCACAGTTTCCTGCGTAACAATTCCCATCATCTTGCGTAGATCGATTAATTTTATTTTTCTTATATCGATGCCGTCAATAAAAATTGCACCCTTAGTCGGATCATAAAAACGTGGTATTAAATCAACAAGCGTTGTTTTGCCCGCACCGCTGCTTCCGACCAAAGCAATGATGTCACCTCGATTAACTTTAAATGAGATATTTTCTAAAACTTCACTTTCGGAATCTTCGTAACTGTATGACACATTTTTAAATTCTATCTCTTCGTTAAATTCAGTTTTTTCAACTGCATCAGGCGCATCCTTAATATTTGGCTCTGTGTCTAAAATATCAAAAACTCTATCAGCAGCAGCGCTTGATTCTTGAATTCTGTTATTAACACTGCTCAATTCTTTAATCGGGGGCATCAATTGAAAAATAGCGAATAAGAATGTTAGGAATTCACTTGCTCTCATTGTGTTTTCAAGTAAGACTAATTGACCGCCGTAGAAAATAATTGCAACGCCGACAATCACACTCAAAAATTCTGTGATAGGTGCTGCAGCGTTTCTCACACGTACCATTCGTAAACTTAATCTGAAAAATTTATAAGTTTCTTTTTCAAACTTATGGTTTTCATATTCTTCCATTCCAAATGCTTTCACAATTTTTACACCGGAAATAGTTTCCTGAAGTAAATTGGTAATGTCCGCCATTTTGCTTTGTAGAATTCCACTCTGCTTTCTCAGTTTAAGACCAATCCAACTAATAATACCAATTGAAACCGGCAGCACAATAAATGAGAATAAAGTCAAATGAACACTTATTGAAAGTGCAATTCCGAGAAATACTAAAATTGTAAGTGGTTCACGAACTAAATTTAAAAAGACTGCCGAGACACTAGTCTGAACAACATTTACATCGTTAGTGATCTTCGAAATCAAGTTTCCGGTTTTCTCGTTCTTAAAAAAGCTCATTGGAAGTTTATGAAGATGTCTATAAGCTTGATTACGTAAATCTTTGATTACACCTTGTTCAACAAACGCTAAAAAGTAAGCTTGTAAATAACCGAAGACATTTTTTCCCATGAACGCAAAAAGCATTAAGAAGCAAATTTTTAATAGTGAGTCAACTTCCGATCCGCTGAATATAAAATCAAAAAAATTATTCTTAGCATTTTCGAGAGTAGATGTAAACCAGTCCGGGATCACCTCTTCACCGATTTCAGCAATTGTATCCGGTTTTTCTTCAACGGTTTCGACTTCCTGTTGTTGAAAAAGTGTATCGAGTAACGGAATTGCCAAATAAATTGAAGCTCCGTTAAGGAGTGCAAAAATTGTAGTACACATTATTGAAAGCAGCAAGTGCCTCCAATATGGTTTTACATAACTTAGTATTCTGTAATAGGTCTGCATTAATTAATTACACCTTTTTCTGGTATCCCGAAAATTCCACATCCGCCGGGTACTCGTAAAGTAGAATAGATTTTCCCATTTCTATAACGATACATAGTGATAAATGACTTCTCACCAAATTCATCGTCGTATATTAAAAGATTTCCAATAATAACAAAATTCTTTTCCCCTTTTCCGGTAATTTTCTTTTGTAATTTTTGATTTTCGAGATCAATAATCAGTAGTGAAGTTGAATCACTGAGATTATCATAGACTTCGGTAATAAAAAGATAATCGGCGGTTTCATTCCATTGAGATTTTGTTATTTCACCGTGTAATTCTGTGATTCTACTTATCGATCCGTTCAATTCATCAATTATATTAATATATTTAACGGAATCATCGTTACTTACGTTTAATTTATATCTGTGATCCGGTGAGATAGTTTCTATTTGTGAAAATCTTGGGAATGGAATTCCATCGCTAACTAATTCATAAATCTGTTCTGTTGTATCGATCCGGTCTCCTGCGTAACTATAACTATAGATTTTTTGAATAACGGTCGAAGTTATTAATGAATCTAAAATAGTAAAGTATGTTGTGAAAGTTGAATCACTTTCCCAATTGGAGTGTAAAGTTAATCCCCTTCCGAATTCTTGTACTAATTGAATATCTTCACCTTTTGAGTCAAAATTATAAAGTCGAGCATCCCAAATATAAGGGAAACTACCTCTAATACCTTTAGTTAAGCATGTTGTAAAAAAATAATTATCCCGAGATTTAGCAGGAGAAAGTTTAATAATCTCTCTGCCCCATTTGCTCCAGATTAAGTTTGGTTTTACTTCCATTAATGATGTACGATATAATGCCGGTCTGCCTAAATCATTTCCTACAAAAAATAAATCGTAATAATCGTGATTAAGTATTGAATCGTTATGAAAAATTTCAAACTCATCGATTAAATTATCAGCATGCAGCTCAAAACCCCGGTCAGATGCTGCTCTGAATGAATCAAACATTCCGATAAGTAAATGATTATCATCAATCGTAAATATTGTATCACCTATAGCTTGCGTCAAAGTTTCTTTTACCGCAATTAAATCACTTAGATTTTCGAGTGTTAGTTGGACAAAAAAAGAATCATATAAAGATTTTTTGTTAATCTCGGTTTTGTCATTTGAACATCCTATGAATAGAACCGTAATAAGTGATATGAAAACTACCTTCTTCATCCTCTTGGGTGAAAATCTTTATGAATTTGTTTAATGTATTCTCTGTCAATATGAGTGTAAATTTGAGTTGTAGAAATATCGGAATGTCCTAACATCTCTTGTACTGATCGTAAGTTTGCTCCACCTTCAAGCAAATGCGTAGCAAAAGAATGGCGAAAAGTATGCGGGTGAACTTCTTTTGTTATGCCGGCTTCCTTCGTGTATTTTTCAACAATTTTCCAGACACCCATTCTAGAGATTTTTGATCCACGACTATTCAGAAACACATAATTTTTACTCTTAGATTTTTTTTCAAGCAGAGGACGTGATTTTATCATGTAATTATTTAGCCACTCAATTGCGCTTGATCCAACTGGAACAATTCTTTGCTTTGAACCTTTTCCTGTGACTCTGATTACTTCATCGGTTAAAAATAAATCAGTAATCTTGAGTTCTATCAGTTCCGAAACTCTCAAGCCCGAGGAATAGAGTAGTTCTAAAATAGTTCTATCGCGCAAGCCGAGTTTATCTTTAGTGTTCGTCTGATTAATGATCTTTTCGATTTCGTCATAACTCAAAACGGTCGGTAATTTACGAGAAATTTTTGCAGAGCTTACTTTTTCCGTAGGATCCTTTTCGATGTAGTTATTAACAGATAGGTATTCAAAAAAACCACGAATTGATGAAAGATATCTTGCAGCAGAAGTACCGGTTAATCCTTCACGTTTTAATTCTTGCAAAAATAAAGAGATTGACTTGTGGTTGACCACGTTCCAATCATTCACAGAATTTTTTTCAAGAAAGACAATAAATTTTTTTAGATCTGATTTGTATGAGCGAATTGAATTTTCAGATAAATTTCGTTCCAATTTTAGGATAGCTAAATATTCATCGATGAAGTCCTGCATTGGTTACTCATTTTCTTCCATTTCTTCCTGTTTAGGATAACGGATTCGTTTGTGATGCTGTCCCACCAAAATTGATAAGAAGGATTTTTTAATTTTATTGATATCACTCATAGTAATTGGCGCTTCATCTAACTGCCCATCTTCAAGCCGCATTTTAACAAGATTATTGATCACGTTCTCAATTTTTTTTGGATTTCCTTCCCTCATTGACCTTATTGTTGATTCACAAGCATCAGCAAGCATAACTAAAGCAGTCTCCTTTGTGTCCGGTTTCGGACCAGGATACCTGAAATCATCTTTATTTACATTTTCCTCACCCAATTCTTTTTTTGCTTTTTCATAAAAGAATTGAACAACTTGTGTACCGTGATGCATCGGAATAAAATTGATAATCTCATGCGGTAGCTTATGCTCCTGGGCAAGTTCAATGCCTTTATTGACATGATCGATAATTACTTGCGCACTCTTTTGTGGATTTAATTTTTCATGAACATTTACATTATCCACTTGATTTTCAACAAAAGAATCCGGATCTACAGTTTTACCGATGTCATGATAATATGCACCCACCCTTGCCAATATCGGATTTGCATTAATCTCTTGTGCCGCAGTTTCGACAAGCGAACCAATCGTCATTGAGTGCGTGAAGGTTCCGGGCGCTTTCGCGGCTATTTCTTTTAACAACGGCGAGTTAAAATCTGTCATCTCTAAGAGAGTTAAATCAGTGGTAATTCTGAAAATTCTCTCGAAGAAAATAATAAGTCCATAAGTTAAAACCGGACTTATTAAAGCATTTGTAGCGGCAAAACCAGAATCAATTAAAATTTTATCAATCGGTGAAAATCGTTCTAAACCGAATGCAAATATTGAAACAACATATCCAATCAAAATAAATAAAAATGACCTGAATATTTGCGAACGATTTTTTATATCACGCACTGTGTAAGCTGCGAGCCCACCGGCAACAATGTTCATCACTGCAAAGGCATAATCATTTCCTCTCAAACCACCTGCGATAAGCGCCATTACAACAGTGCCGTAAAAACCAATTCTGGAATCGAAGATGATGGTGAGTAACATAGATCCGGCAGGAACCAAGATCAAATACTCAATCGGTACTTGAACTTCTATTTGCTGAATAACATAAGCTAAAACACTTATTAAAAGTATGACTATAGCAAGTAAAAGAACTTTTACATTGTCATGGTAAATTCTCTTACGGAATAGATATATGTAAATTGAAAACAAAGCCAAGATAATAACAACGTGTAAAAACTTTCCTACATTCTGCGTAACAACTCCCCAGAACCCGGTTGATTCACCTTTTGCAATTCTATATGAATCAATTTTTAATTTTTTCTCTTCTGTTACTCTATCATGCTTAGCAATAATTCTTTCATTTTCATTTACGATTCCGATATTGCGGGGTATTCTATTTTTGGCTCGCTCTATGGCTTCCGATGTTAACTTTTCACTATAAATTACATTTGGCATTATAAAATGATATGAATATTCCTTGACGGCATCTTGTAATTCCGGTGTTGCGTTCAAATTGTTTCTTACAAATAATTCGATGAAATTTTTTACCGCTTCGTCATCAAAATAAATTCTTTTTGGAACCTCTTTTTCAAATTTACCGTCTCGAAGGGTTACCGTGTCTTTTGCTATTTGATCAAAACTTCTGTTGAGCAAACCTCTCTGGTAAACTCTATCTACAATTTGTCTTGAAACTTTAAAAACGTCCTGAATATTCAGACGGGTTTCATTACCAATTATGTTTTCTTGTCTTCTTAAATTCAAAAACTTTTTATAACCGGCATCGGTTAAAAAAGTTGGATTATCTAACTGCGGACTTGACGCTGCTTGTGATTCATCAAGAATTCCGACTAACTTTTCATTGTAACTCGCTAATGAGTCTAATTGCTCCTGAGCTACGGTCTTATCCAATATAAAAATTGGGTTCACGTTATTAGCGGCTGATTCAACTTCTTTTTTATAGACTTCAGGATCTTTGAGAATTTCGAATGTTTGGGAAGAAATTAAATCATCTTGAATCCATATTGACCCAACAGAAACTTCCGACTCGAGAGATTCTCCTCTCGGGAACATCATTACAATAAGCGCAATTGATAATAATAGAATTAATAGTCTTATACGAACGCTTGTTTTAATTTTATCTTTTGTTTCTTGTTTTAACATCTTATCCTTTTTTGGCTTTCAAAACCAATTCTAAAAACTCGGCTGTTCCGTCATCATGAAAAGTTTTGGTTAAAATATAATCTGCCATTTTTTTAATCTCAGGTACAGCATTTCCCATTGCAATCTTTAATGCTTTAGTTTCAAACAAACTTCGATCGTTAAACCAATCACCCAACACTGCGGTTTCCTTAATTTTGATTTTTTGATATTTACACAACTTCTTCAATCCAATTCCTTTGCTTACACCTTTTCGGCGAATTTCTAAATAGTAAATTCCACCATGCGTTTGTGATTTGTAAAATGAAGTCCGCAATCCAAGACTATACGGGAAATTTAACTTTTTATTAACATACTTAATGGAGTCTTTGTAATCGCCTGTTATAACAATTTCCAGCGTCTTTGAGAGATAATTACTGTAAGACGATACTTCCTGATATCTTGCACCGTATTTTTCAAGTAATGACTGCACTCCGCTGTTCTGTTCATCATAATAAAGCGCTTCATCGTGACATAGAGCCAGCTTTAACAAATATTGATCTGCCAATTGAATAGCTTTTCTCACATACTTTTCGGGTACGGGTGATTCGTAAATTTTGATTCCTTCAGGATGACTTTTTATAAGAGTTCCGTCCAAAGAGATCAACGGAGAATCCAAACCTAAAGTTTCAGCGTGGTGCATCAACGCACTATGCTGTCTGCCCGATGCGAAAGAAAATCTCACACCAAATTCTTTCAACCTTTTTACAAGTTTTATCGTTTCTTCACCTATCTCATCTCTTTCATTTACAAGTGTACCATCGACATCAAAGACTATCATTTTTAACTTGCTCAATCGATTCTTATCAATCAAATTTTTACTCCGAACTTAAAGAATACTTAAGTGAACTTATTTATGTAAACTAAAATAACAGAAAATTTAGAAACTTATCAGAACGTTAAAACCTTGAATCAAAATGAAACTCACTCATTACTTTAACTTTTAAGTTGATATTTTATTAACAGATTATTTTTTTCTATTAGTTTTTATAGAATGTTCATAAAAACTCAACAAATAACCAGTGAGTAATGTTATTATTACTCCGACTAAGGTGTACCATGTCCATGCCACTAAATCAACACTGATAAATAAAATCATCCCGATAATACCGGTTAAGAAAGCAGCGATTGCATAATTTTGGGAAATTCGTTTATTAAAAATTCCCAATAGAAATGTACCGAGCAACCCCCCATAAGTGAACGAAGCGATAGAAAGCGCAAGCTCAACAACCGCTTGAGTTGTGTTCATAAATAAAAGAGCAGCTAATACTAAAAGCACAGTCCACAACAAAGTGATGAAACGAGAATAAGTTAAATTTATAGACTCACTCTGTTTGTTAAAAAGATTTGGCAACAGATCATAAAAAACCGATGACGAAAGAGAACTAATGGAACCGGCTAAACTTGACATAGCCGCGGCAAATAAACCGGCAATTATTATTCCCGTTATACCAACCGGAAGATTATCAATAATAAATTTGGGGAAAACTTCATCGGAACGTAATTCCGTAACGCCATAGAATCCATACAAAGCTATACCAATAAAGAGAAAAAGCGCAAACTGGAAAAAGACGGCAACACCACTTGTAATAACTGCTTTCTTAGCATTTGCCAAATCTTTTGTTGCCAACAATCTCTGAACAATTAGTTGATCGGTGCCGTGAGAAGCCATAGACAGAAATGTGCCGCCAATAATACCACCCAATAGGGTGTATGGATCACTAAAAAATGTTTGAAATGTACCGAGATTTATGATCTCAAACTTTTCCTTAATTACGTCTGATGCAAACAAAGTATTAAAACCATCCGGTAAATAAAAACTCACAAGAAAATAAAGAGATATCACAGCTCCGCCTATATAAACACTCATCTGTACAACATCTACCCAAATAATTCCTTTTACTCCACCGGTAATTGTGTATAAAAGAGTGATACCGGCTATAATTAAAATAGCAACCGGGTAATCTATTCCGAGTAATAATTTCAGCGGTATTGCCGTTGCAAATAATCGAACACCGTCGGCTAAAAGGCGGGTAAAAAGAAAAACCAATGAAGAAAGGGAACGAGTTTTCGAACCAAATCTTTCACCCAAAAATGAATAAGCGGTAGTCAACTCTCCTTTGAAATACTGCGGCAGTAAAAGCGATGCAACGATAATCCTGCCAATTAAAAACCCGAGAGCTAATTGTAAAAAATTCAAGTTTGCGATGTAAGCTAAACCGGGTATGGAAATAAACGTAAGAGAACTTGTTTCCGCTGCCACAATAGAGAAAGTTACTGCCCACCAAGGTACTTTATCGGCACCCAGAAAATAATCTTTTGTAGATTTTTGTCTGCCTCCTTTATATAACCCAATGAAGGCAATGAGAATTAAGTAGAGTGATATTATTAAAAAATCAATAGTGCGGTCCAAAAAATAACCTACGAGTTCTTTAAATCCTCGAGGGCTTCTTCAACACTTTCACAAATCGGCAGTATGCGGTCCAACTGTGAAATTTCGATAAGACTTCTAACATTCTTTGTGGGTGAGGCAATTCTAATTTGTCCCTCCTCTGCTTGTAAGATTCTATAGGCAAGAAGAATTGCGCTCAAACCGGAGCTGTCGCAGTATTCAACTTCTTCGAGATCAATAATCATTTTGTTGATGTCATCGGTATGCAGCAAAATTGTAAATTCACCTTTAACTAATCCTGCAATCGATGCGTCAAATCGTTTTTCATTTAATCTAAATATTGCAATATCTTCGGTTCGTTTTAGTTCAAAATTAATATTTTCGTTCATAGTTTGATACTCAATTAGAATAGGTAATTATTAGAACATTTGAATAGAATTTAAGAAATTTCTATAAGAAATTTCAGCATTATTTTGATTATTTGCTACTTGAAAATTATAGAATAAGTCAGATTTTTCCTTTTTAAATCCGATTTTTATTGCTGATTTTGGAATATTCGTCAAAACTGAAAAAACAAAATTTTCTCTGCGGTTTAAGTCTATGACAACATCAAATTCTTCAGATTTTATTTTATCAACTAGCTCTTTATTTGGCAGACCAAACTTTGTTAATTCCTCTTCGGAAAATGCAATACTATTGAATGAATGCGATTCCAATATAATCGGTACAACATTGTTATAACCCAAGATTGTAACTTGTTTCTTGTTTATTTTATAATATGAAGGAATATCTTGGGAGCTGAGCGTATCTTCAGAATTATCGGGTAACAGAACTAAGAATTTTTCTGCAGATGAAATTTTACCGGTAAAATTCGTTATCTCATCATTTTTAGAGAAAAATTTTCTTTTTGCAATAATGAGAGCTATTTTTTGCTTAATTACATTCATCATTGCAATTCATCCTCAATCAGTTTAAGAAAATCTTCTTCAGAAAGGATTTTGACGCCGAGTTTTTCTGCCTTGTCTAATTTGGAACCCGGATTTTCTCCCGCCACAAGATAATCAGTTTTTTTACTCACGCTTCCGGTAATTTTTCCACCCATCATCTGAATTTTTTCTTTTGCTTCATCGCGCGTATATTTTTCCATTGTGCCGGTTAAGACGAATGTAAAACCTTTTAGTTTGTCGGAGGACTCAGTTGTTTTTTCTATCTTAGTATTCAGACCGGATTCCATTAATCTCTCAACTACATCAATATTATCTGAAGTTGAGAAAAACTTTTTTACGCTTTTGGCGATTGACGGACCAATTTCATAAACATCTTCAATATCGGCTTCACTTGCGTCAATTAAATTATCTAGTGATTGAAAGTGTCTTGCCAACTTTTGTGCAGCACCAGCGCCAACATATCTGATGCCGAGTGCAAAAAGAACTTTTTCAAAGGGTCTGTTTTTACTTTCTTCAATTGAATTCATGAGATTATTTATACTCAATTCTCCGAATCCTTCTAACTCGAACAACTCACTTTTATGTTTATGAAGGTCATAGATATCCGCATAAGATCGAAGATATTTACGTTCGACAAACTGATCGATAATTGCTTTGCCTAATCCTTCAATATCCATTGCACCGCGCATAGCAAAATGTTCAATCTTGCCTTTTACTTGGGCAGGACAAGAATTATTTTCACAGTAGATTGCTACTTCACCTTCAGGTCTGAATAACCTTGAGTCACAAATGGGACAATTTTGAGGCGGGACTGTTTCTTTACTATTTGAATTTCGTTTTTCTTTAACAACCTTTACAATCTTGGGGATAACATCACCACCTTTTTCGATTATTACTTGATCGCCTTCTCTAATATCTTTTCGTTCAATCTCCTCAATATTATGTAATGTTGCTCTGCTTATTGTTGAGCCGGCTAAAAAAACCGGTTCCAAATTTGCCACCGGAGTTACGGTGCCGGTTCTTCCGACCTGCCAAGTTATTTTTTCTAATTTTGTTTCCGCTTGCTGAGCTTTAAATTTGTAAGCAACCGCCCATCTTGGAGATTTGGCAATGCTTCCTAAATTACGTTGATGTTTTATCGAATTAACTTTTACAACTACCCCGTCAATTTGGTATGGTAATTCTAATCTTTTTTCTTCCCAAGATTTGCAGTATTCCAGTACCTCGTCAATATTCTTGCATAGTTTTGAGTTTGGATTGACCTTCAATCCTAATTTTTTCATTACTTCCAAACTTTCGTATTGAGTTTCAAGCTGGTCGTTTTCTAAAGCGAGAAAGTACGCAAAGATATCGAGAGGACGCTGTGATACTAATTTTGGATCTTGCAGCTTAAGGGTGCCTGCAGTTGAATTTCTCGGATTGGCAAAAGTCTTTTCACCTTTCTTTTCTCTCTCTTTATTAAACTTTTTGAATGCATCAACTTCCATAAAAATTTCACCTCTCACTTCTAACTTTGAGAGATCGTATTTTATGTCGGATACGTTTTTTAATTTGAGAGGAACAGATCGTATGGTTTTAACATTATTCGTAATTTCTTCGCCAACGGTTCCGTCACCTCTCGTTGCAGCTATCACAAGATTCAAATTCTCATACCGCAACGAGACTGAAACTCCGTCTATTTTAAGCTCGGTTGTATATTCAACATCTTCGGAACTTCCTATTGCTTCTTTTACTCTTCTATCAAAATCGTAGAGTTCATCTTGATTATAAGTATTTGATAAACTGAGCATTGAAATTTTGTGTTCGACTGGTTTGAATTCTTTTGTGAGATCGGAACCAACTCTCTGAGTTGGTGAGTCGGGGTAACTAATTCAGGATATTCTTTTTCTAATTTTTGAAGTTCATTATATAGGTTATCATATTGTTGGTCGGAAATTTTGGGATCGTTAAGAACGTAGTAGTAATAGTCGTGTTGACGAATCTCTTCACGCAGTTCTTCAATTCTGTTTTCTATATCTGAACTCATAGCCTGCTAATTGGATTGTGGTAGAATTCCATCTCGATTAACTGAAAAGGTTTTTCTTTCTCCTAATCTCCCCTCGACCGACAAATTCTCTCCATTTAATTGAAGATTCACACCACCCAAATTACCGATAATCAGATCAAATCTCTCTGCGGCTTTAATTGTTGTGCTGTTATTAGTAAAAAGCATAAATTCTCTTTCCTGTTCACCATCAATTATGACTTGGACCCAGCAAGTATCAATTGCCTGCATGGATAAAGTTAGAGAATCTTGTACCGCAGAAATATTTTCCATCGATGAAGATTCATCTTCAATCTCAAATCGTTCTTGAGGATCATTTTGAGTTTTTTCTTCTAGCACTTCTTCAAATGGTCTTTCGACAACAATTTCGGGAGAATTGTCTCTAACAAACATAAAATATGCAGCGGTTGCTAAAATAAGTAAGAGAACTATTATCGTGATGATCGTGGGCTTATTAAGATTGAATTTGGCTTGGTCACTTTTATCTGGTTGCGGCTTTTCATCAGAAAATTCTTTTTTTATCGCTTTCTTCTTAGTTGTTTCCTCAGTCTTTTCGCTCGCTTGTTCAGCTTCAGTTTCGGATGCGGACTTACCTTTTCTTGCTCTTTTATATTTTGTTAATACTTCTTCAGGATCAAGTTTACATTGTTTTGCATATTCTTTAATAAAAGCATGCATGTAAACATTAGGCATAATGTCGAAGTTGGCGCTTTCGATTGCTTTTAGATACTTAATATCAATACGTGTTTTGGAGGAAATTTCTTCTAATGTTAATTCTGTTTTCTCTCTGGATTCTTTAAGTTCATCAGAAAATTTTTTTAGATGTTCAGATTCCATCAGTCCTCCGTATTACCTTGTTTTTTTTAATTTTGCAGCAAATGATCCGTCTATTTGGTGCACATTCGTATAAGTCTGAATACATCCGTAAGGGTTACACAATTCTTCCCCGAATTGTTCACGTGCATCTACTAATTCAAAATCTGGTTGACTCATTACAAAATCGTTAATAATATCAAAATTTTCTTCGGGTTCAATTGTGCATGTACTGTAAACTAAATAACCGCCGAGTTTTACTTGCTTTGCCGCACTTTCCAATAATTCTTTTTGCGTTACAGTTAATCTTCTTATATCCATCAAGTCACGCTTCCATTTAATATCGGGTTTTTTGCGAAGCGTACCGAGTCCTGAGCATGGAGCATCTACTAAAACTCTGTCAAATTTTTCGGGGTCATCAAATTCTCGTGAGTCTGCCACAACTGTTCTAACATTTTTTACATGAAGACGTTCTAAGTTTTCTTCTAAGATTTTAAGTCGACTCTCAAATTTATCAATTGCAACAATTTCACCCTCGTTGTTCATTAAATCAGCAAGGTGCGCTGATTTGCCACCGGGTGCTGCACACAAATCTAAAACGCGCATTCCAGGTTTGGGGTCGAGTAAAATCGTGGAAAACCGGTGCTCTCATCTTGTATGGTAAAATAACCTTTTGCAAAGTAATCCCAAGCAGTAATATTTGTCAGATTCTTTAACCTAATGAATTGATCCAAGTACTCTGTTTCAGTAAATCCCAAATCAACTTCGTTTAACAATTTTTTAATTTCTTCTTTGTTTGTCACTAGGTTGTTTACACGAAGCGTTAAGTCGGGTTTATTATTGTTTGCTTTAAGTAGTTCTTCTGTGAAAGGTCTACTGAAAAGTTTCATCCATCGTTTTACCATCCATGAAGGATGAGAATAATATGCAGAGAGGTAATTGTTTTCTTCTTCCTCTTCGTTGGGATAACGAATTCCATTTTTACTCCGGATAATATTTCTCAAAACTGCATTGGTTAAGTCGGCTGATTTTTGTCCTTGAATCTTCTTTACAAAATCTACTGCTTCATTAACAGCTGCATATTCCGGAATTTTATCCAAGAATAATATTTGATATAATGCAACCCGCATCGCATTTTTTACGTTTGGTATGCATTTAGAAAATTGCCCTTTATAAAAACCGGTAAGTATCCAGTCAATTCTTCCGAGCCATCTGATAACTCCGTGAACAATTTCAAAAAGGAGCGCTTTATCCACACCAGAAAGTTCGGAGTTTTTGATTTCCGTTGTCAAAAGTTTGTCGAGATACGCATCTGTTCTATCAATTCTATTTAAGATTTTAACGGCTAATCCTCTAACACCGGTATAAATTTCGGTTACTTCATATTCTGATTGCTGTTCCATCTACGCCAGAACTCCCTTAACAATAAATTCAAAATTGTTATAAACATAGTAAAAATTATAGACTAAATTGACTTAAGTCAATAATTGAGTGAGCTAATTTAAAACAAAAAAAGGGCTGCAACAAAAGTCACAACCCTTGTAAAAAACTTCTGCTTAAAGTTATTTCTTTTTGAGACCGTATTTTCTATTAAACTTCTCAACTCGACCGGCAGAATCAAGAATTTTCTGTTTACCGGTAAAGAATGGGTGCGAAGCGCTTGAAATTTCTAATTTTACTAATGGATATTCTTTTCCGTCTTCCCACTTAATAGTTTCTTTTGAATCAACCGTTGAGCGAGTCAAAAATGCATAATCAGCAGATGTATCTTGAAAGACAACCGGTTTATAATTTGGATGAATTCCTTTTTTCATAATGTACCTAATCTATTTTTACACGAGCTTTAAATATATCTAACTCTATAAATAATTACAACAAATATGATCATTTTTCTTGTAATTTTTTAAGCGAATCCAACCGTGCTTTATGCGATTCTACGCATTCTTTACTCGGTCTCTCGCTGATCAAGAATCCATCAAAACTCGATGCCGAATTTCCACCGCTAACTAACGACCCTCGATTTAGATTAACTCTGCCATTCTCTGATTCACCGGAGACAAACGAGTCTAGATCAACCGCATTTTCATCACTAAAAGGTAGTTGAACAGTTTCAATTGTTACTGCATCAGACGGTTGAACGACTACTCTTACAACTCCTGAATTAGTGGTTTGAGAAACAATATTTTGAGATTGTTCTGTTAAAGCAAGATTTTCAGAAGAACTTCTTAATTCAATTGTGTCAGACTTAACCGCAGAAAAATCCTGCCTCATTGTGGGTTCCATTAAGAATGGATTCTCGATATTCCCACCGGAATCATTTACCAAAAAGAAAACTATTAGCACCGAAAATGCAAGAGCTGCTGCCGGTGCAAAAATCCGTTTTATGAAAAATACTTTTTTGGGAGTGTGCATCTCAAAGTTTTTATTGTTAATGCGGGTCATCAAGTTGAACTCAAAATTATCTTCCGCTTTAACTTTAGGTAAACTTTTTAGTGCACTTATTACATCCGAAAATTTTTCTTCTTGTTTAGATTTGTAGTTATTTACTTCCATAGGCCTACTCTTTATATATGTATTTTAATAATTTTTGAAGCTGAGTTCTTCCTCTGTTTATTCTCGATTTTACTGTTCCGATAGATAGACCGGTGATATCGGCAATTTCATCATAAGAGAAATCTTCGACATCTCGCAGAATCACTACTTCTCGATAGACGGGTTTTACTTTCATCAATGCTTTTTGTATCAACCCACTTTTCAGATTACTGTCTGCGGCTCTATCAGGTTCAAAGAACGATTTATCTTCAACTTGAATTTTCTTGCTTTCGTCATCGTCAAAATTATCGTCTAGCGAATAAATTTTACGTCGTTTTCTTCTCTTCAACTCATTCTTTGCAAGATTTCCGGCAATTGTATAAATCCATGTTGAAAACTTTGCAAAAGATTGATACGAATCTTTCTTCAAATAAAACTTAATCATCGTATCCTGAACAATATCGGTGCTGACATCTCTATCACCAACAAACCGGTAAACAAAATTTGTTAAGGGATCTTTAAATCGCTTAACTAATAACTCATAAGCTTCAAGAGTGTTGTTATCCTGAAATTCTTTAATGAGCTCTTCATCTGTAAGTTCAGCAAGTTTCGTACTCAATGCTTTTTATACCCTTAGTATCTGAAAAATGTTTCAAATAAATTAGTCGAAAATTGTGGGCTTTTCAAATTTATTTATAATTAAAAAACTAGTTCGAAATCATCTCGCTAATTAAGACGGCAAGTATGGTTTTGTGATCTGCGGCGGAGGTTTTAACCGAGAGATCAGCTTTATATAGCGCTTCCGCTGCTTGTCTTAATCTTTTTTTACTTTTAAATATACTTGAGGTTGTAGAATTCCTGTAGTAAAAAGGATTTAGTTCGGCTTCTTTTGCTGCTTCCTGATATTGTAATTTCTTATTCCTTAATTCAATAGCTTGAGCATTTATTAAACAATACTTGCTCAACATTGCAATTATTTGTCCGATATCAGTTCCGCTATTCAATAAGTTATAAGCGATTTCGAGAGCTTTAGATTTGTTACCCATGCCAATTTCATCCTGCAAATTGAATATAGTATACTTCCTTGTGCTCGCAGCAAGTTCAGTGATTAGATTAAAAGTAATTTCACCGCCCTCTCCGACATTGTCATAAAATTTCTGCATTGTAGTTTCAAGAAGAGATTTTTCATCTCCAACAATCTCAACCAATGTTAAGGCATTTTCAAATGAAAGATTAACTTTATTTACTTTTGCATGCCGGAGAAGCCATTCAACTAATTCATCTTGACTTAACTTCTTGCCCTCAAAAATATATTTTAGTTTATGCAAAGTGGCATACGGCTCACTTTTTACGGAATTGATTTTGCCGGGCTGCACACAAATTAGATAGGTAAAATCAGCCGGATTCTTTACATAATCTGCTAATGGTTGTTTATCATCAATATTATTAAAATCTTTTATTATTAATAATTTTTTCCCACCCCCAAACGGAAACGAAAGCGCTAAATCAAGAATTTTTTGAATACTTTCCTTTTTTTGAACTGCAATTATTTCTTTATCAAAATCTGAACTCAACTCAGGTTCAATTGCAGAGATAAGTTTTTTGAGTGCACCTTCAATTGCATAACTATCCTCTCCGCAAAAAAAGAATACCGGTAACAATTTTTTTTGCTTAATTAATTCGGGAATCTCATAAAGCGATCTGTGTCTAACTTTTCCTGCCATCTAGTCTTTTTTTCCTCTCATATTTAATAGCAGTAGATAGAAAGAATATAAATCCTCCCCAGACTAAACTGCATATAAAAACCATTGTTATTATAAAAGATATGCTCATCATCTACCATTATCGGAGTTTGGTATAAGTAATTTATTATTGAATATATAAAAAACTATTAGGAATAAACCCCACTGGAATAAACACGTTCCGGCATTTTCAGCAAGAAAAGGATTCCACCAATCCGGCTCCCAGGTTACAGAAGAAACCAGCCACCAAAAGAGCAGTACAATTGCCTGAAGAGGTATTAAATACTTCATGGAGTAATTATACCATTTACCTATCTTTAATTCATTGCCTTCGCCGTTAATAATCTCTCTTCTAAATTTATCAACGCCATAACGGGTAACAGAAAATGCTATAAATGCACCGCTCAAAATCAAACCAACACCCCAAACCCAATCTTGGTTTGTGAAAAATTGCAAATCCAATGCCGAAGGTAGTCCTAAGATAAAACCTGAGGCGGCAACATACCAAACTGCCTTAGTTCGTTTAATTCCATAATCAATAAAAACTCTCGTCGTCAATTCTATTAATGAGATAAGCGAAGAAAGAGCCGCAAAAGAGAGCGCAACAAAAAGAGAGTTGCCACGGCTGAATTAAGAAAAAGACTTTCAGAAAGTTTCGAAAAGAGCAGTGGAAGATAAATAAAAGTTAACCCGGTATTAGCAGGTCCAGATTCCGAGATTTGAGTCATTGCATCAACTGAACTAAGTGCAAATACTGTTGAAAATATTGTGATACCGGCAATCAGTGAAATTGAATTATTCCCAAACCCAATTAAAGCTGCATTCAATGGTATATCTTCTTTCGATTTCATGTATGTTGCGTAGACCAATATTAAACCCCAACCTGCTCCTGTATCCCAAGCATTTTGCGTAAGTGCATTTAGCCAAGTTTTATAATCGAGTAAGTAATCCATCTGAGGAGTGAAGAAATATTTAATTCCTTCAAACGCATCGGGAAGGGAAACAGCACGAACAAAAAGAACCAAGAGAATAATTACAAGTGATGTAACCAAAAACTTGTTTGTTCGCTCAACCCCTTTAACGATACCCCTGTAGATTACCGTTGCCCCGATTGTTAATGCCAAAAAATGAAATATTACAGGAAGGTAGCCGGAAGAAAATTGGTTCCAATACTGCAAATGGTCTTGGGTCTCAAATAAATTGCCGGAAACAGCCGAAGAGAAATAATAAATACACCACCCGGTTACGACTGAGTAATAAAACATAATCGCAGTAGAAACGAGCGCAATAAAAGCACCCATCCAGGCAAATTTACTCCCAGCTGTTTTTGAAATTGCTCCAACCGGTCCTAACCGTGTAGATTTACCGATTGCAAACTCAGCAATTATTAAAGGTATTGACCAGAGAAGCAAAAAAACTACCCAAGGAATAAGAAATGAACCGCCGCCATTTTGAGCAACAATTCTAGAAAATCTCCAAATATTACCCGTTCCAACGGCAATACCGAGGGTTGCAGTTATCAACCCCCAACGAGATGTGAAAAATTCTTGTTGCTTCATTTATTTTGATTCAGCAGCCCTTTTTTCAATAGTAACCTTTTCCATCACAACCGGTTTAGCCGGTTTATTGTGAGGTGGTTCGGTTTCAACTTTCCCAATGCTGTAAACAACGTCCATGCCGGAGATTACACGGCCGAAAACTGTATGCCGGTCGTTTAAGTGAGGTGTAGGTACAAGTGTAATAAAAAATTGACTTGTGTTTGTATTGGGACCTCTGTTTGCCATCGAAAGAATTCCGGGTGAATCGTGTCTTAACGATGGTACGAATTCATCTTCGAAAGGTTTACCATCGTAAATACTTTTTCCGCCCATACCTGAACCGGTCGGATCACCGCCTTGAATCATAAACCCGTCAATAACACGATGGAAAGTAACGCTGTCATAAAAATTTTCCTCTGCAAGTGTTACAAAGTTTGTTACGGTTTTGGGAGTTTCATTTGCAAAAAGTTCAATCTCAAAATCACCCATATTAGTTTCGAACACCGCGATGAGGGTTGAATCCGGTTCTACCGACACATAATTATATTTATCTTCTTCTTGCATGGTTTCCTCTTGGATATTTGTGTTTACCGGTTTCTCTGTTTGGTTTTGATCAGCACAGCTTGTTGTTAAAAGCAAAATAACGAATGAGACAAAAATTCTAGACATAATAACTCCTATGAACTTATTATATTATTATAGACAAGTAATAAAATTATACAACCGATAATTATTCTGTAAAATACAAAAACAAACGTAGAGTTTTTTCGTAAAAATCTAAGTAAAAACTCTATTGTGAAATAGCCGCTGATAGCAGCTGCAACCGTTGCAACAATTAGATTTATCATTCCGCTTGCATCGATATATTCAAGGGCTTCGTACAACTGTAATAGCCCGCTTCCAAGAATTGCCGGAACACTTAACAAAAACGAAAATCTTGCGGCTGTTTCTCTTTTGAAACCAAGAAAAATTCCCGCCGTAATAGTTGTACCCGATCTGGATGAACCCGGGATAAGAGCGATCGATTGAGCTATACCAACAATAAGCGCATCGTACCATTTAACATCTTTAAGTTCTTTTTTGAATTTCCCAACTTTTTCAGCGAATCCTAAGATCACACCGAGAGTTATCAAACTTCCGGCAACAATGTAAAGATTTTTTGTGATTGCACCTTCGATTACATCTTTAAATCCAAGTCCAATAATTACAACCGGTATAGAACCGATAATTATTAACCAACCGAGTTTAGAATCAAAACTCTGTTCAGAAAACTTTTTCGGACTTAAAAAATTGTGCTTAACAAAATCTATAGAAATGTTTAACAGGTCTTTCCAAAAGTAGATAAGTATTGCGAGTAACGTCCCAATTTGAATTACAGCAATAAATGAGGTCCATCTTTCCGGATGCTCCGGAGAAACTAAATTCATCAGTTTACCGGCTACCGTCAAATGCCCGGTACTGCTAATTGGTAGAAACTCTGTTAAACCTTGTAAAATGCCGAGGAAAATTGCTTCAAGAATACTCAATTATTTACCTTATTAAGTAAGAAATTCCAAGTTTAACACCAACACCTAAAGTATTGAAATCTATTTCCCGCCCGTAATCTGCTGTGCCGATTTTGCTCTTTTCATTAGATGGTTCTCCAATAAAATCATATCGAATATCCGTACCAATGTAAGCGTGGAAATTACCACCAAGTAAAGTATGAGCTTGTGCCTTAAGTAATAACCCGAAACCGGATGAAGTATAATTTTCTATTTGGTTTGAAGTGGGAAGTTCTTCGTCAACTGAAATTAAACGGTATCCCGCACCACCACCAAACTTAAATTTGTAACCAGTTCCTTGAATTGCATAATAAGCGAGTAAACTTGGGCTATGAGTCGTCCAAGTTAAATCATAAGTACCCAACCCTCCAAAAGCGGTGTTGTAAGAAAACAACTTATTTTCGTACTCAATTCCCAAATCGAATGTTGAACTTATCTCGTAATCACCTTCAATGAAGAAATTTATTGAACTTGAAAAGTCATTCAACTTTTCTCCGTCCGCAACTAAATTATTAATATAATCGGTAAGTGAAGGTGTCGATTGAAACGATATGCCCATACCACCCATCAAATCAATTTGAGCGAAAGATTTTACGCTGAATAATAAAACTGCAAAAACAAGCAGATATTTTTTCATGACATTTCTCTTGTGTTTTTAAAGACGGTTAAAAAGTTTTCTTTACTGCCGCCTCTTTTAACTTGTCGTTTATTAATGTAATAAGTGAAGAAAATTGTAGAAAGAATAAAAACAACATATGAAATTAAATGAGTAAGAATTGCAAATGCCGCACTTATTTCTTGCCCAAACCCAAATAAGTTGACTAGCACCAAAATGTTAATTGCATGATACGATCCTGTCCCACCCGGTGTTGGAATAATAATACCGAAAGCACTAATAGTCATCAATATCCAAGCCATACCAAATGTAGTTGTTTGCATTTCATTCATATGCAGCATATAAAATCCCACATACGAAGTGTAACCGTAAACCAACATTATTAATACGGTTAGGATAAAAGTATAAACGTAACTTTGCCAAGTTCTTAGACTAGCAAATCCTTCTGTTAATGTATGAAATGCATCAGCCGCTTTTTGAGCTGCGCCTTCAGAAAACTTTCCAATAAATTTTACGATTGCATTATAAAAATTTTCTTTGAACCTAACCGTTAAATAAAGCAGAATAATTAACATAGCAATAGCTATCATGCCCAAAATCAAAGCGGAGCCCAACCAGCTAACATCTTTATAGAGATCTCCAGAATAAATCATTACACTAATCAGAACGGATATACCAAGCGATAAAATATCAATTATTCGTTCTACTACAATTGTACCGAGCATGGAAGTTCGCGAAATACCTTCCCACTTCGCTAAAAATAACCCACGATATAATTCACCTAACCTTGGGACTACACAGTTCACACCATAACCGATCATCGTCGCACCAAGTGAATTAAGCACAGAAACATTTTCCTTTACCGAACCGGCCATAATCTTCCATCTCACTGCTCTCAAGTAATGAGAAAGAAAAAACACTATTAAGAAAACAATAAAGTACCCAATAGATATTTGTGATATTAAATTAAAAGCTTCACTTAAGTTGACGCCCTCAAATGCAAAATAAAGAAAGACCACTGTGAGCAGAAGAGGAAAAATATAACCGAGATTTCGTTTGACTTTATGTAGAGAAGAATTAGCGGAGGTCAATTACGTTAGTTCCTTCTTTTGGAGAAAAAGTAAACAAGTCGCTAGAAAGGTCTTTGTTGAGTTTAATATTCGTTAACTCAACCGTGAAACGATTATCCATCAAATCAATTAACTGTAGTTTTTCTACAACTTTATTCTCATTGATCCATAATTTAACTTCTTTAAAATCTAGTTCGCCGGTTTTCGGTTTTAACATCACTATTTTGAGATCGTCCTCTTTATCGTAACTTATGCTGCATTGCTTCGGAAATTCGTAAATATAATCATCTATTGAAAAGGAAGTTGTTTCTTCTTCCGAGGAACTGATAATCACCTTGTCGGTTTTGAGTGAATAATTCCAAATTGATTCACCGTCACTTATCAGAATTCTGTCATCTAATTCAATTCTGAAATGATCTTTTGATTTATAAAAAAATGTACCGGTTGCAACATGCCCGGTGCCGGTAATTTGTCTAAAATCAGCTTTGAAATTATCTATAGTTTCATAATGTGACTGCACTTCATTCAACAAACCAAGATCGTTCTGAATGAACGGTGCAAAAAAAATAAAAAACGAAATCACAAAACTTTGCAGTGATATAATCATAATGACCTCAAAATTACTTCCAACTGTTCTTCATTTTCAACTAAAACTTCTCTCGCTTTACTTCCTTCGGAAGGACCAACAACACCCGCCTCTTCAAGTTGATCAACAATTCTTGCAGCGCGAGCATAACCTAATTTCAATCTTCTTTGCAGCAGAGAAACCGAACCTTGTTGATGCCTAACAATTAATCTGGCGGCTTCTTCAAACATATCGTCTAACTCGGTAATAAAACTTGATTGTGTTTGACTTTTCTTTTCGAACATCGAAGGAAGGAAAAATCGTTTACTGTATCCTTCTTGTACATAAATATATTTTGTGATCTCTTCAACTTCTTCGGTTGTAATAAATGCGTTTTGAATACGAATCGGTTTTGGTAAACCACCCGGTAAGAAAAGCATATCACCGCGACCAAGTAATTGTTCGGCTCCGTTCATATCGAGTATTGTTCTAGAATCAATTTTTGTTGCCACTTGATATGCTATACGGGCGCTGAAGTTAGCTTTGATAACACCGGTGATAACATTTACCGAAGGTCTTTGTGTTGCAACTATTAAGTGAATACCAACAGCTCGCGCTAGTTGCGCTAATCGTGCAACAGGTTCTTCAACTTCTTTACCCGAGGTCATCATCAGATCTGCTAATTCATCAATTACCACAATAATGTAAGGCATTTTGTAATGTTTCATCTTGTCGGAGTCTTTTGGTCTCTTTTTTGGATCGGCAATACGGGCATTATAGTCAACAATATTTCTTACGCCAATCTTCGCAAGTTTGTCATATCGTTTTTCCATCTCGTACTCAACGGCTTTGAGTACAAGTAATGCATTTTGCGGACTGGTAATTATTTCTTCATCAATATCCGGAGATACAGCTAAAAAATGTTTGTTTAATCTTTTGTAAAAAGAGAGTTCAATTTTTTTCGGATCAATGATTACGAACTTGACTTCGGAGGGATCTTTTGCATAAAGCAAACTGGTTAAAATCATGTTTATACCTACACTCTTACCCGATCCGGTTGAACCGGCAATTAGTAAGTGCGGCATTGTTGCAAGATCGGTTATATAAACATCGCCCGAAATTGTTTTACCGAGGGCTAGTGGTAATTCGGCTTTACTCTCTTTTAATTTTGTGATTACTGATCTTGCTTTAACAAGTTGAGCTTCGGCATTTGGGATCTCGACACCGATAGCACTCTTACCCGGAATAGGTGCGATTATTCTAATTCCGCGTGCAGCCAATGCCAAAGCAATGTCATGTTCGAGACTTACAATTCTGCTTATTTTAACTCCCGGTGCAGGTACAATTTCAAATAGCGTTACAACCGGTCCGGGAGTTACGGAGATGTCTTCAATTTTGATATCAAAAAGTGCTAACTTTTCTTTGAGAAGCTCAGCATTGCGTTTTAATTCCTCTTCAGAAATTTGAACGTTTGTTTCAGTAGGTTTTTCTAACAGATGCAGAGTAAGTGGTTTATAATCTATATCTTCTTCCCATTGCTCCGGAAGTTTTGCTTCTTCGGCTTTATCAATTATCGGATCACTTTCATCATCTTCATTTTTATCTTTTTTGGTACCGGATGTTTTTTTATTCTCACCTTCGCCTGAAGCCACGTAAGGGTCTTCAGTTTTTGAAACTTCTTCTATAATCCCTTCGCCATCATCTTTTTGAACGATTCTTATTTTCGTACTTTCGTCAAGTTTATCTTCTGCTTCGATATCATCCGGTGTAAAACCAACTTTCACTTCTTCGTCCGTTTCTCTTAATCTTTTAATTTTTGCCAGATTGCTCTCTTTTTCATCCTCATCTTCTTGGGGTTTTTTAATTTTGACGGTTTCTTTTGGTTTTTCTTTTTTCTCAAAAATTTCGTCCGATAAATTTTTAAAGAATTCAAAAATAACCGCAAACTTGATATCAAACGAAATTATTAGTGTGATGATTGTTAATGTAATGAGTAGGATTAAACCGCCGAGTCCACCTAAAAGATTTGAAAAGACAGTCCCGAAAAAATCACCAATTTTGCCGGAGAATTCAATATTGTTTTGAAGCAACCCGAACTCAGGTGCCGATCTCAACAAACCAAAAAATGAAGAAACTATTAATCCCATAACAATAAAAAAATTGGAAAGATAAACCGAAGTCTTTTTTTCTTCACCGCTTATAATTGTATAACCCCAAATAAACATTATTATAGGGATTATCATTGAAGAGTAACCGATTGTAGAATGGACTAAAAAATAAGAGATGTGAGCGCCGAAAATTCCAAGCCAATTTCCGATACCGCTTACACGTTGGCTGAACTCTGGACTGGGGCTGAATACTTTTACAAAATCTCCTAATCCGCCGAGAAGAGATTCGTCACCTTTCGTAAAGGAAAGGATGCTAAGGAAAATTAACATCGCAAAAACGGAAAGAACAATTCCGAAGAGTTTCTTTTTTTATCAATTGAAACTACGAAATAATTATTACCGCTTTTAGGTTTCTGAGATTTAGTCTTTCTTTTAGCCATCAGTGTGTTTTATGCTTTTGCATCTTTTAATCTGTTAATTATTCCTTCCTTAAAGAATGGAATAATTTCACTTTTCGACAATTGGGCACAATCTTCAATATCTTCTTCAAAACCGTTTTCGATTAATTTTTTGCCATGTTCGGTTTCCGAAAGCATTTTCTTAGTGCTGCGTCCAAATGTTTTGCTCAAAGCTACGCTGGAACGAGCAGAATCGGTAAGTACAACATTTTTGCTTTGTTTTGTTATTTGGTCGATCAATTTTCCTGCACAGATAGTGTCTTCCAAACTAAACCTTCCGTTATCACCGGCACAAAGAATTTCAAAATCTTGATCGAGATTAACTATATAATTTGCAACGGCATTCAAGTTTAGGAAAGAACAAGTAATTAACTTTTCGGAGAACTTCGCTTTAACAATTGCTTTGGTTCCGTTTGTCGTGAAAAGAATAATCGATTTTCCTTCGATAACTTCTTTCGCATATTCCGAAGGGGAATTACCAAGCGTAAAGCCGTCTATTTTTTTTGTGTTTCTCTCGCCAGCTAAAATCCGGTGACCGCCGAAGGAATCTCCCGAAACTTTCATTGCAAATTCAATTGTACCGACCGGAACAATCTCTTTTGCGCCGTTCTCGAGAGCTTTTGAAATTACAGAAGTTGCACGAAGTACATCAATAACAACACAGTTTTTACCGGTAAAGTAAAGATCCTCTACATTGAGCGGAGAAAGGAGAACATTAATTTTCATATTTATTTAACCACAAATGGAAGTTTAACAATTTGTACCGGAATTTCTTTATCTCGTATTTTGATATTTACTTCGGTACCTTCTTGTGCATATTCTTTTTCAACGTAAGCCAATGCAATCGGTTTACCCAAAACTGGACTTACTGTTCCGCTAGTTATGTAACCAATTTTTTTACCGTCTATTGTTACATCATAACCGTGTCTCGGAAATGATTTTTGATCAGTGGTTAAGGGCACTAACTTTCTGGTTACTCCTTCTTCTTTTATTTTTGCAATTACGGTCTCTTCCGACAAAGTCACCTTTTTTCAAGTTTAGTGATCCAACCCAATCCGGCTTCAAGCGGGTTTGTAGTTTTATCGATGTCGTTTCCATAAAGACAGAAGCCCATTTCAAGACGCAATGAATCACGAGCTCCAAGCCCAACCGGTTTGATTTCAAATTCTTCACCTGCTTCAAAGATTGCATTCCAAACTTTTTCAGCAGTACTTTCACCGCCGGTAAAATAAAGTTCATATCCGAGTTCTCCGGTATACCCGGTTCTCGATAATATCATTTCAACACCGGCAACTTTAGTTTGGACGAAGTGATAGTATTCAATTTCTTCTAAATTTACATCGGTTAGTTTTTGAATAACTTTCTGAGAGTTAGGGCCTTGAACTGCAAGTAGAGAGTAGTCATCACTTTTATCGTTGAGCTCAGCATCAAATTTGTTGTTTTTTTTCATCCACTCAAAATCTTTATCCTTATTCGATGCATTGACCACAAGCATGAATTTATTTTCACTGATACGATAAACAAGTAAATCATCCACAATTCCACCGTCTTCGTAACACATTGCAGAATACTGAACTCTGCCGTCAGTTAATTTACTTGCGTTGTTCGTGGTTATGTATTGAACAAAGCTGAGTGCATTCTCGCCTTCAACAAAAATTTCACCCATGTGTGAAACATCAAAAACACCGACCAAATTTCTAACCGTCTTATGTTCATCAATAATCGATGAATATTGAACCGGCATTTCATAACCTGCAAAATCTACTAATTTTGCGTTTAATTTTTTGTGCACTTCGTATAATTTTGTCTTTTTCATAAAAACCTACTGGTTAAGTTTTTTCCAATCGCTTAAGAATTTTTCTAAACCAATGTCCGTCAATGGATGATTAAACAATTTATTAATTACAGCAAATGGCATTGTTGCAACGTGAGCCCCCATTCTGGCAGCATCGACTAAATGTAACGGATGACGAATGCTTGCAACGAGAACTTGAGTAGCGTAACCGTAGTTTTCATAAATTTGTACTATGTCTGCGACTAAATCCATTCCTTCATGGCTGATATCATCTAGTCTTCCGACAAAAGGACTTATGTAAGTTGCACCGGCTTTTGCAGCCATCAATGCTTGCGATGGTGAAAAGCAAAGAGTTACATTAGTTTTAATACCCTCATCCGTAAGTGTTTTAACAGCTTTCAAACCTTCTTTAATGAGGGGAACTTTGACCACAATATTTTTGTGAATTTTTGCAAGTTCGGTTGCTTCTTTTATTATGCCGTCATAATCAGTTGAAACAACTTCGGCACTAATCGGACCGTCAACAATTTTTACAATTTCCTGTAATAATTCTTGAAAATTTCTGCCTTCTTTTGAAACAAGTGAAGGATTTGTTGTTACACCGTCTAAAATACCGAGATCAGCAGCTTCTTTAATTTCATCAATGTTAGCAGTGTCGATAAAAAATTTCATATTTCAATCCTCTCTATTTCTTAAAGTTTATCGGTTATATCTTCTTCATCCGATACCGAAATAAATCTGTATTGCTGAGGGTTCAATTTGATATCCTCCAGCAAGTTAATTTTAATAAAATACTTAGACTGCAATTTGAAGAGTGTTGAAAATAAACCTTCTTTTAGTTTTGCACCCAATGATGGATGTACTTTCAGAATTAATTTTTTCTCTTTTCCGGTAAGTTTATATTTTTTCAACCAATCTTCAATTTCGTGAATCATGTGTGATTTCTTCGTCAACAATCCGGTTCCGAGACAATACGGGCAAACTTCGTTCACTGATTGAATTATATTTTCACGTATTCTTTGTCTTGTGATCTGCATAATTCCAAAATCGGTCATCGGCAGCATTGCGATGCGGGCTCTATCTTTTTTGAACTCTTTACGAAGTTCATCATAAACTTTCTTTCGATTTTTATCGTCTTCTAGATCGATAAAATCAACAACAATTAATCCTCCGATATCACGTAATCTAAGTTGTCTAACAATTTCTCTCGCTGCTTCCAAATCTGTTTTGAGTGAATTTAATTCTTGCTCTTTTTTTGCCGCATACTTGCCGGAGTTTACATCAATTACTATCATTGCTTCGGTATGTTCAATTACAATATGACCACCGCTGGGGAGTGGAACTTTTCGTCCAAGTAATTCCTTAGTTTGTTCTTCTATTTTGAACGCTTCAAAAATTTGTTGAGAATCTTTATAGTAAACGATTCTTTCAACTAATTCGGGATGAATAAATTGCACATAATCTCGGATCTCTTTAAATATTTCCTCGAATCAATAAATATTTTTTGGACATCCTCGGTAAAAAGATCACGAATTACGCTGCGAGTAGTTGAGACATCGTTATAAAGCATTGCCGGGGGTTTATTCTTTTTTGCTTCTTCTTCAATAGTACTCCAAGTTTTTACAAGATATTTCAAATCACTTGCAAGATGTTTTTCGGATTGATCTTTTGCTGCTGTGCGTATAATTAAACCGCAATTATCAGGCAAAATCTGCCGGGCAATTGAGCGTAATCTTTTTCGCTCTCTGTAATCACTAATCTTTTTGGATACACCGATTTTTGAATCGAATGGCAGCAAAACACAAAACCGGCCAGGTAAACTTAAAGAAGAAGTAACTCTAACTCCTTTATCTTTCACCGGTTCTTTTATAATTTGGATAAGTATATCCTGCCCTTTGTGGAGTCTGGTTGTTTCGTAATTTTGCTTTTGATGTTGTTTCTGATGATGTTTTTTTCCGTTATCATTTTCAGTGTCATCATCTTCGTCATCAATATCTGTGTCGCTGTCATCATCTAAAACCGATTGAAGCGCTTGCAGCCGGTCTCCGATATCGGAGAAATGAAGAAAGGCATCGTGCTTTAAGCCGATATTAATAAATGCAGCTCTTATACCCGGTAAAACTCTTGCTATTTTACCAAGATAAATATTGCCAACCATTCTCCTTTTTTCGGGATTTTCGACAAAAAAGTCGACTAAATTACCATCTTCGGTAATTGCTACTCTCGTCTGTGTTGAAGACGAGTTAATAATAATTTCTTTTCTCATTTATTTCTCAAAGCTTTCTTTAACCAAAGTTCTCTGTAAAGACAGGTTTTTTTACTAACCAGAAGAGAACTTTCATTTTAAATTTTTGTTTTATTATATCTAAATCTTCTATAGGATAATCACCATTCTTTATTTTTTCGGAATGTACTTCGATCAATTCTTTTATTTGCTCAATGGAACGAGCAGCCATAATTTTTTCAATAAAATTACTTATTCCGGTGAAATCCCTAAAGTACCAAATTGTGTTCTTTTTAATATAGTTAAGTGATCTCACCGAACCATACTCAATTTGAAGTTTATCAATATGTTCGAGAAGAATATCTTTTACTAGTTTTACACCGGGAACGCCCGGATCATAATTGTTATCAACAATTGAATTGTATCGTGAAAAGAGAAACGGATTTCCCAATGCTCCTCTTGCAACCATAACCGAATCGACTCCCGTTTCCTCTTTCATTCTAACGGCATCATCCGGATAAAAAACTGATCCATTACCAATTACCGGAATGTTGACGGATGATTTGACCTTTGCAAGCCATCCCCACTTTGCCGATTGATCATACTTATCATCTTTTGTGCGGGCATGAACAATGATAAAGGAAGCGCCGTTATCTTCTGCTGCTTTTGCGTTTTCAATTAGAGTGATTTTTTTGTCATTTTCTCCCAACCTGAACTTTGCAGATATTGGAATATCGCCGGCGGATTTTTTCATTCCGGCAATTAATTTACCTACATTTGCGGGAGTATTCATCAAACAAGCGCCCATTTTAAACTTTGTAACAGAATCTTTCGGACAACCGCAGTTTAGGTCAATTGTGTCCGGTTTGTATCTTTTTATCTCTTTAACCGCGGCACTGACTAATTCCGGATCGCTTCCGAGTAGTTGTACACCGATCGGTTTTTCATTTTTACTAAACGCAAGGTAACGAAGTGTAGAAAAATCGTTCTCCAAGATTCCCTTGGCACTCACCATCTGAGTAAAAGTAAGACCGGCACCATATTTTTTAGCTATGTATCTGAAAGAACTATCGCTAACATCCGCCATCGGTGCAACAACTAATCTTTTGCTTAAATCTGTATCACCAATTAACATTTTATCAATTTAGTCATATTTAAAACAAAAAATGCTGAATATTTCATTCAGCATTTAATTGCTTACTTTTTCTCTTCGTCATTTTTATCGTCGTTCAAAACTGCCTTACGAGATAAACTGAATTTACCGTTTTCTACTTTCAACAGTTTTACTTTAATCATTTCACCTTCTTTGATCACCGACTCAACTTTATCGACACGTTTATTTTCTAATTGGGAAATATGAAGTAGTCCTTGAACACCAGGTATAAATTCAACGAATGCGCCGTAGTCTTGGATCTTGATTACTTTTGCATCGTAAATTTTTCCAACTTCTGGTTCTTGAGTTAAGTTCTTTATATACTCACGAGCTGCTTCGGCTTGTTGTTTATCATGCCCGGAAATATGAACCGTTCCATCTTCTTCAATTGCAATTTCTACAGAGTATTCTTTCTGGATTTTCTGAATTACTTTTCCACCGGGTCCAATTACCGAACCAATCTTTTCAGGATTGATCTTTGTAAAGAGAAGAGTAGGTGCAAATTGTGAAATAGAAGTTCTTGATTCCGAAATTGCTTTTTTCATTTCGTTTAGAATATGAAGTCTTCCTTCTTTTGCTTGACTTAAAGCTTTCTCCATAATTTCGAATGAAATACCTTGAATTTTGATATCCATTTGAATTGATGTTATTCCTTTTTCGGAACCGGCAACCTTAAAGTCCATATCGCCAAGATGATCTTCATTACCGAGTATGTCTGAGAGCACTGAATATTCTTCATCTTCTTTAATTAAACCCATTGCAATACCGGCGATCATTGATTTGATCGGAACGCCGCCATCCATCATTGCCAATGTACCTGCGCAAACCGTTGCCATCGAAGACGATCCGTTTGATTCAAGTATATCGGAATTTAATCTGATTATATATGGGAATTTTTCTTCTGAAGGAACTGTAAACTGCAAAGCTCTCTCGGCTAAGTTACCGTGCCCGATTTCTCTTCTGCCCGGACCGAAAAACCTTCCAACTTCACCAACACAAAATGGCGGGAAGTTATAGTGCAGCAGAAATCTTTTTTTGTATTCTTCCTGCAGTCCGTCAATTATTTGTTCATCACCTTTTGTACCGAGCGTAAGAGTCGTTAAACTCTGTGTTTCACCACGCGTAAAAAGTGCAGAACCGTGCGTCCTTGGAAGCATTCCGAGATCAATTGAAATCGGACGAACATCGGATAGTGAGCGACCGTCAAGACGAGGTTTACCATCAAGAATTCCTCTACGCATTAACCGCTTTTCTATATCATGGAGAATTTCTTTTATTTCACTTTCCAGTTCCGGAAATTTTTCTTCTAATGCTTCCATTACGGAATTATTAAGTTCTTTATTCTTCTCGTCTCTTTCATCTTTTGTCAGTGATTGTGAAACGAGCTCGGTATACTTATCTTCGGCAAGTTCTTTTACTGCGTCTTCTAAACCTTCGGCGTAAACTTTCGCTTCTACTTCCATTTTATCTAAACCGCAGGCTTCTCTAAGCTCATGCTGTATCTGAACAATTTTTTTGATTTCTTCGTGCGCATATTTTAATGCTTCGAGGAATTCTTCTTCCGAGCTTTCGGTAGCTTCACCTTCAACCATCACAATTGAATCTGCGGTACCGGCAACAGTTAACTCGAGCTCACTTTTTCGATCTGTTCGATAGTCGGGTTTACGATGTATTCACTATCAACTTTTGAGACTCTAACTTGCCCGATCGGTTCAAGAAACGGAATTCTTGAAATATGGAGTGCGGCAGATGCCCCAACAGCAGCAAGTACGTCTGCGTCATTTTCCCCGTCGAAAGAATAAACGTTTGCAATTACTTGAGTTTCATTCTTAAACTCTTTCGGGAAAAGCGGTCTAATCGGTCTATCAATTAAACGTGAACTGAGTACTTCTTTTTCTGTAGGTCTTCCTTCTCTTTAAAAGATCCACCGGGGAATTTACCGGCTGCATAAGATTTTTCTCTATAATCTACAGAAAGTGGAAAAAAGCCAATGTCTTCTCTGGCTTCGTTTGCTGAAACTGCAGTTACTAAAACCATTGTATCACCGTAACGGACCATTACCGAGCCATTTGCTTGTTTAGCATATCTTCCGGTTTCAAGTGTTAATTTTCGTCCGCCTACTTCTACTTCTTTTACTGTTAAATTCATGTTATTCCTTATTTTCTAATATTCAATTCTTTTATTATAGCTCTATATCTTTCGATGTCATTTTTCATAAGATAGTTAAGCAATCTTCTTCTTTTACCAACCATTTTCATCAATCCTCTTCTTGATGAATGGTCTTTTATGTGTGCGCCAAAATGTTGAGTCAAATCGTTAATTCTTTTGGTTAGAATTGCAATTTGAACTTCGGTTGTACCGCTGTCATTTTCATTTTTGCCAAATTTTTTAATTAGTTCTGCTTTTTGTTCTTTTGTTAAAGACATTTTGTTACTCCGTTATTTTATTTATTAATGTAACCCCAGAATGAACCGGGATCAATTAGTTAATTTCTACTTCCATTATTTCTGCCGCTTTTTGTTTATCAAGTTCAATTTGAGTTATCAACTCATCTTTTGAATCAAATTTCTTTTCAGGTCTGATCCGTTTAATAAAATTTATTTTTAGTGTATCGCCGTAAATGTTCCGGTTGAATTTGAATATATGTACTTCCGGTACGAGTTCTTTTGTGTCGTTAAACGTCGGTCTATAACCGATATTCATAACTCCGTAAAGTTGGTCGTCGTTAAGCGAACATCCTACGGCGTAAACTCCATTTTGAGGAATCAGTTTATTTTGATTACCGAGTTGTAGGTTTGCTGTCGGGAAACCAAGAACTCTTCCCCTGCTTGCACCCTTAACAACTTCACCTTGCAACGAATAGCTTCTTCCGAGAAAATTATTTGCCTTTTCAACATCACCGTTGAGCAAAGCATCCCTAATTTTTGTGCTGCTGATAATTTCTCCTTGATTTTCAACTGCATCAACAGATGTTACCCCGAAGCCAAGTTCGCTTCCTAATTTTTGAAGTGACTCGGTATCGCCGCCTCTGTCTTTTCCAAACTTATGATCATGACCCACAACTAAATACTTTGCATCAAAACGATCAACAATGTAATTTTTCACAAACTCTTCCGAGGTCTGCTTTGAAAAATCCTCGGTAAAATTTATGATGTAAAAATTGTCAATCCCCAGTTCCTCTAAAAATTTTCTTTTTTCGTCAATTGTCGTCAATATCTTAATATCAAAGCTTTTTTTAACAATCCTACGAGGATGCGGGTCAAAAGAAACAACAGTGGTATTCAACTCTTTTTCTTTTGCAATATTTTTAAGAACATTTAATATGTTTTGATGCCCTAAAATGAAGACCATCAAAAGTTCCAATAGTTACACAAGTGTTACTAAGCTTATTACCATCATTTTTATCAAAATAAAATTTCATTCCTTTTCAACCGGAGTAGAGTTAATCGCATTTTCAAATTCAGTTAGAGTGAATGCATCTTTCACATTATATTGTCCGATTGCTTCTCTTCGCAATTTTTTCAGATAAGCACCGCATCCTAATTTTTGTCCAAAGTCATCAGCTATCACACGGATGTAAGTTCCTTTTGAACACTTTAATTCAAAAGAAACATCGGGAAGCTCAATTTTATTTATTTTGAAATCGTAAATCTCGACTTCTCTTAGTTCACGTTTAACGTCTTGCCCTTTACGAGCATACTTATATAAAGCTTTTCCTTTATGCTTTAGCGCCGAATACATCGGCGGAAGCTGTTTGATCTTACCCAAAAAAGTTTTGCGAACTTTTTCTATATCGGCATCGGTGATATACGAAAAATCTTTTTCTTCGGTAAATTCAGTTTCCGCATCCATCGAAGGAGTTCTTTTACCGAGAGTAATAGCACCACTATAAACCTTAAATTGATCTTGATAGTTACTGATCTCTTTGGTTTTCTTCCCGGTACAGAGAATCATTAAACCGGTCGCTCTTGGGTCTAAAGTGCCGGCATGACCAATTTTTTTTACTCCCAAAATTTTTCTAAGCTTTCGAACAATACCAAAAGAACTAATACCGGAATCTTTGTCAATCAACAAAACTTCGCCGATTTGAAAATCAGCAGCAGCTAAATCATTCGTCGCTTTGCTTATCATCTTCTTCGTGCAGCTTCTTAAATAAGTTTTCCATTTTTTCTACATAATCGAGTGTGTCATCAATATAAAAGACCAATTCCGGTGTGTGGCGCAATTGTACTTTTTGCGCTAATTGAGATCTGATAAACCCTTTTGCTTCATTCACTTTTTCGAGCGTATCTTCTCTCAGCTCTTTCTCGTAAATAGATAAATAAACTTTTGCTACACTAACATCGGGTGAAACAGTAACGTTTGTTATTGTTACCATTCCCATATCCGGGTCTTGCAATTTATGTAAGAATATTAAACTGAGTTCTTCTTTTATAAGATGTTCAATTTTTTCTTTTCTTCGTGACATACCTATTATTCTAATTTCTTTTTCGTTTCAACAAATTTATATCCTTCAATTATATCACCGACTTTCACATCGTTAAAGTTTGCGATGTTCAATCCGCATTCATAACCGGCATCAACTTCTTTAACATCATCTTTAAAGCGTTTGAGTGATGCTAGTTCACCTTCGTAGGTTACAATTCCGTCTCTATATAAACGTACTTTATCGTTTCTCAATATTTTGCCTTCTTGAACATAGCAGCCGGCTATTGTACCAACTTTCGGAACTTTGAATGTCTCACGAACTTCAATTGTTGCAACAAGTTCTTCAGAGATTACCGGTGAAAGCATTCCTTCGAGAGCAGATTTTACTTCATTTATTGCGTCGTAAATTACGTTGTATAATCTGATATCGACTTTTTCTTGTTCTGCTAATTTACGCGCATTTGAATGCGGGCGAACGTGGAAACCAACGATGATCGCATTAGATGCAGCCGCAAGCAGTACATCGCCTTCTGAAATTGCTCCAACTCCTTTATGAATAACGCTAACCGCAACTTCTTTATTTGATAATTTCATTAATGAATCGGATAACGCTTCAACCGAACCATCAACATCGCCTTTTACAACTATCGGTAACTCTTTGTAACCACCCTGACTAATTTGGCTTGCAATTTCATCGAGTGTAATATGTTTCACCTGCCTATGATCCTGTTCTCGTTTAAGCTGCTGTCTTTTCAATCCGATTTCACGAGCTTCTCTTTCACCTTCAACGACAGTAAAAATATCACCCGCTTGAGGAGCGCTGTCAAAACCCAGGACAAGCGCCGGAGCAGAAGGACCTGCTTCGGTTATTTTCTTGTTTCTTTCGTCAAACATTGCTCTAACTCTTCCATATGTATTCCCGGCAACAAACGGATCGCCAACCCGCATAGTACCTTTTTGAATAAGTACCGTAGCAGTAACGCCTCTTCCTTTATCTAACTGCGACTCAACTACCGTACCTTTCGCTCTTCTGTCGGGATTTGCTCTAAGTTCAAGCACTTCCGATTCTAGTAATATTTTTTCTAAAAGTTCTTCAATATTTTGACCGGTTATTGCGGAAACTTCAACGCACTGATATTTTCCGCCCCAATCTTCTACTAAAACATTTCTATCTGCTAACTGTTGTTTTATCTTATCGATATTTGAATTTGGTTTATCAACTTTATTTATCGCGATAACGATTGGCACTCCGGCAGCTTGTGCGTGATTGATCGCTTCAACCGTTTGCGGCATCACCGCATCATCTGCTGCAACAATAAGCACAACTATATCGGTCACCTTTGCGCCGCGAGCACGCATTGCCGTGAACGCTTCGTGACCCGGTGTATCAAGAAAACTCAATTGACGACCGTCATCAAGCTGAACTTGATAAGCGCCGATATGCTGAGTAATGCCGCCCGATTCACCGGCAACTACGTTTTCTTTACGAATGTAATCAAGCAGAGAAGTTTTACCGTGATCGACGTGTCCCATAATTGTAACTACGGGCGGTCTTGGTTTTAATGTTTCTTCAGGGTCTTCTTCATCAACAATTACTTCTGCTTTGTATTCTTCGACAAATTTTACATCGAAGTTGAATTCATCAGCGACAAGTTCAATGGTTTCTTCATCCAATCTTTGGTTGATTGAAACCATTATACCCATTTCAATGCATTTCTGGATTACTTCGCTTACTTCAACATCCATTAGGTTTGCTAATTCACTTACGGAGATATATTCAGTAACTTGAAGAGTAGATTTTTCTTGTTCTCTCTGCTGTTGAAGTTCTTCTTCGTGCTCTTCTCTTTCTTTTCTTTTTTTCTTTTTGAAACTTGCACGTGCACCGGTAGGGGTTTCCTCCATACTCATCATCGTACGCTTAATTGCTTCTTCAACTTCTTTTTTGTCTACATCATGACGCTTAGATTTTTTCTTTCTCTTCGATCCTTTGCCGTCATCTTCAAATTCGCCTTCTTTCTTTTTCTTTCTGGCTTTTAATTTCTTTTTCTTTTTCTTAGCAGCTTCTCGTTGTTCGGTTTGAAGTTCTTCAACGGTTTTTGGTTTTGGTTTTTCTTCTTTACCTGCCGGTTCTTTTTTGTCGGTATCTTTTTTATCTGCCTCTTTTGGTTTCTTGGAAGCTTTGGATTTTTTCTTTTTATCCTCGATATCGATTTTGCCTACAACGGTTAAACCTTTTTTGCGAGTCGAAATTTCCTTTTCTGAATCTGTTTGGTAGTGTAATGAAGTTTCAGGTTCTTCCATTTCACCTTCGGCAGATTCTTCCTTTTTATCTTTAGCTTTTATTTCATCATCTTTCTCTTCGGATTCTTCAGCTTTTTCTTCTTCAACTTCTTTTTCTTTTACTTCGGTCTCTTCTTTTTGCTCTTCAGGTTTACTTTCTTCTTCAACTTCTTCTTTTGTTGTTTCCTGATCTTTTTCTTCTTCAGCTTCCTTTTTACCGCCGTGTTTTTTCTGAAATTCGGATATTTTTCGATAGTGCTTTTCTGCTGTCTCAATATCTTTCTTAAATTTTTCACGGATATCGGCAATCATCTCATCGCTAAGAACAGACATATGAGATTTGACCTTATAACCTTTTTGCTGAAGGAATTCAACAATCGATTCGGTTGATAAGTTATGTTCCGATGCAAATTTGTAAATTCTTAATTTTTTTGTTTTTTCTGCCATAAAAGATTACCTGGATTAAGTCAGTACGACTTATTCTTCCTCTTCAAATTGATTTTTTAGTATTTCTATAATTTCATTAGCTCTTTCTTCCGTCATCCCTTCGATTTCCTGCAGTTTTTCTACTCCTGCAGTGAGAACTTCAACAGCGGAATCATAACGATTGTAAATCAACAGATCAACAGTTTCTTCTCCGAGTTCTTCACGAAGTTCAATTAATTCTAAATCACCTTCGTATTCTTCAAACGGTTTTTCTTCTCTAATTACTTCAATATCATAACCGGTTAATTTCATTGCAAGGCGAATGTTAACGCCGTTTCTTCCGACAATCAGCGAAACTTGATCACTATCAGCAGTGACAATACATTTTTGATCATCTTCATCCAACTCAAGTGATTTTAATTTTGCAGGGCTAAGAGCACGTTGAATATAAACAACCGGATCATCCGAGTAATTGATAACATCAATATTTTCGTTGTTCAACTCTCTTACGATAGCATGGATTCTGACACCTTTCATACCAACACAAGCACCAACAGCATCAATTCTCTGGTCGGATGATTCAACCGCTACTTTGGCTCTTTCGCCGGGTTCGCGTGCAATTCCTTTTATTTCAATTACGCCGTCATAAATTTCCGGAATTTCAATTTCAAATAATCTTCGCAAGAAAGTGTTGTCCGCTCTTGAAATAATAATAACCGGACCGTTCGGAGTTGTTTTAACTTCCTTAATTACTGCACGAACGGTATCACCTTTTCTATATTTTTCACGCGGAATTTGTTCATAACGCGGAAGTAAAAGTTCGTTTTTATTGTGATTTACTAAAACATCATTTCTTCTTACTTGATAAATATCGCCGACAACAATTTCGCCTTCCATTTCGGAATATTCACGCTGGATCAATTCTTTTTCTATTTCACGAATTCTTTGGTTCAATGATTGTCTCGCAAGATTTATTAATCTTCTTCCGAACGCTGCGAGAGGAATTTTTTCAACATAATCATCACCTACTTCAAGTTCGTCTTCGTTTCCTTTTTCATTCACTTCATCGATGCTGATTTCAATTGAAGGATCTTCCACTTCTTCTACGATCTCTCTTTCAAGAAATATTTCGATGTCACCTTTATCCATGTTAGCAACAACATCAAAATTTGCATCCTGACCGAATTTCTTTTTAACTAATAATCCAAAGATTTCTTCTATAATTCCAGCAAGAACATCTTTATCAACACTTTTTTCTTTCACCATTGCAGAGAAAGATTCAACTATTGCTGAGTTCATTTTAAATTTGCCTCCGTGATCAAAAACTTATTTGTACTTTTGCTTCTATTATTTTTTCGAAAGGAAGAATAATTTCTTCTTTGCCGAATTTGAATAGAAGATTATTTCCTTCAATATTCAGCAATTTTCCTTTTTGTTTCTTTTTACCGCTATCGGTTTCATAACTAACTTTGAAATCTCTGCCAATGTGTTTATGATACTGCTGGATATACTTAAGCGGCCGATCAACGCCGGGAGAAGAAACATCCAGACGGTAATCATAAAAGTCTTCTTCGTGTTGATCAAAAAATTCGTGAATTGCGCGGCTTACTTCGGCACAATCGTCGGTTGTTACACCTTTTTCGTTATCGATGAAAATTTCAAAAATTTGCTGTCTTTTATCTCCTCTAATCACTAAATCGATAAAGAAAAAACCGAGATTTTCAATGATGCCGAGAAATTCAGACTCAATATATTTTTTATTAATACTCATAAAACAAAAATCGCCCTCAGAGGGGCGAATTAGAATATTAAATTTAACACTAAATTACGGAATTATCAAGAAATGTTTACTTGTAATTACTTGAGAAGCAACATTTTACGGGTTTGTGAATATTTTCCGCTTTCCAAACGGTAAAAATAAATTCCGCTTGAAAAAAGGTTTTTTGATGAAAATTCGACGGAATGATTCCCTGCTATTTGAGTTTCATTCACAAGTTCTCCAACTTCTCTTCCGAGCAGATCGTAAACTTTGAGTGAAACGTGCCGCTTTCCGGAATTTGGTAATTGATTTTTGTAGTTGGATTAAAAGGATTCGGATAATTTTGCTCTAACTTGAATTGATATACAATTTCTTCGCTGTCGCTAATCTCAGTTGAAAAGTCGTAGGTAACAACCTTTATGTCGTCGATGTACCAGCCGTCCATTGAAAGATAGCTATCACTATAGAACGTAAATTTTACAAGTATACTCTCACCCAAATAATTTGATAAATTAACTTCTTCCCTTTGCCATTCAAATAAACCTCCGGTGTAAATTAAATCAGTCGGGTAAAATCATATTCGTACCAATCTGGGAAATAGTTCTCAATCGGTTTTGCCAGATTTCCACCGACATAATTCCAAGTTGCACCCGAGTCCGCAGAGATTCCAACAACTCCGCCGTCATAAACAGATTCAATTTGATATCTCGTCCAGAACGAAAGGTACGCATTTCCAAGACCCGTAAGATCGATTTCTTCTAGCAGCGTAAGACTTGTTTCATTAGAACTGGTATAGTTCCCATATCTGCTGTCGGTATAAGATTTATCTCCGCTGTAAGCGTATTTATCGGTTACTCCCCAATCAGTTGTAAATCCCGGAGAATCCCAATATAATTCAAGACTATCTGCATTGTCTTCAAGAAGAACAATTGGCACTCCGAGTTTTACTTTAACAGTATCTCTGCGACGCGTTAAATCATTCTGCTTAATAGAGATTTCAAAAGATAATTCTTCTAGATTATGTTCCGAATAAACTTGAATGTTAAATCCCGGTTCAGCAATAATCTCGGCTCGTTCTTCAATATTTTCGATTGCAATTGAATTTTCACCGATTATTTCAACCGATGTGTTGAGTGGCAAGATGGAAATTTCAAACTGACCGGTTTCACTCAATCCCTTGTTCTTGATTAATGGTGTGAGTAAGAATTCTTCTCCGTGCAGAACAAACTCTTTATCTACTTTAATATTTTTTACTACTGGATAACCACCAACTATATTCGCATAATAAAGATTCGGTAAAAGATTTTCTTCAGCAAGAGGAATTATTCTATCTTCTTCAGGCCAAAAACCGTCATCAAAATTTCCGACTTCGGGAGTCATTGCAAAAATCTTTTCTCTTCCGGGTTCACCATCATACATATAGTCATCGCTGTTTCCGCGTGTTGAGTAATCAACAGTTTGTTGGTCTGTACCAATTGAGTAATAATTTTCTGCTGTCATATCGACAGCAAATTCTCTGAAAATATTGGAGTCGGGTGTTTCTTGCACAAGAGCGCCATAAGGATAAATTAGGAGATTGCTGTAAGTATGGTAGTTTAAACATGCTCGAATCTCACGGTTGTTGAGGAATTCCCGAATTGCGATTAATTCCGGCTCGGAGAAAGGTTCGGTTCCTCTGTAAGTAGCTGAGGAGGTATTAGTTGAGGAACCACCATTCGGCGCGTCCCAATATTCTTCCGGTCCGTAATTTCTGTTTAGGTCAACTCCGTAAGTGCCGTCACCGTTGTTGCTTCTGTTCTTTCTCCACATTCCACCACCGCTTGTATCAATCTGTTCATTATATGCATAACCATCCGGGTTGACAACTGGAATAAAATACATTTCTCTGTTTTCGACTAAATATTTTACTTCATCATTAGTTTCGTAATTATCTAGCAGATATTGAATAAAAGTAAAACATCTGCATCATACTTTCAGGTTCACGCGCATGATGAAGTGCGGTGTAAAGAACTTCCGGTTCATCTTCATCGACATCCGGATTATCAGAAACTTTGAAAGCAAAAATATTTCGTCCTTCATGAGTTTGACCGATTACTTCCAATCCACCAACAAGACTTGGATAGTTCTGTAATAATTCTTCAATTTTTGTATTCACCTCTTCGAGAGTATAAAATCCACCCATGCTGCCGAATTCAAAATTGGTGACATTATAATTTGCTGCAGTCTGCAGCAGTAATTGATCGCGTTCACTCTTTGTTAATTTTCTTCTCTGCTCATAATGCTTTTTCCAATCGTCGATCAATATTTCGGTGCGAATATTTAATTTTGTTAGTCGTTCGAATTCATCATCAGAAACAAAAACAACAATTCCACCATCTTTTGATTTGTGTGCGTGATCGAGCGCAATTCCTAAATCAATAACTTGTTTGATCTCTGAGTGCGAACCAAATATTTTAATTTGTTTGTAATTCTCAGACGCATAAATTGATGTAACTAAAAGCAGAATAATAAGAAGGCGAGACATTGATCCCCCAAAAATTTTTATTATCGAATAAGTTGAATAGAAAGTGGATACTTGTAATCGAATCCATCATTAGCTTTGATGGCGGCAACAACAACCAGAACAAAATCAAAAAAGAAGAGAGCAATTAATATTGGTATCCCGATTAAAATTATACTCAACAACACCGCCGCAAGTGAGTAAATTGTAATCGAAATTTGGAAATTCAGCGATTCTTTTCCTTGCTGATCCACGAAAGGATATTCTTCTTTTTTTATCAACCAAATAATCAATGGTCCTATAATATTTCCGAAAACAGGAAATATAAAAAAAGCAAATGCCGAAATGTGGCAGAGCATCGCCCACATTCTTTCATCTTTTGATAGTTGAGTATCCATATTTTTTCTTTTTCCTTGTTGTGGTGACTCTATTTAATTTAATTATTCAAAATATAGTTTGGACGAAGTAATGTCAATCTATTAAGTATTACTTCGTATTTACTTTCGTTGCTATTCATTTACTCAACAAAAATTAATTTTTCTGACTATCTTTATAAATATTTCGCGGACGACTAAATGAATATGAGATCATTTTATTCAAATAAAATTAGGTACATTCTTTTTTTCTTCTTTGCCTTAATTGCTGCTAACATTTCTTTAAAAGGCGAGAATGATTCTTCTTATTCAACCACAAATATCTATGTTGTAAAAAGTTACTGGCATACCGGAATAATTTTACCGGTAAACGAAATAACAATCGCACACATCCCGGTTATAAATAATTTTAACCAAAAGAAGTATGTTGATATTGGTTTTGGAGATAGGGTATTTTACTTAGACCCGGAATATGACATAGCACTTGCAGCCCGTGCAATTTTAGTCCCGACAGAAAGTACGGTAAGATTTGCAGCAGCGATTGGTACGATTGAAGACATTGTAAGAAGAAGTGATTACGCATTGAAAATTAAATTGAAAAATAATGAATTAGATTCTTTATGCATCTATATTAATAATACTCTTCAAAAAGACACCTCGGGAAACACAAAACTTATTGAGTCAAAAGCAAACGGTGAGATACAATATTTTGAGGGAGAACAAAAATATCATCTTTTTAATACTTGCAATACATGGGTTGCACGAGCTTTGAATTTTGCCGGACTGGACTTTATTGAACCGGCAAATATTATTTCTTCAAAAGATCTATTCGCAGAACTGATTGTGATTGCCGAAGTGTTGAAAGAAGATACAACTGATTCGTTCTTTTAAGGACTAAAATTTTTCGGCTGCCTTGAAAATATGTTTAGGGGCATAAAACGTAAGCGTGATTCCACGAGCAACCATAAATAAAATCATCGCCAACCAAAGTGCATGATTCCCGATGTGATCCACCGTTAGATAAAAAACCGGTAAAAAGAAAACAGCCAGACTAATAAGCATTGAGTTTCGCATAGGTTTTGTTGCAGTTGCGCCGATAAAGATTCCGTCCCAAATATAACAGATAGAATTTGAAATCGGTGCAATAACCGTCCACACATAAAAAGTTGAAGCGAGTGCAATGATCTCTTTTTTATCCGTATATAGCCAAAGAATCTGTTTATCAAAAAAGAAATAAATTACCGAAAGAAACAATCCGAGACCTATACCCCAAACAAAAGTATACTTAATAGCAGATCTAAGTTTTACTTTATTCTTAGCACCAAAGTATTTACCGACCAAACTTTCGGCAGCAAAAGCGAAGCCGTCTATTCCATATGAAAGTATAGTCCAAAGCTGCAATAAAATTGTGTTTGCGGCTAAAACATTAGTTCCGAGATCAGCCGAAACAGCGGTGAAGAAAGTGAAAGCAAAAATCAAACTTAGCGTACGAATGAAAATATCAACGTTGACACTGAAAAATTTCTTAAGCGGAATAAATTCAATTACCTTTGACCAAACAAGCGCAGAACTATATCGCTTATATTTTTTCAAGTAAAGAATAATTGCCGCAAATAATCCGGAATATTGTGCGCAAACAGTCCCGAGCGCAACACCATCAACGTTCATTCCGTAACCATAGATAAATAAAATATTAAACCCGATGTTTAAGAGGTTGACCAGAATTGTTAGGTAAAGCGGGTATCTTGCATTCTGCATTCCAAGGAACCAACCGTGAAACGCATAGAGAGATAAAGTTGCCGGAGCTGCAAAGATTCTTATATCAAAATAGGAGCGGGCATATTTTTCAACTTCCGCTCCTCCTTGAATCAAATAAAAACTAACTTCTTTGATAAAATATTGTAAACCGAAAATGATTACCGCAACAGCTACAGCAACAGAAAGTGCCCGTGCTAATAACAATATTATATCTTCGTTATTCTTTCTACCGAATGCTTGAGCAGTTAAACCCGTTGTTCCCATTCGGAGAAAGCCGAATCCCCAATAAATAAAATTGAAAATCATCGAGCCGACTGCAATAGCTCCGAGGTAAGAAACTTTATCGAGGTGCCCGACGATTGCCGTATCAACCGAGCTAAGCAAAGGAACTGATAGATTACTAAGAATATTAGGAATTGCGAGACGAAGAATTTTCTTGTTCATCAATTCTTATTTAATCATTTGAGTAAAGAGTCTTTGCTTTTTCTGCCGAAACAACTATTCCTTTGATCAATGATGAACTAAAGCCGGAATGCTCCATGTGATTTAACCCGGCAATAGTGCAACCCATCGGTGTTGTAACTTTATCTACTTCTTTTTCAGGATGATTTTTTTCTTTAAGCAGCATTTCGGCAGCGCCTTTGGCAGTCTGAGCCGCCATGAATAAAGCTTCTTCCGAATGAAATCCAATTTCAATTCCCCCTTGCGAAGCAGCTCGTATAGCTCTCAAGAAAAAAGCTGTTCCGCATGCACAAAGTGCGGTTGCCGGTACCATTAAATCTTCTTTAATAATTACAGTTTCTCCCAAATTATTAAAGAGTTCAGCCGCAAGTTCCTTTCCTCTTCGATCCTTTTCATCCGATGCAATACAAGTCATTGATTCACGAATTGCTATTGCTGTATTTGGCATAACTCTCACGACCGGAACATTTTTTCCAATCAGCTTTTTTATTTGCTTTATTGAAACACCCGAAACCGTTGAAAATATTATATGCTTTCTCCCGATAATTACTCCTTTGATTTGTTGAATCAACCCGTCCAATTGTTGAGGAGTAACAGCAATAATTATTACACTCGTATTTTTTACGGCAGAAATATTATTGTTAGAAACATTGTAGCCGGCTTTTCTCATTTCGGTAATTGCATTTTTGCTTCTTCGAGTAATAAGGATATCCTCTTTCTTAATTTTCTGAGAGTCGGTCAACCCTTTAGCAATTGCGTAACCGATATTGCCGCCACCTAAAATCGCGATTTTATCTTTTATGCTCATTTAAACTCCTGTATCAACATTAAGTGATTCACCTTCCGTTTTAGCTATTAGGGCTGCACCGCAGCTATCGCTCCAAACGTTAACGGTAGTTCTGCACATATCTAAAATTCGATCAACCGAAAGAATTAATCCAACACCTTCCAGCGGTAAACCGACCGCGGAAAGTATAATTGTTATTGTTACTAACCCCGCCATCGGGATACCCGCAGCGCCAATTGAAGCAAGCAGCGCTGTAAAAACAACAATTGCTTGTTCTAACAATCCTAGATCGACTCCATATGCTTGGGCAATAAACATTGCGGCAACGCACTCATATAACGCCGTTCCATCCATATTTACAGTTGCGCCTAGCGGCAAAGTAAAACTTGTGATTTTATTTGAAACACCGACATCATTTTCAACTGCCTTCATTGTTAAAGGCAGTGTTGCGTTTGATGAGGAAGTTGAAAATGCTGTGAGCAGTGGTGTTGTCATTGCTTTTAAGTGCAACCAAGGATTAACCTTCGCTACGAATTTTAATATCAACGGTAACGTAACAGTTGCATGCACAACTAAAGCAAAAAAGACAGCCGCCATGTATAAACCAAGCCTGCCAACCATATCGATTAAAGCGCCAGGATCACCGGCTTGTTCAGCTACAATTCCAGCAACAATTCCCAAAATTCCTAAAGGAGCAAACTTTATAACAACCATTGTAATTTTCATCATCACTTCAAAAGTTGCATTAAACAGATCAGTGAGATGTGTGCTGTACCGATCTTCAATTTTTGTTATGAAGAAACCGAAGATGATCGAAAAGAAAATTATCTGCAGCATATCGGAATTCATAAACGATTCAAAAATATTAGTAGGAACAATTTCCAAAAGAGTATCACCAAACGATTTTTTAACGACAGCTAACTCTTCAACTTCCTTGCTCAGTCCTAAATCTGCGCCTACACCCGGTTGCAATAAATTGACAAATAACAATCCGACTATAATTGCAAAAGTACTTGTGGTTAAGTAATAGCCAAGGGTTTTTGCCCCAAGCCGTCCCAAACTCTCACCCGATCCAATGTTAGCAACACCAGAAACTATTGAACTTAAGATTAGCGGGACGATTACCATATTGAGAGCTCTTAAAAATAAATCTCCCATCCAGGTTACGTATTCAACATATTCAGTCAAATACAATCCAACTAGAATTGCTACAAAGAAACCGATTAAAATTTGCCAATGAAGCTGAAGTTTGAGCATAATTAACCTTCGGATTTATTAACAATTATAAAATTTTGGCAAGTATCTCATCACAGAGGGCATACCCTTTTGGTGTAAATTTAATAAAATTATCGTCGATTGATAAATAACCATCCGTTTTTAATTGATCGAAGTGAGATTTACTTTTCACTAACCAAGGCGAGTTGAACCTTTTTTTATAGTCAACAACATCTAATCCTTTACTCCGCATTGCTAACATTACGTATTCATCGTGCATTTGATCTTGAGTTAAAATTTCTTCTCCGGCAATTGCGTCATTCCCTTTCTTTATTTTTTCTATATAAAAATTTAATGAAGAATAATTCCACCAGCGTTTTCCATTAATAAATGAGTGAGCGCTTGTACCAAAGCCAAGGTAATCACTGTAACGCCAATAAGCGTTATTGTGTTTACACTCATAACCCTGTAAACAAAAATTCGAAACCTCGTATTGAATAAAGTTTTTTCCGGTTAAAAATTCTATTGTGGATTCATAAAGATCGGCATCATAATCGGAGTCCTGTAATTTGACCTTTCCGTCGAGTACCATTTTATTTAGAATGGTTCCTCGTTCTAAAATTAAACTGTAAGCTGAAATGTGGGTGATAGGTAAACTACATGCAATCTCTAAATTTTCTTTCCAAATATCTTTTGTTTGATTGGGCAGATTAAAAATCAGATCAATATTGATATCGTTAAAACCGGCATTCGATGCCGCTTCAACCGTATTGACTGCTGTCTGAGAATTGTGGATACGTGTGAGAAATTCCAATTCTTTATTATCAAATGACTGCACACCGATACTAATTCGGTTAATGCCCGCAGATTTGAAGTCTTGCAATTTCTTTTCGGTAACTGTTCCGGGATTCGTTTCGAGCGTTATTTCAACATCGTTATTTACCTGAAAATTATTCCTAATAGCGGTAATAATTTCTGAAATATATTCCGGGTTCATAAAAGAAGGAGTACCACCGCCAAAAAATATTGATATAACCTCTCTTTCCCGCTCATATTTTTGGGCACTATTATTGATTTCTTTCGTTAATGGATGAAGATACTCATTTATATTTTTGTAATTAATAATCGAATAAAAATCACAATAAATACATTTGTGATCGCAAAACGGGATGTGAATATAGACAGCAAGTTCTTTCATGCAAAAACGACTGCTTAATTTGTTCGATTAATTTTATTGATTTTGCTGGAACAATATAAGTCAATTAATACTGAATCGTCAAAAGAAGAAAATAAAAAGGCAGCTTATTGAATTGCTTATAATGAAAAATAAAAGCGGGTTAAACTCATATTGACCAGTCAACCCGCTTTTCTAATTACAAAATACCAAACGAAAGCCCCGCGGTAATTGTACCGCTATTAGCGGCTTTGTAATCAACATTCAAATTAATGATTGCTAATTTTAGTGAGAGTCCGGCAGTAAAGCCAAAATTATTCTTACCTTCCAGATCAAACTCAACGTCAACTGTTTCCGGACCCGCCGGAGTATCGTAACTATACTGATAGGACACGGTAGTAGTCGAACTTTCGGTAGACAAGCCAATGTAAGGAGTAGCGGCAAAAATGCCTCCAAAAGTTTTACTCAGATATAAACTGAATTGAGTTGCGCTGCTTCCAAAGACATCACCAACTTCTAAACTTTGATAAAACCCGCCAACACTAATATCCACCGGAAGAGGTTTCTTCATCCAAACATTAATGTTATGAACAGCACCAATACCAAAAAATGAAAACTTACCTAAGTCCTCAATATCTATTGAAGGGAACCATCTAAAAACTAAGTTAGTGCCCATTACCGTTCCGGCAGTCAATTGAATATTGCCGGAAGGAAATAGTGAAAGACCATCAAGATATCCGTACACATCTTCTAAAACTTCTTCATACGGCTGAATTTGTTGACCTCCAACTGAACCACCGCTGAATCTTACTCTTAAAAATTCATCTTCGCTTCCGATAATCGTCGGACCGCTGAAAGTAACCGACCACTCTTGCGAAAGAAGTGCATTTCTTGCATTGTTATAGTTTGCAGTTCCGGGTTGAAGACCTGAATTTCTAAGAATGGCATCTGCTTGTTGTGAGTTATATCTAAAATTTCCGGTTGCTGTAAAGTTTTCATCCTCATCGGAGAAAAAGGTTGCGGTTCCCACTACCCTTGCGCGCAAAGTGAACCCTAGTTTTACCGGATCGGGAGGATAGGAAAACCAACCGGAATTTAAATTAGAACCAAACCCGGTAACGATTGGTGCAACATAAGCTCCGGCTGCATCGGCAGAAAGATTTGAGAGAGTCTCTTCGAGATCCTGTGCGCTTATATTAATTACCACGCCGGTCAATAAAATTAAGAAGGACTTTAAAAACAAATTATAAGATTTTTTCATGTTGTCTCCCTTTTAAAAATATATTCTAAAATATAGTTTTTTCTTATTTGGTTTTAGTTGATATTCATCAACTCTTTGGCACTTTTGAGATTAGCGTCTGTAATTACCTCACCGCCAAGTAACTTTGCTACTTCTTTTATTTTTTCTTCCTCAGTTAGTTTTTTAATTGTGGTTACAGAACGATTTTCCTTTTCGGATTTTTGAACATAGTAATGATGTTTAGCAAGTCCGGCTATTTGGGGAAGGTGTGTTATTGCAATAATTTGATGATAAGTTGAAAGAGTTTTCAAAGATTGACCGACTTTCTGAGCAATTCTGCCACTTACCCCGGTATCAATCTCATCAAATATTAATAGCGGAAGTTTATCATTTTTTGCAAGGATCGTCTTAAGCGAAAGCATTACGCGGGAGACTTCTCCACCCGAAGCAACTTTATGTAACGGTTTCGGATCTTCCCCTAAATTTGTTGAAAGATAAAATTCAATTTTGTCGGCGCCCCTCAAGGTAACCTTAACTTTGCTGTTATCAATAACAATAAACTCATCTGTCTTATCTGTAACTTTTTCAATAGCAAATTTTATTTCAAACTTTGCGTCATTGATTCCGAGATAAGTGAGCGCTTCTTCAACACCCTTTTTGATTTCTTGTGAAGCAATTTTACGTTTAGCCGTTAATTTTTTAGCGAGTTTTCCCGCTTCAATTCTTAATACACCGATTTCATTTTCGAGTTCTGCAATTTTATCCGAATAGTTCGCGGCTATATCGAACTCCTCGCCGATTTTCTTCCGGTATTTAATTACCGATTCTATTGACCCGCCGTATTTCTTTTTCAAAATATTGAATGAACTTAACCGGTCACGAACTTCACTCAATCTCTCCGATTCTAAATCAATTTGATCTCTATAACTTCTCAAGTAATCCGAAATATCATTTAAATTAGTGAGAGCTGTTTCGGCTTCCTCTATTTTCTCTTTAAATGAAGAATCAATTTCGTTTAGTTCTTGTAATTTTTCTTTTACTTCACCTAGTTGATCGTAAATTGAATCGTCCGATTCGTAAAGTTGTGTAAAAATTTTTGTGGTTAATTCGAGTAAACGTTCCGAATTTTCCAGGATATTCAATTCATTTTCTAATTGATCTTCTTCATCAACAAGCGGATTTACCTCGTCAATCTCTTTAATTTGAAAATCATATAGTTCTTTTTTCTCGGTGAGCAATTCCGCGTTCTTTTTTAGTTCCCGAATTTGTTTTAATTCCTCTTTCAAAATTCGAAAAGCTTTTCTAAAATCGGTCAACTCTTTTTCGAGTTCTGCAAAATCATCCAGCATTTCAATGTGGGTTTCTTTTCTTAAAAGTGACTGGTGTTCATGCTGTCCGTGAAGATCGACTAATAGAAACCCAAGTTCTTTTACGAGATTCAAGTTAACCGGTGTGTCATTAACAAAGCACCTATTTGCCCCTTTGAGTGAAATTTCTCGACGCAGTATCATTTCATCAAAAAAATCAACATCATTTTCAGTGAGAAGGTTTTTAACTCTATCGTTCCCGGATACTTCAAATATTCCTTCGACAATAGATTTTTTACTCCCCTTGCGCACCACTTCCGTTGATGCCCGTTCACCCAGCAGGAGCCCCATCGCATCGATTAAGATTGACTTACCGGCGCCCGTTTCACCAGTAATAATGTTAAGTCCTTTTTCGAACTCAACAAAAATACTTTCGATTAAAGCGTAATCTTTTATTTGAAGTGATTTCAGCATAAATGCTATTCTTAGTTAGGACGAAAGTTAAAACAAAAAAAGCTCTTTTTACAGAGTTAGATAATTTTCATTCAAATTGAACTAGCAAGCTCACTCCTCTCCAATTGATTGACAATAATTTTTGCTTTGAGGTCATTATTATTAAACTTCGATTCTGAAAAAAATTAGAATTACACCAAAAATTGAAAAGTTATTTGAAGGGATATAACCAATCACATTAAGTTTGACTTTGGAAACAGCAAATCATATATTTGGAGTCCTATTGAAAACGACTTAAAGTTCTTATAAAAAATTACATCGCCCGTCTTCGTTCGAAAGCAACTTCGACGAGACAGGACAAATATTACATCGCGGGGTGGAGCAATTGGTAGCTCGTCGGGCTCATAACCCGAAGGTTATAGGTTCAAGTCCTATCCCCGCTACTAAAAGAGCCTCATTACATTACGTTTTGAGGCTTTTTCATTTTAAAGACTGCAATTTAATTTTCTTGAGAAATTACTCACTTTTTATTTCACCCTTCATCAATTTCTTTTGGATAATAGATTTTCCAATCCTTCGAATAATTTTTATCCGTTCATATTATAATCTAAGTAAAAATCGAACTTCATTCCCAACTCTTTAAGTTGTTCTACTTCTCTATTGTCTGGTTGTGTATGATTGATATAAAAGCCGATTGCCTGATGATAAGGGTAAGCATGATTTATTTCTGCTAACTGATTTTTGAGTTTTCTTATAGAAAATTTACCTGCTGCGTTGTTATACGCTTTGATAATATTCTCGATTCAATTACTATTTGTACAATAAATATTTTTATACACTATTTTTGTACAAATTTATTTTTTGTATATACTATACATATATTGATATAAAGGATAACATAGCAAATATTATTGACTATTGTACAATTTTTATATATGTTCACTATTAGTGTACAATAATAATATATGTACGAGGAAAACAAATGAATGAAGAAAAAGAAATATTAACAGAGGCAATAGGGAAAATCAGAGAAACAATTGCAATAGAAGTTGATTATCTCCCGAATACACAAAATAACCCTCGATATGACGGAATGGTTAATTTCAAGTATGGGGGTATGGAATGGGAGTTTTTCGTTGAAATAAAAAGGTATCTAAACGAGGTAAATGTTGGCATACTTATAAAGAACTTTCAGAATGATATGGACAAATTAATAATAGTTACTGAATACATATTTCCCACAATAGCAGCTGAGTTTAGAGAAAAGGGAATTCAATATATTGATACCGCCGGTAATATTTATATTAATCAATTACCCTTATATATTGAAAGAACCGGAAGGAAACCTAAAGAAATTCCAAAAAGAAAGAAGATGAAAAGATTTCTAAAACCAGCCGGTATGCAATTAGTTTATACGCTGCTCTGCAATCCGGGCATTGAAAATCTACCTTATAGAAAATTAGCGGAAAAAGCGGATGTCGCAAATGGCACGGTCGGCTGGGTGATGAATGATTTGAAAGAGCTTGGATATTTACTTGATAAAAAAAATGAAAGACGACTCATCAAAAAGGATGAGTTACTAATGAGGTGGGTTGAAGAATATCCATTACAGTTGAAAAGCAAAAATCTCATTGGGAGATATACAACAGAAAAAACAAATTGGTGGAAGGAAGCTCAAACCGATTATCCAGATATAACTTGGGGTGGTGAAGTTGCAGCAAATATTTTGACCGACTTTCTTAGACCTCAAAATAAAACTATTTATGTAAAAGGAAATGCACATAATATTCTGATAGCAAAATATAAGTTACGGAAAGATGAAGAAGGTGAAATTGAGATTGTCAATAAATTCTGGAATTTTAAAGAGGAAGAACGATATAAAGTAAAAGGTATTGTGAATCCGATATTAGTTTATGCAGATTTAATTGCGACTGGTGATACACGAAATATTAAAATAGCTGAGGAAATTTTTGAAGATGAAATCAAAAGATATCTCTGAGCACATACCCCAACACTTTGCACAAATTATTGATGTATTGAGTGTGATAAAAAAAGTATGTAGTGATAATAGTATCCAAGTATTTTTGGTTGGAGCTCTTGCGAGAGATATAATGTTAAAGTACTTACATAACATTGATAAGGAATGGAGAGCTACTGTAGATATAGACTTAGCGGTTAATATTGACGGTTGGGAGAGCTATAAGAAATTAACGGAACTCCTAATAAGTAAATACCAATTCGAATCTGAATCTAATATTGCTCATAGATTTAGATATAAGGGAACAATTTTAGTTGACATACTGCCATATGGAGCGGTTGCTGAAAAAGATGGTTCAGTATTTTTACCCCAGAATTTACCAGTAAAATATCTGTAATTGGTTTTAATGAAGTTTATAACTTTACAGAATATCTAAAACTTAGTGATGAGCCGGAATTAGAATTTAATATTGCAAGTTTACCTGGGTTAGTAATTTTAAAGGTTATCTCGTGGTTTGAAAAATATCCTTCTCGGACACATGACGCAATTGATATTGGAATCATTATCACCAATTATCTCGAAGCAGGAAATGAAGATAGATTTTATGAACTTGCCGATTTAGAAGAGAATGAGTTTGTTTATATGGTTGGACTTGGACAATTACTCGGAGAAGATGTGAGAAATATCTGTTCAGTAAAGACACGGAATCTCTTAAGTGAAATATTGGAGAATAATAAAGATAATTTTGCATCAGATCTTGGAATCGAAAAAAGTCTGGATTCTTCAATCGAAATTGTCGAAGGTCTTCTGAAAGGATTGAAAGGTTAATAAGTTTATGATAAATAGCAACCGTTGAGATGAAAATATCGTTTACAGAAACTATTTTACAGCCGCTACAAGTACGCTCTCAATAACCAAATTGATGAGCGCGGTGTTCGTATTCGTCATCGTAGTTATTTAGGATTGAGCACCTGTCTTTCAGCAATTTTTCGAATGATCCAAATTTGTTCAGCCAACCCTTATGTTCAATCAATTCTATAAGAATTTTATCCTCTTTAGCAATAAGATGCTTCATTATTTCTCTTTCTTCATACGAGAGTTTTTCATTGAAATCCTTTTCGCTCTGAATTCTTTTGTAAATCGATTTTTTCTGATTGATAATATTGCTCAACTCTTCTACAAGAGTATCGTGATAAGGTGAATGGTACATTGTAATTTCATAATTCAATTTAGACATCAGCCCCTCTGTTTGATTTATTTACTGCAAAATTTAACAGGTATTAGCTGAGTTGTAAAGTTATCTCTTTGTTATGATTATGTTAACGAAATGTTAAGAGGTGATTACTGAGCTTTGCCTTTGGGAAGTAAGGAATCCATGTCGACTAAATTGATCGTTTTTTTCTCTTCGTTGTTAAGTTTTGTGATATTAATCTCTGCTTCCTGCTTAAAGAAATTTGCTTCTTTAAGGTTGGAGTTTAGTTGTTGTGCCTTTGAGAAATCCCTTTTTGCCCCGTTATAATCTTTCTGCTTTAACTTGACTAATCCTCTGTTAAGGTAAGCCACATCATAATTTTCTTTTAACAGAATAGCTTTTGTGTAATCGGTCCTTGCTCCCTCAAAATCTTTCAATTCTTCTTTAAGTTTACCTCGCTGGAAATAAAGCCGTTCAAAATGAGGTTTGATTTTTAGCGCCTTATTAATGTCATCCACTGCACCGTTGTAATCTTTATTGTATGATTTATAAAAGCTGGAACTCAGTAATTCTTCAAAATCATCAATTTCAGGTCCTTTATTATATTTGAACTGATTTAAGAATTTTTGCTTTCTCTTTAACCAATAGACTAATAGAAATATTCCAGCGAGTAAAAGTACTGTACCAAATATTTGTAAAATTATTATTTCCATTCTTTCTCCTTAATCAGAAAAAGAATATATAAACCTTGAGGCAAAAATCAAACAAAATAATACTCAACATCTATTTTTATGAGTGAAAGTTGCAGTTCAGGTAAATATTACATGAAAAATAGAGGTAAAATGTGCTGTTTACAATCCAAAACAAAGATTTTCGAAGTTAATAGCGGATATTTTTGTGGCATTTGATTTGCAGCACATTATGAAAGCACCCTCAAAATATTAGTGGTTCCCTCCCACTAACATAATGCCCTTAAAAGGTGAGTCACAATGACTCACCTTTTTTTAATAATCAAGAGTTACAATTCTATCGTTTGTGAAATCGAAGAAATCTTCCTTCTCTACAATTTTAAGTCCATCGAGCAATTGATATTTTGTATAACCGGCAGCTTCCAGACACATTGGACAAACAGCAATTTCCACTCCGGCTTTTAATAATTTGTCGATCATCGTTCTTACCGGTTCAAAATTTTTGTATTCGATATTTTCGTAATCTTTCAACATCGGGTACACGCCGTCAATATCAACAAAAACAAATACATCATTTTGAGTTGACATTTTTACTGCAAAAGAAAGTGCCATTGAAACCCGGTGCGGATCTTTGCTCGATAGATGTACAAGAAAACCATCTTTCGCTTCAATTTCTTTAGGAATCAATAAAAATATTACACAACTAAGAAAGATTGCTTGTAGAATTTTCATTGCTTACTCCTTGTCTATATTGATATGGTGGTGGATCGATTATAACCAGACAGTTTGCCATTAGATCATGAAGCGCTTGTTTCTTTTCTGTAAAACCAGCCATTATGTAACCTATATTCAAAATTAAACCGGAAATAATTTTCCCAAAATATCGTCCGGTTGCCCTGGCAAATGAAATTCTGTTTCCGCTCAAATCAGTAACTTTTAACCCGAGCGCCATTTTACCGAGTGTAGCTTGTTTTGCAGATGATTCCATCAGCGCATAGTATAACCATTGAAGAATCACTGTTACAGATACGATAATTAACGTAAATAATATTACTGCAATTACAAAAGCCGCTGTAACATCGTCATCATAATGCTGTATGAGTGATACATTCGAATAACCGCCGTGATTATTCCAATTTTCAAACGCAAATATTCCGGCGCCAAAAATCAGGTAAACGGGAAGAAGCAATGCAAACGTTACTGCCCCGAGTAATAGTTGGTCAATTAGATATGCAACAAATCTGCGCCAAAACCCGGCATAAAAAAATTCTCTTTCTTCCATCTCCGCCTCACAATTGATTTAATACTGTTTCAAAATAACGAAGTTAATCGAACTACTCAATAATTATTTCGGCTCCGGTTGAAGGAGCATAAACTTTTGTATTCGGATACTCTTTTAAAATATTATAACCAAACCAATCTCTGGCTTCGTCTTCACCGTGAACGAGCACAACTTGAGAAGGTTTTGTTTTTTTAATGAGTGAAAATATTTCTTCCCGGTTGGAGTGTGAGGGAAATTGAAATTTTAGAACAGAACATTTTCTCGAGATTTCATCCGAAAATTCCGTTAATTTTATTTTCTCATCCGGTTCGGAATTTAGAATTTTGAAAGCCGGGGTCTCATCATCAACGTACCCGACAAAGAAAATTCCAAAATCTTTCTGCCGCAGCCAATACTTTGCTAACTTAAAAGATTGAGTTCCTTCGATCATCATTCCTGAAGCTGCAAGCACAATACCCGGTTTCTTTTTATAATGATGAGGATCATTAAAATCATAAAAATTTTCATGCGGTATTGCCTTCAACTCAAAATTTTTATCTCGTACATTTACAACAAAACGATTTTTATCATACACTTGAGAAATCTTAACACCTACTCCGCCAATATAAATTGGAACATCCATCAGATTTCCCTTTTTCAGTAAACTGTCGATTATAGCAAGAACTTCCTGTGTTTTACCTAATGCAAATACAGGAACCAAAACTGATCCGTCTTGCGAAATAATCTTGTTAATCTCTTTTAAAAATCTTTTCTCTTCATCTTTTAACAAAGGTAATTTTGAAACTGGAATTTTACCATAGGTTGTTTCAGTTATTAAAGTATCAATCTTGTGATGTGGTATGCGTGCACCGTTCATAATTCTCTGCGGACTTGTTTTAATATCCCCGGTGTACCAAACAGACTTATGTTTATAACGGATTAAAATTGAAGCAGCTCCAAGTATATGCCCCGCATCCAAAAAATTAATATAGATCGGTTCGAGGGATTTATGACGTAAACCTTTCAATTCAATTTCATCATTATAATCAACTGCTATAATTGCTTTGATCAGTAAATCAATTTCCTCGTGTGTATAAAGGAGTAAAGATTCGTCCCTAAATTCTTTTTCGATTATTGAAACTGCATTATGCATAGTGATGTTGGCAATTTCTTTGGTTTGTGTTGTGGTATAGATGAGCAGATGAGGGAACTTTTTTATTAAAATCGGGAGTGCGCCGATGTGATCTTGATGAGCATGAGAAATAAAAACATAATCTAATGGAAGCGGCTCAAGTAAACTAAATTTTGGAAGTGACTCCACTCCTTTTTTCTTTGGATGGATTCCGCAGTCTAACAGAATGCCGGTGCCGTCAATGTTAAGGTAAATTGAACTTGCTCCAATTTCATCACAGCCGCCGAGTGGTAGAATTTTTATCATCAAAAAGAGCTTGTTTTATTATCTAAGTAGCTGAGTTGTTGAGCAAGTTTTTCAAGTTGGTTTTCTGAAAATACGTTTTGGATCTTTTGGAATAGATCTCTCTCTTCTAATCTAACGTGTTCGGAAATTAAGTTTCCTAACCGGTCCAAATTAATTTCAACATCTTTCTGCTTTCTAATTTCTTCAACCAAGTCGGATATCTGCTTATGTTGATTGATAACTTTTTGTGAGATTTCATCAACTTCTTTATCGCTCCCTAAAATGAAAGGTATCAGAATTAATTCTTCCGCTTCAAAATGCGGAACCAAGTGATCTCTAAATTTATTCAGCGTGTATTCTCTTTTTCCTTCAAGTGTTGTGGGAAGTCCGTTATAGCGTGGTGCATCTTTCTTAATCAATTGAGCAAGAATTAAGGCATCATGATGCTGTTTTGAGAGTGGTATTAAACTTTCATGTCGTTTCATAACTCGACTTTTGCTTTTCAGTTTTTCTTTCCCGGTAAAGTTGTCCTACTTCTGCTCCGACTAAAAATAATATTGAAGAGTAATAAATCCAGAAAGCAACAATTACAAGCAAGGCATATGTTCCGTAAATTCTATCTAGTGTTGCAACGCTTGAGATGTAGTATCCGAATAACTGCCGCGCAATTTCCCATAAGATAGTTGCGGTTAAAGCCGCCACAAAAGGAACTCTTCTTCCAAGTTTTGCATATGGTATCAATTTGTAAAAAATATAAAACATTATAAGAATTATCAGAGTTGAGCCAATAGAAAAAAGAATTTCAACAAAAGGAGTTAATCTGAACATTTTAAGAATTTCACTATCGAGTGCAAATTTTGTTAAGATGTTCAATGCAGGAAAACCGATGATCGCAAGAAAGAGAAAAATTACGAGTAGAATCACCATCCCAAGATCCCGTAATTTACCGATGAGCATATGTTTATCGTCGGTAAAATGAAAGATGCTATTTAAGATTGTGCGTAAGCTGCTGAACAACCCGCTTGAAATGAAAAGCAAACCGAAAGCACCGGTAATACCCGCCCATGTTTTATACTGTACAACTTCAGGAACGCGGGACATGATAATGGAGTGAATCTTTTGCGCATATTCTGGATACGGAATAATTGTATTTAAGATATTTGTCAACTGTACTTCAACCGCTGTATTGTCAAGTATATTTCCAAGGATGGAAAACGCAATCAGTGTTAGAGGAAGTATACTTGCAAAAAGTGAAAATGCAATACCGCCGCCCGAAAGAAATAGATGGTGTTGGTCAATACGATTATATAAACCTATTGCATAGTACTTTAATTCCTCATAGATCTTACTTAACGTGCCTAAGGAAAAATATTTTAAAAGCGATTTAATGTGCATTCATTTTATCTGGAATTGATTTGTAAAAAATATCTATCAGATCACTTACTTTTAGATTTATTTCACTGTTTACAATAAAGCTATCTTTAATAGTTCGACCAATAAAAAGAATTGGAGTCTTCATTTGTGAACTAATTTTCTCAAATTCCTTTTGATTATCTGCTTTAACCGAAACGATCACTCTGGATTGACTTTCGGAGAAAAGCGAGAAATCTTTACGAGTCTTTCACCGGGATGTCAACTTCACATCCTACCGGTTTTTCATCTTCAATTATGCAGCATTCGGCTAGTGCTGAAATGATTCCGCCTTCGGAAATATCGTGAGCGGATTCAATTAATCCTTTATCGATTAGCTGCAATACAAGGTCGTGTAATTCTTTTCGGTTTGAAGGTCAATTGCCGGCGAATTTCCTTCAACTTTTCCGTGAATAATTTTTAGATAACTCGCTGCCACCGATTTCTTCATTGTCTTCACCAAGTAGATAAATCAAATTATCCTCGTTTTTGAAATTTGCTGTGACAATTTTATCTATATCTTTTATCAAACCGACCATTCCAATTACCGGAGTTGGGTAAACCGCGGTATTCGGACTTTCGTTATAAAAGCTGACATTTCCACCGGTTACAGGTGTTTCAAAGAATCTGCATGCTTCGCCCATTCCTTCAATTGCTTCTTTAAATGTCCAATAAACTTCAGGTTTATAAGGATTTCCAAAGTTTAAACAATTTGTAATAGCTAGAGGTTCACCCCGCTGCAGACAATGTTTCGCGCGGCTTCGGCTACAGCAATTTTTGTACCCTCTTTTGGATTTAGATAAACGTAACGTGAGTTGCAATCGGTTTTAGTTGCAATAGCTTTGTTTGTTCCTTTAATATAGATCACGGCAGAATCTGAACCAGGTCCGACTATAGTATTTGTTCGAACCATTGAATCATATTGTTCATACACCCACCGCTTTGAAGCAATGTTTGGGGATGAAAAACTTTCCTTAAATACTTCGGTTAAGTTATCTGGTTTTTCGAGTAAGCTAAAATCAAAGCTCCACTTTTCTTTCAAATATTTTGGTTCTTTTGTTTCGCGGTGATATACGGGAGCGCCTCCGCCAAGTACAAGATCATATGGATTCATTCCAGCTTTTATCTCGCCATGATAAGTTACTTCCAATAATTGCTTGTCGGTCACATGTCCAATAATTTTGCAATTCAAATCCCACTTTTCAAAAGTTTCAATGATTTTGTCTTCGAATCCTTTCTTTGCTACGACAAGCATTCGTTCTTGACTTTCGGAGAGCATGATTTCATATGCGCTCATATCTGCTTCGCGCAAAGGAACTTTATTTAAGTCGATCTTCATTCCCGATTCACCTTTATCACTCATCTCGGAAGTTGAACAGGAAATTCCGGCTGCGCCCATATCTTGAACACCAACAATCCAACCATTCTTTACTATTTCTAATGTTGCTTCGAGCAAAAGTTTTTCGGTAAACGGATCGCCGACTTGAACGGACGGTCTTTTAGCTTCTGATTTTTCCGATATTTCTTCAGATGCAAAAGTAGCGCCGTGAATTCCATCCCGACCCGTAGCCGAACCGACAATCAGCACAGGGTTACCTTCCCCCTTTGCAACCGCAGAAGCGGTTTGATCATGTTTGACTAATCCGATTGCCATCGCGTTTACGAGAGGATTACCTTTGTAACATTCATCAAAATAGACTTCACCGCCAACAGTCGGAACACCAAAACTATTTCCGTAATCACCAATGCCTTTTACAATACCTTCGAATAAATATCGAGTTCGTTTATCATCGAGTGTACCAAATCTTAATGAGTTTAATGCCGCTATTGGTCTGGCTCCCATTGTAAAAATATCACGCAATATACCACCAACTCCGGTGGCAGCGCCCTGATAGGGCTCAACTGCGGAAGGATGATTGTGACTTTCTATTTTAAAAGCAACTGCTAATCCATCACCAATATCAACGAGTCCGGCATTTTCTTCACCGGCGCCGACTAAAAGTTTTCCACCTTCACGCGGAAGAGTCTTCAACAAAGCGATGGAGTTTTTATAACTACAATGTTCACTCCACATCACACTAAAAATACCGAGCTCAGTAAAAGTCGGTGTTCTTCCCAATCGGTCACAAACCCAACCGTATTCTTCTTCGGTTAATCCATGTTCTAATGCTAATTCCAAATTTACTTTGGGTTCTTTCATTGACATCTCTGTAATTAGAAAATAAATTAGACCTCAATATAACATTTTAAATAATGTTTGGTGAAATGGAATACTAAAATATAATCCCACAACACTCGCAACAGGAGCTATCCCAAAAAGTTTCACAAGAAATTGTACCTTGCCTCACAACGAATCAAAAAATATTATGATTTATCATATTCAAAAAGGCAAATAAGTTATCAAAGTCTTATATTTGAGTATCACAATTTTCAATTATTCTTTACGGAGGTATTTTATGGCAGTAATTATAACAGACGAATGCATCGATTGCGCAGCTTGTGAACCTGAATGTCCTAATAACGCAATTTATGATGCCGGTGTTCCTTACGATTATAAGGGTGAAGAACATGAAGCATTAAATGATGATCATACATACATTGTGCCTGAAAAATGTACTGAATGTGTTGGTTTTTTTGATGAACCTCAGTGCATCGAAGCTTGTCCGACCGAAGCAATTGAAATGGATCCGGACAGAGAAGAAACTAAAGAAGAGTTAATGAAAAAGAAAGAACTTTTGGATGAAGTTGGCCGCGATTAATTGTGTTTGAAAAATCTCTTAATCTTATTTACAATTTCATTTAATACAGTATGTTTTGATTTTTCATATTTCTCAAGTAATTCTACATTCGATTGAGTTCGGCGGGAAATTACCTCGCCGAATTCATCAATTAAATCTTTTCTGTTTTCTATAATTTTTGAGATATTTTCTTTTGTAATTTCATAAAGTAAAACATCGGTTTCGCAGCTTACTGTTGCACTTCTCTTTTCTCCGGTCATTAAAGACATCTCACCAAAATATTCTCCCGGCGTTAATCGTCCTACAGTTACGTATCTACCATCCTCTGATGTAACCGATACATTCAATAATCCTTCAATAACAATAAACATAGAATCGCCCGATTCATTTTCCTTTATTACAATTTCTCCTAAATTATATTCTCTAATGATTATTGAATTGTTAATCTCCGTTATTTCCTCATTGTTAAGAGAGTCAAAAATTTCATTCTGCTTTAACACTTTATTTATGTTTTTATTCACAACAGTTTGATAATCAATTTCAGTATCGGAGGAGGGGAATTCAGTAGAGAAGTTTACACCGCTGTAATCTAAATATTTTTTAATGTTTGTGATTATTATATCCTTTAACTTGCCAACATCACTATAGCGCTTAACATTTAACCAAAAGTAAACGGAATATTCAATAGAGTCTGTTAATAATTCCGTTGAAATTACTTCCGGTTCGTTTATTGAATTGATCTTAAGATCATAGTAAGTAGTTTTGACAGCGGAAAGTAAAATTCTCTTTGCTCGATTTATTTTAACCGAGAATGGCAAAGTTACATTTATTTTGAAGCGTGATTCGTTTTCATTTCCCCAATAATTTTCTATAACAAAATCATCTAAACTTTCTTGAGGAATAGTTAAGATATTTCCGTCTTCGTTGATCAGTTGAAGATTTCTTTTATCAACCGAATCAACTTTTCCGAAAATAATTGTATCACTATTAATTGCCGTTAATTTTATTTCATCCCCGATGTTAAGAGCGGATGAGGTGGCTAAAAAGGTTGACTTAAAGGAACTTAAGATATGAGAGCGAAAAAACATTCCGGCAACCGAAACAATCACCCCTACTGCTATCAAATTATAATTATATTCAAAATCAAAATAACCAACGAGTATAATTATTGCGACAATAACATATGTGAGAGTCCCTAGAAAATCGCGAACTTTATTTAGTGCTGAATTACCGATAGGTATTTTAGATAGACCACCCCAAAAAAATTTATTTATAATCATATTAAAAAGAAAAGCAGTAGAAATCCAAAAGCTGATGTGAATTATTAGGTAAAAAACTTTGTCAATTGTTTCCGAATCTGATTTACCTTCTACATAAAAAATATCTGTCAGCACTAAAAGAAGAAGGACTACAAAAATAAATAACGGAAGTTTTAAATTAATTGTACCGGGAAATTTCATTTGCGCCACCTTAAGCAAAAAAAAGATATACAGGTAAATTTATAAATTTCTGAATAATTTTCAGATAGAAAAATAAGATTCAGATGTTTAGGTACTCATCCCATATTTTATAAAGCTCGTGCGTTGCTCGTATATCTTCTCCGCAATAAACGGCAATTTCTTTAACTCGACCGGCATCGTAGAGCTGTTTTACGTCCATGCCGCTTACACCTTTTGACTTAGGAGATTCAATTCCAAATGACTGACAATAAAAATCCAAATTGAATTTTTTGGTTAACCCGTAAAAGGTAAATTGCTCAAGTAAATCTATGTGATTGGTTTTGTCATATCTGCTTTTGATGAAATTGACTGTAGGTTTTACTTTCAGTTTTGCGGAGCGTATCATTAAAAAGGGAAGATCAAAATTGCGTCCGTTGAATGAAATGAATCGATTAGTCTTGGCAGCATATTTCCAAAATGTTTCGAGCATTTCTTTTTCGGGAAGCGGTTTATAAACAACTAATTCATCTTCAGTAACAACATTTTCTTCAGTTTCGCTTCCTTCATAAAGTACAACTGCTTTTTCCATTTCAGTGTGGAGCAAACCGATAACTATAACTTTTGCCGTAAGTGGGTAGAGACTTAAATACCTTTTTGCTTCGTCTTTTTTTTGTTCACGTAATTCTTCGTCAGGTTCTTTTTCCGCATACCGAAGAAGGAATTCTTGCTGCGATTCGGATAGTGTTTCAAAGTTAACGCCGGCAGTTTCAATATCGAAAACTAATTGCACGACAAACTCGGTTTGTTAAAGAGTAAATGAAGTTAAGTTTTATTCTTTAAAATGTCCACCGATTTTTCATAATCTGAAACTGCATCGTAAAATTCTTTGGGGAGTGGTCTCGGTTCTTGCGTTGATTTATTGGTGTGCACTACAATTCCACCTCCGGCGGCAATGATTTTTCCAGTCGATTTCTTTTCAACTAAATGTTTAAAACCAAAACTGGAATTTTTTATAAATTCAATTTTGGTATGTACTGTAAGTTCATCATCCAGATGAGCCGATTCAAAATAATCACAATCGTTATGAACCATTATAAAAAATGATTCGTCTTCTAAAAATTCTTTTAGTTTATAATTGGCTTTGAGGTCTTGCGTGTATTTTAGTCGAGCATCTTCAAAATAGTTAAAGTAAACAGCGTTATTGCATACACCGAGTAAATCTACTTCGTGAAATTTTACTACTTCTATTATTTTGTGTAAAAATTCTTCTTTTGTCAAATCTTTCTTACTCTTAATCATAATCTTAATCTTACTCTAAATTTTTTCTAAAATTTGTTTTGCTTCTTCAATCTGTTCAAAGGAAACATCCATATGCGTAACAGCGCGCAGTGACCCGACTGAACCGACTGAAAGTTGAAGCCCTTTTGAGTTTGCCGCTGATAATATTTCGTCCACACTTTTTTTCAATGGTTTGAAAATTAGAATGTTTGTCTGGACTGTTTTCATATCAATGTCAAACATATCAGATTCATCTAAGAATTCAGCAAGTGATTTTGCCTTTTCGTGATCTTCCGCCAGCCGTGCTATATTATTTTTCAGCGCGTATAAACCGGCTGCGGCAATAACACCGACTTGCCTCATTCCCCCGCCCCACGCTTTACGAACGCGGAATGCCTCTTGAATAAATTCTTTCGAACCGGCAATCACCGAACCAATTGGAGCGCCGAGCCCTTTCGATAAACAGCACGATACAGAATCGAAATAACTTGAGTATTCCGATGGTTTAATTCCGGTTGCTACAGATGCATTCCAAAGTCTTGCGCCGTCTAAGTGAAAAAACAAATTATATTTTTCCGCTAACTGTTTTAGAGCTACAATATTTTCAATAGGGTTAATGGTTCCACCGGCACGGTTGTGAGTGTTCTCAACTTCAATTACTCTCGAGCGCGCCATATAATAAGCGCTAGTAGGACGAATTAAAGGTTCAACCTGATCCGGAGTAAATACGCCTCGTTTCCCTTCAACTTGACAAAGCTGTATTCCACTTAACGCTGCCGGTGAGCCGGATTCGTATTGAAAAATGTGTGCATCTTTTTCGCAGATTACTTCGTCCATCGGTTGTGTTAAAACATTCAGACAAATTTGATTACCCATTACTCCGCTTGGGACATAAAGCGCCGCTTCTTTACCGAGTAATTCGGCAGCATAATTTTCCAACTTATTTACAGTTGGGTCTTCTTTGTAAACATCGTCACCAAGTTCCGCATTATACATTGCTTGAAGCATTCCTTTTGTAGGTTTTGTAACTGTATCACTTCTTAAATCGATCATATTAAGTTTTTCTGTTTTTTATTTTATTGAACATAAATGCAAACATAATAAATATTGAACTTACTAAACTAATCCACGGAAGTAAGTAAGAGGTTTTTGAATAAACTGTTTTATCAGAGTTAAGTTCTACATCGTAAGAAAAACTATTTTTTTCGAACATTCCGGTTTCAATCAAAGTTTTTCCATATTTATCAATCACACAGCTGATACCGCCGTTTGCAGAACGAACGACCGAGCGACGATTTTCAACGGCACGAAGCACGCTCATCTCTTTATGTTGATAAGGTCCGCTTGAGTTACCATACCAGCTATCGTTTGTAACAACTACGATCAATTCTGCATCATTAGCAACAAACTCTGAAATGAATCTTGGATAAATGGATTCAATACATACAACGCCGGCAACATTAATTTTTTTCTTACCTAAATCTATCTCGAAAACTTTGTGTTCTGTTCCCTCATTCCAACTTGAGATTCCGACATTCCATTTGATCAAATCACCTAGGAAGGGTATATGTTCAACCAGCGGGACTTTTTCTCCAAATGGAACAAGTTTGATTTTTCCGTACATCGGTACTTCACTTGAATTTGGCTGGAATAACAAAATTGAATTATATGAAGTATAATTTGTACCACTCTTTGTTTTCTTTGATTCGGGGGGTGCTTTTGTACTGTCAAAATAAAAATTTGCGTGCGGCATTCCGGTTAAAATATAGACATTGTTCGTATCACAAAATCTATGAATTGATTGCACAGTTTTTTCATAACCACCGGCAAGAAGATAAACCGGTAATGCCGTTTCAGGCCAGATTAAAAGTTCCGCACCATTATCAATTTCTTTTCGAGAAAGTTCTAAGTATAGTTCAAGCTGTTGGGAAACATTTCCGGCTTCCCACTTTTTCCATGGATTTAAGTTTGGTTGTATCATTCCAACTTTGACTTTCTTTTCGACTTTTTCAGTGTTATCTATTGCAATTCCACCGTAGAATATTGGAAGAAGAAAAAGTAACAAAGCAGCAATCTCATAGACTAAAAACTTTTTCTTTTTCCTATAATTGTAATGTCCGAGGTATGCAAATACATTGATGTAGATTACAAGAATTCCGAGTCCGAATGAACCGATAAATTCAGCAATTTGAATAAATGATTTAAAGTAAGCCAGCGAATGGCCCAGCGTAACCCACGGAAACCGGAAGTCCGTAATGCTGTACAAAAATTCAGCAGCAACCCAAAACAAAGGGAAAAGAAATAGCGCGACTCTTCGGTTAAAACTTTTTTTAGCAAAGTAATAAAGTGTGGAAGGAATTAAAAATATTATAGGGTTAAAAAATAATAAAGTAACGCCGGCAATCATCAAAAACGGGTCGGTATCCGGCTGCCAGCTGCCAACCCAATAAAGTGTAATCGCGTTATAAATGAACGCCATTACATAAGTAATTCTATTTATTTCCGCTAAAGATTCTCTTTTTTCTAATACAAAAAAGTAAGGTATTAACGCGAAGAAAATCAGTATATAAAACGGAAGCGGCGGGAATGACAAACTAAGCATTAAACCGCTGATTAACGCAAGTCCATACTCGGAACGTTTATTTTTTTTCTGATCTTTCGTTAAAGTTACGGTGTAACTTTTTTCATTCATGACGTGCGGCTTTTTCTTTTTTCTTTCGCCAAAATATTTTTATGAGTATCCCGGCAAAAATCAAAAATGTAAGACTTCCAATTGCGGTGGAATATGTATTCAAATAATAATCAATTAACGGAACATTATTCCCGACTAACATTCCCAGCCAAATAATGATAGCATTCCACAAAAAAGCGCTTATTGCCGCATACAAAAAAGTTCTCCAAACATTTAATTCATGAACCCCAGAGAAAAAACTTATGACCGAACGTGTGCCCGGCAGAAAACGATTAGCAAGAATTAATTTATAGCCCCACCTATTAAACCATCTATCGGCTTTATCAATATCATCTTGATGAATAAATTTAATTTTTCCTCTGCGCAAAAGCTTTTCGCCGAATAACATTCCGATATAGTACATCAAAACAAATCCAAGCGCGCTGCCAATGCTGGTAATAAACAAAATTGGAATGTATGCAATCTCTGTAGTTGCAATTAAAGATGAACCAACAACTACAACTACGTCACTTGGTGAAGGGGGGAAAACATTCTCTGTAAATGCGAAGGCAAAAAGAATTAAATATATAACCCCGGTATCAACAGAACCTATATATGAAAAAATTTCTTCTAACATTAGCTCTCGTCTTTATAAATTAACACGGTTGCAAAAACTTTTATTCCTCTCTCCTCACCTACGAATCCCATCTTCTCGGAAGTTGTCGCTTTTATTGATACTTGGTTGGGCTCTATTTTCAAAATATCTGCAATACTTTGCTGCATCTTTGATATGTAAGGTTTTAATTTCGGCTGTTCGGCAACGACTGTAGAGTCTATATTTCCCAACAAATATTTTTTTTGCTTAATCAATTCGTATGATTCGCTAAGTAAAATTTTACTTTTGATATTTTTATACTTGGGATCATCGTCAGGAAAATGAGTCCCGATATCACCTATGGCTAGAGCGCCGAGCAATGCATCGGTTATTGCGTGGAGAAGAGCATCGGCATCTGAATGCCCTTTCAACCCTTTTGAGTGAGGTATTTCAATTCCGCCCAAAAAGAGTTTTCGTCCATCGGTAAACTGATGAACATCGTATCCAAAACCGGTTCTAAAAGGAATGTTCAATGTCTTATCTCGAAACTTGTAAATTCGTTTTGCGGCTCGCGCCATTTAATATTTATATCCCTCACATCCGCGCTCATCGGTCCAATTTTAATTTTCTTAAACAACTCTTCCAACAAATGTTTTTCACCTTCTGCAATCGTGAAAACTTCACCGGACATCAGGTTTTTAACATACCCTTTTAATCCGAGCGATTGTGCATTTCTAGAAACAAACCAACGGAATCCGACACCTTGCACCAAACCTTTTGCAATTATTTCAACTCTTTTTATGTCGCTCATAAGCTAATTTGAAATTATCATATGCTTCGGAAACAATTAAACCAAGGAAGATTAACGCACCGCCGACGAAGCCAAAATTAGTGATTTTCTCATTTAATAAAAAGAATGCGAACGTTGCGGCAAAGACCGGTTCAAATGAATAAATTATTCCGGCTTTTGTCGGTGTAACTTCTTTTTGAAATTTTGTTTGAATTGCAATGTTAACTAAAGTAGCAAGCAACCCAGTGTAGAGTACTCCAAACCATAAGTAATCTGTAGAAACAAATTTCATCTTTTCAATTGATGTTACGTCAAACAACAAAGTTGATAATATTCCTAGGACTGCAACGGTTGCTAACTGCACAAAAAGAAGCGACCAAAAATCATATTTACGTGAAATTATATCTATGTAAACAATTTGAAAAGCAAAAAAGATTGCACAAAGAAGCGTCATAAAATCACCGAAATTGAAATTACTTCCAAGTTCGGTAAAAAGAGTAAAAATGGAGTTGCCGCCGGAACTGAGAAACGCTAACCCAAGAAAGACGAGTATTGTTCCGACTATTGCACCTTTGGTTGGTGGTTTTCTTTTAATAATCAATTGTAGAATTGGTGTAAAAACAACCATCAGCCCTGTGATAAATCCCGATCGCGAAGCAGTTGTGAATTTTAATCCAACTGTTTGAGTAGAGAACCCGAGAAAGAGAAAAACTCCAAGTATCATTCCCCCATACAGAAGTTCTTTTGAAAAATGTTTTTTGCGCAACAAGAAAATAGGTATCAACAAAATTGCAGCAAGAGAAAAGCGGAATGTTATGAAGAGCATTGGGGAGACATCATCCAGAGAGTTTTTAATTATGACAAACGTTCCACCCCAAATAATTGTAGCTAACAGAAGAGCTGCTTCACCAAGATATTTTCTGCCGGGTACAGAAGAGTTAGTCATTATCTGTTGAGTAACCAAAATTCTTTAGAAGATTAGGATTGCTTCGCCACTTAGGTCTTACTTTTACTCGCAGTTCTAGGAAAATTTCTCTTTGCAAAAATGCCTCAATCGCATTTCGTGAAATTTTGCCCAATCTTTTAATTGCTTCGCCGCCTTTACCGATAATAATTGGTTTTTGAGTCTCCTTTTCAACAACTATTGATGCCGAAATGTAATCCTTCGCATTCCCGCGTTCTTTGAATTCTTCTATTAGGACTTCAGTGCTGAATGGAATTTCATCTTTGTATTGTTCAAACAGTTTTTCCCGGATTATTTCCGTAACAAAAAACCGTTCATTCTCGGTTGTTAGCTGATCATCGGGATAGTACTTTGGACCGACCGGAAGATACTCTTTAATTTTTGAGAGAAGTTCCGGTACATTAAACCCGAGGTGAGCAGAAATCATTATAACAGAATCAAACAGCTTTGCGTTTTCAATTTTTCGAATCAACTGCTCAACTTTAATATCGTTTGATAGATCGATTTTGTTTATAGCTGCAATTTTTTTCTTTTTGTTATTTTTTAATAACTTAAAAAGTTCATCATCCTCAAGTATTTCTTTTCCGTTCGAGTCTTTGTCTATATCGAATAGAACAACAATTATATCCGCATCTTTAAGAGCTTGCTCAATATATTCAACCATCTTTTCTTGAAGCAGATATGCCGGTTTCAAAATACCCGGTGTATCTAAGAATATTATCTGATGAAGTTCGTCAGATACAATTCCGAGAATATTTTTACGAGTTGTCTGTGGTTTACTTGTTATTATCGATAAACGTTCTCCAATGAGAGAATTCATTAAAGTAGATTTACCGGCATTCGGTTTACCGATTATAGTTACGTAACCTGATTTTGTATTCATTTTAAATTGGATTAAGTGAGTGAACAAAAATATGTATCACTATTACGAAAGGCAATTTGATTTTCTCAGTGAGAAAAGTTTTCGATTTTTTCCTTAAATGCTTTGTGGGAATTTATCATTACATAAGCTGCAATTAGTGTTACAAGAAATAATGTTGATACAATCAGCATTAGCAAATCCGGGTTAATTGAAAAACTCAGAGAATCGATTCTTGGAACTAATTTATCCAACCCCTCTCCAATCCTAACAAACACATCGTCTGTGTTGGAAGATTGGGCCGGCGTAAGATTTGTTAGACCGAAGAACAAAATACCAATAAACGAGATTCCTAAAAAACTAAACACTGCCCAAATAAAATAATGCTTTTTCGGTTTCTCGGAGATAATCTTTGAAAGCTTCTCCATTAAATTAACCGTAAAATTATCGGGAGCTGATTCATACTCCATTTTTCGAAGAACTTCATCAACAAGTTTGTGCGCTTTGAATTTTTCCGCATCACCCGGATTATTGGATAAATACGTTTTCAACTCAGTCAGCTCGCTTGTGGAAATTTCATTGTCGAGATATTTGTTCAATATTTCATCGGTCAATTTTTTCATAACATTTCCTTTTGGTAGTCGTGTTTAAGAATTAAATCCCTTAAACTGTTTCTCGAACGGTGCAGCATTACTTTCACGTTGACGATCGAAATATCCAAAACTTCGCTGATATCTTTGAGTGACATATCGTCAATATAAAACATAATTAAAACAAGAGCATTTCTCGGCGGCAATTTATCAACAAGTCTTAAGGTGTACTCTTTAGCATTTTCCGCTTCCGAATAAATTTGGTCATCATCTTCACCAAGATCAAAGTGGTCTTCTATTGATGACATCTCTTTTTCGATTTGTCTTTTCTTATTTGCCAATACAGTTAGACCTGTATTATATGTTATTTTATACAACCAAGTTGAGAACTTAGATTCGAAACGAAAATCTTCAAGCGAATTATAAACTTTCATAAAGCAGTCCTGCAGAGCTTCTTCTGCGTCCATTTCATTTTTAAGCATTCTGTTCAATAAAGAAAAAGCCCTATCTTTATACCTATCAACTAAAAGAGAAAAATCTGATTTATTCCCCTTCTTAATCGATTCAATTATTTGTTCGTCTGTCAAATTTCTCATTTCATTAATTATGACAAAGTTTTTATGAAAAGGTTACAAGAATCCATTTGTAACTTTTGTGTAATCCGCTTAGTCATAATAACAAAAAGAATAATTGAAAGAGCAACAATATTTTTGATGGTGTAACCTTTTTTTTAGAAATCAGTCCAAAGTTTTAGAAACAATTAAAGGAGAATAAAATGGGTTCTGAAGTAATAGTAGTTCCGATAATATTTTTAACTATAGCAGCTATCTCAATTAGTTATTTTTATTTGAGATACAGAGAACGCTCAACAATAATTGAAAAGGGTTTAACGCCTGAACAGATGCTTGCTTTATACGATAAAAAGCGTGATCCATTGTTAATGTTAAAAATTGGTGTAGTGGTTTTCTTTTTCGGGTTAGGTATGGGAATTGGAATGCTCATTGAGGAATATACCGGTCACGAAGCTTGGGTTCCGTTCTTAATATTCACATTAACCGGATTGGGGTTTATTGTCGCTTTTTATCTAAGTAAGCGGTTTGAAAAATCTGATATGTAATTGAAGAAACTATGAAAAGGAAGTCCGCAATAAAGCAGACTTCCTTTTAAAGTCCTACAAATAATTATTCAATACCCTGCTCTGCCAGCCAACGTTCTGCATCAATTGCAGCACGGCAGCCCATTCCCGCTGCAGTTACTGCTTGACGATAAACATTATCAGCAACGTCCCCTGCGGCAAATACACCTTCAATATTTGTATAAGTTGACGATCCTTTTACATCGATGTAGCCGGTTTCGTCGGTTTTTAAAACCCGGTAAACAATTCCGTGTTAGGTTTGTGGCCGATTGCCAAAAAGACTCCGTCAACTTCAACTTCCTCAGTTTCACCGGACTCTGTATTTTCAAGAATTGCACCGGTTACTTTTTTCTGTCCCATTTTTTCTTCACCCAAAATTTCCTTTACTACAGAATTTGTAACAAATTTAATTTTAGGATTCTTCTGCGCACGTTCAAGCATAATACGAGATGCCCGGAATTCTTCTCTTCTATGAATAATCTTTACCTCGGAAGCAAACTTAGTTAAATAGTTTGCTTCTTCCATCGCAGAGTCACCGCCGCCGATCACGATTACTTTTTGATCCTTGAAGAAAAATCCATCGCATGTTGCACAAGCCGAAACTCCGTAACCTTTGTACTTCTCTTCACTCGGGATACCAAGCCACTTTGCGGTTGCACCGGTTGAAATAATTACAGCATCCGCTGTGTGGAGTTCTTTTTCTGCCCAAATTTTAAAGGGTCTTTCTGAAAAATCAACTTTTGTAACTTGTTTGAAAAATGCTTTTGCACCAAATCTTTGCGCTTGTTTACGCATCACATCCATTAACTCCGGACCTTGAATCCCTTCTTCAAATCCAGGATAGTTTTCAACTTCCGTTGTAATTGTTAACTGTCCGCCGGGCTGCATCCCCTCAAAAACAACAGGTTCTAGATTTGCTCTTGCGTTATAAAGTGCCGCTGTTAATCCTGCAGGACCGGAACCGATAATTATCACTTTATGCTGATTTTCTGCCATAATAATACTCCGTAATTACTCAAAAAAATAGTCAAATAAAATATTCTCTAACTCAAAAACTTCTAATTTACTCGGGATTAACTCAAATTTTTCATTCGAGAAATGCAATTTGTAATTCCATTCGGAAACCGGGTCTTTTCCCAGCACTTTCCATTTCCCGTTATTATTCATTTCTATTTGATTCAAATTTTGCACTAAAGATTCAAAACTCTTTCTTTCGACTTGATCCTGTCGTGTGGTGGAATGCCATGTGTACGGTTTATAAGTTAGTTCGTACATTCTTCCCTCTGCCCGGCGAATTGACGATAAAATTATATCAAACTTTGCATGCGTAACTTTTACAACCGGATGAATTTTAAAATCCGATTCAATAACCGAAAGTTTAATATCTCCGTAATCACTAAAAACCGATTGCTGATTAGCAAATGAATTTTCGGATTTTTGATGCCACTCAAAATCATCTTTCCATTGTTCCTCGTAGTCGTCTATATTTTGAATTAATTTCGGCAGCAGTTGAAATGCCTTTTCATAAATTAATTGAGCTGCATTAGGAAAAGGTTCATTCTTAATTAATTCTTTGAATAAACTTTTTTCTTTATCGATGAGATTAGTCAATACAACATCTGCCTTTAATGCATCTTCGGTTGTAAATTCATAAAAATCACTTGTCAATGCAACGTTAATCAATGCTTGTTTATTTGCAGAAGCAAAATGCGGATCGATTAAAACAAAAGCGGCGATTACTCCATCGGAATCATAATGATTATTTGAGACAACATTTATTCCCTTCAAATATTCATATTTCTTTTCCGATTCAATCAACTTAAATGCCATTTCAGTGGAAGTATCTGCAAATAATTCATCCGGTGTGGAATGATCTGGCCAATGGCTTATCTGCAGCTTTGCGGGAAAGTTTGCATCAACGCAAATTACGTTGTCTCTACTCTTTAGATATTTTTCAAATGTGAAAATCATTTTTTTAGAAAATTTGCGTTTCTTCTCATTCCTTTTAATCGAGCTCTGCTTATCGGACTGTTGCCGAATTTCTTTTTAAATTGGCTATTTGTCATTTCATCGAACGTATTAAGATTTAATTCTTTTTCGCGTGGATGAAACTCCGGTTCTAAAGTTTCGCGCGGAAATTTATCATTCCACGGACAAACATCCTGACAAATATCACAGCCAAAAATCCAATTCTCAAATTTACCTTTAAATTCGTTTGGAATCTCGCCTTTGTTTTCAATTGTCAAATAGGAGATACATTTATTTGAATCGACAATATATTCGTCCACAATAGCTCCGGTCGGGCAAGCATCCAGACAAGCTGTGCATGAACCGCAGAAATCTTCTATCGGTTCGTTATAGTCAAATTCAATATTTGCAATTACATTTGCGATGAAAAACCAACTGCCTATCTCACGCGATATAACATTTGTGTGTTTACCCAGCCAGCCGATTCCGGATTTTACTGCCCAAGCTTTATCCATTACGGGACCAGTATCAATGTAAGTTTTTGCTTCAAAGCAACTATCAATTTCTTTACACTTTTCCACAAACTCGTCAAGTTTTTCCCACACAATTAAATGATAATCTTTTCCCCAAGCATAGCGAGATACTTTTCCATGAGCGCTTTTGTTTTCGTATTCTTCATTGGTGTGATAATTAATTCCGAGTGAGATAATACTTTTAGCACCGGGTAAAATTTTTGACACATTCTCGCGTTTATCAATGTTGCGCTCCATATATTTCATTCCGGCTTGGTAACCACGATTTTGCCATTCTTTTAATTGGGAAATTTCTTTATCAAGCTTTTCGGCTTTTGAAAATCCGACGAGTTCAAAGCCCAATTCATTAGCGATATGGATGATTTGTTCATTGTTCATCTTATTATAGTTATAGCCAACTCCGAGCAAAGTCGATGCGTTACCATTTCATTTCTTTCTTAACTACTTTTACATAGACATCGTCATCAATAATTTTTACTTTGTATGAATCCAGACCATTTCTTCCGTTTGCCATTCTGCCATCTGTAAGATTAAACTCCCAACCGTGTGCCGGGCAAACAACTTTACAGTCTTCAATAAATCCATCATAAATTAAAGCCGAGTGTTGATGCGGACAAACATTATTGAGTGCGTAAATTTTTCCGTCAACTTTAAATACGGCAATTTCTACATCTCCTACAAAAAATCGTTTTCCCACTTTTTCACGTAGATCACCTAATTTGCAAATATTTGTAAATCCATCAAGTTCTTTTTTCATCTCAAACTTTCGAACAATTCTTTATGAGTAAAACCTTTATCTGTTTTTTGAACTGTAGCCATCGCTATGTTGGGATCGTGTCCAAAAATTAGTTTCCAATCTTCGTCAACTGCCTGCGTTAAGTATTTCTTTTTTTCGGCTACAGTCTTTAGCGGTTCGATATCATAACCCATCAAGTAAACAATCGGAATTTGCGAATAAAACGGTATCAAATCAGCCGAATACAAATATGTTTTTGAGTTGTCAGATAACTTAATCAACTGTTGTGCTCGCGTATGTCCGTTCACTAAAATAAATTCAATTTCATCATCAAATTGATCTTCCTTGAGGAGATTAAGAACGCCTCCTTCAGCTAACGGAATAAACCTATTTTTTATAAAACTTCCCCGGTCTTTATCAGAACAATTCTGAGAATATTCAAAGTGTTCTTTTTGAATATGATATTTTGCATTTGGGAAAGCCGGAACCGGTTTACCGTTTTCGAAAATAACCGCTCCTCCAACGTGATCGAAGTGAAGATGAGTTAAAATCACATCTGTTATTTCAGAAGGATCAATTCCCTTTTCCTTCAATGAACGCATTAAATCTGTTTCTGTTTGATCTAAGCTATAGATCTTCTGAAATTTTTCATCCCAACCGTTTCCGATTCCGGTTTCAACCAAGATTATTTTACTTTCACTTTTGAGCAGCAAGCATCGAACACCGAGCTGAATTCTGTTTTTATCATCAGCGGGGTTAGTCTTTTGCCACAGCGGTTTGGGAATAATTCCAAACATCGCGCCGCCGTCAAGCGCGAATGTACCGGTTTTAATTTCTTCGATTTTATATTTACCTATATGTAACATAGTTTCCTTTTATAGCTTTAATTTTTATGAATGATTGATCAGCTAGTTTATTCAGTGTATAAAATGTTCAATTCATTAGCAATTACATGAAGTTTTTTATCCAGCGTAAATATTTTTGCGTCATATAAATAAGAAGAAGCTATTAAATGCACGTCAATCCATCCAATTCCTCTACCAGATAATTGATGCATTTTCAAAAGGTAAATTGTTTCCGAATGTTGTACGGTTTGTAGAAACGGAAGCTGTAATAAATTTTCAAAAAAATCGCTGCTGTTTTTAATATTACCACAAAGTAATTCGCCGTAAATAAATTCGTGAGTACAAACTTCGTTCATCATGAGCAATTTATAAAGCTTCCTATTTCCGTTTCTCAGATGATCAACCCAAACTGATGTATCGGCAAGTATCATTATTTTTCAATTACTTTAATTCGTCTTCGGGAAACATCGGTAATTTTATTTTGTGTACCACCTAATTTAGCTAATCGTTTAGCACTTTCCTTTGCAATTAATGCTTCTAAACCTAGTTTGACTAATGTGGTTTTTTCTTTTATACCGGTCATTAAGGCAGCTTTTTTTATTAATTCCGAATCAATATTTAATGTTGTTCTCATAATCACCTCATGATAGTTTATGCATTAATATGCATATTTGATGCATATTAATCAAGTCAAAAAGCAAACTACTTCTTTTAATGAATAAAAGAGATTTGCGGAAGTTAATCAAGATGAAGCTGGTTCAGAGTAGGAACCACTTTGGCAAATTGCGCCTATTCAATTCCTTGGATGCTGTTCAACCCACTCTTTCAAAAACTTAATAATATTTCGCGTGTTTGCACCCGGTGTGTACAATTCGCCAACGCCCATTTCCTTTAATTTTTTAATATCCTCTGCTGGAATTATACCGCCTCCGAAAAGGAGGACATCATCCATTCCGTTTTGTTTCATTAGTTCGAGAACCTTAGGGAATATTGTCATATGAGCACCGGAGAGAAGACTAATCCCGATAGCGTCTACATCTTCTTGAATTGCAGCTTCAACAATCATTTGAGGTGTTTGTCGAAGACCGGTGTAAATAACTTCCATTCCGGCATCGCGTAAAGCGGCGGCAATAACTTTAGCTCCGCGGTCGTGTCCGTCTAAACCGGCTTTTGCAACAATTACTCTAATTTTTTTATCCATTTTTTTCCACCCAATTTTCTTTTACTAAAAAATAATTATTGCAAGTTGAAAAGACAAAACTCAAGAACTTGTATTTTTATCATCATGCTTGATGTTCATTACATAATACTTTCTAGCTTTATCCAAGTCTTCGTTTGTATCAACGGATATACTTTCGTGTTCAGTTACTACAATTTTTATCTTAAAACTATTTTCCAGCATTCTTAACTGTTCAAGTTGTTCAAGTTGCTCTAAGTCGGTCGGTTTGAGTTTGGTAAATTTGAGAAGTGCTTCTCTTCTATAAACATAAAGACCGATATGTTTATAAATCTCATTGCTCTTAATTCTTTCGGAGTTTGTTCGTGCTTCTCTAACATAAGGAATCGGTGAACGAGAAAAGTAGAGTGCAAAATTATTATAATCGAAAACTACTTTTGGAACAGAAGGACTTAAGAGTTCATCAACGCGTGTAATTCGTTTAGCTAAAGTTGAGACTTCAACGGACGGGTCAAACAGCAAAGGTTCAATGGCTTCATCAATCATTTTGCCGGGAATAAATGGTTCATCACCTTGAATATTAACAATAATTTTTGCCGAGTTCATATCTTTAACAACATGAGCGATTCTATCGGAGCCGGTCTTTATTTCTTTCGGTGTCATTTTTACACGTTTACAAAAACTCTTTGCTACATCATAAACGCGATCATCATCCACAGCAATTACAATATCATCGAGTAACTTTGATTTTGATGCACTTTCATAAGTATGTTGAATCATCGGTTTACCGTCAATTTCGGCAAGAGGTTTTCCCATCAAACGGGATGAACCAAATCGGGCAGGTATTACGCCAAGAATCATATATTACTTTTTATCCGTCTTAATAACCTTCGGTACTTTGAAAAATTCTTCAGTTCTTTGCGGTGCATTTTTTAATGCGTCTTCTCTATTGATAGAGTTTTTAAGCTGATCATCTCTAAAAACATTTGTTCCTTCGAGGGGATGATAGAGTGGTTTTACATTTCCGGTATCGAGTTCATTAAGTTTATCCATATAATCTAGAATTTTATTCATATCTCCGGTGAACTCTTCTACCTCGCTTTCACTTAATTTCAATTTTGCCAACTTAGCAATATTCTTTACTTCATCTTTATTTACAGACATATCATTGAATCCTAACAGTTAGTAATGCAGTATAACCATTTGCTGTATCACGAACTCTCACAACTCCACTTTGACCGCTGGAGCCGACCGCTTTAACAACAGCAATTGAAGGATCGTTTTGCTGAGGAGTTACCTCTACAATGTTTGGAGCAAGTGAAATCCATTCATAAACCGGTTCGGCTCCTCCGTAAAAACTGTTTGCTTGTACTGTCCGGCTTCCGTCTTCAATGATTGTAATCTCAGAAATTCCTTCCGGATTCTCCGGCGAGGCATTAATGAATAAACCAGCATTAGCCGAGAAGAAATCTTTGCTGTTAAATGTTCCGCGTATAACAGAGTTATTCGGATTATCTTTTATTTGAATCAGTAAGTCGTGTAAATTGTTGCCCCTCTTAGGACTTTTATAACGAAGCTGATAAAAGCTATTTGTAAATTTATCAAGTTCTTCTTCAATTTCGAAAAATGCATTCGCTAAATCTCCAATATCGCTAATCGCAAAGAAACCGGCGTTGCCTATTTTTTCTAATACTTCCGGTTTTATATCCGGAACCGAGACCGACCGAATAAATTCTCTTACCGCTTGCAGCGTTTAGTGCTTCGGATAAAGTGTGCTCTGCTTGTGTATCATCACCGTCGGTGAAGATAACCATTGCCGATTGTATTATTTCTTCTCTGTCAAAAGACTCTTCCATTTTATCTGATCCTTCAATCACCGCTCCATAAAGATCAGTTGTTTCAAAAACATCATTTCGAATATCATTTATAGCATTCGAAAGTACTGCTTTATCTGATGTAAAATCTTGAATTAAGATTGGGTCTTCTGAAAACTTGTAAACCGCCATTTCAAAATTAACCGTTAAGCTGTTCACAAAATTCGAAGCAGCTAAAATTATATCATCGAGTTCATTTAATAAACTTGTACTGTTATCAAGCATCAATACCAATTGAAGCGTGTAAGGAAGTTGATCGCTTTTGATTATTTGAAGCTGAGATTCGGCAATCGACAGTACTTCACCATCCTCATATACTTCAAAATCGGCAGATGTTAAATTATCTACTCCGATTCCGTTCAAGTCCAGCACTTGGAAATAAACATTTACAAATGACGGGAGTTCGGTTTCTAAACCATATTCAATAAGAACATACCCTTCATCTGTGGTTCCCCTTGGTTTAGTTACAAAAGACCAAATCGGTCCTTCAACTTTTCTGCCATTAGGCATTCTTGCAATAACTTGCCAATAATATCTCGTAGAATAATTAAGCCCAGGAACGATAAAACTTCGTCGATCAAGATTGGCAGCGATTAGTGACCTGGGTGGAGTAGTTTCACCAAAGTAAATGTCGTAAGTATCGGCGCCTTCAAATTGCCAAGAAAGAGTAGCAACTAAATCTTGATTTTGCACATTATTTTCCGGGGTTGGTGCATGCGGCAAAGTCAGATCAATGATTTCATTATTATCATCATCGTCCGGACCAAGCGAACAAGATGAAATTGCAACAGCTATAAAAAAAACTGTTAATGCCCTCAAAAAGTTATTCACTTTGCAGCCCTTTTAGTTATACTGAAAATTAATAAATATATCGGAATTCTCGTAATCCGAAAGAAATAATACTCAAATTCTATTCCACTTAATAATTTACTTTAATTCGGGTATTTTGTGCGGTGATGTGTCTCAAATTAAGTCGTATTTTTAGATTAGTACATATGTTAAGCAACTTAAAGTTCATCGATCGCTTTAACACGATTTTTTATTGAAGGATGGCTGTAAAAGAACCATTCCACAAAAGGATGCGGAGTATCATCACCGAGATTTTGTTCGTTCAACTTGGTCAAAGTGTTTTTGAAAATTTCCGGATTATCTGTTGCTTTAACCGCATATTCATCAGCTTGGTATTCATACTTGCGCGAAATAATATTTCCGATTGGCGATTGAATTAATCCGATCAACATTCCCCACAAAGATAAAATCGGAAGCGCTGCAATTTTTGTGATAGATTCAAAACCGAACCAGGAAAGTGAAACCTCGTAAAGTGTTGCAATTAAAAACAAAGTGAGAAAACTAAAAACCGTTCCGATGATAATATTTTTTACGATATGCTTGTATTTATAATGACCGAGTTCATGAGCTATCACAGTTTCAATTTCTTCTTTTGAAAAATTATCGAGTAAAGTATCGCCAAGAATTATTCGTTTTGTTTTTCCCAATCCCGTAAATGCGGCGTTTGCCTTCTTAGTGTTTTTGCTCATGTTGAATGAGAAAACATTTTCGACTTTCATTCCGACTTCTTTTGCTAATCTTACAATACTCTCTTTCAATTCTTCATTTTCGATGGGTGAAACTTTATAGAAAATTGGTAGAATAACAATCGGTACAATCTGCGCAAGTACAACCGAAACGATAAACATCAGCACTGCAAACGGCAAGCCACCAAATACTGCCGAATAAATTTAGAAAAAAGTAAAAAGCCAAGAGCAGCGGAATTCCGATTGCACCGGCAACTAGACTTCCTTTTAAGTTTTCCCATATCCATTTAAGGAATGTTTGATTGGAAAGATCATACTTGTGCTCAAGATAAAAGTCAGCATAAAAGTTTACCGGGAAAAATATTATTGAACCAACTATTCCGATTATAAAAATGTAAAGAAGTAAAACGAGATAATCGTTCTGAATATAATTCCTTGTTAAATTTTCCAACTCGAGACTGTAACCAAGTGAAACGAAAAGTAATAAAAGAATAAAGGTAACAATCCCTTTACCTATTCCGATACCAAGCTTAATATTATTATATTTTTTCGATTTTGATTTCATTATGCTTGCAAATATAAAAAAAGACGGACTATTTGCCCGCCTTTGTAAACATTCTTACTGAAGTTCTTTTTTATGATGACTTCAACTTTATCATCTTCCGAGGAATAATTTCTTCTTCATTAACTTTGTTATTCTGCTCATTGATATATGGACAGTCGGATTCACTTTTTATCGTGCCGCCTGTGTAAGGGCATTCACTCGATTTCATATTACTTTTGTTTGATGCCTTCCCTTCTGAATAAGGACAAGCATTTGCATCGGCATTCTGTTCGGAATGAATTTTATTCAAATAAGGACAGTCGGAATCAAATCCATTTTTAGAATCAGAAGTCAAAGTGAAACCAAAACTGAAAGCGGCAACAAACGCGATTACTATTATCTTTTTCATATCTCACTCCTTTTTATTGAACTCAACTAAATAACACAGCTTATCTTGTTTTAGTTCAATATATAAAAAAGAATGGAAAATAAAAGCAGGACTTCGGGGGATTATAATCTAAATTTTTTCAAAAGAGCTAACTGGTGCCCATCCGACTTTGCCATCGGCTAATTTTATTCTAGCCCAGTTATCAAGTTGATCTTCGATTTCAAACTTTAATCCTTCGTGAATAATGAATGCATCATTACTCTCTGCCCTAGGTGAAACTTTCACATTTACTAAGCCCGTTGTGATAATTCCATGATCTGTGGTTACTTCTCTATTATAAGCAGCAAATAAAATTATTAACGAAAGTATAAACGCAGAAACTGAAAAAATTCCGCTATATACGCCAAGTTTTTGGATTGAGATACTGCGAGACAAAATATAAAGTCCAATTGAAATTAAAAGCAGCAAGTAAAATGTTAAAACAATCAAAACCCAAGTTGAAATTGCGATGCTTGAAATTAACAAATTCCACCATTCTAAAATGAAGAGCTTCGGTACTTCTTTTATCCTGTCTACGGTTCTTGTTTTTGCCAATTGTAAATTAAATTGAATATCGTCATCGCCCGGGTTGAGTTTTATAGCTCTTTCATAATTTAAATAGCTTTGCCGATCACTCCGGTTTAAAGTAAGCATTTCCTAAGTTATAATAGAGTGCAGCGCTTTCGTAGTTTTGATTAAGCAGTTTTTCATAACTTATAATTGCAGACTGCCAATCTTCATTTTGGTAAGCAGAATTACCTTCCGAAAATATTTCTTCTGGAGATTGTGCGAAAACATTTCCGGCTAAAATTGTTATTAACAATATATAATGTAAGTATCGATTCACTTTTTCTTTTTGGTGTTGAGTGATTGTTCTAAACCGACAATTGTGTTAATTGTATCATCGTATAAACTTTGTTCCGCCGATGGTGTTTGTGCAGATGGTGCAAAGCGAGCGAACTCACATTTTTCGTAAATATTTTTCACTTGTTCCTTTAATTTCTCATTAACGTCTTTTTGTGTGAGGAAATCGACTGCTTTACCCAAAGTAAATTCAGATTTTTGAATATTGAGTTTGTCTTCTAAATAACCGTTCATCGCCCGTGATATCTCTGAATAGAATTCCAAACTCTTATCGGCTGCCATAAGATTTTTCGCATGTTTCAATCTGCTGCGAGCTACTTTTTCTGCTTTTTTATATTTCAACAATTGAGTATTACTCGAAAGCTTCTGCTGTCTTCTCTGTAAAGCAATTACACTTCCCAAAACTAAAGCCGGAATTATCAATCCAAGCCAAAACCAGATTGGGATTAACCGGCTGCCGTTTCTTGTGCGTAAATTAAAATCGGATGTTTTTATAAAACGAATATCTTCATTCAACAGTTTGATATCTTCTTTAGAAAAACCTGAGCTTGAGACAACCGAGCCGTCACCTTTTGCTACTTCAACTCTGTACTCCGATGAAGTTTGCGTTATGTATCGATTTTTAGTCGGGCTAAAAAAGCTAAACTCAATTGGTTTTATAATTTTTGCACCGGGTACGCGCGGCACAATTAAATAATCGAAAGTTTTGGTGCCGGAAATTTTTCCGCTTCTGTTAACACTTAAATTTGACTTGGGTTCGTAAACTTCGAATCCCGCAGGCAGTTCGAGTTTAGGCAGATCTAACAATTGAATATTACCGGTGCCTGTCACTGTAAATCTGAGTGAAATTGATTCGTTTGCTTTAACGGTAGTCCGGTCGATTTCTGTTTTAATATCAAAATCACCAACAGCACCGTTGAAGGAAGCCGGAACATTGCGCTGCGGTAAAGGTTCTGCACTAATTTTTATTGAATTGGATTTAGCTTTAAATTGAATCGTTTCGGTTCTTCCGAAAAAAGAATCATTAAAAAAATCATCAAAAAAATCATTCGATGTTCTTCTTCTTTTAACCAGAACAGGAATGTCTAATTCAAATGGTGTAACAGTAAGTTCACCGGATTTAGTGGGAAAGAGAGCAACTTTTTTAATTGTTGCCGAACGGTACCGTTCACCGTTGTACATTTCAATTTCCCAATTAATTGTATTACTAGTGCTTATCTCTTCCTGCCAAAAGCCATTGTACGTCGGTAGTTTTGAAATTTGTGGTGATGATATATTTAATTTTGTGTAAAGCTTGTAAGTTACGGTTACTTGTTCTCCTTGATAAACATTGCGCTTATCAGCCGATGCAACAATAAAAACATTGTTACTTAATTCCTCTTCCGAAATTGTTTCGTTCTGTTGCTGCTGTTGAGATGTTTGTCCCTTTACAACATTTATTTTAAGTGGATTAGAACGGTACTTTGTTCCTTTATAACTGACCTCAGCTTCACCAATTGTATACTCGCCTTCTTTTACCGGTGTAAGTATAAATGAAAAAGTTACTGAACTGCTGACTTGTCCGTTTATTATCTGCATACTGGTAGATTGGTTTGGACCGCTTAACACACGCAACCCTTCAAATGACGGTGGTTTGAAACCGCTTATATCATTACTCTGTCCCTCAAAAGTAAAATAAACTTGGAACCGTTCACCAACGCCAACAGTCGTTCTGTCGGCAGTAGTTTCAAACTTTTGAGCAAACAAATTCGTTGCCACAACGAGCATGAATAATATGTAGAATATTCTTTTCATTTATTGAAGATCACCAATCTTTTGCACTTTTGGTCGCTTTACCTTTTTTCTTTCGTAGTTCTTTTTGAATATCGGTTTCATTGTTTTTAAGTGCCTGCAAAATACGCTGTGCTTCTTCTTTGGAAATTTGATCTTTCGGTTGCTGCTGTTGATCTTGCTGCTGATCGTTTTGGTTTTGTTGATTCTGATTATTTTGATCTTGTTGGTCTTTATTTTGGTCCTGGTTTTGATCTTGATTTTGCTGGTCTTTATTCTGCTCTTTATTTTTGTCCTGATTGTCTTGGTTCTGCTGCTGATCTTGATTCTGTTGATTTTTCATCATCTCTAGTGCGTAAGATAAATTGTACTTTGCTTCAAGATCGTTAGGATTAATTTTCAGTGCTTCCTTATATGCTTCAATACTCTCTTGAAGTTTCTGTCCTTTCAACAAAGCGTTGCCTTGATTATAAAATATTTGGGATTTTTGATTTTCTGATTCAGCTAAGGCAAGAGCATTTTGATAACTTTTTATTGCCTCTTCATATCGCTCTTGCTTATACAAAGCAGAGCCCAAGTTGTATTGGGATTCAAAAGTTTCGGCGCTTTCTTCTATTGCTTTCTTAAAATTAACTTCCGCTTCCGAATATTCCTTCTCTTCGTATTTATCAACACCCGTATTATTGAGTGAACGAATACTTTGTCCATTGAGAACTCCGGTTACCAAGAATAAAATTAATATGGCCTTTTTCATGTTTCTCTAACCTCCCTCTCTTCAATTCTTTTAAAGAGCTGAGATTTTCTTTGTGAAATAAAGAGTTCGGCAATTAGTAAAATTAGTGCCGGGATCAAAAAATAATAATATCTATCTTCATAATCTGTTATACGTGTAGTGCCGTATTCGGTTTCCTCAAGTTTTGAAAGATCATTGTATATTAATTCCAGTTCGTCACTTGAATTTGAACTTCTGTAGTAACTGCCGTTACCGACTCTTGCTATTTCTTGCAGTGTATTCTCATCCAGTTTAGTTAATACAACTTTGCCGTCTCTATCTTTTTTATAATCAATTCTTTGTCCGGCGGAATTATAAACCGGGATCGGCGAACCGGTTGGAGACCCCATTCCGATAGTATAAGTAACAACTCCTTCGTCAATTGCTTCTTCAACCATTTCCGTTAGATTTCCTTCGTGATCTTCACCATCGGTAATTATCACAATTGCTTTCTGCGTTTCTTCATCATGTTTGAAAGATTGCAACGCTAATTCAATTGCCGGTGCAATTGCCGTTCCTTGCTGCGGAACTGTCTCATGATCTACGGCAGTAAGAAACATATCGGCGGCCGAATAGTCTGTCGTTAATGGAAATTGCACAAATGCTTGTCCTGCAAAAACTATCAATCCAATTCTATCCCCGCGTAAACGATTAATTAATTTGGAGATTTCGTGTTTAGCTTTATCTAATCTATTCGGTTTAATATCTTCGGCTTTCATACTATTTGAAACATCAAGCAAAATATAAACGTCAATTCCGGCTTGCTTTACTTCTTCAACCTTTGAGCCAACTTGCGGGTTTGCCAGTGCAAAGACCAGTAACACAAAGCTGAAAGTCACCAGCCCATATTTAACGAATCCTTTTACTTTGCTGTAATACGGCATAAGGATTTTTCGCATTTTATCGGATGCAAATTCACTCAATTGCTTGTTGTTATTTCTTTGCGTCAACCAATAAATGAATATAAATACCGGTATCAAGTAGAGGAAGTAAAGATATTCGCTATGTGCAAATCTAAATGTACTCAAGGTAGTCTTCTTAAATATGTTCTGATTAAACCAAGTTCAATTAATAACAGCAATAATCCTGCACCAACCCAAGAATAAAATAATTCTTTTGTGTTTCTGTAAGAAAGAACTTCAACTCTGCTCTTTTCGAGCTCGTCAATTTCTTCGTAAATATTTTTCAAAGCTTCATTATTGGTCGCACGAAAATATCTGCCCCGGTTGTTGCGGAAACTTGCTGTAATAACTCTTCATCAATTTCAACGGGTACCATTTGATAGCGTGTTCCAAACGGTGTTTGAAAAGGATAAGGCGCTTCACCTTTGGTTCCAACACCAATTGAATATATTCTAATTCCAAATGATTCTGCAATCTGGGCAGCGGTCAATGGATCAACTTCTCCTGCATTGTTAACGCCATCAGTAATTAGAATCATCACTTTACTTTTTGCATCACTGTCTTTTAATCTGTTTACACCATTTGCTATTGCATTCCCGATTGCAGTTCCGTCGGTTATCATTCCGCTCTCAATATCTTTTAACAAATTTCTAAGTACGGGATAGTCTATTGTAAGCGGGCATTGAGTAAAACTGTCACGTGCAAAAACTACTAATCCAATTTTATCGCTAACTCTTCCTTGAACAAAATCGTTGATAACGTTCTTTGCTGCTTCAAGTCTGTTCGGTTCAAAATCTTCTGCAAGCATACTCCCGGAGATATCGAGTACCATTGCAATATCAATTCCTTCGGTATATATACTTTCTCCGGTGGAATAGGTTTGCGGGCGTGCAAGAGCAACAATAAAAAACGCGAGTGCGAGCATCCTTAAAATATATGGAAGATGACGAAGTCTTTCACGAAGTGTAGGTTTTAGTCCGCTGAAAACTTTAAGCGAAGAATAAGTAATATCTGGAGTTTGTTTTTTATTTCGCTTCCAATACCACACTAAAAGTAATGGAATTAAAATCAACCCCCATAGAACAAAAGGATATGCAAACTCAACATTTGTTAGTGAGAGATCAAACATTTGCAGTTTCCTTTGCTATTTGATTTACTTCTTCTTTTGTGCTTTTTACAATTTCGTACGCCTCTTTCATCATCTGCTCATTGACCGAAGCCATAGGTTGAAATTTTGCAAACTTCACCATATCAGCATTGTTGAAAAATTCCTCTGCGGTTAAATATAGTTTATCGTAACTGTTAATTTCTTTTAGTTGTTTAAGTAAATCGGACGAGGGCATTTCAAGAGCAAGAAAATTAAATCTACGTTCGAAATATTTACGAATAATATGAGTTATGTTTGAGTGAAATTCTTTTACCTTACCCTGCTGCCATAATTTTTCATCTTCTAAATTATGAAGTGCCTTAAGCGCTTCTTCATGCGGAGGAATAATTATTTCCGGTTTTGCCGTTATGGCATCTTCTTTTCTCTTTATATAATGCCTGTAGATGAAATAAGCCAATCCGGCGAGAACAACAAAAATTAAAACGTACATTAAAATCGATAACCAATCGAGAGGAATTCGAATCGGTGATTTTACATCTTGTATCTCCTCTTCAAGATTCACATCCATCGTAGTAACATCAAAAGCGATTTCATTTGAGTAGGATGTTTTAACTTCGCCACCCGGAGTTTCGTAATAAAATTTTACTGACGGAACAATTACTCCCGCAGAATCATATTTTGAAAAGATGTAATTATACTCTTTAATTATTTTGTCATCTTTATCGTATTGTCTTGATGGTAATTCTTTTATAAAAGTAAGTTCAGATAAGGAATCTTTGATCGATGGAACCACATACTTTATTCCCTCTTGATGAGTCACGGTACACTTTAAATTGATGTAATCACCGACGAGAAACTTTGATGAATCGGCTTCAACTCTCACACGAAACTCTTGCGAAATTGAACTGCCAAAAAAGATCAGTAATAAATTTATGTATAGGAAAACCTTATTTACCATCTCTTCTCTCTAACCCGGAAAAAATCAACCAACGGTTTTATATATGATTTACCCGTTTCAACATCAATTTTATCTATTCTACTTTTCAGAAAAAGTTCGTTCCGCTTTTCTTCATTGAATTTTCTATATGTATAAAACTCATCTCTTACAATTTTACTGCTTGTATCAATGTATCTGATTTCACCGGTTTCAGCATCTCTGAATTTAATTAACCCGGATTTCGGTAAATCTTTTTCACGCGGATCTTCCAAGACTACTCCAATCAAATCATGTTTTTTACCGACTATCTTAATAATCTTTTCATATCCCTCATCCATAAAATCAGAGATCAAAAATGCGATGCTCTTCTTTTTTATTGTATGATTGAAATACTCAAGCGCGCCTTTTAAATTTGTTTGATTGCCGCGTGGTTCAAACGAAAGTATTTCGCGAATGATTCTTAAAACGTGCGACTTCCCTTTTCTCGGCGGTACAAATTTCTCTATCTGGTCTGTGAATAAAACAAGTCCAACTTTATCATTGTTCTTTAATGCTGAAAATGCAAGAATGGCCGAAAGCTCAGCCGCGATCCGTTTCTTCGTTTTCTCCGCGCTTCCAAACATCAGCGAGCCGCTCATATCAATTAAGAGCATCACAGTAAGTTCACGTTCTTCTTCAAAAATTTTAATAAACGGACTTCCGAAACGTGCCGTAACATTCCAATCGATATTTCTGATATCGTCACCAAATTGATATTCTCGGACCTCAGAGAACTCCATTCCTCTTCCTTTGAAAACTGAATGGTATTCACCGGAGAAGACATCGTTCACGAGTCCCTTTGTACGAATTTCAATTTGACGAACTTGTTTTAATAATTCTTTTGTAAGCATATTTCATCTTAATCTTAATCGTAATCTTATCTCTTAATCTAGTCAATGAACGGGGATTAAGATTAAGAGTAAGATTATGAGCAAGAGAGTTTATTAAGGCACTTCAACTTTATTTAAGATTTCAGTTACAATATTTTCTGAAGTAATATCTTCTGCTTCGGCTTCGTAAGTAACGGCAACTCTGTGTCTCATCACATCCATGCAAACCGCACGCACATCTTCGGGAATTACATAACCTCTTCTTTTTATAAATGCCATTGCGCGGGAAGCCAAAGCTAAATTAATTGTAGCTCTTGGTGAACCACCATAGTTTATTAATTCGGTTAAGTTATCTAGCCCAAATTCTTTTGGATTACGAGTTGCAAAAACTATATCTAAAATATATTTCTCAATTTTTTCATCAACGTAAATATCTTGAATTAGTTTTCGAGCTTTTAATATATCAGCCGGATCAATAACCGGACTAACGGTTGGAAATTCTCCGGTAACATTTTGCCGCATAATTTTTAATTCTTCATCTCGTTCGGGATAAGAAATTTTTACTTTGAGCATAAATCTATCGACTTGCGCTTCGGGCAGCGGATATGTACCTTCCTGCTCAATCGGGTTTTGAGTTGCGAGTACTAAGAAAGGTTCTTCTAATTTGTACGTTTCTTCACCGATAGTAACTTGCCGTTCCTGCATTGCTTCGAGCAGAGCACTTTGAACTTTTGCAGGCGCCCGGTTGATCTCATCAGCTAAGATGAAATTCGCAAATATCGGTCCCTTTTTAATTGTGAATTTTCCATCTTTTTGGTTATAGATAAGTGTACCGATTAAGTCGGCAGGAAGCAGGTCGGGTGTAAATTGAAGTCTTTGAAATTTTGCTTTCATCGAAGTAGAAAGTGATTTTATGGCAAGTGTTTTTGCCAGACCGGGAACACCTTCCAAAAGAACGTGACCATTACCAAGCAATCCAATAATAAGACGCTCGACCATGTCTTTTTGCCCGACAATTACTTTACCAATTTCATTAAAAAGAACATCGATAAATTCGCTTTCGCGTTTAATCTTTTCATTAAGTTCGGTTATTTCCAATTCCATACCCTCTTTTGTTTAGGAAAATCAAAGTTTTAGACATCTCGTAAATCGAGAAAGTTTCGTAAATCTTGTTAATTTTTGTTAAATATATTGTTTTGCGAAGTGCAAATATAAAGAAAGGATAGAGAAATTGTAGATTGAATTAGGAAATATAAGAGATGCCATCAAGTTTAATGACGACATCTCATTTATACTTTTGAACGTTAGTACTTAGATTTTCTCTAAAGCTGTCTCAAGCAACTTATTGACTTCATCGGCTATTGGTTCTAATTTTTCATTTTTAACAACCGACATTGCCTCCACCGGATTCATAATTGCGACTTCCACTTTTCCGTTTTCGGTTTCTTGAACAACAACATTGCAAGGGAGCAATGCACCGATTTTATCTTCCACATTTAAAGCTTTGTGTGCAAATTGCGGATTACATGCGCCGAGTATTTTGTACTTTCTAAAATCAACATCAATTTTCTTTTTTAATGTTTCTTTTACATCGATTTCTGTTAAGACACCAAATCCTACTTTTTCAATTCCTCAGTCGCTTTTTCAAGTGCTTCTTCATAAGATAAATCAACTATTTTTGATTTGTAATAACTCATCGTTCCTCCAACTTTTTTATTCATTAAATATGATGCAGTATCCGTTTTAAGGATTCACACAATGTTATAATATACTAATCTTATATATTGCTTTAAATGATTTTTATTCCCAGAATCAATATTTCTTATTTTTTAATAAATGTTATTGTTTGTACATATTCAAATAGATATTTTAATGATAACCAAGTTATGAATTAATTTCAACTCTATAAGAGTTCTATGCAGGATTTTGAAAATGATAATTCATCACGTACTTTTCTGCAGAACTTCGGTTTGATTACTGGTTTTGCCGTATCTCTTTTCATACTTATTTTCGTTGATTTTGATAGCTCTAATACTTTACTGAAACCGATGGCGGCTACTGCAACTCTGATGGCAATTTGGTGGATAACCGAAGCAATTCCTCTTGCCGCAACCGCCTTAATCCCGGTTCCGCTTTTTCCTTTCTTAGGCATCCTTGACGGCGAGCAAACAGCAACCGCTTATTTTAATTCAACAATTTTTCTTTTCATGGGTGGGTTCTTAATCGCACTCGCAATGGAGAAATGGAATCTTCACAAACGAATAGCGTTAAGTATTATAAAGTTCTTCGGCGGAAAACCGAATTTTATAATTCTCGGATTTATGATCGCCTCTGCATTTTTATCGATGTGGATTTCCAATACTGCAACTGCTGTTATGATGTTGCCAATCGGTTTATCAATTCTTATTCAGTTAGAAGAGCAATTTGGTAAAAAAAGCACACACAATTTTTCCGTTGCTCTTATGCTGGGAATCGCCTATGCTTGCTCTATCGGTGGAGTTGCAACAATAATCGGATCTCCCCCAAATCTTTCATTTACGAGAATTCTGAAAATAATTTTTCCCGATGCACCGGAGATTGCTTTTGGTGATTGGATGATTGTAGCTTTGCCAATTTCACTTATAATGTTGTTGATTGCATGGATATTACTTACAAAGCTTTATTTCAACTTTTCAAAAGATTTAGTGATTGACAAATCTTTAATAAAAGATGAACAAAAGAAAATCGGAATAATTCAAACAGAAGAAAAAGTTGTTTCGATTGTTTTTGCGGTTACTGCATTTCTATGGATTTTTAGAAGTGATCTTGAACTTGGGATAATTCAAATACCCGGCTGGTCAAACTTATTCGGTAATCCTGATTATATTAATGATGGAACCGTTGCAATAGGTATGTCGTTAATTTTATTTTTAATTCCAACCCGCAGTGTTGTAAAAAAATCAAAAACAATTTTAGATGCTTCGGTATTCAGGAGAATTCCCTGGGGAATAATACTTTTATTTGGTGGTGGTTTTGCACTGGCTAAAGGATTTGTTACAAGCGGTCTCTCCGATTATATCGGTTCTTCTTTTGCTGGACTCGGAAACATTTCTCCTATTCTATTGATTCTAATCGTTGCAATGTTTATAAATTTTCTAACTGAACTAACATCGAATACTGCAACAACAGAAATGATCTTACCTATTCTTGCGTCAGTATCGGTTGCAATTGGAATTAACCCATTGCTGCTAATGCTGACTGCAACACTTTCGGCTTCTATGGCGTTTATGCTGCCGGTAGCAACTCCGCCAAATGCGATAATTTTCGGAAGTCAACGAGTAAAAATAACAGAAATGGTCAAATGCGGTTTTGCGTTAAACATTATTGGAATTATTTTAGTCGCTACAACTGTTTTAATTATTGGTGTTTTTGTGTTTGATATTGACTTTAACACAATGCCCTTATGGGCGAAATAATTTCAAATTATTATTAGTTACAATTCCCCTCAAGCCAAACCAAGTTATTTTTTCGCAGGATGAATAACGTTATATAATGACGAATAATCTTTTTCCGATAATTTTTGATCTAAACCGGTTTTAATAATTTCGGCAATTGCTTCGAGTCCCTTTGTATTTATTCCCGATTGTCCGAATTGATCAATCATCAAACGAACATCCTTTAACAGATGCTTAAGGGGAAAATTGGGATTAGAAAAATCACGCTGCATATAATTACCTAGCTTCTTCTCAAAAGTTGGTGCATAGAGAGCGCTGCCTTTAAGGATGTCCATAAACTTATCAATATCAACGTCCATTTCACGCAAATAGCCCAGACTCATAGCAAAGGCAGACGTTTCGGAAGCAATCAACTGATTCAGAGCTAGTTTAATAGCAGCCGCTTTACCAACTTCGCCGATGAAAACAATCTTGCTACTGAATGAACTAAATAATTTTTCGTGATCCACTTTATTTTTCTCAGTTCCGCCTACAAGCACAATTAATTTTTGATCCAAGATCTGCGGAATGCTGCCAAGTACCGGAGCTTCAAAATAATTTCCGCCAAACTTTTCAACTCTTTCTTTTAAAAGCAGACTTTCTTTTGGAGTTATTGTACTCATCTGTACGACGGTTTTACCATCATATTTTACATCGTCTCCAAATAGCATACTTGTCACGGCGTTATAATCTGCAAGCACAACTAAAATTACATCGGCAAAATCAACAAGTTCTTTAGTTGATAAAGCAACTTTAATTTCATCTTCTTCTAAATCTTTTGCTTTTTGAATCGTACGATTATAAACCATTAACTCGTAGCCGGCGTCTTTAATTTTTCTTGCAATCGGTTTTCCCATAAGTCCCGTACCAATCAATCCTACTTTCATAATTTATCCTCCTTATTTGAGATAAATTTTAAAATCGTGTTCAATTTCTTCCTCGGAATAAAAAGGTTCGCCGTACTCTTTCCCGATTTTAAATCCAAAGTAACGAGCACGAGCTTCAATAAATTTTATAAAATTCATTTGACTAATGAAAGTTTCCGGCTCCTCTAATTTTCTTTTTTCATTGAAGAACTGAGTGTCGTATGCGTTCATTGCTTTCATTTTTAGTTCGAATGTTTCGCTTATATCGAAAATAAAACTCGGTTGGAATTCGTAGTACTGCATATAATAAAATATTTTTTCGGGTCTGAATGGACGCTGCTTTTTACCATCAAATTCAGTTTCTATTTTCGCCAATCCGGAAAAGAAAAATGCTTCTTTAACTATTCTACTCGTTCCGATATGATCGGGATGGCGGTCATTAAAATATGGCGCAAATATTACAGTTGGTTTATATCTTCTTATTTGTTTAATGACGGCATTAACAAACTGCTCATCCAATTTCAGTTTTCCGTCGGGCAAACCAAGATTTTCGCGGACTTGAATTCCTAATATTTTTGATGCGTCTTCGGTTTCTTTTGCACGAGTTTCAACGGTTCCGCGTGTACCCATTTCCCCGGCTGATAAATCAACAATTCCAACTTTCTTTCCATTTTTTACAAACTTTGCAATCGTTCCGCCCATTGCCAATTCAGCATCATCGGGGTGAGATGCAAATACAAGAACATCTAATTCCATTGATCTCTCCAATAAGTTCAATAATAATTTTAAATATCCCTATAAAAAGAAACAAAGTAAAATTTGAGCAACTAGACTTTCTTTTCTTTTTCACGATTGTCTGAACCTTTCTTTATATTTAGCACTCCAAAAATAATTTTCAAAAATGAATCAAAACTACGAAGCTGTAATTGGATTAGAAGTTCACGCGCAGTTGCTGACGAACACAAAATTATTCTGCGGCTGCTCTACAAAATTTGGTTCCAAACCGAATTCAAATGTTTGCCCGGTTTGCCTCGGTCATCCCGGTGCGCTTCCTGTAACAAATAAAAAAGCAATTGAATACAGTGTTTTAATGGGATTAGCGGTTCATTGTGAAATAAATGAACGTTCTATATTTGCGCGCAAAAATTATTTTTATCCCGACTTACCGAAAGGTTATCAGATTTCACAGTTCGAAGAACCGTTATGTGAACATGGTTTTATTGAAGTACTCGACGCCGCAGGAAAACCCAAGCAAATCAGAATCAAAAGAATTCACTTGGAAGAAGATGCGGGTAAGTCAATTCACGATCAAGGTTCTGATACCCTAGTTGATTTAAATCGGTGTGGAGTTCCGTTAATTGAAATTGTTACCGAACCGGATATTTCTTCAGCTAAAGAAGCTTATCAATATCTAACCTCACTCAAACAGATTGTAACTTATCTTGGCATTTGCGATGGGAATATGGAAGAAGGTTCTCTTCGCTGTGATGCGAACGTTTCCGTCCGAAAAAAGGCGAAGAAAAACTTGGTGTTAAAACCGAAGTGAAAAATATGAACTCGTTCCGCAACGTTGAGCGTGCAATAGATTTTGAAATCAATAGGCAGATTGAAAGGATTACAGATGGTGAACAAATCGTGCAGGAAACTTTGCTTTGGAACGCCGACTTAAACGAAGCATTCACGATGCGAAGCAAAGAAGAATCACATGATTACCGTTACTTCCCCGATCCGGATTTAATGCCAATTCTAGTTAACGAAGAATGGAAAAATAAAATTGAAGCGCAAATGCCGGAGCTTCCCGAAATCCGCAGGCTAAGATTCATTACAGAATATAAAATTCCTGAGTACGATGCAGAGATTTTAACAAGCTCAAAAGAGATGGCTGATTATTACGAAGATATAATCACAGAAACTGATGATTATAAATCGGCAAGCAACTGGGTGATGGTCGGTATCTCAAATATTTTGAATGAACAGAAAATAAGTATTAAAGATTTTTCTATTTCTGCAAAAAATATCGGAAGATTAATTTCCTTAATGAGGAAAGGAACAATCAGTAGTCAAATTGGGAAAGATGTGTTTGAAGAATTATTAAAGGAAAACAAAGATCCGGAAATTATAGTTAAAGAAAAGAATCTTATACAGATTACAGACACATCAGAAATTGAAAAAGTAATTAATGATATAATCAAAAAGAACCAAAAACAAGTTGAAGAATTTAGAAGCGGTAGAGAGAAAGTGCTTGGGTTTTTAGTCGGACAAGTAATGCGTGAAACACAGGGCAAAGCCAATCCAAAAATTGTTAATGAAATTTTATTAAAAAAATTGAAAGGATGATTTTGAAACAATTACTCGGAGCTCATACATCAATTTCTGGCGGTGTTTCCACTGCAATTGATAGAGCAAGCAAATTTGATTTTACCGCAATTCAAATCTTTTCAAAAAACAATAACCAATGGAAGGCAAAACCGCTTGACGAAAAAGAGATCACAGCATTTAAAGAAAAGCGAGCAGCTTCGAAGATTAAATATATTTTAGTGCACGATTCTTATCTCATTAATCTTTGTGCAAAAAACAAGCAGCTCTTAGAAAAATCACGAAATGCTTTTATTGATGAGTTAACTCGCTGTGAACAATTGGAAATTGAGCATTTGAATTTTCATCCCGGCGCACATACGGGTCAAGGGGAAGAAAACGGATTAAAGATCATTGCCGAATCAATAAATATTGCACACGAAAAACAAAAAATTATAATGTAAAAAGTATGCTTGAAGCAACTGCCGGACAAGGTACAAACCTCGGTTATACTTTTGAGCAACTTCGTAAAATTATTGATATGGTTGATGATAAAGAGAGAATGTGTGTTTGCATAGATACCGCACACATTTTTGCAGCGGGTTATGATATTAAATCCAAAGAGGGCTACAAAAAAACGATGAAGGAATTTGACCACATCATCGGGCTTGATCTATTAAAATGTTTTCATATGAATGACAGCAAAAAGGAACTTGGCAGCAGAGTTGACCGGCATGAACATATCGGGAAAGGGTTTATCGGTAAGGAAGGATTTTCAAATATCATGAACGACAAAAAGATTGCTCACATTCCGAAAGTTCTTGAAACACCTAAAGGAAAAGATATGATGGAAGACATTGAAAATTTGAATGTGTTGAAGGGTTTGATTACAAAATGATCAGCAAGAGATTCCATCTTTAAGAAATGAACTCAGCGAATCTCTTCTCATCAAGACAACTGAATTATTGCATTGACTATTTCTCCAATTGAAACTTTCATTTAAGACTAGTATAGTCTCTAAACAATACTTCATTTATAAGTATCTTATGGAACGTTAGCTAATTCAGGAGAAATCGTTCTGAAACAATAATCCCGTTTGATTTTTTATCGCTTTTATATAATCAGCAAGAGGCACATCGGAAATTTGAACTTTCTTTCCTACATTTGGGGCATGTAGCAAATAAATTCTTCCATCGTCTAAGTCTAATAGCGATTCCTGTATGTGAAATATCCAATCCTTTTATGCTGGTGGTAATTCCTAGATATATCACCGGATTGAATTTTATCTTCAAAATATTCAATTTCGCTCTTGCGGGATGTAATAATGATTTGCGTTTAGCTAATCTCTTTTTCAATTGCGGATATATCTTCTACAAAACTGGGGATTAGTTCTTTAATTGTTCGTAAGCATCGGGATGTGTGCTCATAAAATTAACTTTATTTTCATAAGATTCGCCGCCGATATCTTTTGTTATATCTTTACGCTATTCCCCGCTTGTCCATTTCGTAAATCCACTCAGAGAAATAGTGAAGCCGCGAAGGATAATCTTTCATTTCACCATTGCGATAGCGGATGTTCTCAAGTTCCTTTTGGTAACATTCAAAAGTTGTATCATTTTGTTTGATGCAGCGGGCAAAAACTAATGCGCTTTCTAAGAAGGTGTAGCAATCGAGTCCGGTTAAGTGAATTACTAAGTTTTCGTTATCCCCTTTTTCAAGAGTGTGGGCTTCATAATCCAACCCGAGAAAACTTTTTCCGATTTCGATTACAATTTCGTTTATGGGTTTGGGCTGTAAATCTAGTTCGACTGCCAACCGAAATTTGCTTTGACAGATTTCAACATCTTCGGGTGTGTAAACCGATTGAGCAAAATTAACTATAGAAAAAAAAACAATGATTAGTAAATACTTCATCATATCGGCCAGTCCTCATCGGACTGTTCGGGAGGTGGTGCAGAAGTTTCCGTTGCCTCAGGTAATTGAGTTCTAAATAGTTCTCTATTTTCAAATCTTGCGTAATCTTTTATGAACTGAAGTTTTACATCACCGATAGGACCGTTACGTTGTTTACCGATTATCACTTCGGCAACTCCCTCGGTTGATTCACCATTTTGATATTGTTCAATTTCGTATGCTTCCGGACGGTAGAGAAAGAGCACAACGTCGGCATCTTGCTCAATTGAGCCAGACTCCCTAAGGTGCGATAACATCAGGTGCGTTTATCAGAAGATTGTTCAACAGCACGGTTCAACTGTGATAAAGCAATGACCGGAATGTTCAACTCTTTTGCTAATCCTTTCAAAGAGCGCGATATAATAGAAATTTCTCGTTCACGGCTTTCGGCTCTAAAACTGCTGCTCATAAGTTGGAGGTAATCAACGATGATCATTCCAACATTTTTTTCGTTTTTTAAGCGGCGTGCTTTTGCTCTTAATTCAAGTACGTTGAGGCCGGGTGTATCGTCAATGTAAATTGGGGCTTTGCTTAATTTATGAACTGTCCGGCTTATCTTAGCCCCTTCTTCTGCTTTGAATTTACCTGTTCTAACACTGTGAGCATTTATTCTTGCTTCGGCAGAGATTAGTCTTGTTGCCAACTGAATTGTTGACATCTCAAGACTGAATAAAGCTATAGGAACTTTATGTTCGATTGCGGCATTACGCGCAACCGAAAGTGCAAATGCGGTTTTTCCCATCGAAGGTCTTGCGGCAATAATTATTAAATCTGATTTTTGAAATCCACCGAGCAGTTCATCTAATTGATAAATAACCTGATGGTACTGAAAAAGTAGAAATATTTTTATTATGAATTGCTTCAATAAGTTCAAGAGCTTCGCGAACAGCTTTATCCATCGACTTAAAAGACTCTTTTGTACTTTGCTCCGATATGCTGAATATTTTTGATTCTGCTTGATCGAGTATATCAAAAACATCTTCTTGTCCTTGGAATGCATCGCTCGCAATTTCAAAAGAGGTGGAAATTAACTTTCTGAGTATCCACTTTTCTAAAATTACTCTTGCATGAAAATCTATATTAGCCGCAGATGAAATATCTTCGGATAACTTACTGATAAATGTGGCGCCGCCAACTTCATCCAGTTTAGCTGATTTTTTAAGTTCTTCATAAAGTGTTACTGTATCAACCGGTTCATTAGAATTGTATAGCGAAACAATTGCATCAAAAATGAATCCGTGTTTTTTATCATAAAAATTTTCCGGTTTTAAAATCTCGACTGCCTTTGGTACAGCTTCGCCGTCTATCAACATTGCACCGAGAACCATTCGTTCGACTTCAATAGCAGCCGGCGGTTTATTTCGATAATTTTTTAAGATTATCAATGTCTATGTTTTTTCCGTTGCCTTTTGACATTATTTCTTACCTGTTAGCTCGTCATATAACTTACGAAATTTTTGTACATCTTCCCAGCAGCCCTTTTTCCAGTTTGGGTTTTCGAGGAGAGCAGCCGGATGATAAGTCGCCATCACTTTAACTCCTTTGAACTCGTGGATTTCTTCTCGAAGTTTAGTAAGCGTTACTTTTTTACCGAGTAATTCTATTGCAGCAACTCTACCTAAGCATAAAATCACTTTCGGTTTAATTAATTCTATTTGTTTTTCGAGATGGGGTTTACATTTACCAATTTCGTCCGGTAACGGGTCTCTATTATTTGGCGGTCTGCATTTTAAAATATTTGCAATGTACACTTCCTCTCTTTCGAAATTTATTGCTTTGAGAATATCTGTCAATAATTTACCTGCTCTTCCGACAAATGGTATTCCCTGTTTATCCTCTTCCGCGCCGGGCGCTTCACCGATTAACATTACATCAGCATCTGGATTGCCGACACCGAAAACAAAATTTGTTCGGGTTTCTCCAAGCTGACATTTTTTACATGTATGAATGATATCATACAATTCATCTAAAGATTCCGCTTCTCAAATTCTTCCTGAAATAAATTTTTTGTCATTACCGGTTCTTCTTTTTCTTCTTTTGGGGATTTAATAGAGCTCTCTTGAACTTTTTCAACATACTTTTCTTCCGGTTCCGGTATTTTCAATTGTTGATATAAATCGTCGCCAAAAATTGCCTTTTGGTCTTCAAGTGCCTCTATAATTAGTTTCTTAATTTCCATAATAAAATACTTGATTGGAACTTGGAAGATAATTAAAAATTGGGAGGGTTGCGATGGTAAATAGAGACGAAGATAAAAAAAAAGAGGCAGTTTCAAGAAAAATTTTTCCCTTAATTGAGATCGAATATCTTTTCTCTCAATTAATTCTTTGATTTGAAACTGCCAAAAAAAATTAAGCGTCTACTTGTACTTCTTTCTCTTTATACCGGAATTCAATTTCTCCGTTAATTAACTGCTCAAGCGCTTGATGATGGGGTTTATCCCGTTTTTCAAACTCTAATGAGAGTTTTAATTGATCCGGATTTTCTTTATCCTCAAAATCATCTTCAGTACCTTGAGTCAAGGTATTCAGTAAAGTAGTAAACTCAAGTTTGTTTTGATCATTGATCAATCTCGCCTTTTTGGCGGCGACTTTAACGGATTCATAAATATTTTCCGTATTCTTTTCGATTTTATTTAAGTCAATCGGTTTAATTGGCATTTGCTTTACTCCTGATTGTAAATTTCTTTATTTATTATTTTAATCGCTTGCTCTATTGCCGAATCAAGATTTTCATTAATAATTACATGATCAAATTTATCTTTATACTCAAGTTCCATTTCAGCACGTTCAATTCGTTTTTCGAGATCTTCCTGAGTTTCGGTTTTTCGAGCAATTAATCTTTGTTTTAAGATTTTTTTGCTTGGAGGAGCAATAAAAATAAGTACGGAATTTTCATACTTCTTTTTTATTCTGAGAGCTCCTTTTACATCAACTTCTAAAAGTACGGATTTTTTTTGGGAAAGAAGATTATCCACGAACTTTTTAAAGTGCCGTAATAATAGTCATAAAATTTTTCCCATTCAATAAATTCATTTCCCTCAATTTTTTTCTGGAATTCATCTTCAGAAATAAAAAATAATCTTTTCCATCAATTTCGTTTTGCCGTCTTGAACGAGTTGTAGCCGAAATTGAAAAGTGTAAATCATCAAATTCTTGTAAAAGTTTTCTTACTATAGTCGTTTTACCCGAACCGCTTGGCGCAGAAAAAACGAAGAGTTTAGCATTCTTTTTCAATTTTACTCAATATTTTGAAGTTGTTCTCTTATTTTCTCTAATTCTTCTTTTATAGAAATTCCATGAGCGGAAATCTGTGTTGAGACAGTTTTGCTGTTAATTGTGTTTGCTTCTCTATTCATTTCCTGAGAAATAAAATTCAATTTTCTTCCCGAAGGTTCATTTATTTCCATCGATTCTTTAAATAATTTTATATGGCTTCTAAGACGAACACACTCTTCGGTAACATCATATTTCTCAGACAATAAAGCTAGCTCCTGAATTAAACGATCTTGGTTATCAATTAAATCGGATGAAAGTTGAATTGCTCTTTCTTTTAATTTTTCGAAATAGTCTTCAATTGAATTCCTTGAGAGTTCTTCGATTGAGGAAATACTTTGCTCAATACTCTCCAATCTTTTTGTTAAATCGATACCTAACTCGGTACCCTCTTTGCCTCTCATTTCTTCAAGCGAATTCAAAGCACTATCTATTGATTCAGAAATAAGTTTGTATTGATCTTCTTGGGAATCTTCGGAATTTTCCATGAATATTTCGCTAAAATTCAGTAAGTGATCTAATTTTATCTCATCCTTAACTCCGGATACTTCCCGGATTTTTTCAAGTGCAGCCAAAGTAGTTTTTAACGCTACTTCATTCAACTGACCGAGAGAATCGTCGATGCCATCATTTTTAGCTGAAACAGAAATGTATAATTTTCCCCGTGCGATTTTCTTTTTTACTTGTTCTCGAAAATCAAATTCATATTGATAAAATGCACGCGGCAATCTCAATGATACATCAAGATACCGGCTGTTAACACTTTTTATCTCGGTTTCAACCGAAAAACCGTTATTTTTAAGGACAGACTTTCCAAAGCCTGTCATACTGTTAAGCATACAAATTCCCAAAAAGTATGACTTTAAATGTAGCTAAATTCAATGAGGTATTCAAAGATAATGGAATTTAAAACGCTTCCCCTATTCCGAAATGAAATTCAAATGTTTCGGGAAAGAATGATTTTTTGAAAACTGATCTTCTATCACCCGGATCATAAATTTTAAAACCGAAATCTATCCTAAACGGAGCAAAATCTGAATAGTATCGTAATCCGAATCCGGCTGAGACGGCAATTGTTTCAAACTGCATATCGTCGAAATCATTCCAAACATTTCCATAATCAACGAACACAGCGCTGCCAAGTTTACCGGTTATTCTATTTCTTGTTTCGATTGATCCTTCCAGAACAAAAAATCCACCCGGTATTACATTTTGAATGAGAACTGACTCAATTTCTTCCGGAGTGGGGTTAGCGCTCAAGGTTCCAAAATTTTGTTCGGGAACAAGTCCTCTTGTATTCCAACCTCTTAGAGAGTTACTGCCGCCGGCATAAAATCTTTGATTCAACGGAATTTCAAATTTATCTCCGTCGTAGGATTTTATTGTGCCGACACGAAATTTTATGCCGAATGCATCAGTCTCCGAATCATAAACCGGTAGATAAGCTGTGGTTGTTAACAATGCTTTATAATACAATGTATTATCAAATTCACCTCCGCTGATTTTATTAAATAGATAAGAAAGCGAATTTCCATCTTCCAACGATAACGAAAGTGAATATCCCTCCGTTGGAAAAAGTGAATTGTCAGTTTTGTTTGCTCCAAGATTAACACTTAATACAGAATTTGTTTGTTGACTGGTGAAATCAGTTTCAGCGGCTAATAAGTCCGTTACAACACTGTCAATAAATGACGGATTTTCACCAGGATAATTGTTAACTGCAAATCCGTACAGAGCGTTATAGGTGTATTGTTCTGTAAAGACATACTTTGACCGCTCAACATTTAGTCCAAAAATTAGTGAAGTCAGATACGTAAATCTTGGCAGCTCAATATCAAAACTGATTTTACCGCCATAAAGTGTGGCATTATATTCGTTACGCCGTTTTTGAAGTGTGTAATAGGTTTCTAATTTAGTGGAAATGTTCTTCCCAAAAAATAAGGTTGATCAATTATTGCACGTGCATCAACATAACCGAACATATTCAGTATCCGCTAAAGATGCATTTGAGATAAGCTGAGTGATGTCTTAAGCAGCAGTTGATGTACTCAAAGTTAGTTTTCTTGCGTCACCCAAAAAGTTTTTTCGTGAAAAAGAAAGACCGACACCTAAATTGAAGGCGTTATCTTCATTATTTACAATTAACTCCGGAGAGAGTTCGTGCAACAAGCCAACGTCAGCACTCAATGCAATTGGAACGTAATTTTTGTTTGTATCAGAGACAACACCGGATAAAAGAACGGAGCTGAATAAATTGGTTCTGTAAAGTCTGACTTGTGCACGCTGTAAGTTGTAATAGCTGTAATAATCTTCGGGTTCAATATCTGCAATTTGTTTTAACAAGTCATCCCGGACTTCATCCGAACCGGGTCCGGTTTTATTGACACGTACTTCGCTTACCCGGTACCTATCCCCGATATCAAAGTGCATATAAACGTCAACTTTATTTTCGAGTGTATCAACATCTATCTTTGGCGTACTTACAGATATGAGCATGTGTCCAAAATCGAGACCAAGACGCATTATATGATCTCTGATTCTACTGACTTCATCAGCTGTGTAAATTTCGGTAGTATCTACTTGGATAACTTCTTTTACTTCATCAACGGCAACCCATGCGAAATTTTCAATTCCTGTTATTTCCAGCTGCCGAAAGTAAGCCGGTTGATTTTCATTTATAAAATAACGGAGCACAGCCGTGTTATCTGTTGTATCTAAACCATATTCACTCGAAAACGATGCCTTGAAATACCCGTTATCATAGTAATAATTCTTTAATTGCCTAATATCATTTACAATCTGAAGAGAATCAAAATAAACCGGTTCTTCACCGAAACTAGTAAAACTGTTTAAAAATTTTGAGAACCAACCGGGTGATTCTTTAGAGATGATTACACTCTTAAGTTCATCGGAAGATATAGCTTCATTTCCGGCAAACTCTATTTCCGTTAACTCATATTCTTTTTCTGTTTGTGCATACAGAAGTGAAATACTCAATATGACGAGAAACAATGTTTTCAAAAATTTCCTTATTCTTTTATTATTACTTCAGTGCTTATATCAACTACTTCATAAAGTTCGTCAATATTATCGTTGCTAACTGCTATTGATCCGTTAGTCCAGTTAAAAACAAATGGTAAATTTCTGAATATCAGATCATATTTACCAATGCCTTGTATCCCAATATCTGCCCCAAGTCTAGTTTCCGAAGGTGGACAATCACCTTTCCAGTCGGCAACTAATTCAAACTCACTTTTTGAAATAACATTATTTTTGAGTGCTTCGGCAGCATCAGCAATTGTAGGATAGTTTAAGTACATTTTTTTATGATATTCCGTATTTGTATCAATTCTACAGATATTATAATTTCCTTTTGGAGTAATATTATCAAATTTGGAAGTCTTCACATTACCGGTACCCTGCCCAAATACAACTTTATAAGACTTAACCAAAATTGAACCGGAGTAGAGTTCCATTTGGTAATTATTGCGAGAGACAATTAGTCTAACATCATCCAACTTGCTCAAATTCTTCTCAGCCATTGCATCGGTTAACGAAATCTCACCGCTATTTAGAATGATACCGTAAACAATCATTCCAAGAAAAAATAAAACAATGCTGATGCTGAAAAAGGCAAGATTTACGTAACATAGTAATGACTTTACCTCAGTTTACTTAGCTTAGAAATATAATAAAAGATAAGACAATCGTAAAAGAGGGTTAAGTAGCTACTAAAAGCTCAGCAAAAACTACTTAATAATTTAAGTCCATGTAAAAAGAATGAATAAGTGTTGAGAAAATATTAGAAAAGAGAAATAAAGGGAGATAACTATTCAAGCTATCTCCCTCCAAATAATTCTTTGATTATTTTTTAAGTGTAGTTCTCGCTTCAACAACAGCAATTGCAGTCATATTGATTATATCATCAACAGTAGCGCCGCGTTGAAGTACGTGGATCGGTTTTTTAATTCCCATTAGAATAGGACCAATTACGGTTGTGTCGGTAAGCCGGGCCAGAAGTTTATAAGCAATATTTCCGCTTGCTAAATCCGGAAAGATTAAAACATTTGCTCCGCCCTTAACATCGCTGAACGGAAATTCTTCTTCGATTATAGAGGAAACTACCGCCGTATCTGCCTGCATCTCACCATCGATTACAATATCCGGTCTTCTTTCTTTTACCATTTCAGTAGCTTTTTTAACTTTCAGTTGATTCGGGATGACGTACACTACCAAAGTTACTGAAAGACAGCATTGCAACTTTCGGATCAATTTCAAATTGTTTTACTGTATCGGCAGACATGATAGCAATTTCAGCAAGCTGTTCAATCGTTGGGCTGATGTTCACGGTTGTGTCAGCAAAGAAATATACTTTTGATTTAACAACAACAATATATAAACCGGCTACAACGCCCAGCCCTTCTTCAACACCAACGCATTGTAAAGCAGGTTTAATTGTATCGGGGTAGTGAGAAGTTAATCCGCTGATTAAAGCATCAGCATCGCCAACTTCAACCATCATCGCGCCGTAATAATTTGGTTGTTTCATTAATTTTTTAGCGCCGGCTAAAGTTGTACCTTTTCTTTGACGAGAATTGTAAAAGTTTTCAGCATACTTGTCACATTTTTCACAATTTCTCGGATCGTGGATTTCAAAATCACTTATTTCATAATCCAATTCTTTGATTTTATTTTTAATTGCATCTTCCCGTCCGACGAGTATTGGTTTTCCGATATTTTCATGCAATACCGAATGTGCAGCACGAATTATTTTTTCTTCTTCGCCTTCGGGATAGACAACTTTCTTTGGAAATTTCTGTGCTTTGTGAACCATTAATCGAACGATTTCTTTTGAGAACCCAAGTCTTTCTTTCAGTTCTTCTTTATAAACATTCCAATCATCAATTTGAACTCTTGCTACTTTTGTTTCGATCGCGGCTTTGGCAACTGCAGGAGCTACGGTCCATAAGACGCGCGGATCAAACGGCTTCGGAATTATGTACTCAGGACCAAATGAAAACTCTTTACCGCCATAAGCGCTTATTACAACTTCTGGAACGTTTTCTTTTGCAAGATTAGCAAGTGCTTTAACGGCAGCCATTTTCATTTCTTCGTTAATTGCTTTTGCTCTTACATCAAGTGCGCCTCTAAAGATAAACGGAAATCCAAGAACATTATTTACTTGATTTGGGAAATCACTTCTTCCGGTCGCCATTATTACATCTTTACGTGCATCAACAGCATCATCATAAGTTATTTCCGGATCAGGGTTTGCCATTGCAAATACAATTGGATTATCGGCCATACTCTTCACCATATCTTTACTTACAACATCGCCTTTTGATAATCCGATAAATACGTCAGCATCTTTCATTGCTTCATCTAATGAATCATATGATTTTTCGGTTGCAAAAGCTTGTTTAAATTCGTTAAGATTAGTTCTTCCTTTGTGGATGTGGCCTTTGGAATCAAACATGGCGATATTTTCTCGTTTAATTCCGGCTCTAATATAAATATTGCAGCAAGCAACCGCTGAGGCACCAGCACCTGAGACTACAACTCTCATATCTTTTAGTTCTTTTTTTGCTAACTCGGCTGCGTTAATTAGTGCGGCACAGGAAATAATTGCCGTACCGTGCTGATCATCGTGGAATACCGGGATGTTCATGGTTTTCTTTAATTCTTCTTCGATCTCAAAACATTCAGGCGCTTTAATATCTTCAAGATTAATTCCGCCGAAAGTTGGTTCGAGCAATTGAACAGTTTTGATTACCTCTTTAGGATCTTTTGTTTTCAATTCGATATCAAATACATCAATATCGGCAAATCTTTTGAAGAGAACTCCCTTTCCTTCCATAACGGGTTTGCCTGCATGAGGTCCAATATTCTCCCAAACCCAACACGGCTGTTCCGTTTGATACTACCGCAACTAAATTTCCTTTTGCGGTGTACTTAAAAACATCGTCGTCATTCTTTTCAATTTCGCGGCAGGGTTCTGCCACACCGGGTGAATACGCAAGTGAAAGTTCTCTTGAAGTGAAACAAGGTTTGGTTGCTACAACCTCAATTTTACCTCTTCTTCCTTCACTATGATACTTGAGTGCTTCTTCTTTTGTGTAACTCATTTCTTACCTCAAATCGATAAATAAGATAATTAGGTTAACTTTGTCTTACTAAATTATGAAAGTTTACTGCAATAAAAAAGCCGCTCCCAAAACAAGAGCGGCTTCGTTAAAACTTCTATAAAAATTAAACTGCCATTATTTCTTTTTCTTTATGCTCAATCATTTCATCAATTTTATTTGTATGATCATCGGTAATCTTCTGAACTTCATCTTCAAATCTTTTTAAGTCATCTTCTGAAATATTTTTAGCTTTTTCTTCTTTCTTGAGTTGATCGTTTGCATCTCGACGAACATTTCTGATTGCAACTTTCGAATCTTCACCAAATTTTTTAACAAGTTTTACTAAATCTCTTCTCCGCTCTTCGTTCAATGGTGGAATCGGAATGCGTATATTTGTGCCGTCGCTGGCAGGATTAAGTCCGAGATCTGAAGTTAGTATTGCTTTTTCAATAACTTGCACCATGTTTTTATCCCACGGCGTGATCGCCAATGTGTGAGCATCAAGAACAGAAACATTACCAACTTGATTTAATGGCGTCATGTTGCCGTAATAATCAACTTTGATTCCGTCCAGCAAAGCGGTTGTTGCTTTACCGGTTCTAACCTTGTTGATTTCTGATTTAAATGCCTCAATGGAAATATCCATTCGATGTTTGGCGTCTTTAATTATCGGATGCATAATTGCCTCACTTAATTTGTTGTTGTCTCTTCAGAAATTGTACTGCTGACTTTTGTTCCGACATTTTCACCAAGTACAAGTTTCAACAGATTATCTTCATTATCCATGTTGAAAATAATAATCGGAAGACTGTTTTCTTGGCATAAACTGATAGCTGTTAAATCCATAACACGAAGATTTTTCCTCAAAACGTCAATATAAGATATAGATTCGAATTGTGTTGCTTCCGGATTTTTTTCGGGATCAGAATCAAAAACACCATCAACACGAGTTCCTTTTAGAATTACATCGGCTTCAATTTCAACGGCTCTGGAGATGCCGCCGTATCTGTACTGAAATAAGGGTGACCGGTACCTGCGCCAAATATTATAATTCTTCCTTTTTCTAAGTGGCGCACAGCTCTCCGTCTAATATAGGGTTCGGCAATTTCTTCCATCTTAATAGCGCTCATCAATCGCGTGTACATACCATGATTTTCGAGAGCATTTTGAAGAGCTAATGAATTTATCACAGTTGCGAGCATACCCATTTGATCACCGGTTACTCTGTCAATCCCTTGGTCTTGAGCGTTTAAACCTCGATAAATATTTCCGCCACCGATAACGATACCAATTTCTACTTTAAGTTTGTGAACCTTTTTTACCTCACGGGAAAAGAAGTTTAATACTTCCGGGTCAATTCCGTGACCCTTTTACCCATGAGCGATTCACCACTGAGTTTTAATAATATTCGCTTATACTTTAATTTGTTTTCCATAGTAGATTGAAATATAAAAAAAAAGGTCTTATTAAAAAATAAGACCTTTTTGAGATTGATTAATTATTTGTTTTCGTCGCTTAAATGAAACCGATGAAATCGAGTAATCTTCGTTTCCGAAGAATATTTTTTATTGTATTCATCTATAAGATCGCTGACTGATTTTGAATTATCTTTAATGTATGCTTGATCAACAAGACAATTTTCTTCATAATATTTATTCAATTTTCCTTCAGCAATTTTATCAAGTATGTGCTCAGGTTTGCCTTCTTTTTGAGCAACTTCTTTATATATCTCTTTTTCCTTTTCAATTACTTCTGAGGGAACTTGTTCGCGGTCAATGTAACTTGGATTCATTGCGGCAATCTGCATTGCAACATCTTTTATGATATTTATGATTTCTTCTTTGCCTTCATCCTTAACATTTTCCGCTCTTACTAAAACACCTAATTTTGAACCGTGATGAACGTAATCTACTAAAGCGCCGTCGTCAACCTTTTCTATGGCAAATCGAGAGACTTCAATTTTTTCACCGATTTTACCGAGTAATTCTGTTAACATGTTTTCAATTTTAGTTCCGTCTTTTTCAAGTGCGAGCAAAGCTTCAACATTTTCCGGTTCATGTTCGTCAACCACCTCTAATACATTATTAGCAAAGTTAACAAAGTCATCACTGTTGGCAACGAAATCTGTCTCACAGTTAACTTCAATAATTATCCCTCTTTTATTATCGTCCGATAATCGAGTAAGTACGACTCCTTCGTTAGCTGATCTTTCGGCTCTTTTTGCAGCAACCGAAGCACCTTTTTCCGCAATATTTCAATTGCTTTATCAAAATCGCCTTCTGCTTCAGTGAGTGCCTTTTTGCAATCCATCATTCCGGCACCGGTTTTATCGCGTAATTCTTTAACTTGTGCAGCTGATATTGACATTTCGATTTATCCTTTATTTTTTCTCAGTTTCTTTATCTTCTTTGGAATCCGGTTTTGCTTCAGGTTTTTCTTCCTGTTTTTCTTCCGGTGTTTCTTTTACCGGGGCAGATTCAACGGCTTCCGATTTTGATTCCTCAGCTTTAGGTGTTTCTGTCTCTTCTTTCTTTTCTGTTTTTGGTTTCTTTGGAGCGCCTTTCTTTTCTACACTTTTTTCTTCTTTTGTTTCAAGATTTACTTTTCTTATTCTACCTTTTTTGCCCTTTTTCTTTTCTTCGGTTTCTTCGTTCACTTTTTTCTGTCTTTCTCTTTCGGCTGCTTCTTCAGCTTTTAATTCTTTTGCTTTTTGACTTCCTTCTATAATAGAATCTGCAATCGCACTTGTTATTAACTGGATTGTACTCACCGCGTCGTCATTTGCCGGGATGAGATAATCTACCGGATCGGGATCGCAGTTGGTATCAACAATTGCGAATATCGGAATGTTTAACCGCAATGCTTCATTGATGGCAATTGATTCTTTTTTAATATCGACAATAAATATAGCGCCCGGTAAGCGACCTAATGTTTCAACCCCATCGAGAACTTTTCTTAATTTATCACGCTCACGTGTTAATTGAAGAGCTTCTTTCTTTGTTATTTTTTCAAATGTGCCGTCAGATTCCATCTTGTCGATATTCTGCAACCTTTTAATACTTTTTCTGATGGTAGAAAAGTTTGTTAACATTCCACCAAGCCATCTTTCACTGACCCAATTACTGTCCGATCTTTTAGCCTGTTCGGCTATTACGCCTTTAGCTTGTTTTTTGGTACCAACAAACAAAAATGATTTTCCTGTTGACGCAATATTATAAGCGGCGGAAGCAGCATTTTCGGTCATTTGTTGAGTTTTTTTGAGGTCAATTATGTGAATCCCTTTTTTCTCCATAAAGATGTATGGTTTCATTTTGGGATTCCAACGACGGGTAAGATGTCCGAAGTGTGCACCAGCTTCAATAAGCTGGGTAAGTTCTAACTTAGCCATGATAATCTCCTGTTTATCTTCTACTCCCTTCTTCTTTGCCTTAGATCCCTATTTTAGTGTGGGACACAGGGGCAAATCCGGGAATATGAATGTTGTTAATTAATAAAAAATAAATTTTATCTCTTCAGAGAATTGAAATCTCTTACGAGCTTTTGGTTGTCCGTATTTTTTACGCTCAACCATTCTAGGATCTCTTCTGACTAAACCTTCTGCTTTAAGAGCTGGTCTAAAATCAGCGTTAATATCCATCAACGCGCGAGAAATACCTCAGTCTGATTGCCTCTGATTGCCCTGAAACACCGCCACCGTTAACGTTTACAAATACATCGTACTTACCGTCAGTTTCGGTAACTTTAAAGGGAAAAAGAACATCATTACGGTTATCCTTTAACGGAAAGTAATGTTCAAATTCTTTTTTATTGATAGTAACTTTTCCGTTCCCGGTTCTTAGGAATACGCGAGCAACAGCGTTTTTTCTTCGTCCGACAAATAATTTTATCAGCCATTCAATTTACCTATACACTTAAATTTTGAGGTTGTTGAGCTTTATGTGGGTGCTCTGCACCGGTATAAACTTTTAATTTTTTGATCAGCGTTCTTCCGAGCCTATTTTTTGGGAGCATTCCCTTAACCGCAAATTCTATAATTCTTTCGGGATGCTTTTCCTTCATTTGTTGGTAAGTTAACTCTCTACCACCGCCGGATATCCGGAATGACGGAAATATGTTTTTTGCAATTCTCGATTTCCTGTCATTTTAATTTTATCAGCATTCACAATAATTACAAAATCACCGGTATCCATATTTGGTGTAAAAGAGGGTTTGTTCTTACCTCTAATCACGGTAGCAACTTTAGTAGCTAATCTTCCGAGTACTTGATCTGTAGCATCTACTACATACCATTTTCTATCGGCATCTTCAGTTTTTACAAACCTTGTAATCTTTTCTTGTTTCAAGACAAATCCTCCGTTAAAGAGATTTTAATAGAGCTTGTAAATATATTTCTATTCTTTTGGAATGTCAAGATTTGATGACGGATCAAAATAGAAGAAATTCGTTTTCTACTGCCATCTCAAAATCATGTTGGTCATTTAGTTGGAAGGAACAATCGCTAAAATAGTGCGGGGATGTTTATCCGACGCTAAAATAAATCCCAAATCATCCAATACTGCAATTCCCTCCCAATTTCGACTTTTTACGTTAGGTGATAATTCCAAGTAAATAGGTGGAGTTTCGGTAACCGAAATTGAATTAGGAAGGATCTTCATTTGAATTAAGCGCTCAACACCAGAATTATTCTTGTGTGATTTACCGATTCCGAACTTTTCAAACAGTTCGTCATTTGCCGGATTGAGTAATTTAATATCACCCTGCCATAAATAATTGATAGCCCAAAATGTACTGTCGGAAGAAATTTCGGTTGCATCAGTGATTCGGTACTCAATATTTGGGAAATCAAGCTTTGTATATTCAGTCTAAATTGAGAGAGTAACTGATCGCATAACTATCGGGGAACACGTTTGCGCCGTTTGATTCGTGAATGGATATTAACCAATCTTGAACAATGTGATTGTCTCTTCAGTATGATTGGGGAGTCGATTTGTATAATCATTTTCCGTCAACGAATTTTTATCAAGTCTTATTTCACGTTTATCAAAATTTATTATTCCCAAGGCAGTATATCCTTTCATTTCTCCTGCATAAGATTCTATCGAAACAAAAACGGTGTCACCACTAAAGGCAATTGCCTCATACCCGGAACCATCGTGGTTGAATCTTTCAAAACCATCGGCATTGAATTTCAGTTTTTCCGGTTTTATTGGAGCATGGTTTTGGGTTTGTAAGTATTGCTTTATTTTTTCTTTGGGGATGTAAAAAATCGCACCAGATATTCCTGTCACCAAAGAGATAGGGAATTGAGGTAATAAAATTAATTTGTCCTTATACCAAGTTAAACCGGAAAGCTCGGCATCTCTATGAGCTGCCTCGCCTTCCAATTTAATTTCAATTACAGAATGTTCTTCAACAGATTGAAAATCATCTCTACTTTCTAGCTCTACTTTTTGTTCAATCTCACATGAAAATAAGAATAGAGAACAAAAGAATAATAATCCGAATCACTTAAAATCCACCGCCGCCCGGCATACTAAATTCTTGATAACCACTCGGAACCTTAAATAAGGTCAGATGATAATGAAGACTCTTCTATTTCAACAACTTCCATTCTATCTGTTGAGGAGCCGTCGTTGCTTTTAGCAATTACAAGCATTGGGAAAAAGCCGCTGTTCGTAAGATCCTTATACCATTCCGGCATTTCCTGCTCATTCATTGGAGTGGACATCATCATAAAGTTACCAAGACCTTCGGCAACCCAGACTTCGGATGTATAATCATCATCTTCAAAAATCCACTTTTCGGTTGTGTATCCGAGTATATCTCTTGTCTCCCGGTCTTAACTGGTTCTTTGAAATCATCCTCTTTTTCTCCCTCTCCATCGTTAGGCATCATATCGGAATATTTATCCATATCGATTTTCATGTACATTTTCTGCTCCGGCATGATTACATAAGTACTGCCGCCGGTAAATAACATTGTTCCGCTCATTTGAACATCTGCAAGCTCAGGCTCCATGCGAATATCTTCGCCTTTCTTATAATACTTGACATGCATGGTTTCACCCTCACTGTCAATCTTCAATTTCACGTAGCCTTCAAACCCTTGAGCTATAACAAGAGTTGAAAAAATTATAAAAAGAAATATTCTTTTGAATAACATGTGTACTCCTCCTTTTGTTTAGAATTAAAGTTAAAAAAAATACTAAACAAGATAAATTGAAATATCGTTTATATTTTTGAAATAACAAATTAACGGAGTCACATGAAAATCTTAATTTCGGGCGGTGCCGGTTTTTTCGGGATTAATTTAATTCGATATATGTTAGAAAGGTATCACGATGTCGTGTCACTCGACACCACCGAATTTGATTACACAGACGTAAAAGACAAAATTAAAATTGTAACCGGCGATATTAGAAACGAGAAAGATGTTTTAGAAGCAATTGAAGGATGCGATATAGTTGTTCACTCTGCGATGGCTCTTCCCCTTTACGAAGAAAAAGAAATTATGACAACGGGAGTTGACGGTACAAAACTGCTGCTCGAAATTTCAAAACAAAAAAATGTAAAAAGATTCATTCATATCTCATCAACTGCCGTGTACGGTATTCCCGATCATCACCCGCTTTATGAAACAGATAAACTTGACGGAGTCGGTCCGTACGGAAAAGCAAAAGTTAAAGCTGAAGAAATTTGCGAAGAATATAGAAATGATGGAATGTGTGTTCCGATACTTCGCCCAAAATCTTTTATTGGTCCGGAACGATTAGGAGTTTTTGCTTTACTTTATGATTGGGCATACACCGGTCACAACTTTCCGATGATAGGCAGTGGAAATAACAGCTACCAGTTGCTTGATGTTGAGGATTTGTGCGAAGCAACTTATTTAACGATGACTTTGCCCGAAGAAAAAGTAAACGACACGTTCAACATTGGTGCGAAAGAGTTTACAACAATGCGCGAAGATTACCAAGCTGTTCTTGATTATGCGGGACACGGGAAAAAGATTGTAGGGCTACCGGAGAAACCAATTATTTGGACACTAAGACTTCTCGAAGCACTAAAGCTTTCACCACTTTATAAATGGGTCTATGAAACTGCTTCAAAAGATTCATTTGTATCAATAGAAAAAGCAGAGAAAGTTTTAGGATTTACACCAAAGTTTTCCAACAAAGATGCATTGATAAGAAATTACAAATGGTATCTCGATAATTTGGAATCATTTCAAGATCAATCCGGGGTTTCTCATAGAGTACCTTGGAGGCAGGGTGTTCTTAAATTGGCGAAGATGGTGTTTTGACTTATACACCAATCAAAAATTTTCTCTCAGTAATTTTAGATTTGGGTATTAGATAGAGTTCATAATTCTTTTTTTAATTTATACAGCGAAAACTATATAAAAATATAACATATAATCGTTGTGTATCTTCTGCGATACACCCGGTTGTTTGTGTGTCTTTAAAGACACACAAAATAATTTGTTAGGGTGTTAAGACCCAACAAATTTATTTGTAGGGTATAGAGACCCCACAAATTAGTTGCAGATCAAAACCTGTTCACAAATAAGCTTTTTGTATTACATCAATGATACGTAAATTCGCTGGTATGTCATAAATGACTCACAAATTGCTTTACATGCCACATATGGCGTACAAAATAGTTTTTGCGCCTAAAGTGGCGCACAAATTTTAATATGGCAACGAAGTTATTTCTAAAAGCCTATTAAAACTGTAAAAACTTGGTTTACTCCCCTCCCTTTTTCTTCGAGAGCAATTACCTGTCCATCAAGTCTATCAAGTATTTTATATCCTTGTTTTTTATCAATACCAACCTTCTTAATAAAATCAGTGGCAGTAAACTTTGGTAACTCAAAAAGAAAATCAAGTATTTGAAGTGAATATTGAGAGTGGGTAATAGTTACTATTTTCCTGTTTCAAAGAATTAAATAAATATAGAATTTCCTTAGCTAATACTATATTCTTTTTCGATTGCTCAATTACAGCTTCTAGAAAAAACTCAATCCACTCTTCCCAATTATTATCCGAAGTCACTGAATTCAATTTTGAATAATAGGTTTCTCTATCTGCTTCAAAATATGCGCTGATATAAAAAAGCGGTTTTATCAAAATTCCCTTCTCAAAGAGAAATAATGGAATTAATAACCTTCCTATTCTGCCGTTACCATCAAGAGAAAGGATGAATGATTTCAAACTGAGCATGTATAAATGCTAATTGAACAATTCTATCTTTATCTTCAAAGTGAATATACTTTTCAAAATTGTCCAGATGATTCATTAAAGTATTTGGCGGAGGCGGAATATAACTTGCGTTTTCCATATTAGAACCCGGTTTACCAATCCAATTTTGAATTCTTCTAAAGTTTCCTCTATCACTGTTTTCACCCCTCACACCCTGAAGCAAGCTGCGATGCATTTCTTTGATTAGTCTCAAAGAAATCGGAAGACCGTTTTGGATTTTTTCTGTAGCTTCGTTCAACGCATTGCGATAATTAAGCACTTCTTCAATGTCTTCATATTTAGGAATGTTTTTATTCTTTTTTGCTTCAAACTCAAGAACTTCTTCCAATGAAGCTTGAGTTCCTTCAATTTTAGAAGACAACACAGCCTCTTGAGTTGTTAACGGTGAAAGAATAACTTCTGTGTTGGGTATGCTTTGTAGTAATCCGTCATACCTTGCTAATTCTCTGTTAGCTTCTGCAATTAAAGAAATGTATTTGGACCAATCAAAACTTTTTATTGGAAGATTATGAGGTTTGGATTGTTTCAAATTTTATCCTATTCAGTTACATTGCAAATATAATCATTTAGAATAAAATTATATGGAATTATACACTACAATAACATGTCGATATTTCCCCAAAATTTCGACACGTTCACAAAACATGTCGAAATCATCAACATGCTTTCGCAATGATTTCGCATATTGATGTAAAACATTTAGTTATACTTAAGGGATAATATTGCTTATCTTACAGTTTGATGAATTTACAACATGGGTGTTTTAATGGAAGAAAATATTCTTAAAGAAAAATTACTCAACGAAGTTTCGATTGAAGTGATTTCCAGGAGTATAATTAAAGAAGCCACCGAAATTGGATTTAAAAAAGGTGATTATTTAAAACTGGCTAATCTGCTTCTGGACTCGGCGATAAAAATTGATTCCGGATCGCAAACAGGCGATAATGGCAAAGCCGCTATATATGATCCAACCGAAAAGACTGAATTACCATTAAAAAGTGAAAATCTTTTGGTAAGGTCTTTCAATAAAAAAGTAGATACCGATAATCTTAAACGCTGGATGACCGATAAAATCGGTAGGTATTTTATGTTAACTCGTGCTACTCCACCCACTTATGATGTGAATCGGTTAATAGAAAATGAAAACCATATACTCGGGATAATTACAACGCACGATGAGACTCCAATAGGTCTGCTTGCCTTCCTTGATTACGATAAAGATCAAAATAAAGCCGAGCTTAGAAAACTAATAGGTGAACCGGCTTACCGCGGTAAAGGTTTTGGCAAAGAAGCCACTAAACTCTGGATTCAATACGGAGTTTCAAATTTAGGTCTGCATAAAATCTATTTGAATACTCTTCAAACCAATGTTCGTAATATTCGCTTGAATCAAGAATTAGGATTTCACGTTGAAGGAGTTCTGCGAGACGAATGTTTGATCGACGGTAAAAAACACGATCTGTTGCGAATGGGTTTGGTGGTTTAATTAAATCCGTATCAGTTCAACTCCGGAAAAATCACAAAAATATTCTAGTTCACGAATAATATTACCATATACAATTACCTGATGGTTACCCATCGCTGTTTCTATCCACTTATTAACATCTCCGTCAATCTCAACAACTGCTTGAGTTCTGCAAAGGTTTTCTTCTTGCATGTCACTATCGATAATCTTTCCCGTAACGGCGACTATTCGATCAAACCCGTTACCAATTCTCATAATCGTGACAACAGATTTTTTAAGTTCTCCTCTAATCGCTGTACTCAAACCCGATTCCATGTGTGTCGTTAACCCGGCTTCTTTTTCATCTTTCAAAAATTTGGAGGGGACAGTACAGTGAGCAAAAATTATTTGGTTTTTATCTTTTTTAACCGAAGAAGGGTTCGCCATCCAAACAGGCTCGCCGGTTAATTGTTGTGCTATCAGCATTGTAAACGTGGTGGGAATATCTCCTTCACAACCAGAAGTTATTCCTTCATCGTTGCAGATGCTTAATCCCATGCATGCCGTGTAGTTATACTGAAGTAAGTCGAAGCATCGAATAGAAAGGACTTGTAGATTATTTTCTTCTACAAATTTTCTTATTGCTAAATAGACTTTTGCGGAATCAATCATCGCCGTATTATCAACATGTATATCATCGTAATTTTTTGTCCAACTTTCGACAATTGTTTTCGCATCATTCTCTGCTACCTTATTAACTTCATTTACAATTCTATCAACTTCAAATTTTGTAAAACGCGTATTAAAATTTCCGAAGTTAGTAAACTCTCTTGAAGTTAAAAGCCAATCTGATGGATTGCCGATAAGACCAAAATGAGCGTTGTTTATAAATGCTATTGAATTTACAACAGATGTAAACTTTTCTGTTTCTTCAATTTTCTGCAAATCATTTTCGGCATAAAATATTTTTACTGCGTAAGAATCTTTAAGATAAGAATAAGCTTCCATCGCCGAAGCAAAAGAATTTCTTGCAGAATCAGAAATAATTAAAACGGGCGATTCAACTTTCTTGGTTATTAAATCAATTAATTGTTCTGTGCCGCCGGAAGTATTAAGAATGATGGTCGCGTTTTTTAAATCGGCGTTGTCTTGAAAATACTTTTGCAAGTATTCTTGTTGGTTGAAGTAACCTTTGAAATCGAGATCTGTAATATTATTAATTAATTTTCTTACTAATTCATTAGTTCGTTTTTTTACAGAATTTTGTTCCTCAATTTGGGAATGAACTACAAATAGATTGATCATCTAAAACCATTATTCGAATTAAAGATTAATTAAAAAATAGTGAGATTTTCTGAAACTTCTAAATTCAATACAAAAGATTTTTCATCTAAAAATTTACTTTTTTCAAAAAATTGTCTTTGCGAATCTTTACGAATTATTTACATTTGACGCCACTTTTTCTTTATTATCTTGAAAGAAATTAAAATAATTTTAATATTCACATCACTGTGAATTAAAAAGGAGATAGAAATGGCAACAAAGAAAGATTATTTAAAAGACGTCATTAAACATATTGATATCAAAGAACACAACGTTGTTAAACTTGTTGATTCAATGGGCGAAATGGCATTCAGCGCACGCGACTTAAACCGCGCAGCAAAAATTTATGAAATGATGCTCGAAGATAAAGACAACACCGTTATACTAACTTTAGCAGGAAGTTTATTCAGCGCCGGATTGAAAAAAGTCGTTTTCGACATGATCGAAAATAATATGGTTGATGCAATTGTTTCTACCGGTGCAATTATGGTTGATCAGGATTTCTTCGAAGCTCTTGGATTTAAACATTATAAAGGTAATCCTTTCTCCGATGATAATGAACTCCGCGATCTTCATATTGATAGAATTTACGACACTTACATTGACGAAGACGAACTAAGAGTTTGCGATGATACAACTGCAGAAATCTTTGACAGCTTAGAACCGCGTCCATATTCTTCACGTGAATTACTTTGGGAGTTCGGTAAATACTTAGAGAAAAACGGCGGACCTAAAGTTGATGACAGCGTAGTTTATGCTGCGTATAAAAATAATGTTCCGATTTTTGTTCCCGCATTCTCTGACTGCTCAGCCGGATTTGGTATTGTGATGCATCAGCATAAAAATCCGGATAAACATTTATCGTTTGATTCCGGTAAAGATTTCTTAGAAATCACAAAAATAAAGTTAGAAAGCAAAGAGACCGGTATCTTCATGGTTGGCGGCGGCGTTCCGAAAAACTTTACGCAAGATATTGTTGTTGCAGCAGAAATATTAACAGAAGATGCGCCAATGCATAAATATGCTGTTCAAATCACAGTTGCCGATGTAAGAGATGGTGCTTTATCGAGTTCAACACTAAAAGAAGCTTCATCATGGGGTAAAGTATCTCAATCTTATGAACAAATGGTTTACAGCGAAGCAACTTTAGCAATGCCGTTAATTGCCGGATATTCTTATCATAAAGGCGCTTATAAGGGAAGAAGAAAGAAAGAATTAAATAAGATTTTTCAAAAAGAATCTGCATCAGTTTAATAAAAAAAGGGGCGCAACGGCCCCTTTCTTTTGCTTATCCCAGCTATCTGAGGAGTATCAGTTTTCGAGTTTCTGAAAACTGATCCGATATAAGTCTGTAAAAATATATTCCGCTCGATAAACCATCTGCATTAAAGTCTATCGTATATCTTCCCGCATTCTGAAATTGATTCACTAAGGTTATTATTTCTCTTCCTAAAATATCATACACTACCAAACTAACTTTTGAACTTACCGGTAGTAGAGTAGTTTATTTTTGTACTTGGGTTGAAGGGATTCGGATAGTTTTGTGATAACTCAAAATGAGTAGGCAGCTTTTCATCTTCATCTTCTACATCAGTCACAAGTACATATCCGGTTAGTACTACATTATCAATCGCGGCAATATCCCCATCATTTCCTACATACTGCCATGCCAGTTTCATATTTGAGTTATTTGCATATTGAGTGATATCAACATTTTGATATCGCCATCCCCACGGCTGACCGTCATTTGCAGCTTCCCAAATTTGTGTCCAGTTTGTTCCGCCGTTTGTTGATATGTGCAATTTTATTGTTGCAGCACTTAACCATTGTGTGCTGTGTCCCACATAAAACTCAATACTTGCATCTCCTTCGGCAAGATCGAATGTCGGAGTTATTAACCACTCGTCTTGATCTTCTGCTATCCACTGACAGATTGCAGAATAAGAGCATTGTTTGGATCAACTGAATTGAAATTGTGGTCAGTGACATTTCCGGCATTCCAAGTATTTGTTGAATGAGTCTGAAATCGGATCCAGTCTTGAGGTGGAAACATAGCAATATCAAAATTCTCTTCAATAATAATTTCTTCTCTCGGTTCTTCACCACCACCGCCACCGGAACTTATATTAGTTACAGTTTCATAAATATCTAATCTGCCGTAACCCCAGATTGAATTTGGTAACGAGGTTAATCCGCTTATGTTTGTATTTGAAGTAAGTGCAGAATAAACTTGTGAGGGAGTAAGTGATGAATTTTTCTGCAACATTAAAGCCGCGGCACCGGCTGCCATTGGACAAGCCATGCTGGTACCTTGCATTTTATAATAGTTCGCATCACCACCTGTAACTCCGTCGTTATCAATCCATGAACTAGAAGTTGAGGTATAAACATCCGTATCACGCAAAGAAAGTATTACATGTCCCGGCGCTGTTGCATCCGGTTTTTGATAACCGTCAACTCTCGGTCCCTGCTTGAAAAACTAGCTATCCCATTCAATGGATTACCGGAATAATTCCAGCTATTACCATCTACATCAGTCCATGTTTCTCTTGAAACATGCGCCCCAACCGCGAATGCATAATCAGCACATGCCGGACTACCAATAGTATAATTTTGATCTGCATTTTCAAACGTTACATAAGAACCCCAGTCATCATATATATGAAAGAATTGATTATTTGCCGAGTTGTTTACAACTTTTAAGTAGTAAGTTCCGGCTTCTCTTATATAATAATCATAATGTGAGTAACGCGATTCGGTTCCGCGAGGACTTTCTGACGGAGATTGGTCTTGCACTACTTCAGTTAATTGAGTGAAGGAATCATCATAGTATTCAAGAGACAAATTATTTCTTGCAGCTAAACCATCATACCAAACAAGATTAAACCAGAGTCTCGCATCATTATCACCGGGATCGGCAAAATTTACTTGGATAAAATCTGTTGAACTATTGGCATTAACTGTGCCTGAATAATGTCTTCTCTGAGCTGCAGAATTACCCGCCGAAATGAAGAAAGGAACTCCTTGTTGATAAGCCCAGTCAACTTTTTGATCATCCGCTGCACTGCCGTCATGAAATGTACCCCAGCCGCCATAACTCATTGAAAGCACATCCACGTTATAATCATCAACGGCAGCATCGATTGCTGCAATAGTGCCGGCATCGTTTGAACTCGAGGATTCATCGCCCCCTATTTTCATGAACAATAAATCGGCTCCGGGAGCAACACCGGTAAATGATCCTTCACCATTATTTATATGTGAATGACCGGCTGATAAAACCCCTCTGCCCAAAACTGTTCCGGCGACATGGGTGCCATGACCGGTAGTAATATTTTCCACATCAGTATCAACATTCGGGTAATCAAAATAATCAAAAGCTTGATATTGATTTGGCGAGATCAGTCCCCTTATAAAATGAATCTAATCCTGAATCTAGTACACCAACTTTAATTCCTGAACCATCGTAACCGGTATTCCAAACTTCGGGGGCTCTAATGTTTTGATTTCCATTATTATTTTGTGGCTGAGTTTCATATTCAGCCGTTTCCATTTTCTTTACAAAATTTAATGAGAGTGTGTTCTGTAACTTGTTAACAGGAATCTCAGCCAGGACAAATCCGTAAGGATGATTTTCCATGGAAGGTGTCCATGTATCCCAATAACAACTTACACCCATGTCACTTAAAACTTGTTTTTGATCTTCTTGCGGTTCATGATCAAAATAGATTACAACTTTGCCTTGACTCTCACTTTGAGTAATCTCTCCTTTTTTAAATTTATATTTCTTTGCACTTATCTTTTCGATAAGTTTTCCGCTCATTACTTTATTATACAACTCATCAGGCAATTGAATATAATGTTCGCTTTGCAGCAATAACCTGTCTGAGTTTTTTGGTGTGTTATGAGTTGGAGAATTGATCTGTGAGAAGATTGTTACGGTTAAAAGGACTACAAAAAAAATATAATTCTTCTTTTTCATGGTGACCCTCCGAATGAATGCCTTACGAACCAATAAGAAACAGTATATAAATAATCGTAAGTTTTATATTATTTGATTTTATTTAGTTTCTCTATATTATCCGGGCTTATTTCTCTTTCGCCTGTATCAATCTTTTTCACAAAATCTAAGCATACTATATTTTCAAAATTGTTGATGGGTATTTCGGCTCGTAACAAAACCGAGTGGATGATTATCTGCCGGAGGTGTCCATAGTTCCCAATTACATTGTGCTGAATTATTTTCTAATAGTTCTTTTTGTTCAACGGTTGGTTCTTCTTCAAAATAAATAATTGTTTGTTGAGTTAGGTTGGCTTCAGAAATCTCATCATTTTTGAACAGATAGTTTTTAACACTCATTTGTTCAATTAGTTTGTAGCTCATTAATTTGTCGCTGCATTCTTTTGAGATTTCAAGATACTCTTCTTTCGGGATTAAGGAATTTTCACTCAGACTTGTTTTTGCATTTTGATTTTTTTCTGAAGAATTACACGATAAACAAATAACCGCTAAGACTACAAAAGTTAAGAGCACTTTCATAAACACTCCAATTAATAAATTAGTAATAAATAAAAGTAATTAAAGATGCAATGTTTTTCGTCACATAAGACACAAGATTTTATTTTAATAGAATCATTTTACACACTTTTTGAATTTTTCTTCGAATGAGAGTCTATAAAAATAAACTCCTGTTGATAAGTTTTTAGATTCAAAAGAAAATGTGTAGCTGCCTTGTTCTTTATATTCATCTACAGGTGTATTAATAATTTGTCCCAGTGAATTTATTATTTCCAATTTCACCATTCCGCTTTCAGGAATTAAGTAATTGATTTGTGTAATCGGATTAAATGGATTAGGATAGTTTTGATACAACTCAAATTCATTTGTCAAATTTTCATCTTCATGTTGTAAGCCAGTTATTAACACATTCAAATCGATCTTTGCTTCCTTTAATGTAACCGGTCTGTCGTAAGGCCAAGATGTGTAGCCATCAATATAATAGATATATACTTCATTATTGAGAATAGAAAAGTCTTGTAAGTAGATGCCGCCATGCTTATATGGTACTGATGTAAAATCTGCATCCCCATTTTCTTTAATCCAAGTAATTCTGGGAAGAACTCCGTTACCTTGAGAAATTGTGTACATTGTATTGTCAATACCAAATAAAATATTTGAGCCGCTTAATGAATTAGTTAATACATAAGTTGAAGGATAGATAATCGATTTTCGAAGCCAACCTTCATCAGTAAGTTCATAATACCGTGGATGAACCTCATTTGATAGAGAGTGTAAAACGCAAGGATTCCCTTGCTCAGAAATTCCCAACAAAGTTTTCAAACCACCAATCGATCCGCCGGAGTAAGGAATTTCCATTAAATCAGTAAAAGATTCTTGCCAAACTTGATTTTCTTTTACATAAACTTTTGTTATCAAGGAATCTGGATACCTCCCTTCACCAAACACCAAATAAATTTTACCGCCTGCTTCAATGATGCTTGGTTTGGTTTTGTAAGTATCCTGCCTTTTTGAAACTGTTGTTATTTCCCATTGACCATTATTCCAATGAGCATATTTCACATTTTGTTTATAAATATTCTCACCCTTGCCGCTGTAAGTAAATCCCATTTCCGTATTATTTTGAATTGCAGCTACAGTTTTATCGTTACCGGTTTCATCTATGTAAGTATAATCCCATCCGGATGAAGTTTCTTTAAAGACTCCAATAATATGATTAGGATAAGAATAAAATCCGGCATAAATCCACTTAGTCCCGTCTTCATTAAATTGTAGAGAAGTAGATACTCCGTATGAATTGAAATCAGCAATAGTTGCGACAGTATCCACATTAAAAGCAGAGCCGTTCTTTACTGAATACAAAAGTTTAGTTACTGAATTTTGATCGTGATAATAGTAAGTAAGATGAATAGTATTATTGTTAACAACAGAATTTAACCCCCGAACACCCTGCCCACCATTTGTTGTTTGAAATGAATCTATAACTGATACCGACCAATTATTTTGAGCAGGTGAAAAATTATATATCCCCCAAAAAAGCAAACATAGAAAAACCAACCTGAGTTGTAACATTTTGTCCTCCTCATGGTTTACAACAAAATCAAACGAATATTTTCGCCGGCATATTGGCAAATCTATTGCTGATTAATTAATACATATAAAAAAGGAAGGGGCTTTCGCCCCTCCATTAAATACCCTTTTTTAGAGCTTTCTCCTAAAGAGAAAACCACTAAAATTATTCCGGAATCCTCGAGGGATAATTCGTCCCGCAAAATTTGCAAAACTTTGCATAAGGGTTTGATATTATCTCACCACAAGATGGACATTTTTCAATTAGCTCACTTCCGCAAAAAGAGCAATACTTATCATCTTCTTTGACATTACAGAAAAATGTACAAGTAGGACAGATCTTATAACCATGCTCCAATTTGGTTTTCTCTTTTTGCATAATAAACTTTCTTATAAAACAACAAGTTGCAAACTAACTGAAGCTGTTTGACCGGCTGCTACCGAAATTGGGCTCAGCTGATAGTTAGGCCATGTTCCACTACCGTAAACATTAAACAAATCTCCATTACTTATTCTTCCGTCGCCATTCTGATCTTTCCATGCATCCAAATAATAAGAGCTTGGAGGAAGATTGCCAATAGTATAATTTCCGTTTGCGTCGCTACCTACAGTTTGAATTGCTCTATCATTATTCCAATCATCATAATTTGCATATACCGAAACTCTAGTTTGAGCTGCGGAAAATGGTGAGCCAGGAGGCAGAGATATTACACCGGCTATGGTACCAGTTGTTGGAGTCGGTGGAGGTGGCTGCTGAGGAGTTACCGGATCATTACTTTCTTCTTTATCACATCCGATAAACATCAACGCCAAGACAAAAATGAATAAAAGTGATTTTACATTTTTCATACGCTTTCCTCTTTGTTAGGGTTATTATTCCGGATACAGAGGTCAACTTTTATTCCAAGAATTTTGGTCAGTCAATTGTACGTTTTTTGCAGTTTTTACAACTGAAGGGGCATGCAACTTAGATTAGTTTGTCGCTTTATAGAACCTCACTGTTGCTCTGCTGTGCAACAATTTTGCAGAATTTTGTTACTTATCATTTCGGAATTCTCTATATTATCTCAATGAAAAAGATGATTATATCTTGTATTCTATTTTCATCCTAGTTATACCGGGACAAAAAATTCACTTTAATTGGACCGAACTTAGCTCTCCGATAACAACAAAAATAACATTACTAAAAGTGAATTCAGCTAATGATTTTATCGTATCAAGTCTAGATGGTGCGATTTTCCATTACATAAATGGTGAATGGAAAGATTTAAGAGTTAAATCAGATCTTAAGTTAAATCCATTCGTTTTCTTCGAGAATGATTCACTCATCATTGCAGCCGGAACAGATCAAAAATGGTATACTCATTTTTTTTATCTCGTAAATGATACCTGGTACAAATACAACTTTGATTACAATTTACCCATCTTTAAAATTTTCCAAACCGCTAAAGGAATTTATGCTACAGGTGCATGGGGTACACTGTTAAAATTAGAAAAGGATAATTGGATCGTTCTCGACACACCGTTCAGCAATCATGTCCATCAAGTAACAACCGATGTTAAAGACAATATTTGGTTGGGAGTTTTATCCGACAGTGTTTATAAATACGATCACAAAAAATTTACCGCCTACCCTTTTGCAGATAATATTAAAACCAACATTTACGGAATTAAAGCAACTGATTCTAACTCGGTTGAAGTGATAACTAACAATCATATAATTTATAATCTTTTTAACGGTGAATTCGTAAAAGGTCCGAAGTACAAAGCTGGCTTATGGAGCTTACCAAATTATGATAAATTTGGATTTGTGCAGATTAGTATTGCTTTAAACAACACCGAATCAATAAACGTTGAAATTCCAATAGATTTTAAAATAACAAATCACATTTACAAACCCGACTCAACAATTTACCTCGCAAGTAGAACCGGGAAAGTTTATATCGGACGGCCAGGCAAGTTTCCTCAATTTGTCAATTTAGCAAAAACTTATAAAGTAAGTGGTACAGCTAACTCACATACTTCGGGTGCTGCTTTTGCTGATATAAATTTAGACGGATTAATTGATTTGTATGTAAACAGCGCAGATCCGCAGAATTATTCTCACTTTTTCTTAAATAATCTTAATGCCCCGTTTACAGACGGAGCCGACGCATTTAAATTATTCCATAATGGATTAGCTAACTCATTTTTCTTAACCGATATAAACAATGACCGGTTAGTTGATTTAATAATAACCGATCAAGATACAATTCAAAGTTACTTAAGCATTCATAAAAACATTGGCAATGGACATTTTGAAGATAGTGATATTGTCAAACTTCCCGAAAAATATGGCTGGACTCAAAGAAATAACCTCAGCGCTTACGATCTTAATAAAGATGGTGACTTAGATCCGGTTGTAACAGATTACTACGGAGCACATCAAGCTGAACAAGGAAGAATCTATTGGTTTGATAATTCCTTCTTTGGCAGTTTGCTCTTTCCCGATACAACATTTTTTGAAATTTCTTCCGGTTGGAATAAGCAAATTATTTTTGCGGATTTTAATGCTGATGATCTTAACGATATATATATCGCAAATGAATGGAGAAAGAACAAGTTATTGATACAAACCAAAAATGGTTGGCAAGATGAAGCGGAGAATCGAATTATAAATCAAACCCGCGATGAAACTTTAGGCGCAGCTGCTTTTGATTATGATAACGACGGAGATTTAGACATCATTACACTTTCGGATACTCTTTTTATTTCATTATTTGAAAATGACGGAAATGGATACTTCAAAAATGTAACCGAAAGAGTCGGTTTAAAATCAATTTCATCTCCATATACAAATATCGTCAGCAATAAAAATATTTGCCTTGCAGATTTTAACAATGATGGGTTCACCGATATCTTCATTACTCTTAATGATCCGGATACTGACCGCAATTATGTAATGATCAATCAATACGGACAATATTTCGAAGATTTTGCAGAAGAATATGGAATAATTCAACCCAGCGTTAACGGAGTTATCGCCGGTGATATTGATAACGATGGCGATATTGATCTTTTTGGTTATTCCGAATCAAACAATATCCTTTGGGTAAACACATTAGATAATAAAAGTTTTATAAAGATAAAGCCGGAAGGAACGGTCAGCAATAAATTGGGCATGTCTGCAAAAATTTGGTTATACCAAATTGATAGTGATCAAGAACTTCTTTGGGGTTACAAACAAATTGGTTCCGATATTTTCGGGAAAAATCAATTAAACGATCTCACGGCTCATTTCGGTGTAGAGGAAAACAAGAATTATAAAGCAGTAGTGAAATTTTACGGCGGCAAAACAGTAACTAAAAATAATTTACAACCCGGTACTCTTGTAATAATTAGCGAAACCAATGTACTAGCAAAATTATTTTACGATACACCCGGCACGTTTTACAGGTTTTTTAGTCAAAGGAATGTTCAATATAATTTGTTGATGATCGTTGTTACACTTTTTATCATTTACGTTGGTGTGTCAACCGGTGTAAGAAAATTTAAGTGGTCAACCAGAAGCGCTTTTGTAATTGCATCGATTAATTTCTTTTTGTTTTGGGTAATATATATAGCTTCATCAGAATCACACGTTCAATTTATAAAATACTTCGTGCCGTTGATTGTACTCGGGATGAGTTTATTATTTACTAATGTTGGCTTTTATTGGAGCAGTCGACTAAGTCAAAAAAATACGGCTGTATTAGTAGATGATGATTTATTCGGGTTACTTAGAAATTTTTCACATGGTGAATGGGCCTCTCGCAATCTAAATAGTCTAATACTTTTATTAAAAAACTGGCAAACGGAAAGCGATGAAACACATAAAGAACAGCTTGAAATACGAATTAAAACATACAAAGAGATTACATATCCCAATCTAAAAAGAATTATTGAACTCGCTGAGATCACTCACACAAACTTAATGGGTTTAAACACACTTTCGCGTTTAGTGCCTGCTATTTCCAAAGAGTTAACTAACTTCGGAAAGAATAACAATAAAGAAAATGCGGAATTCACTCGCGCAAAAATTTGATCAACTTAAAACCGATATTAGCGAACTAAAGAAAGTCCTTTATTCAAAATACTCATGCGATCCTTATTCGGTTATTACCGAAATAGCAGAGAATTATTCGGATCATTTAAAACAAAAAGAAATTAAACTGAGCATTGAAAAAAAATACACCGGAAAGCAAGGTGCGTTAATCAAATCATTTGAATTAGCCGACATTATCGATAACTTAATTCAGAATGCAATCCGCTCAATTGACGATAAAGTTAAAAATGAAATTTCCATTATTATTTCAACAAAAACTCCAAAACTGATTATTGAAACAAATAACAATGGTAAAGTGATTCCAAAAAAAGATTATCAAAAAATATTTGAAGATGGATACTCAACAACAGGAAGCACCGGAAGCGGACTCTATCTATCAAGAAAAATACTTGAAAAATACGGCGGCAAAATTTCTTTAAGTCACAGCAACGAAAAGTTAGGAACATCATTTAAAATTGAGTTACATGAAGGAATCATAAAATGAAAACATCATTGCTAATTATTGATGACGATAAAGATTTTATAAATGATATCACTCTTTTACTTAACAAAGATTTTCAATGTATTTCTGCAACAAATTCTTCAACCGGCATTAAACTTTTTCATGAAAAATCTCCCGATGTTGTTTTGCTCGATCTTATGCTGGATGACGGAACAAACGGTATAGATGTATTAAAAGAAATCAAAAGAGAAGATGAAGCAACACCAATAATTATGATAACCGATTACTCATCAATTAACACTGCAGTTGAAGCAATTAAGCTTGGAGCTTCGGATTATATCTCTAAGTCGCCAAACTTAGAAGAGCTAAAGTTGATCATCTCCAAATCATTAAAAGAAAGACAAAAAGAATACCACACAAAAACATTAATTCAGCAAACAAATATTAAATTCAGCGCAATAATTGGTGAATGTCCCACTACGCTAAAACTAAAAGAGCAGATCAATCTCTTTGCAAAAAATGATAACACAATTTTAATTACCGGCGAAAGTGGTGTGGGTAAAGAGTTGGTCGCCCGACAAATTCACAATAACAGCACACGAAAAAACCAACCATTTATTGCGATTAATTGTGCCGCAATTCCTAAAAGTTTAATCGAAAGTGAATTGTTTGGACACGAAAAAGGTGCATTCACCGGAGCCGACAAACGCAAACCGGGTAAATTTGAAATTGCAGAGAACGGAACAGTATTTCTCGATGAAATTTCTCAAATTGATTTTGATTCACAAGTCAAACTGTTGCGTGTTTTACAAGAGAAAGAATTTGAACGAATAGGAAGCAATAAAACTCTCAAAGCAAATGTCAGAATAATCGCAGCTACAAATAGAGACCTCAAAAAACTCGCCGACGAAAAATTATTCCGGGACGATCTTTATTATCGACTTGATGTACTTCCGATCGAAGTTCCTCCTTTACGAGAACGCAAGGAAGATATTCCTATTTTAGCAGAACATTTTCTAAAGTTGAGCTGTGAAGATTTAAAACTTCCGAACTCCGGCATTTCAGACGAATCAATTGAACTTCTCATGCAATATGATTGGCCCGGAAATATTCGCGAACTTCAAAACAATATAATCCGCGCATCAATATTAGCAAACGGTGAACAGATTAAAAGAATTCACATAAATAGTAAACTGTTACCGGCAAACGCTTCGACCGGAATAGAGGTTGAGAGAACGCCAAAGAGTTTAGAAGAATTGAATGAAATTAAAAAAAATGTTATTAGCGAAGTGAGCCGAACAGTCGAAAGAGCATTCTTAGAACATCTGCTAACAAAATATGACGGCAATATTTCCCAAGCTGCTGAAGCAGTCGGGATTAACAGAACAAATCTTCATAAAATGATGAAAAAATGCGGATTTAAGAAAAGTGATATATAAATTATATATTTGAAGTATCGAAAAAATGCGGAGGATTTATGTTTAGCAATTCAACATACGTTGAAAGACGAAAAGTACTTAAAGAAAAAGTAGGGTCCGGATTACTTCTTATTCCCGGTAATGAAGAAGCGCCGATGAATTACCCATCAAATAGTTACACTTACCGACAAGACAGCGTTTTTTTATATTACTTTGGTTTAGATAGAGCCGGCTTGTTTGGTGTTATCGATATCGACAATGATAAAGATATTATTTTTGGGTATGACTTTACCATCGATGATATTGTCTGGATGGGTCCACAGCCAAAAATTGAAAGCAGCGCAAAAGAAGTTGGAGTTTCAGAAACTTATCCGTTGGAAAAACTTGACGATTATCTCGCCAATGCAAAATCGAGCGGACAAAAAATTCATTTCTTACCTCAGTACAGATTCCAAAATATGATGCGTCTCGAAAAACTGCTTGGCGTTAATAGTTCTGAAGTGAATGAAAATACTTCCGGCAATTTTACGAAAGCAGTCATTGAACAACGCTCTATCAAAACCGATGATGAATTAAAAGAAATTGAATATGCAATCGATATCAGTTACGAGATGAAAACAACTGCGATGAGATTAACTAAACCCGGAATGAAAGAACGTGAGATTTATGGAGCAATCATCGGAATTGCTAATTCACTCGGTTGCGGTCCTTCATTTCCGCCAATTTGCTCTGTTCATGGCGAGACCCTTCATAACCATAATTACGAAAACGTTATGAAAGACGGTGAATTACTTTTGATTGATTCCGGTGCCGAATCATTACTTCACTATGCAAGCGACATAACTCGAACATTCCCGGTTAACGGTAAGTTCACTGAAAGACAAAGCGATATTTATAGCATTGTGTTGGCATCACAACTTAGAGCAATTGATTCTATTCAACCGGATGGAAAATTCAAAGATGTTCATCTAACTGCTGCACGAGTAATAACTGAAGGTCTTAAAGATATTGGCTTGATGAAAGGTGATATTGATACAGCCGTTGAAAAAGGAGCTCATGCACTCTTCTTCCCTCACGGACTTGGGCATGCTATGGGACTCGACGTTCACGATCTCGAAGGATTAGGCGAAAATTTTGTCGGGTACGATGATAAGACTAAACGAAGCGATCAATTCGGTTTAGCATTCTTACGTTTCGGAAAAGAACTGAGAACCGGAAACGTACTTACAGTTGAACCGGGGATCTATTTTATTCCCGAATTAATTGATCAGTGGAAAGCTGAAAATAAACACGCTGATTTTATTAACTACGATAAAGTCGAGGAATATAAAAATTTCGGTGGAATTAGAATTGAAGATGATATCGTTGTTGCAGATTCAGGCTGTAGAATTTTGGGCAGCAAAATAATTCCAAAAGAAATTAATGATGTTGAAGCTGCATGCCTTTCTGATTAATCATTAAGTGATTATTAGAAACCGCAGATTCCGGTCTGCGGTTTCTTTTCCTTATCAAACAACTCCCTTTACAAAATAAAAAGTCATTATCACCGAAAGAGCCAACTTAGCGACCATCATAATTAAGCTTGCAATAAAAGTAGCAAACCCTGCTCGCATAGCTTCTGATTCCTTCTTTCCCGCAATTAATTCACCGGCTACAGCACCGATCAAAGCGCCCAGTATTACCCCAAATGGCGGAAAGAAAAAGAAGCCCAAAATCATTCCGATCACCGATCCCCAAATTCCTTTTTTAGATGCGCCATATCTTTTAGCGCCGTAAACCGGTAAAACATAATCCAGTACTTGTACAATTATGTTTATAATAAGATATACTATTAAAAAAGTTGTGGTAAATTCATTGATGCCGGTAAAGTGAATTAACAAAAGAGCAATATAATTTAGAGGGGGACCTGGAAGCGCCGGGAATATACATCCAATAATTCCAAGTATCGAAAATAATGAACCGACAATTATTATTATGATTTCCCAAAATTCCATTTTGCTTTATTCAACCATTAGACATTTTTTTTTCGTAATTTGTAAATGTAACAAATTTAATGAGCAAATTTTATCTGATGAACAAAATTCACAAAGACATATTAGATTCCATCCTCTACTCCTATAATTCATACAAAGCAAAAGAAATATCCGGACGATGGATTCGTTACAATCAATTAAAACAATATTTGGGTAACTTCAAAAACAGTAATCAAATTGAAATTAGAAAAATCGGTGAATCTTTTGAGGGAAGAGATATTGATTTAATAAAAATTGGAAAAGGTAAAATCAAAGTTTTCTTCTGGTCTCAAATGCACGGTGATGAATCGACATCGACCAGAGCGATAATGGATTTGTTAAATTTTCTCAATGCCGAAGATGAAAACGAACATATCAGAGATGAAATTTTAAGTAACGTCACTCTTTTTATAATTCCGATGTTGAATCCCGACGGAGCAGAAAAGTTTAACAGACGAAACTCACAGCTTATTGACATAAATAGAGACGCCGTTACACAAAAATCACCCGAAGCAAAAATTTTATATCAAACAAAATTAGAAATTGAACCTAATTTCGGTTTTAATCTTCACGATCAAAGCTCAGGTTATAGTGCCGGCAGAAATTATAAATCGTCAACAATTTCTTTACTAGCTCCTTCGGTCAATTATAAAGGTACAATAACACCGGAAATTGAAACCGCCATAAAGTTGATCATCTCAATAAAAAACGACCTTGATGAATTTATTCCCGGCCACATTGCTCGTTATGACGATGAGTTTGAACCTCGTGCATTTGGTGATAATTTTTCAAAAGAAAAAATGTGCACAATTTTAATAGAAGCCGGCGGCTGGCATAAAGATCCTCAGCGTGAATACGTTAGAAAAATTTACTTTACAACGCTTATAAAAGCTCTGCTTGTTATTGCTGACCAAAGCTACTCGAACGAAGATCCTGCCGCTTATAAAGAACTCCCGGAAAACAAAGAGAATTTATTTGAACTGATTTTAAGAAATGTTACAATTAATAATTCTCAAAACCCTTATACCATTGATATTGCGATCAAACATGACGACTTAATCGATCTCGATCATCAACAAGTCTTAACAAAGGGAATCGTTGCAGACATCGGCGATCTATCTACATTTTATGGCTACGAAGAACCGGATATGAACGGTTATCAATTAATACTCCCCAAACATTTTGAGAACTCTGATAACAAAAAAATTGACATAGAAGAATTACTCCATAGGGGTATAGCATTTGTCAAACACAATTCGCAAAACGATAAAAGCTGGACAAACGATGCAATGAATTATTACGTCAACACAAAACCGGATAACAATCTAGCAATAGATTCCTACGCAAATTTTTTCCTCGCTAAAAAAGATAAAATAGAATTTGCCGTAATAAATGGATTTCTAATTGATCTCACCCAAAAACTAGAATTCAAAGGCAACGGAATAAACTTCGATTGACTTTGAACTCAAATCTTTAATTTCATTATATTTACTTATCTATATTTCCATAATATGCATAACAGCTCGTCAAAAAATACCGATATTGAACTGAGACAAAAATATAAAGAGTTTGAAGAGGAAGCTCTTCCCCACCTCGACGCGCTTTACAGTTTTGGCTATAAAATGACAGGCGACTCCGATCAAGCAGATGATTTGGTTCAAGAAACTTTTTTACGTGCTTTTCGGTTTTGGGATAAGTTCGAGAAGGGCACTAATTCTAAGTCTTGGTTGTTTAGTATAATGAAAAACACGTTTATTAACGAATATCGCAAAACTTCTCGACAACCAAGCAAAGTAGATTATGACGATATTCAAAATTTTTATGAAAATATTAAAGCCGATGAGGTAAAAACTCAACATTCTCAAGATGATGCGTTCAGCAGTTTGCTCGATGACGAGGTTTCCGACGCAATTACAAAGCTCCCCGAAGATTTTAGAACTGTAATTATTCTTAGTGATATTGAAGGATTTTCTTACGAGGAAATTGCCGATTTTGTCGATTCTCCGGTTGGGACTGTTAGGTCAAGATTACATCGAGCCAGAAAAATGCTCTATGCAACTTTACACGAATACGGAAAAAGTAAAGGGTACACAAAAGGGAAAAATAGATAGTATTAAAAATGACAGAACCAAATAATATATATGAAGAAATTACCGCACTAGTCGATAATCGATTGAGCGCTGAACGTAAAAGAAAGCTTGATGAATCAATTAGATCCGATGAAAATTTGCAATTCGAATATCACGTTCAAAGCAGTGTAAAAAATTTATTGAGAGAAAGATTTGCCGGGCATACTGCTCCAGTATATCTGTACGAAAATGTGATGAATAATATCCAATCAAATAATTCCCGATCAAAAAGTGCTCAAGCAAAAAGCTTTTCTCTTCGAGAAGTATTTTCCATCTTGTCAAAACCTCGAATTGCATTTGCAGTTACGGCGATTTTGGCGATAATATTTTTCATAAGTATGCCCTTTCAAAAGCAGACAGAGTTGGAGTTGATTGAACAGCAAAGCGGTGAATTCAATATGTGGATACAAGCAAATAATAATTTCCAAAAACTTACTGAAGGTTCACTCAGCGCACAAATTGCATCTAATAATCCACAAGAGATTAAACAGTTTTTTGCAGAGCAAGGTGTAAATTATAATACAATAATTCCTGAATGTGAAAATTGGAATTTAGCCGGAGCAGTTGTTTCTGTTGACAAAGGAAGCAAGTTTGCGCATCATGTTTATACCGACAATCAAGGGCATCTCATATATGTTTACCAAGTCAGCAGCAATTATTTCACAACCAAACCAATTCTTGACTTATCGGATGATTTATTCAATTTTATTTCTAATGGCAACATAATTCAGAAAGATTACGAAAACCACGTTTCATTTCTTCTCAAAGGAAAGGATAATATTTTTGCGGTTGTTGCAAACGAAACTCCGGAAAAAGTTCAATCCGACCTCATTGCACAATTACAATAATTAAATAATATTTGATTTCCAGTTCATTCCTCATTATTTTAGAAGTCTGTAATTAAAAACAACTACAAGGCAGGTGATTTAATTGGTTGGAATCAACGTTCAAGACAATGAAAACATCGATAGAGCGTTAAAGCGCTTTAAGAAAAAATACGAACGTTCGGGCGTTTTGAAAGAATACAAAAAGAGAGCATATTTTGTTAAACCGTCTATGGAAAAAAGGATGGAAAAGATTAAAGCCCGCAGACGTGCTCATAAAGAACGTATGAGAGACAATTAAACAAAGAACCCGTCAAACGACGGGTTTTTTATTATGCTTTTTTGTTATTGTTATGATTCAAATACTTATCTGATAAAAATTTGGTGATCTCATTGTAAGCTTCATCAATTGAATTGCAGAAAGAAAACAGATCCAAATCTTCTTTACTTATCGTACCGAATTCAACCAACGCATCAAAATTAATTACTGATTTCCAAAACTTTTCATCATATACAACAACTTTAATTTCCTTCTCGATTTTTTCGGTTTGAATTAAGGTAATCACTTCCATTAATTCATCGAGAGTACCAAATCCTCCCGGGAAAATGATCAGTGCTTTAGCTAAATAGACAAACCAAAATTTTCTCATAAAAAAGTAATGAAACTCAAAAGCGAACTCGGGATCAACATAACCGTTAACAAACTGTTCGAACGGGATGCTAATATTAAATCCGATTGTAGGACCTTTTGCTTGAGCAGCTCCCTTATTAGCTGCTTCCATAATTCCGGGTCCGCCGCCGCTTGTAACTATAAACCTATGCTCATCTGTCGGCAGATTTAAGGACCATTCGGTCAATCTTTTGGAAAGTTCAACAGCATCCTCATAATAGCGCGACATTTCCAAAACTTTTTCTGCTTGCTCAATCTTTCTTTTATAAACTTTTGTGTTTTTATTCTTTGCTGTTTTTTTGATTAGATTCAATTCTTTCTTTGCATCTTTTTCAGACTTCAATCTTGCTGAACCAAAAAACACAACAGTATCAGCAATATTATTTCTTTGCAGTCTTGCCTTCGGTTCGTAATATTCCGATAGAATTCGTATTGTTCGTGCATCACTCGAACTTAGAAATTCTAAATTCTTATACGCTTTCTCCACTGTTTTCTTCTTAGCCATATTTACACCTTATTTTGAAAAGAGTTACAAAAATAAGGTTATTAATGTATTTTTCCACCTTATCTTTTAAATAATTTTTTAGGTCTATGAAAACCACTATTACGCTATTATTATTCAGCATCTACCTTAATGCACAAACAAACATAACCGGTGAGATAGATGGCATTTTATCAGCCGAATTGTATAACAAAGGTTTTTCCGTTTTCATTTATGATCCTCTCACCGAAGACACTCTTTATGCAAAGAGTATATTTGAACCGTTAATACCGGCGTCAAACGTAAAGCTTTACACAACAGCCACCGCAATTGATCTTTTATCTCCTGAAATTGATTTAGTTACAAAAATTTTCATTGATGATGACGGAGATCAAGATAGTCTAATTGCCGGAAATATTTATATAAAAGGATTTGGCGATGCGCTGTTGACTGAAGCAGATTTAGATTCTGCTATTCAGCTAATAAAATTAAACGGAATCAAAAGAATAAAAGGTGATATTGTTGGCGACGAATCATATTTCGATAAAATTTACACGAGAGACGATTGGATTCAAAACGAGAGAGCCAATGTAACACTCCCCCTATTTCCGGACTAAGTTTGGATAGAAACAGAATTGTAATAAAGTTTGATAGGAATCTTAAGGTTGGGAAACCTCCGGCTTATTCATTACTTCCCCATGGATCATTTTATGAAGTTTCCAATTCAGCTAAAATTACAAATTTTAGATCGACACCAAAAATATTTGCCAGAACTTCGCAGAACAAAATCAATATTTCAATTAGCGGTGGAATTCAACAACGCAGATCTTCGTATAGTTATTTAATATATCCCGACTCACCTGCTGTTTTTACTGCGATGGTTTTCAGACAAAAATTACAAGATCAAGGAATTATTGTTGATGGAATTACAAAATCCGGTATAACAAATCCCTCGGCAAATTTAATTACAGAAATAACTCACCCTTTTTCTGATATGTTGAACAGCGTTAATAAAAAAAGTGATAACTATCTTGCGGAAAATCTATTCAAAATTCTTGGTGCCGAGTTTAGCATGAAGGAAGGAAATTCATTTTATGCAACCCAAGCTGTTATGACTTTTTTAGATAACTACGATATTTACAGTGACGGAACAAGCATAGTTGACGGCTCGGGTATCTCGAGATTCAACAAAACTACCACTGCTTCTGTTGTCAGTTTGCTTGAACATATTTATTTCGATCTCAACAGCTTCGATTTTTACTATAACTCACTTGCTATTGCCGGAAGAGACGGAACATTAGAAGAGAGACTCTATGAATCTAATGCCTATCAAAATTTTAGAGGGAAAACAGGATCGCTATACGGTGTATCATCAATTTCCGGGTATTTAACCACGAACAGCAATAGAGATCTGATCATTAGTATTATTATGAATGATACTTCTAAGGGACAACATTATATGCGGGAAATCCAGGATAAAATTATTGCTTGGTGTTCCGAAAATTTATAAAAAAGGGGCTGTCTTAAAAGTAATATTCAAATAAAAAATCTGCGCAAATCAGTTCAAATCCGCGGAGTCTGCGTTCCAACTATAATGAAATTATTACTTTTCAGACAGCCCTTTAAATTTTTACTCGGAATCATTATCGGTGTTTGGCAACGGACTTGAAGATTCATTTCCCTCAGTTCCCTGCTGTGTAGCAGCCGGTGGTAATGATGGAGTTGTTGGAACTGCCTGTTGCTGTGAACGCTGAATAATACTTTCTCTTTGCTGTTCTGATGAAGAAGGCAAAAAGAATAGGTTGATCACAATTGCAAGTACCAGCATAGAACCGCCGAGCCACCAAGTAGATTTACTTAGAAAGTCCGCGGTGCGCCTTGTACCGAACATTTGTCCCATATTTCCTACACCGCCGCCTATCGCGCCGGATAAACCTTCACCTTTTCCAGCTTGAAGCAGCACAATAATAATTAAAAGCGCTGCAATGACAACCGACAAAATTATTAATATTGTATACATTTTTTCTCCTATCGTTCTTTGTAGCGGGGGAGGGATTCGAACCCCCGACACGTGGATTATGATTCCACTGCTCTAACCAACTGAGCTACCCCGCCCTAAAAAAACAAGACTGTAAATATATTACGAACTATTCGAAACTTCAAGTAAGTCATATTCTCTTACAATTTACTTTTTACATTATTTTTGTATTCCGATCTAAAAATTCCCGCTTCTTCAGCATCTGTGTATGATCTCACCGGAACTCCGATTTCACGCAATCTTCTTTCAGTTGTATTAATTCTATCAATTGGGTCAGGATGAGTTGAGAGAAAAGTTGCTATTCCTCCACCGCCTGAAGAAACTTTTCCGTCATCTCTTAATTTTTCGAAAAAGAATTTTACACCACCCGGATAATACCTCGTTGATGACAAATACTTAACCGCATATTCATCCGCTTCATCTTCTGCTGATCGACTGTTTGCAAGTAAAGTCAATCCGGAAAAAAGATTTGCAACCATTACACTAACTTGCGATGGATTATTACCCAATGCAATACTTGCCAGCAGCTGAAGACCATAAGCATTCGTAATGCGCTGTGTTGCATGTCGTCTTTCAACGTGCGCAATTTCATGAGCCACCACCCCAGCAAGCGCCGCTTCAGAATCTAAATATTTTATTAAACCGGTGTAAAGGTAAACATATCCGCCCGGTACTGCGAATGCGTTTAACGTCGAATCATCTTCCACAACTTCAAGTTGATACGTATAAACATTTTCTTTCTGAACTTCGGGTGATTGAAGAATATGATCAAAAATTCTTGTTTCAAGATAATTTTTCACAGCGGGATTGCCAGAATAAATTTTGAACTCCGGATTTTGCCGAATTTCTTTATCAAACTGCTCGCCTAAGTGAACTTCATCTTGATCCGTAAATAGATTAATTCCCGTACCGCAAGCTACCAGAAAAACAAGGAGCAGAGTCACAGAATATATTTTTCTTTTCGAAATTTTCATATTAACTCCTTTTTTATAAAACTACTGAAGTAAACTGAATCTTTTCCTCAATAAGTAAATAAAAACCGGCGCACCAAGCAATGCCGTAATTGCACCTACCGGAATTTCAGAAGGGGAAATGATTGTTCGCGAAATTATATCTGCCCACACTAAATAACTTGCACCTATTAAAAATGATGCTGGAACCACCAAACGATTGTCAACTCCAAAAAGTAAGCGAGTTACATGAGGCACTAACAAACCGACAAAACCGATTATTCCACTTACCGATACTGCTGCACCTACGATCAAACTTGCGGCAAGATATGAAATATTCTTCACAAACTTTGTGTTTACTCCAAGCTGTGCCGCAGTCTCTGATCCCAAAGCTAATACATTAAATTTTTGTGAAAATAAAAACAAAACAAGTGAACCAATAATTACTATAGGAAGAATTGTTAATACATTATCCAAACCGGAATAACTTAAGTTACCGATCAACCAAAAAACGGCAGTCCGAACCGAATCTTCTAAAATAGTTAGTAACAATAATATCAGTGCACTGAAGAATGCGCCGATCATAACACCGGTTAATAATAAAATGTTTGGTTCGAGCTGACCGAATCTTTGCCCCAACATAAAAACAAGAAATACTACTAAAATTGCTCCGGTGAAAGCAAAAAGCTGCGTATAAAAAAATGACAACCCGATCACGAAAGACAAAATTGCCCCAAAGGCACCACCGCTGGAAATTCCGAGTATGTAAGGTTCTGCAAGCGGATTCATTAATAATGCTTGAAACACCGCGCCTGCAACCGAAAGTCCGCCACCGACTAATACTGCGAGTAAGACTCTTGGTAATCTGATATCTATAATAATACTTGATAGAGCGCTATCTTGTGAATTTCCTAAAAGCACATTGAAGATATCGGTAAGGGAAATCTGGACCGAACCAATAAAGAGTCCAGCCCCAATTGAACCGAACATAAATAATTTCAGTAAGCCAATTGTGATGAAAAATTTGGTAAGCGTTAATTGTTTATGGTTTGCCATAAGTAATCCAACAATTCGGGAATACCTTTTCTTGAAACAGAAGAGATTAGAAATACTTTGTCATCCGCTTCGGGAAATTTACCGACGGGAAGTTGATTTAATTCGTCATCGGAAAGTATATCTGCTTTTGTAATTGCAACAATCTTTCTTTTGCCGCTCAACACATCAGAATACTGATTGAGTTCTTTCAATAAAATATCATATTCTTGTTGATAATTTTCAGATCCGATATCGATTAGTATTAACAAGATTTTTGTCCGTTCGATGTGCTGCAAAAATTTATGCCCAAGTCCTTTTCCTTCATGCGCACCTTCAATAATTCCGGGAATATCGGCAACAACAAAACTGTTATAATCTTTATAATTCACTATTCCGAGATTTGGTTCTAGTGTTGTAAACGGATAGTCGGCAATTTTTGGTTTTGCAGCAGAGATAACAGAAATTAAAGTTGATTTTCCGGCATTTGGAAAACCGACTAAACCTACGTCGGCAATTAATTTCAACTCAAGTTTAACATATCTTTCTTCACCATTTTTACCGGGAGTTGCTTTACGCGGAGCTTGGTTGGTTGATGTCGCAAAATCGCTATTACCTAATCCGCCCTTCCCACCTTTTGCAGCTTTGATCTCCTGTCCATCATCAATTAGATCTGCAATGATTTCATCAGTTTCAAAATCTTTAATGATAGTACCGACCGGAACTTTGACAATAATATCATCGCCGCCTTTTCCATCCTTAAGAGCTGTTCCGCCGGGCGCACCGTTCTGTGCAATATACTTTCGTTTATATGAAAAATCGAGAAGTGTATGTAAATTTCTATCCGCAATGAAGATTACATTGCCGCCTCGTCCACCGTTTCCGCCGGCAGGCCCTCCTTTGGGCACAAATTTTTCCCTTCTAAAAGCTACTGCTCCGTTTCCGCCGTCACCGGCTTTAATAAATATTTTTGCGGTATCTATAAACATTGGTTAGTTCTGCTCGAAGTATTCTGCAATAATTTCTCTAAACGCCTGTGCTTCTTTTGATGAAGGATTGACGTCATTCAACTCGAAGATTTCGTTCAATGTAGTAAATGCTTCTTGACTTGTTGTAGAATCGCAAACCTTTTCAACTGCATTTGCAAATTCTTCCATGTCATAGTCAAAAACTACAGCAATGATCTTTGTCATGTTTTTGTTTTCAAGAAGGTCGGCTATGTCAATTTTTTTTGCTTTATTCTGTGAAGCATAATCTTGAATAAAGTTATCTTTTTCCTCTTCAGTTTCATTCGGTAAACTTTCGTCCGGTATATCGCCAAATAAAGTAGTTTGGTCAACTATATCTTCGTCTTCATTTTCGTCAGTCAAATAGTCTATGTCATCTTCCTTTTCTTCTTCGTTAATTTCCTCAGAATTTTGAAGTACTTCTTCTTGTTCTTTTTCCGGGTAACTGTAATCATCAGATGAATCCGGATTTACTTCGTACTCCATTTCATCTTCAATGATCAGCTCTTCGGTATCTGAATCGTCGTCTTCATCCACTAAATAGTCATCATAATTTTTATCCCCGGATTCTGTCTCTTCCGCCTCTTCAATTGTTTCCTCATCAGGTTCGTCGGGTAATTCTTCAAAATGCTGAACCTCATCTTCAATTATCTCAAGCTCTGACACTTCTTTTTCTTTCTGCTCTTCAATTAACTCTTCATAGTCATCTTGCGTTTCTTCTTTCTCCGAGTCGGCTTGAGTCTCTTCTGACTCAACTTCGGTTTCTTCAGTTGCTAATTCTTCATCATCTTCAGGCGTTAATATTATATCAGATTTATCGTCTTTTTCATCAACCAAATACTCAACTGATTCATCTTCTTCGGAATCGTTTTCTTCGTCCGCTTCTAAATATTCATCGGACCCCGGTTTATCTTTATTTGTATCTGCAATCTCTTTTTCTTTGTTTGAGCGAAGTTGAATTTCTACTTCATCGTCTTTAGCATCTTCCTTTTCAAATTTTTCTTTTTCGTCAAGTTCTTCAGTGGTTTCAATTTCTTCTTTCTGTGCTTCGTTCTCGGGCAATGTCTCCTTTTCAAAATCATCAGTTTTGTATGTCACCGGTTCGGAAGCTTCTTCTTCAGCTCTAATTACCTCCTCTTCTTCCAATTCTACTTCTTCGGAAGGTACTTTCGGGAAATCAAAAGTCTCTGAACTTTCTAGTGGTACTTGAAAGAGAATTGTTTTTAGGTCATTCAACTCAATTTTGCTTTTAGTTTCACCTTTTAATTTCTCTTCTAATTCAGCAAGATGTTTGGTAAGATTTTTTTCTTGTAAGAAGACGCCAACGGCTTGAAGCGGAACAATAGATTTTTTCATCGAACCAATATTAAAGAATGATGCTATCGACTTCATTGCAGCATCAATTAAGTCTTTTCCGTAACTATCAAAACTTGCGCTGTCTAACTTATCCAACAAATCCCCAAATTCATTTTTGTTCATTGTAATAAGTTTTTTCTTTTCGAAAAAATCTCGTGTTACTTTGGGAATATGTTTGTAAAAATAAGTGTAATTCAAAATCTGGTTTATTTCAGCGACACTCTTTGAATCGTTTGTATCAAAAATTAATTTCTTTAATGACCAGTTAGGTCGTATAAGATAATTCACATTGAATGACGTTGCATGTAAAATTATCTTAGAGATAAAATCAGTGGAAAACTTTTTCTCTTTTTTTATTTCATCGGTGATTTTGCTGAAATGTTTTGAAATTTCGTAACCGGAATAATCAAACATAGAATGCTTTAGAAGTGTTTGCCTATCTTCAAAAACACGGTATTCAATTTCAGCGGCAATATAGCGCATTATTGCAGGATGTAAATCAAGAGGAATAAGTTCAGCAAAGGTTGCCGTACTTCCTAATTTCTTTACTTTACTCGAACTGAAATCGTATATAAATTTTACTTCTCGTTCAAACATGTTCATTTTAGATTTATTCTACAGATCACTCTGTATTATAGTAAAACAAAAAGAAAAAATCCCGATTAAATTAACCGGGATTTTCCTACTTTGATTTTCAACATCTTTTTACACTTCTATTTCTTTCGCCTTAATTTTTGCTGCAAGATACTCTCGGTTCATTCGAGCTATATTTTTAACCGAAATTCCTTTTGGACATTCTGCCTCACACGCATAGGTATTTGTACACGATCCGAAACCGGCTTCATCCATTGCAACAACCATATTTTGAACTCTTTCAAATCTTTCAGGTTGACCTTGAGGCAGCAGTGCAAATTGAGTTACTTTTGCACCGACAAACAACATTGCAGATGCATTTTTACATGCTGCAACGCAAGCTCCGCAGCCAATACATTCGGCGGCGTCCAACGATAAAGATGCAATCTCTTTCGAGATAGGAATTGCGTTTGCATCCGGCGCACTTCCGGTATTGAATGAAATATAACCGCCTGCTTGTTGAATTGTATCAAAACCGGATCGGTCAACAATCAAATCTCTTAAAACCGGGAACGCTTTTGCGCGGAATGGTTCAATGTAAATAGTTTCACCTTCCTTAAAGTTTCTCATGTGCACTTGGCATGTTGCTGTTTTTGGTTTTTCACCGTGGGGATGACCATTGATAACCAAGCCGCATGTACCGCAAATTCCTTCACGACAGTCACTTTCAAACGCTATTGGAATCTTACCTTCTTTTTCTAATTTGTTGTTAAGTTCATCAAGCATTTCAAGAATAGATGCATCGGGAGAAACCGATACGTCAAATTTTTCAAAATTACCTTTAGCCGTAGGAGAATCCTGCCGCCATATATGTAATGTTAAGTTTATACGTTTTTCGCTCATTACTTATAACTCCTTGTAGCTAATTCAACATATTCGAATTTTAGATCCTCTTTATGGAGATTCCATTTACTTGGCTCAACGTATTCCCAAGAAGAAACGTAAGCAAAGTCTTCATCATTTCGAACTGCTTCCCCGTCTTCGGTTTGATGTTCTTCTCTAAAGTGAGCGCCGCAAGATTCATCTCTATCAAGCGCATCAACTGCCATTAATTCACCAAGTTCGAGGAAATCCGCAACTCTTCCGGCGCGTTCGAGATTTTGATTGAGTTCTTCGGCTTTGCCGGTAACTTTAACATCTGACCAAAATTCGTCTTTTAATTTTCTTATATCTTCGATTACTTGTTTTAATCCGGCTTCATCACGAGACATTCCAACTTTGTCAATTAGTAATTCACCAAGTTTCCTGTGAATTTCATCAACCGTCTGCGAGCCGTTAATTGAAAGAAGTTTATTTGTACTGTCTTCAACTTTCTTTTCTGCTTCTTTGAATGCAGGTCCGTTTACATCAACTTTCTCAGGTTTTTCACTTCCGAAATAATTCCCTATTGTGTAAGGAACAACAAAATAACCATCCGCTAAACCTTGCATTAATGCGCTTGCACCAAGCCGGTTTGCGCCGTGGTCAGAATAGTTTGCTTCGCCCGCGACAAATAATCCGGGGATGTTGCTCATAAGATTGTAATCAACCCACAAGCCGCCCATCGTATAGTGAGGAGCAGGGTAGATTTGCATCGGTACATTATAAGGATTATCGCCTGTTATGTTTTCGTACATTTCAAATAAGTTGCCGTATTTTTCACGAACAGCATCTTCGCCGATTCTGTTTATTGCATCTTCAAAATCGAGATAAACTGCTCTTCCACCGCCGACTCCTTTGCCTTCGTCACAAACATATTTTGCACTTCGTGAAGAAATGTCTCTCGGGGCAAGGTTTCCAAATGATGGGTATCGTCTTTCAAGATAGTAATCTCTTTCGTCTTCCGGAATTTCCGAAGGTGGTCTGTGATCACCCGGTTTTGCAGGTACCCAAATTCTTCCATCGTTTCTTAAACTCTCGCTCATCAATACTAATTTAGATTGACCTTCACCGTGAACCGGTAAAGCGGTCGGATGAATTTGAGTGAAACAAGGATTTGATAAAACAGCACCCTTTTTATGTGCACGCCAAATTGCAGTTGCATTACAGTTCATTGCGCTTGTTGATAGGAAGAATACGTTCGAGTAACCGCCGGTTGCAAGAACCACCGCCTGAGCAGTGAAACTTTCAACTTTACCATCGACTAAATCTCTAACCGTAATCCCCACTGCTCTGCCATCTTGCAATACTAAATCTAGCATTTCTTTTCTGTGGTAAATTTCAACGTTGCCGAGTTTAATTTGTCTGTTTAATGAACTGTATGCACCGAGCAGTAATTGCTGCCCCGTTTCACCACGTGCATAAAAAGTACGCGAGACTTGTGCGCCGCCAAACGAACGGTTAGCTAATGTTCCGCCGTACTCTCTTGCAAAAGGAACACCCTGCGCAACGCACTGATCAATTATATTGTTGCTGACTTCGGCTAACCTGTGAACATTAGCTTCGCGCGATCTAAAATCGCCACCCTTTACAGTATCATAAAATAATCTATAGACCGAGTCACCGTCATTCTGATAATTTTTTGCTGCGTTAATTCCGCCTTGCGCTGCAATTGAGTGAGCTCTGCGGCTGGAATCGTGATAAGTAAATGCTTTTACTTTATAACCTAATTCTCCTAAAGTTGCAGCGGCAGATGCGCCCGCCAAACCAGTACCGACTACAATGACATCAAATTTTCTTTTGTTAGCGGGGTTAACCAATTTCATATTGAACTTATGGTTAGTCCATTTTTCTGAAATGTGTCCTTCAGGTACTTTCGAATCGAGCTTAACCATTAGTTACCTCCGTAGAAAAATAAAAAATAAATCGGGAACGAGGCGAAACCAAGTGCCATAATAATTGCATATGCGGAACCAATTTTTTCAATCCAAGGAAAGTACTTATTGTGATTCCATCCAAAAGTTTGAAAAGCACTTTGGAAACCATGATTAAGATGAAATCCCAATAGTATAACGGCAATTACATAGAAAATAGCATACCATTCAATTTGGAACCATTCGACAACTATAGCATAATATGCTTCACCTTTTTCGTGTGGTTCGCCAGAAAAATTAAACAACCACCAAAAAGTGGCTAAATGAAGTACTAAGAAAATGAAAACTATACTTCCGGTTTGCACCATGAATCTTGAAAAGAAAGACGAGTTTTTAGATTCGGCTGATATTTTGTACTTAGTTGGTCGTGCCTTCCTATTTTCCAACCAAAGTTTAATTCCATTATAGATATGAAAAATGAAAACCAGCGCTAAACCAACTTCGATTACTCTTACTAGTGGCTTAACAACTTCCAGAGTTTCAACATATCCGTTAAATGCTTCCGGTCCGCCGTAAAGTGTGAAGTTACCGACCAGGTGAAAGATCAAAAAGAGAATGAGGCCGATACCGGTAACCGCCATTACAAATTTTTTACCGATAGACGAACCAAGCGCTTCAGAGAGCCAGCCCATTAATCTCCTCCTTATAAGTCTGCAATTATTGGTTTTATTGAATTAATTAATTTTTTCGAGGGAACTGAATTTATGATATTTATAATCATTTGGTGAGTCACAAAATTCCGATTGTTGGAGTCAAATATCTAATTGCAAAATACTGCTAATCAAAATTAATTTCAAAGGAAAGTTATCAATTTAAGTAGGATAATAAATTGCCTCATTGGAATTACGGAAAATTAGGTTGGTTATGTAAATTATAAATGTTTTGCACTAGTAGTGCTTTTATTCATTATCAGCGCATTCGCAGTAAAAAAATTGTAGCCGCTAATTCACGAATAAAAATATACACTTTTTCAAGTTTTTATTCTTTCCTCATTCGTGCATTCGCGGCTTATCTTGGTTTTTGGTCCATCTGAAAAGCAAGGTACATTTTTCTTCAATCGATTTTGGTATTGCATTTTTTTCATTAAAAAGATTTATTTCATTTAAAGCATTGTTATATTTTTGTAGCGTTTCAATTTAATATTTAACTTGCTCACAAAAATATTCTTCCTTAAGTTTATGCATAATTCCTAATTGAGTAAAAAGAAATGACTCTGAAAAAACAAAGACACATATAAAAATTTCAAAAGTGATTGGGAAAAGATGAAACAGAACCCGGCACTGAAAGAAACACTTGAATTGTTGGAAGATATATCCGACTTGGAAGAGGCAAAGAAAACCAAGGGTAAAAGTTTAACCATCGACCAATATTTAAAGAAACGTGGTTAACATGAGTCATTATGTGCAAATTTCACTTGCTCACAAAAAAATTCTTCCTTAAGTTTCGAACAGTTCTTAATTAACACTTACGGTGTTAGGGAAACCGGTTAAAATCCGGTGCTGCCCCGCAACTGTGAAGGACGCAGTAAGTCTGCAGCAGAATGCCACTGTCCGTTAGCCAACGGGTGGGAAGGCGCTGCAAGACGTCCTAAGCCAGGAGACCTGCCGTAAGCATTCATCAACTAATTAACCTTCGCGGGTGAGGTTATGAACGTCATTTCAAAATCAAACGTTACTGCACGCCCACGAAGTTACATCTCTTAAAAGGAGGTAACTTCAATGAAACATTTGTATCTATTTGTAACTGTTTTATTATTCACATCATCTTTATTTGCGCAAGAAGACACGATGAAAGTCGCATTAAAGGATGTCCTAGTAACAGCAACTAAGTATCCGACCGAAGCACAGCATCTCTCAAGTTCATATTCAATTATTGATCAACAGCTAATATCACAATCTAAAGCTCCGACAGTCTTGCAGTTGCTTCGGAATGTTGAAGGAATTTCAATTGCTCAGCAAGGCGGACTGGGTAAACTCAACAGTCTGTTTATGCGCGGGGCTAATGCAAACCATACTCTGGTTTTAGTTGACGGAGTTGAAGTGAACGACCCAAGCTCACCGAGCAACGCATTTGATCTTTCACATCTGCAAACTGAAAATATTGAGAGAATTGAAATTGTACGCGGACCACAAAGCACTCTTTACGGCTCCGATGCGTTAGCCGGTGTAATAAATGTTTTCACACAAACCGGAAACGAAGTCAACAAATTACAACTTCGAACCGAAGGCGGATCTAACAGTTACTATAAGGGAAGCGGATACTTTACCGGGAGTTATGATATTTTCGATTACTCTATAAACTTCTCTCGACTTGCAAGTGAAGGAATTTCTGCGGCAAATGAAAAATACGGCAACACCGAAGCTGATGGTTATTCAAACAATTCTTCTCTTCGAATATTTCTGCAAACTTGTTAAACAATCTACAACTGAATTTAAATTACCGGTTTACCGATGCTTCGACTGATTTGGATCAAGGGACACAGTTTGGTGATGACCCAAATTATACTTACGATTTAGAAGAGAATATTTTTAATACATCGCTGCATTGGAATCTGTTCAACAACAAATGGGAGCAGAAGTTTAAGGGAACTGTTCTACGGAGAACCAGTAAAGCGATTGACCAACCGGATGAAATGAATCCATCTTCATCGAGTAATTTTACGAACGCAACTCGTACAAAGTTTGAGTGGCTTAATAATCTAAAATTCATTCCGTATAATGTAATAACAGTCGGTGCAGAAACGGAATTGGAAAAGGCGAACACAGAATATATTTCCGAAAGTGAGTGGGGACCGTTTGAAAGTATTTTCCCTTCGGAGGAAATGAGAACTAATTCAATATTTTTCCAGAACCAATTATTACTTGATAACGGCTTTTCTGCTATTGCCGGAATTCGTTTAGATGACAACGAAAAATTTGGTAATCATTCAACTTATAAATTTGGTTTAAGTTATTATCTCGATAAAACCCACACTAAACTAAAGGCAAACTACGGAACCGGTTTCAAAGCTCCGTCATTATTTTATCTATTTGATCCTTCGTTTGGTAATCCCGATTTACAGCCGGAAGAAAATATCGGTTGGGATGTTGGTTTCGAACAACATTTTTTCGGAACAGGACTTTCCTTTGGCGCAACTTATTTTTCAATGAAATTTGAAAATATGTTCGGCTTCGATCAAAATTTTGTGACGATAAATATTAACGAAGCGGAAACGAAAGGTGTTGAAACTTTTCTTACGTATAATTCCGGTGACTTATACATCCACCTAAATTATACTTACACCGAAGCAGTTGATTTAAGCAGCGGTGAAGAATTACAATTGATCCGCCGCCCAAACGATAAAGCAACTCTTTCGGTTTCTTATTCGCCAATCGAAAAACTGAATCTAAATTCTACCATCAGTTACGTTGGTAAAAGAGTCGATGAAGATTTTTCAGCTTTCCCAACCACTCGAGTAACCTTAGAAGATTACACTTTGATGGATATTACCGTTAACTACAAGTTACTTTCAAATCTTACTTTGTTTGGAAGAGTTGAGAATTTGTTCGATACGGATTACGAAGAAGTTCTCTATTACGGAACACTCGGCAGAGCGTTTTATGCGGGTTTTACGTTTGATTTGAGTTTTGAGTAAGATTCTTAAATCCCGGGATTTGCCAATTGGTAAAATTGAATTCTAATTAAGTTTACGGCGAGTTTGCTATTGATAAATCCCGGGATTTCTGCTCTTTATAATTTAGTAAGAAATTGTTTGTAGTGATCAAAAATTTCATAAATCCGTCTTACATATTCAACAGTTTCCGTTCCGCGGGCGTAACCGTTTCTAACAACCTCATCATTATAATATTTCGGGATTGATTTCTTGAGTAAAAATTCCTCAACGTTTCCTTCCCAAATATTTGGGTCTCCACCATATTTTTCCGCTAAACGGCGGGCATCAATAATGTGTCCGGGTCCAATATTGTAAGAACCGAGGACAAACTTAAGCCGTTCGGTTGAGTCTGGTATTTCATCCGACCAATAATCATCAAGCCAATCCAAGTAACGCATACCGGCGTCTAAGTTCTGCATTGGATCGGTGATATCATTTACACCGAATTGTTCTGCGGTTGCCGGCATTAACTGCATCAATCCGCGGGCGCCTGCCCACGACTTTGCGTTAACTTTAAATTGAGATTCTTGATAAATAAGCGCCGAAAGTATGCGCCAGTCAATATTAATTTCTTCAGCATAATTTTTAATTATTTCATCGTATTCAGAAATTTTACCCGAAGTGAGCGAAAAATAATCGCTGCTTACTCGGCGCCTGAATGCTAAACGATTTTTATAATATTTATTATAGATTACGTAATAATCCGGCTTACGCTTCATTTCGGTTATCCAGTGGTTAACCGTATCACGCAGCGCCGGAGCATTTTTGCGAACCGCCCATGCAATTTTTTGCGGAAGTGAAATTTCTGTTGAGATATCAATGTTAGAATAATATGCCTGCTGAAGCAGCGCAATATTTCTGTCGGAAATTGTAAAATCTATTTCTCCTTCGGAAACCATTCTTATTAAATCCTCGGTAGATTGTTCCGGATCTGCTTCAATGACATTGATGTCAATTGCTGTTTCATTCATCAAATTATAAAGCCGTTCATAATAAGAAGACCCAAATCGCACATGAACCGTTTTATCTTCAAGATCGAAAGCATTTCTGATTAAGTTTCTATCGATCTCTTGTTTGCCCATCCTGAACCAATTATCCGGCCTGCGTTGAACCAGAACTTGATGAGTAACATTGTGTTCCTCAGTAAAAGTAACTATTTCTTTTCGGTTTTGTGTGACGGTAAGATTAAAAGCAATTATATCACCCTCACCCTCATTTAGTAATTCAAACATCTTTGGAATTTCTTTTACGACTTTTATTTCAAGATCGAGGTTGAGATGATCAGCGAGACGTTTGATTAGATCGTATTCGTAACCCATCGGTTGTCCGCGGTAAATAAAATAGCTGTATGCGTTGTAGCCGGTGATTGCAACTAATTTTCCGCGTTCGGAAATTTTTTCTAATCCAAAGTCAACTACTTCTAACTTTTGATCATCTGTCGAACATCCCGCAAAATAGAGGAAGCTCAATAAAATTGATATGTAGCCGATACGTTTTAACATTTTACTTAGATTTTCTACAAAATTGCCCAATTGTGAAGTGATTTAATATGAAAGTAAGGAAATGAGGGTTTAAAGACAAGAATTGATTTTGGGCAGGAAGAGAAAAAAATTGCGAAATGAATAACTACTGAATGTAAATTAACTGTGGGATTGGAAGCTAATCAAAAAATCCCCGGGATTTAGATTGTGTAATTCTACACAAAAATATTGGTTGGCAATTTTATTTTACAAAAATCCCGGGATTATAATAAGATTACTCAATTATTCCGCTTTCAAACCTGCCGCCGGTTTTCATCGGGTCTTCTTCGTAACCCATTGCACGTAGGTTAATTCGTTTACCTTCTTTTACACCGTGGCATTCAATACATTTGACAGCTTCATCAGCAGGAGCTATCATGTGGTTTAGCGGCCAGTACATTTCGGTTTCTATAAAATCAACTTCACCGGAAAATTCTAATCCGGCTTGTTCCATTCCGATTTCTGAAGCGCTTACCCAATCAAAAGTTTTCCAATAACCATTTTCACCGAAAAGATTCGGGTATTATGATATAATTTTTTACCGGATCATACGGCTGCTTGCCTCTCATTATTTTGAAAGGATATATTTTTGAGTTTAGATCTTTTATTTCCCCGTTAAGATCGTTGAGCTTTACAACATCTCCATCGATTGCATCACCCGGTAAATAGTAATCTGCTGAACCATCATACCATGCATAAACCGGTATAACGTTTTTCTCCCACTCAAATTCACCTTTTTTCTTTGAATAAGTTTCTTTACCATATTTATCAACTGTCACTTCTCTGTCCTCTCCGGCTTTTGACCAATCCCACCAAGTTTTTGTCGGTTCAACTTTTGCAAATCGTGGAATGTGGCATGTTTCGCACGCAACAGATTTTAAGTGAGAGTTAAGAATATCTTTTTCGTGAACCTCACCTTTGTGACAGCTTTCGCAGCTAAAATGATTATCACCGGTTGCCATTGACGCATGAGAAGCGCCTAAAATTTGATGGTCATTTTTGCTGTGGCAATCTTCGCAATGGAAACCTAATCCTCCCATGTGTACATCCAAATCCGGTGAAGGATCGTAGAGTGAGTCATCGAGATCGCCGTGTTTTACTCCGGTTCCGCCGCCGCCGTCGAAGTGACAAGTTCCGCAATTTTGACGAGTTGGTGTCCCTACACTTTGTGCTGCTGCAACTAAATCAACCGTATCGGCAGGCATTCCGGCTCCGGTTGGAACTTTTACGTAATCACCGGTCTGCTCATGACAAACTAAGCAATCAATATTTTCGGCTTTTGTGAAATCGAATGATTCATCTTTCCAGCCGTAACCGATATGACAGCTCGTGCATCTCGGTTGATTTGATGTTACAGCAATACAGAAATTATTAATAAAATTATTTTTCCCTAATGTCTTACCTTCATATTCACCTGATTCAATAATATTACCGCGCCATTTCCAGTGACGGGTTTCCATTATTTCATCGGCTACATCGTGACATTCAAGACATCGAAGTGTAACATCTTGCGGACGTTCAAAGGGACCTTTTATAAATTTTGAATGGTCTTGTGCATTCAAACTTACAACTGTTAAGAGTAGTAGCAATAATAATATAACGGAACATTTTTACCTCATTTTGATAAATCGGACATAACCAACTTACTTATATAGAGTGAAAAATTCTATAAAGAAATTTTGTAATGAATTATAAAAAGATGGGATGAGTTGTTTCTATCAACCTCAACCGTATTGCAGTTTTGTGATTACACCGAAGGTTGAAAAGTTGGAAGAACTATTTGCAGAGAGACTTACCAAGTAAAAAGTTAGGGCTAATTATAAAATTTATCTCGCAGCTAAATAAACCAAGTTCCTTTGAGGAACTTGGTTTTTGATATTCGAATGATAGCAATTAGTTATGCGGATAAAGTTCTTTTGATTTTTCAAGATATTTTATAAAATCAAGTTTAGCCAAATCAACAATTTGATCCAAAGTACCTGATGCAGTGAAAATATCTTTTGTAACTGTCCCGACTTTAACACCGGTTTGTTCAATCATAGTTTTTGTTTCTTCTGAAATTTCTTCATTGCATTTTCCTAGGAATTGAATTTTTTCACTCGACTCAACTGCACCATTCTTTTCCAATTCCATTCTCAAACCGTGGTCTAATTTTTCTTTGTAGTTATCATTCATACTTCCACACCCGATTAATATAATCGATAATAATAATATCCAACTAGCTTTCATAATTATTTATCTCCGTTATTTTAGAAGCATCATTTTGCGCACAGTATTAAATGAACCGGCGTTAATTTTGTAAAAATAAATTCCAGATGAAAGATTACGACCATCAAAATTAACCTTATACGTACCGGCTGATTTTGTTTCGTTTACTAAAGTTGCTACATCTCTTCCAAGCAGATCGTAAACTTTAATACTGACATACTCATTTTGAGGTACGCTGTATTCAATTATAGTTGATGGATTAAACGGATTCGGATAATTTTGAGAAAGGTTATACTCAAGAGGAATCTCTTCATTTTCAACCGAAGTAATCAATTGTTGTAACGCTGCATGTGCATCAACTCTGCCATGACCGAATTCATTGTTAGGTACTGCTCCAGTTAAACCATCACTAACTGATGTATTTTGCAATACTTCAAATGCTTCTTCATAAGATAGGTTTGGATTTTGTTCAAGTAATAATGCTATAACGCCTGTGAAATGAGGTGCAGACATACTTGTACCCTGCATTAAAACGGTTTGATCATTTAATACAGTTGCGGGATTTAAGTTAGCATCGCTTGAATAACCCGCTGCAATTAGATGACCCGGAGCAGAAAAATCCGGTTTGATGCGACCATCTCTCAAAGGACCAATGCTTGAAAATGGTGCTCTGTCTTCAATTGTACCATTTACTGAATAAGGAGTACCATTAAAATTTTCCCACGAAGTTTTTGTGGTAAATGCACCAATTGAAAAAACGTTAAAAGCGGATGAGGGAGAACCAACAGTCATTAAATTATCTCCGCCAACTATATTATTTGCCGGATCGGAATCAGTAGAAAAGCTTCCATTTACAATCCATGCGTTAAGCGTAGAAGATCCGTAAGTATAATAACTGAATAAGTAATCATCTACGTTTGCATCGCTTGAATATTGAAGATGAATAAAATTTGCAAATGGTTCACCTTGCTGTGGTCGTCCATCAATTGTAACTACTCCTAAAGTATCGCCTTCAACAACTAATAATAAATTTGATTCACTATCACCGTAGCTAACCTCCGGAGATGTATAATATAATTGTGAAGCATCTTCTGAATATACTTTAACACCAAATGTATAATTGTTGCTTTGCGGATAGCCAACAATATATGTGTTCTGATTATCACGATTACCAACAACCCAAAATGTTTGAGTAGCTTCGGATAAAGAAGAACCACTCATTTCATACTTCAAATGAATATTAGATGAACCGGAATTACCGGCTGATGCAACGATTAATCTGCCGGGTTCTACCATATTTGTCAGTGCTTCTTCGTAAAGAGAAGTTCCTTTATTTCCGGTAACCGAACCAAGACTTAAATTAATAACCGCCGGTTTTCCTAGTTGGTCAGCCCTTTAAAGATATAGTCACATCCATTTACAACATCAGTGCTAGCAAAACCTGGACCATGTCTAAATCCTTTAACGAACACAATATCTGCCTCGTGGAGCTACGCCATCAAGCGCATAATCTTCTCCTCCGGCATTACCGGCTGCGGTACTTGCAACATGAGTGCCGTGTCCGTTATCATCTATTTGATTTGAATTTTGCTGATCTAAATCTGCTTTTGTGTATTCGGTGCCGTAGTTAAAATCAGCAGGTGGATTAGAATCATCAGACATATCCCACAAAAATTGAATACGGTTTCCATTCTCATTACTAAAGGCGGGATGTGTCCAATCAATACCACTGTCTAAAACACCAACTACAACGCCTTCACCTTTATACGGTTTGGGTAAATTTTCTCCGCTATGAACTTTGTCAACATTAATGAATTGTAAACTAGTATCCATATAGGAAGTTTGATAACGTGCTGCTTCCGCTCTTATTAATTGATTCGGAAGAAATCAAATCTGATATTAAATTCGTTGGAATTTCCACAATTAATATATTTTTAATAATGTTAGTTACTTTGCCGTCTTTTAGTTCAATTTCAGCTTTAGTTTGATGTGGCGAGTTTGATTTGACAAAAGCTGAAACCATGGTTGCTCCATTCCTTTTAACAACAACCGGATTTCCTTCGGCTTGTACAGATCTCTTGCAAGAGTTTATAATTTTTTGTGAGTTCATGATAAAGTAGATTCTTCAAATCATGATCTACTTTCTGCAATTGCTGTGCTGTTATACCAGCTTGTTTAAATACTTCCTGCTTACTCATTACACTTTGTGCATTTACAACTGTTGTGAATATCAATAGTGAAAATAACAGTGGTAAAGACATATTTATATACTTTCATAGTATTCTCCTTATTAGAAGTTTATCTAAATTAGAATCATTAAAATCATCAAGAGTTAGTTTTAATTCCCAATCTTGTATTGGTAATGTTATTGATAAAAGTAGTAAAGTAGAAAAGTAATTTATTCATATTGTTAACCTTCATTAAGTTTTTTGAAATGTGGGACAAGTTATCTTTTTATGATTTCTTAACCAAGAGATATTATTTTTTTTAATTTTCTTCTATTTGTTTTGCTTATGACATTTGTCGTTATTTGAGAAGCATCATTTTCCTCGTTTCGGAGAAATTACCGGCTGTTAAAGTGTAAAAATAGATTCCGCTTGAGAGACTAGATGCATCAAACTCAACTTTGTATGAACCTGCAGATTTTTCTTCATTAACCAGTTTTGCAATTTCCTTTCCCAGAACATCATAAACTATTAGTTTAACTTTCGATTCAAGTGGGACAGAGTAGTTAATAACTGTAGTCGGGTTGAATGGATTTGGGTAGTTTTGTTCGAGTGAATAATCCACTAAAGTTTCCTCATCATCAACACCAGTTACATTGTGAGACATTGCATCAAGAAGATTTAATTTACCCCAGCCGAAAAAGTTATTTGGAACCGGACCAGTGAATTCATCGCGATTGGCAGTGGCTCCTAAAAATCTCAATTATATCATCATAGTCATAATTTGGATTCTGCTCTAATAATAAACGCAACCGAACCGGTTACAACCGGCGCAGCCATACTCGTTCCGCGCATCATATAATATCCGCCACCGTTAACAAGAAGATTGTAATTTCCGGTCTGCCTAGCTGATGAAAAAGCCGAAGCCACAAAACTTCCCGGAGCTGCAATTTCCGGTTTAACTCTGCCGTCGACGTGTTGGACCGATACTCGAGAACGGTGAAATTTCGACCCGGACGGACATCTGGTCGTCTGAACATAACCGGTTGAGTCGGAATACCATGATTCTTTTGAATCAAAAGAACCAACCGAAATTGATTCGAGTGCTGTTCCGGGCGGTACTATTGTATAATAAGAATCAGGGACGTTTCAACGTTTGGATCGCCCTCTTTGAGATTTGAATAACCATTTTGTTTTTCAAATCCGACCATGAATTATTCCGGAGCCATAGGTATAAACTGACCAGTTATACTCATTTATCTTCTCAAGTGATCGATTGGCAGTAACCAAACTCATAATTCTGCGTAGCGTTGTTAAAAGGGTCTTCGGTTAAAGTTGCATCAATTTGCAGAACTGCTAGTAACGTATGAATCTACGAAAACTGAGTCGACGTACATTTCGCCGGGTGAAGCATGTCCGTTGAACAAAATTTCTCCGCTGCCTTTTTCTTCAACTGCAAATCCGAAAGATATTTCTCCGGTATCATACCAAAAATCGTTAAGAGTAAAAATATTGGGACTAAAGTAGGTTCGCTTAGAAGTTTCAAAAGTTTTCTCCGGCAAGCATGATACTGAAACGTGCTGTAGAAATGACCCTGAGTTGGGATGCGGAAACAACAGTAATTTTTCCGTCACCGGTCAGATTATCCATCGCCTGTTCAAGAAGTGAAGTACCATCGTGAGGACCATAATGAGCACCAATACTCATATTAATTACTGCTGGTTTTCCAAGTTCATCCGCTTTATCAAGTATATATTTGCAAACCGTTAATTACATTAAAATCAAAGTTGTATCGATTACTGATCCGATGGCATTATCACCCGTACTATAATCCACGAGTATTATATCGGATTCGGGTGCAATCCCGGTATATGGTGTAAATAGATTACCATTACCTGCAGCAATACCACTAACGTGTGTTCCGTGACCTTGGGTGTCGGAATGCTGAATATTTCCCGAGTCATCTATATCAAATTTCGATACTCAGTTCCGTATCCAAAATCAGAAGGAGCTGCCTCGCTGTTAAAATCTTGGTCCCAAATGTATAACACTCTGCTTCCATTCTCGTCTTCAAAATCGGGATGTGTAACATCAATTCCTGTATCAATTACGCCGACAATAACTCCTTTACCATGGAACTCTTACCGGGATAAACATATCCTTTATGAACTAGATCCGCTTGTATTAATGATTTTACTTTATCCAGCTGCGTGGGCTTTGGATAAGAAGCATCTATAAAGATTACTCTCACTATGAGCAACTCCACGCATTTTACCAAGTGGTATTTTTGCGGTAGATATCTCCTATTTCTGCAGCAACCTTACCACCGACCGAGTTGATTAAACTGTCGTGGCTAAAACATCCGTTGTTTAGCAAGTAATGGGACCATTATCCCGCTAGAATTTCTTCTCAATCTGAATCGGGAGTCGATTAAGATATTTGTTAACCGTTGAACTGGAATTGTTTTGTGCTTTCTGCAGATACTCCACTTCTGCAAACTTCAAGTAATGGTGCAATTTTGCTTGAGGATTGAATATTGCTAATAACTGCTTCTGTTTCCTTACTCAATTGACCAAATACATTTTGCAAACTAAGAGTAAATATTAAACTAAGGATAAAAAATAATTTCATGTTTTTTCTAATCATTGGATACATCCTTTATTAAAATTTTGTTTTCAAAGAATTGCAAATCAATTTCAATATGTATTAAATAACTGCGGTAGTTAAACTAGCTGCTACAGAATTATTAATTGATTCTACTTTATAAGCATCATCTTTTTCGTTAACACCGAATTGTTGTCTAAGCTTATAGAAGTATATTCCGCTTGATAGTTTTCTGCGTTAAATCTAGTTCATAAGTTCCTGCCGGATTTTCTGAGGTTACCAGTTTGAACTTCTTTACCCAATACGTCATAAACCTTAAGTGACACATTGCTTTGTGCACCGAATAGCTTATCGGTTGTGCTAGGGTTGAATGGATTTGGATAGTTTTGTGAGAGTTCGAATTTTTTCGGTGTTTCTTCTAATGATTTTACATCAGTGGTAATTCCAACAAAATCAATAAGTTTCCTTCTGCTCAGTAATGAGTCATCATGATTAGCAAATAAATAACTGTCATTACCCGTACATGGTGAATAATGGAATCTCCCCAGTTGCCCAATAAATTCTCCCTCTGTTGCAGAGTTTTATACAGTAAGACCATATTGAAAGAAATTGTACTTAGTTTTCGCATGGCTTCTTTTTTATCAAAAATGATCTAAAGACAACATATCCATTATTATGCCCAATTTCAATAGCATTTTAATGCGATATTTCATCTTTTTTTGTTTTAAGTCTTAAATTTCGCCGCGGAGCTTCTTGGCTATAACTTCGGCTTTCGAGTTTACGCTCAATTTTCTGTAAACATTTGCTATATGCTGACGCACAGTGTCAATTGAAATATCTAATTTGGAGGCAATTAATTTGTAACTCAGACCTTCAACCAATGCGTTAACAACATCATTTTCTCGTTCGGTTAATGGTTTTTAAGTTTTTTATGTGGCTGGAAAAAGTCCACGACTTTGCGTGCAATCTGAGGAGACATTGGCGCGCCGCCGGAACTTAAAATATCTATATAATCTTTAATTTCACTTAACGGCGCATTTTTTAATATGTAACCCGTAGGCACCATTTTTCAAGCATTTGAAAATCTTTTCATCGTCTTGATGAACCGTTAGCATTAACAACTTCAACGTCCGGCAGAGCTGCATTTTATTTTCAGCAATACCTTCGTCACCGGATAGACCGGGCAGACCAATATCCGAAATAATAATCTCCGGAGAATCGCCGTTATTTAGTTCTTTCAAAGAATCCTTCTACCGAATCAACAGCAATGGAACATTCAAAATTGTTTAAGATTGTTTAGATATTCTTCAAGTAGATTCTTCAGTTCAAGATCATCTTCTATAATTGCAATTTTCTTCATGCGGTTAAAATCTTATAAATTTGTTTAATCATCAATAGCATGTCAATGGTATTCTATAATAGATTTGGACTTCGAAATCTTTACTGCTTTAAGAAGAAATCTTGTATTGTTTTGAGTTCAACGCATCTGTAAAGTCGAAAAAACAGTGAAGAAATGTATCTAATTGAGAACTGATGAATGTATTAGACAGCTTATTATAATTACATACTAGAACAACATTGGAATTCACAAATTTCTTTTGTTTCAATAATTTGAGATGAACCCCACAAAGCACGAATCAATCTTTTTCGTTTTCGAAAAATCAAAAATTATTTTTCGACTACCTCCTTTTAAATTTCTCTGAATAAACTTCTCTATTGAACGCGTTATCTTAAAATCAACATGTTCGTATTTAACCGTAATAATCGTATGATTCTTTATTTTATTTTTTTCGATTAATGAATGTCCGAATTATTTTTATTATCAAAATTGCTAACTGGTTTTGAATCACTTGTGAAGGTATTAATTTTAGTACTTTCTTCTTTTCGAGACTCAAACAATTCATTTAACCATTCTGCTTCTTTGCCTTTATTGTTTGTTATATCAGTATAGATTTTCTTCCGCTTATTTAGTTGTTTGTCTCCCGGAAATTCATCCGGTAAATTTGTATTAGGTAATTGAAATATTTTATTATCCGCATCGCCCTCGAAAGATTCTTTCACTTTATCAATTTTTTCTGTTACGGCCTGAATAAATCTCATCTCATCTTTGTGATCTCTTGAATTTACTACAATATCAATAATCGCAATAACACGGTGACAAGAGATGACCATCATTTCGAAAATAATTTTAAGGTCATTTTCTAATTTAAAGTTACATTTGGATTCCAGTGCTAAAGAAATACCCAAAATCGTTTGGGTTGGTATTTTAATTGAATCAACCAATACATCAAGAAAATCCGATTTAAGAAAATTCAATTTGGGATCTGTTTCTTTCGGTTTTAATTCTGAGATATACAAAAGAAAATCAATTGTATGAATAATCTTTTGATTAAGTTCTTCAAGTATTATCAAATAATGAGAGAACTCATTTATTTTTGCAGGTAATCCAGTATCGCTTTTAAAGATATTCTGTAAAACTTAGCATTATGTTTACAGGTGTTTGAATTTCGTGTGAAATTCGATTAAGAAAATTGTACTTCATTACTAATTGAATCTTCTCTTAACTTTCTCTTTTCTTAATTTCATCATCCATTTTTTTGATTGCGGTTATATCTTCTTTAATCGCAATGAAACGGATGATCTCCTTATCCTCATTAACTATTGGATAAATCGTAGAGTATTCCCAAAAAAGCTCCCGTTTTTCTTTCAATTTTTAAATTCGCCCGACCAAATTTTGCCCCTCAAAATCGTTTGCCATAAGTTCGTATATTTTTCTGAGCTGGTATCATTTGACTTCAAAATACTTGCTTTTTTACCGATAACTTCACTTGAATCATACCCTGTGCGTTTTTCAAATTGAGAGTTTACATACTCAATAACAGAGTTTTTGTTGGTAATCATTACCGATGCGTGAGAATTTTGAAAATTCCTTTTCAAGTCATCTAAACTTTTTTCATCGATAAACATAATAAATCTCCAAATACCTTATTTCACCCTTTTATTCGTTTAATTCAGCTCTATATTTGTGAATTCTGCTCTTTTAACTATTTAAAATACAAAGGACACGATAACCAATTTTCTTATCTATTTCAATAGCATGTTAATGCGATATTTCATCTTTTTTTGTTTTAGGTGTTAAATTTCGCCGCGGTATTTCTTGGCTATAACTTCGGCTTTCGAGTTTACGCTCAATTTTCTGTAAACATTTCTTATATGCTGACGCACAGTGTCAATTGAAATATCTAATTTGGAGGCAATTAATTTGTAACTCAGACCTTCAACCAATGCGTTAACAACATCATTTTCTCGTTCGGTTAATGGTTTCTCAAGTTTTTTATGTGGCTGGAAAAAGTCCACGACTTTGCGTGCAATCTGAGGAGACATTGGCGCGCCGCCGGAACTTAAAATATCTATATAATCTTTAATTTCACTTAACGGTGCATTTTTTAATATGTAACCCGAGGCACCATTTTTTAAGCATTTGAAAATCTTTTCATCGTCTTGATGAACCGTTAGCATTACAACTTCAACTTCAGGCAGAGCTTCTTTTATTTTAATTAGATCCTTCATCACCCGATAAACCGGGCAGACCAATATCCGAAATAATAATCTCCGGAAGTATTGCCGTTATTTAATTCTTCAAAGAAGCCTTCAACAGAATCAACAGCAATTGAACATTCAAAATTGTTTAGTATTGATTAAATATTCTTCAAGTAGATTCTTTAGTTCAAGATCATCTTCTATAATTGCAATTTTCTTCATGTGGTTAAAATCTAATAAATTTGTTTAATCATCAATAGCATGTTAATGCGATGCCATGTCTTTACTTCAGCCCTTTTGCTCTTAAAAATAATTTCAAATCCATTTTCAAATCGCATTTTTATTGTTCCGTTAATTTTTCCTGCTCTCATTTTCATATTCTTTAATCCTTGACCGCTATAATTTTTCTTTTGTTCGAAATTAGATCCGTTATCTTGAACTTTCATTACAAATTCATCTTTTGAATTATTTATATTGATCACAACTTTGTCGGCATTAGAATGTTTTGCAACATTATTTAGAGCTTCTTTCAGAATTAGAAATACATTTTGTCTAAAGTTCAGCGGTAATTCTTCATCGTTTTGCATTCCGCTTGTTTTTAATTCTACTTCTACACCTTGTTCCGAAAGAAGCATATGTGCCGTATCTTTTATTTTAGTAACAAGGTCTTCAAATTTGTCGTATCGTGAATCAATTGACCAGACAATATCCCGCATGGTTGAAACAGCTTCGCGTGCTTGCTCTAGAAATTCGTTTAAGGTTTGCCGCACTTTTAGAGTCTTTTGTTTTTGTCTCTAACATTTCGGCACGCATAGAGACTTTGGTCAATGTTGATCCAACCTCATCATGAAGATCGCTTGCAATTTTTATTCGCAGTTTTTCCATCTCTAAAATTTTGTTTACTCTAAATCTATATATAGTATAAAGCAAACCGATTAAGAACAAAGCTACACTTAAATAGAACCACCAAGTTTGCCAGTATGGCGGGAGAATAATTAATCTAACTTCGGCTGGTTTATCATTCCAATATCCATCATTGTTTGCCGCTTTAACTTTGAATATATATTCCCCGCTCGGAATATTTGTATACGCAGCTCTTCGGTAATTGCGATTTGCCTTGACCCATTCGCGATCGAATCCTTCAAGTTTATACATAAATCTATTTTGTGAAGGCTTATGATAGTTAAGTGCAGTAAAACCGAAGGAGAAAATATAATCGGTATAATCCAACGTAATCTGCTCAGTAAAATGAATACTTTCGCTTAAATAATTTTTGAATCACTTGCCGAAATTCTTTGATCAAATAGATAAAAATCAGTTATCAAAACCGGTGGAATTGTTTTATTTCCTTTTATTTCACTCGGTAGAATTCATTCATACCGTTTGTTCCGCCAAAGTAAAATCTGCCGCTCTTCCCTTTGTGAAATGAGTTTATTCCAAATTCGTTTCCCTGAAGACCGTCTTCCTTGTAATAACTTTTAAATGTTTCGTTCGATTGATCAAACCTGCTTAATCCTTTTTTCGGTGCTGATCCACAAATCGTTATCGCTATCGGTTAAAATGCCAAAGACCAAATTGTGAGGCAGCCCGCTGTTGTTGGCGGTGTAATGCGTTAGTTCATTTGCCGCGATGTTAAACTTGTAGAGACCTTCACCGCCGCCCAGCCACAAGTTGCTTTTTAAGTCTTCTTCAATTACAATCACTTGCTGCACGTTTTTTTTATCCGGTTTAGAGGGATCGTATAAATAGGAAGTGAAGGTGCCGGTTCCCCTCTCCAGCTTAAAGAGTCCACTATTATTCTGTACCGATCCACAAATTTTTCTTGCTGTCCTCATAACATTTTAAAATCGTTTTGACTTGATAATCCGCCGAGTCAGATGCAGTCAAATCAATTTTTGTGAAGGTTTCGGAATCGCGGTTAAACCGATTCAAGCCGCCGCCGTCTGTTCCCACCCACAGAACTCCTTCGGAATCTTCAAAGAGATATTGAATTACGTTCGATGTGATACTCGTCGGATCATCCGGATTGTGCAGGTATCTTTCAAAATTTCCGGTTTCTTTATTATACTTATTTAAACCTTCCCCGTAAGTTCCCACCCAAACCGTACCTTCACTGTCAATGATCAGTGATAGGATTTTATCGTTACTGAGACTTCTCGAATCGAAAGGATTATTTGAAAAATGTTTATAAGTACCGTTCTTTCTGTTGTACTTGAAAACACCTTCATCTTTGGTTCCAAACCAAATGTCGGTATTTTCATCTTCATAAATACAACTAATAATATTGCTCGTCAGATTAGAATTATTTTCATAATGCCGGTCGTAGGTAATAAACATGCCTTTATGTAAATCGTATTTATTTATTCCGCTGTTCCGGGTTCCGATCCAAAGAATATCATCATTTGAAAAGAAGATACATCTTACAAGGTTTGTACTGATACTGTATGGATTGGAGAGTTTATTGGTATAATGAATAATGTGGTTTTCTTCAATGTTGTATCTTGTAATTCCCTTGTAACTGCCGATCCAAAGTGTGCCATTATTATCCTCTGTTATGGAAAATATAACATCGCTTTTTATATTATCCTTTTTTCATTGAAGATAACGAAGTTATCTTTCTTTCTATCGTATAAATTAAGCCCGTCTCTAGTACCGAACCAAAGTCTTTTCTTAGAGTCCTCATACACACAAAGTACAACATCACTGCTGATACTGTTTGCCGAGTTGCCTGAACTGGGCTTTCAAACGTCTCACTTTCGCTCTCAAATCTAAAAACACCTTGCCCATCGGTAGCAATCCATAAATACCCTTCATAATCGAACGCTAAAGCAATGATAGAATACTTTCCATTCTCTTCTGCATAATCTGGTGCAAGATTGTAGTGTTTATAGTTTCCTGAAGCCGCGTTGAATTTTATTAATCCTTTTGAAGTGCCAAGCCATAGAATGCCCGGTTCACTTTCCGCAAAAGCCCGCACATAAAATTCTGGCAGATAATTTATGAATTGTTCTTTTCGATGATCGTAAATACTCAGACCTCCCGAAGTCCCGAGCCACAATCTATTTTGGCTGTCGGTATAAAGTGCCCGGACTTTATTGTGCGGTATACTGAATGAATCGGCAGGATTTGAAGTGAAGACGTTAAATTTATAACCATCATATTTGTTAACGCCGTAATCTGTCGCGAACCATAAAAAGCCCAGGGAATCTTGCTCAATTGCATTTACGGTATTATTGGACAGCCCGTTGTCGTCATTCAAAATTTCAAATCGAATATTTCCCCGCCTTTTCAATAGCATGTTAATGCGATATTTCATCTTTTTTGTTTTAAGTCTTAAATTTCGCCGCGGAGCTTCTTGGCGATAACTTCGCGCTTTTGAGTTTACACTCAATTTTCTGTAAACATTTCTTATATGCTGACGCACAGTGTCAATTGAAATATCTAATTTGGAGGCAATTAATTTATAACTCAGACCTTCAACCAATGCGTTAACAACATCATTTTCTCGTTCGGTTAATGGTTTCTCAAGTTTTTTATGTGGCTGGAAAAAGTCCACAACTTTGCGTGCAATCTGAGGAGACATTGGCGCGCCGCCGGAACTTAAAATATCTATATAATCTTTAATTTCACTTAACGGTGCATTTTTTTAATATGTAACCCGAGGCACCATTTTTCAAGCATTTGAAAATCTTTTCATCGTCTTGATGAACCGTTAGCATAACAACTGTCAACTTCAGGCAGAGCTTCTTTTATTTTAATTAGACCTTCATCACCGGATAGACCGGGCAGACCAATATCCGAAATAATTATTTCCGGAGTATTACCATTATTTAGTTCTTCAAAGAATCCTTCAACCGAATCAACAGCAATGGAACATTCAAAATTGTTTAGATTGTTTCAGATATTCTTCAAGTAGATTCTTTAGTTCCAGATCATCTTCTATAATTGCAATTTTCTTCATGTGGTTAAAATCTTATAAATTTGTTTAATCATCAATAGCATGTTAATGCGATGTGGTGTCTTTATTTGACAGCTGCAGCTTTAAGTATAATTTGAAAACCACTCTGATGATTGCAATTCAATTGTCACCGTCAATTTTTCCTGCACGCATTTGCATATTTTTTAATCCTTGTCCGCTATAATTTTTCTTTTGATTGAAATTAGATCCGTTATCTTGAACTTTCATTACAAATTCATCTTTTGAATTATTTATATTGATCACAACTTTGTCGGCATTAGAATGTTTTGCAACATTATTTAGAGCTTCTTTCAGAATTAGAAATACATTTTGTCTAAAGTTCAGCGGTAATTCTTCATCGTTTTTCATTCCGCTTGTTTTTAATTCTACTTCTACACCTTGTTCCGAAAGAAGCAAATGTGCCGTATCTTTTATTTTAGTAACAAGGTCTTCAAATTTGTCGTATCGTGAATCAATTGACCAGACAATATCCCGCATGGTTGAGACTAGCTTCTCTGGACTGTTCAGAAATTCGTTTAAGGGCTGCTGCACTTTTGGAGTCTTTTGTTTCTGTCTCTAACATTTCGGCACGCATAGAGACTTTTGTCAATGTTGATCCAACCTCATCATGAAGATCGCTTGCAATTTTTATTCGCAGTTTTTCCATCTCTAAAATTTTGTTTACTCTAAATCTATATACAGTATAAAACAAACCGATTAAGAACAAAGCTACACTTAAATAGAACCACCAAGTTTGCCAGTATGGCGGGAGAATAATTAATCTAACTTCGGCTGGTTTATCATTCCAATATCCATCATTGTTTGCCGCTTTAACTTTGAATATATATTCACCGCTCGGAATATTTGTATACGCAGCTCTTCTGTAATTGCTATTTGCCTTGACCCATTCGCGATCGAATCCTTCAAGTTTATACATAAATCTATTCTGTGAAGGCTTATGATAGTTAAGTGCAGTAAAACCGAAGGAGAAAATATAATCGGTATAATCCAACGTAATCTGCTCAGTAAAATGAATACTTTCGCTTAAATAATTTGAATCACTAGCCGAAATTCTTTGATCAAATAGATAAAAATCAGTTATCAAAACCGGTGGAATTGTTTTATTTCCTTTTATTTCACTCGGTAGAATTCATTCATACCGTTTGTTCCGCCAAAGTAAAATCTACCGCTCTTCCCTTTGTGAAATGAGTTTATTCCAAATTCGTTTCCCTGAAGACCGTCTTCCTTGTAATAACTTTTAAATGTATTCGTTCGATTGATCAAACTCTGCTTAATCCTTTTTCGGTGCTGATCCACAAATTGTTATCGCTATCGGTTAAAATGCCAAAGACCAAATTGTGAGGCAGCCCGCTGTTGTTGGCGGTGTAATGCGTTAGTTCATTTGCCGCGATGTTAAACTTGTAGAGACCTTCACCGCCGCCCAGCCACAAGTTGCTGTTTAAGTCTTCTTCAATTACAATCACTTGCTGCACGTTTTTTTTATCCGGTTTAGAGGGATCGTATAAATAGGAAGTGAAGGTGCCGGTTCCCCTCTCCAGCTTAAAGAGTCCACTATTATTTGAACCGATCCACAAATTTTTCTTGCTGTCCTCATAAACATTTAAAATTGTTTTAACTTGATAATCCGCCGAGTCAGATGCAGTCAGATCAATTTTTGTGAAGGTTTCGGAATCGCGGTTAAACCGATTCAAGCCGCCGCCGTCTGTTCCCACCCACAGAACTCCTTCGGAATCTTCAAAGAGATATTGAATTACGTTCGATGTGATACTCGTCGGATCATCCGGATTGTGCAGGTATCTTTCAAAATTTCCGGTTTCTTTATTATACTTATTTAAACCTCCCCGTAAGTTCCCACCCAAACCGTACCTTCACTATCAATGATCAGTGATAGGATTTTATCGTTACTGAGACTTCTCGAATCGAAAGGATTATTTGAAAAATGTTTATAAGTACCGTTCTTTCTGTTGTATTTGAAAACACCTTCATCTTTGGTTCCAAACCAAATGTCGGTATTTTCATTCTTCATAAATACAACTAATAATATTGCTCGTCAGATTAGAATTATTTTCATAATGCCGGTCGTAGGTAATAAACATGCCTTTATGTAAATCGTATTTATTTATTCCGCCGTCCCGGGTTCCGATCCAAAGAATATCATCATTTGAAAAGAAGATACATCTTACAAGGTTTGTACTGATACTGTATGGATTGGAGAGTTTATTGGTATAATGAATCATGTGGTTTTCTTCAATGTTGTATCTTGTAATTCCCTTGTAACTGCCGATCCAAAGTGTGCCATTATTATCCTCTGTTATGGAAAATATAACATCGCTTTTTATATTATCCTTTTTTTCATTGAAGATAACGAAGTTATCTTTCTTTCTATCGTATAAATTAAGCCCGTCTCTAGTACCGAACCAGAGTCTTTTCTTAGAGTCCTCATACACACAAAGTACAACATCACTGCTGATACTGTTTGCCGAGTTGCCTGAACTGTAGTTTTTAAACGTCTCACTTTCGCTCTCAAATCTAAATACACCTTGCCCATCGGTAGCAATCCATAAATACCCTTCATAATCGAACGCTAAAGCAATGATAGAATACTTTCCATTCTCTTCTGCATAATCTGGTGCAAGATTGTAGTGTTTATAGTTTCCTGAAGCCGCGTTGAATTTTATTAATCCTTTTGAAGTGCCAAGCCATAGAATGCCCGGTTCACTTTCCGCAAAAGCCCGCACATAAAATTCTGGCAGATAATTTATGAATTGTTCTTTTCGATGATCGTAATTACTCAGACCTCCCGAAGTCCCGAGCCACAATCTATTTTGGCTGTCGGTATAAAGTGCCCGGACTTTATTGTGCGGTATACTGAATGAATCGGCAGGATTTGAAGTGAAGACGTTAAATTTATAACCATCATATTTGTTAACGCCGTAATCTGTCGCAAACCATAAAAAACCCAATGAATCTTGCTCAATTGCATTTACGGTATTATTGGAAAGCCCGTTGTCGTCATTCAAAATTTCGAATCGAATGTTCCCCGGTTGTGTATAAATTTCAGTTGTAAAACCGATTATATACAACAATCCGGTTACTGCAATCTCAAGGAAAAATTTTTAGCAGCAATTTTTTATTAATAGATGCCAAATTTTTAATTGAGAGAGTTTCTATAATTCTTATCCGTAAAACTTGTCTTTGGTTATTAATTGAAAAATGATGATCCTTTCCTCAAATATTACCAAAATTAATTTCCGGACGCAATTCGTATAGCAATAAGTCAATAGGAAGAAGAAAGTTTCAAGCTGTTTTAACGTACGTGTTTAAAGAAAACATTTCCCATAAAAAAAAGAATTCCCGGAGAGAAGACTTAAAACCTACTTCTAGTTTTTCTATCAAAAAGAAGAAATACGAAAGTCGTGAAAGAACTTGTATAAGCACTTTCAAAACAAAGTCATAGAGAGAGATAGAGACTAAGAGCGGTCTAATCGGTTGTTGAAGAAATTGACAGAAGCACTTCAGATATAAAACAGGCTCCCCCTCAGCGGTTCTGCTGTGGTGTTTCCAGTCACTAATTATCTTAAATTAACTCCTACTCTTAATCATTCCAGGCAATTTTATACCAGCTTAAGATTAGGATTAAGAGTTAAGAATTGTTATCCCATCCATTCATCAAAAATTTCTGCAAATCTTTTAGGAGATTCTGGATCCATGTTGAAGTACAAGGAAGGTTCGATAAGTTCTAATTCCATTAGAGCAAATTCATTATCGGATGTTCGAACAAAGTCTATTCTCGCATAGAGTAAATCATGTTCTAACTTATTTAAAATCTCTTTGGATTTTACTTGCATCGCTTCATTCGGTTCAACCAGTTTTAATATACCGCCGTGTTCTTCCTGAACTCTAAAATCATTTTGTTTTGGAGTTTTTAGAATCGTGTGACTGTACTGACCACCGAAGTAAAAAGGGAGTATTCGCCTTCGGTAATAATATTTTTCATAAATGGTTGTACTACAAAAGGACGATTTTTGAAGGCAGTATCTAGTATCGAGATGTGAGTATCAAGATTTTCTAATTTCAGTCTGAAAGTATTATCAGCATTTGCGCTGACGGTTGGTTTTATAATTATTTCATCGGTATTTAATTTGTCGAAGAAATGTGATAATTCATTGCTATCAAAACTTTCTCGCCAGATTGACGGAACGATTTTTATATCTTTTTCTTCAAGTTCTTTAAGGTAAGTTTTGTCAATGTTCCATTTCATTATTTCGAGATTATTTTCGAGATGAGTTTTAGAGTTTATCAACTCTAGCTTATTGATAAACTCATTAACATCATCTTGATAATCCCATGTTGAGCGGATAATGACGGCATCGTAATCTTTCCAATCAACATTGTTACGTTTCCAAGAAATTGTGTCAACTTTCCAGTTTAATTTTTTCAGCGGAGAAACAAGTAAATCGTCATAACATTCAAAAGCTTCAAGGGTATCCATTGAAAGGAAGGCAACCTTTCTCATTCAGACTTTCCACCTCAATTTTCTATTTTCTGAAAACAACTACTTTCTACTTTTTCTTTTTCTTGAGTCACGGCTTTTGGGTTTATCATCTCGCCTGGATTTTCCTTTACTTCTTGCCCGTTTTCCTGAATAACTTTTTCGTTCACCGTCATTTTTCTTTTTCTCAGCCGTTTCCACATTAACTTCTCTACCTTTAACTTTTAATCCTGAGAAGCCGGACAATATTTCTTTACTGTAATTTGCATCTGCTTCAAAGAAGGAAAAGTTCTTCATTATTTCTATATCACCAATGTCAATTGATTTTATTCCGGAATAATCTTTAATCATTCCGATCATTGTCACCGGATTTAGTCCGTCACGATTACCAAGATTAATAAAGTAACGGTTATAATTACCCGCTCTTTTTACTGTGGTTTTTACGCCGCGTTCACTTTTACCTGTTGGTACATTTAGCTCTGGTAAATTTTTATAATAATCCAAGAAGCGATTAAACTCAATTGAAACAAACCTTTGTATAAGTTCGGTTCTGTCCATCCACTCCAGTTTTTTGTAAATGGTTGGTAGAAATTCTTCAACATGTGTATAATCGACTTCTACTTTTTCTACTTTATCGATCAAATTAAATAATTGTTTTTCACAAATTTCTTTACCTGAGGGAATCGGCAGGGTTTCAAATTTTTTGTTCACCTTTCCTTCAATTGCTCTAATCTTACCTTTTTCTTTCATATTAGCTATTACAATTGAAGTACCATGTTTTCCTGCTCTGCCGGTTCTGCCGCTTCGGTGCGTATAAATTTCAAGTTCATCCGGTAAGTTATAGTTGATAATGTGTGAAAGGTCATCAACATCTAAACCGCGGGCTGCTACATCGGTTGCAACAAGTAATGAAGTATGCCGAATTCTAAATTTACCCATCACAACTTCGCGCTGCTGCTGTGAAAGATCACCGTGAAGCGCTTCAGCGTTATATCCGTCTTGTATAAGTTTTTCCGCCACTTCTTTTGTTTCCTGACGAGTTCTGCAAAAAACAATACCATATATATCGGGATAATAATCTACAATCCTTTTCAAAGCTAAGTACCTGTCTTTTGCCTGAACAAAATAACTGATATGTTTTACGTTTTCGGCGCCCGCATTCTTTTTGCCAATTGTCACTTCAACAGGTTTGTTCATGTACTTATTTGCAATCTTAAGCAATTGATCAGGCATCGTAGCAGAAAACATATATGTGTTTCTGCTTTTTGGTGTCTCTTCAAGAATTGCTTCGAGGTCTTCTTTAAAACCCATGTTTAACATTTCATCTGCTTCATCCAAAACAACAGCTTTCACGTTTTCAAGATCGATAACCTTTCTTCTTATAAGATCGTACAACCTACCCGGAGTTGCAGAAACAATTTGAGCGCCCCGCTTCAGTTTATCAATTTGTCTATCCATACTTGATCCACCGAATACAGCCGCAATTTTTACATTATCAAAGTATTTTGAATAATCGATCAAGTCGTCTGTGATTTGCAGACATAATTCTCGTGTCGGACTAATAATTAAATACTGAACACCTTTTGTTTTCGAATCAATGTTTTGAATAATCGGCAATCCGAATGCCGCTGTTTTACCGGTTCCGGTTTGTGCTAGTGCAATTATATCTTTCGGTTTTTCTTGAAGCATCAACGGAATAACTTCGTTTTGAACCGGCATAGGATCAACGAATCCTAATTCTTCAACGGCTTTTAAAATATTTTTATCAAAGCCGAGTTCTTTAAATGAAACCATCTTCTTCCTTTAAATTATATATATGGAGTATGCCCATAATTTCGGTTGATTTTAATTTAGTAAGATTCAACAGGCTGGGGTAAATCGAGAAGTTCAGGCAAGTCTAACATTTACTAACAACAGTTTGAAAGGTTAAAAAATCATCCGTCTGCAATGAGCATTTTTTAACGTTTCAAAGATACACAAAATAAACTGATAAACAGAATGAAATATTTAAGCGGTCTAATTAAAATCTGGTATTAACAATATTATTGTAAATAGAACCAAAGGTATACTTGAAACCAAGCCGGAACCGGTATTGATAATTTGTCGATAAACTCTTTTGGTTAAGCAAAATCTCTTCGAGCGTTGCACCTTCCTGCTCTAAATGAAGCTGATCATTTATGTACGAAACTTCGGCTTGAACGGTAAAGCTTAGCGAACCGGTTAATTTATAAGCAAGGCGGCTCCATAGATTAAGTTTGTTCTTATCAAAATCATGAAGATAATTAGCTGCGGTTAAATAAAAATGAGCTTCGCCCCAAGTTTCATTCATACGATAACCGATGCTAAGAGATTGCTTGAACAGGTCTTCTTTTTCCTTCATGAAAATGGTTCGGTTATAATAATCGTTATGCACATATCCGATTCTGTATAAAAATGAAAAGGTTTTACGAGCTGCCAATCTGTAAGGAAAAACATTGTACTCGATTGCCGGGTAAAAATTGTACGATAACTTGAGATTGTCATATGTGCTGTTATTTGCTCCGGTAAAAAATCCTGCGGAAAAATGATCGGTTACAGACCAAACATGCATTAAATTGAGAAGTCTGTTCCGCGTTGAAGAACTCGATTCGCCTTCATCGCTGCGATAAATATCGAGTTCATTGGACATCCTTGCATTGATCATTAACTTAGTTTCTTCTTTGACTCTGTCAATGTCACCGCTGAGCTGCCAGTAAAGTTCTTCTTGAGATTCTTCACCACGAAAAGAACCATCAAGGCCGACGCTGAAAACCCATCCATCCCAGTCGTCTTCAATTTTTGTTTCATCAAATACACGGTCAAAATCGATCGATAAAAACTTGCTGTAAGGAGTTTCGGCAACATATCGCGCAAGACCAACTTTTATTAACCTTACTAATTGTTCATTTCTTTCATCAACCGAAACATTTTGAGGGAAAGAATATTTCAGTGTATCATCTAAACCAGCAAAACCGTTTTGCCCGATAAAAGTAATTGTATACTCCCTTCCGCCGCCACCCGAAGCAACAGAATTTAATAGTATATGAATCTCAGCTAACTTTGGATCACGAACTATATCAACCCAGTTAACATCTGTTTGAAGATAATTAAATACCGATCCGCCTTGATCGAAGAAAATCTTAAATGGTTTTTCATGTCGTTTTAAATGACCATCACTAAAAACTATGCTTGATGATATTAGTATCGTAAATATGATTTTTCTTAACATTTGTCTACTCATTCTACTGTTGATTATCGAAAAAATCTGATTTGATTTTACTCACGCAGAAAACTTCGGCAAGAAATTTTTCAGCGAAAAAATGATATTCAAAAATAGTGAAGAAACCAATAAATACCAATTTGTCTTTTTATTGTATTCACCGGGATAATATATTTGTCATGCAATCTTTCGTTAAAAAGATTCAATCACTACTGTAGTTTGATTTTTAACAACTTTAATAGCTGACCAATTATAAGCGGAACTAAACTAACAATTATTACGAGCAGCCATCCTTGAATTGTTGGAACATGTGTATCCAAGATATTTGCAACAAAGGGTAAATAAATTGCCGCGAATAACAGGAAGAAACAAATCAGAAATGCAATCCAAACAAATTTATTTTTTGTGATCTCGTTTATAAATAAATTAGAATCGGGACTTCGCATGTTAAATACATGCCAGAGGCGAGAAAAGCCCAAAGTTAAAAATGCAATAGTTACTGCTTCGGGCTCGGAATAATCGAGCCAAACTTGCGCTAAAGCAAACGAAGCTATAATAGATGCAGCAATAACTACTCCGAAAAACCAAATAAAAATCCACCCTTTTTTTGTTAATATTGATTCCTTGGGATCCCTCGGAGAAAGTTTCATTATTCCTGCTTCGCTCCGTGACATTCCGACAGCCAAAGCCGGGAAAACATCTATACCAAAATTCAGAAATAAAATTTGCAATGGATAAAGCGGTAATGCGGCAACAGCTAAAAATGTTGCAGCAACGGCAAGTATCTCGCCCAAATTACCGGAGAGAAGATACAGAACAAACTTTCGAATATTTTTGAAAATGGTTCTCCCCTGTTCAACCGCCGCAACAATTGATGACAACGAATCATCTTTTAATATCATATCCGCGGCATCTTTTGCAACTTGTGTCCCGCGTTTACCCATTGCAATACCGATATCTGCTTTTTTTAATGCGGGCGCATCGTTTACCCCGTCCCCCGTCATTGCAACAATGTTTCCTTCCTCTTGATGAAGCGTTATCAAATTCAGCTTTTGCTTTGGAGTTACACGTGCAAATATTTTTTCTTGTGATAATTCTTTCAATTTTTGTTGATCCGCTTCTTCAATTTTTTCTAATTCCTTACCGTAAGTATAACCGTCTTCATTTTCACCTATTAAATTTATACTTTTTGCAATTTGATTCGCCGTAGAAGGATGATCACCGGTTACCATTATCAATTCTATTTTAGCATCTTTACACTGAGCAATAGCTTCCTTAACTCCATCTCGAGGCGGATCGTATAAACCGGTGAGCCCAATAAATACCATATTTTGATAAGGGTCTTCATCTGTTGAATCAGCTTCATTAACGGCAATTGCTAAAACTCTCAGTCCTTCTTCGGCAAGCGATTCATTTTTATCTGATCCATTCGTTTTTTGCATCTTCGGAAAATTCTTTGCTTCCTTCTTTTGTAATAATCTTTGTGCATTTTTTAATTACTTTTTCCGGAGCACCTTTTATTGCGACTTTATATTTGTTTTCCTTTTTATGGAAAGTTGCCATCATCATTACATCAGTATCAAAAGCAACTTCTTTTTCTTCCGGTTGTTTTTCGAGTAATTCTTCGCGGTGTAAACCGGCTTTTGCACCGGCAGCCAGCAATGCAATTTCAAGCGGATCACCTACCGCATCGGAATCTTCTTCTTCGGGTAGGGCAGCATTATTGCAGAGAACACCGATTTCCAGAGATTCCTTTAATATACTATGATCATTCGGATCTACTTCTTCACCTTCTATTTTAAATTCGCCTTCGGTCTCAAATCCTTCCCCGGTAATTTCAACTTTATTGTCTGGAAGGAGAAAATATCTTACTGTCATTTGATTTTCTGTCAACGTGCCGGTTTTATCGACACATAATCGATTGGCGGCGCCAAGTGTTTCTACCGAAGCAAGTTTATTGATAAGTGTATTCTTTTCTGCCATAAGGAGCATACCGCGCGCAAGTGCAACTGTTGCAACGATCGGTAATCCCTCGGGTATGGCAGCGATTGCAAGCGCAACAGCCGTTTCGATCATTAACATCAACTCTTTTCCGCGAATGTATCCAATAATTCCGACCGCAATAGCCAGACCGAAAGTAAGCCAAATTAACTTACGCCCGAGAACATCCAATCTTTTTTCAAGCGGTGTAACTTGCTCTTCTGCTTCATCGACCAGTTCGGAAATATTTCCCAATTCGGTTTTCATTCCTGTTGTAACGACAATACCGGCGCCTGATCCTTTTGTAACAGCGGTACCTTTGAATACCATATTTTTGCGATCAGCTAAATCGATTTTTTCATCGAGCACATCGCTTGTTTTTGTGACCGGCACGGATTCACCGGTAAGTGGTGATTCATCAACTTGCAGTTTATTCGATTCTATTAATCTTATATCCGCACTTACAATGTCTCCCCCTTCCAGAAGAACAATATCACCGGGAACAATTTTATCCGCCGTTATTTGTTTTACGTTACCGTTTCTTTTAACATTAGCTTTAACCTTGGTAAGCTCTTTCAAACTTTCCATTGATTTAACGGCTTTAAATTCTGTAAAGAATCCAATTGCTCCGTTAACAAGCACAACAGCAAGTATTGCAAAACCTTCAATATTTTGTCCGAATAGGAACGATACAATAACCGTAGCTATCAACACCAAAACAATCAGACTCGTAAATTGATCTATTAATATTTCCCATCCGCTTTTCTTTTTGGATTCTTTCAGTTTGTTATATCCATACTTCTTTCTTCTTTCCTTAACTTCTTTTTTGGAAAGACCTTTATCTTCCGAAACATCCAAAGAAGAAAGAATGGATTCTACACTTTTACTCCACGGGTTCTTAATAATTTTTTCAGGCATTTTTTATAAGGATTTGTGATGTTTTTATCAGTCTAACCAACAATGAAAATTAATAAGTATGAATTTCATCAATAAGCAAAATAATTTATTTTATATTCACTCGGCAGCTATTTTTTTGAAGAGATCTTCGGTTGTGTCTTTTCGGCAAAGCTCACTTCCGGGGGTTGAAACTGCGGAAGCACCTGCAGCAATTCCGTACTTAACTGCTTCTTCAATTTCTTTTCCTTCGGATAACTTTAGTACAATTCCGGCAACCATACTGTCTCCAGCGCCTACTTTACTTTTTATTTGAACCGTTGGCGCTCTGAAATGTTTGTATGAGCTTTCATCGATCAATAAAGCACCGCCTGAACCAAGTGACAGTACAATGTACTTTGCACCTTTATTTTTAATCAATTTTTGAACTTCGGATGCTAGTTTATGTTCATCTTCAATCTGTTTACCCAATATATCATTAAGCTCACGCATATTAGGTTTTATCAAAAAGACTCCTTCATCCAAAGCTTTCTTTAACGGATCTCCGGATGTGTCGACTATCAATTTTATCTTTTCGTTATTGCAGCACTCGGCTAACAGCGCATAAAAATTATCAGGAGCGCTCTCGGGCAGACTACCGCTTGCAACGAGGAAGTCCGGTTTTTCTTTTAGGTTATGAACTTTTTCAATTATCGCTTTCCAACTCGCTTTGTTTCAATCTAGGACCCGGCATTACAAACCTGTAATTTCTGTCGGAGCTTGTTTCATCAACAGCAAAATTTTCACGTGTTGAATCTTCTATTTCAATTGGGGATGTTTCAACCTCTTCATCATCAAGCAACTGAATTAGGTGTTTACCGTTCATTCCACCAGCAGGAAAAAGAGCCAATGAATTACCGCCGAGCTTTTTAATTGCACGTGATACATTGATCCCGCCGCCGCCCGGTTCATGCACCGGTTTTTTGCAGCGAAGTTTCCGGTCTGCGGTTACTTGTTTAATTTTAGTACTAGTGTCAATTGAAGGGTTAACGGTAATTGATAAAATTTTCATTATCTCACTCAAAATTTTTACAGAAGGAAGACTCGAGAATGAGTCTTCCTTAAAATAATAAATTATGCAAATTCAATTAACGGTTTTATGATGCCGTCTTCTTTTTCTCCATCATTTCGAATGCTTTTTCAATCTCATCGAATTTGAATGTGTGGGTAGTCATTGGTGTTGGATCAACTTTCTTTTGCTCGAGTAACCTGAGCAGCCGGCTCATCCTTACTTTACCACCGGGACAAAGTTCTGTCTTAATAGTTTTATTACTCATACCAACTCCCCATTCCATTCGAGGAATATTGACGTAGTCACCTTCGCCGTGGTAACCAATATTTGATATTGTTCCACCGGGGCTTGTTACTTTTACACAGTCCTCAAATGTTTTTTGTGCGCCGAGTGATTCGATCGCAGAATCGACACCTTTACCATCGGTTAATTCCATTATCGTATCGACTGGATTTTTTTCTTCGAAGTTGATTGTTACATCAGCGCCGTAATCTTTAGCAAGTTCGAGGCGTTTTTCAATACCATCAACAGCTATTATTAAACCGGCTCCTTGTAAGTTTCGCACCGACTGTCGCCATTAAACCGACGGGACCTTGAGCAAATATAGCTACTGTTCCACCCATCGGAATATCTGCATTTTCAGCACCGGCAAAACCGGTTGACATCATATCGGTTGTGTAAACCGCTTCTTCATCTTTAACTCCGGAAGGAATGGGAGCTAAGTTTGCATTTGCATCATTCACGTGGAAGTATTCCGCAAAAACACCATCTTTAATATTAGCAAATTTCCAACCGCCGAGCATCTCTGTGCATTGCGAAGGATAACCGCGTATACAATTTTCACATTTGTAACAGGGTGTTATTGCATTTACGGCTACTCTTTGACCTTCTTCATATCCTTCAACTTCGCTGCCAAGTTTATGAATCACACCGACAGCTTCGTGACCGAGAGTTATGTTTTCTTTTTCACCGATTGCTCCTTTTACCGTGTGAGTATCTGAAGTGCAAATTAGTGCTTTTGTTGTTTTAATAATTGCACCGTTTGGTCCCGGGTCTTGCGGAACATCTTTTTCCATCATTCCAACTTCACCGATCTTTTTCATTACGAACGTCTTCATCTTATCACTCATAGTTTCCTCTTATTTTATTTTTACATAGCCATCAATCAAACAACTTGATTGAATAATTTGGTATTTTTTCACGAAACAGGGAATCTAAAAACTGCCGCCATAGATTTTCCGTTTGGCATTCTATCGTTTTCTAAAGTATATACAATTCCCTTATTCTCGATTGTATTGAAAATTGTGAAATCCTGTAGATCTTCATTTTCTGTTGTTGGTTCAGGAATCCAAAATCAGTTGATCATTTTTTTGATCATATCTTCCCCATGTTTGTTTCTCAAGATTAACAAACAATTTATCGATTCTTTGATTAACAGAACCTTTTATAACTTTGTCTAATTCATCGGTAGCAAGATTCTCTTTTACTTTATTTCCGTATTCATTCAAAGCTTCCACTTCTGACTCTTTGAAGTGCGACTCAACTTTTTCCCAACTTCGTTTGTGCAAATCTTTTGGGCTCAAAGTTTGTGGATCGATATCAATAGCACGTCTTCAAATAAATGTGAATATGAATTTGCATCACGGTAAATCGGTATTAAATATTCAATACCAATTATTAGGAGCGGAACATTTTCACCGGCTAAGATTTCCATTACACCTTTATTCAGCATTTGGAAAAATCTTAAGATTTGTTTCTTCTCAAGTTTGTCATCGGTTCCGGTTCCTTGTCCGTGAAAAACAGCATGTCTATCCCCCTTTGGGCCACCGGCGCCTGTGTGAAACTGGATTGATTTTTCCGGATCGTCAAGTATCATCGCATCATCCAAACTCGTTGGAGTATCCTTCGGTAACTCAATTTCACTAATAGAAAATTTTGATCCGTGATAAAGTTTTGTTTCATTTAGATCGAGTGCAATTATGAAATACCTTCCATCTTGACTCACCAGCGGCAGTAACGGTTTAATATAATACCTGTATGATACTTTTGAGTATTCATTAAAAGTAATCGGTACACGATAGAAAAGTGTTTCTTCATTTGAAATAAACATTGCCAAACCACTACTGGTATGTTTCCAAAAATCTTCATTCTTATAAAGTTCATTTGCTTCGTTAAGTAATTCATCAATTTCCGGAGAATCATAACCTTTTTCTTTCAACTGTGCAGCAATATTCTGCAATTGATTTTTAAATCTAATTCTATCTTGTTCTTTTTCACTCCACTCATTATGAGTTGGGATATAGATTGAAATACAAGGTTCTTGGCGGGGTTTGATAAGTTCTTTTAATCGATCCGGATTGAATACTTTCATCGTTTTCCTCCTCATTTTAATTCGAACTCAATCATACATCACTTAATATATAATCATTTTTTTGAATACAAAACTTAAACACATGCAATCTCTCTATGTTTCCCCACTGAGAAAAACAGAGATGACGTCGATGATTTTTGCAATAATTAATACTATCATATAAATTAACTTTGCGTTTCCTAAAGAGGATTATTATGCAAAAGATTCCGGTTAGATTATTATTTGGTTTATTACTGATCGCCGTTTTTTGGTATCTTAATTGGAGTTTGGATGGCTTGAGAACTCATTGGGGATTTTTCCCGCTCTGGCTCGGTTTTGCCCTGACTGTTGATGCATTGGTGTACTTACGCAAAGGTTCCTCGCATTATTCGAGAAACAAACTTGCTTACTTCGGATTGTTTTTAGTTTCGATGCCGGTTTGGTGGCTTTTTGAACTTTTTAATAAAGTAACGCAAAACTGGTATTACGACGGCAAAGAGTTTTTTACCGACACTGAATATTTTTTACTTGCTTCCTTAAGTTTTTCAACGGTGATCCCGGCGGTTTTCGGCGCTGCAGAATTAGTATCAACATTTTAAATGATGTGAAAAGTAAATTCCGTATTGAAGAAAGTGAGAAAACCGGGATTTACTTTTAAAGGCAAGCGCCGGTATGCTGATATCTTTTATTATTATTCCCAAACATATTTTATGTATTTGTTTGGACTACAGTTTTCTTTTTTGTTGAGGGCATCAATATTTTACTGGGTAATCGGAGTATTGTAACTAAAGTTAGCGAAGGTAATTGGAGACCGGTCTTTTCACTTTGGATAGGCTGTTTGATCTGCGGCTTCTTTTGGGAAATGTGGAATTACTATTCATATCCCAAGTGGATTTACGATGTGCCGGGTGTAAACTTTCTGCATGTTTTTGAAATGCCGGTACTTGGTTATTTGGGATATATTCCTTTCTCTTTGGAACTCTACTCAATCTATAATTTAGTTTTAAGATTGTTTGGTAAAGAGAAATTGCAAAATAATTTCTTGAGCTTGTGATAAATTTTTAATTTGCTGACGGTTATTTGAAAACCGATTTATCATAAATCAAAGACATTTCATTGATTTTATCATCATCAACTTTGAAGTAATGAGAAATTCTGGTGTTGATTCCATTCTTTTCAAAAAGATAAATCAACAGTACTTCATTTCCGTTTTCAAAAGTGTGTAGAATATTAAAATCACTTGCGGCAACTGAATTATTATTCAGCGATTCTAAGTATGAGTCTTTTGTTTTAAACTCGGTTGAGGGATCGTCAAAATTAAAGTCGGAAGCAATTAACTTCTCGACTTCCTTAATATCGCCTTTAGCATAAGCGCGGAGAAAGTTTACTGTTACTTCAATATTCGTCATTATCAAATCCAAGTTTTCTAAGAAAATTATCTATTTCAGAATATGCTTCGTTCTTTATCTCTTGATCGGGATTCGGCCATCCTTTATCGGATTCGGTTGATGGTGTAAACATATGCCCGACTCCTGTCATAAATAAATAGCTTACAAATATTACCGGCATCGCGCATACGTTGAGTAAAAAGTTCAACTCCGCTTAAAGGAGTTACCGTATCATCTCTGCCGTGAACAATAATTGTCGGAGGCATATTTGGTTTTACGTGGTGAGCCGGAGAAATATCAACCGGTTCGGAATCATCAATCAATAGTTGACTAATCCAACTATCGTTTGTCAATTCTAATGCGGGTGATACGAGCAGCAAAGCGTTTGGCATTGAGCTTATATTAGATGTGTCATTATTAAAAATTGCTGTTGAAGCAGCAAGGTGACCGCCCGCGGACCAACCGTAGGCGGCAACTTTTGAGGTATCAATCTTAAATTCTTCTCCCATTTCTCCTTAGCCATCTTACTGCATCTTTTGAATCTTCCATTGCGTCAAGAGGAGTTATAGTTTTTTGATCCGATAAACGATATTCAACTGCAACGGCAACCAAACCTTGCTGAACAAAATGTCTCCCTCTGCTGAATGCCCATTCGGGAGTTCCTTCGTCCCAACCTCCGCCGTGAAAAACTAAAACTGCAGAACGTAATTCTTCGTTGTCTTCTTCGGGAAAGAAAACGAAAGCGCTTAACTCAGTTGTGTCGACTGTTTTATAGCTGTACTCAACAGGAGTTAATATTGCATTTTCTTCTTGAGCAACGATGTTCGCTAAGAAGAGCTGAACAAAAATCAGTGCGATGAATATTCTTTTCATATAATTGCTTTTTTAATCTATTGTTCAAAAAATAATAATTTGCGATACTTGCTGTCGAATCAAAACAATGTTGCCAATCAATAATATTTAAGTCAACCGGCTTAAAATTATGATCCAAAATTTTCGGATCATCCTCTTCAAGTTTTATTACCATATCCGGTGGTACCTCCACTAATGCTGCACCACAATCGTATTGAAAAAACTTATACCGCAATGAATCAACTTTTATATCATCACGAATAACTTCCACAATAAGCGAATCAATTTTGTGATGAATTTTTGAAACTGTTACCGGCGATGCATCAAACGGAATTGCCCAAGAGCGATCATTACTGAAAACCATTGGATCGAGTTGATAATAATATGCTCCGCTTTCCGGTTCGTTGGGAAATTCATCAACTGAAACATAGTTATAAGGGTAGTGGTTACGCTGAAGTTTAACGGGATTTTTCATATCTAAAGTATCTTCAACATCAACTAGAAGGGTTCTGCACTTGTACCCTTTTGTGTTAATCTCCAAGTAATATTCTTGCTGTGTTATTCCATCAATGAAGAAGTCTCCGTTAGCATCGGTTACAACAGTATCGGAAAAATCCGACTCAAAAAGTATTTCCGTTATAACAATTTTAACATCACTTAATTTTTCTCCTGATGCTGAATCACTAACAGAACCTTTAATAAATCCCGCCGGAGTTAAATCTCTATCACCCACATATTTTGTCGGTTCGTCATCACAACTGCTGATTAAAAAGCCAAGTATAATGATCGAAATTAAAATTGATCCTAGTTTTTTCATTTTGCTACCCCCTATTTTGATTTCATCTTCTTCACAGAAAGCGTAACCATCTTTTTGAGAATTGAAAGATCAACATCTTCCAATTTATTTATGTACAAACAGGATGAACCCGTTTTATGTTTGCCCAGCTTGGATAGCAATTCGTCAAACTCTTTGAATCCCGACATAATATAAATAGAAAAATTTGTTTTACGCGGAGAAAATCCGGCCAAAAACCAATCACCTTCTCTCCCGCTTTCATATTTATAATGATATAAACCAAAACCAATGATTGACGCTCCCCACATTTTGGGTTCTTCTTTCGTTACTTTTTTCATTACGTCCAAAATTACAAAAGCGTCTTTCTTTCGCTTTTCGTTTTCAATAGAATTCAAAAACTTTTCTACATCAGCGGAAGTTGGTTTTGTTTTTAATTCTGCTTTAGCCAAAGTATTACTCTCTTTCTATAAACTTTTCCAACTATATAATTATATGTATTTCTTACTATTGGTCAACACTTTTACATTTCTTTTACACTATAATATAATGAGAATTTAGATTTTCAGCATATAATAAGTTATTTTGTCTTCTTTAATAAGCAAAAGAATTGGAAGGGATAGAATGACAATAATAAATCCGGATCAAAACGAGTCTATGAACACTGAAGCAAAAGCCGAAGTGTTGGCAAGTCTTGAAGATAAAGTTAAAGTATGGATGGAAGATCATACAGCTAAGAGAAAACTTTGGTTCTCCGGCGACTTTCTTCCGGCAGATGAAAAAAACAGCGATGATGATGAAGCCATCATTAAAAAATTACGCGAGCGCGTACGCGGAATAAAAGATTCCGCTCGAGTTGCAATCGGGTTGAATTTAATAACCGAAGAAGGATTACCACATTTCCATAGAATTCTTTCAAAATATTTAGGTGATGACAGCTTTTGGTCTAAGTGGAATAATATGTGGACTGCCAGAGGAAGATCGTCATGGATGCGTACTTCGTGATTATGCTCGTGATAGCCGCTTGTTTAATTTTTCTCGTCTGGATCAAATGCAATATGTTTATCAAGAACGCGGTTTTGATCCCGATTGGGATAAAGATCCATATAGGGTTTTTGTTTATACGACATTGCAAGAAAGAGCAACACAAATTTCACATAAAAACACCGGAACTTATATCGGAAAAGAAGAACCATTGATCAACGGTATTTTGAATAATATTGCTGCTGATGAAGCAAAGCATTACACTTTTTACAGGAATGTTTTTAAGTCAATATTAGAGATTGATCCGAATCGCGCGTTACAATCGGCGGCAACTATTTTGCCGGCAATAGATATGCCGGGTATTTCAATGCCAAACTTTAGAGAAATGGCTGATGTAATTAGAAGAGCAAAAATATATAGTCCACGTGATTACAAAAAAATTGTTGAGGAAGCAATTTCATTTTGGAAAATTGAAACACTGGAAGGGCTGAATGAAGCAGGAAGAAAAGCGCAAGATAAAATTATGCAAATACCGAATAGGTTAGAAAAAGTTGCGGAGTATCTTGAAAGAAAAACCGAAAAGAAATCATTCTCTTTCGATTTAATTTATGACAGAATTTTGGTGATGGAATAGTTTTAGTAAACTATTCCTTCACTTTCTTTATACTCAGTTAGTACTTCATTTGCTTCGTCCCGGAGTACCTCGCCTATAATTTCGATATCACGTTTTTTCATTTCGTTTATCCAATCCGGATGTATAGGACCTTCATCAAAACCAACTATTTCTTCAACGTCTTTTTTGTTAGAGCCGTAAACTAACTTTTTAATTCCGGACCAAAGTAAAGCGCCTGCACACATAACACAAGGTTGAGCGCTTGAAACAAGCACATAAGTTTTATCATCAAGTCGATAATTCTTTAGTTTTTCTTGAGCAAGAGTAATTGCAACTATTTCAGCGTGGGCAGCTGAACAATTGCTTTCCACAACAATATTAACACCAACAGAAATTAATTCACCCGATTGCTCCTCAAATACTGCAGCTCCAAAAGGACCGCCGGTTTTTTCTTTTACATTTTTATCAGCGAGTTGTAAAACAAATTTCATTTGCTCATCTATGTTCTGAAATTCTTGATCTGATGTAATACCGTCCATCCATCCGGGTAACTCAATAATCTTAGATTTTTGCATTAGTTATGCCTATTCAAATTATTTATTCTAAACCTTAGAGACACCTTAAAAACTCTTTCAATAGAAGTTGTCTCTCACAAATTTATAAATTGATTAGTGATTTTTCTATTAATCTGACTTTCATTCTTTTAATAAAATAAATATCTTTTCTCAGAACACACATCTTATTAAATAAAACCTTGGTAAAAATGCGAACAAAAACTGAAAAGAATTTCTGCAGTACAAAATACAAAAGACACATGACACTCTTCTCAATGTTAATCTTTTTTATAAGCAGTGATATTTTTTCACAGCACTTAAATAAAGCTAAGAAAGATTTTCAAGATGATTACGAACCAGTGCCCGTGACGACATTCTTTCACCGACTTGACGATCATGTGCTTGGTTCTTTTACAAGAGATTATGGTATACCGCATATTGCTGCAATTATCGGAAGTTACGGCATGGTCGAAAGCGGACTTGATTGGGAAGTGGTACAACTTTTCTTATGAAAATAGAGAGGTTTATAATGCGGGATTTGTTTCGGTTGAAGCCGGTGCAATTATTCCATTTGCTGTTCCTGCCGGTATGTATCTACTTGGCAGATTTGCAAAGGACAGCAAACTTCAAATTGCAGGGTTAGCAGTTGCACAGTCGGCATTAATAAGTTTAGGAATAACTTCGGCTTACAAAGCGATTACTGCCCGCCGTCCGCCTGAAGATGAAGATTTCGGTCAACCGGATTACAGTCGTGATTTTAAGTTCGGGTTATTCAATAGAGGTGTGTTTGATGGTTGGCCGAGCGGACACACGACAACAGCATTCGCAATGGCTTTTACATTAATGGAGTTATATCCCGAAAGTACGCTAGTACAAATAGGTGCATTAACATATGCATCTTTAATTGGTCTGGGAGTTTCAACAAATATTCATTGGTTCTCCGATGCCTTTGCCTGAGCTTTAATAGGTTACTCAATAGGGAAAACGGTTGGCAATGGTTTTAATAGTTTATTGGGAAATGATGAAATTGAATTTCCTTTTAGTTTTTACGCAGTGCCAAACGGAATTGGAGTTACTTATAATTTTTAATTTGTGCTAATCAAAAATAATTGTAGATCAATTATTTCTTCTTAACGACGTTGATCAAACTTCCTTCGAGTATAGACTCAATCTGTCTTTCACTTAGATTATGTGTTACAGTGAATTCAAAATCTTTCGTCAAGTTTTTGACTTTGAACTCACTTTCATTTTTAATTTTACCTCTTAGGTCGGTCAATTCTAATTTGTCTTCTTGTTCTATTTTTTCCCAATCACTTTTTACTTCAAATGTGAGCGGAACTATTCCGAAGTTTGCAAGATTCTGCCAATGAATCCTAGCAAAACTTTTTGCTATTACAACCTTTAAGCCAAGGTAGCGCGGTGCTATTGCAGCATGTTCTCTACTTGAACCTTGTCCGTAATTTTCACCTCCGACTATAAAGAAATCTTTAGTTTGGTATTTCATAGCACGAGCAGTAAAACTTTTCATCAACTTGGTCGTAAACAAACTTTGCAATCTCCGGAATGTTGCTTCTAAACGGTAACACCCGTGTACCTGCAGGCATAATCTCATCAGTCGAAATATTATCACCAACTTTAAGCAGAACCGGTCCATTGACCTTATCAACAAGAGGTTCAAATTCAGGCAGTGGTTTTATGTTTGGACCTTTTTCAATTTTTACATCTTCTGAATTTTGCAAGGGAGTTGCTATCATTTCTTTATTTATTGAAATCTCATCCGGTTCTTCAAACTTCGGATAAGCCATGTCCAAATTTCTTGGATCAGTGATCACACCTTTTAATGCAGATGCTGCAGCTGTTTCCGGACTGCAGAGATAAACTTGATCTTCTTTAGTACCCGATCTTCCGGGAAAGTTTCTTGGAACGGTTCTCAAACTTATCTTCCCTGAAGCAGGTGCTTGTCCCATTCCAATGCAGCCGTTGCATCCGGATTGATGAATCCTTCCACCCGCCCGAATTAACTTCCACAAGTAACCATGTTGAGTTAAGTTTTCTAAGATTTGTCGTGATGTTGGATTTATATCAAGACTAACTCTTTCATGAATTTGTTTACCGTCCAACATTAATCCGGCAATAGCAAAATCTCTAAAACCCGGATTTGCAGACGAACCGATCATCGTTTGATAAATTTCTTTTCCTTCAACTTCTTTTACCGGTACAACATTTCCTGGGCTGCTTGGCTTGGCAATTAGTGGCACTAATTCCGATAAGTTAATTTCTTCATACTCATCATACTCAGCATTTTCATCCGCAAGTAATTCAGTAAAATCCCCTCCTCTTCCTTGTTTGACTAAAAACTTTTTAACATTTTTATCTGCCGGAAAGACAGTTGTTGTTGCGCCAAGTTCAGCACCCATGTTTGCAATTACGTGCCTGTCCATCGCAGAAAGCTCTTCCAGTCCGGGACCATAATATTCAATTATTTTGCCGACACCGCCGTTCACATCATGTCTTCTCAACATCTCAAGTATTATATCTTTTGCACTTACCCAATCGGAAAGTTTTCCTGTTAGTTTAACTCCCATGATATCCGGCATTTTTATATGAAAGGGTTCGCCCGCCATTGCCAGCGCAACTTCAAGCCCGCCCGCACCAATTGCAAGCATACCCATTGAACCGGCTGCGCATGTATGACTATCTGAACCAAGAAGCGATTTCCCCGGTTTACCGAATCGTTCCATATGAACAGGGTGGCTAACACCGTTGCCCGGTTTACTGAAATGAACTCCAAACTTTTTACAAGCGCTTGCGAGAAAGAGATGATCATCCGGATTTTTGAAATCAGTTTGAATTAAATTATGGTCAACGTACTGTGCGGATAATTCTGTTTTTACTCTTGGAATATTCATCGCTTCAAACTCGAGCATGACCATCGTTCCGGTTGCATCCTGAGTTAATGTTTGATCAACTTTTAATGCAATTTCTTCGCCGGCTCTCATCTGACCCGAGACTAAATGACTTTCAATTAATTTTTGAGTTACGTTTTTCCCTTTCATAGAAATCCTTCCCTTATGACTTGGTAATTAAGAATAAAAGTAAGTATTTGAATTGAATTATAAAAGTTGTATCAAAGTGCGGAATATTTCTATCGAAAAACGGTTTGAAGTAAAGGGGCGGAATTACTTTTTAAACAAAAAACCCGCCAACCAGGACGGGTTTTTTTTGAAAAGTTTTACAAGAACTTAAGCTTTTGTTACTTCTTGAGCCTGCAAACCTTTTTGGCCTTGTGCAACAGTAAATTCAACTTTTTGGCCTTCGTCTAAAGATTTATAACCATCACCAGAAATAGATTGATAATGAACGAAAACATCTTCGCCATTTTCGCGAGTGATGAAACCATAACCTTTAGAGTTATTGAACCATTTTACGGTTCCTTTTTCACGCTCTGCCATTTAACATCCCGTTAATTTGTTACAAAATAAATTAATTATGCTTCGAACAGAGCGCCTACATCTAAAAATCAAACTGCGAATTTTTACTACTGCATTGCTCAAGTTCTACTAAAAGGGTTTCCCCTTGCTCCGCGTGTAGGACTCGAACCTACAGCCCTTCGGTTAACAGCCGAATGCTCTACCATTGAGCTAACGCGGAATATAAATTTAACTTCTCATTGCCCTTCGGTTAATCCGTTGGCTAACGGACTCTACCATTGAGCTAACGCGGAATTTATAAATGCTTTTTTAGAATTTCTTTACGAATCCATTCTCTACCTTTTTGAGACTTAAGTTCTTTCTCTCTTTTCATCGCTTGAGATCTAGTTGCGAATTCCTCACGATGAATAAGCTGCCAAGGAATATATCTTTTTGTAGAACTTGACTTTCCTTCATTGTGTTCTACTAATCTTTTTTCTACATCCCTAGAATGACCGATATAAATCTCATTATATTTTGAAGAATAGAGAACGTAAGTTGAGTAACTCATCTTCTAAATATATATAATTTCTAAGAACACTTTCCACGGCCCTTCGGTTAATCCGTTGGCTAACGGACTCTACCATTGAGCTAACGCGGAATATAAACTTCATCAGATTCTCTTAGCTCTTTGGTTAATCTGTTTACTAACAAATTATTCCACTTGCCGCCTAGGCGAGTTGAGCTAACGCGGAATATCAGAAGCTTTGAACAGTAAAAATATAGCATTATTCTAATTTTGTCAAGATTTCGTAAACTTATTTTTTCAATTTTATTTCCACTTTTGAAAGCTTTTCCAATTATTGAGAAATATTTCTTTATTTCCTCGACCCTTTCCACTTTCTGAAAAAAATATTTGTTGATTAAATAACATATACGCAATTTATTTCTTTATACATTATCTTTTCTATAGGCACGTTAATTGAAGTTTCTTTTTATTCAATTTAGGTGAGGTAATTAAAATGAATATAACACATATCGAACATATTGGAATTGCGGTAAAAGATTTAGATCTCGCAATCACCTTCTACGAAAATGTACTCGGATTAAAATGCTACGCAATTGAAGAAGTACCTGATCAAAAAGTAAAGACAGCTTTTTTCAAAGTTGGTGAGACGAAAATTGAACTTCTCGAGTCAACCGACTCAGATGGACCAATCGGAAAATTTATCGCGAAAAAAGGTGAAGGTGTTCATCACATCGCATTTAACGTACCCGGTTTGGAAGATGCTTTACAAGAAGTTGATGAAAGCGGAGTTCAACTGATTGATAAACAACCCCGCAAAGGTGCAGAAGGAATGAATATCGCTTTCCTTCATCCAAAATCAACGATGGGTGTATTAACTGAATTTTGCGAAGAAGCAGAAAAATAAATTTTAACGGAGATAAAATGGCTATTCAAGATAAGATTCAAGAATTGATGGATATGCGTGCAAAGGCACGTATGGGCGGCGGTGAAAAAAGAATTGAGTCGCAGCATAAAAAAGGAAAATATACTGCCAGAGAAAGAATAGATCTTTTATTGGACGAAGGTAGTTTTGAAGAATTCGACATGTTTGTTTCTCACCGTACTGTAGATTTCGGACTCGATAAACAAAGTTATCTTTCCGACGGTGTTGTCACCGGTTTTGGTACAATCGATGGTCGGCTTGTTTATGTTTTTTCACAAGACTTCACGGTATTCGGTGGCTCACTTTCCGAAATGTATGCGCAAAAGATTTGCAAGGTTATGGATAAGGCAATGAAGATGGGCGCACCACTTATTGGAATTAACGACAGCGGTGGTGCAAGAATTCAAGAAGGTGTTAAGAGTCTCGGAGGTTATGCAGATATCTTTCAGAGAAATATTATGGCATCGGGAGTTGTACCTCAAATCTCTGCAATATTTGGTCCTTGTGCCGGCGGTGCAGTTTACTCACCTGCTCTTACAGATTTTACAATAATGAGCAAAGGTACAAGTTACATGTTTGTAACCGGACCAAAAGTTGTTAAAACCGTAACCGGTGAAACGGTTAACGAAGAAGAACTCGGTGGTGCAAGTATCCACAGCACAAAATCGGGTGTAGCTCATTTTGTAGCAGAGGATGAAAACGAAGGCATTCTTTTAATCAGAAAATTATTAAGCTACATGCCGCAAAATAATTTGGAAGAACCACCTCAAGCTCCATGCGACGATCCCATTGACCGGCTTGATGATGCATTAAACGAAATAGTTCCTGAGTCTGCAAATAAACCTTATGATGTAAAGGATGTCATTCACTCCGTAGTAGATTACAATGAATTTGTTGAAACGCAAAGAAGGTATGCACCAAATATTGTAACCGGTTTTGCTCGCTTTAACGGACAACCGGTTGGGATTGTTGCAAATCAACCAAACTACTTAGCCGGTGTTTTAGACATAAACGCTTCAAGAAAAGCAGCAAGATTTGTTCGCTTCTGTGATTCATTCAATATTCCGATTGTAACACTTGTTGACGTTCCAGGATTTTTACCAGGAACGGCTCAAGAATACGGCGGAATTATTTTACATGGTGCTAAACTTCTGTTTGCATACGGCGAAGCAACCGTTCCAAAAGTAACAATCATACTACGTAAAGCATACGGCGGCGCTTATGATGTGATGAGTTCAAAACATTTACGGGGTGATATAAACTATTCTTGGCCCGCAGCTGAAATTGCCGTGATGGGTCCGAAAGGTGCTATTGAAGTCTTGCATGCTAAAGAATTAAAATCACTTGAAAGTGATGAAGAACGAGTAAAGTTCGTTGCCGAAAAAGAAGAAGAGTACAAGAATAAATTTGCTAATCCTTATGTAGCTGCAAAATACGGTTATATTGATGACGTAATTGAACCGAGAAATACAAGATTCAGAGTCATTCGTGCTTTACAAATGTTAAGTACAAAGAAAGATCAGAATCCACCAAAGAAACATTCTAATATTCCATTATAATTGAGTTGGTAATGAATGAAAATATAACGGCAATAACAGATACATTAATATCGGTAAAAGATACACTCACCACTGCAGCGGGTTCATCAGATTTTACCGGAACTTACCTTTACTTTAGACAACATAACCGGTGACAGTTTAATAATATCTGTTCTCGGTTATAGCATTGTCTTCATGTCTCTTCTCTTTTTGTTTATCACCTTTATGAATTTAGCGAAATTGATAAAGTACCGAACAAACAAAAAATTGAAAGCAGAAGGAAAGTTAAAGGAAGAAAATTCGACGGAAGAATCTTTATCAGGTGAGGTAACTGCTGCTATTTCAATGGCGCTGATGTTGCATTTTAGAGAAGTGCACGATTATGAAAATACCGTAATAACAATTAAGAAAGTTCAAAAACCATACTCACCTTGGAGTTCGAAAATATACGGATTAAGACAATACCCAGAAAAAAGATAACCCGGAAAATAAAATGAAAAAATTTAAGTTTACGATCAGAGGAAACAATTACAACGTTGAGTTATTGAATTTGGAAGACAACATTGCAGAAATTGAAGTCAACGGTTCAAAATATGAAGTTGAAATTGACCATGAAGTAAAAACAACCAAAACACCAAAATTAGTAAGACAACCGGCAATTCCGTCAAGTGAAACTGACCGCGCAAAAACAAGTAAACCTTCTGAAAAGAAAGGCGCCGGACAAATTAAAGCTCCACTACCGGGTACAATATTAGAGATAAAAGTTAAAGCCGGAGATGTAGTAAAAAGTGGTGACCACCTTCTTGTTATGGAAGCAATGAAAATGGAAAACAATATCACCGCTGATATTGAGGGGAAAGTTACTGCGGTTAAAGTTAATCCGGGTGACTCTGTTATGGAGGGTGATGTTTTAGTTGAGATCGGGAGTTAACGATGGAAGTTTTTAATGAATTTATAAACGGTTTTAATACATTTGTTCAATATACTGGTTTTGCTAATTTGACATTAGGTCATCTTGCGATGATCATAGTTGGCTGTATATTTATTACGCTGGGAATAGTCAAAGAATATGAACCATTACTACTTATTCCAATTGGATTTGGAATCTTGCTCGGCAACATTCCTTATTTAGAAAGCGCTGGTTTACAGCTCGGTATATATGAAGAAGGAAGTGTACTTAATTATCTCTACTTTGGAGTATTAAAAGGAATTTACCCACCGCTGATTTTTCTGGGAATCGGAGCAATGACAGATTTTTCAACCCTGCTTTCCAATCCTAAATTAATGTTGCTCGGAGCCGCTTCTCAAGTTGGTATTTTCTTAACATTCATTGCATCACTTGCAATAGGATTTACTCCGGCACAAGCTGCATCAATCGGCATAATTGGCGGAGCTGACGGTCCAACTGCTATCTTCTTATCTTCAAAATTAGCCCCGGAGTTAATTGGGGCAATTGCAATTGCAGCATACTCATATATGGCATTAGTCCCGGTTATCCAACCCCCAATTATAAAATTACTCACCAACAAAAAAGAAAGACGAATAAAAATGAAACCGCCTCGTGCGGTCGGCAAAACCGAAAGAATTCTTTTCCCGATTGTTGGTTTACTCTTAACAACATTTATTTCTCCCGGTGGTTTACCATTGCTTGGTATGCTTTTCTTCGGAAACCTTCTAAAAGAATCCGGCGTAACAAAACGTTTAGCCGATACAGCAGCTCGTCCGTTAATTGACATTGTAACAATTTTGCTTGGATTGACAGTTGGTGCATCAACACAAGCAACTACTTTCTTAACACCGCAATCAATTTTGATTTTTGTTCTTGGCGCTATTTCATTTATGATAGCAACAGCAGGCGGAATAATTTTTGCTAAAGTTATGAACTTATTCCTAAAAGGCGATGACAAACTTAATCCGATGATTGGAGCAGCCGGTGTATCCGCTGTTCCGGACAGTGCACGTGTTGTTCAACACTTGGGACTAAAAGAAGACAAATCAAACTATCTGCTCATGCATGCCATGGCACCTAACGTTTCAGGTGTTATCGGTTCAGCCGTAGCAGCAGGTATTCTACTTAGCTTTTTGATGCAGGTTTTATAATTAGTAATTTTATTGCATTGTTAATTTACGCTTACTGCATCATTTTTTAATAACACACATTACCTTAATTGGGGGAAGAATGAAACAAATCTATTTCGCATTTCTCTATCTATTAATTGTATTAACAATTACTGCTCAAAGTACCTACGAGCATGTTTGTTCAAAAGGTAAAATAGCATCAACAGTTTTATCAAAGAATATTGACCGAGTGCAATATCCAGGTGATGAAACTATTGATGTTACTTACTACAAATTGGATTTAGACATTGATTACGATGAATCGAGTAATCCGGTTGTTTATTTTGACGGTGAAGTAACTATTAAAGCTAAAGCGCTCGAGAACATCACATCAGTCTTTTTTGATTTTACAAATACTTTAACGGTCACCGAAGTTACGGTAAATTCTAACCCGGCAACTTTCAATCATCAAAATAACAAAGTTAATATTTCGCTAAACTCAACAGTTTCCGCCGATGAAGAATTTACTGCTGTTGTAAGTTATGAGGGAGCTCCGGTTTCAACAGGATGGGGAAGTTTTGGTTACAATACTCAGTATGATGCAATCTGGACTCTGAGCGAACCTTACGGCGCACCCGACTGGTGGGTCTGTAAAGATAATCCTTCGGACAAACCGGATTCAGCCGATATTTGGTTAACCACAAGCAGCAATTTAATCCCTGCTTCAAATGGATCACTGGAAGCAAAAATAATTAACGGTGACGGAACACATACTTATCAGTGGCATGTTTCCTACCCGATTGCTCATTATTTAATATCCCTTGCGATTGCACCTTACGATGTTACCGAAGAGTATTGGAAATACAACGGAACCGATTCAATGCTTGTTATCCATTACAATTACCCTCAAAATGTTTCACAGAGCAGAATGGATGCGCTTTCCGAAACAATCCCTATGCTCGAAGTGTTTTCCGATATGTATGGACTTTACCCGTTTGTTGAGGAAAAATACGGACACGCGGAATTTATTTGGGGCGGTGCAATGGAGCATCAAACGCTTTCTTCAATGGGATTTTATAATACCGCTGTTATTGCACACGAACTTGCCCACCAATGGTTTGGTGATATGATCACTTGCGCCGACTGGCACAACATCTGGCTTAATGAGGGTTTTGCTACTTACAGTGAATCGCTTTATTTAGAAAGAGCATACGGACACGAAGTGTTTATTAATGATGTTAAGGCAAACATGTCTTCGGCAAAAAATGCTCAAGGAACTATTTACGTCCAAAACATTAATAGTGTTAATCAAATTTTTAACAGCTCACGATCATATGCGAAAGGTTCTATTGTACTTCACATGCTTCGCGGTGTGCTAGGCGATGATGACTTTTTTCAAACACTTTATAATTATGCTCACGACCCTGTAGTCAGGTATGCAGCCGCATTTACCGAAGATTTTCAACGAGTCGCAGAAGAGACATCCGGAATGGACCTCGAGTGGTTTTTCGATCAATGGATTTACGACGAAGGTTACCCAAAATACAATTTTGGTTGGACGAGTTCAGAAGATAACGGCTCTTACACAGTCTCCGGTTTTATTGAACAGACACAAACTATAGGACCAATTTTTGAAATGCCTATTGAATTTGTTGTTGAATATACAGACGGAACAGAAGAGTCTTTTACAGTTACGAACTCCTCACAATCACAAAATTTTGAACTCACAGTTTCAAATGAACCTTTTAAGGTTATGTTTGATCCGAATAATTGGATACTTAAAGATGTTGAAGAAATGTTGGTTGATCCGCCACTGGATAAAGGAGTGCTTCTGGTCAACGGAATGCAATGGAACGACGATGCATTCAGCTCCTACAACAACAAAGCTTTTTGGGGAAACCTTGAAATAAATTTCTGGGATCTCGAAGATACTCCTGAGGATGGTTATCCAAGTGTGCTTCCTGAAGCTATCGGGAATGGTGTTTTAGATTTAGCCGCTTTGAGAAGATACTCAACTATCCTTTGGATTTCAGGTGGTAATGATGCCGGAAGTTTTAATAAGGAATTAATGAAAAATTATTTAGACGTCGGTGGCAATATTGTTTTAATTACAAGTTCCGGAAGAAATTTTCTTGACAGTGAGCTGGTAAACTATCTGGGAATTCAATGGCACGATATGCCTTTTAGTACATTGCAAAGTTTTGAAAGTACACATCCTCAATTAACTGATATTTCACTCACGACAAATCAAGTTTTTATTAATGCTTTTGTGACTGAGCTAACTTCCGAAACAAGTACTCTGCTTTATCAATCCAGCGAAGGATTCGACTCACCGAGAGGTACAGGTGTATTAAGCGAACCAGAAGATAAGGGAAAATTTGTTTACATAGCCGCAAAACCTTATCAATTTGAACACAATGACTTATCTACCAACATTGAATATATCATTAACAACTTAGTACAGGACCCGACAACAGATGTTAATGATGATGAAGAGATTGTTTATGAATACGAGCTGAAAAGTCTGTATCCGAATCCGTTCAATCCTTCTACAACAATTGAGTTTTCAATTCCGGATGCCGGAGCAGTTACAATTTCCGTGTACAATATAATCGGTCAAAAAGTTGGCGAGATTGTAAATGAAAATCTTAATGCCGGTTATCATAAAGTTGAGTGGAATGCTGCAAATCTTTCAAGCGGTGTTTACTTAATTAGAATGAATTCGGGAAGTTTTAACTCGGTTCAGAAAGCTGTATTACTTAAATAAACTGAACCTCACCTTTCATCCCTCTCCTTAGCAAGGAGAGGGAAAGAGGGAGAGGTTATTTAATTAACAACATCTTTCTACTTATTTTCAAATCTGCAGCTTCCAAAACATAAATATATACGCCGCTACTTAAACTGCTTCCGTTAAATTTTACTTCATAACTTCCGGTGTTTTACTTCATTAAACAAGGTTGCAATTTCGCGACCAAGAACATCGTAAACTTTAATACTAACTTTCTCGATACTTGCACTGATACTCGATACTGGTTGTCGGGTTAAATGGATTTGGGTAGTTTTGATGAAGTATAAATTCTGTTGGTGATTCTTCATCCTCTACTGAATTAGGTGTATCTCCGATTATTAAAAGATTTTTTTCCAAATCATCTTCCCAAGCACCGTGATGCATTCCCAAATAAATTCTACCATTTTTGCCGATAACCGGGCTGGCACTTACATAGTAATCTTTTAATCGTAACTTCCATTTTAGTTTACCTTCTTTTGTTATTGCATATAAATAATAACCTCTATTTGCTGCTGCATAAATTGTTCCCTCCGCGTCACAAACCAAACCATGATTTATTTCTACAGATTGTCTTTCAAACCAATCTTCCAATTTAAATGCATATGTCCACCTTAAATTACCATCATAATCGAGAGATGCTGAATCCGTATCTGTATTCAGTACCGACCTTAACAAATCCATAAAATGTAATATTACCTTCACTGTCCATTGTCGGACCACCGGAATCCCATGTATCCGGAACTGCACCATTAGTATAATCAAATTCCCAGTTAATACTGCCATCTGGATTTAGACAATAAAAGGTTCGTACAAAATACGTATCATTACGCGTTTCTCCGCTTGTAAGTATAGCTTTCCAGAATTGTCGACTAGTACCGTCGATGGTCCTATTCTTTCAAATTGTTTTTTCCAAAGAATTTCACCGGAAGTATTTATTGAAAATAAGTGATAGATATAATTTGGTTCATCATAATATACTGATGGTACATACAGAGTATCACCTGAAGGTGAAAATGAAATACCTTTTCCGGTAATACGGGGAATTGCTAAACTAAAAATCTTGGCTCCATTTGGACTAAAAGCAAATAGAGAATCACTTGAGGCAAAATATACATTTCCTTTTTTTATCTAGGACTATATTCAGCAGATTAATAGCACCCTTTGTTTCAAACATCCACTTCATAGTTCCATTAGGGTTCAATGCAAAAAAATATGATGGATTTGGACCTTGAGTGCCAAAATAGATTGTTCCATCAGCAGCTACTGCGGGAGCGCAATCATTTGGTACCCAATGAAAAGTTGAGAAACGCCATAGCTGATTACCAAAAGAATCAGCAGAATAGAAATAATTCTCATTTGTTCCAAAGTTTCCGGCTACAGTTCCAAACATTAATTCACCGTCTAATCCTATTACAGGCCCATGCTTGATTCCCAAAGGAGATAAGTTTGTTCCAAAATTATTTGTGGATTATCAGGCCCAATATATTCCGAACGTCCGGTGCCTTGCACGTCCCCTCTTGCAACCGGCCAAGGACCATCTGCTAAACTTGGCCACGGAATTCTCTTTTGTGTTTGCGAGAAGGTCGGTAGGGATAAAAACAATATTACAGTAAGGAATAATGTGATTTTCAAGTTTGCATTCATTCTATTCTCAAGATTAAATTTTACCCCCCCCTATAAAACTTTTAATAAATGAAATTAAATCATTTTTCATCTTTCCTCCAATTAAACTAATTAAAAGCCCTTCCCATGGGCTAATTAAAATTGCAAAAAACAAATTATTATTTCAAGTTAAATCCTTACCTAATTTGTCTTTTTTAGTTTTATTGTTAGATGTTTTGTCTTGTTTGAATGATGACTCCCTTATTAACTTTTTTGTAAAGAAACTTAACCACAAGAGACACTAAGTTTACACGAAGGGCGCGAAGATAAAGACAGATTTTCTTTTAAAGATCACTTTCTTAGCAGCAACATTCAAAAGACTTTGCCCCTCAAATTTAACTTCACTCAAACCGGAATTATTATTAAGTTTCACTCCTCCAAATCAGCGAGAAAGGTAATGAAAAACTTACTTCATTTTTTATTAGTCGTTTCATTTATATCAACAATTGTAATGGGTGACAACTTGTACGTTCAAGAAAAATCAAACTTAACCAAAGAGATCAGAAAAAAACGAGAAGCAAAATTAGACTCATATTATTCGGAAAAAGAACTCGGTTCATTTATTAAAGATGGCAAAACATATTTCAGATTATTTACGCCAAATGCGGTGGAAGTTGAATTAGTAACTTTTAAGGATGTTGAAGATCTTGAAGGTGAAACTCATAAAATGGTGCGTGATAAAGATGCCGTTTGGGAAGCGGTTTTAGAGGGTGAACTTCGCGGAATTTATTACGGCTTCAAAGTTTATCACGATGGCGACGAAATTGGGAATCCGGATCAAGTTTTGTGTGTTGATCCTTATGCAAAAGCTGTAGCGACTTACAACACCTATATGAATCCGCGCAAATCAATTGTCTACGATGAAGAATATGATTGGGAAGATGACGAATGGATAAAACAAGATTGGCGGGATTTAATTATTTATGAAATGCACATCCGTGATATGACCGTCCACCCAACAGCCGGAGCAGAAAACCCCGGGACTTATAAAGGTTTAACCGAAAAAGGAATCCGCGGCGGACTCGAATACATTAAAAACCTTGGCGTTAATACAGTTGAACTTCTCCCCGCTCAAGAATTCGGCAATATCGAAATTCCTTTTGAAGATTCGCTAGCCGGAAAATACAACACTTGGAATCCCTACGAACGAAATCACTGGGGATACATGACAGCCGCTTACTTTGCACCGGAAGCATACTACGCAGAAAATTGGGACACGCTGAAATGGAATACTTGGATGGGCAAAGATGCAAAACAGGTAAACTCTTTTAAAGATATGGTCAAAGCATTTCACAAAGAAGGTATTTCGGTAATGATGGATGTTGTTTACAATCATCTGTCCGAATACGAACTCGGTAACTTAAAACAAATTGATAAAGAATATTATTTCAGATTAGATGAAAAAGGAAATTTTATTGCCGAAAGCTATTGCGGCAATGATCTTAAAACCGAAAGACCGATGGTTCGCCGCTTGATAATTGATTCAATTTTATATTGGATGAAAGAATATCACATCGACGGATTCCGTTTTGATTTAGGCAGACTAATTGATTGGCAGACAATCGAAGATATAATTCACGAAGCACGAAAGATCAATCCCGATGTAGTTTTTGTCTGCGAGCCGTGGGGCGGTGGTTACGATCCCGAAGGATTTTCCATGCGCGACTGGGGTGCTTGGAATGATCAGATTCGCAATGGAATAAAAGGTGAAAACCCAATCGATGGTCACGGCTGGATTTTTGGGCAATGGTACGGTAACAATAATCCCGAGAGAATTAAAAGTTATGTAAACGGAACACTCGTTGGAGACACTCTCGGTCTTTTCCATTCCAAAGAACATTCAGTAAACTATTTAGAATCACATGACGGTTACACACTTGGTGATTTTATTAGAATCGGTTTGGGTGATGTAAAACCCAATAAGATAATTAAGAATATTAAAAAACACACAAAACTTACTTCCGAGCAAATGAAGCTAAACAAGCTTGGCGCTCTATTTTTGTTTACATCACAAGGTATTACTATGATTCATTCCGGACAAGAATATGCACGTTCAAAAGTAATTCCTCGTAACATTGATGTGTCTGACGAACACAAGGGGATGATAGATCATAATACTTATGACAAAGATAACGAGGTAAATTACATCAACTATGACCACGTCGATATTAATCGTGAGCTATTTGATTATTACAAAGGATTAATCGAGTTAAGAAAAAAATACGATGCTTTCCGTTATGCGGATTATGAGGATGTGGAATTTGTAGATCATGATTATTCGGAATTTGTGCTTGCATATTCAATCAATTACAACGGTGATCATTTCTTTGTAATGTTTAATGCAGATAGAAAAAGTAAAGCCACCTTTGACTTACCGGATGGAAAATGGGAACTGCTTGTAAATGAAAAATCAGCCGGAGTTAAAAGTCTAGCCGAAGTGGATGGAAAGTTTTGTTCTAAAGCCAAGCACCGGAGCTGTGCTTAAAAAGAAATGATGGAACGCTGATCTTTATGATGGTTATGATTCGATTATGATTAAAACCTCAGTGGCTTCGTGCCTTCTCGCGAAACTCTGTGTAACGCTTTTATAGGTGAGTTAATTGTAAATAGCTTTTTTGAGGGACTTTTCGAGAGCTTCTTTGAAAGATTTGAGGTTAACCGGTTTTTGAAATACATATTCAATCCCGAGTTCACGGTATTCTTCTTCCACTATTTCAGTTACATCACTACTTAAAATTATTACCGGCGGTTTAAATTTTGTCTCAAGCATTTTAATATTTTTAACAAGGTCGTAACCATTCATCTTCGGCATTAAGTGATCGGTGATTACAATTGCCGGAGGTGAGATTTTGATTGATTCAAGCGCTTCTTCACCTTCAGATGCTTCAACAATATTATAACCCGGCAAAAAGTTTTTGATCAATTTTGAGTAAAGCAATCTGTCGGTTTTCATGTCATCAACGAGTAAAATATTCATTGATGAAACCGGGATTGAAAAAATGAATTCCGATCCTTTCCCCGGTTCACTTTCCACAGAAATTTCACCGCCATGCTTCAGAATAATCTCATGCACAAGCGAAAGTCCAAGTCCACTTCCCTTTTCACCCGATGTACCGGGCGTGGTAAATTTTGCGTCTATATTAAAAAGTTTATCACGATTCTCTTCGCTTATACCAACTCCATCATCAATAACTCTGAATTCAAATGCACGTTTGGCAACTTGTGGTTCAGCAGCAATTTTAATTTCACCACCGGGTTTAGTGAATTTTATTGCATTGGAAATAAGATTGTTAAAAACTTGCAAAAGTAAAGTTGCATCAGCATGAACAAAAACTTCATTTTCTATGAGAGAATTTAAGTTTACATTCTTCTGAAGAGCCGCTCCCGAAAGCATGTTAAGCGATTTATCGAGAATTGATTTTGCATTAATTCGTTCCGGTTCAAACTTTATTCTTCCGGTTTGAATCCGTGTCCAATCTAATAATGAATTAACTAGAGAAAGCATACTCTTTGATGATGATTGAATCATACGTATGTATTCTTGCTGTTTTTCTTCGGGTACATCTTTTGCACTGAGGAGATAATCTGTGAATCCTAAAATCGAACTGAAAGGAGTTCTCAAATCGTGTGAAATAATTGATAGGAATCTATCTTTTGCATCGTTGAGTATTTTAAGATCTTCGGCAGATTTACGTAATTCAGCTTCGGCTTTTTTGTGAATTGAGATATCACTCACCAATCCGTAAATTTTTTGAATCTCTCCTTTACTATCTCTTATAAGATTAACTTTGTTTTCAATCCAAACTATGCTGCCCGATTTATGAATAATACGATATTCAATCACATCAGAGTTTCGTGCTTTATCTTCATAAAGTCTTTTCAATTTAACAAGAACGGTTTCCGTATCATCCGGATGAATTATTTTTATCCAAAGTTTATCATCATTCAAAAATTCATCGGTAGAATATCCGGTGATATCTTCTATTGCATGAGTATATAGGACAACTTTAAGATTGCCGTTTTTTCTTTCTGCAAACCAGAGACTTTCTTCAATGTTTTCTGTAATGCTTCTATAACGTTCTTCACTTATTTTTAATTTTTCGCGCTGTTGTTTTTCTTCCGTAATATCGCGCAAAACAGAAACAAAAAACATATCTTCATCAACATCATATTTGGCGATTGAATTTGCAATCGAAATTTTTGATCCGTCATTGCGCAGCATATCAAATTCAAGTCGCTTATTTACATCTAAACTTAGTTTTAGGTCATTAAATTCTTTGCTTAACCTATTTCTATCTTCTTCTAGCTATCAAATCGAAAATGCTTTTACCGATAAGGTCTGCTTCCGATTTGTAATTCAAGCATTCTGAGCAGAGAATAATTCAATAGAATTATCCTTCCGTCAACCGTTACTGCAATTCCGTCTTGGGATGCTTCGAATACTGTCTTGATAAGCAGCAGATCTTTTTCGGCTTGTTTTTTATCGGTTATATCGGTTAGAACTGCAATGTAATATTTTGGTTTTCTATCGAAATCTAGTACGGATGAAAAACTTGCAAGGCCATAAATAACTTCACCGGTTTCCGTAATTAATGGTAGTTCTTTTGATTCGGCTGAAGCCATTTGTTCCGGTGTTATCTCAAAATAATTATCATCAAGAAATTCGGGATCTAATAAGATCAATAAAATATTTTCCGGAATTATCATAACTTACATCACCGAACTTCTCGGCAAAGTGGGGATTAACGTAACTGATTTTGTCCATCCAAGTCTTAATGTGCAAATGTATTCGTGTGTATTTGTAACAATATTTCTATATCGTTCTTCTGACTGACGAAGATTTTTTTCAATCTGGTATCTCTCGGTAACGCTTGAACATAGAATTACAAAAGATGGATTTTCCTTATCACCGGTAACGCCTATTCTAACATCAAAATATTCTTCATCCTCGCCACCTTTATCTACTTTAAGTTCACCTTCCCATTTATTCTTTTCAATAATTTCTTCGCGTAATATTTGGAAGTAGTCTTCATCTAACGAAGGAAAAATGATACTTATAAATTTTCCGTGTATTTGACTTTTTGAATAACCGAATAATTTTTCTGAAGATTCATTCCAAAATTTAATTTCTCCCCTATAATTTATTCCAATTACTGCATCAACAATTGAAGAAGTTATAGCTTGGTATCTGCGTAATTCGTTTAGTTCATTTTCTGCAGCTATTTTACTCTCTAACTCGGCAGAGACATCTTTTATTATAATCAGAACACTACTGATATTTGATTGATGTTGATTTAAAGGAAGAACTTTAAAATTGACGAGTTTATTTTCTAAAAAATCATCGAGCGGTAAAATTCCTTCTTCAAAATCTGATTCCGCTTTACCAATTCTGTCTAAAAACTTATTTATCGCTGATTGTGATTCTTTGTTAAAAATCTCATGAATTTTTGTTAAACGTTTTTTTAATTGAATATCGCTCGCACCTAAAGACTGAATGATTTTCCCCTTTAAGTCTGCAATAAAAATCATATCAGCCAGAGGTGACATTAGATTTAGCAGCTTATCACTATCCAAATCACCGCCGCCAACCGACTCAACCGATTTCATGTCTTCAACTACAATAATACCACCGTGGAATTCTTTTTCATCAAAGATGGACGCAGCTTTTACAAATATTTTTAATTCATGTTCGGCTGTAGATCTAACGCGTTGAATTTCTTTTTCAAAACTTTCACCTTTCTTAAGCTCTTCAATTTCTTTCGATAATGAATTAAAACCAACTTGCCGGTCGGTTAGTTTTTTACCGATAAGTTCATCTTTCGAAAATACATTAGTTAGATTGAAAGAGAAGAAACTTTCGTTAACAAAAGTTATGGATAAATCTTTATCGAACGTAATTATGCCGAGAGGAGCATAGTCTAAAATTCCTGATACGAGTATTTCTTCGGTATTTTTCACGAATGACATTAATTGATGTTTGACAAAATTCAATATAGGAAATAAGTGTGATTTATTAAATAACGGCTGGATTTAAGATGTAAGGTTGAGCAACTTCACTAAAGCTACCCAACCTCATTAAATTACAATCTACAATTCTGGTCCCGCTGAAACTAAGCGCTTTCCTTCTTCACTATCAGTATAAGTTTTAAAGTTTTCAATAAAACGACCGGCAAGATCCTGCGCTTGTTTATCATATGCGTTTTTATCTTCCCACATATTTCTCGGATTTAACAATTTGCTGTCAACACTGCTAATTTCTTTTGGAACTTCCAAATTAAATACCGGTAGTTTTTCATATTCGGCAGTTTCCAACGATCCATTTAGAATTGCATCAATAATTGATCTTGTTGATTTAATATCAATCCGTTTTCCAACTCCGTAAGGACCGCCAATCCAGCCGGTACTGACAAGCCAAGCATGCGATCCATGTTGTTCGACTTTCTTGATCAATTCTTTAGCATAAACCGTGGGATGCAGAAGAAGAAATGCTGCTCCGAATGCAGCAGAAAACGTTGGTTTCGGTTCTTTAATTCCGCGTTCCGTACCGGCAACCTTAGCGGTGTATCCGCTTAAAAAGTAGTACATGGTTTGATCATGATCTAACTTGGCTACCGGAGGCAAAACACCAAAAGCATCGGCTGTAAGAAAAATTACGTTTTTAGGATGCGTTCCTTTTGAAACCGGTTTTACAATATTTGGAATGTGATATATCGGATATGATACCCTTGTGTTTTCCGTTTTTGCATTATCATCAAAATCTATTTTACCGGTTTCTTTATCGTAAACAACATTTTCTAATAATGCATCCCTTTTGATTGCATTATAAATTTCCGGTTCACTTTCTTTATCAAGATTGATTGTCTTAGCATAACAGCCGCCTTCAAAATTAAAAACCCCTTCATCATCCCATCCATGTTCATCATCTCCTATCAACATCCGGTTGGGATCGGCTGATAGTGTTGTTTTACCTGTGCCTGAAAGTCCGAAGAAAATAGCAGTATCACCCTCTTTACCTTGGTTTGCAGAACAATGCATCGATGCAATACCGTCAAGCGGCAGATAATAATTCATTACGGAGAACAAACCCTTTTTCATTTCACCGCCATACCAAGTGCCGCCGATTACAGCCAACTTTTCTTTCAAGTTAAATGCAGCGTAAACCTCACTGTTCAAACCATGCTCTTCCCACTTTGGATTTGTAGTTTTGCATGCGTTGAACATTACAAAGTCGGGTTCAAATTTTTCCAACTCTTCATCGGATGGTCTGATGAACATATTTTTGACGAAATGCGCCATCCATGCAACTTCGGTAATAACTCTTACTTTAATACGCGTGTTTTCATTTGCTCCGCAGTAGGCATCGGTCACATAAAGTTTTTTATCGTTGAGTTGCTGTAGAGAATTTTCAAGAAGATCTTTCCAAACATCTTCGCTGATTGGTTTATTATCTGAACCTTTTCTGGAAGGATCAGTCCACCAAATGTTCTCTTCATTTTTAGATTCTTTTACAATGTATTTGTCTTTCGGTGATCTGCCTGTGAAAATTCCGGTATCAACAGCAACAGCGCCGGTGTCTGTTGCAAACCCTTTTTCATAACCTTCCAAATTTGGGTCGGTTTCATGTTCGAATAATTCATCGTATGATAAATTGTGATAAATCTCACCTACTTGAGAAATACCAACTTCGTTCAGTTCCTTTTTTAATTGATCTTTCGATTTCATGTTCCCTCTTCTTAGTTCAAAATGATTTTAAAAAGTTACCGAAAAGGATATTCTTAACCAAACAACTTGATTAAAGAAGTTTCAATTACAAATAAGACACTATCTCTTCAAATATTTTTGCGGTTGCGCCGGTGTTTTTCTTAACGTATTGAGCGGAAATATTGCCGAGGTTCTTTCTATAATCATCGTCATCAAACAATTTTTTCAGAATTCGAAATGCTTCCTTTTTGGTATGTATTACTCTTGCGCCCCCTTCTTCAATGATTGAAAATGCTTCCTGACTGTTTTGAAACTTAGGTCCGAACAAAACCGGAATTCCATAAACAGCCGGTTCTAAAACATTGTGAATACCTTGCTTAAATCCACCGCCGACGTATGCTATATCAGCGTAGTAATAAAGACTAAGTAAAATTCCTATCGAATTAATTAAAATTACTCTTTGATTTTGATAATTGTTCATATAGGAAAATCTTATTGTATCAAGCTCGGGTGAAATTTGGCCTTCTAACTTTTCGAGATGTTGAATTGTCGGTTCATGCGGAGCGATAATTAATATAACTTCCGGTGACTTAGTCATAATTTTCAAAAGTGCCGGTAGAATTACCTCCTCATCAGCCGGCCAAGAACTTCCGAGCACTATGACCTTTTTACCGGAGAAAATGTTTTCGCTAAATAGTTTTTTATCTTTTGCTACAATACTTTTTTGATAAACTCTGTCGAACCTTGTATCGCCGACTATCACAACTTTGTTTTCGTCAAGATCGAACTCCAAAAAATTCTTTCTATCTTCTTCCGATACCGTAAGAATTTTATTTATCTTTTTATAAATGTGAGAATGAAACTTATTCGAAAATCCGATTTTACGCGGAGAACCTTTTCTCATTGTCGCATCTACGAGGAGAATTGGGATTTCTTTTTCAGAAAGTTCAAAAACCATATTCGGCCAAATGTCATAACGCATGAAAACAACTGTGTCAGGTTGAATTGTTTCAACAAAATTTTTGCAGCGGGCTTTAGTATCAAGCGGAATGTATGTGACAATATTAGCATAAGGATACTTGATTGAATTTTCATAACCGGATGGTGAAAAGAAAGTGACAATAATATTAACGTTTTCTTCGTTCCATAGCTTTTCGATAATCGGTTTAGCTTGTTCAAATTCGCCTAACGATGAGGAGTGAAACCAGATATTTTTGCGTCGTTTATCAAGTGCGTTAATTTTATCGGGCAGTTCATTTCGTTCGCTTTCTCTTTCGTTAAATCCACGTTTAACTTTGTCGTTGAAAAACGAGAGCAAGTAAAGTGCCGAAATGAACAACGGCAGAAATACGTAATTATAGAAAAACCGAGTTATTGCTATCATAAATTTTTAATAAACCCGGTTATTTTATTAAAGACAAGTTCGGGAGTTATTTCCAGCATACACTTAAAATGTTTTTTAGGACATTTGGATTTACCAATATGCGAGCAAGGTCTGCACTTTAATCCCTCGTTTTCAATTATAAGAGAATTTTCAGAATAAGGGAAAAAGCCAAATTCTTTAACGGTAGAACCAAAAATTGTTACCAACGGAACATCAACAGCTTGCGCGGCATGCATCAAACCGGAATCGTTGCACACGACCAATTTACACTCTTTCATATCACGCGCTATCTGCAGCAAATCATCGTTTGTTGAAAGATCAATTGAGTTCTTTAATTGATTATGAATTTTTGAACAAATATCCTTATCCGCTTTGCCGCCAAGTAGTAAAATTGTGAACCCCGCATCAATTAACTTTTTGCCGAGATCTACGAAATACTCTACCGGCCATATTTTAGTAAAATGTTTTGCACCGGGTGCAAATCCAATGAAATTGTTTTTTGGTTTCACACTTGGTAGTTTTTTTTCGGGAATGTGTAATTCCGGTAATTCACCGTTAAATTCTATTTCCGAAATTGAATCGGCATACATTTGAGGAATTGTGCGAAGTTCTTTAAGACGGTTCCACTTAAAATTGACCAGTAAAAATTTCTTCAATGTCGGTTTGCTAAATCGATAAACTTTGCCCGGAAGTTTTGAAACAATTGACCGGCTTCTAAAATTATTTTGCAAATCGATTATAAGTGCATACTTTTTCTTTTTGAGAGAGTTTATTAATGTTTGCTGGTTTTTTTCCTTTTCGTATTCAAAAATTGTTGACAGGTTGGGATTATTTGCAACTGCATCTTTATAATTTTTATTAACCAAATAATCGATTGACCCGTTGGAATATTTTTCTTTCAACAGCTTTAATATTGGTGTGGATAGAATTACATCCCCGAGTGAACTGAGTCGTATTATTAAAATTCGCTTCAAAATATCCTAAAAGATTAGTTCGATTTGAATCTGAAATTTAGTCATATTTAGTTACTAATAAAATTTGTTGCTTCCAATTTGTAGAAATAAATTGGTATGTTTATTTTTCGAACAAGTTAAAATCACTTTAATAAGGAAATACAATGACCACTCTCCCGCCTCCCGGAACAAAAAATTTTCCCGAAGACAGTTTAGAAAAGAAAGCTTACAATATTGTTGCGAAATACGAAGAAAATATACCGCTCACGAACGACAGAAACCGACTTGGGTTTAATTTATATAGATATTTAACCGGCGAAGGTGATCCGCCGGAAGTATGTGTAAAAGGTTCCAAACTAAAATTAGTTGGAATTTCTGAAAAAGAACTTGCGGAAAAATTGTCTGAGGATTTGAAAGAGATTTAACGGGAGCGGTCATGCCGCCCCCAATTAAATTATCACACAATTTTATTCTTCTGATTCTGCCAAAATAAACTTCTCAACCAGATCAACATCTTCTTTGCTTCCCATATAAACCGGAACTCTTTGATGAAGTTCGGTCGGTTTCATTTCGAGAATTCTGTTTCCTCTGCCATCGGTTGCTCTTCCGCCGGCGGCTTCAACTATATATGCCATTGGGTTGCATTCGTAAACCAATCTTAATTTACCTGTAGGATTGCGGTTATCAGCCGGGTACATAAATATTCCACCGTATAATAAATTACGATGGTTATCCGAAACCATTGAACCAATATACCTTGATTTGTAGGGCTTTTCGGAATTTTCCTGTGCTTGAATATGCTTGATATATTTTTTCAAACCGGGATGCCAGTATTTATAATTTCCCTCGTTAATGCTGTAAATTTTTCCTTTGGTTGGGATTTTAATATTCTCATGTGAAAGCAGAAACTCTCCGAAAGCAGGGTCAAGTGTAAATCCGTGCACACCGTGTCCCGCGGTGTAGACAAAAATTGTACTCGAACCATAGACTATGTAACCGGCTGCCACATGGTTCACACCGGGTTGCAGACAGTCCTCCATTGTGCCGGGGGAACCGTCACCCGGTGTTACTCTTTTGTAGATTGAAAATATCGTTCCGATGCTGACATTTGCATCAATATTTGATGAACCGTCAAGCGGATCAAAAAGAATAACATACTTACCGATTTTGTGTTTCTCCGGAATACGGATTATTTCTTCGTCTTCTTCGGAAGCCATAACACAAAAATGCCCGGTATGATCCAGAGCTCTGATTAGAGTATCGTGAGCAAACATATCTAATTTTTTTACTTGTTCGCCGTGTACGTTTTCATCACCGGTAAAACCGAGGATATCAACGAGTCCGGCTTTGTTTACTTCGAGTGAAATTACTTTTGCAGCTAATCCGATTTGATTAAGAATTGCAGAAAGCTCTCCGGTAGCTCCCGGGTGCATCCGCTCTCCTTCTTCGATATGACGCGGTAACGTCATGAAACGAGTTTTGGCCATTCTACCTCCCTGAATACTATTTTTCAAAAATACTGTGCTGTATTCTATTCTTAATCTTACTCTTAATCATAATCCCGAAAGATTAAGATATGTAATCATAATTAAGAACTTATGTATTGAACTACGAGGTTTTAACAACCTCCTGATCTTTATACTGAAGTTGATATAATTTATAATAAATGCCCTGTTTAGCAAGCAGGTCTTGGTGGGTTCCGATTTCTCTGATTTCACCTTTGTGCATCACAACAATTTTGTCCGCATTTTGTATAGTCGATAAACGATGTGCAACAACTATTGATGTTCTTCCAACCAACAATTTTTCAATAGCTTTTTGAATCAACATTTCGGTTTCTGTGTCAACACTTGAAGTTGCCTCATCTAAGATAAGAACTTGCGGATTATAAGCCAATGCACGCGCAAAGGAAATTAATTGTTTCTGTCCAACACTAAGTGTTGCTCCTTTTTCCATTACCTCTTCATCGTACTTATCGGGCAGCCGTTCTATGAATTTATCGGCTCCGACAATTTTTGCAGCTTCCATTAATCTTTCATCCGAAATATCGGGTGAGTTCAAACTTATATTCGATCTAATTGTACCGGAGAATAAAAACACATCCTGCAATACAATTGAAATATATTTTCTTAGATCACGTTTATCTAAAGTTGAGATATCCTTTCCGTCAATCAGAATTTTTCCTTTTTCAATATCATAAAATCGTGTTAAGATATTTATGATGCTCGTCTTACCGGCTCCGGTATGCCCAACAAGTGCGATTGACTCACCGGGATTTATTTTTAATGAAATATCTTTCAGCACATATTCTTCCGGATTGTATGCAAACCAAACATTTTTAAATTCAATTTCTCCCTTTACTTCTTCTAACTTAACCGGATGATCCGGGTTTTTAACAAATGTCTTGTTATCGAGAAGTTTAAATATTCTTTCCGATGATGCCATTGCTGTCTGCATAATGTTATATTTTTCCGAAAGATCTCGAATTGGTCTGAAGAACATTTCCGTGTATTGAATGAAAGCAAATAGAACACCGATAGTCATAGCTTCCTGTACAACTTGTCCGCCACCGTACCAAATAATTAAAGCTATAGCAAGTGAACTTAATATTTCGACAATAGGAAAGAATACCGCATAATAAAAGATCGAGTTTACGTTTGCCTTTCTGTGATCTGAGTTAATACTCGAAAAGCTTTTCAACTCATCTTTTTCTTTTGAAAACACCTGCACTATGTTCATTCCCGTAATATGTTCCTGCATATAAGAATTTAACCGTGCTAGATGAAATCTAACATCACGGTAAGCTTCACGAACCTTTCTTCTAAAAAGAAATGTAGCGTAAATTAAAATCGGTAAGACAGAAAGTGTAACCAACGATAGATCCCATGACATAAAAAACATAAAAATGAGAATCCAAAAGATCTGAAATAGGTCACTAAAAACCATTACAATACCGGAAGAGAAAAGTTCATTTAATGATTCAACATCATTTGTTGTTCTTGTTACAAGTCTACCGATCGGTGTTTTATCAAAAAAGCGAAGTGCAAGTTTTTGAATGTGTGAAAAGATGTTAACGCGAAGATCGTAAATGATCTTTTGTCCCATCAACTGAGTGTAATATGTAAGAAAGTACTGAATGAATGCTTGGAAAAGCAATGCGCCAATTAACAACAAAGAAACAAAAAGTAGACCGTCGTAATCTTTAAGAGCAATGTAATCATCAATTGCTACTTTAGTTAAGTAAGGACGTAACGGTCCGAGCGCTGCAACAATAATATTCAACAAGATTGCAAGCACAATGTACTTTTTATATGGTTTAACATAACCTAGCAACCGCTTCATCAATTTAGAATCGTACGCTTTGCCTAATATTTCGTCGGTTTCAACCATTAATTAAGATAGTTCCTTCAGTTCTTCTTCCAATAATTGTTTGAAATGTAGGTCCGCATAAATTCCGTTAAGAGCAACGAGTTGATCATGCCTTACCTTCCTCGGCAATCTGACCGTCTTGCAGAACAAATATTTTATCGGAGTCTTGTACCGTAGAGATTCTGTGGCTAATAATAATACTTGTACGCTCTTTCATAAACTCTTTTAATCCTTTCAAAATTTCTTCTTCTGTGTTTGTATCGACAGCAGAAAAAGAATCATCTAGAATTAATATCTTCGGATCAATTGCTAGTGCGCGTGCGAGACAAGAGCGTTGTTTTTGTCCACCGGAAAGTGTAATTCCTCTTTCGCCTAAAATTGTTTCGTAACCTTTTGGAAAATCCTCAACGTCTTTATCGAGTTGAGATATTTTTGCTACGTTGTTTACTACCTCGTCGTTTTGAATTCTTGCTCCGTAAAGAATGTTATTTTTTAGAGTATCTGAGAAAGAAACGTTTCTTGAGGAACAAAGCCAATACTCTCACGCAAAACTCTAAGTGGAATTTCTTTAATTGGGTATCCGTCAACTAATATTTCGCCTTCGGTAGCATCGAATAATCTCGGGATCAAATTAACCAGAGTTGTTTTACCTGTACCGGTTTTGCCAATAAAAGCAACTGTCTGCCCCGGTTCAATTGATAGATTTATTTTGTCTAAAACTTTTTCAGTGTTCTCACGATACTTAAAAGTAACATCCCTAAACTCAATTTTACCTTTTATTGAATTGATCGTAAATCGAGTTTTACTTGAATCTGAAATGTCCAATTTTTCTTCCAAGATTTTTATCAACCGTTTCATGCTTGCAGATGCTTGCTGAATAATATTTAGTATCCATCCAAAAGCTATCATCGGCCAAATGAGCATTCCCAAGTAAATAACAAAAGCAGAAATATCACCCAGCGTGAGAGTTTCTTCGATTACCATCGAACCACCGGCCCAAATAACTATAATTACCGATAACCCGGCAATGGTATAAAGTATTGGTTGAAACAGCGCTTGGATTTTTACTTTATCCATAGTTTTTTTCAGGTAATCGTCGCTTTGCTTTGTGAATGCATCAATTTCACCTTCTTCACGAACGTAAGATTTTATGACTCGAATGCCGGAAAAGTTTTCTTGTGCTTTTGTTGTTAAGTCTGAAAAACTTTCTTGAATTAACGTAAACTTTTTGTGAATTCTTTTACTTAATTGATAAACAAAAAATGAAAGTAAAGGAAGCGGCACAAGTGTATAAAAAGTCAAAAGCGGACTAATCGTTAGCATGATTGCGATAATGATCGCAAATTTTGAGATTGTATCTATTGAATACATCACTGCCGGTCCGACATACATGCGCACAGCACTAATATCATTCGTAGCGTGAGCCATTATGTTACCGGTAGAATTATTTTGGAAATAGCGGTATGATAAACTTTGGATATGCGACCAAAAATCTTGACGTAAGTCGTACTCAATTTCTCGAGATACAACAATTATTGTCTGGCGAATTAAAAAGCGAAATACTCCCGCAATAATCGCCGCACCAAATATTAATGCGCCATATTCAAAAAGTTTACTGTACTCAACATTCTCTTGAATACCATCGATTCCCTCTCTCAAAAATATTGGGATGAAAACTTGCGCAGTGTTTGATACCAAAATAAAAACTACACCGAGTGCAAGTTTCTTTTTGTAACGACGAAAATATTTATTTAAATAAGATAAGCTATCCATAATATGACGTCGAGAATCCTCCGATTCCCATCCGGAATTAATTAATCGATAATTTTGAAGCCGGTATATTTTTGAAGAACTTCTGGAACGATAACTTTTCCCTCAGGAGTTTGATAGTTCTCTAAAATAGAGACCATCAACCGACTGGTTGCCAATGCCGGAGCCGTTAAGGGTATGAACAAAATCGAGTTTTTTATCTTCGGATTTTCTGTAACGAATATTTGCTCTGCGTGCTTGGAAATTTTCAAAGTTGCTGCATGATGATGCTTCCAACCACTTATCTTCTGCAGGTGACCAAGTTTCAATATCGTAACATTTTGCCGCGGCAAAACTTAAGTCGGCAGAACATAATTCCAAAATTCTATATGGAATTTTAAGTGCCTTCAAAATATCCTCAGCATCGCTTGTAATTTTTTCAAGTTCGTCATAAGAGTTTTCCGGTTTAACAATTTTCACCATCTCCACTTTGTTGAATTGATGAACCCTTAAAAAACCTTTAGATTCTTTACCGTAAGATCCGGCTTCTCGTCTGAAGCATGCAGTATAACCAACATAATTTATCGGGAGTTGGTTCTCTTCGAGAATTTCTTGTCTGTGTAAATTTGTTATTGGTACTTCCGCAGTTGGGATTGTAAACAACTCATCTTTTTCGGCATAATACATATCATCTTCTAATTTTGGAAGTTGACCGGTACCAAACATTGAATCTCTATTTACTAAAAGCGGCGGCATGACTTCTGTGTAACCGTGATCGTTTATGTGAAGATCGAGCATATAATTTATTAAGGCGCGTTCAAGCTGTGCACCTTTGCCAAAATAGACAGGAAAACCCGAGCCGGTCACTTTTGCGCCGCGCTCAAAATCGAGGATGCCAAATTTTTTCCCTAGCTCTATGTGGTCTAAAACCTTCTCGTCATTCTCAAATGAAAATCCCTCGGGCAGCCATTGTCTTCTTTCAACGTTGTCTTCTTCTGATTTACCTGACTGGGGTCGAATCATGCGGTAAGATTCGGAATCCAAATCAATAGTTGATGAAGTTGTTCTTCTGTGTCACTTAACTGTGTGTCTAAATTCAGCGATTCATATCACCGACGCGCTTCATTTCATCTAATTTGTTCAGTTGCATCACCGCCGGATTTTTTTACTTGTCCGATTTGCTGAGAGACAGAGTTACGTTTTGCTTTTAGTTCTTCTACTTCACTAATTATCGATCGTCGCTTTTTGTCCAGATCTAATACTTGATCAATTGTATCTTTTTCATTTTTATTTTTGATTCCTTCTTTAACAACTTCAGGATTTTCTCTTATAAATTTGATGTCTAACATTAATCAATCTCCTTAAAAATCAATACAATGGAACGCAGATTATTATGATTGTTATGATCTATTATGATTTTTGTATTCGGTAGTTAACACCTTTCTTTTGAATTGCGGCTCTTTGCCAAAATTTAATAGCAATCCAACTTCAAGATCAGTAGCTTTCAAATAGTTTACTAATTGACACTCATGCTCTTCTAATAAACTTTCTGCGGCTTTCAATTCCAAAATTACTTTATCTTCTACAATTATATCAGCAAAATAATCGCCAACTAGTTTATCATGATAATGAACTTTTATCGGTTTCTGCTTTTCACAAGTCATTCCAAGTTTAGTTATTTCAATTATCATTGCATTTTCATAAACGCGCTCTAGAAAACCATAACCTAAATAATTGTAAACATTATAAAATGCTTTGATAATTTTTTCGGTTATATCTGAATGTAAATAATTATTACTCATTTGATCTTAACTGATCATAATCATCATAAAAATCAGCGTTCCATCCGTTTTATTTTACAACTATGTTGTAAATTTTGTTTTTCACGTAAATTTCTTTTACGACTGTTTTGCCTTCGGTGTGTTTCGCTACTTTGTCTTCTGCATAAGCTGCTTGTTTAACATCATCTTCACTGCTGTCAGCCGGAACTTCAATTGCAGCTCTTAATTTTCCATTTACTTGAACAGCAATTTTTACCGTATCAACTACCAATGCTGCCTATCAGGTTCAAACCAAACAGCTTCATCAAAAATCAATTTTTCATTACCAATAAGTTCCCAGCACTCTTCGCCAAAATGCGGAGCTAATGGTGCGATCATCACTGTCATTCTTTCCAAGGCATAAGTTTGTAAATCTTCGGAACATCCTTTTAAACTTTTACTCAACTCATTTGAAAGTTCCATTAACACAGCGACTGCCGTATTAAATCTAAGGTGTTCAACTTCTTCGGTATATTTATTTATGCTTTGGTTTACTTTTTGGTAAACAGATTTTTCTAATTCATTTAATTCAGTAACATCATACTTTTCTTTTGAAGGATGATCTTTGGCAAAATTCTCACGCTCAGTCATCAATTGATAAACTTTTTGAACAAATCTATCTACACCAACAATACCTTTGTCACTCCAATCACCGCCAAGATCATAGGGACCCATGAACATTAAATACATTCTAAATACATCCGAACCATACTCTTCAATAAATGAGTTTGGATTTACAACATTCCCTTTTGATTTTGACATCTTTGCACCGTTGTTCGTAATAGTGCCTTGATGCCGAAGTTTAGCGAACGGTTCGTCGGTTTCTACCAGACCGATATCACGCAAAAATTTATGTACAAAGCGAGCATAAAGAAGATGCATTGTTGAATGTTCGGCACCGCCAACGTACATATCCACCGGCTCCCAATTTTTAGCAAGTTCAGTATCAAACATTCCGTCCGTGAATTTCGGGTTAAGAAATCTTAAGTAGTACCACGATGAATCAACGAAAGTATCCATAGTATCAACATCACGCTTTGCAGCGCCGCCACATTTTGGACATTTTGCATTTACAAACTCTTCATTTTTTGCGAGTGGTGAACCACCATCGGGTTTAAACTCAACATCGTAAGGAAGTTCAATTGGTAGTTGATCTTCCAGAACGGGTACTTCGCCACAGTTATCGCAGTAAACGACTGGTATAGGAGTTCCCCAATAACGTTGACGAGAAATTAACCAATCACGTAATTTATAATCAACTTTTGCTCTACCTAGTTCTTCTCTCTCCAGTTCGTCGGTAATTTGCTTCTTTCCGTCAATCGAATTTCTACCGGTATATTTACCGGAATATATCATCATTCCGGTACCGGTATAAGCAGATTCTAATTTTTCCTTCTCTTCCGTACCAGGTTCGAGTATGACTTTTTTAATAGGGAGATCGAATGTTTTGGCGAACTCAAAATCTCTTTCATCATGTCCCGGAACTGCCATTACACAACCGGTTCCGTAACTTGCAAGCACATAATCCGCAACCCAAATTGGAATTCGTTCACCATTAATAGGATTTACGGCATATGCACCGGTAGGCACGCCGGTTTTTTCTTTTACGGTTGATGTTCTTTCAATATCGGATAAACTTTGTATAGATTTAATATATTTTTCAACTTCTTCTTTGCGTTCATCAGATGTTATTTTATTTACGAGTTCGTGTTCAGGTGCGAGCACCATGTATGTCACACCAAATAGTGTATCGGGACGAGTGGTGAAAACGCTTACCTTTTCATCAATTGCTTCAACTTCAAAATCGACTTCCGTTCCCGTGCTTTTTCCGATCCAGTTTGTCTGCATAGATTTTGTTTTTTCGGGCCAGTCAATTTTGTTCAAGCCTGATAAAAGTTCATCGGCATACTCGGTTATTTTGAAAAACCACTGGGTCAGATTTTTACGTTCAACTTCGGTGCTGCATCTTTCGCAAGTTCCGTCTTGTTGAACTTGCTCATTTGCCAAAACCGTGTTACATGACGGGCACCAGTTGACCGGTGCATTTTTCCGGTAAGCCAAACCCTTTTTGTAGAGTTGTAAAAACAACCATTGATTCCATTTGTAATATTCCGGAACACATGTCATTAACTCTGCATCCCAATCGTACATGCAGCCCATTTGCTTAAGTTGTTCGCGGATGTCTTTAATATTTTCTAGAGTAGAATCTTGAGGATGAACACCGGTTTTAATTGCATAATTTTCTGCCGGTAATCCGAACGCATCATAACCCATCGGTTCAAAAACATTGTAACCTTGTAATTTTTTGAATCTTGCCCAGGAATCGGTTGGACCGTAATTATACCAATGCCCGATGTGAAGTTTGGAACCGGACGGATAGATAAACATCACAAGAGTGTAAAGTTTCTTTTCGGTATCGGAAAGGTCGGTTTTGTAAACTTTGTTGTCTTCCCAAATTTTCTGCCATTTAGCTTCGGTTTCTTGTAAAAGGATAGCGCATAAAATCCATAAGTTTATTTAAAAGAAACTGAAAATTATCAAATAAAGGGGGGTTAAGCAAACTGAATAATTATGGGACATCTTATCCCAAAAACACCATCAAGATTTAACATCTCAAACGAATGTTTCGTTTTTGCAACATACAAAATCTCATAATTTGTTATTTTCAGTGTATTAAATCTCAAACGAGTAATGCAAAACTCAATCCGAAAAAGATATGCTAAGCTCCATTTAACTCTTGCTGCAATAGCAGTGATTTTCCCTTCTGAATATTTTCTTTATTAACCAATACTTTTAACATATATGTTTTTGAAAAAAACGAAGAGTTCGGTTTAACTGACTCATCATTAAACCTCTACAAGGATCTTAAACGAAGCGGAAGCTGTGAAAGAATTCATTTAGGAAAGGCAACCGTTTATTTTCTGCAAGTTTATAACGATAACGGAACTATCCGAAGAGCCGTTCAATCTACTCAATCCAATGCTGCTAACTGCCGTTAAGAATTTTGATATAAACAATGATAATTACGATGAATTATTTGTTCTTTCTAAGAATGATTCACTTCTCTTCTTAAGTGTTATTGACGTACAGAATAATGAATTTATAGTTAAGGAGAAGCCGATTATAAAAAAACCAAAAATGGTGACAACAAAATTCTGGATTTAAAAGATGCACTGATTGAATTCGCCGATCTTGATAAATCATAAAACTTACGAAATGTATTTAAGTCCAGCAACCGGACATTCAATTTACCCACTGGGGTCTTTTTGCATTTGACTTAAATACTTTCGAACAAATCAATTATTTTTGAAACAACAGCTCCGGTCTCCAAGTTTATTTTTCATGACGTTAATAAGGATGGATTTGATGAGATTATTCTCAGAAGCTTCATCTTCCGGCAACACAAAAAATAAACTTGGCATACATGATCATACTAATTGGCTAATAATTCTGAACAAAGATTTTGAATACGTTCAAAGACCTTTTCAAATTGGAAGGATTTTTAAGTGGGTTCCACTTTGATCTGATAAGATACAATGATAATGAAGGGTTGCTTTTTGCTTTTTACAATAAAAAAACAAAATTCCCAAATGATATTTTTGCTCTTATGGATTTAGATTTCGAGATGATTAGAAAAAAGAAGAACTACCGAGTAAACTTAGAATAATCGATCTTTTTAAAGGATGAAAGAATTTTCAGCAATTATTTTTACGGCGATTTTTGGAACCGGGGAAGTTGCAAAGTATGATCTTAATTTCGAGAAAATCAATTCAATTAAATTAGAAAAGGATGATTAACAGGTTCGGTATTGATTAAAGATATTCTGAAAGGGAAGACGGATCAAGAAATAATTCTCCAAACTCAAAACTCATTGTTTTTGCTTTCATCACAATTAGAACTGCTACTAAAAAAAAATTTTGAATCGACAATTATGAATATATCAATAAAGTCCGACGACCAAAATGATGTGCCGCAACTTGTTGTCAATACCGAAGAAATGACTTATCTATTTACTCCCAAAATAAATTATATAGCAGAATTCTGCGATCCCGATTTTTATTCTTATTACGATTGCTTTCTATTTTCTATTATTATTGATTCATCGCCTTTTCAGTAGAGTTGTAAGAAGTAATCTGACGCCTGATAATTATTCTTACGATGATGTCAATTTAGGAATTATTATTACCGATTATCTGGGGGAATATAAAAATCCTACAACAAAAGCATAATCAATAATTTATCATTGGACGCAAGCATTCAAAAAAATAAAAATATCTTCACCTTCAAAACAGACTTCAGAATTAACAAATGTGATATCCGAAGCATTCAAAGTAGAAAAAGAAGTTAGCCGTGACATTGCTTTCACGAAAAATAATTTTAGTTTTATCGGGTAAAGTTCAAGTACTTCCTCTTTTTACATTATTTCATATTCCCCACTCTTTTGTGATTAAAATTCAGAACTTAACAAAAAAGAAATTGAAGGTGATAAGAAGTAAAATTTGCGTCGACTCGCTCAAAAAGTTGCACATGATATTAAAACTCCACTCTCTCACAATTCAATTAAATTTAACCGCTTTGAAGAGACGCATTAGTGAAAGTCCTATTGCAGACAAGTCACCGTTAAATGATGATATCGAAATGATTCACGAGGAAATTAGACAAATAAGTGAATTGACTAAAAGCTTCCTTAAAATTCAGCAGTTTCCGGAAGAGCCGTAATTTACAATGGACTGATATCAACACATTAATTGAGAATTCAATAAAGCCCTTCAAAAAATATTTTGATGATGGAATAAAGTTCGAGTATGAAATTCATGATGATCTTCATTCCGTTTGGGCTGATCCAAACCAGATGGTTCAATCGTGTACACATTTTTGTTGAAATGCAATTGACGCAAATCAACATCTGACGGATTGATCAATATAACGGTTAACCTAGTTGACGATCTGCAACATGCCGGTGGTTCGCATGTTGGAATTTTTGATAACACAGAACGGTAAAGGATTAACCTGTGAGGAGAAAAACAAGATCTTTTTGAGCCATATTTCACTCAGATAAAAGCACGGCACGGGAATGGGTTTAACTATTGCTAAGAAAATAGTTGAAGACCACTGGGTACCATCAGGTTCGAGCTTAAAGTCGGATTTGGTACAACTTTCATCATAAAACTTCCTCACAATCAACCGGAAAATGATGCTTAAACGTGTACTTGCAATAGACGATGAAGAAAATTATCTCAAATCCGTGAAAAAGATTTTAGAAATGTACGGTTTTTCCACACTCACAATTTCGAATCCGCGTAATGTTTTAGAGATCATTCAAGCACAAGATTTTAATGCAATTCTTTTAGATGTAAGAATGCCCGGACTAAATGGAATTGAAGTTATTTCAAATAATTCAAAAAATTCACCCCTCACGCCTGTAATAATTGTCTCCGGTCAAAGCAGTATTGATATTGCAGTTGATTTCATTAAAAACGGCGCTTATGATTTTCTTGATAACCAATTGATGCAGAACGCCTTCTTGTAACTTTGAACAACGCAATTAAGAAAAAGAATTAGTGCTCGAGAAGGATGCGATCTATAGTGAATTATTAGAGAACAATAGGATTATTGGCGAAAGCACAGAAACGAACGAACTTCTGAAGCAAATTGAAAAAGTTACATCGACAAATGCAAAAGTACTGATAACCGGTGAAACCGGAGCGGGTAAAGAATTAGTCGCTTGGTCAATTCATCATAACAGAAATAGCAGACGTTCGGCGAATCACATAAAAGTAAACTGTGCTGCGATCCCAAGCGAGTTATCGGAAAGTGAATTATTTGGGCATACAAAAGGTTCATTCACGTAGTGCGCATGAAGATAAAATCGGAAAGTTCGAAGCAGCTAACGGCTGGACACTTTTTCTCGAACGAAATTGGCGATATGGATAGCCGGCTGCAGTCAAAAATTTTAAGAGTACTCGAAGATAACGAAATTGAAAAAGTCGGCAGCAATCAACCCGCAAAAAGTTGATGTTAGAATTATCACCGCAACAAACAAAAACATTAATGCCCTTGTTGAAAACGGAACATTCAGAGAAGATCTCTACCACAGAATAAACGTTGTTCGAATTAACGTTCCACCGCTTCATGAAAGAAAAAATGACATTTTACCTTTGGTTTATCATTTTATTAAACAGTTCAGTGAAAGTTATAACAAAAAAGTTAAGTCAATCTTCTCGGCAAGGTGAATCGATTCTTAAAAATCTTCATTGGCCCGGAAATGTTCGGGAATTAAAAAACGTTGTGGAAAAACTTGTGATTTTTACAAGCAGCGAAGAGATCAGCGGTGAACAAATTCCACATGTAATTCAAAAATCAGCAAAATCTAGATTTTGATGATGAGATTAAAGACTTAAAAGCAGCCATATCAGACTTTGAAAAAGATTATATCTTAAAAGCCCTAGAACAACACGAATGGAAAATTGTAGAAACCGCAGATATTCTTGGGAATCGACAGAACGAATCCTTTAAAAAAATGCGAAAGTATAGAATTGAGAAAATTAGTAGTGCTTCAGTCTTCCAAATTTGCTACGAATTTTCAGTCAAACACTATAAGAATATTGCCTTTATAAAGCTCTTCAATGATCTTTTAAAATCAAAACATTTCGAAAATTAGAGGTAATAATGCAAAGAATAACATTCCTTTTTTTATAGTTCTCTTTTCAGTTTTACAAATTACTGCCCAAGATAAACGCGCCATCACAATTGATGATCTTTGGGCGATGAAACGAATAGGTTCGTTCGACGTTTCCCCTAATGGTAAAACAATCGCTTTCGATCAAACTATTTACAGCTTTGAAACAAACAAGGGTAACACAGACATTTATTTAATTGATGTTGACGAAAACAATCTTCGTTCTTTCAAAACTTCCGAAGTAAACGAATCTTCCCCCAAATTTTCACCCGATGGAAGATTAACATTCGAAAAAGATGATCAAATTTGGATTGCAGATATCGACGGCGGTAACGAAGAGAAATTAACTGCTATTTATACAGGCGCCTCCGGAATTGTTTGGGCAAATGACGGATCAAAATTTTTGTTTACTTCATCAGTATGGCCCGAATGTAAAACACAAGAATGCAACAAAGAAAAAGATGAACAAAGATCCAATCGTGGTTACGAAGCAGATATCTTTGATGAACTTTTATTCAGACACTGGAATCATTGGACAGGTCCAAAAAAATCACATTTATTTTTAATGGATTTAGAATCCAACGAACACTATGATTTAACATTAGGTATAGAAACAGACATTCCAACAATCGCACTCGGAAGCAGTCATGACTATGCAATTTCACCCGATGGAAAAGAAGCCGCTTTCGTTATGAACAATACCGGTGAGCAAGCATGGAATACTAACAATGACGTGTTCATCGTTTCTTTAGAAAATTTAGAAAAAGGAAAAGCTCCCAAGATTAAAAAGATTTCCGTCAGCGAAGGCAACGACAATCAACCGGTTTACTCACCCGATGGAGAATTTATTGCATTCCGTTCAATGGCTCGTGCCGGTTTTGAAGCAGACAAACAAACTTTGGTTCTCTATAATCGTGAAAGCGGAGAATTAAAAAATATCAGCGAACAATATGATATGTCCATCGGACAAATTGTTTGGGCAAGTGATTCAAAAACAATTTACTTCGATTCCGGTAACGAAGTAAACAATTCAATTTATTCGATTGATGTTGAAAGTCAAGAAGTGACAACACTATATGAACCGCACGTAAACTCAAGTTTGGTATTAGCAACGGATAATTCTAAAATTTATTTCAAACAACAAAGAAATGATCTGCCGTATGAAATTTTTTCAATCGAATTAGATGGTGAAAACTTTTCACAAATTACTTCTGTTAACAAAGAACTACTTTCCGAAATTGAATTTGGTGAGTTTGGTACATTTTGGAGCGAAGGCGCTGAAGGAGCACAAGTTCAATCAATAATTGTAACGCCGCCATTTTTTGATCCGGATAAAAAATATCCGCTTATGTTTTTAATTCACGGCGGACCTCAAGGTGCATGGTCTGATGATTTTCATTACCGATGGAATTTACAAATGTTTGCAGCACCCGGTTATGTTGTTGTAGCACCAAACCCAAGAGGAAGTACGGGTTATGGACAAAAGTTCACTGACGAAATTTCTCAAGATTGGGGCGGTAAAGTCTATACCGATTTAATGAAAAGTTATGACAACGCTTTAGAAAAATTTGATTTCATCGATGAAGAAAACACATTTGCCTCAGGCGCTTCATACGGTGGTTACATGATTGCTTGGGTCAATGGTCATACCGATAAGATTTAATGCGCTGCTCTGCCATGACGGGGTATTTAATTTAGAAAGCATGTGGGGATCAACCGAAGAACTTTGGTTTCCGGAATGGGAAATGGGCGGAACTCCACTGGGGAAACAGAGAACTCTACCAAAAATGGTCGCCGCACATGTATGCAGAAAATATGAAAACTCCTACACTTATTGTTCACGGCGCTTTGGATTTCAGAGTTCCCGAAACTCAAGCAATGGAATTTTTCTCAACGCTACAGAGATTAGGAGTTGAAAGCAAATTTTTATATTATCCCGATGAATATCATTTTGTAGTGAAACCAAGAAATGCAAAACTTTGGTGGAACACAGTTTACTGATTGGTTTGAAGAATATAAAATGGAGAAATAAATATGAACGATAAAGATGAAATGTTCAATCTCGACGATCTAGCCGAAGATACCGTTGAACGAGAATTCAACGAAGAATATGATACCGAAGAGAGAGTAGCCGAAGCACAAAATTATGTTGATGAAAATCTTTGGGAAAAGGTTGAACGGATCGGGAAAAAAATATCCTTCGCAAAAGATATTAGAGCGCTCTTTAATTATATGACTGATCCTTCGGTTGCTTGGTATCGGAAATCAATTGTTGTCGGAGCTCTTGTTTACTTCATTACTCCTATTGATGCAATACCGGATATTGCTCCGCTGATCGGCTACCTTGATGATCTTGGTGTGATAACAGCGGTCCTTAGATACTTGGGACACGAGTTGATGCAGTATTATAATTACTAATTCACTACGAAAGACCACAGAGAAAAGCTAGAATAAAATTTCTATGATATTATCGGTTATGCTTTAAAGTTCTTAAGCTTGTCAATTTGAGTAAAGAAATGAAGTGTTTAGCCTTTGAGAGAAAGGTAGTGGAATGAAAGATTTAAAACTTCTGTTAATAATTTCAATAAGCATTTTGCTTATTAACTGCGGTGGAAATTATCCGCCGCTTGATACTGTAAAATCAGTTGATATACAAAAGTATCTCGGCAAGTGGCATGAAATAGCAATGATCCCAAACAGGTTTCAAGAGGGCTGTCATTGCACAACTGCTGAGTATTCTTTAATTGATGAAGAAACAATCAGAGTAGTAAATACTTGTAACCAAGATAGCGCCAGCGGAGAAATTGATCCAAGCGAACGGAAAAGCATTTGTGGTTGAAGGCAGCAACAACGCAAAACTGAAAGTGCAATCTCTTTTGGCCGTTTAAAGGCGATTATTGGATTTTGGAACTCGATGAAGATTATCAATATGCACTTGTCGGTTCACCAAGCAGAAGAATATTTATGGATACTCTCACGCACACCAACTCTTGACGAAACAATAGTCGCGCAATTAAAACAAAACGCCGAACAAAAAGGATTTGATACTTCAAAGATGATTCACACGGATCAATCTTGTTATCAGTAAATATTAGTTTTCTTCAAGGAGATATTGATGAGTAAGTTCAAAGCTTATAAAGAAGCGACATTTTATTCAGTGGAAAAGTTTTTGCATTTAAAAGTTGATGAAATTCAATACGATACAACCGGCAATACCGGAAGAAGAGAAGTGGCAGTTCATCCGGGCGGCGCTGTTGTCGTAGCTGTAACTGATGAAAATAAAATAGTAGTTGTAAAACAATTCCGCTAATCCTTTAAAGAGTGGGTGTTGGAACTGCCGGCGGTAAACTTGACGACAATGAAGATCCTCAGATTTGTGCAACACGCGAATTAACCGAAGAAACAGGTTATACCGCAGGCAAAGTCACTAAACTCGGAACACATTTATACAACACCCGGGTTCTGCAATGAAATACTCCATATTTATTTAGCTGAGAATTTAACTCCCGGTGATCACAACCGCGAAGAAGGTGAAGAAGGAATGGAAGTTTATGAATTTACTATCGATCAGATTAAAGAAAAAATTGCTAATGGTGAACTTGTAGACGCAAAGTCGATCAGTGGAATAATGATGTACCTCAATAAATCCTAAATTCTAAGCACTGAATTCTAAACAAAATGATCTTCCCCCAATGTGGACATGAAGTTTAATTATTTTTTTATTTCTCGAAACTAACGGTGTTTGATAGCCGAACGTTGAGGTAACCTTTTTTCTGTTGTAAAATATTTCAATGTAATCAAAGATACTCATTTTTGCTTGCTCTCTTGATTCGTACTTTTTCAAAATTTATAGTGCTCTGTTTAGTGTATGGAAAAATGTTCGTGCCAACAGCATTGTATAGCAATTTCCCTTTCTGCTCATAGACTGTATAATTCCATTTTATTCAATAACTTCTTGAATTCATTACTAGCATATTGAATGCCTTGATCGAATGAAAGATCAGTCCTTCGTTACTTACGCTCTTCTAAGGCTCTCTTGAGTGTTCCTGAAACAAGTCTGAGCCCAACTGCTTGTTAACTTCCAGCTAACTACTCTTCTTGAGTATAAATCTATTATGGTTGCTAAATACATCCAGCCTTCTTTTGTTCGTATATATGTTCTATCACTTAACCATATCTATTTGGGATCTTTTACCTTTAAAATTCCGATTCAATCTGTTCTCTTCAACTTTTCGCTTATGATTTGAGTTCGTTGTTCGTTTATATCTTTTTACCGTTTTAAGCCCTTATTCCAGATTGCTGCATTAGCCTGGCTATTCTCTTTTTGTCGCTTTTTATCCCTCTTCTTCTCAGTTCCTCTGTTATCCGAGGACTTCCGTAAATACCTCTAGATTCAATGTAAATCTCTTTGATCTTCTTCTAACAACAGCTCTTCTTGAATTTCTCTTTTGCCTTTTCCTTTTTCTTGCGATTATAATATCCACTTTTTGACAATCCTAATACCCGGCACATCTTCTCTACCGAAAATCTTTCCTTGTTGCTCTATAAATGCGTATTTCTCTTTCGGTCTTGAGAGAAGATGCTTACAGCCTTTTTTAAGATGTCTCGTTCCTCAGTTACATCTGCTAATTGTTTCCTTAGCTCCATTGCTTCCTTGTCTGAACTCTTCAGATTGCCTTCGCCCGGAATGCTTCTTCTTTTCCTGATCGTACTTTCTTACCCAGTTGTATATTAATACTCTCGTGTATTTCTAATTCTTCTAGAGTTTTCTTACACTTTTATCTCCCACTTTTAATAGGTTTACTACATCTAACTTAAATTCCTTTGAGAACTTCCTCCGTTTTAATCTCCATGGACACCTCCTGGTTTGTTTAACTTTAATATACTAATTATTCTGCGTGTCCACTTTTTGGGGAAGGCTAAACCAAAACACAAAATTCGAAATCACAAACGGCGGTTTTCTGTAAACTGAAGTTTTGAATTTTTGATTTAGAATTTTGTATTTGTTTAGAGATTAGAATTTCGGATTTAGGATTTCAGATAAGTTCTTCCAAATCTACTTTGGTAAGATATTCAATGTGTCTTCCCAAGAATGTATCGGCAATGTTTTTAAATTTTGTAGGTAGATCACTTACATAAAATTCATGTTTACCGGCTTGATTAGATTCATTTCTTAAACCGCGCCCTTTCAAATAATCTTCAACAAGTGTTGAAGCAGCGGTTCCGGAGTCAATTAAAGTTACTTCATCTCCCATAACTTTTTGAATCATGTTTGAAAGTATTGGGTAATGTGTACAACCTAAAATCAATGTATCAATTTCAGCTTTTTTTAATTCGGTTAAATATTCTTCTGCAATTAATTTTGTGGCAGGATGATCAATCATTCCCTCTTCTGCAAGCGGAACAAAAAGCGGGCAAGCTTTCTCGATTACTTTAAATTTCTTATCAATTTTTTTTAATTGTTTTGAGTATGCTTTGTTATTTATTGTTGCGTAAGTACCAATCACCCCTATTTTACCATTTTTTGTGTTTTCAATTGCGGCCTTAGCGCCCGGTTCAATCATTCCAATAATCGGTATTTCAAACTTATCTCTTAGCTCACTCATCGCTACCGAAGAAACAGTATTACAAGCGACTATAATTATCTTAACATTTTTTTTAATTAAAAAGTTTGCATCCTCTTTTGCATAATCAATCACTGTTTGATTTGATTTATTACCGTAAGGAACACGGGCTGTATCGCCAAAGTAAATAACATTTTCATTCGGTAAAAATTGATCTAATTTTTTGACAACCGTTAAGCCGCCGATACCGGAATCGAATATACCAATCGGATTTGTTCTGTTCATAAAATTCAATTTATTCCCTATAACATTTGTTCAATTGTTTCGGTGAGTTCTTGTTTGATGAGTTCAAAATTATTTGGTGATATTTTTTTACCGGATTTTGTAAGGACGTAGAATGAATCAATAACGTCATCTCCTTTCGTTGAAATTTTTGCAAAATAAATGCTGAGATCAAGCTCGTATAATTTTTTAGCAACCTGATAGAGCAGTCCTAATCGATCGGGAGAAACGATGTCTATTATTGTATACTTGTGGTGTGTTTCAAAGATAACTTTAACATCGCCTTTTCTTCCGAAAAATTTTTCTTCAATTCTCCACCACTTAGATTTTACCCGCGTAAACTCTTTGTTGATCGATAGTTGATTATTTACCGATGCAATTAAATCCCGTTTAATTTTTTTATACCGTTCAGTTTCAATTTTTTTATGTGACCTAAAATCGGTTACGTTAAAATTATCGATTACCAAACCGTCTTTTCTCGTAAAGATTCTTGCATCATGAATGTTGAGATCATTTATGGAGAGCGCTCCGCAAAGTCTTGAAAGTACGGATGGCGTATCTTCGGTTATTACGGTAATATTTGTGAACTCATTTTCTTCTTTGAAAAAGACCGATGTATCTTCACCGTTAGCAATTTCTTCGGCATGTTCGCTTATTTCTTCATCGGAATATTGCTGCAAGTAGCTTAGATCATCGATTGCTTTTAAGTGTTCTTTAATTGACGGATCAGCATCTTTAACGCGAGAATTAAGTACTTCCATTGTATCGGAAAAAATTAACTGCTCGCCGGATACTCTGTCTTCGAGCATAATTTTTGTTTTTCTGTAGAGTTCGTATAAAAGATCGCTTTTCCATTGCGTCCATACTACGGGGCTTACAGCAGAGAGATCAGCAAATGTAAGAAGGTAAAGCATATCGAGCGCTTCTACTGACGGAATTACAGATGCGAACTGATCTAATGTTACCGGGTCACTCAAGTTGCGTCTAAAAGCAACTTGCTCCATTGTTAAGTGATGACGCACCAGAAATCTCACAAGATTAATTTCATCTTGCTCGTAACCTAATCGCTCCATAACCGATGAAGCAATTTCTGCCCCAATAATTTCATGTCCGGAAACGCTGATCGGTTTAGCTATATCATGAAAGAGCACGCCAAGATAAAGCAAGTCTCTTCTTTCAACTTCATAAAGTATTTTGCTCATTCGAGAATTATCATCAATTAATTTTTCGATGTTGGTTAGAGCTATTATAGTGTGTTCATCGGCTGTGTAACAGTGGTAAACTCCCGGCTGAAAAAATCCGACTAAGCCTTTAAATTCAGTAAGATAAGCAGTCAGCACACCAAGCTCGTTCATCGTTCTGATCGTCTTACCGACATTTTTGGGAAGCTTGAGAAGTTCACGGAAAAATGTTGAGGAAATACTTTCCGGCGGCGTGTCTTCAGAATCAAGTGCAAGTTCAATAATTTTACTTCTCAAGTTATCGTCAAATGCAGCATCATTAACAGCGCGGTAATAAAAAATCCTAAGTACTTTTCCTAAGTCCAAATCATCGGAAGGATTTACCATTACAATTCTATTGCCTTTCAGCATAAACTCAGCATCTAATTGAATAGCAAGGTGATCAGAAATCGGGTTTGAAAATTCTTCGTCGAAGTGCTTCATCATAGTTCGCGCAAACATTTTGATAATACTTGCCGATGCGAAGTAATCTTTCATAAACCGGTAATGTGCCTTGCCCGGGTATTCCATAATATTAGCAATTTCTTCCTGAGCGCTAAACTCAAGCCGATCTGATTTAGAAGAACTAATTAGATGAAGATTATTTCTGACAGCTAAAATGAACTTATAACTCTGCAAAAGTCTTGCTACTGATTTATTGTTAACAATACTATTTTTTTTAACCAAATTAAGAAATGCTTCAGTCTGAGTAATTTCATTTTGGTTAGCAAGTATAATATTATTCTTGAGAGAATACATCCACTCTACTGCTTGCAGGTCTCTCAAACCACCGGCGGTAAATTTAATATTCGGTTCAAGAACTTTTGCCGATTCTCCGTATTTGGCGTAACGAATTTTTGTATCGGCAAAGAATTCTTGAAATAAATTTCTTTTATCGTCATCAGTGAGGGTGGTTGTAATTAAACTGTTCCACTCATTATAAAGGTCATCATCGCCTAGAATAAATCTTGATTCGAAAAATTGTGTGAATGCGTGCAGATCTTCGTTTAAAAATTTTATGATGTCACTAAAATCTCTGACGGTGTGAGAAACTTCAATTCCGCAATCCCATAAATCCGTGACACACTTATTAATAATTTCTTCATTTCCTTCAAAAGATTTTAGAATAAAAATAACATCTATATCAGAATGTGGCGAGAGTTCTCTTCTACTAAAGCTGCCTGTGGATGCAAGTGCAAAAGGGAGTTTTTTACCGGCAATAATATTTCTTAAGTATTGTTCAACGAGTAAACTGTATTGAGTAGAAAACTTAAACGAATCCTTCTTGAGCGATACATCATCAAAAATCTTTTGAGCATCATCTTTGAATTGTTTTTTTATTTCAAGTTTTTCTTGCATTCGGCAAAATTAAACTAATTTAATCTCATTAACACTATTTAAAAAAGGAACGCCCCATAGGCGTTCCCAATAATATCTTGATACTGAAATCTTACTACTTGATACTAAACTACTTTACTCTATCAAATTTGCCCTGGAAGAATCTCAAATATTTAGGTTCATAAGTGAACTTCAATCCTTTGACGGATTTTCTATCTTCATACACGCTTGCAACCGATTCAACCATAACATCAATGTGAGATTGTGTATAAACTCGTCTCGGGAAAGTTAAGCGTACAAGTTCGAGTTTTGGTTTACGATTTTCTCCGGTTTTAGGATCTCTTCCCGCCGATACAATACCTCTTTCCATTCCTCTTACACCTGAGTCAATGAATATTTCTGCTGCAAGTGTTTGAGCAGGAAATTGTTCTTGCGGAATATGACGCAAAATTTTCTTTGCATCGAGGAAGATCGCGTGTCCACCAAACGGTCTCATCATCGGGATTTTATATTTGTCTAACTGCTGTCCGGCATATTCAACTTGTTTTATGCGCATTCGGATATTTTCGTATTCAACCATTTCTTCAATACCGCGAGCCATTGCTTCCATATCGCGTCCGGCTAAACCACCATAAGTGTGCAGACCCTCGTAAACCACAACCATGTTGCGGGCTTCTTCGTAAACTTTTTTATCCTTAGTTGCCAAGAAGCCGCCGATGTTAACTAGTAAATCTTTTTTAGCGCTCACCCAAAGTCCGTCAAAATATTTACACATCTCTTTGAGGATTTGTGCAATTGATTTATCACCGTAACCTTTTTCTCTTTCTTTAATGAAGAAAGCATTTTCACAAGCGCGGGTTGCATCAAACCATAATTTGATTTTGTGTTTCTTTGTAAACTCGTAAACTTTTTGGAGATTATCCATTGAGAAAGGTTGACCGCCTGCCATGTTTACGGGTCCTGCCATTGAGACAAAAGGAATTTTGTCAGCGCCAACTTCTTTAACTAGTTTCTCTAATTTTTTAATATCAATGTTGCCCTTAAAAGGATGCTCGTTTGTTGTTTCATGTGCTTCGTCGATAATAACATCAACAAATGTTCCGCCTGCTAGTTCCTGATGCAAACGGGTTGTTGTGAAATACATGTTACCCGGAATGTAATCTCCTTTTTTGATAAGTATTTTTGAGATCATGTGTTCGGCAGCTCTTCCTTGATGAGTTGGAACGAAGTATGGGTGTCCGTAATATTTTTTTACATTATCCCAGAGGTGATAGAAGTTTTTGCTTCCTGCGTATGCTTCGTCACCTAACATCATTCCTGCCCACTGGTAATCGCTCATTGCGTTTGTGCCGCTGTCGGTTAGCAAGTCAATATAAACATCTTCACTTTTCATTAAGAAAGTATTGTAACCAGCTTCTTTAGCTGCTTTTTCTCTGTGTTCGCGGGTTGTCATTTTGATCGGTTCAACGACTTTTATTTTGAAAGGTTCAGCCCAACTTTTTTTGATATTCTTTTTAGCCATTTTTAACTCCATCTAATTTTTATTGTTATTCAAATTTGTCTATGATATAAAACATAAGGTTGTCAGTGGGCCGAAGTCATTGCAAGATGTTGGTAGATTAAAAGCGTATGAATTCTTACATAACTCAAATAAGGATTCTGCTTGAAGAATGTACATACATCCGTTTTCATCTTTGTCTAAAGAGATTGCTCTATGTATTTGGGTCTGATTCATTAATTGTCATCTTCTTTTATATACTCAACTTCAACAATGGATGATATTCCACCGCGTGTGTTAAAATCGGAAATAACTTTCATATAACGCGGTTTGCATACTTCAACTAAGTCATCCAAGATTTGATTTGTTACCGCTTCAAAATAAATACCGTCGTTCCGGTAAGACTGCAAATAAAATTTGTACGACTTCAATTCAATACAGAGTTCATCCGGAATATATTCCAAAATGATTGTCGCAAAATCGGGCTGCCCGGTTTTAGGACAAACAGAAGTAAACTCGGGAGCCGTGTGCTCAATTATGTAATCTCTTTCTTTATTCGGGTTTTCGAATGTTTCTATTAGTTTTTGTTTTTGGTTCATGTTTATTTTTTCTCCTAAACATAACTCGGTCGTTTAACATAAGCTATCGGGTCTTCTTCCCCAATTTGTTGAAATCCTCTTAAGCGGAGTGCGCAGCTGTCGCATACACCGCATGCTTCATCTTCGTTTTTGTAACATGACCAGGTTGAATGAAGCGGCGCTTCGAGTTCCAATCCTTTTTTAATTATCTCGGATTTTTTTAAGTCGATAATCGGTGTTGCAATATTAATTTTTGTTGAGGGTTTTGTTCCTTCATCAACCACTTTTTCGAAAGCGGAAAAGAATGCAGGTCTGCAATCCGGATAACCGGACGAATCTTCTTCAACCGCTCCCATAAAAATTGCTTTTGCTCCAATCATTTCAGCCCAACTAACACATGCAGTTAAAAGATTAGCATTTCTGAATGGCACGTAAGATGTTGGAACAGATTTATTGTTCAAATCAGCATTGCTTATTTCAATATTTTTATCCGTGAGGGATGAACCACCAATTTTTGCGAGGTGAGTAAAATCTATAACTAACTTTTTTTCAACTCCGTAATAATCGGCGATCTCGTGAAAAGCTTGCAATTCTCTCTTTTCGGTACGTTGTCCGTAATTAATGTGAGCAAAAGCTAGGTCATATTTTTCGTTTGCAATAGCGGCTGTTACGCAGCTATCAAGACCTCCGCTTACCGCTACTACAGCTAAAGATTTACTTGTCATATTATCAGTTTTTTTAAAAATAAAAGATAGTAAAATCTGTTGATTTAGTGAAAAGCGGAAAAGTGAGGTTAAATCTGATAAATCGAGTTTTTAGAAAATTTTTATTAAATAATAGTTGACAATTTTGATAGGATTAATATCTTGAAAATCCAATTCCTCCCAATTTAGAAAGGAGCAGTTATGGACTTTTACGAGCTACACCCTGAAACTCCGCAGCAGAGATTTATCAATAAGGCAATTGAGGTTTTGAGAGACGGCGGTATTATAATTTATCCAACCGATACTGTTTACGGATTCGGCTGCGATATTTTTAATCACGAAGCAGTCCAAAGAATTTACGATATAAAGCACGAAGCCGGAACGAAACTATTTAGTTTTATCTGTCCCGACCTTAAAGATATCGCCAAATACGCAAAGGTTTCCGATTACGCATATAAAATGATGAAAAAACATATACCGGGTCCGTATACTTTTGTATTACCGGCCGCGAAGGAAGTACCCAAAAAACTTTGGACAAAAAGAAAAACTGTTGGCATCAGAGTTCCCGATCATGATATTGCGCTTCAGTTAGCAAGAGAATTGGGAAATCCGATTTTAAGTACTAGTGTAACAACGAGGAAAGGAGAGTTGCTTTATAATCCTGATGAAATTAAATCAATCTTCAACGCACAAGTTGATTTAATGCTTGCCACCGGTGCTCTTACGGGTTCGCCATCAAGTGTGATTGATTTAAGCGGCGAAACGGTTGAGATAATTAGAGAGGGTGCAGGTGATATTTCGCTTTTTGTTGAATATTAAAATCACCAAAATCTTGAGTACAAAATAGAGACTGTATAAATGATTGGTTGTGATCAGCTTGGATCATAACCGATCATAAAAAACAGTGTTCCATCTGTTAATTCTTATTCAAGCTATTTTCAGTTAATCTTCTACTTCATCTCTATGAGCAATCATTGCTGTAGCTTGTGCACTCGGCATAACTATTATTTCATTTATGTTCACATGCTTGGGTCGAGTTGCACAAAAGATTACCGTTTCTGCAACATCATCTCCGTGCAATGGTTTTAAACCTTTGTAAACATTTTTCGCGCGGTCTTTGTCGCCGTAAAATCTAACCTCGCTGAATTCCGTTTCAACCATTCCGGGATCGACTGTACTGACTCTAATTCCGTGTTCCAAATTTTCAATTCGTAATGCATCTGTAATTGCACGAACAGCATGTTTTGTAGCACAGTAAACGCTGCCGCCCGGATATGCTTGATGTCCTGCAATTGAGCCGATATTAATAACGTGACCTTTTTTTCTTTCAATCATTCCTTTAACAACTTCTTTTGTGACAATCAGTAATCCTTTAATATTTGTATCGATCATTTCGTCCCAACCTTCAGGATTATCTTCGTGAACCTTGTTCAGCCCTCTCCCTAAACCGGCGTTGTTAACAAGAATATCTATCTTGCTCCATTCGTCTGTTAAACTCGATATACTTTCAACCACTTCCGTACGATTTGTAACATCCATTTTTACGGATAGCACTCGAACGTTAAACTTGTCCTCAAGATCTTGCTTCATACTGTCTAATCTTTCTTTTCTTCTTCCCGTAATAATTACATTTGCACCGTTTTTAGCAAAAGCATATGAACATGATTCTCCTATACCGGCAGTAGCTCCGGTTATAAAAACTGTTTTGTTATTCAGTGAAATCATAAAACTACCTCAATTTATATAGTTGATTACTCGTCTAGTTGACATATTTAAATAGAACACAAACAAAAATATTATTCCGAACACAAAAATAAATCTCTCAACTTCTCCGAACCCTAAATAGATAGACATGGCAATCCATTCATTTTCTAATCCGGGATTTATTATAAGAATAACAGAATTATAGAAAATATTAATTAATAAAAATCCAAGCTGAAGCAAAATAAAAACAAGAAAGAAAAATCTATAAATTCCTTGTGGAGTTTTCCTAAGAAAAAATGAAGCTGTCTCAATCGAAATTAACAAATAAATTATCGGCGATAAGTACAACAAAAATAAAAATGGAAATGACGTATTTGGAGCCGGTTCAAAATAATGCTGAAGCATGATAAAATTAAAATTTAGCTCCGATACTTTAACATCCACAATAACACAAATCAACCATTGGAATAATTCCTTAAACCAAATAATTTGAAAAAGCGTCATTATTGCCGCGGATATTATTGGCGTCCAATTCTTTGAAAGTGAGTTCATTTGATCGGCGTTTTGTTTCAACAATTAATGCAACTAAGAAATATCTAATTTGAGTTACCGGTAAAATTACAAAATATATTGAAGATTTTTTGCTATTCAAATATCGACCAAGTGTATTGATCGTATAATGATTATTAAACAAGCATATCCACTCTAATTAATGAATTTTGTCAAACTTGTGACAATTCCGAGATTTGAATATCTATGATAATTATGTAAATTTTAATTTTAGAAATGACATTCACAGGGCGTGTTTATGGATAAAGATTTATTAAGAAAAGTTGAGTCCCACGTTTATGAAATCTTCAAAGAAAAGATATCCGGCGAGCATATTTATCACGACATCACTCACTCACGTAGTGTTGTGCAGATGGCTGAGAAGATTGCCAATGAGGAGAATCTAACTGAAGATGAAGTTGAGATATTAAAAATTGCCGCATGGTTTCACGATGTAGGATATTTCGACAGCCCGGATGATCACGAAAAACAAAGTTGCAGAGAAGCCGAAAACTTTCTAAGCAAAAATAATTATCCCCAGAGTAAAATCGAAAAAGTAAAAGAGTGTATTCTGGCAACGAAAATGCCACACTCCCCAAAATCAAAATTAGAAGAAGTAATTTGCGATGCCGACCTGCACCATCTTGGCTCAAAAGATTTTAAAGATAGAAATGAATTGTACCGTATTGAGATAGAAAAGACATCCGGTGATTCATTAAGCGAACTTGAGTGGTTGAAAAACAATATAGACTTTTTAACCGAGCATAAATTTTACACAAGATTTGCGTTGGAGAAGTTCGAAGAACAGAAAATTGAAAATCTCGTAAATCTTCAAAAAAAGTTGCGTAAACAAAAAAGTAAGATCAAAAAGAATGAATTAAAAGAGAAAAAAATAAAAGTTGACAAAGAAAAAGTCGAAGTCAAAAAAGATAAAAGTGCAGAAGCGGGCCGCGGCGTTGAAACTATGTTTAGGAACGTAATGAGAACTCATGTTGAGTTCAGCGCACTTGCCGATAATAAAGCCAACATAATGATTAGCGTAAACACTCTGCTCCTTACCGCTATAATCGCGGTACTTGCCAGAAAACTTGACGTTAATCCTCATTTAATAATTCCAACCCTCATTTTAACAACCGTCAGTTTAGTTACTTTAATTTATGCGACATTAGTAACCAGACCGAAAATCACCGAAGGCACTTTCACTCATGAAGAAATTAAACAGAAAAAAGCTAACCTTCTGTTTTTCGGAAATTTTTACAAAATGAATCTTGAAGATTTCACTTGGGGCATGAAGCAATTGATATCCGACCGAGACTACTTATACGGAAGTATGATTAAAGATTTTTATCATCTTGGTAATGTTCTTGGGCAAAAATACAGGTATTTAAGGATTTGTTACACAATATTTATGTATGGATTAATAATATCCGTTCTTGCTTTTGCCATTGCAATTATATTGAATCCGGCTTCCACCGATTTAGGGCCAATAATCGAATAACGTATGAAAACACTCTATTTAGCACGACATGCCAAATCAAGTTGGGACTATCCGGAGCTATCCGATTTTGAAAGACCTTTGAATAAAAGAGGTAAACGGGATGCACCTTATATGGGAAAAGTTTTAAATGACTTAAATGTTAGACCGGATAAGATAATTTCCAGTCCCGCCATAAGAGCATACTTCACTGCTAGAACGATAGCATCAAGACTAAATTACCCTGTTGAAAAAATCGATACTTCGGAAATAATTTATGAAGCAGGCGCCGGTGAATTAATAGAATTTATCCAATCAATAAGTGATGACATAAATACGTTGATGTTATTCGGTCATAATCCTTCCTTAACTCTTATAAGCAACTATTTGAGTGACAGATCGCTTGATAATATTCCGACATGTGCAATTGTCTGTATAGAATTTGATGTTGATAGCTGGAGGCAGGTAAAAACCGATAAAGGCAAGTTTCTGTTTTTCGAATACCCAAAAAATATTTTGGTAAGAATAAATGACTAAACAAGAGTTAAAGTTTTTCGATAGAGAACTTAGCTGGCTATCTTTCAACTATAGAGTGCTCCAAGAAGCAAAAGATCCTTCCGTGCCGCTTTACGAACGAATAAAATTTTTAGCAATCTGGTCATCAAATCTGGATGAGTTTTTTCGCGTACGCGTTGCCTCTTTAAGAAGTCTACTAAACTTTTCTAAGACAAAAAAGAAATCAGATATCGATCCTTCCACCTTATTGAAGCAAATACATAAAGAAGTTGAAGCTCAACAAGAAGAATTCGGCGGAATTTTTCGGGAAAACATTCTAAAAAATTTGGCTGAAGAGAATATTTATTTAATAACAGAAAATGATTTAGATGAGCAACAGAAAAATTTTGTAAGTGACTATTTTGATAATACCGTAATTCCTCACATTCAACCATTGCTGCTGGTCAAAAAAAAGATAATTCCTTTTCTTCAAAACCAAAGACTTTATCTCGCTGTAAAATTAGCTACAGACTCCTCGGCTGAAAGCGAAAGGACAAGACACACTTACTCACTTGTCGAAATTCCGGATGACCGAATTTCCAGATTTGTTATGCTGCCGGAGAAAGATGAGAAATTTTATATAATGTTCTTGGATGATATAATTCGATTCAATCTAAATAAAATTTTTCAAGATTTTGAAGTAAAAGAAGTCGGTTCGGTTAAACTGACTCGTGATGCAGAGTTATACATCGAAGATGAATTCAGCGGTGATCTTTTGCAAAAGATTCAAAAGAGTTTAAGCAAAAGAAAAACCGGTGTTCCTTCAAGATTTTTATATGATAATTCTATCTCGAAAGATTTTAAAAAATTCTTGCGTGAGGCACTAAATCTTTCAAAAGAAGATATGATTCCGGGCGGGAGATATCATAACTTCAATGACTTCTTTGGTTTCCCTAACCCTAAGAAAGATTCATTACAATATTCACCAATGCCGCCTCTGAAAAATAAATTATTTGATCGCGAACCGGATAAATTCAAACTCATCAAGGAAAGAGATTTATCTCTTGTCTACCCGTACGAATCCTATGATCATTTAATTGATTTTTTTGAACAAGCTGCTAAAGATCCGGCTGTCAAATCGATCAAAGTCACTCAATACAGAGTTGCAAGTGACTCTGCAATTATTAAGTCACTTATCGAAGCGAAAAAGAACGGCAAAGAAGTAATGGTCTTTGTAGAAGTAAAAGCAAGATTTGACGAAGAGCAAAATATCGAGTGGGCTAAGGAGATGGAAAATGCTGGAGTTAAAGTTTACTACAGTTTTCCCGGATTAAAAGTACATGCAAAGATTGCACTTGTAACAAGAGTCGAAAATGATTCGTTAAATAAATATGCTTATTTAGCTACAGGAAACTTTAATGAAAAAACCGCAAAGATATATTCGGACTTCGGATTATTTACTTCTAATCCGGTAATAACAAATGAAGTTTCAAAAGTTTTCCGGTTTATCAGTCGCAATAAGATAAAACATGATTTCAAACACTTATTAGTGGCTCAATTTAATATTCGCCGATGTTTTAATTCACTTATTGATAACGAAATTTCTAATGCTAAAAAGGGCAAAGATGCCCGGATGATAATTAAATTAAATAGTCTTGAAGACAAAAAAATGATCAAGAAACTTTACAAAGCAAGTCAAGCCGGTGTTCAAATCGACATAATCTGCCGTGGTATTTGTTGTTTAATACCAGGAGTAAAAGGATTAAGTGAAAATATAAATGTAACTTCAATAGTTGACAGATTTTTGGAACATGCCAGGTTTTATATTTTTCACAATGACGGTGATGAAAAAATTTATGCCGCTTCAGCCGATTGGATGAAACGTAATTTAAACAGAAGAATTGAAGTAGGTTTCCCTATTTATGATAATGAGATAAAGAATAAGATAAAAAATATTGTTGAACTACAATTAAAGGATAACGTAAAAGGAAGAATAATTGATGCTGCTGATAAGAACAAATATAAACAACAAACCGGCGAACAAATTCGCTCACAATATGCCATTTACGATTATCTAAAATCTTTAAACTAAAAAGCCATCCTTGTTTCTAGATAAATGTTTTGCTCATCTTTTGCGAAAGCATAACTCAAATTAAATACAAGTTCTCTATCTAAATACGAGACCCAAATTCCGGCACCATAAGAAGGATGCCATCTTTCCGATATTTGATTGGCTGCAAAAACCCTGCCGGTTTCCGCAAAAATGTTTAACCCGAGATCACCTCTGATAATGATTTTTAATTCCGTTAATAAAGTTCTTAACTCTGCCTGAAATGAAACTGCAGCATCTCCCGAAAATCTCTCTCTCGTGTAAGCTCGTAAATTTTCATTGCCCCCTAAAAACATGGCATGATAAAATGGATACTTACCCCAAACTTTTCCACCGCTGCTTTTTAAAGCGAGTGTATTTTTTAGCAGAGCATCAAAAGTAAAATATTGCCTTAAGTCATATTCGCTTCTGAAGTAAGATTCTTCGCTGTCCAGTGTTTCAAAGTAGTATCTTCCTCCGGTATGTATATAGCTTCCTTCCTCCGGTAAAAACTCATTATCTCGTGTATCAATTTTGAAGTCTCCACTTAATCCAAAATTTTTGAATTTACCGATACCATAATTATCATAACGGAAGTTTGAAATTAACTGCGGGTTATCAAGTCCGCTATTGTTAAATTCATATAATATTCCCAGACTTAAGTTGATGTTATCCGAAAAGTTGAGTCGAATAATAGGATTTATAAATATTCTCTCTTGTTTAAGTCTGTAAAAATTTTCGTTATACAATCCTTTATCAAAATCGTTTTCATTTCCAAATCCAAAATAATTTGTGAAATGCAACTCGCTTTTTGATATGTTCAAAACAAAGTCGCTATTACCAAAAACATTAATGAACTCTCCAAAATAACTTATATCATAAGTGTTGGGTAAAAACGCGTACAAAAAACTAATACGCTGTAAATAATTGTACGGCTTTTTTCTGAAATTATAACCGTAAAGACTAAGATTTGCTCCGAGTATTACACCATCATTTGTTGTGAAACCGGCATCGGGAAGGAAAACCCAGTTATGTCCCTGGTCAACTTGCTCAGGTTCATATTTAAGAACGATGTCATCTACTTCTTCAACTTTTTCTCTATCCACTTTTGTTCCGGCAGATTGCACAAACGTAGATCCATCACCATGATCATAAAAACGGGTCGCATTTTCTGCATCTCGGAAAGGTGTGATTGATAAAAAGTAACCGCGTACAATTGAGCTGTCAACAAAAGTATCTTTTCCGCTGCCGCCTATTACTCGAACAAGAGGACTCTCTTCAACCTCACCTTTGACCAATACATAATCATCATCGTCGAGCATAAATATTCTTATTTCGTCTGTAATATCGTTCGAAAATCGTTTGTGAAAATATGGCATGCCCTTAGGTTCGCCTTCCGATTTGTCTAAGTTCCAAATTGTCACTTCTGTAAAATCATTATCAATTCTGTTCACTAAAACATAGTCATCTTTATTTGTGCCGTACACATCGGCGACTTCATTTACCAATTCATAATATTCGAAAGTAATATCATCAAGCTTATCTCTTCTATTTTTTAGTTTTGATATTATTTCTATCACCGGCAATTCTAAAGTGTTCTTCGGGTAACTTTTTAACCGCATTAACAATAACCGAATCGGTTATTCTATTTTGAATGAAGGCAGTTACCGAATCCCATTTACTAAAGGGAAGTTCTGTTAAAAACCTTCTATCGATATGTCTTCCGTTCCAAGTAAGATCTTCAATTTGCGGGTAATTATAATCGAAACTTGTTAACTGTGGAATTAAGTAAACGGCGGCAAAAGGGAGTATACCGTCAAACTTGACAAAAGCTTGGTCTCTATCCCTCGGTATTGGAATCCACCAATCCCAATCATCAACTTCAACTTTAGCCCATCGCCATTGGTCTGCATGCCTGTCCCAATCCCCCATCAGTATGTCCATCATTCTTACCTTCAGGAATTCATCGGCTTTCACTTTATCATTTCGCTTATCCTCTATTGTATCAAATAACTTAAATGTTCCTTTGATCTTTTCCGTATCAAAAAACTCGGCATCCGCATCATCGTCAACTTCATCCGGGTGCACCTCAAGAGTCCCAAGCATACCGGCAAACTCATTTTGAAATTCACCAAGACCGGGATCATCCGGCATAATAAAAATACTTGGTTTTGCTTGAAGTATATCCACAGCTTCCATCAACTCGGCGGCAAGAATAGCGGCAAACGGATTAGCAGACGAAATTTGATCATGTAGTATATCTTCGGCGAGTGTATTTTGGAGATCTTTCGGAAGTAACTTTGAAGGATCTTTATTAATTGATCTGAACTTCCAGCGTTGACCGTCGTTACCGTGAAATTTTAACGAGCGGGTCTGCATTCCACCGCCGACTTCATAAGGTGTTAACCCTCCGGCAAACGAATTTATATCCAGAACAGGAACACTAATAGGTTCTGTCCACAACTCTCTCCAATGATCTCCAAATAAAAGACGGTGAAACCAGCCGGCTTCATATTCGGGACCTAAAATAACTGTTCGATATTCTCTCGAATTATCTTGAGCAATTGTCATTGACGAAATAACTAAAATAAATACGACAATTTTTGAGATGTTATACATTATTACCTTTGATCACTATGCAGTTACTTTAAAAATATAATTAGGTTTATTTTATATTCGTCGGCTGGATTACTCAATTTACTTTCTATTATTTTACCAATTTAGAAACAGCTTTAAACTCATCGGTTCCGCATACATTTAAAAGCTCAAAAAGAATTGATTCCGTTGTCGTTACTTCAGCTCCGTTTGCACGCATTCTATCGAGTGCAAGCGAATAATCAAAATCTCTTCGAGAGGATGTTGCATCTGCCGCGACATCAACTTGAAAATCGTTAGCAACTAAATCCAAAACTGTTTGCTGTACGCAGACGTGAGATTCAATACCGCAAACGACAACTTGCTCAAAACCTTTTTTCTTAAACTCTTCAAAAAGGTCTCCGGCACCGCTGCAGCTAAAACTCATTTTTTGGATTGCTACGTTTTCTAATTCGTTTTTCAGTTCGCTGACAGTTTCACCCAACCCTTTTGGATATTGTTCGGTGTAATAAATCGGAATGTTGAGTGTTTTAAAACCTCTAATAAGTTTGAGAGTATTATCAATCAAATTATCGTAACGCTGCATTACTTTTAAAATTCTTTCTTGTATGTCGATGATTAACAATACAGTCTTTTCTCTTTGTAATATTTTTGGATTTCTTTTCATATTCTAAAGCGGCCATCTTGGTCGCTTCCTCCTACTTTTTTTATAAATAACAGCGACGAAGATCGTCGCTTTACAATTAATAAAACAGATCCATACCATACTTACCGCAGGCATACATCATCAACAAAGAAGTTACATCTATTAAAGCTCTTTTTTCTTCATCATCAGGAATTATCAGGTCATAAATATCGGCGACAAACCTCATATTATCCAAGATATTTTCAATCTCAGTATAAGAAGGCATTCCATGCCAATTAGCAACTTGCTCAATTAAGTTTCGCTGATGTCTTCGTAAAAATTCCGAAAATGAAATCATGTTAACTGTTAAAGCGGTCCGCGGCCGTGTGATACTAAAAAGATCGTTAACATACACATCCCACTTTTTTGAAAGCGAATCATATTTACGAGTCATTAAAAGTGCAGCTTTTGCCGGGGTAAATTTTGCACGCGTATATAATTTATTTTGTGGAATTACCGAATACGCATCATAACTTATTACTCCGTCATCATAATCTTTGAATCTCCAATAGCGCACTAATTGAGCCGAGGATTTTACCATAATTACTTTGTCGTATTCGCTGTCAACCAAAACGTATTGCCCCTGACTGTAACTGACGGCTGTACACCAATGCTCCCAATTTTTCACACATAAAAGTATCGGTCTTTTTTTTACAAGATGTTCGTTTATCATTCGTCGCGCATCATTCGGATTGCTCGACTGCAAATATTTTAATCTAACATTTGACTTCTTTGCTGCACGGGCTAAACCGATTTCATCCGTACCAGCCCACCAGGTACTGCCGGCATTTGACGCTATCTGATCTTCGTGCTTAAATATTCCGAGCATTGCGAGTGCATATTTCAAGGCGAAAGGACCGCATCGGTAACTATCGGGTTGAGGGTAAAAACTCATAGAACCTATATTTTTATGAATAAGGATTAATTTGCTAAAATAACAAAAGTTTTGTAAACCTTAACAATTTTATTTACTTTTTGGCGACCAAACGGAGAAAAATTTTGAAAGTTGCTGTTGTTTACAATGAAGAATATCCTGAATTAGAGAACGAGTACTCCACAAACCTCCCTCAAAAACTTGACTTCGAACCATACTTTGAAATTGAAGAAAGCGATCCGATTGCAGAGTATGAAGAACTAGCTGCCGATTTGAGACGCGTTGGGTTTAATGCATATATACTTAACATACGCGATAACATTGATATATTTTTCAAAGATTATGAAAAGAACAAACCGGACGTAGTTTTTAATTTTGTCGAAATTTATAAAGACAATGCCGGTTTGGAAATGGGATTTGCAGCTATTCTCGAGTTAATGCAAATACCTTACACAGGCGCTCCGCCTTTAGCGTTGGCAACATGTCAAAACAAAATGTTGACCAAAAAGATTTTGAAGACGGTCGGCATCCGGACAGCGGAATATCAACTCATAACCGAACAAAAAAAAATTTATCGTCACAAATTAAATTATCCCATAATAACCAAACCGGCGCTCGAAGATGCAAGTGTGGGAATTGATGTCGGTGCTGTCGTAACCAATCATAAAAAGTTGAAAGCAAGAATTGATTATATACTCGAAGAGTTTCAGCAACCGGTACTTCTGGAAGAATATATCGAAGGTCGCGAATTAAACGTTGCAGTACTCGGTGATAAAAAACCAAAAGTGCTGCCGATCAGCGAAATTGATTTTTCGGAAATGCCGGATCATCTTTATAACATTGTGAGTTATCAAGCTAAATGGGAACCGCATCACGAGGCATATCATAAGACAATTCCAATTTGTCCGGCACCTCTACCGGAAAGAATTACTAAAGAAGCCGGAGAAATTGCTCTAACATGTTTTAAGACGATGGGCGTGCGTGATTATTCTAGGATCGACATGCGGCTTGCGGAAGACAATAAACTTTACGTACTAGAGGTCAATCCCAATCCGGATTTAACAGCGGATGCGGGCTTCATGCGCTCGGCAAATTATGCCGGGTTATCATATCGCCAAACTTTGAAAAGAATAGTTTTACTTGCTGCTAAACCGAGGCGGCGTGGTTTCGGGGATGGTTTATTGAGTTTCTGCGTTAGTAGGTTACTAGTTCAAAACCGAAGAATGTATATTGGAATTCCGCACGACAGCGGGAATGACCTTTCTGTAGTGGATACTTTCGTTGATCAAATATTTCGAGCAACTACTGAGCGCGATTTCATTTTACAACTTTTCTTGGTATTGCAGCCGGCAATCTACTCAACGTTTCATTGTTCAGCACGATTCGTGAAATTTGTAAATGAGGGCAACCGATATAGTATTATTAGCTTGCTTTGCCGAGCAACACTATTTCATCACCGATTTCCAACATCCTTGATGTGACTAACATTCTACCATGAAAAAGGTTCATATTTGTTAGTCCGGTAATAGACGCTTTTTTTCCATTCACCAAAACAAATCCTTTGCCTGAAAGAGCCCTCGGATATCCATTAGAATAACCAAGCGGAAAACTGCTACCTTCATATCCCGTACTGCTTGGAATGCTGTGCCATAGCCAATAAATTCACCTTCCTTAACGGATTTAATATCCATCACATTTGTTTTCCATGATAGAACTTGCCGAAGTGAATTATCTTTCATTTTATTGGTTTCTTGAAGATGCAGATGGTAGGTATCTGGGCTGGGCCATTGTCCGTATAACGCCACACCAACTCTAACCATATCGTAATATGTTTCAGGGATAAGCAAGCGCTGCAGCGGAACAAGCAATATGTCGATCTCGAGGCATGAACTTTTTCTTTTTCAATTCCTTCAAAACATTTTGAAACGCTTAAATATGAGGTTTAATTTTGAATTGGTTACTTAAACTTTCAATTCCTCCCAGATGTGTGCACACACCCTCGAAACGAATATGCTTCTTGTTTTTCTTCAAGAAATGTGATTGCTTTCTGTACATCCGTTGGATTCATCCCGGTTCGATTGCGTACCTGTTTCTACTTCAAGGTGAATTGCTGCTTGCCTGTTCAATTCTTGCGCAATGTTTTTAACTAGTTCAAGTCGATTAAAATCAAATACATAAAACTCAATTCCATTTCAATTGCCCACTGAACATCTTCTTTCCATAAAGTATTCCCATGATCATAACTTTGCTGTCATTAGATTTGCTGTTCAGAACAATTTCTACCTCCGAGGCAGAGGCAACGGAAAAATGATTGACACCGCATTTTTCCAGCATCGGCACTATTTGAGAATCCAGTTGACCGTATGCGTTTGCTTTAACAACCGCAGAAATTTTGGATGCTGTCGATCTTTTTTCTAATAAAATTAACATTCAACTTTAGAGCCGATTGACTTAATTCAATATAAGACGAGTGTCTAACCATTTCTAACTCCATTGGTGAATCTTCCCCAACCTTCTTTTGCTAATACCTCAACCTTATCAATTTCTTCTTTGGGAATAACTTTTTGTTCATGTTCTACATTTAAATTGTCATAATGAAACGCATAAGTCTGTGCATGAATTGATAAGCCGGAAGTGATGACTCGCCATGTATTTCACCGTTCGCATAAACAGTTGGTTTAATACCCTGCCCCAATCTTGTCGACCCTCGTTATTCGGATTTCAAAGATTAAGCCAGGTATTCCCCGTTGTGCTCTGCAATTCTTAAAAGTGATACAGCGTGAAAACCAAGCATATCTCCTTTGGAAGATGTGATAAAAATTCCAACCGGGTTTGGATAAACCATTTCTTGCCGCCATTATATTTTGGGTGTAATAACGCATAAAACCTCTTTACAAATTCCCTATAATTTGTAATTGAATCGGTAAAGATAGCTGTAGGGAATGCAAAGCCAATCGGCACAAACTGACCGTAGAAAGCGGGGTTCGTCCATTTATGAGGATCTTCGCCTCTATTTGCAGCACGGTTCATCATTTCATTATAAATTTTATCGAATGAGGTACGAGCACTACGGATACTGCATCAAGATTATCGATCAAGTTGGTCAACTAATCCTTTACCGAGTTTAAGTGATTCCAATTCACCCTGTTCAAAACGCATAATCGAGGTTATTTGTGCTTGTAACGGTTGTTATCATGTCGATTAATTTACCAGGGAGTGTATTGCGCCCACATGCTGATTCCTCGTGCAGATTGACACGAAGGATTGTTGCCTTGTCCGACACCATTTCGTTGACCAAGAATTCCGATAAGTGAACCCAAAAGGTATTGCTTTGGTGAAACCTTATTAGAGGGTTCAATTACCGATCTCAATATTCTTCTTTCCACTTCGGGATGAATACTTACAAGTTTCAGATTTGTTCACCCTGCTCTTACTGCTCTTCTGAAACAATTTGTTCGAGCATTCGCTTCAATCCGTAAATACCAATATGATTATCTTCGTTGAAGGTTGCTTTAATAAGTTCAGTTACGTATTCCTCGTACTGCTGCCATTCTGAAATACCCTGAATTGTTGAGTGTAAAAGTTTACTTATCAAACCTGATTCTCTTTTCAAAAGATAGAGCAACAAAATAGCTTGATAGGGATTTGTTAAGCCTGTCTCTTGAAGATAAGTTCCATCTGTTCTGCTTCTTTTTCAAGTAACCCCACCTCGGCATTTTCCAGTCTGAGTTTTATAACTTTCATATTTTGGATTATGTTGAACAAGCGGTGAAGGAAAATATACTCGTTGACGTAATCCCTAAGCTTGTCATTAACTACACTTTCTTCATCAAGATCCATTTTGTGGTAAACAGTTTGAATTAAATTCAGCACATTATTTTTTACGATAGGCCGCTGCTCGCAAATCATCCTTATTTCTTCGGCAAGTTTGGTTTTAATCCCGTCAAGCTCAGCTTTCTCTAAAAGAAATTGAAAGTGATTAACAATCTTCTTCCTTTCCTGCGGTGTGGTGTCAGCGACTCTCTCTCTTTAATTCATCGAAAGCAAATTCGAGTAAGTACAACCGCTTCTTCGAGAAAGCGTAACTTCTTCCGCAGTTAAATTCGATGTACCCTTATGACCCAACGCATAAGCCAAGTATGCGAAGTTCACTCAAAATTTCAAAGCTGGAATTGGGATGCCCGAAAGCAGCGTGCCTTTAACTAAAGCGGGTACTTGTCGTTCCGGATTCCTCCAAGCAGTATCATTAAAAATTCCGGCTTCTTCCAAGTCCAAGCATTTTTCAAATAAATATTCCAGCCCTTTTCTGCTGTGACTCAATTGGTCAATTTGACTTGCCAAGGTTGCTGCTTTAGTACCTTTTGTTAATGCGGTTGCAGATTTAAAGTCGAGAAAGTCTGCTAAAAATTTTGGTGTATTTGTTCTGATGTTCCAATCATAAAATTATTCTATAGATATTTTTATTAAGTGAATAAAATTCCGCCGCCGGTATTTCAATTTAACAACCAAAGCTACCGGTTATTCAGAAAATTATTCCAGAGGTCAGATTTTAAAAGTGATTCTATTAAATGTAAAAATCTACGTCGTCGTAATGCAATAATAACTCCCTCATTCTCGCCGGATCATCACCTTTAAAATTCACAGTACCAAAGTGATTGCCAAATCCCTCGCGAGAACTAATCTTTGCAGTCAAAAGGTGGTACTAAATTGTGATCCAAGAAATATGGCTCTTGTTGAAGTTCTTCCGGTATCTCAAGAATTTTTCGATTTTTTCTTTACGCGGGTAAATCGTAACATCTTCCGTAAAATGTTTTTGGTCTGTGATCTTTCAGGCGGAAACATTGCATCGAATTCTTCTTCTGACAAAGATGGATCGTGTGAACGAACAAATGCGGCAAGTGCGTCAAATTCGTATGCTTTACTTGCCAGCTCCAAAATATGTCCGCCCGGAATACGGCAAGCCGTTTCACCAAAGTTTAATTCATCATTTTCATCTAAGAACCATTCGGGGTGAACCATTACCGTATTCAATCCCGAAAATATCAATCATCTTTGAACTTCATCCCAAATTTTTTGTCGTTTCTCATGAAGAAAGTCTCCTTCCGGCACAAAGTTGGAGTGACCGAGTTTGACATAGTCCGTGATGTTTAGCCAGCGAAGCTTACCCTTATGGACAAATCCTTCGCAAGAAAATTCTCTTCCGCTTAAATGACTTTCAGCCAAACAAGGAAAGTCTTCATCCTGCGCTTTGTTATCTATATCATCCATCGAACGAAGCAGTCTATGCCCAACAGTTCCGGCGGATGCAAACGGTTTTATATGCACCCAACTGTCTTCCTCGCCTTCTAATTGAAGGTTCGCTTCATTTAATCTTTTCATGAATCCTTTCAGATCATCGCGATTATGAACAACTTCAAATAATCCGATTCGCAATCCCCCGATAAGAGCTTTTCGTTTCATGATTGCTTTGTTTCTGAAGAGAAAAGCTCTACTCAGTACACGTGGGTCATCACGGTAAATTGAATTTAGAGCGCCCGCCCATTCAACTGTTTCCTCAAACAAAGGAACGGCAACATCGCACTCATATTCGTCTAGTTTCTTTTTTAGGTCGATTGAATTTGAACTATCACTCCATTCGTCCAATTGATAACTGACAAACGGTATATCGTTTTCTTTTGCGTATGGTTCGAAATCGGGGAATGAAACCACAACAAATTTCTCGTCTGTTTTGCTTCATACTTTCAATTACCGGCAGACTCCACCCATTAATGCAAAACATTTTAGCCATTTTTTATCTCCTTTTTATTCAAAATTACTATTCTTAACGGCGTTGTCTTATAAGCCGCCCATAGCAACGATGCTTATTAGAATTACAACCCGATTAATTAAAAGAAAAAAATGCTTATATTTTTGCACAAGCATTTTTTGCCACAAACTTTTTGAACAAACAACCTTGAACTACAATTTATTTTTAGAACTAAAATCCCAAAGAACGTTTTGAAGCCCAAGTAGAATGAAACGGTCGGCTTAATGGGCTTGTTAGGCATATTTTTTATCAAAAGTTTAGTATACATTACTTGTCAAAATAATGTTTTCGACTTTTTGATTATTTGTGAAACCCAATAATATTACCTTGCTATATTTGATTAATATTTACTTTTACAATAAACAGTCATTTAATGGATTATTTTATCTTTATATTGATATATTATTGGTCAAATATCACTGAACGAATAGAGATATCAAGCCTGTTGGTATCTTCTGATAAAATAACTCACTACATCAACAAAGGTTGTTGCTGTTGTATTGTTGAATTCAGACACTAAAACGATTACCACCAAAATAAGGAAGTATTTTATTATAAATTTGGTGGGTTGATTTCCAATTTTTTAATGCAATTTTGCCTATTGAAGATGTATTATTATGATTATAAGATGAATCTAATATTGCATATATAAAAAATGATTGGTTTCCTCCTTCACCTCCTCCCAAAGTATCGATTGCTGAAATCATATTAAGTTCATTAAGAAATATTGAACGCAATTCTTTTGCGTCTTCAAGTTGGTATAAAGAAGGAGAAACACCACAACTTCTTGCATGTTTTTTATTATCGATACAACCGAATAAAAATACTATTATTAGAAACAATAAGGGTAACTTGAATTTCATAAACCTTTCTCTTTTGAATATGCCTAACAATATCTTATCAGTAGTGTAGGTTTATAATATATTACAAAGATTTGTTATTTTTTCCAAATTTAACTGAGGATGGCGATTTAATTTGAATCGGCAGTCTATCTATTTTTTAAAGCTGCCGATTCATAAATTGGTTAGAATTTTATTTTATAGAATCAAAGTAATCTAAATTATACTCAATTTCATCTGAGGGCTTACTCTCTTTTGGATTATCACCTTTCAGGTAATATTCAAACCAATCCAAAGTTCTTAAGTGATAATCGAGACGATTTACATTTTTTCTGTTGCCGTGCCCTTCATCGGGATACCAGACTAATCTAACCGGTGCGCTGCCTCTCAATTTTGAAAGCACGGTACATTTCTAAACTTTGGGATGGATGTACGCGTGGATCATTCTTACCGTGTAAAATTAAAAGCGGGGTGTTCATCTGTTCTGCATATTTTACAGGACTGCGGTCATATACAGCCATCGGATCTTCATTAACCCAATATCCCCAATGAACTAAATAAGATTCCCATGGAATATCAGTTGTATTTCTTTTGACAAGTTGATTCCCGATTCCGACAAAACTAACCGCTGCTGCAAAATGTTCGGAATGCTTACTGGCTGCCCAAGCAGAAAAATATCCGCCGTAAGAACCGCCGCCGATTCCGACTCTGTCTCTGTCAACATAACCCAGCTCAACTAAATAATCTATTCCGTCAAGGACATCAATGAACTCTCTTCCGCCGGCATCGGCAAAACCTTCCATCGTAAACTCATAACCTCTTCCCGAACCTGCTCTGTAATTCGGCATGAAAACGAAAAACCCTTTAGCTGCCGCTGATTGTCCCCATCTGTTATAACCGGTATTCCAACCAAGACTATTTGTTGATTCAGGTCCGCCGTGGATATATGTTATCATTGGATAAGTTTTGCCTTCTTCATAATTAACCGGGAAGAAAAGCAGTCCTTCGATCATTAATCCATCGGATGCTTCATATTCTATTCTTACTTGATCGGCAAGTTTGAGATCGTTTAACCATTTATTGTGATAAGTATTACGAGTGATTGAATTTTCTTTTAACGAATATGTGAAAAGCTCATCGGGATGTTTAGGTGTTTCACCGGCAAAAACAATTTTATCATCAGCTTTGGAAATTGATTTAAAGGTTACCTCGCCGGCTTCAATTAGTAATTCGCTTTCATCGCTTCCAACTTTTTGTTTTCGAAGTGTCGTGTAAACTCCTTCTTCTGAGACAAAGAGTACAGTCTCGTTGTCCAGCCAATCAACATGAGTTACAGAACCAATAAAATCTTTCGAGTAATTTTTAAGCTCGGTAAATTCTTTATCGTTTGGTACTTCGCAAATGAACATAGTTCCGTCAACAGCATCATTCTTATCGGCGGCGGAAACAAACGCTAAATGTTTACCGTCGGGACTCCAAGAAAAATCACCGAGTTTACCGGGGTTATCAACTATTTTTGTGATCTCTTTCGTGTCTGGATTGATCTGATAAAGGCGTTTGAACATGTAAGAATCATCAACCAAATTATTTGGAGCAATAGCTGCCGCAATGGAACTACCGTCGGGACTCCATGCAAAATCATAAACTGCTCCCTCTTCATTTAGAGTATCAACCTCTCCGGTTTCTCTGTTGAGCAGAAGTAAAAATCTTCGAGGTATATCTTCCTCAAAAACTTCAGCTTCAAAACCTAGTTTTTCATGAACCGGTTTTGGTTTATATTCAGCAGCCATATAAGCTACTTTGTTTCCCAATGGATGCCACTGGTAATCTATTACGGTAGTTTTAGAATCGGTTACTCTTATAGTATCTTTTCCGTCAAGTGACAGTAAGTAAAGTTGTGACTTTTTGTCATCATTAAACTTAGCAGTAAAAGACACGTACTTTGAATCTCGGGTCCAACCTACATCGCCTACTGAAATACTGTCAGTTAAAAGCGGTTGAACTGTTCCATCGGAATAGTTATAAAGGTAAAGCTCGTTGTAAGCCGATCCGGGTTTATCATCAAACGGACGCGGAACTCGTAAAGTAAAAGCAGCGTAATTTTCATCAGGTGAAACTTCTGTTAACCCAACTGAGTTTGTTCTAAAAACATCGTGCGGCTGAAATAATTTTTCTTGTGCAAAATAAACTCCCCCAAGTATTACCAGAAATACAAAAAGCTTTTTTAACATTTTATCTAATCCTCTCTAATAGTTTTGAAAAAAGAATTGGTTCGCAATATAAAAAATTTTGTGGAAGTGGCGGTATGAGGAAAACTTACACCAGCAGTAAATATTTTGTTCGTCCCACTAGATATTTGGCTCACCGGATAAATAGGTGGCAAAAGATATCAAGCAAAGTATTGGATGATTCTGAAAAAGAAATAATCTTTATCAACGACACCTCTAATTCTTTGTCTGAACAATTTTAGTTTTGAATGAAAACTCTCTATTGCAGCATTAGTGGCTCGGTTATGAAAGTAATTCTTTATTCCACCTAGATTTCGTTTTATTGTTTCTGCTGCTATTTTCATCTCTCTCAAACTCGTGGTTTCTACTTTTTTTATCCATTGCTCAAAGCTGTTTGTTTTATTTTTGTTTTCATAACAATTGCGAAAATACATTGACAAATTATATGATTCTAAAAGCTCGGGATATTCTTTGAACAATATCTCAGATGTTTGTCTCTGGGTATCTGTCCATTTATTTGACGGCTTAAATAAAAAATATCTGCTTCGGGCTAATAACTGTTTTCTACTATCTCCATTACGAAATACCTTGGACTCATATTTTACTTTTAATTCTTTGGCTTTTAACAGAGCTTCATTTTCTTCTTCTATAGCTTGCCATCTTAACCTTATTCGTAATGTTTGGACTGCATCGCTTACTATCTTCTGTACGTGAAATCTATCATAAGTATGGATTCCATTCGGCGCTATTTGACGTACCGACCAATCCATAGAATTCGATAAATCCAAGGTTATTTCTTTTATCTTTACTAACTTTTCAAAGCCTACCGATTCTGTTATTTCCCTTGTGATTATTGAGGATTTCGTACCTTTGATTATTGCTGCAAGTGATCCCTTTTTCCCTTTGGCAGTCTTATTTATTACTATCGTATATAATTCTCCGTTGATCAAGCCTGTCTCATCTATTGCCATATCCTCTCGAAAATTCTCTGGGTATACAAATGATTCTTTTGATATTTGTTCTCTTTGATCTCTCTTAAATTGACTGTAGGTCGATAGTACATTTTTGTATTGTTTCTCTAATGTATTTGCTTTTAACTTATTTGCTCGGGCGACTGTCGATATTTCTATCGGTCTTTTTTCAATCTCTTCCTTTAAAAAATCTGCAAAATCTTTTGATAATTTTGTGCCCGGAAATATTTGTGAGGGAATTTCTTTTTTGTAGAGTTCCGTTTCTCCTTCTATCTGCCAAACTCTTCTGCGCAATAACAATCTGACTTTCTTACCTCTTATCGGAAAATCGTTTATTGTGATTTGCTTAAAGCCTTTTTGCCTTATTCGTCTATCTCTATATTTATCTGGGAGCTGTGGTACTTTATTCTTTTCAACTAAACTTATTGTTATTTCTTTTTCTATTGTCTCGTAGCCTGTATATTCAAAATATTCTAATATCCCCTCAGGTAATATTAACTCTGCCAACTCTTTTAAGTTTTCCATTTAATCCTATTGTTTTTCTCTCAAGTTAATTTATTCTTTTGCCACCCAAAAATCCGGTGATCCAGATATTTGAATAGCCTATTCAACTTATACTCTAAATGGCTCAAAAAATTCTTGAATAACTTCATAAGTTTTTACTGGTCGAAGACCTATTTCAAGTTTTTCAAACATGTCAACCAGTTTTTCACCATCTACTAACTCAATTGGAATAACACCCTCTCTTCTTGCCTCTTCACTTGCAGAGCTTGTAAAGCTACCAGTCGTTATAAAAATACCTTTTTCAGCACGTCCTAAAATCGTACCACGAAAATCTCTAATTTGTGAAGCAGATACAGATTTTTGAAATCTTTTACATTGAAACATCACCTTAAAACTAACTAATGGATTTATTTGAAGAATACCTACACCATCTATTCCACCATCTCCAGATTTCCCTGTAACTACAACATTCTGAAATCCTGCTTCTCTAAGAAGTCTCTGACTTAACCTTTCAAAACCACTAGGAGAAAGTGACTTAAGAAGGTCAAGCAATTCAATCTTATAATCTTCGTTGCCTATTGAATCTTCCTCTTGCCTTGATTTTTCATTTTTAGTCGATTTCCTTTTCTGTTTTTTTGAATATTTCTTTTGGACTTCCTTAAATATCTCATACACTTTTTCTTTATCTAATTTTATTTTAAACCCGTTTGATGTCAAACTCCAAATTCCTCTTTGCGATGAATCTAACAATCCATATTGAACAAGATAATTTCTTGCCCATGCAACTTGATTTCTAACGCGCGACCCACCAGATTTTATTGTAACCTCTTGTTCTTTCTCCGGGATGTTTAACTTTTCAAGCACTAAATCAGTCGCTTCAGATACTGTTGCGGAGCCACCATTTTCTTTAAGAACATCTATTAAAGGAATGAAAAACTTTAGAAACTCTGGACCTTTAGGTGACATATAAACTCCATATAACTGATTAAACTATAGAAATAAATTAAATATAATAATTTTTAACAAGTAGAATTAACTATTATTATTTTTTATTGATACTTCAGACAATTATTTATTTTTTACTTCAATTAATCATATGCTTTTATAATCTAATTGAAAAAACTCACTCCAACAACTATTCCATAAGCTACTGCAGCAAATATAAACACCGCAAAGAATCCAAGTTCAATAGAAATAATTGTAGCAAGTGCAGTACTGATTACCGAGAAACATCCGTTAATTCCCCACGCCCAGGGAATTTGTTCTTCAAATGATCCACCAAGTTTTTTGATGCCTAGCGGGAAAGGAAATCCCATCAAAAAAGCCGGTGCGCCGATAATTACAAATGTTATTATCACTTTAATTAACAGTGAATATCCAAGAGTCGCATTCAAAATTGGATCTAATATAAAAGTATAGATCAAAAGTAAGAATATAACTCCACCCAGCAATAGGAAGAGATTTTTGGATTTGCTCGAAATATAAGTCGATAAAAAACTACCAACTCCAGAACAAATTAGCATAAAACTAATAACAGCAGATGCGGAGTAAATCGGACTGCCGAAGTAAAGAACAAATTTTTGTATGAATACAATTTCAATGAACATGTAACCAATCCCGAGACCGCTGAAGTAAAGAATCGTCCACAATTTATTACCGCCCCGCATACCAAGTTTGAAAAGAGGCAGAATTATTAGTGCAAATGAAAAAACTAAAATTTGTATAAAAGTTATAATTACAATTAAGTATCCAAGTTCAAAAAAAGGTATCGATTGTGAACCAAAATATTCTTCAATATCTGAGAGATTATTCCATCTTAAAAATTGTGAAAAGTATGGCTTGTTGTCAGTCGGCGGATATATTCGGAAAGTATAATCATTTATAAAATTATTCTTTCCGGTTGTAAATAATGTGTCGATGTAACTGAAAAACTTATCATCCTGCAGTTGATTGTATTTTGTTCTTTCTTCTTCAGCAATTCCGGGTAATAGAGCTACGTCAAAATTCATTTTATCACAAAAGTTTCGAACCGAACTTACATCTGTTTCATCCAACTTCGCTTTCTTTATAAAAAATGTGATCGTACTCCAACTTCTAATTGAAATCATGTGCTCGGCAGGGTTGCTGATATTTTTGTGTTTTAAGCTTTCGAGAATTGTTGCCAGCAACCGTAGTGGATTTCTGTAGGGATAATCTAGCCAAGTTGTGATGGTGAAATATCCTTCATCAGTTAACCTATCGAAGACTAATCCAAATGATTCTGTTGTAAGCAGGTACTCTTCATTAATGGCGCCGGTTCCCGATGTTCCGCCAAAAGCTCCGAGTGTCGGAAGTTTTATTATATCGTATGATTCTTTATTCGATTGTAAAAATGTACGCGGTGATAATTCAATTAGCTTTATTTCCTTTTGATGATAAATTGAATCTGTCGCTCCGGCAAGTTCATTCAACAGAAGCGAATTAAGCGCACCGTTTGGTTCAACCGCAGTTATATTTTTTGTACCGTGATTCTTTGCATGGATAACATCTTCACCGGTTCCGGATTTAAGTATTAATGCTTTCCCGGGTTCAATAAGTTTGTAAATCAATCCATCGGTAGTAAAATCGAGTACAAAGGTTGAATCACCAACATTTGATGAGAGCACCGGGCCGATCCAATTGCCGTTGCTGAACACGGCTTTGCGAACCGGAATCTCGCCGGTAAACTTCAGACTTAATCCCGGCGCATACCGCAATGCGTCGGACTCAACTACTTGTATAAATCCATGCGGACTGTTCTTTTCGAGCACTACTTCCGCGCTGGGTAGATCCAAAGTTTTGCTGATACTTTTATATTGCGATGTATGCAATTCAGACGAGATAAAAAATCCGACGAAAACAACTATAATAAGAAATACTTCAACAACGGTTACAAAGATTTTGTTTTTTTTCGAGTGAAGTATTAAACCGCCAATCAGAGGAAAAATAGATATTATAATTGGCGCTTTAATCGGTTCGGCTAAAGATAGAATAATCAAAACGCTCAATCCCCCCAAACCCGATCCGACAAGATTCGAAAAGTAAAGTTTGCCAATCTCCTTAGAATAAACTACAAAAGTTAGTCCTATACCGAGCGCACCGGTAAAGAATGGCATGAATAAAAGTAAATACGTAAAAATTAATTTGGGAATATGCTGAGCGTCGGCAAAAAGCAAAAAAGTATCGAACCGAAAAAAATCAAATTGTGATAGCGGAACAGTTATTGCGATTAGCACTCCCGACAACAGAATTGAAAGTTGAAGAACAATTTCCTTTCTATCAATGAACCAATTTTTGAACAAAGATAGAACAGTTCCGGATGCACCAAATCCAAGTAGCGCAAGTGAGATGATCATAAATGCAAAGTGATGCCATTGAGTAATTGAGAGAATCTGCATCAACACAATTTGAAATGCAATGAGCGAACCGGAAATCAGTCCAAGCGCGATATGAATTCTTTTATGCATTTATACACCTTTGCGTTCTCAGCGACTCCTTCGCGCTCTTTGCGTGAACCTCGGCCTATGTTCCTCGCAATGGGCGCAAAGTTTTAAACGCTAAGGGCGCAAAGTAAAACTTCAATTTCCTCTTGTGAATGGAACGAATCTTACCGGTAATAAACTTGTTGTTTTAGTTTCTCCGTTCTCTTTTTCAACCAACATCAGCCGCTGAGTTAAAAAAGGTGAACCAACCGGGATTATCATTTTGCCACCATCTTTTAATTGTTCAATCAACGGAGGCGGAATATATTCGGCAGCGGCTGTTACGACAATTGCATCGAAAGGTGCGTGTTCCTCCCATCCGTAATAACCGTCAGCATTTTTGACTTCAACATTACTGTATCCTAACGCAGATAATCTTTCTTTCGATTGTTCGGCTAGCTCAGTAATAATTTCTATTGTATAAACTTCCTTAACAATTTCCGCAAGTATTGCAGCTTGATATCCTGAACCGGTGCCGATTTCCAATACAACATCGCTTGAATCCGGTTTAATTACTTCGGTCATAAAAGCAACTATGTATGGCTGCGAAATTGTTTGTCCGTAACCGATCGGAAGCGGCGAATCACTATAGGCACGACTCACATAATTGCCTGCAACGAATTGATGTCTTTCAACATTGAGAAAGGCATCGAGTACATTGGGTTGTTCAATTCCACGAGCTTCAATTTGGTTATTTACCATTTTTATTTGTGCTTCATGAAAGTTACTTTGCCCAAAAATTGTAATCGAAAAAAATATAAATGTTATTATATACTTAATCATGTTACCTCTTGTAGCCAACCGGCATTATTATCATTGGATTTTCATTTTCGTCTAACAATAAAACTCTTTTAACTTGTTCATCACGAAACGCACCTACGACAACCGAACTTAAATTCAAAGCAACAGCTTGAAGAAATAAATTTTCACCGGCAAAACCGGTATCCATATGAACATAACGAATTCCTCGCTGCCCGTATTTTCCGGTTGTTCTTTCATAAATTACTGAGAAAACAAACAGCACCGGTGCATCTGCAATCCACTCTTGGTTTGACGCTGCACTAACTAGTTCACTACGCTTATCACCCTCACTTGTTTTGATTAATTGATTTTGCTTCGGAATGTATCGATAAACTCCCGGGTCGAGATTTTCAACATTACCGGCAACTACATAAATCTCAAGCGGATAAAGTGCGCCTGCTGATGGAGCGGCTCTTAATCCATCTCGACTCGTTATTCCCTGTGCAGACCATAGTAGTTGAGATATCTGCTGAAGTGTTAAACTCTTATTTTGGAAATTCCGAACTGATCTTCTTTTACTTATTGCATTTTCTACTGAAACAGAACCGCTAATATTCGGATCCGGCAGTTGAATCGTTTCACCGGTTTGAGTCTGATCTTTGTTTTTTGTGAGAGAAAACTTCATGTCTCCCGCTGCGTAGATTATGAGCAGTGCAAACATTATTGTAGAAAATTTTTTGGTTATTGTAAACATAATTCAACTCATCTATTTATTTGAAATCTGATCTCAGTCTACAAAAAATCTAAGCCGGTCTAAAATATTTTAGAATTTTATATTATTGATCAAATCAACAACTTCACGCAGATTCATTGCCTCATAATCCGGTTTTATCTTACTCTCTTTTGGAAGTGGATATTGAGTCTTCCCGGTGTAAACCAAAATTCCCGTACCACCGTATTTTTGCGCTGCACCGATGTCGGTTTCAATATCATCACCAATCATAATAAACGGTTCTTCGATTGAGGAGTCAATTAAATTAAGAGCCGAATCAAAATAAATTTTAGATGGTTTGCCGATTATCGTTGCTTCCTTCTCGGTTGCATATTCAATTGCAGCTACAAATGGACCAACGTCAAGCAAGTATCCATCTTCCGGAGTGTTCCAATATCTGTTTTTCTGCATCGCGATTAAATCCGCACCGGTTCTTACTTTTCTAAATATTTCGGTGAGTATTTCGTAATTCCAATCTTTCTCCATATCGCCTATTACGACAACATCGGGATTATCCATATCTATCACATCTTCAAAAATCTTCTTTACTTTATCGATGCAGTAAACTGCAGCTCGTTTATAATTCTTTTTTACATATTGATAAGTCGCATCCGAGGCGGTTAAAATTGGAAAGTTTAATTCGATTTTTTGTTCTTCAAAAAATTTCTTTTGCTCTTCTGAAGTTGTGAGTGTTGTGTTGCTGACCAGACACGCATTGAGGTTTTTTTCATTTAAAAAATTAAAAAACTCGTACAGACCCGGAGCCGGTTTGCCGCCCAATCTCAGCACTCCGTCAATGTCGATTAGTATTGGTGTAGTTTGTTTCATAACTATATCCTTTGCGTCATTGCGGTTAAAAGATAAACCGCCAAGGCACAAGGACGCAAATCCTATATTTAGAAGCTATTTATAAACCGAGTCTTTTCCGTAACTCTTTTGACGTAATTATTTCATCGCTTAGTTCTTCAAATCTATCTATTGCAATCTGATAATCATATTTTTCGCTGAAATAATTTTTCAACGCTTCAACTACGTAAAATGATTCGGACCTATTTGTTTTTAGTGCTGTTTTTTCAAGCAGTTCTGATATCTCTTCGGGAATTATAAATTCTTTTACTCTATTCATATCTATCCTGAGTTATAATCATTTTACGAATATAATATTTATAAAAATTTCATCACCATCAAAATAATTAACGAGGAATCAAAAATTGGAATCGATTTCATTTTCGAAATATTTCTCTTTTTGTTATGTTTCAATAGAGAAAAAATTCGCAATTAGTGTTTCTCCGTTTTCAAGCCGTTTGGTAAGAAAAGGGAGAGAAAAATAAATTTTGAAGTCACGTCCTAAAGTGAAGGATTAAATCTAACACTAAGGGATGGAGACAAAACGCTTACATTCCGCACAATTTCCAGAGCACTCCATCCCTAAAAATATGGAGTTGTTTTGGAAACCAAACATCACACATTAACAATTACAATTTATAACCGCGACGAAGTTTACGATTCTGTCGGTGAACTGCTGCATAATTATGCCGATAAAATTTTGCTGCGAGTCGGCTATCCTGTCCCGGATCAAAACACATCAATAATATTCATTATCGTAAAAATGAGCAACGATGAAGTTGGAGCATTGAGCGGTAAGCTCGGACAAATTTCGTCGGTAAAAGTAAAAAGTACAACTTTGAAGATATAACATGGAGTCAGCTATGAAAAGGTTAGCAAGTATAATCGGTTTAATATTAATAACAGCGTTAATAATTACGGCACAGAATGGAAAAATAGTAGGAAACGTACTTGACAAAGAAACAAATCAACCGCTTGTTGGTGCGAATATAATTTTAGAGAGAACAAGTTACTATGCAACGTCGGGTAAAAACGGCAACTTTTTTATCGATGGTTTGAATGAAGGAACTCATAAAGTAGTCATCTCTTTTTTAGGTTATCAAACACTCGAAAAGAAAGTTGATGTAACATCAGGTAAAACAGTTACAATTGAAGCGGCATTAAGTTCGACACCAATTACATTGGGAGAAGTATTTGTAACGAGCACAAAAAAAGGAAATCTCGAACGGAACGAATCGCTTCCGGTTGAAATTGTTACACGCAAAAAATTGGATGAAATTCCATTTCCCACATTGAGCGATGCACTTGATTCTCAACCCGGTGTTAATTTATCACGCGACGGCATATGGTCAACTCACGTTAACATAAGAGGATTAAGCAAACAAAACGTAGTTACTTTAGTAGACGGCAACCGGATTGAAACCGCAACAAACATTGCTGCCGGTATGTCTTTGATTGATTTAGAAGATATCGAAAGAATTGAAGTGATAAAGAGCGGAGTATCTTCACTTTACGGAACGGGTGCAACCGGAGGGGTTGTGAATATTCAAACAACAGCACCGGCTTATTCAAACGACTTTAATCTACGCGGTTCATTAAGCAGCAGCTACAATAATGTTAACGAAGGATCGAGAGGAAACATTTCACTTTTTGCAAGTCAAGCTAATTGGTTTGCAAAATTCAGCGGCACAATGCGCTACGCCGATGATACTGAAACCCCGGAGGGCACGCTTGAGAACAGCCAATTTAGAGACAACAACATTTCCACTTCGGTTGGCGTTAGACCGTTTGTAAATCACGAACTAAAAGTTGACTACCAAAGATTCAGCGCAACAGACGTTGGTATTCCCGGAGGCAATCCATTTCCGGCAACTGCAAAAGCAACTTACCCGACTGAATTGAGAGAAATGTACAGCGCTAAATATGAAGTAAAAAATCTTCTTCCTTCATTAATGAATATTTCTGCAAAGTATTTTCATCAATTAATTGAAAGAAGAGTAGAATTAATTCCGAATCCCAATGCAATAGTTGAACCCGGCGCTGATCATAATATTGACGGTTTCCAATTTCAAACAGATTGGTATTTAAGCAGCACAAATCGACTTATTGCCGGTGTTGATTATTGGCAGAGAGAATACGACGGTTCACGAACGCGAACTATAATTCCGCAAAACCGAATTATAGTTGATTCACCGGTACCGAATTCAACCTATAAAAGTTTAGGTGTTTTTGCTCAGGATGAAATTTTACTTCTGCAAGATAGACTCAACATCACCTTGGGCGGAAGATATGATTTCATTAATGTATCAAATGAAGAAACAAATAACCCTAATTACATAATTGTAAACGGAAACAGAAACGATAATCCACCGGTAATTCCGGAAGCTTCGTATGCAGCATCGGAAGATGAGGATAAATCATGGAGCGCAAATGTTGGTCTACTTTTCAAAGCTGCAAAGGATTTGGATTTATCACTTAATTTAGCAAGAGCATTTCGCTCACCTACTTTGGAAGAGCGTTATCAATACATTGATTTGGGCGGAACAGTTTATCTCGGTAATCCGAATCTCGAACCGGAAAAAAGTAACTCCATAGATTTTGGTTTAAGAAATTGGGGTGAACTCTTCTCGCTAAAAGCTAATGCGTTTTATAATTCTTTTGACGACTTAGTAGCCGATCAATTTGATGCAACAGACAGTTTGTTCAGAAGTCAAAACATCGGCGAAGCTGAACTTTACGGGTTTGAATTGAGTGCTGAAGTTAATCCTTATGAAGAGATCGTCGGCTATATCTCAGCAGCATACGTGCGTGGAAAAGATTCCGGCAACGATGAAAACCTCGCTGAAATACCGCCGCTTAATGGAGTAATTGGAATTAAATCTCCGGTAAGTGATCTATTCAGTTTCGATCTAAATGCAAAGTATGCAACGGAACAAAGTGATGTTGCTTTGGGTGAGCAGACAACTCCCGGTTACGTTGTAATGAATTTTTACTTAAATTCATTCCCAATAAAATTAGGATTGGTTGATTTACAGCTATATGCCGGAGTTGAAAATATTTTTGATAAAGCATACAGAAATCACCTATCAACTTATCGTGGTTTGGTTGCGCTTGAACCGGGTAGAAATCTGTTTGCTAAAATTAAAGTTAGTTGGTAAAAAACAATAGAACGCAGATGACGCGGATGGGACTGATTTACACTGATAGAATCAGCGAAGATCTGCTTAATCTGTGTCATCTGCGTTCCATTTTTATTTAAACAAATGAAAAAAGATAAAAAAAATTAATGACTTGGTTTCTGCTTGCATTATTGTCAGCCGTTCTTTCCGCAGCGGCATCAATTTTTGAGAAGAAAATTCTTTTCAAACTTGGTGCATTGGAGTTTTCTTTTTTACTGGCGGTACTCAATTTAATTTTTTCAATACCCTTTTTCTTTTCAGTTGACTTTGCTGCTGTTCCAATCAACAGTTTATTTTTTCTTTACCTTAAAACAATTCTAGGTGCACTTGCATTTTGGAATGTGATGCTCGCTATTAAAAATATGGAGTTGAGCGGGGCACTTCCTCTGCTTGTATTAACACCCGGACTCGTTGCGTTGTTTGCATTTTTAATTTTGGGCGAAGCACTTTCAAATCTTGAGATAATTGGAATGATTTTGCTTTTAGCTGGCACTTATATTTTAGAAAGACGCGGGAAAGAATTTTGGGAGCCATTTAAGGTTTTCGTCAAATCAAAAAATCATCATTACATAATTTTTGCGCTTCTGATCTTTACTACAACTAGCATCATGGATAAATGGCTGCTTCGCGATTATCAATTAGCACCGACGGCTTTTATTCCCTTTCAACATTTGTTCCTTGCAATAAACTTTTTATTAATAGTTCTATTTACAGAATTAGACTTGTTTAAGAAGATAAAAACTCATTCAAAAAGTGTGTGGGGCATTGTAATTCTTATTTCAATTTTTACGGTTGGTTATAGATACTTTCAAATTGAATCGGTAAAGATTGCTTCGGTTGCTTTGGTACTAACGGTTAAAAGATCATCAGTGTTCTTCGCGACGATCATCGGAGGTAAAATATTTAATGAACATCATTTACTGCGTAAAGCAATTGCAACATTAATAATGATTGTCGGTGCCGTTATAATGTTGTATTGAAATGTAAAGCGAAGATCCCTCGTCGCTTATTCCAGAATTTAGTTAACCCAAAGCAAGCGACCAAGGATGGTCGCTTTACAATTAAGATTCAAATCCCTTACGGCTTGTAATTCCTTTTTGGTAGTAATGTTTTACTTCTTTCATTTCCGTAACAAGATCTGCGAGGTCTATTAGTTCTTTCGGGCAGTATCTACCGGTGAGGATTAATTCTTTGTTCGTAGGTTTCTTTTTGATCAATTCAATTACGGCTTCAACTTCAATCAGTTTAAAATAGATTGAAACAACTATTTCATCCAAAATGATAATATCATAATAATCTTTCGTAAATTCTTCTTCTGCTCTTTTAATTGCTTTTACGGCTTTATCTTTTTCTTCCTTTGATGGTAGTTCATTTTTGTAAACGAAATCATCGCCGCAGTATTGTTCGATTTCTATAAATTCTTTGAATTGTTTTAGGGCAGTCAATTCACTGTACGGATATTCTTTCATGAATTGAATGATGAGCGATCTATAACCATTGCCGGCAGCACGTATTGCTTGTCCGATTGCGGCAGTGGTTTTTCCTTTGCCGTTACCGGTATAAATTTGGATGTAACCTTTATCGAGATGTGTGCGTTGAATAGTCATCGGATTTTCTTTTAAAACCTCTCTGTGGTTCTCCAAACTACTCTTTGAAACTCAGCATAATATAGAACAATAATTACGAACCTCAGAGGAGACACCGGAACCACAGAGAAAACAAAATTAGTGAACCAGTTTACCGTTTAATAATTCGTCAATCAGTCTATCAGTTTTATAAACATGCTTGAGCGATTCTATTAATCCTTTTGAATCAACTGCAACAGCGCGGTTAGCTTCCGGCATATAAAGATAATCTCCTGCTAAACTTTCCATATTTCCATCAAATACTAAACCGATTACTTCAGCATTTTTATCAACAATGGAGCTTCCGGAGTTACCGCCAACGATATCCAAAGTTGCAGCAAAGTTTATAGGTGTTTTCAAATCTAAACCGTCCGGAGGAGTTTGCCAGTTTGGAGTTAATCCCCACGGATAAAGTTTTTCACCAAAAGAAAAATATCTGTCATACATTCCGTAATAAGTTGTTTTACCGGGAGCCAGAGTGCCGTTGTATTCGTATCCTTTTATAACACCATCGGACAACCGTAAAGTTGAAGTGGCATCCGGTGGAATTTGGTCGCCGTAAAGTTTAACGATTAATTTACCTAATTCTTGATTCAATACTGATTGTGTTTCATTCAGGTCTTTAGTACGCTTTTGAATTTTCTCTAGTTCATCGCGTGTTGTTTTCACAAAATCTATCAAAGGATCTTCAGAGTTAAGAATTTCCTCACCATTCATTTCAACAACGCTTAGGAACTTTTCTCTGTTATCTAAGAGTGAATTAGAAAGTAAATAATCAACAGCTTCGTCGTCTTTGTTTCCGTCAAATAGTTTTTGAGTTAAATCTGCTTCCGCTCCGAATTCATGATAGATTGAAGAAACAAATGCACGAAGTAATTTTTTGTTCAACTCTTCGTCAAAGTCCTCGGGATAAATATTTTCGATTGTCGATTTCAAATTATCCGGTTTATACTTTTCTTCTCGTTCGTCTTCGGGTAAACTTAATTGCTCCGTAAGTTCACAAACATCTTTCGCCATCGATAGATATTTTGATCCGCCCCAAGGCATTAATTGATAGATAAATTCTTTATTTCCAATTTGATTTCTTTCTTCAAACAAATTTTCTAAAGATTTCCAAAGATGTTCATAGCTTTTTGCCAATTCGGGATCTTCAGATACTTGTGTTCTAACCTTTTCTTCAAATGATTTTTTTCTCATCATTAACTTTTCATCTTCCAATCCCATTAATCTACCGCCAAGAGATTTTCTGGAATTTCCATATCCCATCACTGCGTTAAGTAATTCGGATTCCCGTTCAGGATATTTTTCAAACATATCAAAATAAGCGTAATAAACTTCATCCATATAATTAACGAGAAACGGGTAACGAACATCTCTTAAGTATTCAAGCTGGGCCACGGAAACTTGCCGGTCTGTGTTACCTGGTCTGCCAATTATGAAAATTGGTTCACCTTCTTCTGCACCTTCGGGACTGAAGTCAAAATAGTAATCGTTTTTCATCGGTTCGCCGTTCTCATCATAAGCTCTGAGGAACATGTAATCCAATTCATAACGCGGATATGTAAAGTTGTCCCAATCCCAACCGGTTGATGCAATTTGGAATTCCGGCGCCATTACCACTCGAATATCATTATACCTTTTATAAAGATAGAGCGAATACTTTGCACCGTTGTAAAGAGTTATTACTTTTGCTTCCAAACCGGTTTCTTCCGCATACTTCGATTGAATTTCTTTTATCATATTATTTTTTACTTCAATTTTTTCATCATCATTTTCAACCTCATCCATGGCAGAAATAATTTCATCGGTTACGTCGACTATTTTCATCAATTGATCGACAAAGAGACCATCAATTTTTCTTTCGTCTTCAAGTGTTTCAGCATAAAATCCGGTTTTGAATAAATCTTCACCTTCTTTTTGAACGGTAAGCAAACCGTTACGGGCGCAGTGATGATTTGTCATTATTAAACCATCAGCAGAAAGAAAAGCGCCTGAGCAACCGCGTCCAAATTGCAGCGCGGATTTTTGAACTTTTTCAATCCACTCTTCATCCGGTTCAAATCCATACATGTCTTGAAAATAATCAAGTGGGAGATCGTCGAACGTCCACATCTTTCCAAAGTCAGTAAGATAACCTGTGTTTTCAGAAAGCGTGTTTTGAGCAAATGTAATTTGTGACAATACTAAAAAGGAAACAGCAAACAGCGTTACCTTTTTGTAAACTTGATACATCAAACTGTCATAATTTTTGTTAGTCATTTTTCAACCGAGTTTTATTCAACAATTTTATTGTTTTCAATTTCTTTAACTATGCGTTCTGCTTTATAAATATCACGAAGCGACTGTACAATAGCTTCTGCTGCTACAACAATAGAACGATTGTTTTCGGGCATATAAATAAATGAACCGACTATCGAATCGATGTTACCATCAAAAGCTACTCCGACAAATTCTCCCGCTCTGTTAACTATCGGACTTCCGGATTGACCACCGATTACATCTATATCGGTTATAAAATTCATTGGTGTGGAGAGATCGAAATCTTTGGGATAATTTACCCAGCGTTCCGGCAGATCCCACGGAAATTTTTTATTGTGTGAGTAATAACGATCGTACAATCCGTAAAAAGTTGTCTTGTATGGTGCGATTGTTCCGTTGTATTCGACTGTTCTAACGGTTCCATCACCAATTCTCATTGACCGGTTTGCATCCGGTGGAATTGTTGTTCCGTAAACTTCGAACATAACTTCACCAAGCAATTGCTCCAACACAGTTTCTGTTTTAACAATATCTTTATACACTTTTTGCATTTCGTTCAAGTCGTCTCTTGTTGAAAGAATATAAGATATTAGAGGATCATCCGATTCAAGAATTGCATCTGCACCTTCTTTCGCTAATTCTGTTACATCTTCTTTTGAAGTTAACTTTGATTTGTTCAGTACATAATCAACAGCATCCCAACCTTTCTTACCACCGGTTAATTTTTGAACCAGCTCATTATCTTCGCCTAAGTTGAGAATAATGTAATCGAGTCTAACTCTTAGTTTTGCTTCTTCGAAAGGTTCGTCTAAATCTTCGGGAAAGATTGAGTTGATGGTTGAATCGAGTTCTTCGTTTTTGTATTGAGGTAAACGTTCGTCTTCCGGTTTTTCAAGTTCTTCGGCAAGTTCAATCAGATTTTTTGCGATGGTAAAATATTTTGGAGCTAATCTTCCGGAAATATCATAAGCTGCAATTTCTTCAGCAATTTTTCTAGCTTCATCTCTGTTGTTTTTAATTGATTCCCATAAGTGACCGAATTCTTCTTTTAACTCCGGATCGGCTTCAACAGCCTCCTGAAGTTTTCTATCGAACGCTTCTTTGCGCGCAATTAAGTAAGGATCATTTAATCCTTTCAAAATATTTTTAAATACTTTTTCAGAATTTCCAACTGTCGAGAGCCAGCTTGCAATTTCGTCTTGGCGCTCGGGCAACTCTTCGTAAAGACGCCAAAGCTCTTCATAATAACTTGACATTAAATAAGAAATGTTACGGTAAGTAATATCACGGGCGTACTTTAATTGGTCCGCTGTTTTTAATCTGCTTGTTGAACCCGGGCTGCCAATGATAAAAAGCAATTCGTCAAGTTCAACACCGGATGTATTCCATTTATAATAATTTTCTGTTTTCAACGGTTCGCCGTCTTCATCATAAATTCTAAAGAAAGCATAATCCATATTGTAACGCGGGTAAGTAAAGTTATCGATGTCGCCTCCGTACAAGCCAACTTCATCTTCCCCAATAAAAACCAATTTCAAATTTGTGTATCTTTTGTAACCATGCACAGCATATTTTCCGCCGCTGTAATATGATTTAACTTCACACTTTAATCCGGTTTCTTCATTATACAATTCTTGAATTTCGGATATTTTTTCATCGCGTGCTTTAATTTTTTCTTCATTTGTTTCAGCTTCGTTCATTGCTTCAATAATTTCGTCTGTGACATCTCTAACCAACTTCAATTGATCCGCGTACATGTTCGGGACTTCTCTTTCATCCTCAAGTGTTTCAGCATAAAAACCGTTGTTGTAGAAATCTTCACCTTCTTCTTCAACCGCATCACGATGCCAAGTAGAGCAGTGGTGATTTGTTACAATTAAGCCATCTTCGGAAACAAAAGATGCCGAGCATCCCGGAATTCTTAAAGAAGAAAGTCGAACATGTCTCATCCATTCTTCGTTTGCGTCAAAGTCATAAGTTGATTTCCAATAGTCGAACGGTGGATAATCGAAAGTCCACATCTTACCTGTATCAAATCTTTGTGATGTTACGGTATCGGGATCAAATTGTTGTTGTGAAAAAGAAGTAGTTAAAGTGAAAAGAAAAATGAATGCAACAATAATAATCTTAGAAGTAATTGAATATGAGTGCATTTTGTGAGTTCCCTTAATTTTATGATTATTGATGTAAATTAGACGTATTTATCGCATAAAAGTTAAAAAGAAAATTTTAGATATGAAATTTATAATGTAACTATTCGGCGTAAGGATAAAGATAGAAGTGAACCCGAGTTTTATCCGGGTTTAAAAATCGTGTTACCTTTCACATATAAGCATCCGGGAAATATAAAGCTGTCAGTTTTGATACAGTTGTTTTCTGTTCGCTGCAATGCGGACATTTATCCGCCGAAAAAACTATCGGTATTTCGCTCGGTTCTGCTTCAATAAAATCAACTATTGCCTCACAATGTTGACACTGTACAATGTGGTGTGTTTGTAATTTTGCTTTGCAATTCGGACAAAGTAAATTGTCATCTCCCCCGTCAATCTCTGTTTCGCAGTTAAAGATTAAGTTACATTTAATATTTGAGCAAACTGCGAATTTTTTTGAAGAATCGTAGAAAATGTTTATAAAACCTCCTTTATTAAATTTGAAACAAAGATAAGGCGAACTAAAGTATAATGCTATGTAAAAATTGAGTTGTCCCGCGTAAATACCTTTTTGTAATTAATGGTTCATTCACTATTTTGAAAAATAAATTTTGGTAATTATGGAGGAAAAATAATGGATAAAATACCGTCGTTTAAGGCATACGATATTAGAGGTAAAGTTCCGGCAGATCTCAATAACGATCTCGCATACAAAATCGGCAAAGCTGTGGTAAAATATTTGGATGCGAAAAAAGTTGTAATCGGACGAGATGTTCGAAAATCTTCACCCGAACTTGCCGAAGCACTGACGAAAGGAATAAACGAAAACGGCGCTGATGTCTACGATCTCGGTTTATGCGGAACCGAAATGATCTATTTCGGCACTCCACATTTAGATGCTGACGCCGGTGTAATGATTACCGCATCTCACAATCCGCCCGAGTATAACGGACTCAAGTTTGTTAAAAAAGGTTCTGTGCCGATGGGTTATGAATCCGGTTTGAGCGAAATTGAGCAGATGGTGTTAAAAGGTGATTATGAAATTGAAGGAGCTCAAAAAGGTAAAGTTGAGCAAGTTGATTTGATGGCAGATTTTATTGATAACTTAAAACAGTTTTATGATCCTTCTAAAATTAATCCCTATAAAGTTGTGGTAAACGGTGGTAATGGATGTATCGGTCCCGCACTCGATGAAATCGAACCGCTTCTGCCAATAAAAATGTTAAAACTTTTTCACGAACCTGATTCCGATTTTCCGAACGGAGTTCCAAATCCGCTTCTTCCCGAAAATCGCCAGCCAACAATTGACGAAATAAACAAACATAAAGCAGATTTGGGAGTTGCTTGGGATGGTGATTACGATAGATGTTTCTTCTTTGATGAAAAAGGAAATTTTATCGAAGGTTATTACATTGTTGGAATTCTGGCAAAATCTATTTTAAAGAAAGACCCCGGTGAGAAGATCGTTCATGATCCTCGATTAATTTGGAACACTATTAAAGAGGTTAAAGCTGCCGGTGGTGAAGCTGTGGAGTCAAAAAGCGGGCACGCATTTATTAAAGCAGAAAATGCGAGAAGTAAACGCAATTTACGGCGGTGAGATGTCTGCGCATCACTATTTCCGCAATAATTATTATTCTGATAGCGGAATTATTCCGTTCTTGTTGATTCTTCAATTGATGTCGGAAGAGAACAAACCGCTTTCTAAACTTGTTGAAGAAATGATCGATGACTACCCATGTTCCGGCGAAATTAATACAAAACTTGACGATCCGGCCGGAAAGCTTGAAGAAATTAAAAAGAAGTACTCTGACGGAAAACTGGAAACCGTTGACGGTGTTTCAGTGGAATATGACAATTGGCGTTTCAATGTAAGAATGAGTAACACCGAACCGTTAATACGTTTGAATGTTGAATCCAAAGGCGATAAAAAATTAATGGAAGAAAAAACCGAAGAGCTGCTGAGTTTTATACGCTCTTAAACGAATTGTTGATTTATCTTTATTCGAAAAATGTTATATTGATTATATAAGTAGAGACATTGTGATGAACGTCTCTTTACCAACAGAAAAATTGAACAAAAAGAATATTTGCAGCGTCTAAAAAGAAAATTCATTAGGAGGCAAAATGGCAGACGCAAAAGAAAAAGCGATTGATGTTGATCGTTTATTGAAAAACAAATTAAAATCCGTTAGTGTGGATTCTTTAGAAAAAGGAATCGCAAAGGTAGTAAGCGATCTTGTCGGTGAAGATTATAAATGTACAATCGGCGATGTAAAATATACCCTTTTCAGCGGCGCCGATTTTCACATCAAAGTTGAATTGACTTATAATTCGGAAGACTAAATTAAAATTAAATCCGGATTAATTTTAATTAAGGCAGAACACTCCTAAATTGTTCTGCTTTTTTTTATCCTTTTTCATTTCTTATCTTTCACATCAAAATTAACACAAGTTACTGTATGCAATTTTTACCGGATATTCTAATTGTTGTACTATGCGTCTTTGCACTTTGGGCCGGAGCAGTTTGGGTTGTTAATGCCGCTTCCCGGATAGCAAAAGAATTTGGCCTTTCTCAATTGGTGATCGGGTTAACGGTTGTTGCAATTGCCACTTCGGCACCCGAGTTTGCGGTAACCATTTACGCAGCACTAACCGACCAATCCGCTATTTCCGTTGGTAATGTTGTCGGATCAAATATTTTCAACCTCGGAATAATTCTTGGCTTTGTTGCAATGCACACGGCTGTTTTTACTTCTAAACCATTATTGTACAGAGATACTTTTCTACTTTTTTTAACCGGAATTCTTCTATTGGTTTTCTTTTGGGATTTGAAACTTGAGTTTTATGAGGGATTAATACTTTTCTCCACACTATTGATTTACATGTATATTCTGATTAGACAAAAATATCCCGTTGAAGAAGATCTTCCCGAAGGACCGTTCACTTGGCTGGATGTTCCAAGATTGATCGTTGGTGCTGTGCTGATTATTGGTGGAGCTCATTTTCTTGTTGAATCATCTAGTAGTATTGCGCGTTACTTTGGTGTATCGGAATGGATGATCGGGATTACGATTGTTGCTGCCGGCACTTCTGCACCGGAATTAGCGACATCATTTGTGGCAATTATAAAAGGGAAGCACGGTATTTCGGCAGGCAACTTAATCGGCAGTGATCTTTTTAATTTACTTGGTGTGCTCGGACTTGCATCAATGCTTAAAACGCTTCACATTCAGCAAACTGAATATACTAGCTTGATATTTCTTGCCGCAACTCTGTTCGTTATTTTAATCATGGTTCGTACCGGGTGGAAGATCACAAAAGTCGAGGGTGCAATTTTAGTTGCTATCGCACTTTTCCGCTGGGGTTATGATTTTATTTTTTAGTCACCTCGTTCAGAATCTCAATTACTTTGTCGATCTCCTCTTTTGTGTTATAAAAATGAGGAGCAAATCTAATTTTTCCTTCACGGACTGCTGAGTCAATATTCCGTTCAGCCAATTTTTTGTGAATTGATTCTGCATCATCAATTTGGATTGTAGTAATTCCCGCTAAGTTTTTTATCTCCGTTTGATCTAAAACCGGATTGTAACCTTCCGAGCTTAATTTATCGATAAAGTAGTGAGTGTTCTCTAAAATTCTTCGTTCTATATTTTCGATTCCAAAACTTTCAAAAAGCTCAAGCGATTTTGCCAACGCAAAAATTCCGATCACACTGTTTGTGCCGAGATGATAACGTGAAGCAGTTTCTTTTAAGTCGAGTTTATAATCAAGTAAATCCCATTCATTTTTAACAGAAAGCCAACCGACATATTTTTGACTTATTCTTTCCATCAACTCCGGCGTGATGTAAATGTAGCCCAACCCTTGCAAAGCCATAAGCCATTTATGAGAACCACCGGCAAGAAAATCTATATTCATTTCTTCTACATCTATTTTTATTACACCGGTTGCTTGAATGGCATCAACACAGAAAACAATTCCTTTTGATCTGCAAAGTTCACCTAGTGCTTTTATATCGGCACGATAACCGGATAAAAACTGCACTGCACTTATAGAAATTAATTTTGTTTTGGGAGTTATCAACTTCTCATAATCTTCAACATCAACTTTTCCATCACATGATTTTGCAATATCGATCTCAACACCTTGTTCTTTTAAATTCATAAAAGGATACACATTTGAAGGAAATTCAAGATCGTTTAATATAATTCTATCACCCGGTTTCCATTTCAATCCTTGAGCTAAAATATTTAGTCCGGCGGAAACGTTTTCCGTCCATGCAATTCTGTTTTTCTTTGCACCAAGTAAACCGGACAATCTTTTCTTAGCCGTTGATGCAGCTTCCAACAGCATTCCAAAATTTTCAATTGAACCGGAACTCCGTTCTTCCAAGTATTCATTCAACTTTTCTTTAACCGGAATTGAAAGCGGACCAATTGCAGCATGATTAAAGTAAATTCTATTAGTTTTAATGTGCGGAAAAGTTTTTCTGATTTTTTCTATTGTCATTTAAAAAATCCCCGGAATTTATTTGTAAAGCGACGATCCCTCGTCGCTTACCCAAGACTGTTATAGACTAAAGCAAAGCAGCCATCCCCCGTCACTTGCTTTGCGTTTTTTAAATCCCCAAAGCAAGCGACCGAGAAGGTTTGCTTGTTTAACACCTTTTTAATCTCCAAAGCAAGCGACGAAGGATCGTCGCTTTACATTTTTTTATTTTTTATCCAAAATCTCTTCAATCTGATCCATAACTTCATTCATTCTTTGCATTGTTAAATCAAATGCTTCGGATGAGAGCGGATCGAGTTCGGCTTTTTTGATTAACTCAATCGGGTAATCCGAGCTTCCGCCTTTAAGAATTTCGTAAAATTTATCGACTGCTGGCTGTCCTTCTGCTTTAACTTTTTCTGCAAATGCAGTTGCATAAATGATTGAGGTAGAATATTGATAGACATAATAAGTGTAATTTATAAAATGAGGAATGTAAGCCCACTCGTAACGAATATAATCATCTACAACCATTACACCTTCGTCGTGACCGTAGTAACGTTTTACAATATCCCAATAAATATCACTCATCTTTTCGCCGGTCAAAGGTTCGCCGTTCTCAATTTTTTTATGAATTTCCCACTCGAACTCGGCAAATGATACTTGACGGAAAATTGTTGTTCTCAAAAGTTCGAGATACGAACCGAGAATAAAAAGTTTTTCTTCATCCGATTTTGCATTCTTAACCATGTAATCGTTTAAGAGGTTTTCATTCATTGTAGATGCAATCTCTGCAACGAATGTCGCATAATCAGAATATTGAAACGGTTGAGTCTTATTCGAAAAATAGCTGTGCATTGTGTGACCGAGTTCATGCGCCAGTGTTGAAAGTGCGTTGTAGTCATCGTTCCAATTCATTAAGATGAATGGATGTTCATGATATGCTGCACCGGAGGAGTAAGCGCCGCTTCGTTTACCCGGAGTCGGATAAAAATCTATCCATCTATTATCAAATGACATTTTTACAGTGTTTACATATTCTTCACCCATCGGCTTAAAAACATCAAGCAGCATTTCTTTGAGCTTCGTCAACACTAAATTGCATGTCAACTTCTTTTACAATTGAAGTGTAAAGATCGTAATAATGCAACTCATCAACACCGAGCATTCGTTTCTTTAATTCTAAAAAGCGGTGCATGGTTGGAAGATTTTTATTTATTTGATCTATCAAGGTCGTGTAAACAGATACCGGAACATTTGGACCAGCCAATGACATTTCCAAAGCGGAATTATATTTTCTATTTTTTGAATAGAACACATCACCTTTTACTTTGCCGGCGAGATTCGCACCAATTGTATTTTCAAACTTACCGTAGTTTTCAAAAACTGCTTTAAATACTTTCGCTCTATCTTCACGATTTGGAGCGGTGCGGTATTTAACGAACATTGATGCAGAAAGTTCAACTTCTTCACCGGTTGAAAGTTCTACTTTCGGTAATGGTTTTTCCGCGTTGTCAAAGATGTTGTAAACACTAGTCGGATTACCTGTTACTTGTCCGGCGCTTGCAAGAATTTGCTCTTGGTCGGGTGAAAGTGTGTGATCACGTAAACGCAAAATGTCATCAATGAATAAAGCGTAATCTTTTAGTGCCGGAAAATCGTTATAAAATTTTTCGATTGTTTCCGGTTCAATCTGCAGAATCTCCGGATTTAAGTAGGATGTCGTTTCGGAAAATGTTGTTCCGAGATTACTTATTTGCTGTGTCAATTCTTGATTTTCACTTTTTCTTAAATCTTCATCATACAAACGGTTCGCGTAAACAATTAACTTGTAGAAATCTTTTAATGCATCAAAATAAAGATCGATTGTAGCGTAAAGAGTCTCGGCGCTTTCACCGAGTTTGCCTTTGTTGTCGTCAAGCATTTCAACTTTTTCCGAAAGTTGATTTTTTGCTTGCTGCCAAGCTTCAACACTTTCATAAAGAACCGATAAATCCCATTTGTATTTTTCGGGAATTTCGGTCCGTTCTTTTGTTTGTGCTGTTACATTACTGAGGAATAAAAATAACAATAGAAATGATAGTGAGGTTTTGATTAGTTGTTTCATTTTTTCTCCGAGAAAATTAAGTCAAAGATGTCTTTTAAAATTAGCTAAATCAGTTTTGAATATCTAAGAAAATTTTTCCCGGAGAGATTATTTTAAGAAGAGTTAAATAACCATTACTACTGTTTCGTTCGCTTCGAGTTTTCCGAAGATCAAATTACGCTCTTCTTCACTTTCGACTTCAACCATTAGATTAATACTCACGTACTTTCCCTTTTTACTAATGTTGGAAGCTGTTATGTCATATTTGAAACCTTCGGCTGCGTCCTCTGCTGCGTTCACTGCCTCATCCGGACTTTTAGCAATAATTTTATATTGCCATTCACAAGGGTATTCAATCTCGGGACGTTTTTTGTTGTTGCTATCAAGTATCATTTTGTCATCAGTTTTTGTGAACAAAAATAAAAAAGTTTCTGAACTATTTTAATGAGATATTATAACTTTTTTCTTGACTGAAAATAATTAACCTATTATTTTAATCTCGTTAAAAGGATAACGTGTATGATTTATTCAGCTCCCCGCTGCCATAATCGAAAATTCAACCTACATTTTCACCACCCGGTACCCGGAAATCTCAACACAAACGCAGACTCTTTATCACCAATTAATCTCATCACTAATTAATTTCCAAGGAGGAATTCATGAAAATAAATTATAAACACTACCTTGCTATACTAACCTTTTCTTTAGGATTAGTTTTTCTTTTTCCTGTCAAACTGAAGAGCAAGAAAAGAATTGACACAAGAAGAACTTGTCGCACGGGGTGAATATATTGTTAATACATCCGGTTGCCACGACTGTCACACACCCAAAAAGATGACGGAAGAAGGACCTGTTCCGGATGAAAACTTTTTACTTGCAGGTCACCCGGCAGATATGCCCATTCCCGAATATGATAAAAGTATAGTTAAAGACTGGGCGCTATTCTCTCATTCAATGACCGCAACAGTTGGTCCGTGGGGAGTTTCTTTCGGCAAACATAACTTCTGATGGAACCGGAATCGGAAATTGGACATACGAACAATTCAAAACTGCTATGACAAAAGGTTTATACAAAGGTTTGGAAGGCAGCAGACCAATTATGCCGCCAATGCCTTGGCAGGAATTCCTCAATTATACCGATGAAGATTTAAGAGCAGTTTTTGCTTATTTGCAATCAACGAAACCGGTTAACAATGTTCCTCCGGCTTATATACCGCCGGACCAGATGTGAAATTTATATATGAGATTTTCACAATTTTCAAAATTGTGGAAATCTACTTTTTGTTAAGAGATGGCATCTTTCCGAAAGATGCCATCTCTATATTTATCTACTCATTTATACCGACCAAATCGAGCATGAAGGCATACTGCAAAGCGGTGCGTTTATAGATTTAAATCTACCGGAAGCGCCGCCGTGACCTGATTCCATATCGCAATCGAACAATAAAAGATTATCGTCGGTTTTCATCTCGCGGAGTTTTGCGACCCATTTAGCCGGTTCCCAATATTGTACTTGAGAATCGTGGTAACCGGTTGTGATCAACATGTTCGGATAATATTGTTCTTTAACGTTATCATAAGGTGAATAAGAAAGCATATATTCATAATATTCTTTTACGTTTGGATTACCCCATTCATCATATTCAAATGTTGTAAGAGGAATTGAATCATCAAGCATAGTTGTAACAACATCAACAAAAGGAACCGCCGCCATAGCACCTTTAAATAATTGCGGTGCCATATTTACAACAGCACCAACTAACAAGCCGCCTGCACTTCCACCATAAATAAAAAGTTTATCTGTATTAGTATAATTTTCAATTACCAAATATTCAGCGCAGTCAATAAAGTCGGTAAAGGTATTCATTTTGTTTAAAAGTTTTCCGTCTTCATACCAATCGCGGCCCATCTCTTGTCCGCCACGGATATGTGCAATCGCATAGATAAATCCGCGGTCAAGCAGACTCAAAATTGACGACCGGAAATAGGGACTCATTGAAATTCCGTAAGAACCATATGCATAAAGCAATGTAGGATTATCACCGTCTGTCTTCATTCCTTTCTGTAAACCATTGAGATTGGAATTTTTGTCCCGTCATCTGCTGTAGCAAATAATCTTTTTGAATCATAATTGTCCGAATCAAAATCTCCTAAAACTTCATCTTGTTTCATCAATTCTCTTTCTTTAGTGCTCATATTATAATCATAAGTTGATGTGGGCGTAACAAGCGCACTGTAAATGAACCTCAATTTATCTGTATCATACTCGGGATTGGTTGACGGGCGTGCTGTGTAAACTTCATCCTGAAATTCGATATAATAATCTTCATCGCCTTGCCAACTTATAACTCTAATCTGATCGAGTGCATTTGATTTTTCTTTTACGACAAAGTAATCTTTAAAGATATCTAGTCCTTCAACTAAGACATCATCTCTGTGCGGAATTACATCTTCCCAATTTTCTTTTGTTGAATTATCGACCGGTGTTTTTACAACTTTGAAATTTTTTGCATTGTGGTTTGTCACTATGTAAAAATAATCTCCAAAATGGTCAATGCCGTATTCAAGATCTCTTTCACGCGGTTGTATTATTTGGAACTCCGCTTCGGGTGTATCGGCATCAATAAATCTATACTCATTCGATACAGTTTGACTTGAACCGATAATTATATATTTATTCGATTTAGTTTTGTAAACAAATGTAGAGAACTCCTCATCTTCTTCATGAAAGACCAGATTATCTTTGCTGTCCGACTCATCGATTCTATGCTTGAATACTTTGTATGCGCGGAGAGTTGTATCATCTTTTCTTGTATAGAAAATTGTTTTGTTGTCATTAGCCCAAACCGAGCCGCCGGTTGCATTGGTGATTTTATGATCTAGATTTTTTCCGGTTTCCAAATCTTTAACATAGATATCATATTTTCTTCTACTGAGTGTATCGACACCGTAGGCGAGTAATTTATTATCGGGACTTACACTCAAGCCGGTTACATTATAATAAGAATATCCTTCCGCCATTTCATTTACGTTGAGTAAGATTTCTTCATCTGCCTCAAGCGAACCTTTCTTTCTACAGTAGATTGGATATTCATTTCCTTCTTCATATCGAGTATAATAATAATACCCGTTCTTTTTGTAAGGTACTGATTGATCGTCTTGCTTAATTCTTCCAACAATTTCATCGTATAATTTTTCTTGAAGTTCTTCGGTGTTTTTCATAACAGCGGATGTGTAATCATTTTCCGCATTTAAATATTCGATAACTTTTTCATCATCGCGCTCGTTCATCCAAAAATAATTGTCGATGCGAGTGTCACCGTGAGTTGTAAGTTCAGTAGGATTTTTTTCAGCTCTCGGCGGTTCGATATCTTTTTTCATTAGCGTCTGACTCCAAAGGTTTGATGATAGAAATAAGATCATAAATAGAAGTGATTTTGCTTTCATTTTGTTCCCCATTTTTTGGCAGGTAAAGTTATGAAAAATCCTTAATAATTTGATTTGTAGGACTATATATTTTTTTGTTGAACCCCGCCAGGGATTCCTTCTTTCTTTGGGTTCGTCCTTTTCTATTCACTGTTCGACTGCTTCGCAGTCGCTGCTAAATTGCTCAGTTCTCGCAATTCCGAAGTGAGTTGAATGCGAATAGGTAAAATGATGAACAAAAATAACAACAACCACAAAGTAGTTGAATAAAAAACCCCGACCAATTTTCATCAGCCGGGGTTTTAATCTTGATACTTACGTCTTGATACTCACGTCTTGATACTTGATACTAAACCTCTTCCTTCTTTGCTCTCAATGTATCCCAAATCATATAGACCGAGATTAGTGCGAACATAACAATTGCAATTAATTCGGCAGAATGTGATTGAATCCATTCTCTGTTAACCCAGTTTAAGTCGAAATATCTAAGCACCGCACTAAGCACACCGAATAAAGCTCCGCCGGCTATAAATCCGGATGCAATTAATGTACCTCTTTCTTTTCTCGCCTTGTTTAATTTTTCGTCTTTGGATCTTGTTATAACAAAATGTGAAATCAATCCGCCTGCAAGAAGTGGTGTATTCAACTCAAGTGGTAGATACATACCAAGTGCAAATGCCAGAGCAGGTACTTTAATCATAGTTAAAATTAGAGCCATAAAAGCACCGCCGAGATACATCATCCAAGGCGCAGGTTGATTTGACATTAACGGCTGAATAACCGCAGCCATTGCATTTGCTTGAGGAGCTACAAGTTTATCTTCACCGACAAACCCGTATGTTTCATTTAAGATCATCATAACTACAGCAACCGTTGCGGCTGATACTGCTGTTCCTAAAAATTTCCATCTCTCCTGTTTATAAGGTGATGAACCAAGCCAATAACCTATTTTAAGATCAGTGACAAAAGCCCCTGCTTGAGAAAGTGCTGTGCAAACAACACCACCGATAATTAACGCGGCAATCATTCCCGACGGACCGGATAATCCAACAGCAACCAAAACAACCGAAGAAAGAATTAAAGTCATCAAAGTCATTCCGGAAACGGGATTTGTACCGACAATAGCTATTGCTGTTGCGGCAACAGTGGTGAATAAAAATGCTATTATCATTACTATAACTAAACCAACTAATGCATGCAGTAAATTATTTACAACTCCGAAGAGGAAAAAAACAAAAATCAAAATTGCGGTAAGCGTAATACCAATTACAATGATTTTCATTGAGAGATCACGTTGAGTTCTTAAAACTGTTTTTTCTTCCCCATCTTTTTTACCGAACAATTCTTGATAACCGAGAACAAATGATTTTTTAATTATCCCCGATGATCGAATAATTCCGATTAAACCTGCCATTGCAATGCCACCGATACCGATGTGGCGAACATAATTATCAAAAATTGCGGAAGGCGACATATTTGCAACGAGTAAAGTAACGTTATTGCCGAGCGGTTCGGTTATTGCTTCTGCCATAAAAGCAAAGACAGGAATGATTACATACCACGCAACAAACGATCCGGCTGCAATAATTGCAGTGTACTTTAATCCAACTATAAAACCCAAACCGAGAATAGCAGAGCTGATCGCTAAACGGAATTCCAATTTTAGATTGTCGGATAGATTTTGTCCGAACGGAAGTACTTTCGTAGTGAAGACTTCGCTCCACCAACCAAAAGTAGCAACAACAAAATCATAAATACCGCCAATTAATCCACTGATGACCAAAACACCTGCCTGCTTTCCACCTTTTTCACCGGCAACAAGAACTTCTGTTGTTGCGGTTGCTTCGGGGAATGGAAACTTACCGTGCATCTCGGCAACGAAATATTTTCTAAATGGTATTAAGAAAAGTATTCCGAGAAAACCACCGAGCAAAGAAGCTAAGAATACTTGGATGAATTGTACTTCCAAATCGAGTATGTACAGAGCAGGCATAGTGAAAATAGCGCCGGCAACAATAGTACCCGATGTAGCGCCTATTGATTGAATAATTACGTTTTCACCTAACGCCTTGTTGCGCTTTGCCATAGTAGAAAGTCCAACAGCTAGAATTGCAATCGGGATTGCCGCCTCAAAAACTTGACCGATTTTTAATCCGAGATAAGCTGCTGCTGCTGAAAAGAGCACGGCCATAACCAAACCCCAAAGAACAGACCATATATTTACTTCGGGGTATTCTTTTGTAGGAGACATAACGGGAATATATTCTTCCCCCGGTTTCAGCTCTGTATAAGCATTCTCCGGAAGACCCGTAACCGACTTTTGTTGTTCATGTTCACTCATTTAATTCTCCCATTTATAAATTGAAATATACAGGAATTTCAAACTCCACTTCTTCGGTTCTATTATTTTCTAAATAAATTTTGCCATAGGGTTTTTGATCTTCTTGTGAGTCTAATTTTTCATATTCAAAGTCTATCCTTATTGTTTCGGGAATAGATGGATAGAGTTCAATTGAAGAATCGTCTTCATGAGTTAATTTTAATTCCATTGGTTCTTTAAAATCTGTTTGTTCATTTACAAAGATAGATATTGCTTTTATTTCATCAACAAATGCCGGAACAAGTTGCATAGTGAACTCATTACTCCCTTCATATGAGTTTTGTAAAGTTACTGTTAAATATTTGTAACCAAATGCATTTGATGAGACTACTTTCCCATCTTCATCATAAATATTTACCGAAAAGTCTGTGAAGGTGTTAAAGTCTTGCTGGCTCATTGATAGGTTAAATACTTTTTGTGATTGATCTTTGTTTAGTGTAAACGGAATTTTTATTATTTCCTCATCGGTAAATTGAATTGAAGATTCTTTTTCATAACCTAATATTTCGCCGTTAATGTCATACCTTAGAACTTTATTGTAATTATTTACAAGCTCAATTGTGTTAGAAAGAGTATCAACAACATTACTGCTAATAATTTCAAGCCCGGTAAACTCAACAGACAAATTATAAGCAACGGAATCAACGGCCCTGTAAAAACCGACAACGTCTATTTCATAAATACCCGGCTGAATATCGAAATAAATGTTTTCCTCGTACATTTCATCTTTTTCCGATTCCAAAGGTCTAATAGAATCATAACCTCTTCCCTCGGGATCGTGAATTGCATACCAAGTATTGCTGTAATCTCCATCATCATACCATAATTTGACTTTCATTGTTGAGGCGGATGGAGGTACGTTTATAAAAAATCTTTCAACTTCTGCGGGAGCTAATTTTCCGCTCCATTCTTTTTTATAATCACTATTAGCACAAAATTGATGCGGGATGATTACAGTTGCATATGCTTCAAACTCGGGAAATTTTGATGCATCATCGCGGTAACCTTTTATTTTTCCGCTATATAGTCCCGGCTTAGTCATCTTAGATTTGTCAAGTGAGACAACAACTTCAGCGCGTTGATCATTTCTTATATACGTTTTATTTGTAATCGGAATTAACCAATCACTGTCACTTTCTATTACATAAGATCTAAAAAACTTTTCTGCTTTATTGAAAAAACCTCTTCGTACATTAAAACTGAATTTTTCAACTCCACTTAAATAAGAACCATTTCTAATATAGAGACTATGTGCGCTGCCTGTAGGTGAAGAAGGCGCCGCGGAAGTAACTTTATAGTTCTCGAACTTATCTATCTCACCGGCTTCAATAAATTTTTTCAGAAGCTGATAGGCGTTCATCACATTTATCATTCCTCCGCCTTGATCAACCGGAGAGTATTCATCCATCTCTACTGCACCTTCGCGGAGAGCTCTGTATAGCAAAAGAGAAGGTACTTTTACATCAGGGTATTCAGCTTTGACAGCACTTAAAAGAAGCGACATTACACCGGCAGTATAAGGCGCAGCCATGCTTGTTCCCCAAAAGCGATCACCTCTAGTCCAAAATGGAACCGTGGAAGTTGCAGCGCCGGGTGAAACTAAATCCGGTTTAGCCACCTCTCCGCCTCTCGAACTGAAGTGAAGAATAACATCCTTGTTTATTGGAGCACCGTATAAATCGTGTCCGACTTCCTTAGTCAACACAGCTCCCGAACACATTATCGACTGAGTTGATGATGGGAGACCAAGCGTTGAAACTCCGGGACCTTCATTGCCGGCAGAAAGTGATATATAGAGATAAGGGTTTGCACTGACTAAATTCTCCAAGTACTTTTCCATATCAGATTCTGCGTGAATTTCTGAACCAATACCGTAACTCATGTTTATTATTACAGGCATCTCCAATTCTTTACTGAGCTTATCGGCATAATCGTAAGCGGCTTTCATACTTCCTGTCACAGTTGCACCGCCGGAAAAAATACTGCTTCCAATTTTTAAGCTGCCCATGTAAGCACCCGGTGCAACTCCGTAAAATTCGGCATTACCTATTTGATTACCGGTTGCAATTCCGGCACAATGCGTACCGTGTGCAACCGCATCAAAATGAAAAACTACTTTTGTCTCTTCCGGAAAGATATTTAAGCCGAAAGTGTATTTGGGCTCTCCGTCTTCCGGCTCAATTTGAAAAGTATCATAATCGATTTTATAGTTTGACAGCGGATTTTCATCATCAAGTTTTCCGTCCGTATTAGAGTCAATATAAACTATCCAATTTTCTGAATCTGAAGGTTTGTAAACAATAAAGACAAATTTATCATCGGCTGATCCGTTATTATTAATATCGGTAGTTCGAGAAGAAGAATTTTTCCATCGCACTTCATCAATTGCTCCAATAAAGTAATCTTCATCTGTTAAAAGTAGATTGTTCTTGTGAACTTTCACTTTCAAATCTTCATTTTCGTTGTAGAAAAAAAGTGTGTCATCATCTGTATCGTAATCTGCTTCATAAAATTTGAAGTCACCTTCGCCGGTAAAATCTTGAACATCAATTACTTTTTTTTCGTCCGTGGTAGTGGTTGTTAATCCATCAATTCCGATGTCAACACCGGAATCCATTATCAAAATCAAAGTGCCTCTGCCATCGTATTCTGGATAGGTTTCCAAAAATTCTTGTACGCCAGTCGATTTAACCGCAATAAAGCTTTGATCTAATTTTTGAGGGTAGATATAAATCGATGTGAAAAAAGAAGTGCTGTGAGGAAGAAGAATTTCTTTTTCATAATTACTCCATTTGAGTAGACTCTATTTTTATTTGTTGTGCATCTAATTCACTGTAATCTAATTCTGAACCAAGCAAGCTGTGAGGAATGAGATATATAATTAACATAACGATCGAGGCGCCTAATGCCCATGCTTTAGGACGGCTTGTTCGTTTATACATAAACAATGCGATAAGCCAAACAATTAGAGCAACTAAAGTTTTATTATCAGTTAAATCTGTCCCGAATGGAAATCCGGTCCACCACGCATCAAAAGCATAATACTGCACTGATGGCCCAAGAATGAAACCACCAACAATTAATAAACCGATTGTCCAGTAAGTGAATTTTAACAGATTATCTTTTCCTTTTCTGAAAAATTCCAATCCGGTTCTGGTCGCCAGAAGCATTGCTGCAAACATTCCAATGACGTGGGGAATTAATACCCAGTTTGGAACTTTTCCTTTGAACCGAATGACAACGTTTTTTTCTTCCGGAATTTTAGTTTCGTTTAATTGCAAAAAATATTCTAGTTTGCCGGCAGGCGGTTGAAGCGGAAGTGATGTAAAGAGTGTGTCTCCTGATCGTTTCATAGGGACAACAGTCCAATCATCATTTGTTTTAAATCGTTTCCAGAGGAGTTTTCCTTCTATATTTTCATTTGCAATTATTGAAATGACTGATTCAACATCATCGCTTCTTTGCAACTTATAATCGATTTGTTCGCCGTTAATAGTAACATGACCGGAAAGCGGGTAAGTAGGTCCGGTAGCTCTTTGGTAGATTGCGGAAGCAAGAGTGATTATTAATGCAATCACCCAGAGAAGTATAGTTTTGATCATAGCAATAGTAGTAAAATGGAATAAATTTAATTCTAAAAATAACTTTAATCGGACATTAATAGCAAATTAAAACGAACTCAGAAGAGGTCATCAACTTTTTCTATTGGGCGGGCTAAAACTGCCTTCGTCCCCTTTTCAACAATGGGTCGTTCGAGAAGATCAGGATGCTTAACGAGATGACCCAATATCTGCTTTTCAGTGTAATTTTTATTCTTATAATCTAATTCTTTGTATTCTTTCGCTCGTTTTCTAAGAACTTCGCTCGGTTTAACTTTTGCTTTTTTTAGTAATTGCTCAAGTCGACTTTTTGTGAACGGCTCTATGTAGTAGTTTATTTTATTGAAATCTATTCCGTTTTCTTCAAGTTTTTTAACTAGTTTTTAACAGGTTGTGCATGTTGGTTTTTCATAAACTGTAATTTTTTGTTTTGGCATATTTCCTCCTTTACAAGTTTGGATAAAATTTATTAATAAAGTAATTTCACACAATTATTTATTCAAATTATGTTTACAAAAAATATGAAAATTTTTGCTTCTCTTTTAATTGCTGTTTTATTTTTTGCCGGCTGCGGCGGTGGATTTGAGACAACAAAAACTGTTTCAGCAAACGACCCTAACATTATTACTTACACTACACCGAAACTCCGGGTTAAAGGTGAATTTGAAACTAAAACCTACTACACTGAATTACAGTTTTTCTGTTTTCAAGAAGGAGAATCAAGAAGTTATTCAATTTCTGCATCATACGTGACAAACCAATGGCCGTATTTCGAAAAATTCATTTTTACTATTGATGGATCTGAGTTTGAGTTTTTCCCGGATAGGCCGCCAACTCGTGACGCTTATAATATTCAAGGGCCTACAGAAACTATTACTGTTCAAATTCCGGAAAAAACTGTGCGGGATATCTATGAATCAATGGACACAAAGATGACAATTAAAGGGATGGATATTGCCTTTGATGTTTACTGGAAAGATCACATGAAACTGAAGCTGTATGAATTCTATAAGGAAACGATTGAAGAATAACTCACTTTTGAGCAAAACATTTATTGTGTTTATTGTTGTATCTTTTAAAATGTTTACACCATACGGCTAATTCTTTTCGGCAGGCGCCGATTGAATCGGGGTCACTGAAATCTGCATATTTACAAGAATAGTCACAGAACAACGGGAACTCAAATTTATCGTCAATTTTTCTTTTCGTCGCCATATCACAAAACCAAATAAATAAATGAGAATTTTGTCAATCTTTGTTATTTTTATTTTCAAGTATAATAAACATTTAAGCCATTGAAAATATATAATCAATTACAAGATAACATAGCTCGCAAGGGCGCCGCTTATTTGATTCTGATTGATCCGGATAAACTCAGCACAAACAAAATTGAACAATTTGTTCAACATTGTGAGGCATCCGGAGTTGATGGATTCCTGGTTGGCGGCAGTTTAATGATCGATGGTGATTTGAAAGATACCATCGCAAAAATTAAAAATAGTTGCTCACTGCCTGTTATTACTTTCCCGGGCAGTGTTGAACAGATAACACCCAATGCAGATGCACTTTTATATATATCTCTAATCAGCGGTAGAAATGCCGATCAAATTATAGGGAGACATGTTTTAGCGGCACCCTATATTAAAAAAATTGGGATTGAACCAATTTCAACCGGATATTTGCTCATTGAGTCCGGCGGTACAACAACCGCAGAGTACATCAGCAACAGTAAACCAATACCACGTAATAAGCCTGAAATAGCTGCATCAACAGCGCTTGCTGCACAATATTTAGGTATGAAGTTCATTTATCTTGAAGCCGGTTCCGGCGCTGAGCTATCCGTTCCGAATGATATGGTGAAAATGGTATCGAGTTATTGCTCAGTTCCTGTTATTGTCGGTGGTGGTATAAAAGATGCTAATACGGCAAGGGAAAAAGTTCAGAGCGGTGCTAAAATTATTGTAACGGGAAATTATTTTGAAGATGAAAATAACTGGAGTAAAATAAAAGAATTTGCTGACGCGGTGCATATTAAAAAACCAAGGGAAGTCTAACGGAGAAAAAATTGGATAAACTTAAATTTATAAATGAGTCACTCAAAGAAAGCTCCGAAGTAAAACTAAAGATCATAGTACATTGCTCAAATGAAATTATCTCTGCAGTTAATATTTTAGTTAACTCATTTAAAAACGGCAATAAACTTTTACTCTGCGGAAACGGCGGAAGTGCGGCAGACAGCCAGCATATCGCGGCAGAATTTATGATAAGATTAGCTCACGATATTGAGCGTCCTGCGATTCCGGCAATTGCCTTAACAACGGACACATCAAATCTTACAGCAGGTGGAAACGATATTGGCTTCGAAAATGTCTTTGCAAGAAATATTGAGGGACTCGGTCAAACCGGTGACGTTTTGATCGCAATTTCTACAAGCGGCAACTCAAAGAACATTTTACTCGCCATAGATAAAGCAAAAGAAAAGGGAATGAAAGTAATCGGGTTTCTTGGTGGAACCGGCGGAAAATGTAAAGATAAAGTTGACGTTCCAATTGTAATTCCTTCCTCAAATACTCAGCGCATTCAAGAAGGACATATTACCGTTGCTCATATTATTTGTGAGCTGGTGGAAAAAAGTTTGTATTAAAAATTGTAAAGCGTCCATCCCTGGTCGCTTGCTGTGATACCAATAAAGAATACTAGAAAGCGACGAAGGTCGTCTGACTTCGACTCTGTCAGACTCGCTTTACACTGCTAACAATACCGCTTAGGCAGTACTTTTTAATGTTTTCACATAATTTCATTGCAACAGAAATTAAAATCTCAATTATTTACTGCTATCACGGTAATTTTAATTGCTTTTCAAAATTAATTATCGTACATTTACTCTAAACGAAGCTAATTACTGCTAAGACAGTAAAAATGAATAAGTTATCAAAAATAGTTAGAGCACACAGAAAAAAAGCCGGGCTTACTCAAAAGCAGCTTGCAGACCTTGCAGGTTTAGGTAAAACTGTAATTTTCGATATCGAAAAAGGAAAAGAAACGGTTCAGTTCAATTCATTGCTGAAAGTGCTGAACGCGCTTAACATTTCATTGAAAGCAAAAAGCAGATTAATGGAAAACGAGGTAACAATAAGTGAGAAAAGCTAAAGTATATAATTACGGCACACCTGCTGGTGAATTGCAAGAATTGAAAATGAATGATGCATACAGATTCATTTATTTTGATGATTATAAAGGTGAGCCGATTTCTCTAACAATGCCCCTAGATAAGAAGGAATATACATTCGAGTCTTTCCCTCCATTTTTTGAAGGTTTACTGCCGGAAGGGGTAATGCTTAGCAATTTACTTAGAACAGCTAAAATTGATGCAGGTGATTATTTCTCTCAATTAGTTTACGTGGGTGAGGATTTAGTCGGTTCGGTAATGGTTGAGGAATTTAAGTGAACCGCTGTCCTATTTCATATGACGAAACGGATGGGCGGTATTCTTCTCAGGGATTAAAATTGCTATCAAGAAATCTTAAATCTCTAAACGATCTTGAATACTCCAAAGAAGAGTTACTAAAAGAAGCCGCAACACGTGCGCCGAAAATGTCAATACAAGGAGTTCAACCGAAGTTGAGTGCAGTACTGAATATAGCGGAAAGCAAGTTTAGTATAGTTGATACAAAAGGATTATACATTCTTAAACCTTCGCATGACGTTTTTGAAGAAGTTCCTCAGAATGAAGATTTAACAATGCGGCTTGCAGAAAGCAGTTGGATTTAACTATTCCCACGCACGGAATGATTTACGGAAAAGAAAATTCACTCACTTATTTTGTAAAAAGATTTGATAGAACAGGAAGACACAAAAAAATTGCAGTCGAAGATTTTGCACAGCTTTCAGGTGCTACACGCGATACAAAATATAATTCAAGCATGGAGAAAGTAACTAAAATCGTTGAGCAATTCTGTACTTTCCCGGTGGTTGAAAAGGTAAAACTGTTTGAGTTGACTCTCTTCAATTTCTTAATCGGGAATGAAGATATGCATCTGAAAAACTTCTCGCTTATTAGAATTAACGATAAAATTGAATTCACCCCATTTTATGATTTGGTTAACACAACAATAATTCTCAACAGAGTTCAAGAAGAGATTGCATTGCCGATAAGAGGAAGAAAAAATAATTTAAGAAAATCTGACCTCGTTGATTATTTCGGAAAGAAGTATGCGGCTTAAATGAAAAAATAGTAACTCAGACGATGGAAAAGTTTGAATCGATAATTGATGATTGGATCGATTTGATTGAGATTAGTTTTCTATCAGAGACTAAGAAAGAAGAATATATGTCCCTTCTGGGTGAACGAAAAGCGAAAATTTTTTCGTGAGCTGGTGGAAAAAAGTTTGTATTAATAATTGCAAAGCGACCATCCTTGGTCGCTTGCTGTGATGCCAAGAAGAAGTACTAGAAAGCGACGAAGGTCGTCTCCTTCAACTCTGACGAGATCGTCGCTTTACAAATCGCATCTAAGAAAAAGTCACTCAATTTCAGTATATTCGCACAAATTCAAATAAAAAGGTGATATTATGACCGAAAATTTAGATATGATCCAAAAAGCATACGAGAACATGAAAAATAAGCAAGCTGCCGCAAGAAAAGTTCTCAACCGTCCCATGACTTATTCCGAAAAAATTCTTTATGCTCATCTTTGGGATAGCGTTGAAAAAGAACTTACTCGAGGAAAAGATTACGCTGATTTATCTCCCGATAGAGTTGCAATGCAGGATGCAACGGCTCAAATGGCCTTACTTCAATTTATGCACGCCGGAAGAAAAACAGCCGCTGTCCCGTCAACAGTTCACTGTGATCACTTGATACAAGCACAAGTTGGAGCAGAGGAATGATTTGAATAGAGCTAAAGATGAAAACAAAGAAGTCTTTGATTTTCTCGAAAGTATTTCAAAAAAATTCGGTGTCGGTTTTTGGAAACCGGGTGCCGGAATTATCCATCAAGTAGTTTTGGAAAATTATGCTTTCCCCGGTGGGATGATGATCGGAACCGATTCGCATACACCAAATGCGGGCGGACTTGGTATGATAGCAATTGGTGTCGGCGGGGCTGATGCCGTTGACGTTATGAGCGGAATGCCTTGGGAACTCAAATGGCCGAAACTAATCGGTATTAAACTTACCGGTAAATTGAGTGGATGGACATCCGCAAAAGATGTTATACTAAAAGTAGCGGGAATTCTATCTGTAAAAGGTGGTACCGGATCAATAGTTGAATATTTCGGAGACGGCGCTCAATCTTTATCATGTACCGGTAAAGGAACTATATGCAACATGGGTGCGGAAATTGGTGCAACCACATCTATCTTTGAGTTTGATAACAAAATGGTTGAATACCTGAAAGCAACCGGTAGAGAAGATGTAGCAAAGCTTGCCGAAGAGAATAAAGAATTACTTAAATCCAGATGACGAAGTTCATCAAAACCCGGACAAATATTACGATCAAATAGTTGAAATAAATTTAAGTGAATTGGAACCTCACTTAAACGGTCCTTTCACACCTGATAAAGCATGGCCGATATCTAAAATGAAAGAAGCTGTTCAGAAGGAAGGTTATCCGGATAAGATAAGTGTTGCATTAATCGGAAGCTGTACTAACTCGAGTTATGAAGATATTGATCGAGCGGCGAGCATTGCTCAACAAGCGCTTGACAAGGGATTGAAAACAAAATCTCAGTTTACAATCACTCCCGGATCCGAACAAGTCCGCGCAACAATTGAAAGAGACGGACAATTAAAAACTCTAACTGATGTGGGCGGATTAGTCTTGGCAAATGCATGCGGACCTTGTATTGGTATGTGGAAAAGAATGGATATTAAAACTGGTGAAAAAAATACAATTGTTACCTCATTCAACAGAAACTTCGCAAAACGAAATGACGGAAATCCGGAGACACTGGCATTTGTTGCAAGTCCCGAGTTAACAACTGTTCTTGCACTTGCAGGAAGATTATCATTCAACCCGCAAACAGATGAACTAGAAAATGAAAAAGGTGAAAAAATAAAATTGAATCCGCCGAGAGGTGAAGAACTACCTTCAAAAGGATTTGACAAAGGTGAAAGCGGATACATACCGGGAACTGACGGAAATCCGGATCAAGATGTAATTGTCAAAGATGATAGCAAACGATTACAATTACTCGAAAAATTTGAGCCCTGGAACGGAGAAGATTATACCGAATTACCACTATTGTTAAAAGCACAAGGCAAATGTACAACCGATCATATTTCAATGGCTGGGCCATGGTTAAGATTCCGCGGACACCTAGATAACATTTCCAACAATATGTTCCTTGGTGCAATCAATGCGTTTACCGGTAAAGCCGGAGAAACTAAAAATCTGCTAACCGGTGATTACAAACAGGTTCATGAAGTTGCGCGTGACTATAAATCCAAAGGACTCGGCTGGGTTGTAGTTGGTGATGAAAATTATGGCGAAGGATCAAGCCGTGAACATGCAGCAATGGAACCAAGATTTCTCGGCGGTAAAGCAATTCTTGTAAAAAGCTTTGCTCGTATTCACGAAACAAATTTGAAAAAGCAAGGGATGCTTCCGCTTACTTTTGATAATCCGGATGACTTTGACAAAATTAAAGAAGATGATAGACTCAGTATTATTGGGTTGAAAGAATTTGCACCGGATAAACCGTTAACCGTTGTAATCCATCACAAAGACGGATCGCAAGAGGAAATTAAAGTAAATCACTCGTTTAATGAAAATCAGATAAAGTGGTTTAAGGCAGGCAGTGCATTGAATTTGATTGCAGCACTAAATAAGTAAATTGAACCATCACCAAGTTCTACTTCCGGTGAATAAAATTAAAACGGAGAACCTTTAGTCTTTATCTTGACGAATCGGTTCTCCGTTTTTTTTACTCTTCAGCGATCTAAGTTAAGGAATCTATTCAAACAATGAATAAATCATAAAAACGATCGCAACTAAAAACCCAATCCCCAATAAACTAACCATAAATAAAAAACTTAGATCGGTTGTTTTATCTTTTTTAACTTCCAAATTATTTTGAGTCTGCATATTTTCTCCGGTTATTAATCGTTTAGAAATTTGACTTACCTATTGGATTCGTCAAAAGCTAAACGGCACCGGAGTAATTTGAAGTGAAAAACGAAGCAAACATTTTGCTGAATGTTTATATTACGCGGCAGCAATTGGTTGAAAATATAAAACGATGAATTGTATTTCTGGTTTATTTCAGCCGAAAAGAAAAGGTTAATTTTGTAATTGATTTCTTTAGATAGGTGAGTTCGTGTTTTAGTTTCATTGACCAACTCACTGGTTGTTTCAGAAAGAAATGTAAATATCAGTGAATCATCAAGCGCCGAAGTACTATGGTTACTATTATTTCCAAATGGGAAACAGAGTTGTAGCAAAAGAATTGAAATTAAAAAACCGAGTAATCAAAAAGTTTTTCAAAAATAGTCCGTTTTTAGTTAATTACACGCCAAGTAATTTTATCACCTTCTTTAATTTCATACTCATCAGTATAACCGGCATTTACTTCAACAACGTAAATTGACGGAGCAGATGACGGATAGGATTGTTCTTCAAATGGAATTGTGTTTTTATGAATCGTTACAATTTCTCTGTTCTTGTTTACAAATAGAATATCCAGTGGCAACGGAGTATTTTTCATCCAAAAAGATTGGTACTCTTCACGCGGAAAGATAAAGAGCATTCCTTGATTTTCTTTTAGATCATCTCTATACATTAAACCGACAGTCCGTTGAACCATATCATCTGCTATTTCAATATCAATTTGGGAAATATACTTTCCGTCACTTGTCTGAAATGTTAACTCGCCTTCTTTTTTGAAATCAAATTGTTGATATCCGCGTATCACGTTTTTTGATTCTTCTTTATCTGAATGATTCAATCCGAAATATCCCCCGATTGCTATGATTAATAACGTAATAATGATATGCGGCATATAATTCTTTTTGTAAACCTTCTTTTTCTTTTTAGACATTTTCTTTTTACAATAAGTATCTTTGCTGAATAGAAACACAGACAAATTTAATACATTTTTAAGAGAGTTTTTATGTCAAAAATTATAGATAGAAAAGAAGTTGAGTTGACCGCAATTCAAAAAAAGATGGTTAAAAGCGGCTGGGGAGAAGAAACTCTTGAAAACACAACCGTAGAAAAAATCACTTATGATTCCGACGGATTGAAAGTAAAAGGATATTTGGCTTATCCAAAAAGTCTCTCCAAAAAACTGCCCTGTGTAATCTGGTGCAGAGGTGGTATTGGAAACGCCGGTGCAATTGATTCTTTTAACGCAAAAGGAATTTTCGGTCAATTAGCCAGTTGGGGTTACGTTGTTTTGTCAACTCAGTATCGAGGCAATGACGGTTCCGAAGGAAAAGATGAGTTTGGTGGAGATGATTTAAACGATATAATTAATTTAAAAGAAGTCGCAAAAGAAATTGACATTGCAGATACCTCGATTTGGGGCATTGAAGGTTGGAGCCGCGGCGGTATGATGACTTATCTCACTTTAACAAAGGATCACGATTTCAAGTGCGCCGTTGTAAGCGGTGGAATTGCAAACTTACGCTGTAACTCCGACGAAAGTAAATTCATGAAAAAATTGTACGAAGTCACGATGGGAAAATACGGCAGCGAAACTTTCAATCAAAAATGTGAATCAAGATCGATTGTAAAATTTCCCGAAAAGCTTCCGAAAGAAACACCAATTTTATTAATTCACGGAACTGCAGATAGCAGAGTGCTCCCTCACGATTCACTCGATTTGGCCTATAAATTACAAGATCATAAAATACCATATCAACTTGTCATGCTTAAAGACGGCGATCATTTTTTGAAGAGTCATAGAAAAGAAGTTGATAAGATGAGGAAAGATTGGTTTGAAAAATACCTAAAGTAATTAATTACTCAATTTTATTTTCCTTCCGCTGCTTTTATAAGTTAAGGATAGATTAGATATTTCATCACTATCAAGTTGAAGACTTAAAATATTCTTACCCGGAAAAACCATTGACTCTTTTATCAACTTATTGTGTTCATCAAGAATTGTTATCTGATCTTTTTCCTTAGAAAAAAGTAAAACTTTTAGATCTTCACCTTTCTGTTTGATCAACACCGGTGTGTTATAAATTTTATTCATATCCGCAGCTAAACTCAATTCATTAAAAGTCACCTCAACAATATTTGATGACTCAAGACTTTCCTTCCATACTTTATTAAGAGATTTTAAAGTGAAGTAATAGTTAATTCTTTTCGGTTTATCAATTGCTAGTTTTAAAGAAGTCCGGTCAGCCGACACTACTTCAAAAAGAGTATCGCCCGAAATTTTCGCTTCACGGTTTGGTAAACTGTAAAGAGCAAAGTAGCTTGTACTATCCAAACTATTTGAGTTGCTTGGTAGTTGCCAATCTAATGTAATGATGTTTGGATCAATTGAATCGTAATTGAAAGTTAGGTTAAGAGGAGCAAGTGGTCTGTCCGCTTCTATCCACGCCATATCAGTCGGTAACGCAACGTTATCCAGCACACGATAGAAATTATAATCTTTTATATTGCTGTATCTGAAAAAAGCAAATCCATCTGCATTAGTTGTTCGGGTAAAATCAATTATTCTATTTAACTGATTTTTTACTTCCGGTTTGTATGCGGCAATTCCGAGAATGATGCTACGTTCGAACGTCTCTGCTGTCCAGTCTTGTGCAAGTTTATCAAATCTCGGCGGACCTTCCAACGGCCAATAAATCTGCGGTACTAAATAATCAACCCACTTCTGTTTAAGCCATTCTCTTGAATCTTGATAAACTTCTCCGAATCCTTCAAAACCACTTCCGTTTAAACTATTTTTATAAATCCCAATCGGCGCTGCTCCGAGTTTAATAAACGGTTTTATTTTTTTTATGTGGTAAGAAAGATCTTTTACAAACTTGTTTAAGTTATCTCTTCGCCAATCATCTAAGGACAAATTTTCTCCGTAAAGATTAAATGAAAATGCATCGTTGAAATCCTTGCCGGGATATCGAATAAAATCTAAGTGCAGCCCGTCAATATCATAATTCTTAACAAGTTCAGTAAAAATTGAATTGAGATATTGTCTTACTTCCGGCAAACCCATATCGAGCCAATATGAAGTTCCGTCTCTATCGCTGCGCATAACCCAATCGGGGCGACGCTGTGCAATGTGATATGGATGTTCAAAAACAAATGATTCACCACCGGAGAAACATCTTACAACATTTACCCAAGCGTGAATTTCTAATCCTCTTTCGTGTGCTAGTTCTACTGCATATTGCAGCGGATCATAACTAGCTTTACCGTCAACCTCTCCGGTTATATAATGTGAAAGCGGCTCATAGGATGAGCGGAACATAACCGTTCCATTGCTTCTTACTTGAAAGTAAACCGTATTGAGTTTTTTACGTTTGATGTCGTCAAAAACTTTTTTCAACGCTTCTTTTTGCTCTACTTCATTATAAGTTGAAGGCGGCCAATCGAGGCGAAAATTTGTGGTTAGCCAAACGGCTCGTGTTTCTCTATTGTCTTGAGCGGTAACTGCAAAACAAAATAAACTGAGAAAGAATAAAATATTTTTTGCCAGAGAATTCAATTAAAAAACTCGATTCCTTTTCTCAAAGATTTCACATCATCAATGCTTGCTTCTGCATTTATAACAATTTCGCCAAAAGATTTAATCAATACAAATTTATAAACTTCGTTCACATTTTTTTTATCGCGTTTCATTATATCAAGGATTTTGTTTTCATTATAAGTTTTAATTTTGATTTCGCTGGATATAGATTCAATTATTTTTGTTCCTTTAGCAAGATCATCTTTACCTAATAAATTTATTCTCTCCGATAAAAACAAAGCACACGCTAATCCAATGATAACTGCTTCACCATGTTTCACTTTGTGTTTTTGCTCAACTTCAATTGCATGTCCAAAAGTATGCCCGAGGTTGAGCATTTTACGAACACCGGTTACTTCCCTTTCATCTTCAATAACTACCGATGCTTTATACTTTACCGAATCAGTAGATAATTTTCCTTAAAACCTTCTCCTTAAACTTAATATACTTTATCAAAGTTCTTTTCCAGAATAATCGAAATAGTCATTGCCAATTAGAAATGCATATTTAATAATTTCACCTAGTCCGCTTATTACTTCTTTTCTTGGTAACGTATTTAGCAAATCAACATCTATCAAAACAAAGTCGGGCTGATAAAATGACCCGATAATATTTTTAGTCTCGCCAAAGTTAACACCGGTTTTACCGCCTACGGAGCTGTCAACAGCGGAAAGCAATGTTGTTGGGACCTGAACATATTGAATTCCCCGTGAGTAAGCAGCCGCCGCAAACCCGGCTATGTCACCAATTATGCCACCGCCAATGGAAACCAGTAAAGTGTCTCGCCCAAAATTATTTTTGATCAATTGCTGGAAGATATGCTCTAGGGTTGTTAAGGATTTTTCTTTTTCTGAGGCTTCAATTATTACAAAAGAAAATTTATGAGGGTACTTTTTGAAGATCTTATCTAATTGTGGTTTATAAATTTTATAAAAATTTTCATCTATTACGGCAAATACATTCTTATTTAAATTCCGCTGTTCTATAAACTCGAAAAGATTATCGATGAGATTAGAACCCACTAATACTTCATAGGGATTTGCGGGTAAGTTAATTTGAATTTTTTCCATTTATCAGATTCATTATTTTTTTTGCTAAGTTATCAACAGTGTAGCCAACTCTGGTTTCATCTGTGTTTATTTCTAAATCTGCCATTTTATAATTAGTTTCTCTTTTTTCTAATATATCGCTGATTCTTTTAACAAACTCCGCCTCGCTTTTTTCTCCAAGTACCAAATCTTTAAACAATGGCCTGTCTATTTTATTTCTTAATCTTTTGTACAAAACATCCGGTGATACTTTTAAGTAAATTAAAATACCGTTATCCTTAATCAACTTTAAGTTTTCGGTGTTGTCAATTGTTCCGCCTCCCAATGAGACAACCAAATTTTCATCAACCGATAAAGCTTTCAACATTGTTTCTTCGAGTTTGCGGAAATATTGTTCTCCTTTTGTTTCAAATATTTCCACAACTGTCATCTTCTCTTTTTGTTCGATCACTTTATCGAGATCGTAGAAATCCCAACCTAAAACATTGGAAAGTATTGGTCCGATTGTACTTTTACCGCTTGTCATAAAGCCGGTTAAATATATTCTTCTATTCTTTTCCATTTCAAAAAATTAGTTGACGAATATATATAAAAATGAATTGTAAAGAGAAGTTATAAAGAATAAGATTAGAAATAAACTACTGCCGCTAAAGAAAATGTCATGCCTTCTATATTAACTCTTGTTGCGAAAGGTTCTTGCGGAAGATTAATCACATTACCCTGGTAAACAAACGAATTTGAGGTATATTTATTTTCCATATTAAAATCCGGATCGCGAAATTTCATTTCTCCCCTAAGTGAGAAAAAATCTGAAAACATATAGTCCATGCCAATTCTACCATGAATACCCCAAGCAAAATCCTGATTAACGGTTTCAACTTCTAAAGTGCCGAACTCTCTTATATATGATCCGAAATATATTCCCAGTCCGCCGCCCATGTAAAACTTAAGTGATTCGGTAGAAAATGGAATGAAATAATAGCCGGATAATTCAACAGGTATTAGAGTAAATCCCTCATTAATTTCGATGCCGGCTAATTGAGAAGGGAAGCCGATTACATTAATAAGTTTTGCAACTTTTTCAACATATTCGGTACCGATCCCAACCAGAAATGAATCGCTTACACGGTACCTTATTTCAAATGCGTAGCTGTAAATATCTTCAATTTCCAAATTCTCTTCACGCAAGAGTCGTTCAATTGCATTAGGATTAAGATACAGTCGTGCGGTAGTTGTATAGTTTGCCGAGAACGATAATCCAAAATCTTTATCGTTATACTGTCCTTTTATCGGAAGTAATAAAAGAATAATTATTAGAAGAAAATATTTTGCTAAACGAACATACATTGAATAGCAATATAAAAAAAAGCGGTCAATCGGAAAGGGTAAAAAAAGGGCTAACCAAAGTTAGCCCTGTAAAAATCATCTATAAAAAAGATGGCGATTATCTTCTATATCCGCCTCTTCTTTTAAGCTCGCGATCCAATCAACATAAATTTGTGATTTTTTCTGTTGAAGAGCGCTTGCTCTCAAGTTTTGTTTCTGTTTTGCAAATTCTTCTTCATCAAACTCTGTTCGTGAGGATAACCGGATTAGATAAGCACCTTTGTTACCTCTTATCGGTTTGGAAATTTTCTTTAGTTCACCTACCAAAGCATATGCGGCAAACGCCTGATCTCTTCCCACCGTCGGGATGTTACCGGATGGTGAAAAACTAGTGACATATTCGAACTTAACATAGTCGCTAAATTCCGGAGCTTTGGATAAAGAACCGTCATCTTTCACATTGTTATAAATATCTTGGGCTATTTCCATAGCCATATCAAATTTACGCTCACGCAGTAATGAGATTCTAAGTTGCTTTTCAACTTCTTCAAAAGGTTTGAAGCCGCCTTTAATTGCTTCGGAAATTTTAGCAACAACATAACCCGAAGGAACTCGAATCACATCACTAATTGTTCCTACGCTGTTATCAAAGACAAACTTTTTGAGTGCGTTTGATTGTCCAAGACCCGGAATAAAGGATACTTTTTCATCGAATGGCTGAGTTTCAACTACGTCTAACTCCATTAATTCAGCTTCTGCTTCAAAACCGTTTTCGTCTGCTAAGTAGGCAAAGTCTCCGGCTCTTTCAAAAACTCTATCGAGTGTTGAACCGGAAGCATTAATTGAATTAACAATTTTTTCTACAACATACTTCGTATTACTTCTATCAGCAACTTTTATAATGTGATAGCCAAACTGAGATTGAACAGGTTTCTGGATTACGCCTACGCTTCCGCTGAATACAGCATTTTCAAATTCGGGTACCATTTGCCCTTTACCAAACCAACCGAGATCACCGCCTCTTGAACCGCTGCCGGGATCTTCAGAAACATCCATTGCTGTCTGCACAAAATCTGCTCCGTCTTGAAGCGCTTGATAAACCGAATCGGCTTTTTGTTTTGCTTCATCATCCGTACCGGATACAAGAATATGTGAAGCTCTGGCAAATTGTTCGGTGCTTCCATATTTATCAACTAATTTATAAACCGTATAACCTTCGGACGATAATACCGGACCGATAACTTCACCTTCGGATGCTTCCTTGAGGATTGTAACTGCATTGGGATGAATTTTATCAACCGTAAGTGTATCAAGTCTGTAAGGTTCTTCTGAATAAATATTTACATAGTTTCTAAATGAAGTCGTATCACTTTTTAGATCTTCCACTATTGCTTCTAAGTTAGATCTAATCGCTGTAGTATCTTCGAGAGAGGGTTTTCTTTCAAATAATACATATTTAATTTTACGTTTTGGCTCGACTGTATAATCTGATTTATTATCATTGTAGTAATCCCTCAGATCTGACTCGGTAATTTCAACCGCGGAATCCGGGATCATATTATACTGAACTAAAGCATATTCGGCAGAAACTTGAGTATTTTGTTCAATAAATTTTCTCTTCAGTTCCCCTTCTGTAACAACCACTGAACCAGTTAAATATGCTCTAAGTTTTTCTTGAACTTTTTGTCTTCTGACTTGCTCTTCGGCTTGAATCAATGCTTCTGCATTTTGAGGATTAAAGAGAGCTTGTTCATATGCTTCCCTATTGAAAACTCCATTCGTATCAATAAAATTCTGTCTCAAAAACGCCGGTGGGTTTGGTCCTAGTATTGCTTCTTCAACTTCTTCATCAGTAACAATAATACCAAATTCATCTATTTTCTCATTGATAAGTAATTGATTTACGTAAGCGTTCCATACTTCGTCACGCAGCATTTCCAATTGAGTTTCACTAAGATCCTCTCCGGATTCAGCTTGCTGTTGTCTTCTCGCAGATTCAAGAAAGTTGGAAAATTGCTGATACGTGATCGGCTCATCGTTTACATAACCAATATTATTCGATCTTTGACCCACTATATTCACAAGCTGCGAATCTGAAAGGACCATGAACAATACGAATAATCCACCTACCGTAATGATGAACCACGGAGCTAAACTTCTCATCTTGGCCATCATGCCCATAACTTACTACTCCTTCTGTTTTTATCGGTTTGAAAAGATTCAGACTTTAAATTTAGATAGGTATGCCATGAAAAGCAAAGATTTTTTCTCGATTTCTCAGCGAAGAGACTGTAGCCGCAACTTTACAGAAACCCGGATAACTTCTCCTCTATTTCTGTTAAATAAATTGCAATATTAAATCTGTGTAAAAAAAACGGAAGTATTTGCAAAAAATATTCTCCTTGAGTAACTTGACGCAATTAATTTTTCAATAAAATTACAGAAGTCAAAATGCCGTCATTTTTTAATTCTTGGTTACCATTCATTTATCTTTATGGAGTTGGAGGAATCGCATTTCTTATCGGAATGATCATTGTTACAAAAAGCGGTTCACTGAATCTTAAATTGAAGCGACACAGGAAGTGGTTTTTTGTAAGTATCTTCGGCTATTTTTACTTCGTTTTTTTTCATGCATTATGGATAATAGCAGCATTACACTTTTAATCTATGGAAACAGTACCTACACCTAAACTCGAGACCTTTCATAACATAGGTAGTCAAACCGACTGGATTGTGATGGTTGTATACTTCCTGTTAATTATGGGATTTGGAAGTTACTTCGGTAAATACAATCGTAGCACAAAAGATTTCTTTTTCGGTGGTAGAAGATTTAAGTGGTGGCTAATTGCCTTTTCAATTGTTGCGACCGGAGTTGGAAGTCATAGCTTCGTTAAATATTCTGCAAAAGGTTTTGAACACGGGCTTTCTTCTACAATGACCTACATTAATGATTGGTTCTTTATTCCGTTTTTCCTTTTTGGTTGGCTTCCAATTATTGTTTATACCAAGATAAGATCAATCCCGGAATATTTTGAAAAGCGGTTCAGCCCATCAGCCAGATTTTTGGCGACACTTTTACTTTTACTTTACATGATTGGTTATATCAGTATCGGTTTTTTAACTTTGGGTAAAGCAGCTCTTCCTATGCTTCCCGAAAATTTTGCTCTCTTTGGTGCAAATTTCGATATAACATTAATGGGTGTTGTAATTGTAATTGCAATTATAACCGGAGTGTATATTACATTTGGCGGTCAGACAGCTGTTATCTTCACAGATCTTCTGCAAGGTTTTATTCTTTTATTTGCGGGATTTTTATTGTTCTTCCTTGGGTTAGATTACATCGGTGGTTTTGATGTGTTTTGGAATTTACTCCCAACCGAATGGAAATTACCGCTTGCTAAATTTAATGAGCCGTCGAGTTTTAACTTTGTCGGAATCTTTTGGCAGGATGGTATAGCCGGATCAATCGGGTTCCTATTTATGAATATGGGTCTGATTATGAGGTTCATGGCTACAAAAAGTGTTGATGAAGGAAGAAAAGCAGCTACGTTTAATATTTTATTCATGCTGCCACTTTCCGCAGTGGTTGTCGGCGGCGCCGGTTGGTTAGGCAAAGCAATTTCGGTTGCCGATCCAGCAACGGTTCCACCAAATACATCTCCTGATCAGATCTTTGTTGTTGTTGCAAACATTGTTGCCCTCCCGGGTGTGTTTGGATTTATAATGGCTGCATTAACTGCGGCGTTAATGTCCACGGTAGATACATTGATCAACGCAACCGCCGCAATTTATATAAATGATGTTCACCGTCCCGTTAAAAAGTGGTTTAAATCGAAGGTACTTTCACAAAAAGATACAGATAAGAAAGAGCTTTATGCTGCTCGCGTTGCATCTACAGCAATTACAACGCTTGGTGTAATAGGAGTTCTCGCATTTAAAAATTTCCCAACGGTTTATGAAGCACACGGTTATTTTCATTCTACATTAACGCCTCCATTAGTAGTTGCAATCTTTCTTGGAATTTTTTGGAAGCGGTTCACTCCGGCTGCTGTTATATCTACTTTTGTCGGTGGAGTTGCTTTAATGTTGCTTGGCGCTAAATACCCGGGTGTTCTGATCGCACCTTTTGATCATGGAATTGAAATGGACCCGGCACATCCTTATTCATATATTCGTGCACTTTATAATATTTTTGTATGTTCTGCCGTCGGGGTAATAATAACATTTACTACCGGACTTCAAGTTAGGACCGTAAATAGAATTAAAGCAATGCCGAACGGTAAAAGCATAATGGCAGGTATTACAACTGTATCGGTGATTTCCTTTATAATTGTCGCATTTGCAAAAAACATTTTTGGTGTTCAACCCTCCGAACCTTCAATGATTGCTTTGATGATCATTCTTGGATTGTTAGTGTCGGTTTTGGTTTCACTATCGGTTACTTATTATGTTAAGTATAACCAAGACCAGAACACACTAGGATTAACAGTGTGGTCTATCAATCAAGCTAAAGAATGGTTTAAAGGCGGTAAAGTTAACAACAAAGAAGGCGAGAAAGTAAAAGTTAGCTGGAAAGTGAAAGAGGGTGAAGAGGACACTGTAAATCTTTCAGTAAATGATATGGAAAAGATGAAAGCCGAAATTGGCGACCTTGTTTATATGTGCGACGCCAGAGGATTTTTCGGTGGTTTAAAATCTGCCCACTCAATGGTTGGAGAACCACATAACGAAGATGGTCTTATTTATATAAATAACGAACATCTTCTTGATGGACAATTTGTTGAAGGTAAACCGCTTGAAGTAGAAAAAGAAATGTAACTTTTAGATTTGAGTATCGAGTATCAAGATATGAGATAAAAAATCCCGCTTCGGCGGGATTTTTATTTACCAGTTATAATTCTTTGATACTCAAACTCTGATACGAGATCTTTGTTGCTTTCTAATCTATCTAAAAACATAATTCCTTCTAGATGATCGAATTCATGTTGAATAACTCTCGCAATAAAATCGCTATACTTTTTAATGATCCTCTCACCAGCCCGGTTTGTATATTCAATAACAAGATGTTTCGATCGTGGGACTAACCCTCTTATGCCGGGAATGCTAAGACATCCTTCCCAATCTTTTTCTAATTCGCTTGATAATTCTTTGATCTCAGGATTAATCATTGCTACCGGTTCAAGAAAAGGGGCGTTTGGATACCGCTCATTTGGCTTTGAAGCAATTATAAAAATTCTTTTGGATTCAAATACTTGCGGTGCTGCAATGCCGACACCATTGACTGTGTTGACTGTCCACTTCATGTCTTCGATTAATTGTATTATCGATTGATTAATACCGGTAACTACCGAAGTTTTAATTCTCAAAACGGGATTACCTAGTTGGGCAATTTCCAACAGCTTCGTCATCTAATTCTCCCAAAAAATTCTCTTGTAAATAAACTATCCCTTGATTAGATTTTCTCGCCACATTTTTGGAGCAATTGTGTCTACTTCATTTTTTAATGTCTGGTTGCCGTTCATCTATCTTTACGGTGTTGGCGGGATATGCTTCTCAATTGGATTGTATCTCGTTAAAAAAGCAGGCAGTTATGATCCTACCAGAAAGCGCCATAGATATTGGTGGCGTGTTCTTATCTTCGGCTATTTTTATTTTGTGATATTCCATTTTATTTGGATCTTGCTTGCTCTCAATACCTAATAACCGAATTTCTCTTTGAGTTTTTCAACAACAAACGGTGTAACAAAATCACTAACGTCGCTATGAAATTGAGCTAAATTTCTTATTATAGTTGAGTTTAGATAAGTATATTTTTCATGCGGCATGAGGAAAATTGTCCGTAGATCGTCATCTAACTTCCTGTTCATCAGTGCCATCTGAAATTCATACTCAAAATCACTCACAGCACGAAGTCCGCGAATAATTCCTACAGCACCAACTTCCTTCGCATGATCAACAACTAAACCGTTAAAAGAATCTACTTTTACTTTATCATATCCACTCAAACTCTCTAGTAACATTTCAACTCTTTCTTCGGTTGAAAACAAGCATGTCTTGGAAGGATTTTGAGCAACAGTTACTACAACTTCATCGAATAGATCTGTAGCTCTATCTACAATGTCAATGTGCCCGTTTGTAACAGGATCAAAAGTGCCGGGGTAGATAACTTTTCGCATTGAATACTCACTTTCTTTTTTCCAAAATATAGTGAATTAATTTTGGTTGAAAAAATCATTCGATTCTATCGATATTTAATTCCCAAGTGCAACTTTGTTGTTTGCATCATACCAATAAATTAAGCTGTCGCCGATTTTCTTTTTTGGTTCAATTCCGAATGCTTCAATATCCTTTTCTTTTGTCTGCACCGATCTTTCAACAATTAAGATTCCGTGTTTGTTTAAGAAATCTCGTTCGATCAAGTTTTTAAAAACCAAATGAACATCATCCTTAAAAAGGGTGGATCGGCAAGAACCAGATCATATCTGTTATGTTTTTCAGAATTAGAAAATTTATACGCGCTTCGTTTAATAATTTTACAGTTTGCATCTGCTTCCAGCAACTTTATATTTGAGTAAAGAACTTTACTTACCGAAAAATTCTGTTCAACAAAATGCACCTCCGATGCTCCTCTGCTGAGCGCTTCCAATCCCAAAGATCCGGAACCGGCATAAATATCTAACACAGTAATAGCGTAAAAGTCGATTGAATTCTGCAGCATATTGAAGATTGATTCTTTCACCATATCTGTTGTGGGTCTGGTATACTTTGGATTAGGCGTCTTGATCGTACGCCCTCGATATTTCCCCGAAATAATTCTCATGATGAGTTTACAATAAGTCTAAGCGCTACACCTGCAGCGGAAGCAAATCTGGATGGGTTCTCGGTGATATCTACTTTAGTACTAAAATTATTGCTTAAGTTGATAGACTTAAATGGATCTAATAATATCCGGAGTAAAGTGTAATTGTTCTTCAATTGTGTTTATTTCATTATCTGAAATTTTATTGGGACAAAAATAAGCGAATGATAATTTTTCCAACTCTATATTATGATGTTGCAGATACTCAAAAACTTTTTTGATCTCTTTTTCAAACTCACCATCAGCATAATGCTTCTTGATAACAGCAGCCGGTTTTAAGTCAGTTAGATAAATAACAGAAATGTATCTTTCGGATTTTAGTATGCTTATTCCTTCGGAAGTTTGTGGAACCTTAAGAACTTTAAAAACAAATTAGCGGCAGTATGAGAGTAGTCTACATATTTTAGTTCAAGATTTGATCCTGCAGAAATTTTCTTTAATAACCTTAGAATGTTTTTATGCAAAAACAAGATTGCAGCTTGATTATTACGCTTGAAAACTGTGCTCTGCAATTCAATACTTTGAATTAGATAATCTTCAGGGTTAAGAGAAGGTTTCAGTTTACTCAGTTCCCACCGGAATTGATCGGTTAAATCATTTCTTAAAATTGTACTTTCGTATGGGATTTCAATAATTTCAAAAAATTCGGGATCGAGACAGAAGGATACAAAATTGCTTTTAAGATTGTTTTGAGATATGAGTTTATTAAATGAAGAACGGAGAACATTGACTGAATTTTCATCAAAATTATTGGCATCAATTTCTTCAGTTAAATCTACTTCGTCAACGTTCTCCGCATAAAATTCGTTATTCGAAAAAATCAACTCAACTAAACGCAGCTTATTTGAGCTAACCGAAATGCCAACATGGTTTTCGAATAATGGCATCGCATTAGTTTTCCCAAGAAGGACTATTGATTAACGCATCACTATTTATATCACCAATTTTACCGTAACCGTCAGGATCTTCGAGCAAGTACCGGTTTCCGATATTGATAAGAGTATCTATGCGAACTATATTTCCTCTCCTATTAACTACAGTGTCAACTTCAATTGAAGTATCCGCTTTAAGTATATAACGCGAATGAGACTTTGGCGACCAGTAAAGTGATTCCGGAACAAATTCGCCAACTGAAAGTTCTTTGAAAGGATATTTTGAACGATTAGTAACTGTATCAATTCGGCCTTTTAGTTTGGTAACAAATGTGTCGTTTTTTACAAAGTGAATTAAACTGTCTAGGTTATCAGTGTAAGATCCATGCTTTTCATTCCATAAAATTTGAGCTTCTCTTATATTCAACATTCGTTTTCGTGATTCTTCTTTATAATATTTTTCTTGCTCAAGATGTTCTTGAGGGTTGATTATGGCAACTTGTATAAGAACATAAACAAGCGCAGCAATTATAACATAAAGTATCGCATGTACATACCAAGGTTCAGACTTAGAAATCATTTTTCCTCCGGCGGATTAAAAATTTAATTTACTTACCAACAAATATATATTTTTTTATTCTACTAAACTTTATTTCGCCGATACCTTTAACATCTAACATTTCTTTAATTTCAGTAAAACCGCTTCTTTGATTTCTGAGCTGAACGATTCTTTCGGCAGTTTTAATTCCCACTCCGGGCAATTTCATTAATAGCTCAATATCGGCAGTGTTAATGTTGATGCTGTTTTCAAGAAGCTCTTTGTTACCTGCTTTGCTTTCATCAGATTTATCGACACTAAAATCTAAAAGTTCCTGCTTAGAATCAACTCTTTTTTCTACATTTTTCAAACTAATATCCGCAGAAGTGTAGATGCTGTCACTTTCAGAGTAATCAAATGTGTGGAGCGGACTTTCTGCTGGTTCATAACCCCAGTAATGCAATGCTACTCCCAATAACAATGAAGCAATTAAAAATACTACTACTCTGAATTCCGTTTTTGTAAAACCAATTATTTTCGAAATTTCTTCGAAACGGATAAGCATCCCTCCTTAATCAGGTACTTTTATGTTTGTTTGCTTCTGTAAACTCTCTAAAAGTTCTTTTTCTTTGGAAGAAATTTTCTTTGGGACATGAATATTCACACGAACCAACTGGTCGCCCGCTCCGTGACTGTTCAAATGCTGTATCCCTTTTTCACGCATTTTCAAAAATTTACCCGATTCAATTCCGGGCTCTATTTTTAGCTTGGCTCTGCCGTTTAATGTCGGTACTTCTACTTCAGTACCGAGCACTGCTTCAGGATAACTAACAAATAAATCATAAATTACGTTGTCACCATCACGTTCAAAAAAGTCATGTTCTAATTCTTTAAATATAGCTATAAGATCGCCGGCAGGTCCACCGTTTTTACCTGCGTTTCCTTCGCCGCGTAAACTCATGTAACTGTTATCAGATACACCGGCTGGTACGTTAACCCTTACAGTTGCATCATCATAAACTCTACCTTCACCTTTACACGAACCGCAGCGCTTTGAAATTACTCTACCCGTTCCGTTACAATTATTACACGGAGCAATATTTACAAATTGACCAAAGACTGATCGAGAAACTTGTCTTACTTCACCGGCTCCATTACAAACAGTACACGTTTGATATGAGTCAGAATCTTCAGCGCCTGTTCCATTACACGTTTTACATTTTAGATGTTTTTTCAGCTTAACTTTTTTAGTAGTTCCCGATGCAATCTCTTCGAGTGTCAATTTTAATGTAACTTTTAAATCTGTTCCGGGAGTACCGCCGGTTCGCTGGCGACTTCTTGATGATGTTCTTCCACCGGTACCTCCAAAAAATTCGTCAAAGATAGATGACCCTCCGCCGAAAGCTCCCCCGAAGATATCCGAGAAATGACTGAATATATCATTAACATCATTAAACCCATGAAAGTCTTGTCCACCTTTCATACCGCTATGACCAAATCTATCATAACGTTGACGTTTATCGTCATTGCTCAAAACTTCGTATGCTTCGGCGGCTTCTTTAAATTTATCTTCCGCCTCCTTGTCATCCGGGTTTCTATCCGGGTGAAACTTTAAGGCAAGTTTTCTATATGATTTTTTTATTTCATCTTTAGATGCACTTTTCTCAACACCTAATACTTCATAGTAGTCTCGTTTACTCATGTAAATCCTTATCTTAAATTATTTCTCTTCGTTAGAAGAAGATTCTTGACTGACAATCACTTTAGCGTGTCTTATAACTTTGTCTTTGTACATATAACCGGGTTCAATTTCATCAACAACAGTATGAGGGGGAACTCCCTCGACTTCTTTTTGCATTAATGCTTCATGAAGATTGAAGTCGAAATCTTTCCCTTTTGCTTCAATTTTTTCTACACCGAGCTCTTTCAATGTTCTTGTAAATTTTTCATACACAAGCTCAATTCCTTTCTTAAGCGAATCGCTATTTTCGGAATTCGAATGTTCAATTGAACGTCTTAAGTCATCGTAAACCGGCAGTAATTTTGAGATTACTGCTTCGCCGGCATATTTTACAAAATTCGCTTGATCAACATCGGTCCTGCGTTTATAATTTTCAAACTCAGCTATCTTTCTGAGTAGTTGATCTTTAAGATTTGAAATCTCAATTTGTAATTCTTCTATTTTACTATCGGTTGAAGCTTCGGATTCTTTGTTTGCTTCTTCGTTAGTTTCAGCTGATTCTTGGTTATCGCTTCTTTCAATTTCAATTTTCGAATCATCTTTTTTCATCTCTTCCTTTTCGATGTTTTCCTGATTTTGATTTTTTTTATTACTCATTTTTTCAACACCTCTTTTTCTATTGCTTTAATTCTTCTGATAATAATTGTGCTATGTAAGCAACCGTTGCAACTATTTTTGAATACTCCATCCTTTTTGGACCAATGATTCCAAGCGTTCCGGTTGCTTCGCCTACTTTATATTCTTTTGTTACGATGCTGTAGTCGGAAAATCTTGTTTCTCTGTTTTCTGAACCGATCGTAATGGATACTTTATCTATATCTCCGGTCCGGGTTGATTCGGTTACGTGAATAATTATATCTTTATCTTCTATTAACTCAATTACACCTTTAAATTGTTCACGATCTTCAAATTCCGGATGGTTAAGAATGTTCTTTGTACCTGTTATAAATGATTTATCAGTTATGTGCTGATCAGCAAAAAGTTGGTTCACGGAATCTAAAAATACTCTTATGATCGGTTTGTACTCATCTTGATTAAAATCTTTTACTCTTTCGGTAATTGTATCTCTAATTTCGGAAAACTTTAAACCGGAAAGTCGCTCATTTAAGAATTGCTCAACCGTCCGGATACTATTCATATCTATATCAACTGATATTTCGAGAGTGATGGTTTTTACAAACCCGGATTCCACAGTAACAACGACTAAAATTCTTCGGGATGAAAGTTGAACAATTTGTATTTTTTCTAATACAGCATGTTCAAATTTGGGATACGTAACTAATGCTAATTGACTTGTTATATTTGTCAAAAGCAGTGCTGTTATTTTCAACATTTCATCAGTGTCGCCGTGAATTGCTTCTAGACCGCTGTTAATCAAATCCTTATCAATTGATTGCAGATTCGGTGGATCCATTAAAGAATCAACATAGAACCTGTAACCTTTATCTGTCGGTACTCTTCCGGCTGAAGTGTGAGGATGATTTAAGAAACCGGACTCCTCTAAATCAGACATTATATTTCTTATCGATGCCGGTGATAATCCAATATCATAGCGTTTCGCAATATTGCGCGATCCGACGGGATTTGCAGTCAGTATAAACTGCTGAATCACATACCGAAGAATTGATTTTTCACGTTCTGTTAATTCGTAAGTCATCTTTCCGATTCTGAATCTTAAATTTTAGTAAGCTACAAAATTATTAAAATTAATGAACTTTTGCACCAATTAAGACTCTCATAACTTTTAGTCATTAAACAAGTTACTGCCGATTTACAACATTTTCCGCTAAAAAGTTTCACTTTAGCTAAACAGAGTTTATCTTTGGAAAATAAAGATTCGGAGTTATTTTGAGTAAGGATTACAAATCCTCCGGTGTAAACATACAAGCCGGGGACGAAACAGTTTCAAGAATTAAAGAGCACGCAAAATCTACGTTTAACAAAAATGTCTTAACCGGTATTGGGCACTTCGGTGCATTTTATGAGTTTGACAAAAACGAATACGAAAACCCTGTACTTGTCTCAAGCGTTGATGGTGTCGGAACAAAGCTGAAAGTTGCGTTTCTGATGGAAAAGCACGATACAATCGGGCAAGATTTGGTTAACCATTGTGTAAATGATATTGCTGTCTGCGGCGCTAAACCCCTCTATTTCATGGATTATCTTGCCTTCGGAAAATTATATCCTGAAAAAGCCGAACAAATAATAAAGGGATTTTCAATTGCTTGTAAGGAAAATAACGTCGCACTTATCGGTGGAGAAACTGCAGAGATGCCGGGACTTTACGCAGAAGACGAATATGATGTTTCCGGTACGATCGTCGGTGTTGTTGAAAAAACTAAAATAATTGACGGAAGTAAAGTTGAAAAAGGAAATATTCTTTTCGGGTTTGATTCAACCGGATTACACACAAACGGATATTCGCTTGCAAGAAAAGTGCTTTTCGAAAAATTTAGCGTTAATGACCGCAGTGATCTCTTAAACAAATCAATCGGTGAAGAACTTCTTTCGGTGCATCGTTCTTATTTGTCTTTAATTACTGAGTTAAAAAACTTAGTTGATGTAAAAGCATTTTCTCACATTACCGGTGGCGGTATAATCGGAAATACAAAACGGGTAATACCGGAAGACTGCGACCTTAACATTGACTGGGATGCTTGGCAAATTCCTCCAATATTCAGACTAATTTCAGAAACCGGAGATATCTCTGATGATGAAATGAGAAATGTTTTCAATTTAGGCATCGGCTTAATAGCGGTTGTTGCCGAAAAAGATGTAACTGAAGTTGAGACCATCTGTAAAAAATTAAACGAACCGGTAAGGATTATCGGAAAAGTTATTTAATTAATCTTTATAAGGAAAAAATATTATTATGTATATAGATACCCACGCTCATCTCTTCTTTCCGAATTTTAACGGTGAACTTGACCAAATAATTGAACAATCACAAAACGCCGGTGTTGATGCAATTCTTATACCCGGTACGGATATTCAAACCTCAAAACAAGCGATTGAACTATCAGAAAAATATGATATGATCTATGCAGCAGTTGGTGTTCATCCGCACGAAACAAAAGAATGGGAAGATGAACTCTTAAAGACAATAGAAGAGTTAAGTAAAAATCCAAAAGTTGTTGCTATCGGTGAAATAGGTTTAGATTATTATTATGATTTTTCTCCAAAGGATATTCAGATAAAGGCATTCAAGTCTCAAATCGAGTTAGCGTTAAAGCTTGATCTTCCTATCATTGTTCATAATCGTGAGTCGAATGATGATATGATGGAAATTATTCGTTCTTATGCAGATTCCGGTTTGAGAGCACAGTTTCATTGCTTTGCCGGAAATGAAGATGATGCAAAAGAATTAATCGGGATGAAACATTTTATTTCGTATCCCGGGAACATCACTTTCAAAAAAGCTGATAATTTGAGATCGGTCTTAAAATCAATCCCACCCGAATATTTATTGCTCGAAACCGATTCGCCATTTATGACACCCGTTCCACACAGAGGAAAACGAAATGACCCTTCAAACATTCCTTTGATTGTGGAAAAGATCTCTGAGATTCACGACATATCCCCGGATGAACTTGGAAAGATAACATCTTATAACGCCTTTAAACTTTTTGGAATTGGTAAGAATCCCAAATTAGTCTATACATATAAAATTGGCGATGCACTATACATTAACGTAACAAATAGATGTGACGCCGAGTGTGTATTCTGTAAAAGAAAATCAACTGCGGATGTTCATGGTTATGTTCTTAAAATGAGTAAATCCGAAGAACCGGATGCTCAAGTATATATTGATGAAATAGGTGATCCAACGAAATACTCTGAAATTGTATTTCTGCGGTTACGGTGAACCAACTATCCGCTGGGATGTTGTAAAAAAAGTAGCCGATTATGTAAAAAAGAACGGCGGAAAAACGAGATTGAATACGAATGGTCACGGGAACGTGATCAATCAACGTGACATTACACCCGAATTAGAGCCGTTGATAGACAAAGTTTCTGTCAGTTTAAACTCGGTTGATCCGGAACAATACTCAAAACTTATGCGCGTAAAACCCGAAATGCATTCCGAGATGATAGAGTTTGCAAAGAAAGCAAACAAATATTCCGAAGTGATTATGTCCGTTGTGGGAATAAGTGAAATAGACATTGAAGAGGCAAAAAGATTTGTTACCGAAGAAATCGGAGTGAAGTTCAGAGAAAGAGAATATTTTGGATGACCTCAGAAATATTTAAAATAATTTTATTTCTCATACTTCTTTCATCACAAATTCATCCCCAAAGTTTAAGCGATAAGATCGATGCGGCTCTTGAAGATAGTCTATTCAGCGTATCTCTAATTTCGATTAATGTTTATGATCTTACTGCAAATAAATCTTTATATCGGAAAAATGAAAAGTTACTCCTACGTCCCGCTTCTAATCTAAAACTATTCACTAATGCAGCAGCACTCTATTACTTAGATGACGACATAAATTTTACAACACCATTTTTTATCGAAGGTGAATTGATTGATTCTGTTTTAAACGGTAATCTTTATGTAAAAGGCGGATTCGATCCATTGTTCACCGTTAACGATTTTGACTCAGTTGTAAATCAATTAAAATCAATCGGAATCAAAAATATTACCGGTAACTTTTTTTACGATGTAAGTAACATCGATTCACTTTACTTTGGTAAAGGTTGGATGTGGGATGATAATTCATATTCTTTTATGCCTTATTTATCATCGCTTTGTATAAATAAAAATTCTGTTAAGGTTTATTTTGAACCTAGTAAGATTGGTGATCCGGCTGTAGTAGAACTCAATCCAATTTCAGATTATTATTCTGTCACAAACAACTTATTTACTACAATTGAGGATACATCAAATATAAAAATTGAACGAGATTGGCTTGGCAACAAAAATCATGTCATTTTAAGCGGTGATATTTCTTATAGTAAACGACCCGACTCAACTTCACTCAATATTATAAATCCTCCGGAATTTTTCGCAAATCTATTTGTTAATAAGCTCACTGAAAATGGAATAGTACTGGAAGGTGAAATTTTATCAAAACCGGTGCTGGCAATTACTGATACTTTGATGACTGTTAAGCGAAATATGATGGACGTAATTACCGAGACCAATCGAGAGAGTGATAACTTAAGTGCAGAAATGTTATTGAGAAAAATTAGTTATGAAAATTCTAAAGGCAGCGCTTCTGCAAAAAAAGGATTACGGTATATTGATAGTTTGATTGTAGAGTTAGGATTCAAACCCAAAACATTTGTTTTTGCCGATGGCTCAGGACTATCGCACTATAATTTGATTAGTACAGAACTTGTTATCGAACTATTGAAATTCATGTATTACGATGAACCGGAAATTTACGGAAAGATTTTCGAGACGCTGCCAACTGCAGGAGTAGACGGAACCCTAAAGTACCGAATGAAGTTTGGCAACGCTTATAAAAATGTTAAAGCAAAAACCGGAACAATCAGTGGAGTGAGCACACTTTCAGGATACTTAACAGCAGCCAATAATCACTTAATTGCATTCTCAATTTTTATTCAAAACTATTCGGGCTCCGCAAAAAGAGCGAGACAAATTCAAGATAATATTTGTAACATACTGGTAAATCACAAATGAAAAACTATAAGATGTTTACCATCTCTACAATTCCGTTTAACGTCGATCAACTGAGCGGACAATTATGGAATTTAGATATTGAAGGTATCACGGAAGAGGAGAATTTTTTAATCGTTTATTCAACTGATGAAAGTTTTGTTGCTAAAGAGAAAGTTGAAGATGTATTAAAAAAATTACAAAATGAAAATTTTATTGAGAGTTATATAATCGAGGAAAGTACGCTGGAGGAAATAAATTGGAATGAAGAATGGGAAAGAAATTTAAAACCGATTAGAATTAGTGATAAAATTCTGATAAAACAATCCTTTAACAAAGTTGAAAATGATTCTTGCGATATTGTGATAACCATTGATCCGAAAATGTCCTTTGGTACCGGCGAACATGAAACAACAAAATTAGTTTTGCAATTACTAGAAGAAATTCCGCTTCAAAAGAAAAGTGTGTTGGATGTCGGAAGCGGTACGGCAATACTTGCAATAGCGGCGGCTAAACTTGGCGCTGAAAAAGTATTAGCATTTGATAACGACGAGTGGTGCTTTGAAAACGGTATCGAAAATGTTAAAACCAACCATGTAGAGAATATTGTGGAACTAAGATTGTGTGAATTAAATAATATTCATGAAAATAACTTTGATCTGATTTTAGCAAATATTAACAGAAATATTCTGCTGGAAATACCGGATGATATTTCAAAGAAAGTAGAGAAAAACGGATTCCTAATTCTATCGGGTCTATTGACAAGTGATGAAGAAGCGGTTAAAAAAGAATATATAAAAAAGGGCTTCCGATTTATTCAATCTAAAAGAATGAACGAATGGATAGCCCTTAAATTTTCCAAACAAATAAACTAACTAAACTTAGTTAAGTTTTGAGAGTAAATTAGTAAGCTCTTTTTGTTCAGATTCATTCAGCACAGATGTTAAACTTGCCATCTGACTTGCATACGCAGGTAAAATTGAATTTATCTTATTTTTACCTTTGTCAGTTAATTCAGCATTAATCACTCTTCTATCTTCTTTAGAGTGAACTCTTTTAACCAAGTCTTCTTTTTCTAAATTGTCAACAACACAAGTTATGTTTGCGCCGGTAACCATTAATTCTTCACTAATTCTTTTTAGCGGAATAGGTCCTCGGCGAGAAAGTACTTCGAGTACGCTAAATTGTGGCGCTGTCAATTTTTCTTGAGCCATTTGTTTCATTTGCTCTTTCCGAACCTTGTCATAAGCTTTTGAAAGCTTTGTCCAAAGGTCAAGAGCTAGATCGTTTTTTACCTTATCCATATAACTTCTCTCCTTGTAAGTTAGTTGTAAGTAAGTTGTTTTCTTAAAATTCTATAATCAGGAATCATCGATCCTACCAATTGCCAAAATTGCATGCTATGATTCATTACCTTCAGATGACATAACTCATGAACAATGACATAATCGATAATTTTAGTGTTAAAGTACATTAATTTATAATTAAAAGAAAGTCTCTTTTTAGAAGAGCAGCTTCCCCACCTTGTTTTCATTCGCTTTACTTTTATGTTGCTGAATGAGAAACCGTGTATCTCAGCTAACTTAAAAACACGCGGAATTATATAATTTTCAGCTTTTTCAAAGAGCCATTTATCATAAAAAGATGAAGTTATATTATAAGTTTCCTCTGAAATATTTGAATTTTTATTCACCAAAAGAGGGATAAATTTTTGCCCTTCACCTTCCATATCTTGTTTAAGTATGATTTCTTCACCTAAATATCTGAATTTTTTGTTATAAAAATCAACACTTGATAGTTTTCTATTTATCCATTTGGTTTTTGTCGTTAAGAATCTTATTCCTTCATTCTCGGTGTAACCGCTGGGCAGCACCAGACAAATCTTACCAGAATGATCAATTTTGATCTGCATGTATTTTGCACGTTTACTCTTTCTAATGTTTATATGCCGGTTAATATCCGGTAATACAATTGTTTTTGTCATATCTTTTAAAAGTAACTATACTTTTGAAACTTTATAGAGTAGATTTATTTTTATATTTTATCCGGTTACATAAAAACTGAATTGATATTGAAACTAAAAACTGAAAAATTTTCCCGGTTTATAAAAGAAATCAAGAATAAAACTGCGAATAATGAACTTGAAAAATCATTAATCTCATTTGCTTTCCCTATTGCAGGTATAAACTTTTATTCTGTAATTCTTAATCTACAAAATAGTGCCGAAACTTTTTTCTACTGGAAAAAACCGGATGAAAATCAAACCGTGTTAGCAGTTGATTCGCTTTTGCAATTTACCGAATACGGAAGTGAAAGAACTCAATTAAGTCACTCTAAAATTGAAGAGTGGAAAGCTACTTACCAAAATAATTTTTCTGAATTTGATTTAGATACAATACCTCTTCTATTTGGAGGAATGAAGTTTTCGCCGGAAGGAAACTCCGATATTTCTATTTGGAATGATTTTGCAGATTCGGATTGGTTTATTCCAAAAATCTTATTAGTTGAAAAAGAAAACAAACAATTTTTGGTTTTCAATTTTATCTACGAAAAAAATTCCGAAGAACAATCATTTCAAACGCTTGAAGAATATTATAATCAATTCACCGGCTTCAATAACGATTACAGCATAAAACCGGGAAACGAATTTGTGAAGTTTTCGAACCTAAAAAATGAGACTGAGCGAATTGAGTGGTTGCAAAAAGTAAATGCCGCTCTTAATGAAATTGCTGAAGGAGATTATTCAAAAGTGGTTTTATCACGGAGAGTAGAATTAACTTTATCGAATCAGCCTGATTTATACAAAAAATTACAAAGTTTGACGAATGATTATCCACGTTGCTATATTTTTGCCTACAGAAAAAACGAATCAATATTCTTCGGTGCTTCTCCGGAAAAACTTGCAAAAATAAAAGACGGCTGGGTTGAAGCAGACGCTCTTGCCGGTTCAACTCAAAGAGGAAAAACCCAACATGAAGATGACCAATTGGCAAATGAATTATTGAGCAGTAAAAAAAATCTTTCCGAACAAAATGCTGTTGTTGAGTTCATTACTAATTCATTTTCCGGCTTTGCAGAAGAAATTTTATACGAAGAAAAACCGATCATACGGAAACTTTCCAACATCCAACATCTGTGGACACCGATAAAAGCAAAGTTAAAACCGGGACATACAATTTTTTCAATTTTAAAAGACATTCACCCTACTCCGGCAATTTGCGGTGTTCCATGGTCTGGTGCATTAGATTTTATCAAAACAACAGAAGGATACAATCGTGGATTGTACGCAGGTATCGTTGGTTGGTTCAATTTTGATGAGCATGGTGAATTTGCTGTTTCGATCCGTTCCGGTTTGTTAAAGAACAACAAATTATACGCTTTTGCTGGATGCGGAATTGTTGAAGGTTCCGATCCCGAAGCAGAATTTGAAGAGACCGAATTAAAACTAAAACCAATCTTATCATTATTTAATGATGAAAAAATCAATCAATCTTAATTACATCTGGTCGAAATTTTTTGTTGATCAACTTGCTTTATATGGAGTAAAACATGTCTGCATATCACCCGGCTCAAGAAGTACTCCTTTAACAACCGCATTTGCAGAAAATAAAAAAATCAAAAAGTTTGTAATCGTCGATGAAAGATCAAGCGCATTTTTTGCATTGGGTTTAGCGAAACAAACAGGTAAACCGGTTGCAGTAATTACAACTTCCGGAACTGCAACGGCAAATTTATACCCGGCAATTATTGAAGCTTATCAACAAAGAATTCCATTAATAATCTGTACAGCCGATAGGCCTGAATATTTGAGAGAAACCGGTGCAAATCAAACAATTAATCAAAAGGATTTATTCATAAATCATATTCGTTATTTTAAAGATTTAGCAATTCCAAAATTATCGATCAAATCTTTTTCATCTTTACAAAAAACAATTGAAAAAGCTTACACAACAGCAATTGCACAAAACCGGGGACCAGTTCAGTTTAAATTTCCAATTTGAAAAACCATTAGAAAAATCAATTGGAAATATAGAAGACGAAGGTAAATATTTTAACAAAACTAAAAGATCTACTCTCTCCCTCTCTCCCTTTCTCCCCTTCTCCTGTCCTTCCCCTCTTCAGACAAAAAAGCTAATAAAGCTTAAAACGGTATTAGCGAAATATAAGCAGTGCTGAAAAAGGTTTAATAATAGTCGGCTGGGATAACTATCAAAATAATTTTATAAAGTAAAGTAATTAAACTTTCACAAAAAATCGGCTACCCAATTTTAGCAGATGGTGCAAGTGGAATATTTTTTCAAAGTGAAAACAAAAACATAATTGTAAACCATCAAGCATTTCTTCGTTCTCAAAAATTTGTTGATAAATACTCACCGGATTTGATTATTCAATTCGGTAATGCCCCAACTTCAAACGCAATGTTAGATTTTCTGAAAAATTCCTCTGCATACAAAGTTACTGTTAATGAGTTTGGCGATAGAAAAGATTCCGGTTTACCGCACGACAAAATTGTTAAAACATATCCAAACGAGTTCATCGATGCTGTAATTAAAAATTTAGAAAAGAAAAGCGATAAAACTTACTTAAAAGTTTATCAACAAGCGGATGCCGTAACAGAGGACTTCAAAACAAAATTTTTAAATCAATAAAACCGACGGATGAAATTGCTATTGTCAATAAAGTGGTTGGTGCACTGCCAGAGAAAAGTAATTTGTTTATTTCGAACAGTCTGCCAATTCGCGATTTAGAATTCTTCAAATCAAAATCTAATAAAAAAATAAAATTGTTTGTAAACCGAGGTGCAAGCGGAATTGACGGAATAAACTCAACAACAGCAGGTGTTGCAGCCGTTTCAAAAAAACCAACCGTTTTGATTACGGGCGACTTATCTTTCTTTCACGATACAAACGGACTTCACACAATTTTCAAGTATAAAATTCCACTTACCATAATTTTAATTAACAACGGCGGCGGTGCAATTTTTGGAATGCTGCCAATTGTAAAAGAAAAAGAAAAATTTTGATGAATACTTTTTGACTTCTCTCAATTTGGATTTTTCAAAACTTATAAAAACTTATAACGGTAATTACTTTTCGATCAAATCTTTCAAGGCGCTTAAAGCAAAACTAAATGAAAGCATATCAAATAAAAGTTTTTCACTGCTCGAAATTAAAACTGATTACAAAAGCGGAATTGAGTTAAGGAAAAAGTATTTTAGAGATGCTGTTAAATTAATTGAAAAGGAAATATGAAAATTCCTTTCGAAAATTTTCAATTCTTTATTGATACCACAAATTTTAATCCCGTTAAACCAACAGTCTTATTCATTCACGGCTTTACAGGTGCATCGTCTGATTGGTCTGAAATCATTTCTCAAATTGACTCTAACTTTTCAACCATCGCAGTAGATTTAATCGGACACGGAAAAACAGATTCACCCGATAATATTTCTTTTTATGAAATTGACTTCAATTAGTTCAGCAACTAAAATATGTCGTCAAAAAATTTGAATTGGATAAAATCAATATTATGCGGTTACTCGATGGGTGGAAGAGTTGCATTATGTTTTGCAGATAAGTATCCGCAGATTATAAAAGGACTAGTTTTGGAAAGCACAACTGCTGGAATTAAATTTGATGAAGAAAGATTAACTCGAATTAAAAATGACGAACAACTCGCGAGAAAAATAATCCAAAACGGTATCGAAGATTTTATCGACTATTGGTTGGACCTTCCGATTTTTGAATCGCTGAAAAACTTACCGGAACAAAAACTAAAAGAAATTAGAACCACCAAATTAAACAATAATTCAACTGGATTGGCAAACTCTTTGCTCGGTTTCAGCACCGGTAAAATGCCGCCTTTGTGGGAACGGCTTGAATAATTTTTCCTCTCCGGTGCTTCTTCTCTCAGGTGAATTCGATCAAAAGTATTGTGAATTAAACAAAGAGATGAACAAACTCTTTCCTCATTCACAGCATAAAATTGTGCAAGGTGCCGGACATAATATCCATTTAGAAAAACCTTCCGAATTTGTTATTTTTGTCAATCGTTTCTTGAGAACTAATTTCATATAAATTTTTGTTTATAAATTGAAAGGTAATACGATGGCTTTTAATTGGAGCAAAGTAAAAGACTATCAGGATATCATTTACGAAAAGATGGACGGGATTGCCAGAATTACAATCAATCGTCCTGAAAAACGAAATGCATTCCGCCCCGAAACCGTACTCGAAATGCACGAAGCATTGATTGATTCTAGAGAAGATCCGGATATTGGCGTTGTTCTTTTAACCGGTGCCGGTCCTGCAAAAGATGGAAAATATGCATTTTGTTCCGGCGGTGATCAAAGCATACGCGGCGATAAAGGATACGTCGGCGGAGATGGTGTACCACGCCTTAATATTTTAGATGTTCAAAAAACTATCCGCAGTATGCCGAAACCTGTAATTGCACTTGTTGCCGGATACGCAATCGGCGGCGGACATGTACTTCACGTTGTATGCGATCTAACAATCGCTGCTGACAATGCAATCTTCGGGCAGACTGGACCAAAAGTCGGCAGCTTTGACGGCGGATTCGGTTCAAGTTATTTGGCAAGTATTGTCGGGCAAAAGAAAGCTCGTGAAATCTGGTACCTATGCCGTCAATACAATGCAGAAGAAGCAGAGAAAATGGGCCTTGTAAACAAAGTTGTACCGGTTGATAAATTAGAAGAAGAAGGCGTTCAATGGGCAAATGAAATTCTCGAAAAAAGTCCGCTTGCAATTCGCTGTTTAAAATCTGCTTTCAATGCAGATATTGATGGTCAACAAGGGATTCAAGAACTTGCCGGAAATGCAACTTTACTTTATTACATGAGCGACGAAGCACAAGAAGGTAGAAACGCTTATAACGAAAAACGTAAACCGGATTTCAAAAAATTTCCACGAGTCCCTTAGCGAAGAACGCCGAGAAAGAACTAATTATGCTGGAAACAACAAAAGAAATATCGAAAGTTGAAAGCTGGCTGCTTGCAAGCAGACCGAAAACTTTACCTGCTGCGGTTATGCCGGTTTTTGTCGGTACCGCAATTGCAATCCAAGACGGAGCTTTTTTTGCTCCCGCCGCAATTGTTGCGTTAATCTGTTCGATATTAATTCAGGTTGGCACTAATTTCATTAATGATCTATATGATTTTCTCAAAGGTTCCGATAAAAAAGAACGGCTCGGTCCGACTCGAGTTTTAGCATCCGGTTTTATTACACCTAATGAAATGAAAATCGGAATTGCAGTAGTTTTTGGTTCGGCATTTTTGCTCGGTCTGTATTTAGTTTACTTATCTGATTGGGTAATTTTTATAATAGGCATTATGTCGCTCGTTGCCGGTTACGCATACACTGCCGGACCTTATCCACTTGCTTACAACGGATTAGGTGATATTTTTGTTTTTATCTTTTTCGGATTTGTCGGTACAATCGGAACTTACTACATCCAAACATTGGAGATTACCACATTTGTATTTTGGGCTTCTATCCCGGTTGGCGCGTTGATTACAAACATCTTAGTTGTAAATAATTATAGAGACATTGAGGAAGACAAAGTCGCAGGTAAACGAACACTTGCAGTAATGTACGGCGGAAGATTCTCAAGAGTGCAGTACTTAGTTTTTATGATTGTATCATACGCAATTTTATTAGTGGTTTATTTTACATTTAAGCAAAGCTTTTATGTCTTTTTACCTCTGCTAACTTTACCGATTGCAATTAAACTTATCAAAATGATATTCAATATCACCGGTAAAGAATTAAACGAAACATTAGCGTTGACTGCAAAGTTATCAGCTTTATACGGACTACTTTTTGCAGTCGGAATTCTTTTATGATACTGAATTCTTTTAAATATTTTCCTCATACTCTTCAATTCAAATCAGACTTCAAAACATCAACTGGCAAACTAAAATCACGGAAAGTTTTTATAATAAAATTAAAAGATGAAAATGGTATTTCATTTTTTGGTGAAGCTGCTCCCCTTCCCGAATTCGGCTCGGAAAGTTTTGAAGATGTTGAAAAAGAATTAATTAGTTTATCGCAAAAAGACTCATTCCAGATTGACGGCTCACTCCAAGAAATTTTTACACAGATAAATTCCTATACTAACTTACCAACAATTCAATTTGCACTTGAACAAATTTTCATCACTGCAATGTTAAAACGAAATAATTCTTTAATGAATAATTTCGAAATCGGAAAGGAGATAAACGTTAACGCTGTAATGGGAATTGAGAGTTTTGTTTCCGCACAAGAAAAATTAAAAGTAATAATTGATAGTGATTTCAAAGTAATAAAACTTAAAACCGGTGATGAAAATTTTGAAGAAGTGTTAAATTTGTTGAGTTGGGCAATCGGTGAACTACAAGCTAAAGTAAAATTTAGAATTGATCCCAACCAATCATGGGATGTTAAAAAAACGATCCTCCGAAGCGAACGACTTGCGTTACTTCCGGTAGAATATATTGAGCAGCCGGTGAAAAATTTTGACGATTTAGTAGAGACATCTCAAAAGTCATCAATCCCCATTGCAGCCGATGAATCGGTACGTACAATCGAAGATGCAGAAAAAATAATCAACAATTCTAAAGTAAAATTTCTCGTCATCAAACCGGCATTATTTGGCGGGTTAGGAAATATTTTCCAACTAAAAAATCAATTTCAAAATAATGACGTAAAAATTGTAGTATCATCCGCATTCGAAAGCAATATAGGAAGAAGACATTTAGCGTTAATTGCCGCATTGATAAATAATAACATTGCGCATGGTTTAGCTACGTCAGAGCATTTATTAAACCAACCGTGCGAGGATGTCTTCCCAATTGAAAACGGTCTCCTTAATTTTTCAATGGGGAAATATAATACCGAATTAAAGCCGAAGTTTTAATGCTCAACATTGAATCAAAATAGCAACTGGCTTTTAAAGCAAACCGAGTTAAACGGTGATGCGTGTGCTGTAAAAATAAATCAAAAGCAAATTACGTACAGTGAACTAAAACATCTAATTCACGAAAGAACAAAGGAATTAGCTTCTTCAATCAACAATGAGGATATAGTTGGAATTCTCGCAGAACATTCAATTCAATTTATAATTGATTTGTTTGCTCTTTGGAATTACGGCGCTGCTGTTTTACCAATTAATCCAAACTTGAAAGAAAGTGAAATTCAAGATCAGATAAACTTCATCGGTTGTAAAACTTTATCTAAAAAAGAAATTGATACAACCACAGAATTTGAATACAAAAATTATTCTTCCGATTCGATTGCACTAATAATGTTTACTTCCGGTTCAACCGGTAAACCCAAAGCGGTTGTTCACACTTTTGAAAGTTTGTACTCAAGCGCTGAATCAATTGACAAACTTTTGCAATTCAAACAAAATGAAAAATGGTTAGCTTCACTTCCCTTTTACCGTATCGGCGGATTTCAAATTATACTTCGTGCAATTTTATCCGGCGGAACAATCTGCATTCCAACCGAAGTAAGTTCGGAAGAAATATCAAATAGTATTTCTCTTTATCAACCGGATTATATTTCCGTTGTAAACCCAATTCTTGAAAAGTTAACTGCAACAAATAAAGAGGAATTGCAAAACTCAAAAGCGGTCTTCGCCGGCGGCGGTCCTGTTGAATCTAATCTAATTAAAAAAGGAATTGAAAACGGAATTTCAATTTACAAAGTGTACGGCTCTACAGAGACCGGTTCTATGGTTTCAATATTGCATCCCAAAGAAGCTGCTGAAAAATTTGAATCTGCCGGTAAACCATTACCGGGTGTTAAAATAAAAATTGATGATGATCAAATCTGTGTTTCAGCCAGTTCCTTGTTCAAAGAATATTATAAAAACAAAGAACAGACAACAGATAAATTATTTAACAATTGGTACTACACAGGCGATGAAGGATACATCGACAAAGATGGTTTTTTGTTCGTTACAAATCGAAAAGATAACTTTATAATCTCCGGCGGTGAGAAAGTTGATCCTAAAGAAATTGAAAAAGCGTTAACAAGCTTTGATAAAATTGAGAAAGCGATTGTATTTAGTGTCCCGGATAAAAAATGGGGAGAAAAAATCTGCGCCGCCGTTGTAAGCAAAACGAATTTAGATTTAGATGAGATTCACAAATCGCTTAAACAAATTTTACCTTCTTACAAAATTCCCAAAATGATCAAACAAATTGAAAGTATTCCCTTTGATGAGATGGGAAAAGCAAATTTAACCGAATTACAAAATTTATTCGATTAATTGACTTTTATATTCGCGCATTCGCGGCATTAAGTTTTTTGCAAATTTTCATTTAACTTTTCTTTCAGTTGGATCGGCAAACTAGTCTTTTCAAATTTATTTTTTTCAACACAAACGTGAATGGTTTTAGCTTCCGCATATAACTTCGAATCGATCTCAAACTTATAATTTAACTCAAACGAATTGTCACGTACATCTTTCACAACAACTGAAACATCAATTTCATCAAATGCTTTCAAAGGTTTGTGGTAATCTGCTTCACAATGGATTATCGGCAGCACCAGCTCTTTATCAAAAAAGAAATTACGGTTTGGTGAAATATGCGCTAAAAACTTTTCATAAGTTGTATGTGCAATTTTGAGTAGACTGGCAAAAAAGATAATCCCTGCCGGATCGCAATCGTAAAAACTCAATCGTTCTTTTGTTTGAAACATTGGTCAATCCAAATTGTTTACTGAATGATTAAACAAAGATAACAGAATTTTTGCTTTCTATTTGAGCACTCAATTCATTAGTTTTGAATCTCTTATTCAATCAAACTATGACAACACTTAAACTCACAATACTATTTCTTTTTTAGGTATCACTGCTTACTCCCAAGGTATTCAAAAAACTTACTACCCAAGCGGCGCGCTTGAAACAGAAGGAACTTATGTTGACGGAAAACCTCACGGAGTTTATAAAGAGTATTACGAGCACGGACAACTTTGGAAAGAATGGTACTTTGAAGACGGCAAAGAACAAGGCGAATCGCGTTGGTACTTCCCCGACGGTACGCTCAGCATGATTTGGAACTATAAAGACGGAATGCTGCAAGGCGTTTCTCAATGGTTTTACGAATCCGGGGAGCTTTGGGCCGAGCCAGACTACGTTGACGATAAATTAAACGGTTTCACAAAAACTTATTACAAAAGCGGCGCACTGCAAGCAATTTGGAGTTATAAGGATAACGAACTTAACGGAATCTCAAAAATATTTTTTGAAGAAGGCGGACTTGAAGTCGAGAGAAATTACGTTGACGGAAAACTTGAAGGCATAAGCAAAGTTTATTTCGATTTTGGCGATGTAGCACTTGAAGCAAATTATAAAGACGATCAACTTCATGGAATTTCATATCTATACTATCCCGACGGATCAATCAAGGTAATTGACACTTACAAAAACGGACAAATTGTTAAACGCGAACGATACGATATAGTTGGCAAATTCGATAAAGTTGAAGAAAGCTTTGACGAATTTTATGAAGAAGGAACGCTGAAAGCGGAAGTGAATTTTAGGGAAGGTGTACGTGACGGAATCAATAAATACTACCACACAAACGGTTACCTTGAATCAGTTTTGAACTTTGAAGAAGGTACAATCGATTCAATCAACACATACTTTCACTCAAACGGTGTTGTTTCAAAAGTAATTAATTATATAGATGGAATAAAAAACGGAACCGCAAAAGAATATAACGAAGACGGGGTTTTGATCGGTGAGTATAAATATTCTAATGACGAACTAAACGGCAAAGCGTTTACTTATTATCATTCCGGCGAATTAGAATCGGAAGTTTATTACAGGAATGATCTGCTCGATGGAACCGCAAAATATTTTTATAGGTCGGGAGAACTTTTTGCTGAAATTGATTATACAAAGGGAACACGTGACGGGATATTTAAAACATACCATAAAAACGGAGAAGTGTCCGAATTTGCTACTTTCAAAAATGGTAAGCTTGAAGGTCCGTCATTTGCTTATTATTCCGACGGAACGCTTAAAAGAAAAGCAGAATTTAATTACGGCAGATTAATCAGAGAAGAAGTTTATGACAGCAACGGGAAAGAAATTTTAGCAGGGGCTAATTAACCTCTGCAGCTCTCCGTGCCTTCTCTGTGTAATTGCTTTTGGAACCTTGAGTAAATCATCTCATCTTCATTTCAACAATTTTCTCAATAACAAACTGATCCATAAAAGCAGAACCGAATGCAAGCGATGGTGTTTGTGTCCCTTTCTTAACTTCGTCATTCATGACTTTAATTGCTGCTTCAGCCGCACCTCGTCCGGTTAACTCGTAACCATCAATAAATCGATATGCTTCAAAAAGTTTTTCGCCGGATTCATTCTCAACTTCACCCCATACAATCATTGATGCTTTTTGTCTTTCATAATCTGAAGGACCGGACATACGTTTGGCAATCTGATTCTTTAAAAAATCTTTTATAGAATTAATCCTGAGTAAATCTTTACCGATAGTTAATAATCTTCTGGAAGCAAATACTCCTTTCGATAATCCAAAATAGACTTCAATATTCGGAATGCCGGTTGAATAAAAAGCAGACGACACATCTCCCCAAGGGATTGCAATGCCTTGAAAATCCATTTTGTCATTTTTGATTTCATAAGTGAGTTCACCAATTGGCACCGGGATTATTTTTCCGTCTCGACGAATTTTGCTTTCTTCATCAATCATTTCTAAAGTTGTAAGATTTGTACCGCGTGACATTTTAGCGCCTTTGCCTTCAAATCCGAGTTTGAGTGAAACTGCATCCGGCATTTTCTCTTTTAATTTTGAAGCAAGACAATCGGTTGGAATTACATCAAAACCTACTGCGGGTAAAATTGTTATTCCTCTGTTTTTAGCTTGATCGTTAAATTTCCATGCAGTTTCAAGCACCGGAATTTCCCCGGTGATGTCGAGATAGTTTGTATTAGTTTCTAAGCAGGCTTCCAAAAATTTTCCGGCAGTAAATTTAAATGGACCTGCACAGTTCAAAGAGTATGATAATTTTCGAGATTCTGTTTTATTTCATCTTTATTTCCTAAATCGAAAACGATGTATTCACAGTCAAATTGATTTGCAACTTTACGAAGTTTGTATTCATCCCTTCCCGCGAGCATCGGTTTGATTTCTTTTTTCGCGAGATTTTCTAGAATCAATTTTGCCGAGTAACCGTAAGCGCCGTATATGATTAGTTTGTTTTGCATTTTACATTTATCTCTTTTTTATAAATTAAATAATTCTTCACACAAGTCCGAAGGACTTGAACACGAATAGAAATATAAATCAAATAAAATACAACTACGAAATGGTTTGACTAAAGGTTTGTGCAAAGTTGAACTGCGCTGGAGTTCGCATAAATTTTGATTTCTGTATCATGCATATATTTGAAGCGCAAGCGAACTTCAATTAAATTTCACCCAAAATGAAACCACAAAAAAACAGAACGCCATAGATGTTCCACTAAAAATTAAAGTCTTTTCACAAATGTAATTTGAGGCAGTTTCGGTTTGGTATGTTTGATTTTATTAATGAGAAATAGCCCGCTTACATAGAGAGTAGTAAGCCCAATTCCAAAAATGAATGAGAGCAGTTCAGGCAAAGAGGTATTTTCAAAGATGCTCATTCCGGTGACAATTCCTATAATGATCATGATTAACGGCATTCCGTAAAGTAAAAATGATGCTTTCAAAATATCACCGCCGTTAATTTCGATCTGAACTTCATCGCCGGGTTTAACTCCAAATGGATCATCGACTTCTAAAATTTTGGAGTCGCTTTTCTCCGACGGTTTGCAGAAAATTTTTGCCGAACACTCTTCGCAGTTTCCTTCTTCGATCAATGCAATTTCTGCGTGACCGTTTTCGGCTGAGATAACTATTCCTTTTTCTATGATGTTTTCGTTTTGCATTTTATTTTGACCAATTGTCATTCCGAGAGAGGCGCTTTCTGACGAATGAGGAATCTCACCTGCAAGTAATTCGGTATAAGATTCTTCGTCCCGATTTCATCAAGACTCTGAATGACAATTAACTTAAATCAATTCTTCTGTTCTTCTTTTACTTCTGTTAATTTCTTTTCTCTTCCGTCAAGATAACCTATGGCTCCGGTTCTGCATTTATCAAATGGGATTTTTTCGGGATCTAATTTATCATAATGTATAACACCGAGATTATCAACCATCTCAATTCCACCGTCGGACTTCCGAGCACAAATTCCGCAACCCAAACAAGCGACCTTACAGACATCTTTTGATTTTTTCGGATCATCATGGTTTTTACAAAAAACAAAAACTTCTCTATCAGCAGGGTGCATTTCAATTACATCACGCGGACAAGCTTTTACACAATTTCCGCATCCGGTACAAAGTTCTTCTATGACTTCAGGTAAACCATTATCGTTCATTATCATTGCGTCAAAGGGACATGCTTTTACACAATCTCCGCCGCCAAGGCAGCCGTAATAACATTGTTTATCGCCGCCGGACACTATATCCATTGCAGAGCAGCTTAACGGTCCGTAATAATCAACCATCTTTTGAACAGCTTCTTGATGACCGCCGCGGCATAAAATTCTTGGAAGCATTTTTACACTTTCACCCGCTTCAACTCCCATAATATCCGCAATTTCTTTTGCAGTATCATTATCGCCGACCGGGCAGCCGGTAACCGAAGCTTTACCTTCAACAACATTAACGGCAAAATCGTAGCAGCCCGCATATCCGCAGCCGCCGCAGTTTGCACCGGGTAACACATCATTTATTTGTGCAATTTTAGGATCTTCAAAAACTCTTAGTTTTTTATCTGCAATTGCTAGACCGCCTGCAAATATAAAACCGAGTCCGCCCATTGTTGCTATCGCTATTAAAAATGTTGCTTCCATTTATATCCTCTCAAATTTATCTCATCTATTATAAAATTTCTTCTTACTACTTGATACTTAAATCTTGATACTAAATACTAAATAGAGATCAATCCGGAAAATCCCATAAAAGCCAACGCGAGTAATCCCGCTACAATTAAAGTAATTGGAGCACCTTGAAACGGTTTCGGAACATCAGCTAAATCGAGTTCTTCTCGGATGCCTGCCATAATTGTTATTGCTAACGTAAAACCTGCACCGGCGCCAACACCATAAACAACACCTTGAACAAATGAATAATCTTTCAATACCATAAACAGCGCTAAACCGAGAATTGAACAATTGGTTGTTATGAGCGGAAGAAATATTCCAAGCGCTCTGTACAACGGCTGACTTACTTTTTTAACAAACATTTCAACAAATTGCACTAATGATGCAATTACCAAAATGAATGACACGTACTGTAAAAATTCCAAATTGTATGGTACCAGCAGAAGATGATAGATCAACCATGTAACTGTTGCAGTAATTGTCATTACAAATGTTGTAGCAAGTCCCATTGAGAATGCAGAACTAATTTTGTTCGATACCCCAATGAAAGGACAGATACCGAGAAAGTATGCGAGTACAAAGTTGTTAACAATTGCGGCAGATAAAAATATTAAAAAGAGTTCCATTTATTTTACCTCCCCGGTTTCTTCCGCTTCTTTTTTGGCTTTCAAGTATTTATCTATCAAAAAGTTCTTTTCGGTTCGTTCTTTTTTCTGCAAGTATGAATTGGCTGCGCCGAATAAAAGTCCGAGTGTCAAAAATGCACCGGCGGGTAAAATCATTACAAGCCATGGTTCATAAAATCCGGGCATTAGCTGAACGCCTAAAATTGTTCCGGAGCCAAATAACTCTCTAAGACTTCCCAAAACAAATAGAGCAATTAAAAAACCGGTTCCCATACCGAGTGCGTCAAGTACACTTCGACCAACACTGTTTTTTGACGAGAATGCTTCTTGTCTTCCGAGTATTAAACAGTTAACTACAATCAGCGGAATATATGGACCGAGCGCTTTGCTTAATTCCGGGAACTGTGCTTTCATTACCAAATCAACAATGGTTACAAAGGTTGCGATAATTAAAATGTACGAAGCAATACGAACTTGAGTTGGTATAAGTTTTCTGATCGATGAGATGATCAAACTTGCCGAAGTCAGAACAAAAGTAGTTGCAAGCGCCATCGCAATTCCGTTTATTGCCGAGACGGTTACGGCAAGCACGGGACATAAACCAAGCGCAGCTTTAAAGACCGGGTTCTGATCCCAAATTCCCTTTACATATTCTTGAGCTAATGTTACTTGTTTTTTCATAAGTTACCTCCCTCTTCTGCAGAGCGGAGTTTTTCCAATCCTTTATTAATTATATCAACAACTGCCACCGAAGAAATTGTTGCGCCGGTTATTGCTTGAATTTCATTCGGGTCATCGGGTGCCGCACCTTTTACCCAGTTAACTTTTGGCTCGGCTGATAACTCTTCGAACATTCCTGTAAAATCATCTTCAACTATTTTTGTTCCCAAACCGGGAGTTTCAACCTGTTCAAGAACTTCTAATCCGACTAGTTGGTTTAGGTCGGCTTTAACTCCAACCATCAACCGAATAACTCCTTGAAAGCCATTGCCTTCATAAGGAAGTGCGTAACCGATTGTATTTTCATTTTCATCAAAAACTTTATAGAGTTCGAAATCAACCGATTCAACTTTTTGATAATTTTTTGCTTCCGGTTGAACTAAGTAAATTGCTTTTTCTGTTGCAGCTTTCCTGTGCATTTCGATCTTTGGTGCTGCCCAACCGCTTATCTGGGAAAGCAAAGCACCGGAAACTACTCCGATAATCGAAAGCGTTATCAACATTTTAATTACTGTGTTCATTTTGCCTCCCCGAATACTCTTGGTCGTGTGTATCTGTTAATGAGCGGAACGAACGCATTCATAAATAAAATTGCGTACATAACTCCTTCGGGAAGTCCGCCAAATAATCTTATTACGATAAGTACAAGTGAAATTCCTAAACCAAATATCCACATTCCTTTTGCGGTCATTGGTGATGTCACCCAATCTGTTGCCATAAAGAGTGCGCCAAATAAAAATCCACCGGCAGCAAGATGAAACAACGGATTTGGATAAGCAGCAGGATCGATCAGCCAAAATATTCCGCCAAAAACTAAAGCACCGATTGTCATTGCCGCGGGAACTCGCCAGTTTACGACTCCACCAAAAATCAAAAACAATCCACCGATTAGAATTGCAATAGCGGATGTCTCGCCAAGTGATCCGCCAATATTTCCGATTAACATTGACGATAATTCTGTACCAACTCCATCAAACTTAAATGCAGAAAGTGGAGTTGCTGTAGATACCGCATCAACCTCCGTAAAGTTTGGTTTTAACCATGTTGTCATAGGAACAGGAAATGCAGCTTGTAAAAATGCTCTTCCGACAAGAGCGGGATTGAAAATGTTATATCCCAATCCGCCGAAAATTTCTTTTCCTAATGCAATCGCAACAATTGATCCGAGTGCGGTGAATGCTAAGTTAAAATTAGGCGGCAGAATTAATGCAAGCAATAAACCGGTAATAATTCCGCTTCCATCGGTTAATCGTAACTTTTCTTTTTCGTATCGTCTTGATTGCGGCTTCTGTACCGACAGCAAAACCGACGGCAACCGCAATTACTAATAATTGATAAAAGCCAAAAAAGACCACCGCAGAAACAATTGCCGGAATTAATGCAAGCACGACAAGCCACATCGCCTGCTTTGTATTCCAGCGCGAGTGCACATGCGGCGAACTCGAAAGCTCTAATCTGTAAGTAGGATTTTCAGTAGTTGTAGTAGTCATTTATTTTTCCAGTAGTCTTAAGTCTTACTCTTAATCTGTAATCTCTACACTCTTTGCATGTTTCTTTTGCGTTCTTTGCGTGAACCGTTTCTCGCAAAGCACGCAAAGTCTTGATGCGAAGACCGCAAAGTTTATGCAGATTTTCTTTCTCTCTGCAATGCCATTACTCTTTGCTTGCCTAACCGTATCCATTGAACCAGCGGAATGTTTGCCGGACAAGTATAAGTGCATGTTCCGCATTCCATACATACGGTAATATCCAAACCTTCGGCATCTTCTAATCTATCCAGTTGAGTATAGCGCGCTAATTTGCTCGGCACCAAACCAAGCGGACAGGCGTCAATACATTTCCCGCATCGCAAACACGGTGTTTCTTCGTGTAAATTTTCTTCTTCGTGTGTTAATACTAAAAGCCCCGAAGTCGCTTTCATAACCGGAGCAGCAAAATCGAATTGAGCAACGCCCATCATAGGTCCTCCGACCACAACTTTCACAGCTTCATCTTTCACACCGCCGCAAAATTCGATTACATCTGCCAAGGGTGTTCCAACTCTAACGATTACATTTTTTGGTTCTTTAATTCCATATCCGCTAACCGTCATTGCCGCGGTAATTTGCGGTTCACCTTTTACGATTGCATCGTGAATTGCAACCGCTGTGCCTATATTTTGAATCACAACACCAACATCAAGCGGGAGTTTGCCCGGAGGCACTTCACGGTTTAGCACTGCTTTGATCAACATTTTTTCAGCGCCTTGCGGATATTTTGTTTCGAGAACTTCTACATCAATATTTTCATATTTTGCTGTTGCTTCTTTTAATTTTTTGATCGCTTCCGGTTTGTTGTCTTCAATTCCGATTGCACCTTTTTCAACTCCAAGTGATTTCATAACTAAGCGTAAACCTTCAATTACGGATTCAGTTCTTTCCAGCATGTACCTGTAATCTCTTGTTAAGTAGGGTTCACACTCACAGCCGTTTAAAATTACGCTATCGATCTTTTTGTCTTTTGGCGGAGTGATTTTCACAAATGTCGGGAAATGCTGCTCCGCCTTGACCAACAATTCCTGCCCATTTAACTCTTTCTTGAATCTCTTCCGGCGTAACTTTTTCAGGATCGAGCGATGGCTGTAATTCCATTTCGTTCGATTCGTCGGCATCAATAATTATTGATTCTTTTGGAAAACCGGAAGCATTAGTTTCATTGGAAATCTTTTTCACGGTTCCCGAGACAGGGCTGTGAATAGGCACCGAAATAAATCCGTCTTGTTCGGCAATAACCTGTCCGGCCTTCACCTGATCTTTTTTGCCGACCAATGGCTTTGCCGGTTTACCAATATGTTGTGAAAGTGGAATAATAATTTGTTTCGGATTCGGCATTATTTCAAATTCACAATTTTCGCTTAATTCTTTGTACTCAGACGGATGAACACCACCGTGAAATGTTTTATTTGTTTTGAAAAGTTTCATAGATTTTTCGTTTGTTTTATGAGTCCCTTGATATGCATATACTATGCCAAATTAGGACTTGTAGGGATTTTTAATTTTCTTTCTTTTTGTTTGCTAAACGAACTTTTCGGGCAGAACTATGGGGTTAATTTGAGAAATTTTTCATTAATGAAAAATGGTTGAGTTTGGTGAGAAAAAATCGATATCTGGTATTTTAACTTGCCAATGAAGGGACCATCTCTCCAACCAAGCAGGGTGTTTCTTTCTTCTTGGTATTCAAATCAATTTTTTCAATACTTGTGGAAATTCCATCATCGATATCAATTAAAATTAAAAAAACTTGTTTAGAGAATGAATTATCCACTGATCCACCTGCATTCATCAACTTTATACCTTTACGTTCATATTCTTTTACTTCATGACTATGCCCGTGAAGTATTAATTCAACATCGTTTCCTTCTAAATAATTTGAGAAGATTTTTCTTCCCTCGAAGTTTCAAAGTGTAGCTCTCAATCTTATTCCAAACCGCATTTGAACTTGTGGCTTCTTCGTTATTTTTATAAAAATGATGATGTGCCAAAACGACTCTGTGTTTTGGATTAAATTCTTTATTACTGAAAATTTGCTTTATTCCTTTAAGTTGATCTTTGTAAATTTTTCCGTTGGAAGCAAATGGATTTCTAATTCTAGAGTAATAATCTATCGTATTCAAACCAATTAGCTGTATTTTATCAATCATTTTTGAATAGGGAAATATTTTACTATTTATTGGGAAATAACAATTTTCAAACAGTTCCTCAAAATGCCGAACAAATTCATCAACTTTTTTTTCATAATTTGTTGTCAAACATTTTGCCGGAAAATTTACTACATCAAGGGCTGTTTGAACTCCACCAAAAATATCATGATTGCCGATAATAATTGAAGTTTTACTTGAGTCGAGTAAATCAAAACTTTTTAGTATTTTTTTAAATATTATATAATCTTTTTTTTCAGAATTATCTGATATATCACCGGTTATAACGAGATGGTCACAATCTTTCTCAAGGGCAAGTTTCAATAGCTTTTTAGTTTTTATGATATTTGATTTCTTAAAAAATGTGTTTAAGTGTATATCTGACAAATGTGCTAGTCGCATTTAATGCCCGAGATTTGTTTTGGGAAAATGATTTTCATTTTTTTCAAAATAAAATTAAGTTCTTAATGTTAATTAGAAATAAACGAATTGTTAATAAATTATTATCAGATTGTGAGTCAATTTTTTTCACCTTAACAATTTATTAATATATCATTAACAAGAAGGTAACATGAAACTTCTTTTTTTTGACGAAATTTTGGTTACAAATACTTGAGACTTTTTAACTATGAGAAAAAGAAAAAATACTTTTCATCTGCGGCTCGCTTAACCAAACCACAATAATGCACTCAATCGCCAAAAACATGATGAGTGATTATGACTGCTGGTTTTCGCCTTATTATGCTGATGGTTGGGTAGGACTTTATGCTAAATTACGTTTGATAGATTTTACAATAGTGGGCAAGGGTAAGTTCAGGAAACAAACCTTAGGTTACTTTAAAACTCACAATTTGCAAATTGATTTTCGTGGAGAAAAGTTTAACGACGAGTATGAATTGGTTTTCACTTGCCAAGATTTAATCATGCCAAAAAACATTTGCGATAAAAAGGTAATTCTTGTTCAAGAAGGAATGACTGACCCTGAATCATTTATGTACTACCTAGTGAAGTATCTACATTTCCCTCGCTGGGCGGCGAGCACATCAACAACGGGAATGTCAAATCTTTATACTTGTTTTTGTATTGCTTCTGAAGGATACAGAAAATTATTCATTCGCAAAGGAGCCGACCCAAAAAAAATGATTATAACCGGTATCCCAAATTTCGACAACGTAAAGGAATACTTGGACAATGACTTTCCCCACAAAGGATATCTGCTGGTTGCTACATCAGATATGCGTGAAACTTGGAAATACGAAAATCGTAAAAAGTTAATTAAGCGTGCGGTTAAGCTTGCCGAGGGGCGGCAAATAATTTTCAAACTTCATCCTAATGAAAATATAGAAAGAGCAACTAAAGAAATTAATAAATATGCACCCGGCGCATTGGTTTATCCAAATGGAAATACAAACCACATGTTAGCTAATTGTGATATTTTATTAACCAGATATTCATCCGTCGTTCACATTGCAATGGCACTGGGTAAAAAAGTTTATTCTGATATTCCCAACGAACAATTAAAACGATTAACACCAATACAAAACAACGGAATCTCCGCTGAAAGAATATCACAAATCGGAAAAAGTTTGATTGAGCAACCGGAGATCAACAGTCAAAAACTACACGAAGAATTTGAAGTTAAACAAGTGCTTGCTCATTAAAGTGCTGAGTTCTTATGAATGACACAAAAGTCGTTACGGTTATTCAGGCTAGACTAGGGTCTTCAAGACTTCCTAAAAAAGTTTTACTTTCCATCAAAGCCAAACCTCTTTTGCTAAGAATGGTTGAACGGGTAGAAGCTGCTCAGCTTACCGGGGAAATCGTGGTCGCCACTTCGACCGAGAGCGAAGATGATCCCGTTGAGGAAATCTGCAATAAATACAATCTAGAAGTTTACCGCGGTGATCTACACGACCTTTTGGACCGACATTACATGGTGTCAAAAAAATATAATGCAGATGCTGTAGTAAAAATACCTTCAGATTGTCCTTTGATTGATCCACTGGTAATTGATAAAGTATTAAAACACTATCTGGATAACAGAGGTAGATACGATTACGTCAGCAATCTCCATCCAGCAACTTATCCCGATGGTAATGATGTTGAGATAATGTCATTTAAACTCTCGAAGAAGCTTGGCAAAAGGCAACAAAAGATTTCGAGCGTGAACACACAACACCATACATTTGGGAAAACAAAGATAAATTCAAAATCGGTAATGTTGAGTGGGAAACCGGATTAGATTACTCATCCATCCATCGATGGACAATAGACTATGAAGAAGACTATCTCTTTATAAGAACGGTTTATGAGGAACTTTACGATAATAATCCTAACTTTGGATTGAACGATATACTTAATTTAGTAAAAGAAAAACCATACATTCACGACATAAACAAAAAATACTTGGGCAAATACTGGTATGAAAATCACCTCAATGAATTACAAAACATCGATGAGTATAAGAAGAAAATAGAAAACAGTAACAATTAATTTTAACCTTGTGAACTTTGTGCTTGTCCGCCGAAGTCGAATTAGAGACGAAGGAGGGCCTCCTTCGTGCCCTTCGTGGTAAAAAACTTAACCACAAGGAACACGAAGAATTCACAAAGAACACGGGTAAAAACAAAACGACAACGGAGAATAGATTTTATGCCTAACAAAATTGACTTAAACAATGACTATCCAGTAATTGAAAAATCGGAAGAACTTTACAAACGCTCACTTGGATTAATTCCCTCAAACACACAAACTTTAGCAAAAGGTCCTACTCAATACGTAAATGGAATGGCGCCAAAGTATTTAGTGAGAGGAAAAGGGTCACACGTTTGGGATGTTGACGGAAATGAATACATCGATTACAACATGGGCATCGGTCCCCTCTCGCTCGGTTATGCATATCCCAAAGTTGATGAGGCAATTAAGAAACAACTTGATGATGGGATTACATTTTCACTTGTTCATCCGCTTGAAGTTGAAGTAGCAGAAATTATTAGAGATATAATTCCAAACGCAGAGATGGTTCGCTACAGTAAAACCGGCGCCGATGTTACAAGCGCTGCAGTTCGGCTTGCACGAGCTTATACCGGTAAAAACAAAATCCTCTGCTGCGGTTATCACGGCTGGCATGATTGGTATGTTTCCGTTACTGCGCGTAACTACGGCATACCGCAAGCAGTTCAAGAAATCACCTACACTTTTGATTATAATAATATCGATTCACTCAAGGATTCACTTGACGACGATACTGCGGCAGTAATATTAGAACCTGTTGTTTTCCAAGAACCGAAAGATAATTTTCTGCAAAAAGTAGCCGATCTCTGTAAAGAAAAAAATGTGATTTTAATTTTCGATGAAATGTGGACGGGATTTAGAATGGCACTCGGCGGTGCGCAAGAGTATTTTGGAATCACACCGGATTTGGCTACTTACTCAAAAGCAGTTGCAAACGGGATGCCTATTTCTATTCTAACCGGTAAAAAGAGATAATGCAATTAGCTGATGAAGATATTTTCTTCTATACAACTTTCGGCGGCGAAGCTCTTTCGCTTACGGCAGTCAAAGCAACCGTAGCCGAAATGAAAGAGAAAAACGTTCCTGCTTATTTGGATAAACAAGGCGCAAAACTTAAAGATGGTTACAACAAGATTGCTCAGAATCTAGGATTGGATTACACAAAAGCGAACGGATACAATTGGCGCTCGTTAATTTCGTTTGATGCAAAAGCCGGTGATCCGTTGTTGTTAAAATCTCTTGTTCAACAGGAAATGATTAAACGCGGTATACTTTGGGGAGGATTTCATAATATGTCGTTCTCCCATTCTGATGAAGATATTGAATATACATTGAAAGTTTATGAACAAGTTTTACCTATTTTGAAGAAAGCTGTTGAAGATGAAAATGCAAAAGAGTTACTGCGCGGTGAACCGGTGCAGCCGGTCTTTCGGAAAACAGATAATTTTAACATGAAACCAAAACAAAAGAAATAATATGGCGGTCTTTGCGTTGACCTCTGCGTTCTTTGCGTGAAACGTTTCTCGCAAAGAACGCAATGAATTCGCGAAGCACGCAAAGGAAAATTAGTTGAAGATATTCTCAATAAAAAATAAGACAGCAATTGTAACCGGTGCGCTTGGCCTAATTGGTAGGGAGCATTGTAAAGCCCTATCCGAAGCTGGTGCAAATGTTATTGTTGCTGATATAAACGAAAAAAACTGTGAAGAGTTTGCAAAAACTTTAGAAACAGAATCGATAGGAATTGAGATTGATGTAACAAACAAAGAATCACTCGAAAAAGCACGCGATAAAATTATAGAAAAGTTTGGACACATTGATATACTTGTAAACAACGCCGCAATTAACGATATGTTTGAAAATCCGAAAGCAGCGGCCGAACAAAGCAAGTTTGAAAATTATCCTCTTGAACTCTGGCAAAAATCAGTCGATGTAAATTTAACCGGAGTGTTTCTCTGCTCACAAGTTTTCGGGACAGAGATGGCAAAACAGAAATCGGGCAGCATAATTAATATTGCATCAACCTACGGTATCACCGCTCCCGATCAATCGCTCTACATAAAAAAAGACGGCACACAGGATTTTTTCAAACCACCGGCTTACTCTGCTACAAAAGGCGGAGTGATTGCTTTCACTAAATACCTCGCTGCTTATTGGGGAAAAGATAATGTTCGAGTAAATACCTTAACTCCGGGCGGAGTTGAAAATAATCAAGATGAATTTTTTGTTGAGCAGTATTCTAAACGAACGATGTTAAATAGAATGGCAAAACCAACAGACTATAAAGGCGCACTTATCTTTTTGGCTAGTGACGCATCGAGCTACATGACGGGAGCAAACCTTGTTGTTGACGGTGGTTGGACTGCGTGGTAAGTTTGCTGTTTGTTATTGAGTTATTGGTTATTAAAAGAAACTCTCCCTAAATCTCCCTCTCTTAAAAAGAGAGGGACTTTTACTTACCCTTTCTCCCCTTCTCTTCTTAAGAGAAGGGGCCGGGGGATGAGTTCAGATGCATTAATAAAAAGGTAAAAATGAAATCAAACACATTAGAAAAAGCACGAAAAATAAAATTAGTTTTAACTGACTGCGACGGCGTATTAACCGATACCGGAACTTATTATTCAGCTCGCGGAGAAGAAATGAAACGGTTCTCAATTCGTGATGGAATGGGAACCGAACGATTAAGAAAATTCTGCAATATTGAAACCGGAATTGTAACAGGTGAGAACAGCGGTATAGTGTCTCGACGAGCAGAAAAGTTAAATATCACCGAAGTTCATCTTGGTATAAAAGATAAAGCGTCACTCGTAAAAGAAATTGCAGAACGATTGGAATTAAGTTTAGAAGAAATCGCATTCATCGGAGATGACACAAATGATCTTAAAATCATGAAACTAGTTGGCTTAACGGCTTGTCCTTCTGATGCCACAAGATTTGCAAAAGAAATTTCAGACTTAATTGTTGAGAGCAAAGGCGGGCAAGGTGCTTTTCGTGATTTTGCTGAATTTATAATTGAGGCAAATATGAAAAAAGAAAATGAGGATTCCTTATAATGGCGAGAGTAAAGATTGGTGATCGGTATGTTGGAGATGGTGAACCGGTCTATGTAATCGGTGAAATTGGAATTAATCATAACGGATCATTAGAGATCGCAAAAAAACTGATCGACGGTGCGGCATTTGCCGGCTGCGATGCAGTGAAATTTCAAAAGCGTACACCGGAGCTTTGCGTGCCGGAAGATCAATGGAATATTGAACGTGATACACCTTGGGGCAGAATGAAATATATCGAGTATCGACGCAAGGTTGAATTTAATGAAGATGAATATGCAGAGATTGATAAATATTGTAAACAAAAAGAAATTGACTGGTTTGCTTCACCTTGGGATGAAGAAGCTGTTGAGTTTATGAAAAAGTTTAATCCGGTTTGTATTAAGTTTGCTTCGGCATCATTAACAGATAACGGGTTGCTAGATAAAGTTAAATCAACTGGGTTGCCGATGATGCTTTCAACCGGAATGTCTTCGCTCGAACAAGTTGATAAGGCAGTCGATACTTTGGGTCAAGATAATTTGATGATCGCGCAATCAACCTCAACTTATCCATGTAATTTAGAGGAACTCAACTTGCGTGTTATTAGTTCTTACAGAGAAAGATATCCGGGCGTTCCGATTGGTTACTCGGGACATGAAACCGGACTTGCACCAACGTTAGCGGCGGTTGCACTTGGTGCGTCATTTGTAGAAAGACATATTACGTTAGACCGTGCAATGTGGGGCTCGGATCAAGCTGCTTCTGTTGAGATTCATGGTATGCAGCGATTGATAAAAGATATTCGCGATATTGAAAAAGCACTTGGTGACGGCGAGAAAAAAGTTTACGAAAGCGAACAACCATCAATTAGAAAATTGAGAAGAGTAAAATAACTTTGTACGCTTTGCGAACCCTTTGCGGTCTCCGCGAGAAACGTTTCACGCAAAGATCGCAAAGTTAAATGCAAAGACCGCTGAGAATTCGTTATGATTGAATCAGTAATTGATTTCATAAAAGATTATTATAACTCAATGTCCTACCCGGAGTGGATTTCTATTTTAGTCATAATCGGGTGGACAATAGTTATAGTAATTCTTGAAAGAATTTTTCCTTACACAAAAGGACAAAAGTTTTTCCGTGAAGGATTCTTTAACGATCTCGCTCTTTACACAATCGCACAAAGTTACATTCTTGGTATAATTATCTTTGGTGGAATAATTTTTTATATCGACAATACAACAGGTCTTTCAAGATTAGGTCTATTTAAAGATGTTCCTATTTGGTTACAGTTGGTTTTCTTCACAATCACACATGATATTTACATTTATTGGATGCACCGCTGGCATCATGATGTTGGTAAAGGAAGAAACCGAAATTTTGCGACTAAACTAGCCGTTTGGGATTGGATTTGGGGTTCGGGTTATCTCCCCCGCCCAGAAAAACCAAAAGCGTACAGACTTAAAACTTACTTCCCCAAAAATTATTTTATGCAATTCCTCTTCGCTTTTATGGCTTCTAAAGTGCGGGAAAAGAAATAGTTTTAATTCATTGTAGACATCGCACTTATATTATAATCATTCCCTCCAATTTCCCACAACATAGAACTTAACATTCTGTTAATCTTTCTTAACAAACTGATAACTTGTCACCTGACCTTAAGCTGCTTAATTTGAGAACATACTAAACAAAAGTTATTAGGAATTTTTTGCAATGGAATCAATTAACATAGAACAACTTATTAATGATAGCTATCCCTCCTTTTTAAAAAACAAACCTAAGATTATAAAAAAATTCATTTTAGGTGTTCTCAAAAGAACACTTCATATTAATGAGATCAATACATTTATCGAGAATAATAGAGATTTGGAGGATATTGAGTTTATAGACGAGGTTTTTGAGATGCTGAATTTTTCTTTTCGAATTTCTAATAAAGACATTCAGAAAATCCCGTCTGAAGGGAGACTTATTTGTGTAGCAAATCATCCAGTTGGAAGCTTAGATAGTTTGTCCCTTATTAAAGCAATATCGGAAATCAGGCGTGATGTAAAAATTGTAGCGAACGATGTTCTGATGAATATCCAAAATCTTCATAATATTTTTTTACCTTTTAATCTTGAAGGCCGCTGGGCACAAAGGCAGAACATAATTGCAATCGGGGAAGCGCTGGAAAAAGAGATGGCTGTAATAATTTTCCCCGCTGCAGAGGTATCTCGTTTAAATTGGTTAAATATCCGCGATGGCAAGTGGCATAAAGGCGCTATATATTTTGCTAAAAAATTCAATTCTCCAATTTTACCGGTTTATATCGATGCAAAAAATTCTCTTTTCTTTTACCTCTTTTCAATGATAAACAAAAAATTATCAAGAGTACTTTTATCCCATGAGCTTTTTAATAAAAAGAATAAAACAATAAATATAAACATTGGAGATCCCATACCTCAGGTAGCTTTTACAAACAATTTCATAAACGATAAATACCAAGCAAAACTTCTAAAGAAACATGTTTATCTTATCGCTAGAAATAAAAATGGTATCTACAAAACTGAAAAAAATATTATTCACCCTATTGATAAACAAGCAATCAAACGAGAACTTCGGGAAGCACAACTTCTGGGTGCAACGTCTGATGAGAAGAAAATAATTTTAACCAATAGCGAGGAGTCACCGAATGTCTTAAAGGAGATTTCACGTCTAAGAGAGATAACATTTAGGAAAGTTGGAGAAGGAACAGGGAGGAAAAACGACTTGGATAAATTCGATAAATACTACAAACATCTTGTTGTCTGGGATGAAAATGAACTTGAGATTGTCGGATCATACCGAATCGGGTTAGGACAAGATATTTTAAAGAGCGAGGATCGAAAGGGTTTTACACTTCCACAATATTTAATTATGAAAATGAGTTTATCGAAAAATATATTGACAGCGGCGTTGACCTCGGGAGAAGTTTTGTTCAAAGAAAATATTGGAACACGAATGCACTCAATTATTTATGGCAAGGGATTGGAGCATTCATAGCTCATCATGAGCAAGTTAAATTTCTTTTTGGCGGAGTCAGTATGAGCAATAAATATCCAGAAAGCGCCAAGGAAATGATTGTTTACTATTTCACTAAATGGTTCGGAACAGATCACAAACTAGCACATGCAATAGACGGCTTTAAAATTTCTCAGAAATTGCTCGATCAGTATAATGAATTATTCTCCGGTGAGAGTTATAAAGAGGATTATAAAATTCTTAAACGAATGTTAAAACCATACGGTTACACGGTTCCTATTCTTTATAAACACTACTCCGAATTATGTTACGAAGGCGGGGTTAAGTTTTTGGATTTTGCAATTGATAAATCTTTTGAAAACTGCATTGACGGATTGATACTCGTTGATATCGATTTGATCAAAGAAGAAAAAAGAAATCGATTTATATCTTCGCATAAAGAGAATTTACTAGAAACTGCTTAGCGACTTTGCGCCTCTGCGGTGAATCAACAAAGAACAACCGCAAAGGCGCCATGTCGCAATAAAAAATCAATAAATATTAATCGGTTTATCTTCCGGGTGACGAACCGAAAAAGTAAATTTCTTTGTTATGCTTTCACCCGGATTCAATTTAATTTTCCAAGATAAAATTCCGTCATTTTTATTGATGGCAGCATCACCCTTTTCAATCAACTCAACTTCTATATCTTCATTTTTTGAAATTGGTATTTGATCTTCGAGAGTAAGATTTATCTCTTTGCTTTTAGTATTTCTGACGGATATTTCATAACCAAAAAATCTTTCTACATCGCTCCCGAAAAATTTGTCTTCGGTAAAATCTTTCAACATTTCTCTTTTTATTACAATACTTTCATCTCTACCCAAGGAGAAAGTCATTTTATCTTCAGTCGAGTTTGGATTGATGAAAGAATTCCCCACATAAGAATTTTCAAAATAAATATTTGCGGAACCGGGAAGTAAATTGAACTCTTCCCAACCCTCAACGTTTGCAACCAAAAATGCATTTGACACAAGTTTAGGTGCAGCGTAATATTCATACTCCGCATCAAGTTCATACTTTTGCAGCGGCACGATATGCGGCTTGCCGTCGCTAGGTATCGAATAATTAATTTCCGGCTGATATTCAACCGCGAGTTGAGTTTCTTGAACCATCATGTAATCCGCAGCAGATTCGGCTTCGGCGGCAGCATCCATTTGAGGAGCCGCGGCAGATTTCATTAACTGAATTTCGTTTGTACCTCTTCCGCTTAACATTCTCTCTTTAACAAAATCTACAAACCATCTTCGTAATTCCGGTTTATTATTATTTTGTCTTGCCGAACGAGTTGATAGAATGATATTCATATCATCCCAATCAATTCCCGTTCGCTGCCAAACGTTTGCTCTCATTTCGAGATTGACCGGTGAATTAATGTTTGCAGCACGCAAGTCGTACGATGGATTCCACCCGGCATCATGCGTAATATATGTTACTTTGATTTTTCCCGTGCTATTATTATTTGCCGATACCGTTACAACTATTTCATTTATTTCATTTTTTAATCTGCCGGAAATTTCGTTTATCTGATTCTGAATTTTTGATATTCTTTTATTGACTCTTTCACTCTTCAAATCAATTTCGGTTATCTCTTTCAATAACTGAGTTGATTTTTTATTGAAGTAGTCAGACATTTTTTGAAGTTCCAATACAGTAAGTCCCTTTTCCGAACTGCCGAAATTTTTATTTGCAAGAAGCAAATCCAATTCATATTGCAAAACTTGTTTATCGTTTTTGAGTTGAGTTGTTTCTCGCTTCAGAAGTTTTAGTGAATCTTCAAGTTCAGCTAAGCGGGGAGATCTTTCGGAAGGAGTTAAATAATTTTTACGAGAAGTGACTGACAAAATAACAAAGTCTCCTTCTCCCCCAACTTGTAAACTATTCTTTACGATGTTATCTGCTACATTGGATAATACAAGTTCACTTACTCCTTTCGGAACTTCAACATTTGCGGTATGAGTTAATTCTGCTCCGCCAAGAAATACAATCACTTTTGTAAGATTTGTTTTGGCGGGAATTTCATTTGCTGAAATATTCAGAAAAACTAAACCAAAAACGAGCAAAACTACTATTCTTTTTATCATCTTAACCTCAAAATGAATTTAACTTCATTGAACTTCAAAATTATACATTATTTTAAGTTAGCGGTTCCTCTTTGTTCCCAATGTGTTCATAGCTGTCCAAAACATTATGAAATTTGAAAAGAAATGGCTAATTCAAATTATAAACGCATTATTTTTATTTTTTGATGAAGCAACCCTTCTCTTAATAAGTTACCCGGTTATTCGATACATCCTGACAAAAACCGTCAGGACACTCAATAACCTAGGATTCAGGGTGGCTGAGTGATTCCGACGTAGTTTGTCGGAATAGTACTTGTACTGAGCTCGACGAAGTATCGAAGCCACCAAACGAAAATATAATATTATTTTGGACAGATATGAATGTGTTAAAAGATTCATCTTAATAGAGACACAATAACTCAGATTCACCTTTTAATTAATACCCGCAATACTTATTTTTCAATTCTCAATTTTGGGAAGAGGGCAAACTTCCAGATTATCTCTTGAATTACTTTTGCGATGAAAAAACTAATAATTGAATTAATAAAAAAATACTTCGACCAAATTACGGAAAGCTGGGTTGAAAAACTTCAGCACGAGTTCGGTGACAAACTCTCCAAAATTCAGTTGAAAACATTTGTCGAAAGCAGTCTCAACACAATAATTGATGTAATTGAATCGGCCAACTACTCTCACGCCGATCAATACCTAATCGATTCTTACCAGCTCTTTACTAAAGCCAAATTGAACCTCCTTCAGATAAGTCAGTTATTTACAATTGGGCGTTATGCAATTATCAATTATTTGGAAAAAGATGCAAATCATAACGTAGATCCGTTAATTCTGCTTGGCTTCCTCGATGAAGTTATCGAACAAATTTATGCGCGTTATGGGATGCTTCATCAAAACGCAGAGATGCAGGAACTTACTTCAGATCGCGATAGAATTGCAATCAAACTTGAGACGAGTCAGCAATACTTGGATAACATTCTTCACTCATCAGACTCAGCAATAATGGTAATTGATAACGATGAAAAATTTATTTCTTGGAATAAAGGCGCCGAAGCTATTTTCGGTTACACTGAAAAGGAAGTGATCGGAAAACCATCTTCTCTTTTATTCCCAAAGGGAAAAAAATATAACAACGAACTCAAGCATATTCAAAATGAAATTAAAGAAAATGGTTATGTAACAATTGATGAAACCGAACGGTTAACTAAAGACGGCAAGATAGTTACAATACAACTTACAGTTACAAAACTCCCCGGAAATAATGGTGAAGAATCAGGAAGAACGGTAATAATTAGAGATTACACCGAAGTAAAAAAACTTCAGCAGCAAGTTGATCAATCGGAAAAACTTGCAGTAATAGGACAACTTGCCGCCGGTATTGCGCATGAAATTGGTAATCCCCTTACTTCAATTTCTGCAATTGTTCAAATTTTACAACGTAAATCACCGGACGATTTTTTCAGCGAACAATTATCTACAATTAAAGAGAACATCGATAGAATTTCGCGCATTGTTCGAGAACTTGTTGATTTTTCAAGACCACCGAGCCACGAAAAAACATTGATAGAAATTACCGACATTGTTAAAACAGCAATCGGAATTGTTAAGTATGACAAACGAGTTAAGAAAGTTGATTTCAATACGGATCTTGACAAAGATTCTCCGCCGATAATGGTCGTACCGGATCAATTGCTTCAAGTTTTTGTAAATATTTTAATTCAACGCACTAGATGCAGTTGAAGGAAACGGCGTACTTCAGATAAAATCTTATCACGATGAAGACAACATTTACGTAAAAATAAAAGATGACGGAATTGGGATGGACAAAAAGACCGCAAACAAAATTTTCGATCCGTTTTTTACAACAAAAGATGTGGGCAAAGGAACCGGTTTGGGCTTATCGGTTAGTTACGGAATTGTCAAAAAATTTAAAGGTGATATTTATGTTGATACCCAACCGGATAAAGGAAGCACATTTACGGTAAAAATACCGATAGCAGAGAATTAAAATAAGGAGTTATAAATGGCTGCAAAATTATTAGTTGTTGATGATGAAAAATCAATTCGAGAGTCGTTAAAAATGATACTCGTCGACGAGGGGTACGAAGTTACCACGGCGGCTGACGGCGAAGAGGCATTGAAATTTACCGAGGAAGAAAATTTCGATATAATTATTTCCGATATAAAAATGCCGAACTTAGACGGAATGGAATTACTCGATAAAGCTTCAAAACTTTCGCCGGGTACTTTCTTTATAATAATGACGGCTTACGCGTCGGTGAACACTGCCGTCGAAGCGCTGCGCCACGGTGCTTTCGATTATTTAATAAAACCGGTCGAGTTTGATGATCTTATCATCCGTGTAAAACGGCTACTCGATTACAAGAAAATTTCGCTCGAAAATAAAATGCTCCGGCAGCACACTGTTGATGAAGGTGATTTTGAAAACATAATCGGTAAAAGCGAGCCGATGAAAAAAGTCTACTCACTCATTAAGCAAGTTGCGCCGACAAACAGTAACGTATTGATCTCGGGTAAAAGCGGAACCGGTAAAGAACTCGCAGCAAAAGCAATTCATTATAACAGTCTGAGGAAAGATCAAATATTTTTACCGATTAACTGCGGAGCGATTTCAGAAAATTTGATTGAATCAGAATTATTCGGGCACAAAAGAGGCGCATTCACCGGTGCAACCGATGAAAAACAAGGACTCTTCAAAGTTGCTGACGGTGGAACACTTTTCCTAGATGAGATTGGGGACTTGCCGCTTAACTTACAAGTAAAATTACTCCGCGCAATTGAGGATAAAAAATTCCTGCCGGTCGGAGGAACTAAAGCAATTGAAACAAACGTCAGAATAATTGCCGCAACAAATCAAAATCTGTACGAGAAAACTAAAAAAGGTGAATTTAGAGAAGACCTATTTTACCGGCTCAACGTTGTTGAAATAAAACTCCCCTCACTTAATGAAAGGAGAGATGATATTCCTCTTCTGGTCAAACATTTCATCGAAAAATACTGCAAAGAAATGGGAAAAAAAGTTTTGGGTGTTGATAACGAAACAATGAAAGTGCTAATGAGTCACGATTGGCAAGGCGGTGTTCGTGAATTAGAAAACGTTGTAGAAAGAGCTGTAATTTTTGCTTCAAATAATGTAATTACCGTCGATAATTTAGCCGAACATATAAAAGGTGAAACAACACCGCACGGTTACCCGGATTCTCTAAAAGATGCAATCCGCGGATTTGAACGTGAACATATTTTACGTGTAATTAAGAAATTTGAATATAATAAAGAAGAAGCAGCAAAAGCATTAAACATCGGACTTTCATCTCTGTACAGAAAAATGGAAGAATTAGACATTCCTACAAAATCCCCAAAATAATTTGGGGATTTTTCTACCAAATGTCCTCTTAAAATAAAGAAACATATTATTTAATTTTTACGTTTCTTTTTGATTTTCCTTTTCCTATTTTGAATTTAACTTAAAGCTTTCATTAAAGTAATCTTCATTATTGGGGAAAGGTTACTCTAATAAAAGCTCACCAATAAATTTCGGTTTATAAAACACGGTTGCAAAATAGTATCATATGAATAGATACTAACTATAAATAGAACCATACGAATCAATTACAAATAATTATCTAAAAAAAACATAGTTTATATATTTTTATTATACGGAGTTACTATGATTAGAAAAATACTAAGTTTTTTACTTTTTGTTTTATTACTTCAGGCTCTTCTGCTCAAGTGACTGAAATCACTGATATTCCTTATGAAAAATTGCTCGAGGAATTCGATGTAGAACCAACACTTAACGACGATGATAACGCAATCTCTTTAAAAAGTGGTTAGATATCATCAACAACATATTTTATTTTTCTATATAAGAGAAGGGTTAATCAAATTTATTAGTACCGATGAAGGTGAAACTTGGTCGAGTGGAAAGCTGCTTCAAGAAATGGGAGGCAGAGCTATAGAAAATTTGCGAAACGGATTTGATGTATCAATAAATAGTGATGGCAGTTATCTAATATTTGCTGAGCCTTTTGAGAACGGTACTATTATTCCTCAACCTGGTCCTCTTACTGTTTGGAAGTTTTCAAGTAGTGACGAATGACTTTTAAAACCAATTTCTCCGTATCTGAAAAGATTTTTTTGATTTGTGCAGAGTTTCTGATCAAGAATACTATTTAAGCTATTATGATGAAGACTATTCTCATAACGATACCGCTACTGTAATATATCGATCTACAAATGGTGGAGAAACTTGGGAGTTTTCAAATGCCCTTCAAAATATTAAAACTTTATCTTTAGAATACTCCGAGATTGATCAAAAAGTTAAAGCGGCTTACTTTGTTGTTGATGAAGATAGCAATTCAGTCATTACCTTCAGTAAAGATGCACTTGTTGATGATATTGCATCATCATCCATTTCAGTCGCAATATCTAATCACAGTTCTCCAAACACAAAACTAGAAATAACAGATAATGATAAAATTTGGTTGGTTTACAATGACCTTACCATCTATAATCAAGAATATAGTCATTCAGATGTTCTCTATCTCAGTTCAGAGGATAATGGTGAAACTTGGTTGCATACAAAAAACTTTACAAAATTTGTTGGGGACGATATTTTAGTATCGATAGGGAAAGATTCTATTTATCCTATTGCGTGTATTATTTCAAATAGAGCGGAAAAACAAAAGCAGATAGCTTCAACTTCGGCTCACCGGATTACTCTATCGATGCTGCTCCTCCGTTTTTTTATAAACTTTATAAACCTGAAGTTGGCCCGGAAAGCGGTTCAATTATTTTAAGAGTAAAAGCATACGATGATGAAGAGATCACATCCGTCACTGCAAATAGTAAGTTTACTAGCTTAACTTTATTTGACGACGGACAGCATAACGATAGTTTGGCAAATGATAATATCTATGGGAATATAACACAGAGTCGATACGAGTTCTATGATGAAAAGATTGGTATCATGGATATTAATAATCTGACATTACCATTTAATAATAGTGGAACTCTTGCTGATGTCCTTCCCCTGTTAAATATAACTTATGTTATTAACGATAATTCCGGTAATGAAAATGAATATGAATATACAGGATCACTCCTCAATTCTAGAGGTATGTATTCCAACGAAACAGTTCTTCTCGGGTGGATTCTTTTTAAGCGGTTATGCAGATAATCAACTTTTTGCAAATGCACAAGCAACTGCGAGTCTTATTCAGGATTATCTTCCCGGTAATGTCGGCTCTTCACCGAGTGATGCCAATAACAATGTATATGGAGTAAGGGAGTCTGATCCACCCTTTGGTGCCGCTTGGCAGAATTGGAGAAATGCTGTTGAGCAGGAGCTTATTTTTACGATGGAGATGGTGACGGGATTTATGATCCGGTTGACAAAAATAATAACCAAGTTTGGGATCCTGACGAAGATAAACCTGATTTACTTTATGACGGGACATATTTTACAGTTTTTAATGATAGCCGACCCGCCGAACACAGAAGATTCAGAGATGTTAATCCTCTAGGAATTGAAATTAGACAAACCGCTTTTGCTTCCGTTCAAAACTCATTTTTAGATGACGTAGTATTCGTTCGATACTCACTCTTATATAAGGGTCTCAATACTCCTTCCCAGTACTACACCTTAAAACATGTGATTTTTTCTATTTGGAATGATGCCGATATCGGCGTTGCTACTGACGACAGGGTCGGCAGCGATTCTAGCTTTAAAGGACAGGTTATTCTTATAATGATGGCGAAGATGATAATTTTGGAGCTAATCCGCCGGCATTGTTCAATGTCTTCATACAAGGACCTCTCGTTAAGACTGGTAATCGTGATGATATTGCATATAATAGAATGGGGCCCTATTTGGGTGAAGAAACATTTGAAGGTTTTCGCAATGGTAACATGAGCGCGTTTATTCATTGGGTTGGAGGAGATCCTCAATTGGCGGACGCTTACAATAAGGATGTTGCAAGAAATTATATGTTAGGTCAAACAAGTGATGGTAATTACCCTGATCCTTGTAATTGGGCATATGGTGATGTTTTCGGCGGAGTTGATTGTGCAGTTGTTAATACACGCTTATGGTACAGCGGTGACCCGGTTGTAAATATCGGATGGATTGAAGCTTTTCCACAAGATCACCAAACCTTAACAAGTACGGAAATGTTCGACTTGGTTAAAGACCAACCGATGGATATTGATTGTTGCTTATGTTGTCGGTCAAGGATCAGACGCGCTAAACTCAATTACCCGTGCAAGAGAAATTACTCAATATGTTCATGAAGAGTATAAACGTAACTTCAGTACTATTGTTGGCGTAAATGGAAAGAACGAGGAATTACCATCACAATTTTATTTATCACAAAACTATCCGAATCCGTTTAATCCGACGACTAGTATCGAGTATCAAGTATCGAGTAGTGAGAAAGTAAGTTTGAATAGTTTATGATATTCTTGGAAGAGAAATAAAAACACTTATTAACGAACAAAAAGCGCCCGGTACTTATGAAATTACTTTCGATGCATCACAACTTGCAAGCGGTGTCTATCTGTATCGTTTAACAAGTGGTTCCTTTAGTCAAACAAAAAAGATGATGGTTGTAAAATAAATGAGGCAAGTAAATGAAAAAGCTTATTTATCGGTAATTGTAATTTTATTACCTGTAACTCTTTTTGTCTGCACAAACTGAGACGAACTTAAGAAGATTGCCACTTGACGATGTACCAACCAACTACGAACGTTCGTATGTTTTTCAAAAAGCTGACACACTTATTTATTTTTACCGCCCCCCAACCGTAGCTTACATTAACGTCGAAGAAAGCTATGATTATGGAGAAACGTGGACCCATAAACAAAAAATCGAAGGATTTACTTTCCCATAAACTGATCCACGCAGTTATGATATCGTTCAGTTTTCTGAAAATATTTTTTGTATCGCGAGCTTAACTTATTACGTGTAATCTTGAAGTTTATAGGTATAGTCTCAATGATAATCAACTTAGAGTTAATCGGTAATATACTTGAGGTTGGTTCGAGCGTATCAAAAGTTGAACTGACGCTTATTGATGAAAGCAAATTTATAGTATCGCTTCTGCGATGAAGACGATAACATTTTTCTCTTTTCCACAAATAATGCTGCACGAACGTCGGTCTTCGAAAAATCATTTTTCTGTAATTGACAAAAATGATCTGCCTCTGGAAATAACCTATCACAATAATTATCTCTATGCTGCTTTTGCTGAGAACAATGCTATTGAAATAACTATTGGTGAAAACTTAGGAGCAAGCTGGAGTTCATCATCAACAATCTTCACAAATGAAAACCCGATTACTAATCCCGAAATTCATTCCGATGGTTCAAACCTCTATTTGGTTTTCGAAGAAAGCGTATTCGATCCTATTGCCGGAGAAATGCAAACTGATATTTGTTATTTAGAAAGCAGCGATAATGGTTCGACTTGGAGTGATAAGCAATATTACACAACATTTATTGAGAAAGATTATTTCTCGGAAGTAAATCTCTACAATGGGTGATTTATTCATTACAACACGTTCAAATCGCCCTGATGTTGAAGATTTATATACTGTATGTTGGTATACTTCCGCAAACGATAGACCTGCTCCGCCCGTACTTTATTGGCGTGAACAACCGAGAAGAGTTGATTATGAAACAGATTTTGAAGTACGAGCTTTTATTAATGACGAAACCGGTTTTTCGTCTGTTGATGCTGTAATAAATGATAATATTTATACGATGTACGACGACGGAAATCATAATGATTCGCTCGCCGGAGATTACATTTTCGGAGCAACAATTGACGGTATTTCAAAAAATGTATCGCAAAATCCGGGCGACGTATATGATATCGATTTAAACAACTTCTATTTACCGATGAGGAATAACGGTGTTCTTGCAGATGTAAGCATCCGCAGCTCAGCAAATTTGAATTTGGAAGTTGAAGATCTTGATGCGAACAAAAGAATTTTTAGAAGAAGGAATTGCATTCGGTGAATGGGGCACACTCGGGAAATATGAAGGTAAATCTGTTCTCTTCAGCGGTGGTTTTTATTTATCCGGTTATACAAACGATCAGCTTTGGGCAAACGGAGTTTCATCCGCCGGATTAATTGAAGATTATCAAGCAGGTTCCGTAGGAAGTAACCCGGGTGACGGCAAAAATTTAATTTACCCTGTTTACGAAGGCGATCCTCATTTTGGGAAATCATGGCAGAATTGGAAAGATGCCGTAGATAACGGTGCATACTTTTATGACGGTGATGGTGACGGGATTTACAATCCGGTTGATAAAAACAATAATGGTGTGTGGGACTCAAACGAAGATAAACCTGATCTTCTCTACGATGCCGTTTTATATACTGTTTACAACGACGGAGTTCCCTCAAGTGAAAGGCGGTTTTCTGAAATCGAACCGAAGGGGATCGAAGTCCGGCAGTCAATTTATGCTTCCAACCGAAACACTAACTTAGACGATGTTATATTCATCAGATACTCACTGATTTATAAAGGTTTGGGTAATGCAAACGAACCCGATTCTCTCGAGAATGTTATTTTCTCTGCTTGGAATGATGCAGACATTGGTGATGCAGTAAATGACTTAACGGGATGCGATACAACTCTTCAAGCCGGTTATAGCTATGATGATGGCGATGATCCGATTTGGGAAAATGAAGCACCGGCAATATTTAAAGCCATCCTTCAAGGTCCAAGAAGTAAAACCTGATGATCCGAATTCGCTTGCATGTTGATGAACTTGGACCGGATTGGGTATAAAGACATACAATGGTTATAAAAATTTAGGAATGACAACATTTGCACCACCGCATAAAAATGTAATGCTAGTTGATGAAACCCGGAGATCCGATTGAAATGAGACGATATCAAGCAGGCGCTGTATCCTAATGATGGAGCAGAAGTTGACCCATGTGATTTTAAATATGGGGAAGTTTTTGGCGGAGTTAATTGTGCGGATGTAAATAATAAATATTGGTACAGCGGTGATCCGGTAACTCAATATGGATGGATTCAAACTGTTACAATTGATATGCGCGATTTAACAAACACCGGTCCTTTTACATTAAAGAAAGATGAACCGATGGATATTATAGTTGCATACGTTGTCGGTAAAGGAACCGATGCACTAAACTCAATTACACGCGCAAGAGAAATTACTCAATATGTTCACGAAGAATATGAAAGAAATTTTTCAACTGTTGTCTGTGTTGATGACAAACCTGAAGAAGTTATTAACAGATTTTCTCTTTCACAAAACTATCCGAATCCATTTAATCCAAGTACTAGAATCGAGTATCAAGTATCGAGTATCGAGAAAGTAAGTTTGAAAGTTTATGATATTCTTGGTCGGGAAATAAAAACTTTCGTCAACGAAGTTAAATCTCCGGGAAGTTATGAAGTGCAGTTCAACGCATCACGACTCGCAAGCGGAGTTTATTTCTACCGCTTAACCACTGGTGATTTTGTACAGACTAAAAAAATGATGGTGATAAAATAGCGAGATGATGATATGAGAAAAACATTTATAAGTTCTTTGTTTTTTGGTTTCCATTATTAATCAAAGTGCACGAAGAGATAAACATCAGTACACCTAATTCAGGTTATATGTTACCGAATAACAATGCTGTCATTCGTTTTTATTCGGATTTTGAAGTTGATCTCTTAACTATCGAGTACTCTGTAAATCTGGGTAAAGATTGGGAAACCGTGAACAAATCAGGTTATGGATTGGGTGATGGGGCATCTAGTTGTTGACTGGTTAGCTCCAGATACCTTATTAACAGATTGCATCCTAAGAATTCTGAAGGCGGATGATCCTGACTATTGGTGATACTTCTGAACCTTTTGTTCTTTATCCGGTGGAAGACGAAATATTAGAAAATAATGAACTTACATATATTTTCAGCAATGACGGTGGAAATATTAATGGGCGGTTATCTTTAGGCTTCACTGATACCTACGGATCACTAGTTTACAAAGAAGGACTACTTTTTGGGGGATTGGTAAATAATGAAATAAGAGTAACCGGTACTGCATTCTTTAACTCGATGATGCCAGGCAGATCTAATCAAACCTTTTCTGATGCCAGAGAATTTAGGATTTGGAATTTTAGAACGGACTGGCAGCAACTTCCAGAAGGGAAAGAGAAAGAAGAACTGAAGTAATTGAATATGAGAACTGGCCAGTTGATTTGGGAGCTCCATATAATGATAAAAATAACGATGGAGAATATACCCCTTATATTGATTCCCCGAAGGAATTTGGTGATGAGTATGCTTGGTTCTTCATGAATGATTCTAACGACACTCTTGCTACTTGGTATTATAAAGAGCAACACAATTGGACTTCAAAATTTCTTGCATAACTTATATTTATCATAATGATCCTTCACTGAAAAATACATTTTTTAGAAAATATTTAATTACAAACAAAGGTGAACAAATTGATGATTTTATCATTGGTTATTTCAATGATTTTGACATCGGATCTCATAGAGATGATTATGTTGGTTGTGACACAACCCTAAATTTAGGCTTCGGATATAACGCTGAGGAAGTTGATGTTCAAATAGGTGTTACCTTCCTGCAATAGGTTATACATTATTGTATGGACCAATAGTAGAGTCTGTAGAGAGCGATAGCGCAATTTTCAATGGGAAATGGGTTAAAAGGAAAAAAGAATCTGGATCTTACATCATTCTCTCCTATGTTTCGCTATAATTACGATTATATCGTTGAAGGCTCAAATAAAGATGAATGGTACAATAATTTGAATGGTAAATTGACCAGATTTGACTCGTATCCTATCGATCCGCTCACTGGTTTAGCAACAAAGTTTCCTTTAGCCGGCGATCCGAATACCCAAACAGGTTGGTATGAGGGTGAAGGTTGGCCGGATGGTCCCGCACCATATGATAGAAGATTTATGATTAACACCGGAAATATTACTTTCAACTACGGTGATACATTAGATATCGCTTATGCTATTATCATATCAGATGGAAACGACAGACTAAACAGTTTGAAGCTGCTTAAAGAAAAAACACAACATATAAGAGATTTCTATTTTGATACAATAACAAAGGTGAATTACAACGAGGAAATGTCACCCACCTTTTCACTTTCACAAAACTATCCGAATCCGTTTAATCCGACTACTAGTATCGAGTATCAAGTATCGAGTATCGAGAAAGTAAGTTTGAAAGTTTATGACATTCTTGGAAGAGAAATAAAAACTTTAGTCAACGAAGTTAAATCTCCGGGAAGTTACGATGTACAATTTGATGCATCACAACTCGCAAGCGGTGTTTATTTCTACCGCTTAACCGCAGGTGATTTTGTGCAGACTAAGAAAATGATCCTCCTTCGCTAAAGCTACGGAGGATAAGTTTTTAATTAATAAACGGAGCTCCCTAATGAAAAAGTTATTTTTATTTCTTCTGTTTTCGGCAGTTTGTTTTGCACAATTAGATAACTTACAGAAAATTAAGATTGATGAAATCAATTTCACTGATTTTGAAAGATCGTTTGTTTTTGACGGCGCCGGTTCATTCTATTATTTCTATCGTCAGCAAGGTTCAACTGCTATTAAAGTTGCCGAAAGTGAAGATTACGGACAAACATGGAACAGTTTACATGAAATTACAGGATTGGTTCTTCCTAGTTCTAATCCGCGTAGTTATGACATCATTCAAGCAGGTTATAATACTTTTATAATCGGTTACCTTAACTTTACATCCAATCTTCAGCTGTTCAATTATAACGTAACTCACAACACACTCGAGCAGATTGGAAACGATCACCAATCCAGCTCAGGTAGTCATGATATTGAACTTATCCAAGTTGACTCAACAACATTCATTGCTTCCATCAAGGATAACCAAAACAATGTGTTCTATTTTAAGACTACCGACAACGCTCAAACTTGGAGCAGCAAACTAACCATTCCCGATTTCACCACGGGTGAAAAAGCTGTAAGCATGACTTACCACAACGATGTACTATATGCCGTCCAAGCAGAAGATGATATAATTAAAATCAATTCGAGCAGTGATCAAGGTGAAAGCTGGGGTTCTACTTCTGCTGTTTATTCAAGTGATGTTAATCTGCCGTATGCTTCTATTCATTCAAACGATTCTAATCTTTATTTAATATTCGAAAAAGAAAATTATGTCGATTTAATTGATGATTACCAGACAGATATATTTTACATGTACAGTATGGATAATGGAATCACTTGGAGTGATGAATCTAATTACACTGAATTTATTGGTGATGACAAAATCACTGAGATATGTTACAGCATGGGTTGGTTCATAGCTTGTAAGCTTATCGAACAGAACCAATTACGAAAAAATGGAAACTTATTTCGGGGCTTTATTTATATCAGAAGATCCAGCTCCACCGATTATTTATTCCATGGAAGTGCCAAATTTTCTCACTTTCGATGAAGATTTTGTGTTGAGACTTTTTGTAAATGATGAGACCGGAATCGGTTCGGTATTTGCAGAGTTTGATAATACGCAGTACGAACTTTTAGATGACGGAAATCATAATGACTCACTTGCCAATGATAATATTTATGGTAATACAATTACCGGTTACTCTTTGACAAACCCATTAACCCAAACAGCTATTAATGTAAATAACATAACAATGCCGATGGATAATAGAGGAATTCTTGCGGATGTTAATCCAATAACTTATCAAGATCTTATCGTTAGCGTAAATGATGTCGATGACAACACAACGGAACTGATCGAAGAAAAAAGAATTTCCTCGGTGAAGGTATGCTTGGACGTTACAAAGGTACCGGCTTTCTTTTCAGCGGAGGATTCTTCCTTTCCGGTTACCAAAATGATGAGTTGTGGGCAAATGCAGTCGCAAGTTCTGCATTAATAGAAGATTATCTTCCGGGTAACATAGACAATGATCCGCAAGACTCGAAAAATTTGATTTATACTGTGCGCGAAATCGATCCTGCCTTCGGTCAATCCTGGCAGGACTGGAGAACAGCAGTTGAACAAGGTGCATATTTTTACGATGGCGATAATGATGGAATTTACGATCCCGTCGATAAAAACAGCAACGGAAAATGGGACGCCGATGAAGATAAGCCTGATCTGCTTTATGATGCTTCATACTTTACGGTTTACAACGATAAATTCCCCGCGGGAGAAAGAAGATGGAACACCGTCGATCCACTCGGAATTGAAACTAGGCAGACTGTTTTTGCTTCCAAACAAAATACTCTGCTCGATGATGTTTTATTTGTGAGATATTCAATTCTTTATAAAGGACTGGGCGCTCCTTCCGAACCGGATACGCTCAACTGATGTAATCTTTTCTATTTGGAATGATGTAGACAATGCTAATCCTACTGATGATTTAGTCGGCATGCGATACAACTTTGAAGGCAGGTTACACCTATAACGACGGTGAAGATGGTTGGCTGGGATAGGGGACACTCCCCTGCTGTGTTTAATGTATTTGTGCAAGGTCCTCTATGTAAAAACCGGTAACCCGGATGATACTCGGGTTCAATAGAAGGGGACCCGCTTTAGGTGAAGAAACATTTGAAGGTTATCTTAATGGTGAAATTAATGCATTCACCCACAACCTAGGAGGAGTTGCGGAACTAAATGATCCAAATAATTCAGAAGCAAGCACGGTATTATGCACTTGGACAAACAAGAACCGGTTCTTATCACGACCCTTGTGACTGGGTATTCAGTGAAGTGAGAGGCGGTGCGAACTGTGCAGAAATCAATCCACGGTTCTGGTACAGCGGTGATCCTATTACCGATTACGGCTGGATTAATATTATAAATGGTGACCAACGAACTTTAACCAGCACGGAAATGTTCAACCTTGTCAAAGATGAACCGATGGATATTATCGTAGCTTATGTTGTCGGTCAAGGATCAGACGCACTGAAACTCAATTACACGCGCAAGAGAAATTACGCAATACGTTCATGAAGAATATGAAAGAAATTTTTCAACTGTTGTCGGTGTGAATGATGAAAAAGAAGAAATTGTAAATAAATTTTCTCTTTCACAAAATTACCCAAATCCGTTTAACCCGACTACTAGTATCAAGTATCAAGTATCGAGTAGTGAGAAAGTAATTTTGAAAGTTTATGATATTCTCGGAAGAGAAATAAAAACTTTAGTTAATGAAGTTAAATCTCCTGGAAGTTATGAAGTACAATTTGATGCATCACAGCTTGCAAGCGGTGTTTACTTTTACCGCTTAACCGCGGTGATTTTGTGCAGACTAAGAAGATGATCCTCCTTCGCTAAAGCTTGCAGTGGAGAAATGTTGATTAAATAAAGGTTTTTACTTGGGCAAAATAACATTATGAAAAATCTATACTTTTTATTTTTACTAATTTCAGTAACAGCTTTTTCTTGCACAACTCGATACTGTCCGAAACAGTCGTAGTCTCACTAACTACAACTTTAGCCGCGGGAAAGGATATTTACTGGACACCCAATTATTATGATTTAATTCAAGCTAGTGAAGATAATTTCATTTGTGTTTTCCTGCTGGACAGAGCCTGTGAAAAACACTCTAATTTAATGGAGAGTGACCGGCTGGTGAAACCTGGTCGAGCGGTACGGATCTGGATCATGATACACTCTGACTTCCCGCCCCAGGCCGAATGGCACTGACCTCTCTGCCGCTATCGATAAAAATGGTGATTTAGTTGTAGCTGTTTCTTGATTTTTCGCTATTGAGGCATGACGTCCACTTATCTCTCTTTACGATGCAGACTATTCTCGATTGGGATATCACACACGAGATAATTACCCATATAAAATTCGAAGAAAGTCAGTTATGATTTAATGATGCCGGAAGGAAATTTACTCAGCCAGCTATGGGAAAGCCGTCACCTCTCTTGTGCAAGTCCAGAAAATTTCTTTTCAGTAATATCGAAATATTGGAAGATTCAATAACAATAGAAGATAGTTATGATTATTTTTCCCTCGTGGACGATTGGAAAGGTTTTTACCGGATTGCCGCCGTGGAAAGTAGTAGTGTTAACTCCGATTAATGACAATGAATACGAAACAAAATACAATTCGAGTTCTCTCAGATTTTGAAAAATCCTACCTCGCCGTTGCTTCGAAAACTGTTTACTGAAACCGATAAAGAATTGCTTTCTCCTCAGATTATCATTACATACAACGAGACACTTTGGATAAGTTTCGTACAACTGACAAAATTAGCTGATTTCGATTACGGTGCGCGTATTCATGCATGAAAAGCACTGATAACGGAAAAGGTTGGAGTGCTCCCGACCGGTTTACCGGTTACTCGAATTCATCGAAACAACTACCGCCGAAATCCTAGTGAAGAGCAAAGTCTATTTAGATAGAAAAACCCAATTACCTATAACAAAGCCGAATATCGCTATGCAGGGATCTAGGAAAAATCCCGAAGCTAAAGCACCGTTAATCATCAGTAGATCAACTGAAACAAGTAAAGACTCCTTATTTATAAAAGTTGAAGTTATGGATGTTGAGCCCATACCAAGTCGGTTACAATCTCAAACGGCAGATCATCATTTAGTTTATTCGACGACGGTCTTCACAATGACGGTGCAGCAACAGGCCACAATATCTTCGGCGGTTACATTGTCGGTAAAGATAATTGGGCAAGCGGCATTAATGATGAAACCGGTTATGTCTACAACCGACAATATAAACCTACCCTTCGATAATAAAGGTGTACTTGCCGATGTCAATTATCAATCTACTCTCTTTAATAACTGTCGAGAATATTTTCCGGTCATTCTGCATGCGGAACGGAATATTTGATGTTGGATTAGGTAGCATAGGAAAGTTTAATGACATTGGGTTTCTGTTTTCGGGTGGAGCTTTATCGAAGCGGCTTCACATAACGGAGAGCTTCTGGACAAATGGTGTTTCATCAGCAGCTTTAACTGAGGATTTGTGAGCACTCGGGTTATTTAACCTTTTACCCTATGCTGCGGAAAATGAAATTTACTTTCTTTCAACTTCTGATAGAACCCGTTTACAAGTTTCGTGGATGGAATGGAAGATGCAGTTGCCCGAGGAGCATATTTTTACGACGGCGACAAAAACGGTAAATACGAACCAGTTGACCTCAACAACAATGGATATTGGGATATTGGCGAAGACCGCCCGGATTTGCTGTATGACAAAAACTTTCTTCTCTGTTTATAGCGATAAACTGCCAGTCTGATGTTAGAAGATTTATTCGAAGTTTGAACCGCAGGGAATCCAAGTCAGACAAACAATTTTTGCTTCCTCAAGGATTCAAGAATTACATGTAATACAATTTTTATTCGCTATTCGATGATTCAGATGCCGGCATTCGTCGCAGATACTCTTAAAGGATGTACTCTTTTCTATTTGGGTTGATCCAGATATTTGTGAGAGTCATAGAAACGATTTAATCGGTTGCGATACGACATTAAATTCTGGTTTTACATACAGCGAGGTCCCCGTGATGAGCAGGCACGCTGAAAGCCACCCGCTGTTTTTTACACGTTTCTGCAAGGACCAGTAGCTCAAAGCAGTTGGTGCGCTTGCAGATACAGCAATGATTCATTACGGAAATTTATTAGGGATCGATCATATCCCGGGAAGTTCGAAAAGTAGACTTTCAGCAAATAGTAATTACTACTATGATAGTCCATGGGGTTTCCAAAAGAATCCCGCTACTCGACGAAGCTTTATGCTTGGAAAAACAACAATCGGGAGATCACTGATCCATGCAATTGGTCAGAAGGTGAAGTTTTCAGATGAAGATTGCGAAAACATTGATCCCGATTTATGGTAACCAGGTGATCCGGTTACTCAGAAAGGCTGGATAAATACCGCGTTCGCCCCGATCAAAGACAAAATGTATCAACCGGTCTATTCGAACTGAGTTAAAGACGAACCACAGGATTATTTATCGATTGCTTACACAGTCGGACAAGGAAGTGATAACATTTCTTCAGTAACAGAAGCAAGAAAGCATGTACGCACTGTGATAGAGGAATACGAAGCTAACTTCCCAGAGAGCGGTTGACTTGAGGAGAGTAATCCGGATCTACCCGATGAATTGCGTTACAACTTTAAGCTGAAGCAGAACTTCCCGAATCCGTTTAATCCTTCGACCACAATTCAGTTTTCTGTACCGGGAAAAAAGAACACGGTTTAACTTAAAAGTGACAATACACGGTTCAATGTAAAGTTAATAATCTACGACATACTTGGTAGAAGAGTTGAAACATTAATTGACGATAAGAGAATACCGGGAGTTTACACAAAAGTATTCAACGCATCGCAGCTTGCAAGCGGTCTTTACTTTTACCGTTTAACCGCGGGTGATTTTGTGCAGACTAAGAAGATGATTCTTCTTCGCTAAAAATTAAGAGTACAAGTTTTTAGTAAAAAAGAGAGGTCTTAAATGAAACGATTAATTTTGATTCTTTTGCTTTCGGTACTCTGTTTTGCGCAATTGGATAATTTACAGAAAATCCAACTTGATGAGATCGATTATACAAATTTCGAAAGATGCATTTGTTTTTGAAGGTAATAGTTCTCTATACTATTTCTATAGACTGAAAGGTTCATCAAAAGTCTATGTTGCTGTAAGTGAAAACTACGGACAAACATGGGATAGCTTAAATGTTATATCCGGTTTAACATTTTGCAAGTGCCAACCCAAGAAGTTTTGATGTTATTCAAACCGGGGATACTGAATTCAAAATTTGTTATATGGAATTTTCCGGAGTTCTTCAGCTTTTTGATTACAATGTTCTAACAAATACCCTCACACAAATTGGAAATCGTCATTCCATTGGCTCAAATGCCCGTGAAATTGAATTGACAAAAATTAATGAGCTTTCATTCTTAGTTTCGTTTAGAGATTACGAAGGCAATATATTTTACTTAAAGACTGAAGACGGAGCCGAAACTTGGAGCGAACAGCAGTACTTTCCCGGAATTTCTTCAGGCGATAGAGTCATCAATGTAACTCTTCATAACGGTAATCTGTATGCTGCACAATCCGAAAATGAATCAATAAAAATTATAACCGGTACGTCGGATGCTTCAGAATGGAGTACTCCCTCTGAAGTTTTTCTTAATGATGCTCCCGTTCCATATGCTTCGGTTTATTCAAACGGTTCAGAATTATTCTTGGTTTTTGAAGAGGAAAAATATGTTGAATTGATAGATGAGTACCAAACGGATATTTCTTTTCTCGTCAGTAATGATGACGGCATAACATGGAGTGAAAAAATAAATACGCTAACTTTATCGGAACCGATTTGTTTTCTGAAATTACTATAAGCAGTGAAAAATTGCTTGCAGTAACTTTATCAAATAGAACTGATTATACAGAAAATAATTCTTATGTCGGTTTTCTTCCCTCTTCAATTGATCCGGCACCACCAATTATTTATTCGGTAAACATTCCTAGCTCTTTGAATTATGATACAGATTTTATCGTCAACCTTTTTGTAAATGACGAAAGCGGTATCGGTTCTGTTATTGCCGAATTTAACGATCAAACTTACGAACTGTTAGACGATGGCGCTCATAATGATTCTCTTGCAGGAGATAATATTTACGGAGCAGAGATTCCGGTTTTCCATCATCAAAACCAAATACTTCATCCATTATAACTATCAATAATATCAGTATGCCTTTAGATAACTCCGGTAATCTTGCGCGTATCGATCCGTTAACTGACAATACAGAATTAAAACTTTCTGTGATTGACGTTGATACTAACACGAGAGAAGTAAGGAGCAACTACAGAATTTCTGGCAAAAGTCTCGCTCGGAAGTTACAAGGATATAGATTTTCTGTTCAGTGGTGGTTTTTATCTAGCGGGATATCAAAATTCGCAACTTTGGGCAAATGCTGTTGCATCTTCTAGTTTAACAGAAGATTATCTTCCGGGAAATGTTGGCAGCGATCCGGAAGATTCAAAAAATTTAATCTACTCAGTTTTGGAAAGCGACCGCCGTTCGGTCAAGCTTGGCAGAACTGGAGAACAGCAGTTGAACAAGGTGCTTATTTTTACGATGGCGATAATGATGAAGATTACAATCCGTTGACAAAAACAATAACGGAGTTTGGGATCCCGACGAAGATAAACCTGATATACTCTACGACGGAACATATTTCACCGTCTTTAATGATAGCCGACCCGCAGAACAAAGAAGATTCGGCACCGTCGACCCTCTCGGAATTCGAAGTTAGACAAACTGCTTTTGCTTCTGCCGAAAATTCAATTCTAGACGATGTTTTATTTGTGAGATACTCATTTCTTTATAAAGGACTTGGTAATCCTTCCGAACCGGATACTCTTAAAGATGTTATTTTCTCAATTTGGAATGACGCGGACATTGGTGATGCGGTGAATGATTGAGTTGGCTGCGATACGACTTTGCAGGCAGGTTACACTTACAATGATGACGGCGAATATTCATTTTGGGATACGACAGCCACACTTGCCGTATTTAATGTAATTGTTCAAGGACCATTAGTAAAAACGGAAAATCCGGATGATATTGCTTTCAATAGAAAGGGACCGGCTTTAGGAGAGAAAATATTTGAAGGTTATCTTAATAGCAAAATGAATGCATTCACCCACAATCAAAGTGGAGTTTCCGAATTAGATCGTCCCAACAATCCCGAACAAGCAAGAAATTATACGCTTGGACAAACAAGAGTCGGTTCATATCCGGATCCATGTGATTGGTCATGGGAGAAGTTCTTGGCGGAATTGATTGTGCGATGGTTAATAAAAAATTTTGGTACAGCGGAGATCCTGTTACAGAGTACGGGTGGATTAATAGAATACCAAGTGACCAGCGAAGTTTCACAAGTACAGAAATGTTCGATTTAGTTAAAGGTCAAATGATGGATATTGTTGTTGCTTATGTTGTCGGACAAGACGCAGATGCATTAAACTCAATTACCCGCGCAAGAAATTACTCAATACGTTCATGAAGAATACGAACGTAATTTTTCAACAATCGTTGGTGTTGATGACAAACCGGAAGAAATTGTAAATCGTTTTTCACTTAACACAAAATTACCCTAATCCGTTTAATCCGACTACTAGTATCGAGTATCAAGTATCGAGTAGTGAGAAAGTAAGTTTGAAAGTTTATGATATTCTCGGAAGAGAAATAAAAACTTTAGTTAATGAAGTTAAATCTCCGGGAAGTTATGAAGTACAATTTGATGCACCGCAGCTTGCAAGTGGTGTTTACTTTTACCGTTTAACCGCGAGTGATTTTGTGCAGACAAAGAAAATGATCCTCCTTCGCTAATGCTTTGGAGGACAAGTGCAGATCAAATTAACAGGGAAAAACTCCGGGATTTGTCCGATAACAAATTTGCAAATTTTGATTTACTTATCACTTTTTTACAGAAAAATCCCGGGGTTTTTCAAATTAAAACTCCAAACTGATACCGATAGAAGGCAAAATTCCAATTGATGATTCATCATCAACTTTCATTTCTTTGTAGTCCCATCTAATATTTTGGATGTTGCTGCGGTTATAAACGTTTTGGACATCGATGTAAGTTATTAAACTTAATCCGCCGAGATCCCAGCGCTTGTCAACACGAAGATCCAATGCGTGAATTGGCGGCAGTTCATCTGTTAAATATTCTGATAAGTTTTGTGTGCCGTCAGGATTATACGGTGTAGACGGTCTGCCGGAAGCATACCTAAACTTAAAAGAGACTTCCCATTCGTTGTTAAAAATATATCCGCCGCTCAAACTAAAAATCCAATCTTGTTCAAATGTACTCGGTCGTTCAATTCCGTCGAGTGAAGTAAAATCAGATTGAGAATAAGTTGCACTAATTAATCCGTACAAACCTTGTCCGGTTGAACGCTTTTGAACCGAAAGCTCTACACCTCTTGCTCTACCAAAACCTTCACTTACAAGTGGTTCCAAACCGAATGACTCAAAATTATCTTCCGATCCTCCGAATCCGGCACCTGTATTTGAGAGCACAAGATAAGGACGCAACGTACTGGTAGGATAGTCTTGATAATCTTTATAAAATCCTTCTACTTTAACACGGATGTTTTCACTTAAACGATGTGACAAACCGAGCACATATTGATTAACTCTAATCGCGTATAAATTTCTGTTGCCTGCAAGAAGCCAAATGTATGACGGAAATTGATAATAAATTCCTGTGCTGAAATTTATACTTGTCAGTTCGTTAAAATTATAAGCCGTTGAAAACCGCGGACTAACATAGACTTGGTTTTCAATCGCATCAAAATAATCAATACGACCCCCGAGATTGAATCGCAAACGGTTGAAAAACAAATTGCTGTATTGCAGAAAACCACCAAGCTTTGTGAAGTTTTCATTTGTAACTAAATTGTTTTGAGGAAGCGTATCGCCGAAGGTCGTGACAAAGTTTTTGGGAAAGAGTACATCCGCCTCAAAATTGATAAACTTAGCAGAAGCCCCAACGTTTAATTCAGCCGTCGAAGAAACTTTATAAATTAATTCCCCTTTCAACTCATGCTCTGCTTCCTTTGAGTTGTTTTTGAAAATAGGATTTAACAAAGTATCGTTTTGAAAGGATTCAAAATTGATATAACTTCTGCTGGCACTTAACGATATAATTCCATCACCAAAAAGATGATCGTAAGAAACACCGGTAACGTATTGATTCTGATCGCTGCCTAAAATTCTCGCATTGTCGAAGATATCTTCAGCATCGTTATTGTTGAATTTCACTCTATCCAGATGCGCCGACAAATAAAAACGAGAATCTGTTTGAGTTATCCAGATTAAAATTATACTTGCCGAGCATGTCGTAATACTCAGGCACAAAATTGAATCCGGCTGCATTAAAAATAAAATCGAGATAACTTCTTCTGACCGAAAAGATAAAATTGCTTTGCTCACCGGTTGGTCCTTCTAAGTTCAGACCAAATTGCGAAGCCGAAATTGTGGCTTTACCGCCAAGCCTGTCGGTTCTTCCCTCCCGCAAATCAATTTTTAAAACCGAAGAAAGTTTATCTCCGTAAAGTGCAGAGAAACCACCGGTTGAAAAGGAAACATCATCCACAAAATCAAGATTGACAAAACTTAGCGGACCGCCGGTTGCGCCTTGATTACCGAAGTGATTTATTGTCGGAAATACAAACCCATCAACAACATATAAATTTTCCGAAGGAGCTCCGCCTCTAACAACCAAATCATTTCTTCCCGATGATTGCTGAGCAACACCAGGTAAAACGGAAAGCGCTCGCACAACATCTTCAAATCCGCCCGGTAATCTTCTTATTTCTTCATAGGAAAAAGTTTTTATGCTGTTAACTTCAGTAGGATCAGATTCAAATTGATCCGATGTAACTGTTACATCTTCCAACTCAACGGTTGTTTCCAATAATTCAAAAATTAGATTTGCCGGACGAGCAGAATTTACAACAACGTTCCTCTTTAATACGGGTGCAAAACCGACTGCCGAGGCACGAACACTATAATTGCCCGTTGGAATATTTTTTATCTCGAACTCTCCTTCCAGTCCGGAGGCAGCGCCAAATTGTGTATCAACAACAATTATATTCACACCCGGAATTGGTTGCTGAGTTACTTTATCGACTACTTTTCCTGTAATTGATCCGGAAGAGTTCTGTGCAAAAAGATTAACAACCACAGCTAATATTAGAATGATTTTTTTCATAGATTTTCGACTTATTTAATTTCTAAAAGAGTCCAACAAATTCAACTGATTTTAAGTTCAAATTACAAAATAAATTGTGATTATTGACTTAACTGCATATTTATTATATTTCATTATTACTTCATTATTTTACTGGCTTTATGGGCATAAATCTCAAAAAGTTAAAAACGTTAGCCAAAGACGATCAAGCATTTGAAGAACTCGTTGATTATGTACGTGAGTTAAAAAACTCTTCACCGCTTCACGACCTAATTTTAAAAGACTTTTTTGTTGTTGAAAGAGAACGTAAATCAGCAAAGAAGCACATCATTTCTGACTCTGTGCGAGAGGTTTTGGAATATTCTTCCGAAGAAATAAAAGAAAAGCCGGGTGGATTATTTTCGCTTATTCACGAAGATGATCTAAAACTCGTAAAACGGAACGTCGGCGAATTTGAAACCGATCCCACCAAAAATTCGATGCAGCATACTTACCGGCTTGTTGATAAATCCGGAAGAACAAAATGGGTAAAAGAAGCTGTAAGTGTTGAACGTGATATTCATGGAAGAATCAACAAACAAATCTCCATTGTTTGCGATATTACTTCGATAAAAGAAAATGAAGAAAAATGCAAGTCACAAAGCGAAAATCTACGCGTGATAAATCAAACTAAAGATAAATTTATCTCAATCGTATCGCATGACTTAAGAGCGCCGTTCACTAGCTTGCTTGGTTTTTCCGAAATATTATTAAATGAGAACGAACTCTCCTGAAGAAGAGAAACGAGAATATTTAACTTATATTCATGACGCTTCACAAAACCAACTTCAATTGATAAACTATTTACTTGAGTGGTCACGCTTACAAACCGGCAGAATACAATTAGAAATAAAACGACTAAATTTAAGAGTGCTTGTGTCAACCTGTGTTTCATCGTTAATAGGAAATGCAATTAGAAAGGATATTGAGGTAAAGCAAGAAATAGATGACGATATTTATGTGCACGCTGATGAAAAATTAATGTCACAAGCCATAACCAATTTAATAAGTAACGCAATTAAGTTTACACCACGAAAAAAATCGATTACAATTTCTGCAAACAAGTTTAAAGTCGGATTGATCGAATTGATTGTAAAAGATGAAGGAAGCGGTATTTCCGAGAAAGATCAGGAAAAGATATTCAAGATCGATCAAAAATTTACAATGGAAGGAACCGAAGGTGAAAAAGGCAGCGGTCTGGGATTGACGCTTGTAAAAGAAATTACCGAAAGACACAAAGGTGAAATTTGGTTTTACTCCGAAGAAGGAAACGGTACGGAATTCCACTTAACTATTCCCGAAGCAAAAAATGTAATTCTTGTTGTGGAAGATGAAAAATCACTCATGGACTTTTATATTAAATCGATTGAAAAAGCGGCAACGGGATTTCAAATTAAAAAATCGAATAACGGTTACGAAGCGATGAGTACAATTATGAAAACGCTTCCAACCGCAGTTATAACTGATCACGATATGCCTTTGATGAACGGTTATCAATTAGTTGAAGCAATTAGAAAACGTGATAAAAACTATTCAATACCCATAATCGTTATATCAGCAAAACTAACTGATGAACTTCAAGAAAAATATGAACGGCTAGGTGTTGCACTAATTTTACACAAACCGGTTGAACAAAAAGAATTGATTGAATCAATAAAGCAGATATTAATCTAATGTGTCAAGAAGCTAAACAAGAAAATTTGCTGAATCCAAAATTGTCAAAAAACAAATTTTGGTTCGCACTTTACACAAAACCGCGGCACGAGTTTAAAGCTCTTGAATTTTTAAGAAGCATCGAAGAAGTTGAACCGTATCTTCCGACCATAATAACATTGAAACAATGGAGCGACCGTAAAAAGAAAGTAACCGAACCCCTTTTTAAGAGCTACATATTTATTCATTGTAATGAGATAGATCGATTTAAGGCGCTTCAAGATCCATCGGTTGTTACCACTGTTACGTTCGAAGGCAAACCGGCTAAAATCCCGGCTTGGCAAATAGAAAATTTGCAGCGATTGCTCGCAGAGAAAAGAGAAATCTTTGTTCAAGATATTGTTAAAGTAGGTACTAAAGTAAAAATAACCGACGGTCCATTTAAAGATCTAACCGGCATAGTTTGCCAAAGTGACGACAAAGGTGAAATGCTCGGAATTACAATTGATCTTTTAAGAAGATCCGTTTTAGTTAAATTACCTGCGGATAGTATTGTAAAAGAAATTGATTAGGTGAAAAATGAAACAGAAACTTCTGACTGAACTTAAGACCGGTGAAAAAGTTGACCATTTTTTAATTATCACAAAAATGGAAGAGCGATTAACCAAAGCCGGTAAGCCATTCTTAAGCATTGACATGCGCGATAAATCAAATGATATAAATGCAAAAGTTTGGGATAATTTTGAATCACTCATAAAGAATGCAGAAGCCGGAAAAATTGTAAAGATAACCGGAAAAATTGAAGAGTTTAATAATATCCCGCAAATTAAGGTCGAGTCAATTCGTCTCGCTTCCGAAAGCGACAACGTCAGTGCAGATGACTTTATGCCTAAATCCGAACGTGAACTTTCGGTAATGTTAAAGGAATTAGAAACCCGCATTGCTCAAATTCAAAACACACATCTCGTTTCACTGATAAAAAAAATATTAAGCGGTAACAAATTCGAAAAATATAAACTTGTTCCCGCCGGTAAAGCTTGGCATCATGCTTACGTTCACGGTTTGCTTGAACATACTTTAGAGCTGATAAAAATCTGTGATCTCATGTGCGACATCCATTCCGAAGTTAACAGGGACATATTAATTACCGGAGCAATTCTTCACGACTTCGGCAAAACCGAAGAACTGAGTCACGAAACTTCTTTTGACTATACCGATAAAGGTAAATTAATAGGACACATTGTTATCGCTGCGATTGAAATTGAGAAAGCCGCAAATTCTATAAATAGTTTCCCGGATGATCTGAAAGACCAAGTGATTCATCTGGTGTTAAGTCATCAAGGTAAAGTTGAGCACGCCTCGCCGGTTGAACCGAAAACACTCGAGGCAATTGTACTTTATCACGCCGATGAACTTAGTGCGAAAGCAAATGCTTATAAAGGTGCAATTAAAACTGATGAAAATAAAGAAGGCAGCTGGACACGCTTTCTACCACTTGCCGGAACATCACTCTTTATTCCCGATAAAGAAACTAAAGACGATTTTGAAAAAGGAACATTATTTGACAACTAACCTTAGGGTAACAACATGAAGAGAAGTTATGTTTTACTTTTTATTTTTTTGCTTGCCGCATTTGGTTCACTTACCGCACAAACCATTGACGATTATTTAGCTAAAGGCGATTCTTTATACAAAGCATTTGACAACGAGGGTGCGCTCGAAGTTTTTAAAGAAGCCGAAGAAAAATATCCCGGCAATTGGGAAGTGCTTTGGCGCTTGAGCAGAACTTATACCGACCTTGCAGAACATATGCCCTCCTCAACAAGCGAGCAAGAAGATGCACAACTCGCACAATATGAAGTTGCCGTCGATTATGCCGATCAAGCGGTTGAAGCCGCTCCCGATCAAGCAGTAACCTATTTACGCCGTGCAATTGCTAACGGGAGAGTTGCACTTTTCAAAGGTGTTTTCTCAGTCGGATCAATTGTTGACCAAGTAAGAGACGATTGCCAGAAAGCAATTGAATTAGGTAACGGTGGAAATGAAGTCCAAGGTGTCGCTCATTATGTTTTAGCAAGAACACATGATAAAATTTCCGATAAGTGGTCGGTCGCACGTGCTGCTCTCGGACTCGGCTGGGCGGATTACGACAGCGCAATGGTGCACTACGAAAAAGCAGTTGATCTTTATCCCAACTTTATGATGGTTTATATCGATTATGCAAAAGCTTACATGGAAGAAGATGATTGGGAAGATGCGAAAGCCATGTTGGAAAAAGCAATTATCAGCCCAATAATTGATGAAGACGATGAAAAGAATTTAGTTGAAGCAAAAGAACTACTGGAAAAAGTAAATGAAGAATTAAATTGATACTTGCACTTAGTTTTGTGCTTGTCGAATTCGAATTTGGAATTTGTTTAGTATTTAGTTTTTAGATATTAGAATTTACCCAGCAAGATGGAACGCTGATCTTTATGATTGTTATGATGTGTTATGATTTAAATAGTGTTGTATCGATCAATTTTATTAATAAAAAATTATTTTGTTATGAGTGAAATCAAATTTCCAAATGCATTTATTGAAAAATTAGAGACTGCTGAAAACATTGTCTTTTATACCGGGGCGGGAATCTCTGCCGAAAGCGGAGTTCCCACATTCCGCGGTAAAGACGGCATCTGGAATAAACTTAAACCGGAAGAACTCGCAAACTTTGATGCATTCTTAAAAAATACCGATATGGTTTGGGAGTGGTATCAATACCGCAGGAAAATTGTTCGTGAAGCAAGGCCGAATCCCGGACATGAAGCAATTGTTGAGTTTGAAAAATATTATCCGAATGTAACTGTCGTCACTCAAAATGTAGATAATTTACACAGCCGTGCCGGAAGCAGCAAAATATATGAACTTCACGGAAACATTGAACGAAACTACTGCATCGATTGTAAAAAAGATTTCAACGATATTGAGATTGATGAATCAAAAAAAGGTGCTGTTAAGTGTGATAAATGCGGCGGACTTATTCGTCCCGATGTTGTTTGGTTCGGTGAATATTTACCGCAGGATCAATTTCAAAATTCCGAAATGGAAGCAGGCAGAAGTGATATTTGTTTTGTTGTAGGAACTTCGGCAATTGTTTATCCGGCTGCTTACATTCCAATTACTGCATTGCAAGGTAATTCTTATCTTGTTGAAGTAAATATTGAAGAGACTGAATTCACGAGAAACGCTCATTTCTCAATGTTCGGTGAAGCAGGTAAAATGCTGCCAAAAGTTTTAGAAGAAGTGAAAAAGTTGAAAGGTACAAATGCCTGATATGAGAAGAGCTCAGCGACTAAACAAATATCTAAATTCAAATGAATAGGTTCAAAACAATCCTCCGCTTTGAAGTTCTCATTGCCAATACGCTGATGCGACTGATTATCACAGATCTAATCTGCGATAATCCACGTTTTCTGTGTCATCTGTGTTCTATTTTACAGTCTATCTCATCCTCGGCATAAGTTTTTTCTGTTTCGTAGACCCGCACTTTAATTTTTTGATTCTGTTCAGAAGTGATTTTCTCTTTTATTTTCTGAAGCATATAAAGCGTGATGTTCTCTGCAGTTGTTTCAAAAGGTACAACTACTTTCTTCGATTCAATTTTATTTAAGAACTCAATTACCTCGGAATCGTCTTCCTTTGCCATGAATGAATGATCAAGTTCATCAACTAGTGGAGAGATTATTTCTGAAACATCGTAATAATCCATCACCATTCCGTTATCATCCAAGTCGCCGTCAATCTCGACTCTCATTCTGTATGTATGTCCGTGAATGTTTTTACATTTACCGGAATGAAACGGAAGCCGGTGCCCCATTTCCCATTTAAACTCTTTTGAAATTTTCATTACACACCTTTCTTATCGGGTTCCCAAATAAATTTATGCATTTGCAATTGAAAGCGTACATCAAGTTTATCTTCCAAAATCCAATTGACTAAAGTGAGCGGTTCAAGTTCACCAAAAACCACAGAGAAAAGAACCGGGCATTTTTCGTTTAATTTATATTTCTCAATCTGTTCTTTCGACCATTCGTAATCTTCTCTTGTACCGATTACAAACTTGACTTCATCAACCGGTTTTAAGTAATCAATATTTTCGTACATGTTTTTTTTCAGCATACCGCTTGAGAGACACTTAAGATCGAGAATAATTTGCACTCTTTTATCAACCGGTTCAATCGGTAAGCTGCCGCCGGTTTCCAGCATCACTTCGAATCCCTCATCACACAATCTTTTCATTAACTCAAGCGATTCATTTTGAACGAGCGGTTCACCGCCGGTTACTTCCACCAAGTTGCAATTGTACTTTTTTACATCTTCAATCACCGAATCAATCGATTGGTCGTAACCCTCGTAAAAGGCGTACTCGGTATCACAATAAGTGCAGCGGAGATTGCAGTAAGTCAACCGGATAAAAACACACGGCAGACCCGCTTTTGTACTTTCGCCTTGTATTGAGTAATATATTTCGTTGATTTTAAGCATTTTTAAGCGTCTTTCACAAATTTGCGAACGCCAAAAATAGCAATATTATTTGTGAGATTAAAGCATGAGAATGTTGTTGAGAATGATTCGGTTGGACTTATTCGGCATTTTGGCTATCCAAAATATTCTTAATCATCTTTTCTATTTCAGGATAATTTATTTTGTATAACATACCAAAGTATTTCATAATCTACATTAAAGTATTCATGAATAATTTTATCTCTCATTCCTTCAATTTTCTTCCATTCAATATTTTTATGTTTGCCACGGAAATCAGATAATAATTTCTTTACAGCTTCACCGATTATTTCAAAACTTCTTGAGGCAGCTCTTGTATAAATTTCACTTTTACTGAGAGATTCATAATTAAGGTTTTCAGTTGCCTTCAACAGAAAGTTGATTTCATCAAGACTATGTCTTACAATAAACTTAGTTACGCTTCATACCAATGAATTTCGTTATTAATATACGGCAGGATATAAGGGCTTATTACCTTCTCGGTAAGAAGATTCTACTTTTCTTCTATAATGTCGTTATTTTAACAGGAAAGTTTGAAGTCAAATTTCGAAAAGTCTTTCGCATTCAGTGTTAGAATCTCATCAACGTTTGCCTTCAACGCACGCATTTCAATGATTAATGCGTCATAAACAATTCCACCGGGAGAAATTCTCATCTCCCATTCTTGTTATTATTCGAAAGTAATCTTTATCTGTTAGAGAGATAATTTTAGCGAGATGTTTAATATTATTTTCAATTAACTGTGTTGCTAATTGAGGTGAAATTTTGGGCACGAATGGTGCACTTGTTAAAACACTGTATATTTCCAATATCGAATGCGATGCAACAAACAATTCAAATTCTTTTTCTTTTGCCCGTATCAGGTATGAAAAAGCAGGTTTATGCTTTGGGTGTGATTCAACAAATGCAGCAATTAAAACGGAGCTATCGAATAGAATTTTCAAATCAATCCCTATTAGTTAATAATTTTCGCATACGTTTATTTCTGTCGGATTTAATCAAATCTTTTTCTTTTGAATCTAACTTCCCGGTAAAAACTAAAATTCCATTTCGATTAACAGCAGGAGATTTATCCTTGACTAACTCAATTACAATCTTTTGACCTTCCTCAGAAATATTTAATTTTGTTTCAGGATTTATTCCCAACTCCTCGCGCAATCTCTTAGGGATTATTACACGACCAAACCTATCTAATTTTGTAAGCATGTCTGTCTCTTTTTATTTTTTGGCAATTTAGAATTTATATTTGCCAAATTCAATAGTAATCGAATTACCAAAATCTAAATTATAAATAAGATGTAAACTCGATTTTAGGATTTAGTCTCAAAATCTCCCAAAAACTTTTATTTGCACAAAATGAGTAATACTCTTATATTTGTGGTTCATTTGAAAACAGAAATTAGGATTTGAAGAATGGCTACACACGCATCCGCTGTAAAAAGAGCGCGACAAAATGAAAAAAGAAAAGCTAGGAATAAAGCCGAAGCTTCCAGAGTTAATACTGTTGTTAAAAACGTTTTGAATTCCACAAGCAAAGAAGACGCTGAACCAAAATTAAAAGAAGCTGTCTCCGCTTTGGATAAAGCAGCGGCTAAAGGTAAGCTTCATAAAAATAATGCTGCTAGAAAAAAAGCTACGCTTACAAAACACGTTAACAAGTTAAGCTAATTTAAATTTTTTCGATTTTTTGTTGAAAAGGAATGCACATTAGCATTCCTTTTCTATTTTAAATCTTTGATCCCTTCTTCCCCGATAACTTCCGGAATATAAAAACCGACTTTAAAATGTGATCCGTCCGGATTAGAATTTACAACTTTTTTCCGCACAAGCACCGAGTGATATATCAAAATATTATCTTCAATAGTAGAACCGTAAATGTAAGAGGTTCCTTTAATTACCACATCTTCCCCGATTAGGACAGGGAATTCATCGCTGCCGGTTATATTAACACTCGATTCAATTCTGGAATTCTTACCTATTTTAATATTTCCTTTTATTATATCGCCCCACAAAATTTCAACATTATCACCGAGTTCTATTTTCTGATTTTCGTAGCAACTCATTTCAACATCTTCGCCGATAGAAACATTTCTACCCAAAATAATATTATCGGTTATATAACAAGCGCGTGAAAATCTGGAGCCGTAATTTATCTTTACTCCCTTGCCGATATAAGCTCCTTTACCGACAACAATATCAAGTGGAGTTCCTTTCGAATCCATTTCTAAAATTTGTTCAACTACATCATCGGCGATAAAGAAATCTTCTTCGTCTTCAATTGTAATGATGTCTTTAAGTGTGTCGTAGATATGAGCCCGTGCAATTTTTTCCATTTCTTTTAGAACGGATTTATTGTTGAAACCCATTATGACATGCTGTTGTCTTGGGCTGACCGCTCCAACCGAAAGTCCCCGTTCATTAAAAAGATAGATCAAATCGGTTAAGTAAATTTCTTTTTGAACGTTGTCACTGGTAATTTTTCCTATTAATTCAGCAAGAAATTTATATTTGAATGCAAATACACCTGAGTTAAATTCATTGTTTTTCAGAAGCTCTTCCTTGGTGTATAAATATTTTCTGCCATTGAAAACAACTTCATGATTTTCATCATCACCTAAACTTTGAATATCCTTGTGTTCCATTATCTTAATTACTTTACCGGTATCGGGCGAAGTTTTTCCATCTGCATCTTTTTCTTTCACTCTAACAATTCGTCCGTAATAGTTTTCTGTGTAATCGCCGTCATAAAGACCGGTAAGTACCATCATATCGCTTTCGGAATTTTTGAATTCTTCTTTGAACATTTCAACAGATGCTTTATTTATCAAACCCATATCACCGGGAAATACGTAAACGGTACCGTCGTAATCTGCCATATCAATTTTTTCTAGAGCGACTTGAACAGCGTGACCGGTTCCGTTCTGCTCAGCTTGATAAACGAAAATTCCATTTTCTCTTTTGTCCACTGTTTGAATTACATCTTCGGCTTTAATACCAACGACCGTAATGATGTTTGCATTGCCGAGTCCTTCAGCACATGCATCAAAGACTCTGCAAACAGTCGGTTCGCCCCAAATTTTATGAAGCATTTTTGATTTGTGTGATTTGATTCTTTTACCGTGGCCTGCTGCTAAAATTATTGCGGTTTCCTTTATTTCCTTTTTGAAATCACTTGAGTATTCATCCAATAAATTATTCAACTCAGTTTGATTTTTGTTCTCGTTCATATTTTCTACCTTTTTAACTACGATTAGAATATGTTAAATTACCAACCGATAATTTAGCAAATATTCAGTTCAACTTTAATTATTTATAAAATTGTTTCGTCTATTTTCTTTATTATTTTTTGTGGAGTTACACCATCTATTATATGAGACAAACTTATTGTTAATTAATATTTTCTATCGATTATGAAAAAGTTATTTATTATTCTTTCGTTATTTTTATTTGCTGCGCCTAGTTTATATTCACAGCACTCAAACACCGGTATTGGTATAATGATTGGCGAACCGACCGGGATAAGTGCAAAACACTGGCTAACAGATAATACTGCATTTGCGGGAGGACTTGGCTGGCATTTTATTGGGAAAAACAGCGGCTTCAACTTACACCTCGATTATTTGTACCACATTGATAATAGATTAAATACTAATTTCACCTTCCCGCTTTATTATGGATTCGGTGCACGTATCAGGCAAGCCGGTGACAGATTTGGTTTGGGATTTCGCGGAGTCGGTGGTATTCTCTTTTTTGTTGAACCCGAACCGATAGATATATTCTTTGAAATTGCACCGGTCTTCCGTTTACTCCCGAATACAGACTTAGATTTTGATATTGCGCTGGGAGCAAGGTACTACTTTTAAGAAGTATGTATATGCTAAAAAGCCGGTTTGCAACTAATACATTTCTAACGCAGGAAAAGATATGAATGATTTATTTAACGCTTTGTATTCCTTCCTAGGAAGCGTACTTGTAATTGTATTAATTATTCTCGCTTATTTTATCAACAAATGGGTTTTCAAGCGAATTGAAAAGGAAGCTGAGAAAGGGACCGTCACCTACCAAATTGTAAAAGTAATAATAATACTAATTGGTTTACTGGTGTTCACTATCACTTTACCGATAGAACAAGAACTGAAAGGTCAGATAATTGGTTTGATCGGAATTGTACTCAGTGCCGCTTTTGCTCTCAGTTCAACAACATTAATCGGGAATGCACTTGCCGGTATAATGAATAACTCGATAAAGAATTTTAAACTTGGTGATTTTATTCGCATTAATGACAAATTTGGCAGGGTAACAAAAAAAGGATTATTCCGTACCGAGATTCAAACAGAAGATAGAAATCTCACTTCAATGCCGAACATGTATATCGCGACAAACCCATTGATGATTGTAAGAGATTCAGGTACTATAATATCAATAACTGTTTCATTAGGGTATGATGTGAGTCGAGTTAAAATTGAAGAAGCATTAAAAGAAGCCGCATTAGCTTGTGGTCTCACTGACCCCTTCGTTTATATTACAAACCTTGGTGATTTCTCGGTCACCTACAAAATAAACGGCATGTTAGATGATATCAATAAGTACTTTACAACTCTATCTCTCTTGAATGCAAAAGTTATGGACCATCTGCATAAAGAAGAAATTGAAATTGTTTCACCAACGTTCATGAACCAAAGACAAGTTAATGAAACCGAATTCATACCTCCTGTAATTAGACAAGCCCAAAAAGGTGAGGAAAGCAAATTACCGGAAGAATTAATTTTTGACAAAGCAATTGAAGCGGATAAAATAGAAGATAAAATTGAATCCCTAGAAAAAATTGAAAAACAGATAAAAGAATTAGAAGTTGAATCGAAAGAATCCAGCGACAAAGCAACGATCAATAAGCGAATTAAACATCTAAAAGAAGTAAAAGATCGGCTAAACAAGCACATTGTAGAACAGAAAAATAAACTGAACGAACACAAATAAATAATTAGGATGCTATCTATATTTAGCGTATGTTTGTTTCAGCAAGACAGAAACTAAAGTAGACCCGCAACAAACGGTAAATGTAGAAGTAGAAGCAATTCGAAATTCCAGCTGTAGATTTTAGAGCCCTGTCGAAGTTAACAATCAATAATAATTTAATGAGGAGCATCTGTTATGGCAGAGCGCACAGAAGGAACCGTAAAATGGTTCAACAACACTAAAGGTTTTGGTTTTATTTCACAAGCAAACGGCGAAGATGTATTCGTACACTTCAAAGCAATTACCGGCGACGGCTACAAATCTTTAGAAGAAAATGATAAAGTTGAATACTCAGTAGTTCAAGGCGAAAAAGGCCTTCAAGCAGCTGACGTTAGACTTATCGACTAATATATAAGAAATATTAGATTTTTGAATCCCGGCTTAGGTCGGGATTTTTTTTATACTTTCCTCAACAAATTACATTTTATTAAAAACTTAATCTCTACTTAACTCACTTCACCAAAATTATTTATTTCAAAAACAGTCATCCGAAATATGACAATTTCTATTTCAGTAAGTAATAAATAATTATTGCCTAGTTCGAGAACTTATTTCTATTTAAAATATATTTATTAGAGAAACGAAGGACACTAAAATGAAATACACAATTGATTATATACCAGACGAAAATTTCTTAAATGTAAAATTAGAAGGAAGATTGAATTTTAAGTTGGCCGAAAAAATCTCTAAAGAAGCGGTTAAATCTGCCAGAGAAAATTTATGCAGCCGTTTTTTGATCGATCATTCTGAGACAGAAACTGAGAGCGGTGTTTATAAATTACATGCCTCCGGTGAAGAATTAGAGGAGTTCGGTTTTCAAAAAAGTGATAAAATTGCATTTATCATAGCTAAGCATGCCAGAAAGAATGATCTACCTACTTCAACCAGCGAACATAACAAATGGCCGCTGGTAAAATTTTTTACTAGTACAAATATTCAGAAGGCAATTGATTGGCTCAAAGAAACAAGAGAAGAATAATCAAAAACATTTTAATTAATAAGTGCAAATGTAAAGGACGAATGAGAAAATGAGTAAAGGACAGAATGCAAAAAAGAGTACAAAAAAATCACCGGTTTTAACAAAGAAAGAAAAGAAAGCTGCTAAGAAAGAAAAGAAAAATGAAAAAGTTTCACACGGAAAACAGATTTCTCTTTAGCAGTTCAAGGTTCGCTCTAAGATGATGGAACCTGTATTTCTCTAAGATTTAACTCTTCATTTTATATAATTGCCACCAAGGCACTTTTACGTCATCATGATGTTCAAAATGATATCCGAAAAAGTAACAAGAAATCATAGCCCAAATATGATTCTTCTTTTGAGTGCGTGCTTTATGTGGTTCCATATTATGTTCGTGCGGTTTTCGGTGAGGTAAGTAAGTCCCGAAAAAGAACAACTGCATCGAAGCTAAAAACGCAGGTATTACCCAAAAGAGCCAAATGTTTATTTCTGGAAACCAAATCTTTAAAACGTTGAAAACGATTGCCATTGTTATTAACTGAACAACAGTCGCATACCGGTACATAAAAATAAAATACCAAACAAAAAAGTTTTGTGATTTTGTATAGTAGTCTGGATCTTGTTCGGTGCCGGGGTGTTTGTGATGCATGAAATGATTTTTCACAAGTTTTTTATATGACAATGCGGCAAAGAGATTGGTTGCTAAAGTTCCGATAAACTTATTTACTTTTGGATTGTCACTGACCAACCTGTGCATTGCATCATGACCGGTAATGAATAAACCGGTATAAAAATATGCTTGGAGTAGAATGTGAACATACGTCCAAGGATCATCGAAAGCAACGGTAACATAATTTAATGAATAGAAAAGGTGTCCCGCCCAAACTAAAATTATCGATATTGCAATTATAAATCCCATATTACAATGCCGCATTCAAAATCATAAAAAATGCAAGTTGAATTAAATAGTAATGTATTGCAAGCCGGTTTCTCACTTTAGCTTTTAGTAAAACAAAGTATGAAGTAAAAAGTAATGAAATAATATACCATGCAATATAATTTTGAATCGGGATAACTCCGTTTTCCCAAGTCCAGTAACCAAGTTTAACCGCGACCGGTTCTAAAATAAAATCAAAGATAACAGCAAAAAGTGGAGCAACAAATATTACAAACAATGGTTTATTAATTATTCTTTTGGCGATACCTATCGAACCGAGTATAACTAATATCCAGTTAAAGCCAATTATTAACGGAGTCTCATAAATCTGTGGAATTAAAATATCCCCATAAGTATAATCACCAAAAATGTACCCGGTTTTAACACCGAATAATTCGAAGCAAAATGTAAAAACATAAGTAAATATCGACCATCTGATAATTTCGCTGTCATCTCTGATCAAAGCGTATAAAACCAGGCCGCCGGTAAATAATAAAGTCAACGGAGTAAGCGCCAGCATCACGTCACGGGAAGCAGCAACCAAATGACCGATCACACCAACGGCATACATGACATAGAGAATAATCAAAATTCTCTTTCGAATTATATAAGTCGTTCTTTCCATTTAATTTTTCTTTTTGACGATGACCTAATACCGATGTAAAACATAAACAACATTTGGAAAGGATGTAATATCAAATTAACTACCCAATTCTGTTTACTCACGAATGAAACGAATATTCTTTGAAATATTATTAACAAAACAATTAATAGAAAGATATAATTTACAAGCAAGAGAATTATTGGGACGAAAAACAAGATAATGAAAATAGAAATTAATAAAAGAAATATTGGTCGTGAAATATTAAACCCGCGAAAGAAATTTTTCGAAAATCCATTAACTGCGTCGGTAAGCGAAGAATACATTCTACACTTAATTGCATCATCACCTAAACACGTAATAGCACGTTCACCTTTTATTTTTACGCTGCGCATTATTTCGATATCTTCCACGACTTTTGACTTCACACTTTCGTGACCACCAATCTTATCATAAATATTTTTTTCAATTAAAATGAATTGACCGTTAGCCGCAGAATATTTTTCATTTTTTGAGGTCAGTACTTTCCGAAATGGGAGAAAGGTTAACAAGAGCCAATTCATCAATGGTACAACTAACCACTCGCCTATTGATTTAATTTTTTGAGTAGGAAAAACCGAAAGCATTTTGACTTTATTTTCGTAAAAAGTCCGGATTGAATTTTCAACTGCATTACTCGATAGCTCAACATCTGCATCAATAAATAATAGGAGTTTACCTTTTGCATTTTGTGAAAGTTGATGACACGCCCAATTTTTACCGAGCCATCCTTCCGGCAACGGCTTTCCTTTCAATAATTTAATCCTACTATCCTTTTCGACAAACGCATTAACTTTTTCGGAAGTGTTGTCAGTCGATTGATCGTCCAAAACTAAAATTTCATCTATTGTGTATTTCTGATGCAATAATGTTTGAAGAACAATTCCAATATTCTTCTCTTCGTTTCTTGCTGGGATCAGCACAGAAATGCTATTGTCATTTTTAAATTTTGTTTTGTGAATTATTAATTCTAGGAGCGTTCGAGAAATTATGCAGAACGATGCCCAAGAAAATCGAATGTGAAATAAAATACAGAAGAAATATTATTAAGATTTCTAAATTCATTTAAGGATATCTCTGTAAAAATCTTTATTAAATACAGCTTTGTTTAAGCCATCCAGATTTTTTATGAATTCATTTTCAAAGAAGGCAAAATCTTTTAAAACAGATTCACCTTCTATTGTATTGCCAAATTTGCAAATAACCGAAGGGTTCTTCTCGTTATAATACTGGATCTTAAATCCGACCGGTAAAACAATTATATTCTGTGGGTTTTCATTGAGAAACAATTTTAATCCTTCTTTAATCTGCAAGGGACGTTTTTCAAATGGTTCAATCTCTCCTTGCGGATAAGTGATCACAAAATTATTCGGATCACTTAATATCTTTCTCGTGTACTTAGTTGTTTCTAAAACTGATTGTTTATTTTCGGGAGTAATAGAATAGCATCCAAGTTTTTTGAAAAACCAATACTTCTTTAATGAAGATTCCAAAATCATTAAATGAAGTTTTTTATCGATAAATTTTCTAGCAACAAAATCAATAAAAAAACCATCCCACCAACTAATATGATTTGGAGTGATGATTAAACTTTTGTTTTCCGGAATGTCAGGCAACTTATTAACGAGGTAAAAATTCGTAAAAGACTTTCGCAGCAATCTATTAATATATGGATTGAAGATAAGACGCGCTATTTTTGAATGTTCTGCTTGTATCATCAATTCAGTTTCCCAAAATCTTCAGCTACTTTTTCTGCTGCAAGTTTACCGGAAAGTAAAACTAGCGGAATTCCACCACCCGGATGAGCACTTCCTCCGCAAAAATATAAACCTTCATATTCTTTCGATTTATTTTGTTGTCGTAAAAATGCCGCCATTTTATTATTTGAAGAAATGCCATAAATGCTACCGCCTAATGAACTTGTTTGTTTTTCAATCATTGCCGGTGTGAGAACTGATTCGCATATAATTTTATCTCCTCAGGTTAATCTCCAAAACTTTGTTCAATTTTGTTAATCGCATTCTATCGCGAAGCCCTGTCAAGTATCTTAACATCAATTTCCCTATTTGAGTAAGGTGCATTAATCATTACAAACCAATTTTCACATCCGTCCGGTGCATCAGATTTTTTATATTTCGATGAAATGTAAATGTATATCGTCGGATCATCCGGTACAATTTTCTCTTCAAACAATTGGTCAAATTCTTTTTTGTAATCTTTGGAGAATAGGATATTATGAATCTCTAACTGCTCATGTAAACCTTTCACTCCCCAATAAAACACAATAGCCGATGAGGATTTTTCTAGTTTGTTGTATTTTTTTGCGCTTTTAGTCTTATTATCGTTCAGTAAATAATTGTATGTGTTTTGCACATCCGAGTTAGCTATGACAAAATTGTAATTTAGTATCTTCCCATCTACATCAATGGCTTTAACACTATTGTCTTCTGTTAAAATTCTCTTAACTTTTGAGTCAGTATGAATCTTAACACCTTTCTGTAAAGCAAGTTTCTCGATTGCTTTCGGAATTGCGAAAATACCCTCTTCGGCAATGTAACCACCCAAGTTGTATTCAACATGTTGAATGATATTTAATGTCGCCGGTGCTTGAAACGGATTTGAACCATTATAAGTCGCATAACGGTCAAACAACTGAATTACTTTTGGGTCATTAAAAAATGAAGAATTTGCTTCATGCATTGTTCTCCCGGTATCCAATCCCTTTAAATTAACCAAGGTTTTTAATGCTTTCCATTTTAAGAATGTCTTTGGATCAGTAAAACTATTGAATAAAAATAGTTCAGCTGATAAATCATAAATTCGTTCACAATACTTTAGATACTTTTCAACTTTTGTTTCATCATCGGTTGAGTTTTCACTGATTTCTTGCGCGAAATTTTTTTGTATCTGAATAAGCATTAATAACCGTTGAATCCGGATAGAAATATTTACAAAGCACATCCAATTTTTTTAATGATAGATAATTTTCAATTCTCTCTCCGGTAAACTCGAAAAGATCTTGAATTACAAACGGCATCGTAATTAACGAAGGTCCGGTGTCGAATCGAAACTCATCCTTATTCAATTTGGTTGGCCTTACCTCCAACCGTTTCATTTTTCTCAAAAAGATCAACTTCGAATCCCATTACTGCAAGTCGAGCAGCAGCTGATAAACCGCCGAGTCCGCCTCCTATTACAGCTACTTTCTTTTGAACCATTTTTCTTTCACTGTTTTATAGACCAATAAATTAAAGGAAAGCAGAGAAAACGAATAGAAAAAATCTTCCACCGGAATTGTCGTTAACCGTGTTCCCCAAATTGCGTTATTGCCATAAGTGACAATTGGGAGAGACGTTAAAATATAGTTCACAACAAAAAACGGTACAAATGAGAAAAGAATAAACTGCCAATATAATTTTGATTTCAGAAGAGATGGATTGAAAAAACGAGAAGCTAAAAAGAAAAGAGAAACGGAAAAGAGAACAGTCATCGTATAATTTTGACCGACGAAAGCTAAACCGGAAAGCCCGAAGAAAACAGCCGCATAAGTATACAATCTGCAGTGATAAATAATTTCACGGTCTTGTAGATAGTAATTAGCCGTCTCAAATAAAAATATTATTGCGTAAGGAATTGTTATAAAAAAGAGCACTTCCTCAATTGGTAAATTGAAAATATAAAACCCGGTTAAGTATTCGGGATTAAAACCCCAATCACCTCTATCGGTCGCTGCTATATCCCAAACCACATATACTGAACCAACTGTAAGAATTGCGATTAAAACCGATGGAAGATTTTTGTAAAACTTTAGATTTTTTTCAAAAGTGAGTAAAAGTGGAATTATGATTACAGCAATATTTAATAAAAGGTATTCACTCATTTTTCGCGAGCATAAATCTGTTTGAGAGCTTACTCTCTTGCTCAAAAGTAAGTAATTCGGAGCGAATTAAAAATTGCGCCATGCCTTCTTGTAAATCAAAATTGATCTTCGAAAAGTCTTTCTCAAGAAGTAATCCATAAACAGCATTCATATCACTTTCCTCTTCTTCATTATAACCAAGAATGCCGGGCACATAATACAAAATCGAAAAGCGCATAAATCTGATTTCCAGATTTGTTGAGTCTCTCTCTACCGCTTCGGAAAAAACATCCATCGATTCGTTTAAATAAGTCATCTTCGTAAACGGCCAAAATGCATGTTTGGATTTAAGCGCATTTAGACCCGCTTGATATGCTAACGCAATCGGCGAATATTTAGAAGTATCTTCCCCGAATTTTTTGATTAAAATACTTTGCAATGAATCAATGTATTCTTCATTTTCAACCCCGGCATAATATGTTAAGCGAAGTTCTTCTATTACTACATTATAATCAGAACCATTGTCAAAATCATTTCCGTTTACCGATAACAATAAACTCACATAAAAAAGTAATATCGCTATATAATATCTTTTCATAACCTACGTCCACTTTAAAACTTTCACTTGCAATAAACTCGTTAAAAACAACGCAAACTTATAAGCATTTGAGATTCTAACTCGTTTTGTTTTTAGTTCATCAACACTGCATTTTTTAATTTTTCTAAATAACCTTTGATAATAAAGATAAGCCGAATAAACGCCTAACTTAACCCCAATCGGCAAGCTCTTTATTCCAACTAAAGCTTGTTCAAATTCTTCTTCAATTTCCGCTTCCAATTTGGATTTATTTTCGTCATTGATTTCAAATTCTGTATCCACACCCGGTAAGTAAATTCTTCCGCGCTCTTCAATGTCACTTCTAATATCTCTAAGAAAGTTCACCTTTTGAAACGCAGAACCAAGTAACTTTGCCGGCATTTTTAAGGAATCAAATTTTTCTTTATCATCTTTAATAAAAACTTTTAGACACATTAAACCTACTACTTCAGCAGAACCATATATGTAATTATCATAATTAGTTCTTTCGTAAGATGAATTATGAAGATCCATTTCCATACTTTTTAGAAATGCATCAATATATTCGTAGTCAATGTTGTATTCCTTTACAACTTTTTGAAATGCATGCAGTACAGGATTTGTTGATATTCCATTTTCAATCGCTTCAAAAGTATCTTCTCTGAATTTTTGGATTAGTTTATGCTTATCGAACTCATGAAAAGTATCAACAATTTCATCTGCTATTCTCACGAAACCGTAGATAGCATAAATTGGATCTCTAAACTCCGGCGCAAATGCTTTTATCCCGAAGCTGAACGATGTACTGTAAGCTTGAGTAAGCTGCTTACTCATTTTATAAGACACATCATGATAAAGTTGCATGATCTTCCTCAATCCTTTCTGTTACTAAACGGGAACTAATAATTACCATCGGCAAACCGGTGCCGGGTGTAGTGGAAGCACCGACATAATACAAATTGCTCAATTTCTCATCTTTGTTTCTCGGACGAAAAGCACCTACTTGGTTAATATCATGTGCTAAACCTAAACCGGATCCTTTGTATAAGTTTAATGTCTTTTCCCAGTCTTCGGGGGACATAATTCTTTTTGTAACTGTATTTCCATCAATATCAAAATCAACACGTTTTGATAAATCCGATATAATGTTATCTGCCAACTCTTCTTTATCCGACCAATCACTTTTGTAGCGTAGATCCGGTACGGGACAAAGTATATAAATATTCTCGTGTCCTTCGGGTGCACATGTTTCATCCGATTTAGAAAGTACATTTACATAGTAATATGGTTTTTGCGGATTAATAGACGAAGTAAAAATCGTATCGGCATAACCCTTAAAATTACTACCAAGGAAATAGTTGTGATGTGCAAGGTTCTCTACTTTTCCTTTAACTCCGAGATAAATTGTAAATGGAGCTAAAGTCCAATGCATCTTATCTAATTTTGCATCGCTGTAATTTTTTCTACCTAAAATTCTTCCTCTAAAAGAAGCCGCATCAGAATTTGAAACAATTATATCTGCTCTCCATCGCTTACCGTTTTGATCTATTAACTCTTCAAGTTTACCGTTTATATTCCCTACTCCAACAATCTCAGTATCATAATGTATTTCCGCTTCATATTTTCCCAATAATTTCAGCAACTCTTCCACTAGACGGTACATTCCACCTTTAACTCTCCAGTAACCATTGTGACGCATTTCGGTATAATTAAGCAGCGAGTAAATAGCCGGTGTTTGGAAAGGTGTTGCTCCCAAGAAAAACGCAACCAAAGAATAGATGATTTTTATTTCTTCCGACTTAAAAGTTTTATCAACCTCGCTCCACATAGTCTTAAATAAATAAGGAAGATGTTTAAGGGGAACTCGGCTTAACTTTAGAATGTATTCTAATTTGTTATTAAAATTTGCTTTTACAACTTTGTCTTCCGTGTCATGGAAAAATTGACCGGCACGTTTAAGATAAGCATCTGTTTTTGCGGCTAAGTCAGGTTCAACATCAGCAAATTCTTCTTGCAATTTTTGAAGATCTTTGTAAATTGTTCGCGGTTTGTCTTTACCCTCAAAAAATACTTGATAAAGAGGATCAAGTTCTTCAAGTTCAACGGGATTTTTTTCGCCGATACTTTCAAACAATTCATCAAGTTCATAGGTCATACTCATAAACGAGGGACCCATATCAAAGCGAAAACCGTCTTGTTCAATTAAATTTAAGCGGCCACCGGCTCTTTTATGTTTTTCAAGTATCGTAACTTTATAACCTTTGTGAGCCAATCTAAGAGCGGTACTAAGTCCGCCCAAACCTGATCCTATAATTATTGCTGTTTTCATAAGTATAATCAGAACTGAAATTTTAAAAGATTAGTTCCATAACACTAAGTAGAATATAATTATTTCAAAATTCTCTCGACACAAGAAAGTGCACCCAAAACAACACCCGGTGTCCCTTGACCCGGGAAAGCAGTATCACCGATTTGGTAAAAGTTTTTAAATGGTGTTTGGTTGGGAGGCATTTTTAATAGATTCTTCTCAATTGAGTGAGGAATTCCTCCTACAAATCCATTTTTCCTTTGAGTATAGTGTTGAAAGGTTTTGGGTGAACCGGCTAGCTCCCATTCAATTTGAGATCCTTCGAGTTGCGGTAAATTATTAAATAAGGATTTTAAGATGTATTGAGCTGTAACGCTCTTTTCCTTCTGCTGTATTCCTCCTTAGTAAGGCTTAACCATTTCTCTGTCTTTGTATGACAAGAAATTGTGACAGTTCGCCAACCATCCGGTGCTTTAGCATAATCATCTTTTGCTGAAAAGGAAACGAAGTAAGAGCGAGCATCACAGTTAGGTATCTGATCGTCTGTATGAATTTGATAATAGAGCGAGTTCAGTTCAGCTTTAGTTTCAATAGCAAAATTTATTGTGAATGCACCCCAGGCAAAGTCAAAATATTTTGCATAGTTCTGATAATATTTTTGAATTTCACCATCGGTCAACTCAGCCATATTCCAGATTGGGATACTTGAAATAATTCCCTTCGAATCAAAAACTTCTCCCTTTTCGGTTTCTACTTGGTAGTAGTCCTTTCTTTTTCTGATTTTGATCACTTTTCGCTTGCGCTTAACTTCTCCGCCGGAATTCTTATATGAATTTAGAATCAACTCTGCCGGTTTATACATTCCACCGTATGAATAATAGGTTTCGGAAGGATATGCCAATCCCATTGCAGAAGTTAAAAGCGGTGCATTGTTCTGCATAATTCTGTGTGGTAATCAAAAGTTGTTCTTCAAGAAAAGAAGTAAATATCTTATCGGTAAGTTGAAATTTGTTGATCTCCTTTTGGATTCCGTTGAAAATTCCATAGAGTAGTTTTGCATAGCGTAAATTAGTTGGTTTAGTAAGTTTGATATAATCAACTAAGGAGTTGGGTGGAATTGAATTGTTATGGGAAAGGAACTCCCACGCGAGTTCATCAATTTCAAAAATTTTCTGCCAAAAATTAATTTGCTTACTAGAATTAAAATATTCGCTTGCTGCTTCAGTCCATTTCAATTTATCTGCATAACGAATTATTTCTTTTCCGTCAATCTTAGCAATTAATCCCGGATCAACTTTTTTTAACTTTGGCTCTATTGATAATTCTTTGAATAATCTTCCAAGTGGTTGGTTCGGTTTAATTCCGCTGAACGTGGTTGCACCGACGTCAAATGTAAAATCTTTCCGTTTGTAATGAGAAGCACATCCACCAATTTTTGAATGCGATTCCAACAGTAAAGTTGAAAATTTATTTTTAGCTAAAAGCGCCGCAGCGCTCAACCCGGCATAACCTGCTCCGATAATGAGGTAGTCAACCATAGTAGATAATTGCTTTGTTCTATTTTATACGTTTAATAATCATTTCTAAGCAAAACGATTCCGGATTGGAATAAGTTCAATAATTCGGTATGATATAAGTTTAAGTAAACAAAAAATTTGTCGAGAGGCACATCAGCCGTAATATTCATAATTTCTTCTGTTCTTATAGCAAATGAATTTTTATATTAATCTTACAATTATTGAGGTCAGAAGTACGTTTGAAATCAAAATCCATAATAGTGTCGTTTGTCTTTGTAGTTGCGGTAATCATTGCCGGTGGATATTTTGCGTACACTTTTCAAAAGAGTGCAATTTTTGAAAACCGTCATCATGAACTCTCTGCAATCCGGGAATTAAAAACTGACCAAATTGTCAATTGGCGGAAAGAGCGAATCGGGGATGCGAATTTAATATTGTATAATCCTCTTCTTTTAGAAAACATTAAAGAATATTTAAGAAGCGGCTCCGATTCAACTGAAAAGGATTTGTTGATTTGGTTTGACCTTTTAAAGAATTCATACGGTTATAGTGCAATTCTTATGGTTGATGAGGATTTTAATACTTTACTTTCCTCTGAAGTTACAATCGATTTTATAGATAAAGAGCATCTTTCTGAATTTGGTTTACTTCATAATGATGAAGAAATTTTAATCACAGATATTCATTTGGATAAAAAAAATGACCCGCATTATAGTATCCGTATTAATTTTTCGGAAAAAGACGAAATTTATTGCCGCTTAATATTTATAATTGATCCCTATTCATTTATTTTTCCATTGATACAGAATTGGCCAACTCCAAGTAACTCTGCGGAAACAATTTTAGTTAGAATTGAAGGCGACTCTCTACTAATACTAAACGAACCTAGGCACAGAGAAAATGCTGCACTAAATCTTAGTTTTCCTGTTGACCAAGAATATCTACCTGCGGCTCAAGCTGCCCAAGGTCATACCGGGTTTTTCAGAGGCATTGATTATAGAGGCAAAGAGGTTCTTGCCGATATCGGTTCGGTACCCGGAACCAACTGGTTCATTATAACAAAAGTTGATGAAGCGGAAATAATTGGGATGATTAGAACCGCTCTTGTCGCTAGTATAATTATTGTGCTCCTTCTTATTGCGATGAGTTATTTTATATTTATGATGGTTTACCGCTCTGCAAATTTGAACGCTGTTAAACGAGAACTTAGACTAAATAAAGAAAAAGCGAAACTAGCTAATTTATACGCAACGCTAAGCCAAATAAACCAAGCTATTATTAGAGAAGATGATAAAGCAAAATTGATATTAAAAATCACTGCGCTTCCCGTTAATTACGGAAATTTTAAAGCGTGTGGATTAAGTTTGGTCGAAAGTGAAACTGGACTGCTGAAAGTTGAATCATTCAGCGGTGATTTTAATTATTTTAATGAAATATTAAACGAGGATTCATCCTACAGAATTGATGATCCGGGTGTTCAATCGTTTATGAAAAACAAAACTGTTATCGTCAATAATGTTAACGATAACCCGGAAGAGTGGACACAAATTGCAGAAGAAAATAATATAAAATCTTGCGCTGCCGCACCTATTGTAGTCTCCGGACGCATAATCGGCACTATTGTTTTATACTCGGATGAACAAAATTACTTTTTGGATAACGAAATAAAATTAGTGGAAGAAATTGCCTCTGATATTGCTTTCTCGATAGATATTATCGCAAAAAATAAAATACGTAAACAGATCGAATCTCAGCTTATTGAGCATGAAAGACAACTATCAACGCTTTTCTCCAATCTTCCCGGAATTGCCTACCGGTGTAAGTACGATAGAGATTGGACAATGGAACTGATGAGTGACGGAACATTAAACCTTACCGGTTATACACCGGAAGAGTTTATAGACAAGAAAGTAATTACATACGATGATTTAATTCACGAAGATGACCGGCAATTTGTATGGGATGCAATTAGCGATGCAGTTAAACAACATAAATCTTTTACTGTGATCTATAGAATTAAGCCGAAAGATTATAACGGGCATAGATGGGTTTGGGAGCGCGGCTTACCGGTCTATGATAAAAATAGTAATGCGATTGCACTTGAAGGTTTTATATCCGATATCACAGAAAGAAAAGATGCAGAAGAACAGCTTCAAAAAAGTGAAGAATCATTTAAGTATCTCTTCCAGCATAATCCACTACCAATGTGGATTTATGATCTGTACACCTATCAATTTATGGAAGTTAACGAAGCCGCTATTGAAGACTACGGATATTCACGCGATGAATTTTTAAACATGTCGATTCTTGACATACGGCCGGATTCCGAAAAGGAGAAATTAGAAGCTGACCTTAAACAAGAAAGAAAAGAAAGAACCGATTCGGGTGAATGGAAACATAAACTCAAAAACGACGAAGTTATAGACGTACTGATCATCTCCCATAAAATTAAATATCAAAATAAAGCTGCGGTTCTTGTCGTTTCCCTTAATATCACCGATAGAAAACGAGCCGAACTAGATTTGATAAAAGCAAAAGAAGAAGCAGAAAAAGCCGATAAACTAAAGTCGGATTTCTTAGCTCAAATGTCACACGAAATACGAACACCGATTAATGTTATTTTAAGTTTCTCGCACTTAATTAAAGAAGAAGTTTATAACAAAATTAAAAATGATATCCGGGAAGGATTCAACGCAATAGATTCCGCAAGCCAAAGACTCATCAAAACAATCGATTCTATTTTAAATATGGCTCAGTTTGCCAGAGGAACTTTCAAAGCTGTTCCAACTACTTTTGATCTAATTGAGACGGTTTTAACACCTCTTCACGATGAGTTTAGATCTGTTGCGAAATCCAAAAAACTTGATTTTAGAATTCTAAATTATTGTTTGGACACCACAGTTTATGCCGATAAATATAGTCTATCTCAAATTTTTGCGAACTTAATTGACAATGCCCTGAAATACACCAGTAAAGGGAGCGTGAAAGTTGTTGTCGATTGCAAAGATGATAAGTTAGCAGTAAAAATAATCGATACCGGGATTGGCATATCTAAAGAGTATCTGCCCAATTTGTTTACGGAATTCTCGCAAGAAGAAAGCGGTTACAGTAGAAGATTCGAAGGAACCGGCTTAGGGCTTGCCCTGGTAAAAAATTATTGTGATATAAACAATGCAGAGATAAGCGTTGAAAGTAAAAAAAACGTTGGCACTACTTTCACCGTTGAATGTCCACGACCAAAAAAGTAACTGTTTTATTACGTTTAAATTCCCGCCGGATTTTCATACTAAATCATGCTAATTTTTGAAAAGTTAACTATTATTAAAACCTGATTATTTTAAACGTATTTAAAAACTATCATCACGATGAAAACAGATAAAAACTTTGCCATAAACACACTGCAAAAATTAGTACAGATTAACAGTGTGAACCCAATGCTAAGTTCCGGCGCGCCGGGTGAAAAAGAAATATGTAACTATATAGCTGATGTTCTAAAAAAACTTAATCTCAATCCGGAAATTCAGAATATTGCAAAAAACCGGTATAATGTAACAGCCACAATTAAAGGAGTTGGTAACGGCAAATCTTTAATGCTCAATGCACACACCGACACAGTCGGAGTTGAAATATGGAGGATCCTTTCTCCGGAAAATCTCCGACGGTAAACTCTTTGGCAGAGGCGCATACGATATGAAAGGCAGCATCGCTGCGATGCTTGCCGCGGCAAAAGCTATTGTTGATAATAAAATAGAACTTGAAGGTGATTTGGTTCTGGCATTTGTCGCAGACGAAGAATACGACAGCATCGGTACCGAACATCTTTTAAAAACCATTAAAACAGATGGCGCTATTATAACCGAACCGAGTAATCTTGATATCTGTATCGCACACAGAGGTTTCGGATTATATGAAGTTATAACAAAGGGTAAAGTTGCTCACGGCGGTAGACCCGATATCGGAATAGACGCTAACATGCATATGGGCAAATTATTAAACGAGTTACATAAATTATCCCAAGATTTAATAGATAAAGAACCTCACCTTCTTCTCGGTTCACCCTCTTTACATGTGCCGGTTATTAACGGCGGGACCGAACCGTTCACTTATTCCGGTGAATGTAAAATCACTCTAGAGAGAAGAACTATTCCCGGAAACAAGGAAAAAGAATGCTTAGCCGAAATAAAAAATATAATAGAAAAACTCTCCGCGGAAGACCAATCATTTAAAGCAGAAGTAAAACAAATTATGTGGCGCGATCCCTTTGAAGCAAATAAAGAAAGTAAGCTTGTTAAAAAATTATCAGACTCATCAAAATTGGTGTTGAATAAAGAACCGGATTATATTGGACACACTTGGTGGGAAGATTCAGCTCTAACAGATAAAGCCGGAATTGACACTGTCGTAATAGGCCCAAAAAGGAGAAGGATTACACACAGCAAATGAGTGGATAGATCTTGATTCGGTTAATGAACTTGCTGAAATACTTTATCTAACGGTAATTGATTACTGCCAATAAAAATTTAATTAAAGGAGCAAAGAATGTTGAAAGAAAATAGAAACTGGAACGATAAAAAGTCGGGTACAAAAGCTGTATGGAGTGGAGAAACAGAACCATTTTATGAAGGTGCCACACAAGTACCAATCGTTCAAAGTGTTACATACGGCTATAAAAATGTTGACGAATGGTTTGACATTGCTTTAGGTAAAAAGAAGGGACACATTTACAGCAGAAACACAAATCCAACAGTAGATGTTTTTGAAGAAAAAGTAAGAGTATTAGAAAATGCAGAAGCGTCAACCAGTTTTGCGACAGGAATGGCGGCAATCAGCAATACTTTATTTACACTCCTCTCCCCGGAGAACGGGTGGTTTCTATCAAAGATTCATACGGCGGAACAAGTAAACTCTTTTTAGAATTTCTCCCCCGTTTCGGTATTGATGTACAGCTTTGCGAAACAACTGATCATGAAGAAATTGAAAAAGAAGTAGCAAAAGGATGTAAACTCCTTTACCTGGAAACTCCAACCAACCCCACTTTAAAAGTAATGGATTTAGAGAGATTAATTTCAGCGGCAAAAAAAGTTAATGCGATAGTTGTAGTCGACAACACTTTTGCTACTCCGATCAATCAACAACCATTGGAGCTAGGAGCTGATTTAGTTATACATAGCGCAACAAAATTTCTCGGCGGTCACTCCGATGCAATGGGCGGTGTTGTTTGCGGTAGAAAAGATTTAGTAACACAGATTTTTCATTTTCGTGAAATTAACGGTGCAACTTTAGATGCAACTTCCGCTTATATGCTAATAAGAGGAATTAAAACGTTAGAGTTGCGTGTAAAACAACAAAATTCAAATGCTCTTCAGTTAGCAGAGTATTTAGAATCACATCCTAAAATTGACAAAGTATTTTATCCCGGATTAGAATCTCATCCATATCATCACATTGCAAAAAAACAGATGACCGGTTACGGCGGTGTTTTTGCTTTTTCACTAAAAGATGGATTTGAGAAGGTTAAAACTATGTTGAACAATTTAGAGCTAGTTCATCTTGCCGCTAGTTTAGGTTCGGTTAGTACACTAATTGGGCCTCCTAAAGTTACAAGTCACGTTGAAACAACCGAAGAAGAAAGAAAACAACTTGGCATTCCAGAAAGTCTGGTTCGCTGCTCAATTGGGATTGAAAACTTTGAAGATATTAAAGCTGATTTTGAAAATGCTCTATCAAAGATTTAATGTGTTCAACTGAATCAAAAATAATTGGATATTATTTTCTGGAAAATATTTTCACTCTATAAATAACGGCAGAGTTCATTTACTTTGGAGGAATATTAATTTGCCTGATAAAACTAGATGGTCATTAGCCCAAGAGTACGAAAAAAATTGGTGGGATAAACGAAGCAATAATATAGATTTTGAATTCTACAAAAGTTTTGCTTCTGAATTAACAGAATATCTAAATGATTTTTTAAAAATAGACCGATCCACAAAAATTTTAGAAATTGGCAGCGGAGCAGGTGGCATTGTAACTTACCTTAAAAACAGCGATCATCGTTATGCAGTTGATCCGCTTGAAGATTTTTATTCTTCAGTACCTGAGTTTGTAAATCAGAGGGATGAATCAGTTCAGTATTTCAAAGCAATGGGCGAAGAGCTTCCATTTGAAAATGATTTCTTTGATTTAATAATAGTTGACAATGTATTAGACCATTGCGATGATCCCCCAAAAGTAATGTTGGAAGCTAAAAGAGTTCTTAAACCAGGAGCGGTAGTTTACTTTAAACAAAATACTTATCATTTATGGGGAACAACCGTAAGATTTTTAATGGAAAAATTATTGATTGATAAAGGTCATCCGCATACTTTTACAAAAAGTAATTTAAGAAAACTTATCGATAGCGCAGATTTCGATATAGTCAAAAAGAACCGAGGAGGTTATTTAGAAACTTGGAAAAAAGAGTTCGCCTCAACCACTTTAAAAGATAAGATCAAAGCAGTGTTATTTGTTACCAGAGACAAAGTAACTTACTTATTGAAACTAAAATCGAACAACTAAAACCTCAACTATGAAACTACTCACAAAAAGCTTTTTGATTTTACTCATTGCAATTTTACTACCGGCTTTCTCACCTCAAAATAATATAAATGATTTATTGCTCGGCAAATGGAATATGGAACAAGTAGTACAAGGCGGAGAAGATGTAACCGGTTTTCATAATCCTTATCAAGAAAGATGGATTCTTTTTAACGAAAACAATACGTTTATCAGTGAAGGAAGACCTTATAGTAAAAATACGGGTATTTGGAAATTGAATTTGGAGACTAACGAACTCTCCTTAATAAATGATTCCGAAACAAGTAAAGACAGTTATTGGATCGTAAGTTTTCCAGATTCAAATAAAATGATTTGGGAAGGCGCCCGCTCTGAATACACGAAAGATTTTAGAATTTATTATTCGCGGGGAGATCTTTGATAAATGAGTACTTTAAAAATAAAAAACCCTTGCAACTAATTGTGTTACAAGGGTTTAACCGGGGTGAGCGTGCCTGGTCTCGAACCAGGGACCCTCTGCTTAAAAGGCAGATGCTCTACCACTGAGCTACACGCCCAAAACATTTCGTTAAATATGACACTAATGAACTTTCTCACTGCTAGTAGTCAGGAAGTTTGTGATCGTCCGCCTTTGGCGGGCTACACGCCCAACTATCATCTTGAGTCAAACCTTCAAAAAACGTGAGCAGTAAAGATAAACTTATCATAAAAAAATTGCAAGATTATCAGGATTATATATTAATTTTGTTAGATATTTTTTGGAATCGGTAATTTTTACATTTAATTTTGCATAGGGGCATTACTCACATTTAACCAAAAACATTTTCCCGATGAAAAAGCTCGAAAACAGCAAAATATTAATATCTGATGATGACGAGATTCTCGCCTATTTACTAAAAGAAGAATTGGTAAACGAAGGAATACAAGTCGATATTGTGCACGACGGAAAATATGCCATCGAAAATCTGAAGAATAAAACTTACGATTTATTGCTTCTCGATCTCGAAATGAAAGAAGTAAATGGCGAAGAAGTTCTTAAGTATTCAAATGAATTTCATCCTGAAGTACAAGTAATTGTATTAACTGCAAAAACCGAAGTTCGGACAGCAATTGAGTGCATTAAAATGGGAGCTTATGATTTTATTACAAAACCTTACGACTTTGATGCCTTGCTTGTAACAATTGATCGCGCTATTAATCACAAAGATTTACTTACTCAGAATAAAATTCTATCGACCAAACTTAACAAGACAATTCCGCATGATATAGTCGGCTCAAGCAAAGTGATGCAAAAAACTTTAGAGCATTCACGTAAAGCAGCAATGTCGGATTCAAATATTTTGCTTGAGGGTGAAACCGGAACAGGTAAAGAACTCTTTGCAGAGTTTATTCACAAAAACTCTGAGCGGAAAAATAAACCCTTGGTTGCAATTAACTGCGCTTCTCTTCCCGATCAGTTAATTGAGAGTGAATTATTCGGACACGAAAAAGGCGCATTTACAGATGCAAAATCTTCCAAACAAGGTTTAGTGGAAATGGCTGACGGCGGAACTTTATTTTTAGATGAGATTGGAGAGATGAGTTTAACGCTTCAGCCAAAACTTTTACGTTTTTTGGAGAAGGGTGAATTTCGAAGAATCGGAGGTGTGAGCAACCTTAAATCTAACGTGAAAGTAATCGGCGCAACAAACAAAAATTTAATGGAAGAAGCAGAGCGTGGTAATTTTAGACGCGATTTATTATTTCGCTTAAATGTTATTACAATTACAATTCCTCCACTGCGTGAACGGGAAGGTGATATAATCGAATTAGCTAATCATTTTTTACATACAAAATCCTCAGTCAGAGCGCCGAAAAAGTTAAGTAAAGAAGCTGAACAAGAATTAGTTTATTATAAGTATCCCGGAAATGTAAGAGAGCTTGAACATGTAATTGAGAGAGCAATAATATTTTCTGAAACAAATTTAATTGAACCGAAGGATCTAAACTTACCCAAGAGCAAATATACTTCGATTGAAAGTTATTCCAATTCTGAAGAAGAAATTTTATCCATGGATGAAGTTGAAAAAATTCACATACACAAGGCCTTAAATAAATTTGAGTGGAACCGGGAAAATACCGCAAGAGCTTTGGGTGTTAGCCCGAAAACACTGTACACAAAAATTAAGAAGTACCAACTAAAATAAAATGTCTGAAGAAGCAATAAAAAAATCCGCACACGATTTAAGCAATCTCCTCACAGGTATTGTAAATGGAATTGAGTTGTTGAAGCAAAGTCTAGAAAACCCTGATGAAACAAAAAAGATTATTTTAACACTGGAGAAAAATTCTCGAAGAGCATCAGATATAATAAATTCTTACCTTAAATCCGATAAAGAAAACATTGACTTTATTAATGTTCCCGAACTAATTGACGAAGTAATAAGTAGTTTTATTGATGAAGAACAGAACAGAATAAGTACATCCTTTGAAATAGAACTGCCGAAGATTTTGGGTAACAGTACCGACATTTTTAGAATATTTCACAATCTTTGTAAGAATGCTCTCGAAGCAACTTCACAAAGTGGAAGTGTTAATATAACAGCAGATACAACATCAATCTCCGAGAATGATTTTTTACGCGTTGACATTGTAGATACCGGCGAAGGTATTGATGAAAAAAATATTCCCAATATTTTTCTACCGAAGTTTTCAACAAAAAACAAGAATAGAGAATCGGGATACGGCTTATCGATAGTAAAAGAAATTATTGAGAATCTTGGTGGTAAAATTGAGTTGAAAACAGATCCGGATGGAAAATGTTTTTCTCTTTACTTCCCCATAATTAATAAATCGAATAATGTACAGTTAAAACTACTGTTGGCTGAAGACGATGAATCAGTAAGCGAAGTACTTTCCGATTTGCTCGATTCCCACGGCTATAAAGTCACTTTAGCGGTAACCGGTTATGAAGTATTAACATTGATGAAGGATAATGAATTTGACTTGTTAATTGTCGATAAAAAGATGCCTGAAATGAATGGTATTGATTGCATACAAATAATCAGAGAAATGGATTCTGAGATACCTATAATTTTGGCTTCCGGTTCACAAATTGACGAAACGGAAAGTGGTTTAGCAGAATTAAAAATCAATAAGATTATAAAAAAACCTTATCAATTTCCGGAAATACTCAGTGCCATCGAAAAATTATCAATTTGATTTTTTGCCCGGGTCGGTATTAATATCAATCATTTTAAGATTATTAATATAATCTGTGAAGACAGGTTTTTTGATTGACGACAACTTCTCTAAGACTTCAATAATTTCGTGAGTAGCCCCCTCAATATATTTCACTCTTTTTTGAATTGCTTCCAAGTTAAATTCTTCTTTAGCTAATTCACGTTTTATTGCGGTTGTTGATAGGTTAATTAAAGTAAGCGGCTGCTTAATTTCATGATTTGCAGTAAGTACAGTTGCGGCAAAAGTATTTACCTTTTCAATTTCTATAATGAATTTACTCGTTTCGGAAAATCTCAAAGCAGATTTAATTCTCGCTAGGAGTTCTGCTCTGTTGAATGGTTTCTTCACATAATCGAATGCGCCGGCTTGTAAACCTTCTTCCAGATCTTCTGTTGATGTAAGTGCGGTAAGTAATATAACGGGGATGTGTTTTGTACGGTCGTCGGTTGTTATCTTTTTACAAACTTCAAAACCGGAAAGCCCGGGCATCATAACATCGAGCAAGACAAGGTCGGGTAGTTCTTCCCTTACTTTTTCTAAACCCGATTCTCCCTCGTAAGCTGTGATAATTTCAAAACCGGCTTTCTCAAGCCTGTCTTGTAAAATAAAAACATTTTCCGGGTGATCATCAATTACACAAATCTTTTTCATTAATAGAGTTCTTTATTTTTCAAAATTTCTTTTAACTTAGCAGTAATTCTAACAGAATCAATTGGTTTAGTTAAAACATCATCAAACCCGCTTTTGTCAATAATATCTTTGTCATCTAACATTGCGTATGCAGTAAGCGCGACAACGGGTATCTCTTCATACTCAGGATGTTTTCTTATTTCTCTCAAGGTTTCAAAGCCATCCATCTTCGGCATCATAATGTCGAGTAAAATAACATGAGGAACTTCACTTTTCAATCCCAATATACACTCTACACCGTTCTTTGCAAATAATGGTTTAAACCCGTTACTTTTAATTATTTCCCCAACCGTAAAAAGTGTATCGCGGTCATCGTCAACGACTAATACTTTTATTTCTTCAGAACTTTTATTAACCGGTTTTGTCTCAGAACTTTCATCTTCTAATAAAAGTTTGGTGCGTGCTAAATCATTTTCGGCAATCTTCAATCTATCTCTAAATATTTTCAACACATCAAGTATGTGATGTTTTCTTTCAAGCGTAACTTGATTAAGCGTATCTTCGAGCTTGGTTTTTAATTCGGAAGAAAACACATCGGGCAGCACCGCTACTAATTCAATCCCTCGTGTTAATCTATCATGTTTAAGTTTGTCAACCAATTTAATGTTTGATGCGTTTTCGAGATCAAAAAGGAGAACATCGGGTAATGTAGTTGAATTTTTATGGTAAGGAATACTTTCAACTTTCGAAATATTTTTCAAGTTAATTTTACTATTAGTCTCAAGCAGTTCGTTGACTTTCTCATTGTTTGAAAGCGACAGTATATTTAATGCGTCTTTATTTTTTTCTTTCTTCAAATTATTCATAATTCTATTGCAGCTTTCTTCGCAATCTTTTCCGGTCACATAGTCGAACACTGCCAACCCATATCCATAATTTTTTTCATCATAGGTTGAGATCATTATCGGAATGACCGAGCTCAAATAACTATTTGATTTTATTTCAGTTAAAATATCCCATCCTGCGCCATCAAATACTTTTTGATTTATAATAATGCATTCAACTTTTCGTTCAAGAAGTTTTGATGTTACATTTTCTCTCGAGAATGACTCAATTAGTTTATAATCGTTAAGAAGGAGATAATCACCAATTAGTTTTTTATTTGTTTTACTTTCATCGAGTATCATCACTCGTTTTTGTGCAAGTCCCGGTTTACTTTCTTCTTGGGTAATTTTTCCGTCTTTTTGAATTACTACATTAGGAATATGCACAACAAATTTTGATCCCATCCCGACATCACTTTCAAGAGTAAATGTTCCTTCCATGAGTTCAACAAATTTTTTACATATAGATAATCCAAGCCCCGTGCCGTCATACTGTCTTGAAATCGTTCCATCAGCTTGCCTGAATTCCTCGAAAATCGCTTCTTGATCTTTCTTGTCAATACCGATTCCGGTATCCTTAACCTCAAAGACAATACCGTCGTTCTCCCTTAACGAGATGAGTAATTCAACTTTACCGGTTTCAGTAAACTTTATAGAGTTATTTAAAAGATTTAACAAAATCTGTTCAATTTTACTTTTATCGGCGTGAAGCAAAATTTCATATTCTTCCGGAGTTTCACAGATGTAATTCAACCCTTTTTCCAATGCGTTCGGCTGAACTAAATAGTTAACTTCATTCAAAAGTGAGCTTAGTGTAAACGTTTCATTTTTAATTGTTATTTTACCGGCTTCAGCTCTCGAAAACTCAAGAATGTTATTAATTAGAGTTAGTAATTTTTTACTATTGCGGATGATCACGGTTAATCTTTGCGGATGTGAGCCGCTCAATGATTTATCATTATTGATTAATTGCGTTAGACCAATTATTGAATTAAGCGGAGTTTTTAATTCGTGAGTCATGTTGGTAAGGAACTGAGATTTTAACTTAGATGATTCCAACGCCTTTAATCGTTCTTCGTTAAGTTGTTCCGCTTTTGTTTCAAGTTCGGAATGTAACTCTACTAATTTTCTATTTTGGTTTTCGTACTCTTGGTTTAGTTCTTTAAGTTCGTTTACCAACGATTGCAACTTCTCAAATGAACTTCCGTTAATTATCCCAAGCGCTAACTGTTCTCTAATGCGTAACAAATATTTCTTAATGTCTTTTTCCGGGATTTCTTCCGAGGCAAGTTCCATTACAGCAACAACTTCATTACTATAAATGATAGGAACAATAACAATATACTTAATTCTAATTTCTGTAATACCGGTTCGTACAACCGGCATATTTTTCTGATACTTAAATTCAATTACATCTTTCTGATCAATTGCATTTTTATAGTAATCAAAGTTCTTATCGGTTTCATTAATTCCCTCTTTAATTCCGTAAGAAGCAATGTTCTCTGTGATCTCCTTATCTTCAACTAAATAAAGCACGCCGAAAGATATTCCGGTTGCTTTAATAATTTTTTGAACTGCCGAATCCGCAATTTCTCGTAATGAAGGTTTCTGATTTAATAGTGTGATAAATTCTGTGTATTCTTTCTCTGATTCTTTTTGAACTTTCAGCTCATCCAACATTTTATTAAAAACCGAACCGAGTTGACCTAACTCATCATGAGTTATTATCGGAACGCGATGACTGAGATTGCCTTTTCCAGTCATTTCTGCAACATAATTAAGGTTCGATATTTGCGTTCTCATTTTAGAAGTAAATATCATAATAAAGATTATAGAAAGCGCTGCGCCGGCGAGAGTAATAATTAAAGCTATCATGCCCGAGGTGTAGCGAAACTCAACTACTTCTTTCGGAGTACTGAAAATCATGAAACCAATTTTATAATCCTTGGTCAATTGATTTGAAGGGACATAATAAGTTGAGTAAAAATCGTAATCTTCAAAAGTATCTGAGAAAATATCATATTGATTTTTGAAACGAAGATCCTTAACTGCATTAATTATATTTTGAAAATAAACTTGGTTTTGATTTTGAGGATGTAACAACAGCAGGAACTTCATTTATAATAAAGGCAATATTTGCTCTAATTTTTTCCGAAATTTCATTTAGCACTTCTTCGGATATAACTTTACCATAATAGTAGGTGTTATCGTCCCTAACATCATACTTCAAGATAAGATTCGGATTATCATTCAGGAATTGAATCAGCGTTAGATATTTACTTCTAATATTGAGATTATTTTTTGCTGAAAAGTTATCAAAATCTATATATTGATCATCCCGCAAAGTAAAAATGAAATCTGTGTATTCTGAATTGAGAGATATACTTGCAACTTCATCATTCTCGCTTAATAATTTCTTGTAGTTATCATCCAACTCTTCCATTACAAGTTGAAAGTTAAAAATGAAATCCGAAGTGGCGTTTAGGATGTTTTGTTTTTGCTCGGAGGTAATAATTCTGTTTGTAAGTGAGTAGTAGACAAGCGACGAGGAAGCAGTCACCAGAACTACTATAGTGAAGGTAATTAAAAGTAATCTGACATTAATTTTCATTTTGAGTTCTGCAATACTTTTCTAATCGTGATGATAAGTTCATCAAGATCGTACGGTTTACTTACAAAATCTGCAGCACCCAACTTTGCAGAATCAATTGCACTTTTGATATCTGCGTATGCGGTTAATACAATTACTTTTATGTTCTTACCTGTTTCCCTCAGTTTATTAAGAACGTAAAAGCCATCCTTTTCAGGCATTTTAAGATCGAGAAGAATAAGATCAACTTGATTTGTGTCTAAGAAACTTAATGCTGAATCTGCACTATTTACCGATGTTACCTTGTAACCAATCTCGGCAAGTTCTTCCGATAATGCTTCACATAACATAACATCATCATCAACTATTAATAAGGACTCCATAATTAATCCTCGGATTCGTCGTTGTCTTTTTTAGTTTTATATTCTTGAACCGCTTTGTTTTGCTTCAGCTCTAAAGTTTTTAATCAACTCTTGTCTATCTTTTTCCGCCATTCTTTCTTTTAATGAAGGTATTATCTCTGCTTCTAATAATATAATAACTTCTTGTTTACTAATGTCCACTTGGTCATACCCAAAAAGATATCTTAATCCGAAAAACCACCAAGGAAGATCCTTAAGAATCGGTATTCCTCTTCTAACTGTTCTTTCACTGTTAACGAACAATCCGCCGATAGCAGTTCTTTCACCATCCAGCATTAGGACTTCTGTATTTGCATTCGTTTTGCTGATTCTGGTTGTTATTTCAGAAAGTTCTGTCGCAGTACTTCTTTCGGCGACTAATTTAAGGAGTACATAATCTACACCTTCTTCGGTATAAATGTGTGGAGTAACTTCTAATATTGTTCCGGTCGGAACAAAAACATCAATTACGTTTCCGGCAAAATCTTGCTGCTTGATTGATATATCTTCACCAATTTGAATTTTTCCGGTGAGTCCGTCGCGCACCGTAATATTCGGGCGTGCAATAATTTCACCCATATTTTCTTCTTCAAAAAACTTAAATAAACCTTCGGCTGTACCATCAAACTCACCCATTTCAAATTCTGAATCAGAACTTATTTTGAAATCGGGAGGAGCTTGTTGTTGCTGTGTTGTTCCGCCGGTTTGCTGCTGTTGTTCCTCCAAAAATGTTTTAAAGTTGGTGCCAATATTTAATCCACTCCTTGAGAGTAAAAATTGCCAGTTAATTCCACGTTCGCGCATTTCAGAAATGTTTGCTTCAAAGAAGATTCCTGATATTCGAACTTCACGAGTGTCAACAGGCGCATAAACATCTTTAGATAAATCTGCACTTTTAGTATCACTTTTATTTCTAACGATGATTACTTCCGGTTGTTCTTCATACATCAAATTATTGAATTGAACAATTGTTTTGAATGCTTGTTTGTAATGCATGTTTTCAATTTCAATACCAATCGGATCATTAAACTCAGCGGTTGATACTATATTCTGTCCGGTTGCCTTAACACTAACTTTGACTCAAGACTTCTATTGCTTGCTCAAAAGGAATTTCTTCGGAAAGTGTAACTAACTCTTCCGGATTTTTATAGTTACTCAGCATCTTTTTCAAATCCCTTTGAGCAGTTATTGGGATTGATATCGCAAGTATTAGCAATATTAAAACTAACTTTTTCATTTTATTCACTCGTGTTATTTTCAGCTAAACTTAAATTTACTTTCTCGATTATTCCACCTTTGTTGAGAATGAACTTAACTTCACTATTTTGATAATCAATTTCGGTTAAGTAACCCAAATAAACTGAATCCCCTTCCCAAAGCAAATATGTGTTACCTTTTGCATCGGATAAGAAAGCGCCTTCCGGAATTAATGCCAATAGTTGTGCTGTCTGTACATCGAGAAGGTTGTCAACATTTGGTGGTATTTCATTTCTGATCAATGGATAAAATACATCGTATAGCGGGTTAGCGGTTAATCGATTCTCTTTAAATGATGCAGCGGCAAATCTATCGTTATCCGAGAAGTAAACTGATGCATCCATTCTAAATGAGACTAAAAAATGCGGAAGTCCCTCTTCATCTACTTGAACAAAATTTGTTATTGAAACATTCGTAACTTTTTTTAATTCTTTACTTTGTTCAATTGCATAAATTAATTTGTAAAGATCGTTAAATGTGGAAGTACCATCCAATGTATAGACAAATTTAGAAAAATGTTCTTCCTGCTCAACCGTTTTATAAGTTATATTTACAAATGATCGTGGTGAAAAACCGAAACTGACGTTATTAACAAAATTAAAAAACTTAGATTGTCTGAGTGTAACCGGAACGTTATATTTTCTCAATGATAAAATTGAATCCAACTCCTCGGCTCTTTTACGAAGCGTTACTAATTGTTGAATCAGATCATCCGTATCATAAGCATTCAGATTGATCTCATCGAGCTTCTTCTGTTTTTCATTAATTTCACCTTTCTGGAATACAAACAGATATATTCCACCGGCGATTAGAATAACTAGTAAAATAATACCGAGTATTATGGAATTTTTAATTTTACGGTCCATTATTCAAACCCGGTGGTTGATTAGACAATTGTGATCTATTGGTGTTGATCCTAAAAACCAAATTAAAAGCGAACGCATTGTTTTCACGAAGCGATTCATAAGTTACACTTTCTAAAACTGCCTGGGATAAATAATCGGCAAATTCGGTTAGTACACTTCTAGATAATGAGTAACCATTTATCCTGACTTGGTTGCCTCCAAAGTTTGTAATGTTGCTTATCCAAAAATTTCTTCTGCGTTCAACAAAGTCTGAGATATCATCTAAAGTTTCTCCCCAAATTTCCGTTCCGGCGGTTGCAGAATCCAAAATAGTTTTTGTAACATCGAACCCCGCAATTCTATCTGAGAGAGGACCAATTTGATCCATTAATGCTTGGTTTTCCTGCTGAAGCCGTTGCAAACGTTCAAGTTCGGAATTCAGCTCAACTAATTCTCTATCATATTGTAATGTTTGATAAGTAATTAGAAATGTAGCTAAAAATATAAGCGGCATTAGAACATAGCTGTGCCAACCGAATTGAAGTATTTTTTGTTTTTCAACAATGTACCTAGGAAGGATATTAATTCCGGTATGTTTTTTATCCTTCTCATCAAAAAAGTCAATTGCAACTGACAGAGGAATAGCAAAATCCGCTAGTTTTGCTTTTTCTTCACTTTTTAATTCTGTTGTGGAAAAACTTTCAAACTCGAGTTCGGTTACATTTGCTTCAGGAAATGTTCCGTAAAACGAGAGGATCAAATTTTCAGACCGGTCTTCGCCGCAAAGAATAACATTATCTAACTGGGGTATATTACCGTTTTCCATTTCCAATAATATTTTGGAAAAGTAAACGTCATAAGTACTCAAATTTTTAGTGCCGATATCGAGCGTTGCGCCGATATGCTTTAGTTCATTTCCTTCTAAGAAAAGAAGTTTGCTGTATTCTTTACCGGTGTAGATTATAAGCGAGTAATCTTCCGGGAAAAACTTAACTGTTTTTGAAACATAATACGCTAATGAGATATCAGCGCTTTTTATAGTCTCTATCTTATAATTTTTCTTTTTATGGTATTCAGCAAGATGAGCAAGTAGGTCAACACATGGTATTGCGTTTTCAAAAAATGCCGCTAAAAGTGATTTATCGTTAAACGGAACGTAATCGATTGAGTCGGGAGCAACGTAAATATTTTTTGATTGCTCAATATCGGTAGTTATTGCAAGTATTTGTTTCTTTTTATCTTTTCCAATCGGCCCTTCATAAATGTGATAGTTCATTCCCGGTTCACTGCCTATAGGAATGAACTTAGCGGAATTTAGATTAATGCCCTCTAATCCTTGCGCAATTGTACCGATTTCAGTTGCAGAATAAGTTCCGCCGGAGTCATCACCTCCAGCGCCAAATTCTTCAAGTGAAAAATCACCGGAAACTTCTTCTAAATTAAAATCGGTTGATTCTCCACCAAGTTCAGCCGCTTCTTTACTTGTTGTGTCTAGATCAACGGTAACGGTACGAAGAATTTTAACTTCGTCCTTTTCCTTAGTGGCAGCAACAATTTTCGTATCTGTGCCTTCGCAGTATACAAAAATATAAGGTTTCATCTATTTAGACAGCCCTCATCAATTGGAGCATTCTCGTTTTATTGTTCGCATAAGCTATGGCATTATCCCGGGAAATCTTTCTTTCCTTGAATAAACGCAGCAAATCTTGTTCCATAGTTACCATTCCTTGCTGCGAACCCTGATTGATCATCCCGTAAATTTCACCGGTATTATTGTTCTTTATGGCTGCTTTCACACTTGGTGTGACGATGAGCACTTCTTTTGCTAATGCACGTTTTCCGTCGAGTGTTGGTACAAGTTTTTGGGAAACAGCCGAGACTAATACATCTGCCAAACGATTTCTAACACGTTCCTGCTCCGCGGGATTTACTTCCGCTATAATTCTGTCCAATGATTCAACCGCAGAAGATGTGTGAAGTGTTGAAAAAACTTTGTGACCGGTATCGGTAACTTCTAAAGCAGCCATTATTGTTTCCGGGTCTCTCATCTCACCGATAACTATAATATCAGGATCCTGACGTAATGCTTGAATTACGCCGTCTTTAAATGAAGGAACATCTCTGCCAACTTCACGATGCCTCACAATACATGCATTCGATTTATGAACGTACTCAACCGGTGATGCAATAATTACAACATGAGCCGGATCAAATTTATTATGGTGATCTATTATTGAATCCAATGTTGTTGACTTACCCGAACCGGTGATACCGGTAACGAGCGATAGTCCGAACTTAATAAAATTGTGACTCATAACTTTGACAGCGTAAGGATGAAAACCGAGTGTATCCACGGGTCTTACTTCCGCAGAAATTGCTCGCATGTTAAGAGCAAGCGTGTCCAGATCAAAGTAAGCGTCTGCTCTGAAGCGTAAATGCTGCCCTAATTTTGAATGATAAAATGTATAGCTGAAATCTAAGTTCCTGTTTTCCAGCAACATTTCTTTTTGATTTTTATTAAGCAGCGAAGCGATTAATGTAGATGATTCATCAGAAGATAATTTTGGTAGTTGATCAACACGTTTTTTATCACCAAAAATTCTGAACCAAACTTTTCCTCCCGAACCGAATCCGCCGATCTCAACGTCGGATGCATCTCTGTCCACCATAATAGAAAGAATTGCGTTAACGTATTTTATTAATTTCAGTTTATCTTCATCAGAAAGATTGTCAATTTTTTCAATAATGTACGAAACTCTTTCGGGTCCGAGCACAGATCCCGGAATTGCTTTTTCAAAATTGGATAATATTTGACGAGCATCTTCTAACATACTTTAAGTTTCCTATTCTTCTGAAGTTGTTGCCAATACCTCTTGTATTGATGTTAAGCCCGCTTTAACTCTAACGAGACCGGCTTCTCTCAAACTAAGTGTTCCGTCTTTTCTCGCCTGCAATCGGACTTTTTCTTCATCTACTTCTTTACCGGCTCTCACAATAAGTTCGCGGATAGGTTTGGTGAAATAAAGCGCTTCGTGAACTGCTAATCTTCCTTTATAGCCGGTGTTGTTGCATTTCGAACATCCAACGGCATCGTAAATTTCGTAATCTTTCCACTCATCAATGTTTAAACCGGCAGCTTTCATTATTTTTTCATCGTATTCGGTTACACGTTTTTTACAGTTGCTGCAAAGTTTTCTTACAAGACGCTGTGCAACTATTAAATTAATTGCATAGGCAATTAAGAAAGCTTCAACTCCCATTTTATAAAGCCGTGCTACAGCGGAAGGTGCATCGTTAGTGTGAAGTGTTGAAAATGTTAAGTGACCGGTGTTTGCAAGTTTGATCGCAGTCTCGGCTGTTTCTTTATCACGCATCTCACCGACAAGTACAATATCGGGATCGTGACGAAGTATTGAACGTATCGCTTGTTCGAAGCCCATCTTATGCCCGATCTTCAACTGACGCGCGCCTTCAATAACATACTCAACCGGATCTTCAACTGTAAGCACGTTTACTTTTGGCGTTACTACTTGATAGAGTGCGGCAATTAGTGTTGTACTTTTACCCGAACCGGTCGGACCGGTAAGTATAACCATTCCCTGCGGTTGGTTAATTGCCTTTTCAAACGCATCTCTTGCATAACCTTCCAAACCAAGTTTGGATAAATCTTTTATAACATTTCTGTCATCAAGAATACGAATTACAATACTTTCAAATTTATTTTTGAGCTGAGTACCAACCATAGGCAGAACACTAACTCTGTAACGAATTATATGACCGTCAATTTCTCTTTGGATAAAACCATCTTGTGCTTTTTCTCTTTCAAATCTGTCAAGTCCTTTTGATCTATCCTTTACAACAGCCATTAATGCTTCAGGCAAAGTATTTTCCTGTGCATGCCACAGCATTAATTTTCCGTCAACTCTAAAGTGTATCTCTGTCTTTGTCGATGAGCGGGGAATTATATGAATATCAGAAACACCGCGGCGTACGCCTTCAATTAAAGCGCCTTCAATCAAGTTGATTAACGCACTTTTATTTATTTCCGCATCAAGTTCTTCTTCATCAAGTTGTTGTTGTTCATGTTCGTCTGTAACATGTAATTCCTCGTCCGCGTCTTCCATCATTTGAAGGAATTCATTTTCGGGCGGAACTAATACCTCGATTAGTTTTTCGTAATCTTTTTTTCGCAGGTAATTGATTTCATATTTCTTTGCATTCAAACTGAACGCAATTTTAGAAAGCCGTCTATCGGTTGGATCAACTGCTGCGAGAATTAACTTATCTCGCTGACGCTCATCAAATTTATAAGGTATTACCCGGTGTTCGATTAGTTGCTGCTTTACATCATCCCCCTGAGATTTCATCATTTTGCGCATCTCATTAATTCGCTCTTCGGGGATTTCTTCAACGTGCAAATTCAATTCTTTAAAAGCGTAGAGTACCGCAACTTCTCTAAAAATTGTATCGTGATCGTAGTTAAATTCTTCTACTAATATTTGTGCAAGATTTCTCTTTAGTTTAGACTGATCGGTCTGTTTTATCTTTAGTGCGTCTTCTAAAATTTTAGTATCGATAATACCTTTCTTTAGAAGCAGGTAACCAATTTTGTCAGTCATTTCAAGTTGTGTGTCAATCATAATATTAATTTAATTTTTGTTCAATCTTAGTGACTTTTAATTATCACAAAAGTTTAATTTTGCAACAACATCAACGTCTAAAATTCCTCTTGCATCTTGATACTTGTGTCTTGATACTTATATCTTGATACTCACGTCTAACCAATTACATAGTCGGTGACTTAGGACTTATAGTTGCTGTCTCTGCCGAAACTAAAGTCAATGCAATCATTACAACCATAATCACCATCGCGATAAATACCTGTACCATTTCAATTACATTCTTAAGCCGGAATACGGTTTCGCTTTCGTAATAGTTTGCAAGCTGCAGTGCAGTATTCTTAATAGTACCGGTTTCTTCACCCGAGTGAAATCTGTTTATTGCCGTTTCCGTAAATACACCTGCCGCTTCAAACGATTCTGTAACGCCCGCACCTTTTTTGATCATCATTGGTATTGCAACAGTTTTAATCTGATGCTCAAAATATTTATTGCCTGATGCTTCTGCTGCAATTCTAATTGGTTCAATACTTTCAGCAGCGCCGGTGTATAGTGTATAAAAAACACGGCAGAAAACTTCTATTGCCGTTTTATGAATTAAGCTGCCCATAATCGGCATTCGCATCATCTGTTTATCTATAATTAACCTTCCTTTATCGGTTTTACCAAAGTAAACTAAAAATATCGGAGGTGCAATTGATATTATAGTTACAATCAACCAGTTTGCTATTAAGAATTCACTCATATCCAATGTAAAAGCAGTCATTGGCGGAAGTGGAATATCAAACTTCACAAATAATTTTGCTGTCTCAGGAAAAATATAACCCACATAAAAAAGTACTGCAATTAATAATAACAAAAACAGTAATAAGTGGAGTGATGAGTGCGCTCCTCATATTTTTCTTAAACTCCAACTGACGATCGAGGAACTTTGCGGTTGCTCTATAAATCTCCGCCATGTTACCGCTTTTTGATGCAAGTCCAAGCATGTATGCCGTGAACTTTCCGAAAACCCCTTCATACTTTTTAAATACCGCTTCGCTGTCCGCACCTTTCTTCAATTCATTGTTTATCTGCTTAAGCGTATCTCTCATGGTTTTATTTTCAAGGTCGTTCATTAAGAGAGTAAGAATTTCAGAGAACGGTAACTTTTGTTCTAATAGATCAGCGCTTAATTTTACGAAGGAGACAACTTCCTGCTGTGGCGGTTTGAGACTAAAGTCGAGCAGTTTTTTGTTAACAGATAAAACTTGATAACCCAGCTTCTGTAGAGCGCTGTTTACTTCCGCTTTTGTAAATGCTTTCTGTTCCCCTCTTACCGGTTTTTCGTTGCCGCGTTTAACTTTGTAAAGAAAAGTAGATTTCTTTTCAATTGTTTTTAATTTGAGTTGGTTTTTTTCGGCAATTGCTTTGATCTTCTTTTTCCCTTCGGAAAAAGTAGGCGAGGTCATTGTTCCGGTTATCGGCTGCCCGTTTGGTTTTATTGCATTGAATCGGAGTTCAATCATAAAGATATATCGTTATAATGAATAATAATCACAAGGGAATAAATTACTCAAAAACCAGGCCAATGAAAAAACAAAAACACCTATAAAAACTCAAAAACCGATAACTAAGCGCATGCAGCCGATTAATAATGAAACCGGCACTGAATAAACTCTATTCTGTCATCTAATACTAAATATACAAGTCTATGTTCACTTGTAATTCTACGCGACCAGATATCATTGCCTATGTGTTTAAGAGGTTCCGGTTTCCCTATTCCTTCAAATGGATATCGCATCACGTGATTAACAAGCTCAAGAATTTTTGAAGCTGTTTTCCTCTCAACTTTTACCCAGAAACTAAGGTCTTCTAAAAACTCTGGTGAAAATACTATTAATTTATTCCTCAAAACCAACTGCCATCTTAAGTTCTTCCATAGTCATCGGCTTATTTTTTTTCTTGCGGGCGTTATCTATCGCTTTAAGCAATCGCTCTGAATTTGCCGGTGTCTTAAAAAGATGTATAGTCTCCAACATACTCGAATATTCTTCTTTGGATAACACAACAGCATCTTTTGAATTTCTTCGCTTAATAGTAATTGTCTCTAAAGATTTAGTTGCTCTATCTAATATCTGCGCGAGTTGTTTGCGTGCTTCGGTATATGTAAAAGTATCGGACATTTTCTGGACCCTTTGTTTTGTACAGGAATAATGTACAGAATACATAATTGAAAAACAATAAATTTGTGATAGGCACAATTGAATATTGAGAATTGACGAATTTGGCGAATTTAGCGGATTGAGAATTTGACACTATTTACTACATACTTCCAACTGACTTCTGACTCTCCCCCATTCTCCCTTTCTCCGCTTCACCTCTTCCCCCTTCTCCGCATCTCCCACTCTCCTCAAAGCCCCTCAATCTCCAAAAGAACACAACCCCCAACTAATTTGCTATAAGCTTATTTAACTAACAAACAACTTTAAGTAACCTCTATATGAAAAAGGCAGGTAAATTACTTAACGCCTTTTTACCTGCCTTTAATTTAAGAAAAAATTTCTTAAAAGATGTTAGTTGTTAATGTGCCGTTGCTCATACTATCTGGAGTAAACAGTCATAGTTGACTTGGACTGCAGTCTGCTCCATCGTCTCCTACTTCAGTTCCCGTAGCCTGACTAAATGTTACATCTGAGTTCGCCGAACTGTTGGAACCACATCAGCTACTCATATTAGCTGTTTGTTGTTAATTGAGCTGGAATCTGTCCAATCTGATCAAAAGAATTACCACCACCACCAAGTGCTTCCGGTTTTCTATAATATTGTTGTGCCATTGCTGCTAAGATTTGTCAAATCGGAAATAACAGCATCTCTATTTGCTGCTGCACTACTTGCTGTAAATACATTAATACCAACTACTACAGCGATACCAACTATGATAACACCAAGAACAATGAGTAATAATTGTTGTTGACCCATGATACAACTCCTTTAATTTGTTTGTGATTGTTTGTTTATATAATTACAAGAGAAATTCGTACCAAAAGTAATTATTATTTTTTAATTGACTATTTCAGAATTATTTACTACCTATCGATGTAAAATCTTACACTGTAAATTTCAATGAATAATAATTGCTTCATATATTTGCGGCTTAACTACCATTTTAACTTTCACAGAATCATTGCCGGTAACAACTTCATTACCTGTTCCTATTAGAGTTATTTCTTGATCGCCGTCTGAATCTATTTTAAATGAACCGTTTGCAGTAGTTCTTAATTCTTGAGGTATTTTCCAACCGGTGAAGGTTCTATCACCACCACCCAATGCTGTTGGTTTCTGATAATGTTGTTGAGCCATAGCTGCCAGATTTACTAATTCATTAATTACATTATTTCTTTTTGCCTCAACAGCATTTGCTTTAAAGAGATTTATACCCATCACTATTGCGGTTCCAACAATAATAACACCTAAAACTATCAAAAGTAACTGCTGCTGACCCATCGGAAATTTATACTCGTTTTAATTTTATGATCAAGTTTCAAGAACCTTACCAACCAGAAAACGCCCAATTCTAAAAGTAAAATTTACCGCTTTTGTTATAATATTGGAAATTTTAGAGAGACGCAAGTAAAAAGATTTTTTGTCACGTGAAAATAATACGGCATTTCCGGTAATAATTGCAGGTAAAAAATACGGGGAAGTGGGAGATGGTTGGATGAGTGGAGTACTGGAGTGTTGGATGAATGGAATAAGGAATTAAACTCTGATAGAAGTCCGCTAGGACTGATATATCGGTAACAAAAAAATAGAACTAGCCAACCCGTTAGGACTGACATACCGGTAACAAACCAAACAACCGAATCAACACAAAAGTCCGCTAGGACTGGTATATCGGTAAAGAAAGCATTAACCCTCTCAAAGAAACTCCTTCGGAGTGATATCTTTTTCTTTCATGTCACACCTACGGTGTTTGCTTTTCTTTATTTTGTCTGCTTTACCGATATACCACGCCTACCGGCGTTAGGGATTATCATAAAATCGGAGATGGCAAAAGAAAAGTCCGTCAGGACTGACATATCGGTAAAAACAAAATCCCGGAAGCATGCGGAGAAGTCCGTTAGGACTGACATCTTGGTAACAAATTCACTCCCAGAAACTCCAAAGATATATTTTCTCCAGAACCTACGGTGTTTGTTTCTGTTGGTCTATTTCTTACGATAACACGCCTATCGCGTTACAAACGGACTGACATATCTGCAAACATGGTAACAATCAGGTACATCAAAAGTCCGCTAGGACTGGTATATCGGTAACAACCACTGAAACCTATCACAAAAAAAACTCCGCAGGAGTGACATCACTCATAGAATTCAAAAATGTATTCACTGTCGTACTCCACATCAAACTTTTGCAATATCTCCAAATACTCCTCTCGGAAAGTTTTAACTTTATGATGCTCTTCCTGATTCTCAATATATTTAATAACATTTGGTCTTTGAGATCGCGAATAAGAAAAAGCTCCATAACCGGTTTGCCACCCAAATTTTCCCAAAACTAACTTCTTTTGATTTATGAACTTCGACGAGTTATTCTTTATATCACGAACTAAATCTGATAAAGCCATAGTTGGAGACTGTCCAATCAATAAGTGAACATGATCGGCAACTCCATTGATAGCAAGCAGTTTATGGTTTTTATTTTTTACTATACCAGACATGTATTTAAATAGTTCAGGACGTATAGATTTTTTGAGTAAGTTTTCACGATTCTTTACAGCAAAAATGAGATGAATTGTTATTTGAGTATATGTGTTTGGCATTTATCTCTCCTCCCTTTTATGTCACACCTACAGTGTTCTGGATCTGTATAGCTCTTTAATTACCGATATACCACGCCTAGCGGCGTTTATTACTTAATATAAAATATAGAATACAAACAGAAAAGACACTCAGTAACGATTATTCTTTTGCAAATAAAATACTGAAAGCAATCAAGTCGTTAGGACTGGTATATCGGTAACAAACGAAATTCCGAAATCAAGCAGAAAGTCCGTCAGGACAATGTCGTAAAAAACGAACACCACAAAAGTCCAGAGGACTGACATATCGTAAAGAAAACATTAACCCTCTCAAAGAAACTCCTTCGGAGTGATATCTTTTCTCTCCTTTTATGTCACACCTATGGTGTTCTATCTGTACCCTTTATACTTGATTTACCGATACACCACGCCTATCGGCGTTAGCATACGGATTTACAATATTTCAAATGCAAACAGGAAAGTCCGATAGGACTGACAATTGGTAACAAAGCTTATAACTCACCGAAGAAACTCCGTCAGGAGCTGACAGTATCGTGTTTCTTACTACAGCATCTTTATTATTGCAAAAAAGCCCGTAGTTAAAAATTGATGAACTCTTATGGACTGAATCAGTTAGAGTGAAAAAATAGTTTCCCCGAATGATTGTAAATGTATGCTTCGGAAAAAACTTATCTCAACTTAATATGCAATTCCTTCAACTGCTGCTCGTCAACCGGTGAGGGTGAGTTATCCATTAACGAAGTTGCGCTCGCTGTTTTCGGGAATGCCATTACTTCTCTAATTGAATTTTCATTTGCAAGAAGCATTACCAATCTATCAAACCCAAAAGCAATTCCGCCGTGCGGCGGTGCGCCGTACTTGAAGGCACCCATTAAAAATCCAAATTTTTCTTCGGCTTCTTCATCGGATATACCAAGCGCTTTAAACATTGTCGACTGCAAATCGGCATTGTGAATTCTTATTGAACCGCCGGCAATCTCATTTCCATTTAACACGAGATCATAAGCCCGCGCTCTAACATTACCCGGATCACTTTCTAATTTTTCAACATCGTCTAAAACCGGTGACGTAAACGGATGGTGCATTGCATAATAACGCTGCGTATCATCATCCCACTCAAAAAGCGGAAAGTCTGTTACCCAAAGCAATTTCCAAACTTCATCTTTCGGAATTAAGTCAAGACGCTTTGCCATTTCTAATCTAAGCGAACCCATAAGTGAAAGTGTCTTAAGCCATTTTCCGGCTTGTATAAAAATCAAATCGCCCGGTTCGGCATTCATTGCGGAAGTAATATTTTGAAGTTCTTCATCACTGAAAAATTTGGCGACCGGTGCTTCGAGACCCTCTTCTTTTACACGCATCCAAATTAAACCGCCGGCGCCGAGTTTCTTGACGTAATCGGTTAAAACATCGAGCTGGTTTCGTGTATAATCGCCGCAACCTTTTGCTAGTAGTCCGGTCACAATTCCGCCGCTCTCAACTGCTTCTTTAAATACGCGGAACTCTGCATCTTTAACAACATCATTCAGAGTAACCATTTCAAGTCCGAAGCGGAGATCAGGTTTATCGCTGCCGTATTTTTCCATCGCATCTTTGAAAGTTAAACGAGGGATCGGCGTTTGCAAATCATAATCCTTTACTTCTTTTAATAACTTCTTCATCAATGCTTCAACAACTTCGAACACATCTTCCGTATCAACGAAGGACATCTCAACATCAATCTGCGTAAACTCGGGTTGTCGATCAGCTCGTAAGTCTTCATCGCTAAAACATTTGACTACTTGAAAATATCTATCGAAGCCGGAAACCATTAACAACTGTTTGTAAGTCTGCGGTGACTGAGGCAGTGCATAAAATTTACCTTTATGAACACGGCTCGGTACAAGGAAATCCCTAGCACCTTCAGGAGTTGATTTCATTAACACCGGTGTTTCGATTTCAACAAACTTTTGTTCGTCAAAATATTTACGAACACTTTGGTACATGTCGTGACGAAGCAAGAGATTCTTCTTCATTTGATCTCTTCGTAAATCTAGGTATCTATATTTTAGTCGTAAGTCTTCGTGAACATCAACATCATCTTTAATCGGGAATGGCGGAGTTTCTGCTTTGTTCAAAACGATCAAGTTATCAACCATCACATCAACATGACCGGTTGGAATTTTTGGGTTGTCTGTTTCGGGAGGTCTTTTTCTAACTTTACCTTCTACCGAAACTACATACTCACCTCTTAATGCAGAGCCCAACTCATGAGTATCTTTATTATAACTTGGTTCGAATACAATTTGGGTTATTCCATATCTGTCGCGTAAATCAATAAATATTACACCGCCTAAATCTCTGCGTGTATCTACCCAACCGTTGAGTACAACACTTTCACCAATGTTGGTTTCTCTTAATTCGCCGCATGTATGTGTTCGTTTTTTGAATGTCATGTCTTCTCCGCTGCCCTTGTAAAAATTAGCTTCAAAAATAGCTAAATAAGTTTGTGTATTCAAATTAGAGGTTAATTTGATTATTTTTGAAAACGTAAGCCGATTCCTTAGTGAACATTGTGCCTTCCTTGTGAACCTTGTGGTTAAGTACTATAACCACAACTGGCACTCCCAAGGGATGGCTAAGCCATAAGTTTTCACAAAGTACACAATAAAACTATCCGAGGAAAATTGAAAATTATAGTTGATGAAAATATTGAATTTGGAGCAGAAGCATTTTCCGGTTTTGGTGAAGTCGAATTAATGCATGGAAGAAAAATCACAAATGAATCGCTTAAAGATTGCGATGCTTTGATTGTCCGTTCAATTACAAAAGTTGATGAAAATTTATTGAGTGATACTCCCGTTAAGTTTGTCGGAACTGCAACTATCGGGACAGACCATCTCGATTTGAATTACCTCGAATCAAGAAACATAAAATATGCAAGTGCTCCGGGTTGCAATTCTTTTGCGGTTACCGAATATGTTTTGACCGCAATTTCACTTTTTGCTCATCAAAGTAATTTTGAATTAGCAAATAAAAGTTTGGGAGTAGTCGGTTATGGAAATATCGGTAAGAAAATTACTCGTTTTGCAAAATCAATTGGAATGAAAGTATTAGTCAATGATCCCCGCTTGAAAGAGGCGGTTACGATTATAACTTCTCTTCTCTTAAAGAAATTCTAGCATGTGATTTCATAACACTACATGTTCCTATGAACAAAAGCGGAAGGGATAAAACATTTCATCTTTTCGATAGTGAAAAAATCAACTCACTTAAACCGGGAACAGTTTTAATAAATTCGTCGAGAGGCGGAGTGGTTGATAACTTTGCACTTTTAGATAGATTGGGAAAGTATAATGACATCACCGCTGTGCTGGATGTTTGGGAGAACGAACCAAAAATAAGCGGAGAACTTTTAGAGAAGGTTTACTTGGGAACTCCGCATATCGCCGGATACTCACTCGAAGGAAAAGTAAACGGCACGAAAATGATTTACGATGAACTTATGCAAATTCACTGATAAAAATCCCCATTGGAAACCACAGTTACCGGAAGCTGATAATTCGCTTATTTCAATCCAGCAAAAATTGACCGAAGCAGATCTTCTCTTTGAAATCACTAACAAGATTTATCCAATCGAAAAAGATTCCGACTCATTAAAAAAACTTTCATCCATGGATTCACAAAAGCGTGGAGAGAATTTCGATTTGCTGCGCAAGACCTACCAATTAAGAAGGGAATTCAACAATTACACAATTGCACCTGAGAATCTTTCCGAAAAACAAATTAACCTACTAAAAGACCTTCGATTCAACATCGCCTAAATTTATTCTGACTTTTCACTGAATCACGAAATAATTTTAAGAAAAATCAAATAATTGCAAAATATAATTTGCAATTGTTATCACCTCGCCTTATATTCTCAGCCATATTTTTATTATTTATTTAAGAAACTAAGGTAAATCATGCTTGACGCCGTAGATATTAAGATTCTCAACATGCTTCAGGAGAACGGCAGAACTAAAAGAAACGCAATTGCCGAGGAAGTCGGACTCTCGCTACCATCACTCAGCGAGCGAATGAAAAAGCTTGAAGAGCAGGGAATCATCGAAGGTTATTACGCAAAAGTAAACAGACAAACTTTCGGTCTCGACTTGATGGCGTTCATTTTGGTGGTTATGGATTCATCAAAAAATTACGATAAGCTCACCGACAAGGTTAGCAAGACTCCGGAAATTTTAGAATGCCATTCAATTCTTGGCGAAGGATCGCACATCTTAAAAGCATTGGTAAAAGATACTGCCTCACTCGAAAAATTATTAAGTCAAATTCAATCTTGGCCTGGCGTAACTCGAACAATTACAAGTTTTGTTTTATCAACAATTAAAGAAACTACAAAAATAAATATATAAGGAGTTGTTATGACTGACAAAGCAAAAGTGAATGACGTCCTCAGCTTTGTGAAGGATAATGAAATACAATTCGTAGATTTTAAGTTCATGGATTTTCCGGGCTCATGGCAGCATTTTACCGTTCCGGTTTCGCAGCTTGAAGAAGATTCATTTGAGAACGGTTACGGATTTGACGGTTCATCGATCCGCGGATGGAAAGCTATTAACGAAAGTGATATGCTAATTATTCCCGATGCAGAAACAATGTTTGTCGATGAGTTTATCGAGGCACCGACAATAAGTTTAATATGCGATGTCTTCGAACCGGCAACAAAAGAAAAGTACTCCCGCTGTCCGCGTAACATTGCACAGAAAGCCGAGGCGTATGTTAAGTCAACCGGTTTAGCTGATACTGTTTACTTTGGACCCGAAGCCGAGTTTTTTGTTTTTGATGATGTACGTTTTGAATCAAATCCCAACAGTTCTTTTTACATGGTTGACTCTATTGAAGGAAGATGGAACACCGGCAGAGACGAGCAGCCGAACTTAGCTTACAAACCGCGATATAAGGAAGGATACTTTCCCGTACCGCCTACAGATTCTTTAATGGATTTAAGAAACGAAATGGTTCTTGGTTTGCAACGTGCAGGAATTCATGTTGAAGCACAGCATCACGAAGTTGCATCCGGCGGGCAATGTGAAATTGATCTACGATTTGAACCGCTCGTAAAAGCAGCAGATCAACTTTTGCTATTTAAGTACATTGTAAAAAACACAGGAAGAAAATTCGGTAGAACAGTTACCTATATGCCGAAACCGATTATGGGTGATAACGGAAGCGGTATGCACGTTCATACTTCTCTTTGGAAAGACGGCAAGCCGCTCTTTGCCGGGAACGGTTATGCTGGTTTGAGTGAAATGGCACTCTATTTTATCGGCGGACTTTTGAAACATGCTTCGTCTGTCTTGGCTTTCACAAATCCTACAACAAATTCGTATAAAAGATTAGTCCCCGGTTATGAAGCGCCTGTTAACTTAGCTTACTCACAAAGAAACAGAAGCGCATCGATCAGGATCCCGATGTATTCACAATCGCCTAAATCAAAACGAGTAGAGTTTAGATGTCCCGATCCTTCGGGCAATCCGTATCTTGGTTTCTCCGCAATTTTGATGGCCGGACTTGACGGCATAATGAACAGAATCGATCCGGGCGACCCGCTTGATAAAGATATTTACGATATGCCGCCCGAAGAATTGGCAAATGTTCCTTCAACTCCCGAATCACTAAGCGCCGCTTTACGCGCTCTTGAAGATGACCATGAATTCCTACTGAAAGGTGATGTCTTCACCGAAGATGTGATTGAAACATGGATAAAATATAAGTTCGAAAAGAGATCAAACCGATGGCATTGCAGCCGCATCCGCTTGAGTTTGGATTTGTATTATGATTGTTAATTTTTTTAAACCCCGGGATTTCTCCAAAGACAAAAATAGAAGATCTATGATTCTTTTCTGAACTTGTTTTGCTCAAATCCCGGGGTTTTTTGTAAGACACGGCAGAGTAGTCGGATCAAGTGTCCACCCAAAACCCCGGGATTATTGGAGAGTAAAATTCAGTAGACCGACACAACCTCATAGAGCTTGCCTTTGGAAAAATCCCGGGGTTTTTCACTTGCTTATCTGAAAAGTTGTAATTACTTTGTAACCACACTAACAAGCAGTTTTAAAAATGAAAACAAAAATCATAAAAATCGGAAATTCACGCGGTATTAGAATTCCAAAATCAATTATTGATGAAAGCGGTTTACAAAACGAAGTTGATTTGGAAATTGTAAACGGTAAAATTGTGATAAAACCAATTTCAAAAAACCGCGAGAATTGGGCTGCAGCATTTAAAGAGATGGGTGAAAATAAAGATGATGCTTTATTAGATGAAGAACATCTTGCAACGCAGTCTGATTGGGACGATGAAGAATGGGAGTGGTAAATGGTCTCCCGTTTTGAAGTTTACTATGTAAATTTAGATCCCACAATCGGTAGCGAAATCAAAAAGACCCGCCCTTGCATAATTATCTCCCCTGATGAAATGAATCGCAACATAAGGACAGTAATAGTTGCTCCGCTTACAAAAGTATTGCGCAATTATCCAACAAGGGTTCCTTGTAGAGTTGAGGGTAAGCAAGGTCAAATTGTTTTGGATCAGATTCGAACAGTTGATAAAACGAGACTCATAAAAAGAATTGATAAACTGACTAAGCCGACTCAGAAAAAAGTTTTGGACGTTCTTGCAGAAATGTTTGCTGAGTGAACACATAGAACTAGAAAACCCCGGGATTTGAGCAAAACAAGTTCAGAAAGAGCTCGAAAATCTACCATTTTTGTCTCTGGAAAAATCCCGGGGTTTCTTAGACTTACTTCCAGAATTCTTCTTCGTAATCTTTTATTGCCGCTTCAACAACTTTAAATGCATGTGCCGAATTATAAATTTGTTCTACGTGAGTTTTTATTTCTTCACCGGGAATTTGTTTATAAGTTTCAAAATAATGATGCAGCCGGTCTTGAAATGATTTCGGTAAATCAGCAACTTCGTTTACTTCACTCCAAACATTATCGTTGATAAGAACCGCAATAATTTTATCGTCTGCTTCATCGCCGTCAATCATTTGTAGCCCACCGACAACTTTTGCACGAAGGATAACTTCCGACTTATTAATCGGTCTTTCACTTATAACACAAATATCCAACGGATCGCCATCGGCACGAGCTGATTTTGGTGAAAGTTCATTAACTCTTTTACCACAAAATGTTTGTGGAATAAATCCATACAAAGTTGGTGGTGTTGACGAAGTCCGGTGCGGTCTATCGACACGCAGGTAACCCGTAACTTTATCAACTTCGTACTTGACCAAATCGAATGGTGTAATTTCAATGTATGCATTTACAATTTTCAGGTGGTTTAGGTCCGGCATTTAACCCATGCCAAGGATGTGGACGCCAGTGGAAGTATGTTTTTTCGCTCATTAATTTTCTCCTATATTATTTCCAAAAGTACTGAAAATAAGTTTGTAAAGCGACGATCTCGACAGAGTCGAAGGAGACGACCCTCGTCGCTTACGCAACACCTCAGTTGTTAGAATCTTAAGCCAAAACAAGCGAGCAAGGATGCTCGCTTTACAAGGTTAAATAATTATCTCACCCGTCCGCATATTTCGCAGGGAATTGGCTCTTGAGTCCATCGGTAAAGGAAATTGCAGTTCCGAGGTCTAATCCGCGGGCAGTGATAAGCTTTTGTCCCGCTCCGTCAAATTCTCTTTTTATTGTGCCGCCGGTAAGGTAGGTTTTCAAATCTTCGGGATCGGAGAGATCAATTCTGTTTTTTGTGATGTGCGGTGCAAAGTAACGTGCGCCAAGCGAATGGAAGTGTGCTTTGTCGTTTTTATCAACTAATCCGAACGGAGTACCTAGACGATGAAATACGCTTAGATCATTAGCTTCCCAATCTTTATTCAAAAAGAAAATATCATTACCTCTAAATAAATATTGATGCTTCATAAATTCTTCGAATGGAATTCCAAAATGATCTGTAAGCTGATTTAAATATTTTTCAATTTTCTTGCTTCGTGCAGATAAAAGTTCTCGGTTGCGCGGTTTTATTTCTGCTTTTCTTGTTCGATCTGTTTCACCGGTTTTCCTCAGCTTCGCTACAAAAAATCCTTCCGAGTTTATTTCCCAAGGGATTATTCTTTTCGTTTTACTTAACTCGTCTGAAAACTGTTCGCCGTTATAACTTGTAAATCCTTCATTTGATTTTACGGGTAATTCAATCTCTGCGAGTTCAACGGGATAGTTTGACAAAACTTTGTTCACGACAAATTCATTTTCTTCAACCGTCATTGTACAAGTTGAGTAAACAATTTCTCCACCGATCTTTGCCATCTTAATTGCGCTGATCAACATTCGCAATTGCAAATTAGCAATCTTATCAACTTGGTTCGTGTTCCACCAGTTGCTTACTTCGCCTTTTTTTTGAACAATACCGAGCGCGCTGCAAGGTGCATCGACTAATATTTTATCGAAGTAATTCTCGAAAACTTTGCTCAGCAGTTCACCTTTATATTTTATTACACCGATGTTAACGAAATTAAGTTTGTCGAGATTAAACACTAATCCTTTCAAACGATTTACATTCGGTTCGTTTGCATAAAGCGATCCGCGGTTGTTCATCATCTCTGCAATTTGAGTTGTCTTTGATCCGGGTGCTGCAGCAAGATCGAGAACTTTTTCATTTTCGGTTGGTGATAAGACTAAGGGGGGAATCATCGAAGATAAACTTTGAACGTAATATTTCCCTACCGCAAACTCCAAAGTTTTACCGAGCACTTCGACTCCGCTCAATACTCTGTAAGCAAATGGTACGTTTACAATTTTTTCTAATTCAATTCCATAGTTATTTAGACGAGCAACCATCTCTGCTTCATCAACAAAGGATGTAATTCTTATGTATGGTTTATATTCGCTTTGATGATACTCGAGATATTTGTCTAAAAATTGATCGCCAAAAGTTTCGCGAATATAATTTGAAATGTTTTCGCTCAGCGTAATGTTTTGCATTTTAATATCGCTTTAAATTGAGGGAAGAAAAGATGTGATTTGTAATATCGAAAAGCTGTTTTGATTTTGGGAAATTACTTTCAAACTCTGTTTTTATTTGTGAGAGTAATTCGTCTAAATATTTTTCATATTTTTTTACAGTTTGTTTTACTTCGTCTTCTTCAACGGGGATTTGAATAGCTTTGGGTTTATTCCGATTTGAATAAAGAATATACTTTGCATGAATATGTGAATCTGCTTTTACGACCGGGTTGCCATTAGAGTCTAGTATTTCATATTGTCCAAACATTTCGGGTCCCATTACAAGAACATCATCTGGCAGTTTAACTTCCTTAATGTTTTCTGTATCCAAAAAATCTTCGGGAAAGTTTTTTATCAAACTTTTGTTCTGTGAAACCCAATTTGATGCAAATTCTTTTTCACGCATTGCTATTCTTTGATAATATTTTGTTTCTTAAAAAAATATTCTTCTTAAATCTAAAATTAATAGAACACAGATAACACAGAAACAATCGATTAACACAGATTTAATTCAGCGGGAATCAGTTTCTTCTGTGTTATCAGTGTTCCATTTTCCATTAAAAATTCTCGACTCAGCTAAACTTTTCTTCGGAATGACTTAATGATTTCTTAATAGAGAATTAGTTGTTATTTCAATTTATTTAACTGCTTCAAAATTTTTGTCAACTTCACTCGGCTCTTCTACCCAATCTGCTACGAAGACATTTGTTACACGGCTTTCCATTCTATCAACATTTCTGTTTGAAGCGAATGCAAGTTTTTTACCGTCGAACGAGAACATCGGGAATGCGTCGAATGTGCCGGAGTGAGTAATCTGTTTTAACTCTGTTCCGTCAATATTAATCATGAATATGTCAAACAATCTTCCGCCGTACTCTTGCGAATGATGGTTTGAGCTGAATAAAATCTTTATCTCCGCTTGGATGAAAAAACGGCGCCCAATTTGCTCCTGGTAATTTAGTTACTTGTTTAACATTTTTTCCGTCAATATCAGCTACGTAAATGTTAAGAGCTTTCGGTTCAACTAATCCTTGCGCTAAAAGCTCTTGATAATCTGCAGCGGCTTGCCCTTTTGGACGGCTTGCGCGCCACACAATTTTTCTAGAATCGGGTGAAAAGAAAGCGCCGCCGTCATAACCAAGTTCATCGGTAATTTGAATGTCTTCACCGGTTTGCAAATCATATCGCCAAAGTTCTAAATCCCCTGAACGAGTTGAAGTGTAAATAATATATCTGCCATCGGGAGAAACAGTTGGTTCCGCATCGTATCCTTCACCGCCAATCAGCTTTTCTAAATTTGATCCGTCCGGATTTACTACATAAATATCGTAAGAATCGTAAATAGGCCAGACATATTTTCCTTCAACAAACATAACCGGTTCGGGACAATCTTCATTTGCTTCATGAGTAGATGAGTAAATTATTCTACCATCTTTCAAAAAATAAGCGCAAGTCGTTCTTCCTTTTCCGGTTGAAACAAGTCTATATTGTTCACTGGTTTCAAGCGAAGAACCATCGGCATTCATCAAAAATATTTGATCGCAACCTTGTTCGTTTATTTTCTCCCAATCACTTTGGAAGACTAATTGTTTATTATCAAAACTCCAATATGCTTCCGCATTGTTTCCGCCGTAAGTGAGCTGTTTTATGTTGCGGAGATGAACTTCTCCACTGAATCTAAGTGAATCGGTTGAGGGATTATAATCATTTGATTTATCAGTTGAACAGCTATTAGTAAAAGAAATTGATATAACTATTGCTAAACCGTAGAATAAAATTCTATAGATTTTCATTAAAACTCCTTGATGGAACTAAATTAAACAGTTTTGTGTGATGAATTTTTTAGTCTAGTATAAACAAGATAAATTCCGGCAATAACTAAAGGGATGCTCAAAATCTGTCCCATATTTAACAGCATACCTTCTTCAAAATAAGTTTGGTCTTCCTTAAGAAATTCGATAAAAATTCTGTATCCAAAAATACAAATCAAAAAGTAGCCGAAGATCAATCCGTCTTTCAACTTTTTATAATCTTTTTTGTATTTGAAGAATAGAAAAAAGAACGTGGCTAAATAACCTAGCGCTTCATATAACTGTGCCGGGTGTCTTGGTATATCGTCAACTCTGGTAAAAACAAAAGCCCAAGGAACATCAGTCGGTAAACCAATAATCTCAGAGTTAAACAAGTTTCCCATTCTGATAAAAAATGCTGCAAGCGCAACGGTAATTACAATTCTATCAAGCAGCCAAAGATAAGTTGTCTTGGGTCGTTTCTTAGTAAAAAAGTATAACGCAATCAGAATACCGATTGCAGCTCCGTGTGATGCAAGTCCACCGCGCCAAACGGCAATAATTTCAAAAGGATTTTGAAAATAGAAAGAAGGATTATAAAAGAGACAATGTCCGAGACGAGCACCAACCACAGTTCCGATTATCATGTACCAAATTAAATCCGAAAGTTCTTTTTCCGGTTTGTTTTCTCGGTTATAGATCCAAATAAAGATTTGATATCCGATAACAAATGATGCAGCAAAAAGAAGACCATACCAACGTACCGTAAGGGGTCCTAATGAAATAATGTTTGGATCAACATCCCAAATAACCAATATGCCCTCTATTATCTCTTCTGAAAGTAAGAAATTAAATACCCAATAACCGATATAAATATTATCGATGCACCGGATGTTAAATTTAAGTAATAAGAGCTAAATAAACCAACAAAGTTAAAAAGTAAACCAAGCAGTACTGAAAAGATCATCATCTGCTTAATGCTTTTTGCATACTTAATTGCAATTGCCGGAGGAATTGAGAGCATTGCTATAACGAGCACAATTCCAACTAATTTTATCAAAATTACAATTGTGACCGCAATTAATAAAAGCAAAATCAAATAAATACGATCGACATTTATTCCCATGCTTCGAGCAAACTCTTCATCAAAGGTAACTGCTTTAAATTTTGCAAAATTTAGATAAACCGTAAGTAGAATTACTAGGTTCAACACAAGCATTATGATAATATCTGTTTGCGAAACGAGTAAAATATTTCCGAATAGATAAGACATTAAATCGGGTGTGTATCCTTCAGAAAGATTTATAAAGAAAATGCCAAGTGCCATTCCGAATGCCCAGATAATTCCAATAAGCATATCTTCCGACTGCCGTTTGACTCTCCCTAATTTTGAAACAACAAAAGCAGCGAGAACAGAAGCACCAATAGCTCCAAAAATAGGATTGAAACCGAGTAAATATCCTAAACCAATTCCGCCATAGGTTGTATGCGATATGCCGCCGGTTATAAAAACAATTCTCTTAACCACAACGTAAGTTCCGATAATCCCGGCTGCAAGACTTGCCATAATACCGGCGAGAAATGCGTTTAACATAAAGTCGTATGAGAAAATATCAATCATGATGATGCTCGTGTTCGTCTAAAACTCTGTGCGGTAGTCCGTGTGCAATTAAATCGACCGGGCATTGATAAGTTTGTTCAAGCATTTCTTTTGAAATTTCTTTAGAGTCGTGGAAGACGAGATTTTTATTTAAGCAGGCGATCTTTTTGACGTATTGTGAAACAACTCCGATATCATGCGATATCATTATTATTGTCATTTCTTTATTTAATTCATCGAGTAGATCGTAAAAGTTCTTTCCGGCGCGGCTGTCTATGCTTGCGGTTGGTTCATCAAGAATTAAGATTTTCGGTTGAACAGCAATTGCTCTTGCAATTAAAACTCTCTGCTTTTGTCCGCCGGATAAATTCCCGATAAGTTCATGTTTGTAATCGATCATTCCAACTTTTTCCAAACAATCATGAACAATCTTTAAATCAGTTTTATTTCGGAATGATTTTCTACCGGCAGTTAATCTGCCAAGCAATACTACCTCTTCGACCGAGATTGGATAGTTCGGATCGAAGTTAAAAATCTGCGGAACATACCCGATCAGATTTTTTGCTTTGGAAACCGACTGCCCAAAAATTTTTACTTCGCCTTGCTGTGGTTTTAACAACCCAACCAAAATTTTAATAAGCGTTGTTTTACCGCCGCCGTTAGGACCAATTATTCCTACAAAGTCTCTGTCATCCACAGAAAAATTTATTTCTTCTAGAATGTTTACTTCCTCGTATTTGAAATAAACATTATTAACTTCTATCGCTTTCATTTATAGTGTTTCTCAATTTTATTTTTTACTTCAATTAAGTTTTTCAATATATCTTTTTTCAAAGGATCAATCGTATCAACGTTCACGCGTAATTCTTTTGCCACAATTTTCGCCGATGTTTTGCTGTGCTGCGGATCGACAAATACAACTGGAATTTTTGATTTCTTTACTTCGTTAAGAATCCGTTCCAAATCGCTTGGTGTTGGTTCTTTACTTCCTTGTTCTATTGTGAGTTGCTCAAATCCAAAATCTCGGGCGAAATAACTCCACGAACCATGATAAACTAAAAGTTTTTTGTTTGGTATCTCTTCAAGAGAATTTTTTATTTCTGCTGTTATTGAAGTCAGGGAATCTTGAAATGCATTTAAATTCTTATTCAGTTCTTCTTCTTGATCCGGAATTGCTTTTAACAACTCAGAGTGAATCTTTGCTGAAATTATTTTTAGATTTTGAGGACTTAACCAATAGTGCGGATCTCCATCAATATCATCTAAATCCCGAGAAAGATCAATCACTTTGAGTGATTTATTCATGTCGGTTAATTTGTTAACCCAAACTTCTTCGAATTGTAAATTTGCTCCAACTCTGAAATAGTAATCAGCTTTTGAAATATTTTCTATCAATCTTGCGGTTGGTTCAAAGTGATGAGGGGTTGCATTTGGCGGAAGTGAGGTGATAATTTTAACATTATCACCTGCAATTTTATTTATCAAATATTCGTATGGAGCTAAGGTTACAGCTACAGTCAAGTCACTATTTTCCTCCATTTTATCCGAACAAGAGATCAGAGAAAAAATTACAAAAAGAAATATTAATTTTTTGAACAGTCCGGGCATAAGCCTGTAAACTCCATATAGTGGTCAATAATTTTAAATGCGGTTTTCTTGTTTACTTCATCGATTATACAAACATTTTTTATTTCTTCGAGTTTACCGCACTTCAAACATTTAATAAAGTGATTATGATTTGACTCATTATGAAAATGATATTTTGCTTTTTTCTCACCGAAGTAATGTTCGGTCACCATTCCTTTTTGTAAAAAAAGTTTTATAGTTCTGTAGATACTTGAGAAATCAATATCGTCACAGACATTTTCGATTTCATCCAAGCTCATCGGTGCGGATGATTGTGCTAAAACCGAAGCAATTTTATAACGCGGTTTAGTCGCTTTTATTTTTTTTTCTTGCAGCAGTTCTTTTATTTGCATAATCAAAACTATACTTTTGCCCGACTAATTGCAAGCTACTTGCAGTTAGTTTTCGTTGATGTGAACTAATTAGCTTATATTTGCTTGTGAATTTGAATATTGCTCGGTTATGGGATCAGAAATAGTAAATATAATAATTGCAGATGACCACCACTTATTCCGTACGGGTATTGTGGGAATTATTTCAAACATAAGCGATTTCCGGCTGCTTGCTGAAGCTACCGATGGTGATGATTTAATTAAAAAGTATTTTCAATTAAAGCCTGATGTAGTCGTTACAGATATTGCAATGCCTAGCGTGTCAGGGTTTGAGGCATATAAAGAGATTAAAAAAACAGATCCCCGCTGCAAGTTTTTATTTCTATCAATGTATGAATCTCCGGAATACATTCACTACGCGCTGAAGCTTGGCGCCAAAGGACTTATCGGGAAAAATGTAAATCAACAGGAATTGATTTATGCAATTCGGCAAATTGCCAACGGGAAACAATATTTTGGCGAAGAGTGGCCTGAAGAAAAACTGAAAACCTTGGATGATAAATTCAGAAATTTAGCAGACGGAAAAATAGATCCAAATATTGTACTTACTCCAAAGGAGAAAGAAATCTTGTATTTTATAAGTGAAGGATACACTAGTTCTGAAATTGGAGAAAAAATAAACGTCAGCAAACGGACAGTTGATACACACAGAGTAAACTTAATGAAGAAAACAAAGTCAAATTCACTTTCACAGTTGATAGCTTTTTCAATTAAATTTATGTCGGTTACTGATTTTAAAGTAGACGAAGATGAAGATTAATCTTTCCAGATGAAATCAAACAAAAGGTAAGAAGCAGTTAACATAATAACATCATAACAGACAAGTACTGCAATTTCCACCCAAGAATCCGCAAGCGCGTCGCCATCAATTGCAAATTTAGTTAATTCAAGAAGTGTCAAAATCAATGGAAGCAAAATTGGAAACGACAGCACCGGATAGAGCGTTCCCTTAGAACTCGCTTTTGAAATTATTGCTGCGATAATTGTTGAAGAGACTGCTATTCCAAAATTTCCGAGAACAAACGCAATTAAAAATAGGTCAAGACTTCTGATTACAAAGCTCTCAAACAATGCTGAATAAAGAATTGTAATTGCTATATTCATCAAGAAAACGAGGACTAAATTAAAAAGAAATTTACCCGTAAAAATCGTTGAAGGAGACGCGAGGAGTTGAAGAGTTAACGTTGTTCCTCTCTCCTCTTCAGAAACAAATGCGCGTGATAAACCGGACATTGCAGAAAAGAAAATGACAACCCACAACAAACCGCCGGTTAAATATTCACTAATCTTTTCGTTACCTATCGAAAAAAGAATTACACTTATAGTTACAAGAATGAACATTGCTAATGCATTTATTGCATAGCGTGTTCTTAACTCTGAGTGCCAATCTTTTTTAAATAGTGAATATGCTTTCATTTCTTTTTGTATTGTTCAACATCAATTACACTGGTACAAAGTTCAAGATCGCTGTCTTCATTAGAGGCAACAATTACAAGATTATCTTTCGATTCTTCTTCAATCAATTGATAAACTGCTGCTTTACCTTTGTTATCTAAATTGGAAGTTGGTTCATCAAATATTAATAATCTTGGCGAGTGCTGAAGAGCGAAAATGAATTTCATACGTTGCTTCATTCCGGATGAGTAACCTTTTAATAAATCTTTCTTTCTGTCAGCCAAATTAAAGAGTTCGAATAATCTTTCAATTCTCTCATTATCAGGATTGATACCACGAATCTTTGCAAAGTGATATAAATTTTCTTCTGCATTAAATTCATCATACAAGAAAAGATAAGGAGATACAAATCCGAGATGGTCATGCAGTTCTTCCGGGATAATCTTTTTTTCACCAATCATATGTTCTATTTTACCGGAGGAAGTTGAAATTACTCCGGCAATTATTTTTGCAAGCGTAGATTTACCGGAACCGTTATTTCCCGAAACTCCATAAATATTTCCACTGTTCATTTCAAAACTTATCTTTTTAAAGACGAGTCGTCTACCGAATATTTTAGTAACATTATTTAGAGATAAGTTGTAACTATTCATTATAGATTACTAATTTTCCTTTTTTAACTGTATCGCCTGCTTTTGTAACGTAGATATAAATTCCGGTTGGTAATTTTTCACCGTTACTTTTTTTGCCGTCCCAGCGAACAACAATTTTATCAGTTGCAAAGATATCCTTTTCGGAAGAAAAAACTAAATCCATACCGGATGTATAAACATTTAAAGTTGACCTGCCATAAATATCTGCCGCGGTCGGAATGAATAAGTAAGAATGCTTCCCGTATGTGAATGGCTGAGGATAGGCAAAATCTATATCTTCCCTTTCGGTGTTGCCTTCCGCCGCTAATTCATTATTGAAAATAGCGCTTTCAACAAAAAGGGATTTGTTTGCTGCAATAATTTTTGAATAATAAAGATCATTAAGTTTGGTTGAGCCGTCGGCATTAAATTTATAAATGGAATACTCAAACTCAGTTCGGGACTCAGTTTGGTAATTTGAATTTGTGATTATCGAAACAAGCGTGTCGGGCAGTCCTCTATCCACATCAACAAAAGTAAAATAATTATTTGAAGATGGATTTGAATTTACATTAATGTTTTTAACAGTAGTGTTAAAATCCATCGTCATCATTGGTTTAACTTTGGGATAGTTGGCGGCTTCTTTATAATATTTATCATCCTTTGCGCGGCCGCCGGTAAAGTAATTCCAGATTCCGAATTCATTTAAGTCTTCCTTAAAAGATCCGCCGTAATTTCCGATCGAAAGTGCAATTGCTTCCAACGCTTTATAATTGGATAAATTTTCCAATCCCTTTTTAATTATATCAAATCCATATTTTTCTTTTAGGAAAATATTCCAAATTGCTAAATCATATCCGCCGCCGTTAGTTGAGTAAAACGGTGCACCCGAATTGTTAAAATAAGAAGGAATATAATCGTAATAATCATTGACTGAATCGAAGACAAATTCTTCCATACTTGTTGATAACAATTCGTAATAATAACTGTCTTCCGATCTATATTTATAATTACCGACTTGAATTGCGATGATGAAATTCATGTGCTACGGTGACTCGTGCTCCGTCAATTCCTTTAGTAAAATGAACATCAAAGTCATTGTCAATTATCATATAACTCGGACTGTTCGGTTGTGCAAAGAAACGAGTTTCACCATAAATAAAACCCATATCTTGAATGTAAACATCGTAGAGATCATCTCCTCCTTCACCGTCATCCGGTGGTGGGGAGAGATACCCAAGTTTATTTATTTCAAAATTGTAAGTAGAATCGAGTGCGGTGGCTAATTCATCAAGATCGTATGCGGGAGCTTGTGGACCGGTTTTGTTATAGTGAATTCTGAAAAAACCGGAGGGTGTTACAAAACTAGTTTCAGTTTGCGGACGCGAGAGAACGAATGAAACTTTATTTTGTTTGTTCGGGAGTTAATTTGTCATAATTCTCTCTGATAATAAATGCATGTTGTGTTGTGCATTTGATCGGTTTTATTTCTGATGTCACTTGGACTCTTTCCTTATCCGAAACAGTCATTGCTGTTACGTACTCATTATAAAGTGAGTCAAGAGATTGAGAATAACCTTGAATACCTATCAATTGTATTATTAATATAGCGAATATTGATTTCATCAATTTATCGAACTCTATTAAAATTTAGAACGATATAAAAATATAATTAATTTCTTAAGATTGTTAGTCATAAGCGGTTGGATCAAAAAACGAAGTGAACTATTTATTGATCGTTGTTGACGTTGTGCAAGTCGCCGGTCTCTTCGCTGTAATGCTTCTTCGTATCTTCTCTTTTCTCGTCGGTCTCCGGAATTGATCGGATAAGTTTTAACCGGCTTGCCGTCATCACCAACACTGACAAAAGTTAAGTAGGCAGTATTAGAGTGAACTCGAGTTCCCTCTCTATGACTTTCGGAGTAAACTTTTACACCGACTTCCATAGATGTGTTAAAAGCGCGATTTACGGAAGCAACAAGTGTAACCACATTACCCAGTTTAATCGGATGATGGAAGTCAATACGGTCAACAGAAGCGGTAACGCAAACTCTTTGAGAATGCCGCGCAGCCGAAAGTGCCGCACAGATATCTATCCAATGCATCAATTGACCGCCGAGTAAATTACCGAGTTGATTAGTGTGGTTCGGCAAAACCAGTTCGGTCATCGTAACATAAGAATTAGCAATGTTTTTCTTTTTTTTTTGTCACGTACCTGCTCGCCAATTGATCTTCTAGTTGCTGAATTTCTCTTGCAGATTCATGGTCGGGATAACGTGCAAGAAATTGATTTATGTCTTTACGAGCATCGGAATAATTTTCTTCGTTTATTTCAAGCTGAATTTTTTTATAGAGGGCAAGAGGACCGTATTCTGTATCGTGATACGTTTCTTGCACATTGGTATAATATTTTTTTGCCGCTTTAGTGTAATCCATTTTTTCATAGATAACTGCATTATTGTAAAGTTTTAATGCCAGCTTGTTGTTGAGTTCGCTAATCTTTCTTTCAGCTTCTTCAACTCTCGGATTTAAAGGAAAGAAATCAATAAATGCCTGAAATTCTTCAATTGCTTTTTTTGAGTACGCTTGATCTAACCTGAAATGGTGGTGAAAGCTGAGTAGTAAGATTCCGCCAGCATGTACTGCGCATCGGGTACAAACTGACTGGCCGGAATATCTCTGATAAGCTTGCTGAACTCATAAGCGGCTAACAGATATGGCTCGCGTGACTAAAAGTAAGTTTGACCCAAATAATATTGTGCATCGTCGTTTACTGCACTACCCGGATATTGAAGTAATATTGACTGAAATTCTTGTTGAGCTCCTTGGTAATCTTCATCTTGATATAATTCCATCGCAAATTCAAAATGTTCATCCGGAGAGAGTAATGAAGTATCAACCGAACCCGAGCAGCCAACAATTAATAAAAGAGCTGCAATAGAAATAATAAGTGTGAAATTTCGCATTATGTTAAGTGACCTGTAAATGAGACATCAAAAATAAAGAAATTACCCGAGCCGTCAAAGTTACAACTATTTGCTACGGACTGTAAATAGTAAAATAATGGTAACGATTACCGCACCAACCGCAATAACCGGCTCAAGCAGACTTTCAAACAGCGGTTCGGATGGTTTTGTTCCTTGTGTGATTTGTAAACTTGGAGATTCTACATTTTCAATTTCGGAATAATAAAGAGTGTCGCTATAGGTTGATTCAACAAAATCGGTCTTTGATTACCTTTAGGTCCACTTCCCAATGCCATAGTGCCATTAAGAAAAATCCTGCGTTCAATTTTATAATCAGATAATAAGCCGCCTCTGAAATGGTTCTGAATACAATATACTCCAATCTGATCGAGCGAGTATTTTAATGTGGGTAAATCTTCTTCACTCTCTACTAAATAATTTTCATTATCTAAGTTATATATGAACCTGCTTTCCAAACTTTCATACTCGGGCAAAGCTGAATAATCAAAAATAATCTTATTTGTTTGCTGTGGAAGTTTCTCGATCAACTGGTTAACATTATCATCTATCAAATCATAGATAATTGTAAGATTGCTTTTGGGTTGTGCTAAACTTAAGGAGCAGATTAGAAATAATAGTGATATAATTTTAAGAATTTTCAAAAAAGGTTTCTGTCTAATTTTACTACCCGAAGTTATCATTGTTTTTAAAATAAAAAGGGAACCCACCGGCTCCCTAATTTTTATCTTCTGCCTGCTGCAATTTCCTGTAGTCGTTTAAATTCGTTCTTCAACCGGCGGATGAGTTGAAAACATTTTCATCATCGATTTACCCGAAAAAGGATTAACAATAAACATATGCGCGGTTGATGTTTCCGCATTTCTCATCGGTATTTGTTTGTTAGCCGATTGCAATTTGCTTAAAGCTCCGGCCAAAGCAAGAGGTTGACCGCATATTTGAGCCCCGCTTTCATCCGCTATATATTCCCTTGAACGAGAAATTGCAAGTTGAATTAAAACAGCTACTATCGGTGACAATATTAACAGTACCAAAGACGAAATTGCAGACCCTGAGTTTTCGTCTCTTCCGCCAAATAACATTGCCCATCCGGCCATCCGTGCAATAAACGTAATTGTACCAACTAGAGTTGCCGCAATTGTACTGATCAAAATATCTCTGTTTTTTATGTGAGCTAACTCGTGCGCTAAAACTCCTTCCAATTCCTTCTGATCTAGAATGCGAAGTATTCCTGTTGTTACAGCAACTGCACCGTTATCCGGGTTTCTTCCCGTAGCAAAAGCATTAGGCGTTGGGTTATCCGCTATGTAAACTTTGGGCATAGGAAGCTGAGCTTTTTCTGCAAGCATTGCAACAGTATCATATAATCTTGGATTCGCCTCGCGCGTAACTTCTTTTGCTTTGTACATTTTGAGAACAATTTTATCGGAAAACCAATACGAGCCAAAGTTAAGAGCTAATGAAAATATAAATGCAATTATTAATCCGGTTTCTCCTCCAAGCGCACCACCGACAATCAGGAATAAGAACCATCATCAGCGTCATCAAAAATACAGTCTTTATTGAGTTCATCTTTTTCCTTCTCTCTTTCTAAATTTTACATTGCGAATTTAACATAAATATAATTTAGTTTGTTCCTTTACGGCGACTAATTTAGACCGCTTAATTTTACCTTGCCATTCGAATCAATTATATTTAAAATCGAATGTTAAAATTGAGGAGTATATGAAGCGTTTTTGGGGAATTTTAATTCTATTATCGAGTTTTTCTCTTTTGTTTGCACAAAACACTTTTGAATTTTTAAGATTGGATATGAGTCCGCGTGCTGCAGCACTTGCTGGTAGTTATGTCACTAATGATGACGATCCGAATGTCATTTTTTATAATCCCGCAGGATTAAATTTTCTTAAAGATAAACCCGCTTCATTCTCTTTCTTAAAGCACCTTGTCGATATTAATTCTGCGAGTTTAACCTATTCCCAAGAAATAACCGACATTGGTCGATTTGGAGTTGGCGTTCAATATATAAACTACGGCACATTCACCGAAGCGGACGCAAACGGAAATCAGCTTGGAGAATTTGGGGCTAACGAATTTGCTTTATTAGTCGGTTACGGAAATGAACTTGGCGATAATCTTTTCTATGGCGCTAACGTAAAATTCATTTATTCCGGTATCGCAGACTACTCGGCAACGGGTATCGCAATGGATCTTGGTCTTCACTATACAATCCCGGATGATGATTGGAGTTTTGGTTTATCCATTCTAAACTTTGGGATCTCAAATTTCTTCTTACTTTGATAAAGATGAAGATTTACCGACTGATATGAGATTTGGGGTTTCTAAAGTACTTCCTCACACACCTTTTAAGTTCTACCTCTCTTTAAACCGGCTTGTTGATAAATACGACAATTTCGCTGATCGTTTTAAGCAATTAACAGTAGGCGCCGAAATTCGATTCAGCAGTTCATTAAGACTTAGAATAGGTTACGACAACGAAAAACGCAAAGATTATAAAGTTGGTACAACTGCAGGGCTAGCCGGTTTTAACATTGGTGTAGGATTTGCCGTTTCGGATTACACTATCGATTATGCTTTTTCTTCGATGGGATCAATCGGTGCGCTGCATAGGTTTGGGGTTTCAACTACCTTTTAAAAGGAACTTCTAAATATTTTTCCGCCTGTTCATGTGAGTCGCGATGTCTGATCTAAGTCCAGATACAATTTCATAATATTCTTTTGCTTTTTCTCTGTTGCCGAGAATGTCATAAATCTTTCCAAGCTGCAAAAGTGCAATAACGTTAAAACCGTCATTCGGTTGATTAAATGAATAAGATAGATCCGAACATTCTTTGTAATATTTAATTGCTTGTTCGAATTCGGCATCCCGCCAATAATCATCTGCTATGTAATATGATGCTTCTCTTTTCAATTTATCATTGTAACCGAAAAATGTACTGTCACAACGATCGTAAATTATTCTAAATTCTTCAAAGGATTTTGTGAGATGCGATGTTCGTCTGAGCAGACGTGCATAGTATTTATGAAAAACCGGATTGTTTGAAAAATCGTTAAGCAATTCTTCTGCATATTTTAGTGCGGTTTGATTATCGTCTTCAAATTTGTAGAAGAGCGTCATCAAAAAATACTTTGATTCTATTCGGGTGTACTTTCCGTTTTCCGCTGCATTTTGAAGCTGCTCTATACCCTTCTCTTTATCGCCTTTGGGGAAGAAGAACATTACTGGTTTTAAAAATGGATATTGTTCAGGAATAACATCGGCGTAGTAATTATAAATACCGAATCCTAGCTGCACATCAACATTTTTAGGATCAAGTTCATAAGCGCGGTGAACCAAAGGCAACGCATCTTTTCCGTCAGCAGCGGCATCGAGCCAATCTTCACGAAATGATGCAAGCCGACCTCTAAATCCGAGCGAACCACCTTTGAAAAATATTGCATCAATATTGTCGGGTCTTCGTCTATAATATTTGCACAAAAATCAATCGACTCATTTAGTTGATCTATAAATTCATCATCGTAACTTTCATTATCGAGATCAACCATAATTTTCCACCAAGTAATCATTGCGGTGAAAAATTTTCCGGATGGATGACGAGGGTAATTTTCTTTTACAATTGAAAAGGTTTCTTCTGCTTCTTCAAATTGCAGTGAGTAAATCTGATGAATGCCTGATTGAATTAATGAATCGAGACGTTGACTCTGAGCAAAACTAGGGTGGCTAGATAATACTATTAACAAAAGCGTTAAACCAGATAGAAATTTTTTATTCATATAATTTTTTTTACTTCCCGATAATTTAGGCGGTCAACTTAAGCAAAGATTATTTTCTTTTTGGTTTATAAATATGTGTCGCATCACCATAATAAGTTTCCGCACTTTCCATAACCGTTTCGGAGAGCGTCGGATGAGCATGAATAGTTAGGGCAATATCTTTTGCAAGCGCAGCCATTTCAACTGCCAGAGCGCCTTCTGCAATAAGCTCACCAGCTCCGGCTCCGACAATTCCCATTCCCAATACTCTTTCTGTTTCCGGATCGATTACAAGTTTTGTCATTCCGTCTAATCTCTCTAAAGTTTTAGCTCTACCGCTGGCTCCCCACGGAAACTTTGCAACATCTACTTTTATACCTTTGTTTTTGGCTTCGGTTTCATTTAAACCAACCCAAGCTAATTCGGGGTCGGTGAAAACAACTGCGGGAATTGCATTCGGCTCAAACGCAACTTTATGTCCGGCAATAGCTTCTGCTGCAACTTTACCTTCTGCCGTTGCTTTGTGTGCAAGCATTGGGTCGCCCGCAATATCACCAATTGCAAAGATTGAAGGATCATCAGTTCTGCGTTGTAAATCTACCTCAACAAATCCTCTATCGTTTACTTTTACTTTTGTGTTTTCCAAACCGAGACCTTTTGATACAGGTTTTCTTCCTACCGAGACTAAAACCTTATCGAATGTCTGTTCTTTCTCTTCAATTTTATCGCCTTCAAACTTCACTTTCAAACCGTTCTTTACTTCTTTTATTTCAACAACTTTTGTGTTTAAGAATACATTTTCCATTGAAGATTTTACGCGTTTTGAAAGCACTGCAACCAAATCACGATCGGCGCCCGGCAATAAGCCGGAAGTCATTTCAACAACCGTAACTTTACTTCCGAGTGCGGCGTAAACTGATCCAAGTTCGAGTCCGATGTATCCACCGCCGACAACCAATAATTTTTGGGGAATGTCTTCAATCTCAAGAGCTGAGGTTGAATCAAGTATTCTTTTAGAACCGATATCAAAAGCGGGAATTGTTGCGGGAACGGACCCTGTCGCAAGTATTGCATGTTCGAATTCTAATTCCTCGGTTCCGCCTTCGGCTTTTTCAATTTTCAATTTATTCGAGTTGATGAATGTTGCAGTACCCTGGATGAAATTAACTTTTCTCTGCTTGATCAATTGTTTCAATCCACCGGTCATGTGAGAGATGACTTCATTTTTCCACTCACGCATTCTGTCTAAATCAATTTCCGGTTTGGAAAATTTGACTCCCCAATGTTCTGCTTCTTTTGTTTCATTCAAAAGTTTTGCAACATGAAGCAGCGCTTTCGAAGGAATACATCCGCGCTGAAGACAAACACCGCCTGCTTCTGCACTTTTATCAATTAGAGTTGTTTCCAATCCCAAATCAGCAGCCATAAAAGCCGCCGCATAACCACCGGGTCCTGCACCAATTACTACAACTTTAGTTTTTGACATAACTGATAATCTCCAAATTTTAACTTAGCGTCTTGGCGTCCTTGCGGTTAGTCATTAACACAAACAACCGCTAAGGCGCAATGACGCAAAGAATCATCCTTCTAACAATAACTTAAACGGATTTTCTAATGCTTCTACAATCCATCTTAAAAATCTGATTGCATCTGCTCCATCGATTATTCTATGATCATACGATAATGATAACGGAAGCATTAGACGTGGCACGAATTCACCTGAATCCTTTTGATAAACTTGCTCATAACCGCCTCGAGAAACTCCAAGTATCGCAACTTCAGGTGAGTTTACTATTGGTGTAAAATATGTTCCGCCTATTCCTCCAAGATTACTGATCGAGAAATTTCCGCCTTGCATATCTTCAAGTGATAATTTTTTATCACGTGCTTTTGCAGCCATTTCTCCGAGTTCGACCGAAATCTCTACTATGTTTTTCTTATCGGCATCGCGAATTACCGGAACGAGTAATCCTCTGTCTGTGTCGACTGCAATTCCAACGCTATAATATTTTTTATAGATGATCTCTTTTTTATCCATATCAATACTGCAGTTGAATTGCGGAAACTCCTTAAGCGCTGCAGCGATAATTTTTACCAGTATTGCGGTAACTGTAAGTTTACCGCCGGCATCTTCCACTTTTTTTCCGAATTGTTTTCTTAATTTTTCAAGCTCTGTAATATCGGCTTTATCAAATTGAGTTACATGTGGAATTGTTGCCCATGCGTATGACAAATGTTCTGCTGTTTTCTTACGAATGTTTGTCATTGATTTGCGTTCAATATCGCCCCACTTTGAAAAGTCGGGTAAAGGTTCTGCCGAAACCCCGATTGCCCCGCCGCCTTTTGAAACTTTTTCATTTTGATTTTTTGCAAATGCTTTTACATCGTCAACAGAAATTCTACCGCCGGTCCCGAGCCGCCAACTTGGTAAATATCGACCCCTATTTCCCGTGCAAATCTTCTAACGCTTGGTGAAGCGGGAACAATTTTATCGGGTAATTCTTTTTTGAATTGGCGAGCTTCGTGAGTTGCATCGGATGGAGCTTTGAATTCTTCTTTCTTTGTTTCAGATTTTGCCGGTTCTTCTTTTTTCTCTTCCGGTTTTTCTTCTTTTACTTTTTCCGCCGGCTTATCTTCTTCAGTTTTTTCCGGTTCTTCCTCAACTGTTTCACCGCCGGTTTCAATTACTAATATTGTTTCACCAACTTTTGCCTGATCACCTTCTTTTATCTTTACCTCTAACACCTTACCGTTTTTATCAATAGGAACTTCTACCGTCGCTTTATCGGTTTCGATTTCAAGAACGGGGTCATCTTCTTTAACCTGATCGCCTTCTTTAACTAGAACACTTGTAACATCAGCTGATTCTATATTTTCACCTAGTTCGGGAAGTTTGAATTCGTATTTACCGGTTTCGGTTTTCTTCGATTTTTGTTTCGGCTTTTCTTTCTTATCGTCGTGCTTCTGTGTTTCTTTCGTTTCTTCTTTTTTCGTTTCTTCTTTTTTTGTCTCTTTTTCTTTCTCTTCTTCGGTTTCCTTTTTCTCTTCGGTTTTTTCTTCATCCGATGAATCGTTAGAACCTTCTTCCAACGTCAAAATCACATCACCAGCTTTTGCGGTGTCACCATCTTTCACATGAACCTTTGTTATCTTGCCGCTTACTTCGGAAGGAACTTCGACAGTTGCTTTGTCTGTCTCGATTTCCAAAACAATATCATCCTCTTTGATTGTATCTCCTTCGGAAACCACAACTTTCACAATTTCTGCGGTCTCAATGTTTTCACCAAGTTCCGGTAATTTAAATTCGATAGCCATTTCTATTCCTAAGTTTAATTTTCAAATTAAGATTTCAACGGATTTGGTTTTTCTAGATCAATATCCAAATCCTTTACAGCTTTCTTCAGTAGATCAGTTTTTATTTTACCATCTTGATTAAGCGTATGAAGCGCAGCATAGACAATATGTTTAGCATCAACTTCAAAAAAGTCACGCAGAGATGATCTACTTTCACTTCTGCCAAAACCGAAAGTGCCAAGCGAGTTAAATGGACCCGGCAGATGCTTTGAAATTGCATCGGAAAGTACTTGCGCATAATCGGAAGCTGCTACAAAGACACCTTTTTCATCTTTAGTAATCTCTTTGATAAAAGGATCTTTGGTTTTTTGAACAGGATTCATCCTGTTATGTCTTTCGGTATCCATTATATCTAAGTGAAGTTCTTTGTAACTTGTTACACTCCAAACATCCGATGCTATATTGTAATCTTTTTCAAGAATTTCTGCTGCTTTAATAACTTCGTTTAGAATTGTGCCGCTGCCCATCAAGTGAGCTTTTGCAGTCGATTTCTTTTTCTCGTTGCTTGGAATTTATACATTCCTTTTAAGATACCTTCTTTTGTAGCAGATTTTGGTCTCTTTGGTTGAGCGTAAGCTTCATTCATAACTGTTATATAATAGAATAAGTCTTCCTGCTTTTCGTACATTCTATGAATACCTTCACGAATAATCACCGCTAACTCGTATGCAAATGCAGGATCATATGCTTTTAGTGTCGGGATTGTGTAAGCTAGGACGTGACTATTTCCATCTTGGTGCTGCAATCCTTCACCGGCAAGGGTTGTTCTTCCGGCAGTTGCGCCGACTAAGAATCCTTTTGTTCTCATGTCAGCAGCAGCCCAAGCTAAATCTCCCACTCTTTGGAATCCGAACATTGAATAAAAAGTAAAGAAAGGAATTATATTTATTCCATGATTAGCATATGAAGTGCCGGCGGCAATAAATGAGGACATTGAACCGGCTTCGGTAATTCCCTCCTCTAAAATTTGTCCGTCTTTTGCTTCTTTATAATATAGCAAACTATCACGATCAACAGGTTCGTAAAGTTGACCGCCGTGAGCATAGATACCTACAGATCTAAATAATGATTCCATTCCGAATGTTCGTGCCTCATCGGGAACTATAGGAACGACCAGTTTACCGACTTCTTTATCTTTCAGAAGTTTTGTTAATATTCTCACATAAACCATCGTAGTCGAAACTTCACGTTCGTCTGTTCCTTCATAAAATTCTTTGAAAAGTTCTTCAGAAGGAGTCTGCAGACGATGATTTTTAACAATACGTTTGGGAACATAACCGCCGAGTTCTTTTCTTCTTTCTTTAAGATATGTTATTTCGGCGCTGTCTTCGGCGGGTCTGTAGAAAGGAGCTTTGGAAACATCATCATCGGAAATTGGAATGCCGAATCTGGTCCTAAACTCTTTCAGTTCTTCTTCATTCAATTTTTTCTGCTGGTGAGTTATGTTTTTTCCTTCGCCTGCTTCCCCGAGGCCGTATCCTTTGATGGTCTTAGCTAAAATCACTGTCGGTTTACCATTGTCCATTTCAACAGCTTTTTTATAAGCTGTATAAACTTTTTCGGGATCGTGCCCGCCGCGTTTCATTTTTTGAAGTTGATCATCTGATAAACCATTCACCATTTCTTTTAATTCAGGATACTTACCCCAGAAATTTTCACGAATATACCCGCCGTCTTCAACAATATATTTTTGTGATTCACCGTCAATCATTTCATTCATACGTTTAACGAGTAAACCGGTTTTATCTTGCTCGAGAAGAGAATCCCAATCAGAGCCCCAAACAACTTTAATTACGTTCCAACCGGCGCCTCTGAATACCGCTTCGAGTTCTTGAATAATTTTGGCATTTCCGCGAACCGGTCCGTCTAATCTCTGAAGATTACAATTGATTACAAAAATCAAGTTGTCCAACTTTCTCGAACGGCAAGTGAAATAGCGCCAAGAGTTTCGGGTTCATCGGTTTCACCGTCACCGAGAAAAGCCCAAACTTTTGCATCACTTTCTTTTTTTAGTCCGCGATCTTCCAAATAACGATTAAAGCGAGCTTGATAGATTGCTTGGATTGGACCGAGCCCCATTGAAACGGTCGGAAATTCCCAGAAGTCCGGCATCAGCCATGGATGCGGATACGATGTTAAACCGCCGCCCGGTTTAAGTTCTCTTCTAAAATTTTCTAATTGTTCGACAGTTAATCTTCCTTCCAAAAAGCGCGAGCATAAATGCCCGGTGAAGCATGACCTTGAAAGTAAATCATATCACCTTCCCGGTTATTGTCTTTGCCTTTGAAGAAATGATTGAACCCTATTTCATACAAGGTAGCCGCCGATGCGTAAGTTGAAATGTGCCCGCCGATTCCGGCTTCTTCACGATTCGCACGAACAACCATCGCCATCGCGTTCCAGCGAATTAAACTTTTTATTCTTCTTTCAATTTCTCTACCGCCCGGAAAATTTGGTTGTTGATTTCTCGGGATTGAATTAATGTAAGGTGTATTTGCGGTGAATGGTAAATCAACCCCCGACTCGTGAGCATAGGTGTTCAGATCGGTCAGTAATTCTCTAACCCTTTCGGGTCCGCCGGATTGTAAAATATACTCAAGCGATTCGAGCCATTCTTTCCTCTCCACATCCTTAATATTTTCTGTACCGTTATTTTTGTTGTCTGACATATTTTATCCTTTAGATTTTATTTCATTTTCAAACTTTGTTTCCCGTTAGAATGAACTGCCCGCTAAAAACAATACGTAATGTACTAATTTTCAGATTAAAGTTGAAGTGAATGTAAAGCACACTTTACATTGCTGGTTTACAAGGTTATACGGCTGTCTTTTCAAGGATATCGGAAGAATCGTTTAGAACTTTTTCCACTTCTTTACAAAATTTCATTACATAATTAAGTGATTCCGAGGGTTCGGAAAATTTGTTTTCTAATTCGAGCTTCATTGTATCGTTTTTTTGAATGAACTGAACATCCTTTGAGTGAACATCGAGTATCCATTTCATAAAATTCGGAAAGCGGTTCTGGTAGTAATCTTCGTAGTCTCCTTTTGGCAGCACTAAAGTGATTTTTTTTCTTTGAATAATTACGCGTTCGAACATAGCAAATGATGCAAAGAATCTAAGCTTAGCCGCATTTATCAATTGGTCAACCATTTTGGGAAATTTCCCGAACCGGTCTTCCATTTCTTCAATTGTTTCCCCAAACTCTTCTTCTTTCAGAACGGAGAAAAGTGCGGTATAAAAACTCAACCGGTCTGATTGATCAGGCATATAATTTTTTGGAATTCCAATTTCAAAATATGTATCGAGTTTAGGTTCCGTTCGTTCTTTTGATTTTGGTAGATCTTTGAATACTTCCTGAAATTCTTCCTGCTTCAATTCTTCAACTGCGGAATCGAGTAATTTCACGTACATATCAAATCCAACTGTATCAATCGTACCGCTTTGTTCTGTGCCGAGTAAGTTGCCGGCGCCACGAATTTCCAAATCACGCATCGACAGACTGAATCCTTCACCAAGCTCGGTATATTCTTCAATTGCCTGCAACCGGCGTAATGCATTTTTTGAGAGGGTTTTAAGTGATGGGACTATCAAATGTGCAAATGCTTGCCTGTCGGATCGACCAACTCTGCCGCGTAATTGATGTAGTTCCGCAAGTCCGAATCGATCTGCTCTGTTGATAATTATTGTGTTGACGTTCGGAATATCCAAACCGGATTCGATAATTTTAGTTGAGATCAGCATATCATATTTTTTATTCAAGAAATCATAAATCACTTTTTCCAATTGAGTTGCTTTCATTTGTCCGTGCGCCACACCGATTTTAATTTCCGGAATATGTTTCTCTAAGTAGAGTGCAATTTTTTCAATTGATTGAACACGGTCGTGAACAAAGTATATTTGCCCGTCTCGTTTAATTTCGCTTAACACCCAGGACCGAATTTTTGCAACATCAAATTTTTCCACCCTTGTATGAATCGGCTGGCGGTTCGGTGGTGGTGTAGCGATGATTGATAAATCTCTTGCACCTAGAAGAGATAAGTTTAATGTTCGTGGAATCGGAGTTGCTGTCAATGCAAGTGTATCAACATTAGCGCGATAAGTTCGCAGCTTTTCTTTTGCCATTACTCCAAAGCGGTGTTCTTCATCTATTATTAGCAACCCAAGGTCTTTGAATTTAATATCTTTTGAAAGAAGTCGATGTGTGCCGATAATAACATCAAGCTGTCCGGAAGCTAATTTTTTCACCGTCTCTGTTTGCTGTGCTTTGGTCCGGAAACGCGATAGCACATCAACCTTAACCGGAAATTGAGTTAATCTATCTTTAAACGTATTGTAATGCTGCTCTGTTAAAATTGTGGTAGGGACTAAAATTGCGACTTGTTTTCCATCACTAATAGCTTTGAAAGCCGCACGAACGGCAACTTCCGTTTTGCCGAATCCGACATCACCGCATACTAGCCTGTCCATTGGGTTTGCAGATTCCATATCACCTTTTACTTCGTCGGTAACTTTTGTTTGGTCTTCTGTATCTTCATAAAAAAATGATGCTTCCAACTCTTTTTGCCAAACTGTATCGGGACTGAATTGGTATCCTTCCGAAGCTTTTCGTTTAGCGTAAAGTTTTATTAAATCACGAGCTGCATCTTTAATTTTCTTCTTAACTTTTTTCTTTGTTGATTTCCATTCGTTGCTTCCAAGAACGGACAGCTTCGGTTCGGCATTATCTTTTGATGAAAACTTTTTAACTAGTGAAAGATAGTTTAGGTTAACATAAACGACTCCACCTTCAGCATAAATTATCTTTATGCTCTCCTGTTCTGTTTCACCGATTTGAATAGTTTCTAATCCGGCATATCGACCGATACCATATGTTTCGTGAACTACGTAATCTCCGATTTTTAAGTGAAGCAAATTCCTTTGCACGATTCTTTTTATACTTTTGACGAGTGGAAATTTTTGTGCGGTAGGGCTTATTGAATATCTGATAATCAGAAAGAACTAATAATTTATCATCCTTACAAAGGAAACCGGTTTTGATTGCAAGTACATCAACTTTTATTTTTCCTTCATCAATTAAGTCACGCAATTCCTTTTTGAATTCCGAAAGAAGCTCGGTCATTCTGCGTGCTTGAAGTTCGTTCTCGGTTGTAATTATTGTTTCATAATTCTTCTTTGCATATTCAGATAGGATATTGAAAAGAAGTTCAAAATTTGAATTTACTAAAGGTACTTCGGAGATTTTTAAGTTAACTCTATTTTCAAAACGTCCAAGCTCATCTTCAATTATCCAACGAGCAGTTTTCTCGAACAACTCATCTTTACTTCGAACAAAATTTTCTTCTTCTGTTTCTTCTTCAATTATTTCTTCCGTCTCGATTTCACCGTCGAACAATTCCTCTTTCAATTCTTCATCGATTTCGTCTTCAATATTTTCTTTTGGCAGAACAATTTCGTTTTTAAATAGTTTTTCGATTTCGTAAGAAGTTGCAAACACTAGCGGATTTTCCAGGTAATCGAAAATGTGAGATGAATTTTCACTTTGAATATCCTCAAGTGATGAAGCAAGTGTAACAATTTCAACTCTGTTTGAAGAGCGCTGTGTATCAGGATCGAAGTAGCGGATTGACTCGATAAAATCACCGTCGTACTCCAAGCGGCAGGGCTGCTTTTCGGAGAATGACCAAAAATCGATGATCGAACCGCGCACGGCAAAACTGCCGGGTCCATCGACGAAGCGGTCTTTATCGTAATTGAGCAGACTCAAATATTCAATTAACTCATCATAGCTGAATTCTGTTCCGGTTTCAATTTTAGTTGTGTTTTTATCAATTGCAGCTTTTGATGGAAGTGGGGCTTGCAAAACTTTATAAGTGGAAATCAATACAACTTTTTCTTTTTGATTTAGATCGGTCAATTTTTCTTGAATTGATTCTTCATCAAATTTCTCAATCACAATTAAATTTTTATCCAATCCTAAAATTGTTAATTCTACTTTTGCTTCGTTCACCGATTTTGTATCAGGCAATAAAAGCAAGATCGAATTTTCTTTATTCGTCAATTCACTAATTAGAATTGATTTCACTGAATCGGGAATTGCAGAGATGTATAAGCCTTAAATTGACCTGTTTAAGTGATTCAACTTCACTGTAAAAATTTTTGAAACTGTTGAGCTTATTTATTTTTTCTATAAGAGGTAATTTCGACATATTTTAAGCACCGTATAAAATGAATAAATCCTTGTACGAATATTTATTTTTTTAAAATACACAGTAAGCCAATCACCCAAAGAGGGCGTTGGCATTTGGATTGTAAAATTAACTACTTCCAGTGCCAATTTCGAGGTTACGTTTTAGATTTCTAATTGGGCTGTCACAGAGCTATATTTTCACAGAGCTATATTTCGTGTTGAAAAAATTTCCAATAATTATTTCGGTCGACTTTGTGAACTTCGGAATCATATACCGATTGAAATTTTTTGGGAATTTTGAATCTTTTATTTGAAGAATATTTTAATTCGTATCCTCTTATTTGTCCTGAGCCCTCTTCGACATAGTCAATTTCTTGTTGATCATATGTTCGCCAAAAATAGCTTTTTACGTTCTTATCGAAATATTTATTTGATTTAATTCTTTCTGCGATGCAGTAGTTTTCCCACAATGCGCCAACATCATTCTTAACGCGAGAGGATTATAAAGTTATCAATTAATGCGTTACGTATTCCTGTATCATAAAAATATACTTTGAAAGATTTCGAGAGTTCACTTCGGATATTTCTTGAAAAGGAATTGAGTTTAAAGATCACAAAAGCTTGCTCTAATAAGTCAATATATTTTTGAATCGTAATACTATTAACCCCTAGTTTCACAGCAAGTTCGTTGTACGAAACTTGATTGCCAAGCTGCAACGCTAGTGATATTATAAGATTTTTCAGGAGACTCGATTTTTTTATACCTTCAAATTTCAACAAGTCTTTAAATGAGATAACTTGACGAAATTTCATACAGTAGATTAACTGCTTTTTCACTATATGATTCATAAATCTCCGGATAACTTCCGTAAATAAGGGTTTTCTCCAGTTTTGTATCAAAGCCTAACCAATCCCCATCTGCTTTGATTTCCAGAAGCGGAAAGTGGATATAGAATGTGACTGAAATACTTCTTCCCGTCATTGGTTCAGTTGTTTTCTAGCAAGGTCAAAGCTCGACGAACCTGTTCCAATTATTTTGAGTTTCTTGCAGATTATCTGTTAAGACTTTCAGAGTTCGCCCTATGCTGGGAATATTCTGCGCTTCATCGAGTCAAGTACAAGAACTTTATAATCTTCCAAAAAAGATTTTAGTGCATCCGGTTCTGCATTACTTAAATTTCGTTCAACCGAGGGAATTTCACAGTTTAGATATCTGCCTTGTTCACCGAAATTATTCAACAAACTTTTCGAGAGTAGTTTTACCAACTTGTCTTGCACCATATACGACAATGGTTTTCCATGAAAAAGATCTTTTTTTATTCTATTTTCTAACAATCTTTTTATCATAATCATAAAATTTAGCTAAAAACTTTTGTTACAGTGGTAATATATCATAATTTTGCTCTTTATCAACTGACTTAGCCAAAAATTTAGGAGATAAATTATCAAATTGAAGGGAAATTAATTAATAATAGTGTACATTCCGAATTTTCGTCGAAGCCGGGCAAGGGAGCCCGGCTTCTGGAGAAAGTCAGAACTCACCGTTCCATTACAAAAGTAGAACGATGAGTATTAGAGTTGCGAAAAACAACGTTAAACTGATAGCTAGATCTTTTTTTACATCATTCTTATCTTTGTAAGCTTTGTTAAAAAGCATAGCACCCTCAAATAATTTTTCAGCTTGTCCCAATCTGATTAAATCAACTTCTGTACCATTAAAATTTTTACCTTCTCTCAGCGTACTATTACTGTATTATAAATTATCAGGTTGAAATTTTGAAACAAAGTATTGAAGTGATCGTTGTTTTTTTGCAACAATACGTAATTATTCTTCTGACTTACTTATCCCATAACTTTTCATTTTCTTAAAAAGATTTGTTCTATCAATTCCAAGCGCAGAGGCAGTATCTTGAATTTTCCAATCATACTCTTGAAGTGTTTTGATGATGTATTGCTTTTCAAATTCCTGGCGTGCTTCTTTAAGTGTGTTGAATTCTGTGGAATTGATTTGTGTTTTCTAATTTTCGAATAACTTTTTCATCCAATGAATTTATGATGTCCTCAAATGTAATTGAGTTTGATTCGCAATAGATAACTGTTTTTTCAATTATATTTTTAAGTTCACGTACGTTTCCCGGCCAATCGTATGCTCTTAGAAGACCGATTGCACGGGCGTTTATGCCTTGAATCTTCTTATTATACTCTTGATTGAACACTTGGATATAATGATTTACAATCGGCGGTATATCTTCTTTTCTTTCCCGCAGAGGTGGTATATTCACATTTACTACATTTAATCTATGGAACAAATCCTCGCGGAATTTACCTTGATTGACTAACTCTTGCAAATTCTTATTCGTTGCACAAATTATACGTACATCAATTTGTTTTGATTTATTATCACCGATCAAATCAATTTCATCTTCTTCAACTGCTCGCAGCAATTTTGATTGAAGCCGCATATCCATGTCACTGATTTCATCGAGAAAGAGAGTACCGCCATCGGCTTGTATAAATTTTCCATCGTGATCTTTTAGAAGCACCGGTAAATGAACCTTTTTTATGCCCGAAGAATTCACTTTCTAATAGTTCCGATGGAATTGAAGCACAGTTGATTTTAATATAGGGTTTATCCTTTCGGTCTCCCTGCTCGTGAATTGCCCTCGCAATAAGCTCTTTACCGGTACCGCTTTCACCGTAGATAATCACTTTTGCTCTTGTTTTTGCAATATTATTTACTTTATTCAAAACATCATTCATTGCATTGCTGGCAAAGATGATCCGGTATTTATTAGACAACTCTTCTTTGATTCGGATATTTTCATCATAAAGATTTCTGATTGATATTGCATTTTTAATTGTGATTAAAAGTTTATCCGGATCAATCGGTTTTTCAATAAAATCATAAGCACCATCCTTAATTGACTCCACTGCGGTTTTTATGTCACTTTCTCCTGAAATCATTATAACCGGAATGTGTGGATAGTTTGAATGTATATTTCTCAGAAGCTCATTCCCGTCTAACTTTGGCATTTTTATGTCGAGTAAGACCGCATGGTAGTTTGATAAATTTTCAATCTGAGCAACATTGGTGGGATCGTTGATAACGTCTGCCGAATAATCGGAAAGTTCAAGTGTTTTTTTTATTGATGACAATAATCCTTTATCGTCATCAACAGCTAAGATTCTTTGCTTAGTCATAAAAAATTATCTGTTTGATGGCAGAAATAATTTAAATATTGTGCCGATTCCTTCTCGTGAATAGACTTCAATTTTGCCGTGATGCAACTCAATAATTCGCTTTGCGATAGGCAGTCCTAGTCCATTTCCGGTCGTTTTTGATGAAAATGTTGTCTCAAATATTTTGTTTATTGTATCGGTACACATTCCTTCTCCGTGATCCGCTACCGAAATCATTATTTCACTTGAAGCTGATTCATGCATTCCGTCAATTTCTTCCGCTGAAATACTAACGGTTCCGTTGTGGTTCATCGCTTCAATTGCATTTTCAATCAATGCTTGAAAAACTTCACGCAATTGGTAATCATCTGCGTTTACATAAATCTCTTTTTCAATATCTACATCAATTACAATGCCATTATTTGTATAGTGAGAGAAAGTTTTAGAAACATTTTTGATTAATTCATAGAGATTAGTGATTTTGAGTTTCGGTTCTTCGATATTCGTAAATCTTAAAAAGCCCCTAGTCAGATTATTTACTCGACTTAGTTCTTCCTTCATTGCTTCAATGTCGGAGACGAAATCCTCCTTACCGGTGAATTCAACTTTGTCTAATCGCAATCCAATTGCTTTTAAGTTTAGTAAAAGAGAAGAGATGGGAGTTTTGATATCGTGAGCAATTTTTTGAATGGACTTTGACCAAAGTTCTCTCTCATTTGAATTGATTGATTTTTTATCTGTTATAAACACATAGATAACAGGCTCATGAAAAACTCTCTCATCTTTTGCGAGAATAATTTTTATTTCATTTTTATTGAGTGTGTAAACTCGTGAAATCTCTTCGTCGGTTAATTCTCCAACAAAATTTTCAACACTTAAGTTGATCCCAATAACTCTTAGAAGCTCTTTTAACGAGTTCACATTTGCTGTTAGTCTAAATTTTGTTGATCTCTCAATCAACTCTCCACCAATTGTAAAGAGTGCAAAAGCATGGTCCGCTCTTATTAGCTGTCGCCGTTTTAAAAATAATTGATATTGATTGTAACCACCCAAAGAAAAATAAGCAAGCATAAATAACCCGGCAAAAATCAGCACAATATAAACCGGAAGTAATACATAATCTAAATTTTCCTTGATTACATAATACTTAAAACCGCTCGGCATATTTAATGCGATTCCGGCTTCGTTGTTTTTGTAGCTTTGGTTGATTGTTATGTGGTTTTCAATGCTTATTGGGCTTTCTGATAATATGAACTCTGAAAGTTGTACTAACTTGTTGTTGAATATTCTAATTAGATTTTCAGAAATTAGGATGATCTCAGTTGAGCCATCATAGTTAAAATCAGATGAAATTGTTGTTACCGGGTAATCTGGTTCTATATTACGAGACTTAATTACGTCTAGTTTACTATTAAAAAGTTGTAAATGACCATTGTCCGTAGTAAGAACTCCACACCTCTCACCATCCATATCGATAGTTGTTAAGTTCAATGAATTTGCTGTAAACTCAAAGTCTTTTTATTGTTCGGAGCGAATCATCGAAAAGAATTAATTTTGATTTTTCTCCAGTAGCCGTATTGACATTTTGGCTAATCAATATTAAATGCTTTTTTCCTTTCTCTAGAAGATTACTCTGCACACCGGCGTTAGGATAATGACCGATATTTATTGGCGATACCAAAAATTCTAAATCACTACCTAAAACAAAGATCCAACTTGTCATATCAGTAAATTTTTCATTAGGTCTATTTCCAGTTCCTCCTCCAATAGAAACTATTTCATCTTTTCCATCATTATTTATGTCAGCTATGTAATGATCCCGAAATGGACTTGCTACATAAAAATTATTATTTACTCTTTCTTCTTCTATACTATATGATAAAAACAATCTTGGTTTATGAGAGTAACCGGAACTAATAAAAAAGAATAATTCATTTTCAATTCTCCCGATATAATAACATACAACATCCCAGAATTGATCGCTTTCTGCTTCTCGGGAAACTATAAACTTTTCCTTCTTTATAAACTGAAGTGTGTGGAGATTTATGATAGACAAGTAAACAGAATCCCGGTATACAGAAAACATAATCAAATCATCTTTCTTGTCACCATTCAGATCATCGAATCTCAACCAGCGAATATCTGTCCTACCACTAACTGAGAACTCATCATACAAAACATCTCTGTTCATTCTGAAAAGAACTGTGGCTCGTTTCTCGTATTCTCTATTTGTAATCTCAAACCATTCACTTCTTCCATCGTTATCGTAATCATAAACCATGTGTTTTTTATCGTATAGTTCCTGTTTTTTTTCATGATTCAATTCCAGTTCCAGTGGGTAAATTGAACTGTAGAAAAATAATGAGATGGCCGCAGTTGAGAGAATTGAAATGAATAACGATATAAAAAGAATATTCTTTTTATTTATCATATGATTAGAGTAATAATGATTTTTTAACTATTTAGCAAGTTATATAAGAAATTGAAAAAAGTAAATTTAATTCGTAGTAAAAGAAGACTGCTTAATAATGGACATATAAAGTCTTATTTATATTAGTAAAGTTGTAACATTGGAAAAGTATTTATTCAACTATTTCAATCGCGTTAAATTTCTCTTATTTTTATATTACACATCGAACAAAAAGCGGAATCTTTATGCCAAACCTAAAAGCTCCAAAGCACAAAGAACTTAAAGCCGAAGAATTAAAATGGAATTGCAATCCTGAAGTTTTCGAATTTGATTCAACAAAGAAAGTTAAACCAATAGACGGTGTTGTTGGACAAGAGAGAGCTGTAAAAGCGCTTAAGCTGGGCGTTGATATGCATAGTGCCGGTTATAATATTTTTGTTACCGGTCTTTCCGGTACCGGTAAAATGTTCACCATAAAATCGATGCTTGAATCAATTTCACCTGAGTGTAAAGACTTAAAAGATTATGCATATGTAAATAATTTTGAAGATCCGGATCACCCTAAGCTACTTGAGTTTGAAGCCGGAAAAGCTTCCGTCTTCCGGAAAGACTTAATGAACTCAATAAAATATCTGCAAGAAAAAATTCCGCAAGTATTAGAGAAGTGAATCGTTCATTTCCTTAAAGAAAAATCTGATCAACCGGTACTCGGAAGATCAACAAAAAATGATGAGCGAATTTGAGAAAGAATTAAATGAGCATGGATTAACTTTAGGACAAATTAAAGTTGGTGAATCACCTCGTCCGGAAATACTTGCCGTTATTGATGATGAACCGGTTATGGTTCAACAGTTGGATGAATTTGTTAAGAAAGAGAAAATCACAGAAGAAGAAGCGAAAAAAATAATCGAGAACTACGGCGAGTATCAACAAGCACTTCAGTCATTATTCAAAAAGAGTTTGAAGTTAAGCCAAGAACTTCAAAATGCTGTTGCAAAAATTGAAGCAAATGAAGTGGAGCATTTAATAGATGCCGCAATCGAACAGTTGAAGTCGGATTATAAATATGAATCCGTGAACAATTATTTGGATTCCGTAAAACAGAATATTTTTGAAAACTTAGAAGTATTCAAAGGCATGAAACCGGCTCAAGTACAATCCGAAGAAGGATATATAATTGACTATTTAAAAGATTACGAAGTAAACATCGTATTAGACAATTCAAACAAAAAAGAGTGTCCGGTTTTTATCGAAACATTTCCTACTTACAACAATTTGTTCGGAACGATTGAAAAATACAGCGACGGACGCGGTGGATGGTATGCAGACTTCACAAAAATAAAAGGTGGTTCTTTGCTCAGAGCCAACGGCGGTTACATTGTTATAAATGCCCTCGATGCATTCACCGAACCGGGAGTTTGGAAAGCACTTAAAAGAGTTTTGCTCTACGGCAAATTGGAAATTCAAGATCTACAAAATCTCTATCAGTTTTCTCCGAGCGTCTTAAAACCTGAACCAATCGAAATAAAAACAAAAGTCATACTAGTTGGCAACAATTATATTTTCTCGGTTCTCTCAAGTTATGAAGATGACTTTCAACAAAATCTTCAAAGTAAAAGCCGAATTCGATTATGAAATGGATAGAACCGATAACGCGTTAAACGAGTATGCAAGAATTCTTAAAAAATTAATTGACCAAGAAAATCTTTTAGAATTTGACCGCACCGCTATTGCAAAAATAACAGAGTACGGCGCTCGTTATGCCGGTGAAAAAGAAAACTCACAACTCGCTTCTGCTTACATCACCGATCTCGCAAGAGAAGCAAGTTTTTGGGCAAAAGATAACGGAGATAAAACTGTAAACTCATATCACGTTGACCAAGCATACTTTTCCGCAAAAGAACGACATAGTTTATACGAATCAAAAGTATCCGAAATGATTTCCAAAGGATCAATATTAATTGATACTGAAGGCGAAAGAACCGGACAAGTAAACGGATTGGCAGTATATGGTAACGGTCATTATTCTTTTGGTAAGCCGACACGGATAACTGCCTCGGTTTCGCTCGGGAATGGAAACATTATTAACGTTGAAAGAGAAGCCGGGTTAAGCGGAAGCACTCACAATAAAGGAGTCTTGGTTATAACCGGTTACTTTAAAGGCATGTTCGGAAATAAAGTGCCGCTTTCATTCAATGCAAGTTTAGTTTTCGAACAAGGTTACGGAACAATTGACGGCGACAGCGCTTCGATAACTGAGATTTGTGCCTTGCTTTCATGTCTTTCGGAGATTCCCTTGAAGCAAAATATCGCCATAACCGGTTCGGTAAATCAAAAGGGAGATATTCAACCAATCGGCGGAGTAAACGAAAAGATTGAAGGATTTTTTGATATCTGCAAAGAAAAGGGATTAAATAAAAAACAAGGTGTGATTATTCCGCAGCAAAATGTTCGGGATCTTATGTTACGCGATGAAGTTGTTGAGGCAGTAAAGAAAAAGAATTTCATATATATCCCGTCTCAAAAGTTGAAGAAGCCGTTGAAATTCTAACCGGAGTTAAAGCGGGCAAAAGAACAACACGTGGTAATTTTGAAGCAAACTCTGTTTTTGGTAAAGTTGAAAAACAACTTCAGAAAATGTATCAACTCGCTAGACCCAAACCAAAAAGCTCTCACTCGAATGTGAAATCTAAGAAAACCAAAAAAGGTAAAAAGTGATCGATAAATCTGCAAAAACAAAAATACTTGCCACCATTGGTCCCGCAAGTGATTCGGTAGATGTATTAACTAAACTTATCAACAATGGTGTTGATGCATTTAGATTAAATTTCTCGCATGGAAGTTATGAATATTTTGACAAGCTGCTTCAGACAATTCACAACACCCGTATTAAACTTTCGCTGCCAATTCCGGTGCTCCAAGATCTGCAAGGACCAAAAATTAGAATCGGTGATTTAGAGGAACCAGAAATTTACCTGAAAGCCGGCGACTTTATTGAAGTAACTTCGGAAAATATAAAAGGAAATCGAACAATAATTTCAGCTTCATATAAACGAATTACCCAAGAGGCAGAAATTGGCAACAAAATATTAATTGATGACGGACTCATTGCTCTTGAGATAAAAAGGAAAAAACAAAATTCTCTTGTGTGCGAAATTGTTGAGGGCGGTGTCTTAAAATCGCGTAAGGGAATGAACTTGCCGGGGATGAAATTAAGTACACCGGCAATCACAGGAAAAGACTATAAAGATTTAGAATTCGGACTCAATCACAAAATTGATTTCATCGCACTATCGTTTGTTCGAACTGCCGATGATATCTTAAGACTTAGACGATGGTTGAACCGAAAAAATAACAAGACACCAATTATCGCAAAAATTGAAAAAGCTGAAGCAGTTGATAATTTTGACGAGATCCTCAAAGTATCGGACGGAATTATGGTTGCACGAGGTGATCTTGGAGTTGAGTTACCGCCGCAGGATGTTCCGATAATTCAAAAGAAAATTATAACAGAATGCAACGCTGTAGGTAAACTTGTAATTACCGCAACTCAAATGTTTGAGTCAATGGTAAATCATCCGGTTCCAACTCGTGCCGAAGCTTCGGATGTTGCAAACGCTGTGTGGGATGGCACCGATGTCGTGATGTTAAGCGCAGAAACTTCCATCGGTAAATATCCTATTGAAGCAGTCAAAATAATGAACAGAATATTAAACAAAACCGAAGCTCAGCGTGATTATAAATGCCGCACTAAATATATTGTGCCGGATAATTTAGTAGATAATCTTTTTGACTCGGTTGGAATGGCTATATCCAATATTGCCGAACAAGTCAATGCTACCTGCATTGTTGTATTTACAAACTTTGGAAGAAAAGCGAGATCCGTCTCCAAGTTCAAACCTATTGCACCAATACACGCCTTTTCGGATAACTTCGACACGCTAAACAACTTAAATCTTCATTGGGGAATTACTCCATACTTTATGAAAGATTTTTCGGATGAAGACAAGGCAATTAAAAAAGCAGTTAGGATCTTGAAAAGGAAATCACTTGTAAAAGAAGGAGAGGTTGTTATTTTTACGTCAGGTGCTCCATATACGGAAAAGGGAAGAAAAAGCTGGTTAAGTTTGTGGTGATTTAATCAAAAAATCCCGGGATTTTCCATTTACTTCTGAAAGGATAAATTTTTGTATAACCATGTTTATTCGACAAATCCCGGGGATTTCCCAGGTAAACTAAGAGACTAGAAAATGCCACGTCGCAAAACACAATTTTTCAATGATTGTTATTATCATATTTACAATCGTGGCGTAAATCAGTCGGATATATTCTTTGATAAGCGTAACTATTATTTTTTTCAACAAAAGGTAAAACAATATCTACTGCCTTTTACGGATGTTGTTGCCTACTGTTTGATGCCGAATCATTTTCATTTATTAATACTTGCGTAAAGGAATGCTAGATAGAAATTACAGACAGCAATGAAGAAAGTCTTTCTGAGTTATACAAAATCTCTCAATAAATAAAGAAACAAATAGAAGCGGACCGCTTTGGGAAGGAAGAATATGTAAATGCAAGTTTGTACCGGATAATGATTACCTATTACACTTAACTCGATACATTCATTTGAATCCGGTTAAAGCAAAAGTTGGTAAACAAGCCGGAAGACTGGAAGTTTTCAAGCTATTCAGATTATATAAGAGAAAATAGAACTACTTTTGTTAACAAAAATATTGTATTAAATAAAGTTGATGATTATAGAAGATTTGTTGAAAGCTATCAAGAATTTGATAAAGATAAATTAGCTGAGTTATTATTTGATTAAGAATCTTGGGGGAGTTAAAATCCCGGATTCGTCGATTTATTCAAGTTTGACTTTAAGTTAGGGATTGCGTTTTATTATAGAAAATCCGGGATTTAGTAATATGAAAGAAGCTCTATGGTGGAAACTCAAGACAACGGTAAAATCCTCTGCACTCTTTGTCCGCGTTATTGTACAATTGGCGAAGGGCAAAAAGGATTTTGCTTTATCCGTGAAAACATTGACGGTAAACTTTATTCAACCGGATACGGCAGACCAATTGGCTTTGCGGTTGATCCGATAGAGAAAAAACCATTAAGCCATTTTTATCCCGGTACAGATATACTCAGTTTCGGAACAGCCGGCTGTAACTTGGGCTGTAAGTTTTGTCAAAACTGGACTACAAGTAAATCTAAATCCGATGAATTAAATTCCGTTGAAGCTACTCCCGAAGATGTTGTAAAAATTGCAAAAAGATACAATACACCTTCTATTGCATACACTTATAATGATCCGACAATCTTCGGAGAATATGTAATTGATGTTTCAAAGATTGCACGTGAAGAAGGACTAAAGTCCGTTATGGTTACTGCGGGTTATATCGACAAAGAAGCACGCAAAGATGTTTACAAATATATTGATGCTGCAAACGTTGATTTAAAAGCATTCACCGAACAATTTTATCATAAAATTACTTTCTCACATCTCGAGCCGGTACTTGATACACTTCACTGGCTGAAACACGAAACCGATATCTGGTTTGAAATTACTACACTTTTGATTCCCGATGAAAATGATTCAAAAGAAGAGATCCAAAAAATGTGCGATTGGATTTTGGAGAATTTGGGTGATCAAGTTCCACTGCACTTTACCGCATTTCATCCCGATTTTAAAATGAGAGATAAAACGAGAACTCCTTCCTCTACATTAAATATGGCTAGAGAAATTGCGCTCAAAAGCGGTATTAAATATGTCTATGTTGGCAATGTCCATAATTTAGAAGGACAAACAACTTACTGCCCCAATTGCAATGAACCTTTAATCATCCGTGACTGGCATTCGGTAATGGACAATAAATTGAAAGACGGTAAATGCTGGAAATGCGATACTAAGATTGCCGGTAGGTTTTTATAAACAAAAACCCCGGGATTTTCCCATACTTAACGCTCTAACTGAAATCCGCCTCCAATCTTTATTTACAAATCCAGGGTGTTATGAATAATAAATTTTCTTGAATTTATACAATAGCTTTCCTACCATTATTTAAAATCATTGAGGAAATAAATAGATGCAAAAAGTATAATTGATAATGCTTCTCAACTTAAGTCCAGTCGAAAGATTGATAGTGATTGAAACACTTTCAAAAAGTTTAAGCGAACCTGATGTAAATATTCAAAATATTGGAAAGAAGAAGTTGAACAAAGATATGCCACATATTTAGGTAATAATATAAAGAGTGTTCCCTATGAAGAAATTCTCAAAAAATGAAAGTAGAGTTTCATAACCAGTGTTTATCGCTTTACGAATTTTCCACCTTTTTGAAAAATTATTTTCCATTGAATTGTTGATTAGACAGTCATCGTTAAAATAATCTTTGAATTAGGATTGTGAAAAAACTGTTACTGACACTACTGTTTACTACTCTGCTGTCTTATGGTTCAGATTCATTCAACGGAATTATCTGCAGCGTGGCTATCCTAGTTTTGCCGAATAGTCTTCAGTTTATGCCACAACATTGAAACACCACAGCGAATGACTCACTTTTGAATTTGAGAAGAGAATTACTTCCTCCTTATCGCTATGGAAACCTATTCCATATTTTATCGAATGAAAAATCATTGTTATCAATAGTCTATTCAACAAGCAGAGTGATTGAAAAACAAGGTTTCATCCTATCGATTCCAGGATATAATTTCTCGAAAGTCTTCATTATCGGCCACAAAATTCACTCGGCGAAAAAATTGATTTATCCGTAAGTATTAATAAAACAGAAACCACTTTTGTAATTGATAAAGATTTAGACAAAGATCGTTTTTAACGGTAAAGTTAATCTTCCAGATGATGTCAATATTTACTTTGGTGCTACGCCATCTTCCTAGTGAAGAGATTAATCTTATCCTTGAGCAATTTAAAATAGACGTATTGAACAGCTTCAACTGCGGATTCGCTCGGATGGAACTTCAACAAATTTACTGACAATAAAACGTATGATAATACTGAAAAATATGAAGCAAAATTTATCAACGCCAAGCCAAAAGCTCATTACTTTAATTGGAACAGAGTTAGATGATGTCAACATTCCTTCCTCCGGATCGATTTATATTGACGAAACCAATCTATGTTTTACACTCTCACTTCTAACTCACTCTTTACGTTCGACTTTACAAAGAATTCTCATCCGAGTATAAATTGCTCAGATTAATTCCTTATGAACAAAATTCAATTTTCAAACGCAGTTTTAGTGATGAGCTTTTGTTAACGCGGAGCGGCGGTCAAGGCGATATTTCAGTTTGGGATTCTTCAAATGCAGACGTTGTTCGCAGACCGGAATCGAAACTATCGACTGATTATTTTCGGCTCAGCTTTGTTTGTTAGCCCCGTAGATTCTGCCGTTTACCTGCTCGGTGGTCTTACAGGGAATTATACGTTTCAAATTGATTGCGAGCTAAATTTAACGATAATGCTACATGGAGAAAAATTCCTACAAGTGGAGATGTTGTTCCACCATCTAAACCATTCGTTATAGAAAACTTTTCAGACTCAACTGTGCTGGTACTTCCAATAATCGGAGTAACTCCGGCGATCAAACAATGGAATCGAAACCGTTTTCTAATTTATACGAACTAAATTTGAAAAATTATGAATTTAGAATAATTGCAAATTTATTTGACTTAAAACATAATCAAGCAATTGAATCTATTGTATGGGCTGACAGACATGATGAATTTTACTTTTTATTGGTAACTACGAATGATACAACAGCAATAGCGCAAGTTTAAATTTTGATTTTGCAGTTTCATCCAAGCTTTGCCCTGGCTGAACCTTTTCCGATCGAAGCTAAAGAATGAACAAAATATTTATTACTCTCAAAAACTGATGAATTATTATTATTCGAATACAATCCGGCTGCCAAAAAGACTATTCATTCAATTTCAGAAATTTCCCTACCGATTTTAAGCAGAGCGGAAGTCAAAAAATATATTAACATGTCTGTAGAAAACAAGAATTATACGATCTTTTATACACTTGCTTCATTATTTATTGTTCTGTTTATACTCTGGTTTTTTGTTATAAAGAAAAACAGAAAGAAATTAGTCTTCTATAAAACATCACTGACAAAAAATTCAATTTCTTTGCTCGGAGAATTTTCCATTTATAATAAAAATGCTGAAAATCTAGAATCACATTTCTCTACAAAAATATTAGAAGCATTTTTGCTCATCTTTGTAATAATCCATTTTCGCTTTACAGTTTTTCTTCCGGTAATGGAGTTTCTTCGGCTGAATTATCAAATTCTCTTTGGCCCGATTATGATAAAGATATAGTCAAAGAATAATAGAAATGTTACTATAAATAAAATTAGACATCTGCTGGAAAATGTGAATGGACTAGAAGTTATTTATGAAAAGTCAAGATGGAAAATCCAGCTATCAAAAGAAGTCTTTGTGGATTTAATCGAGATTCACCAAAATTTTGGAAGAGAAAACGAAGGTGAGTTTACTCTGTTTGTGAGTAATCACAAAATCGGCGAGGCGTTAAAAACATCAGCTATGATTGGCTTGACCCAGTTAAACTTACACTTAACCGTCCCTCAACCGACTTATATAAAATTATACAAAGAATATAAATCATCTTTCACGCCGGATGAAATTTTTCAAATTGGAAGAACAATTTTAGAAATTGATGAATTATCGGAAGCTGGTATCGGACTTGTTGTCCGGTCCCAAAAAATGAAGGGCAACATAAATGGATATCACCGAGAGTATGAACTCTTCAAAAAGAAATATTTCGATTTGACCGGAGAGAATTTTGAAAAATCTGCAGAAAAATTAGAAAAAATTAAAATTTAACCCTCTTATTAACCCTCCAATTAACCCTAAGTAAATATTTTGTACTCATATTTTATAATGAATTCCTTAAAATGCTGAGGGTGTCTGCATGAAGGATTACAAGAACCAAAAAGATGTAAAACGAGACTTGGTAATAAGTCTCACTCTCTTTTTTTTCAACCCTTGTTTTCAACTTGTGGTGATGATCTCTAAGCGGCTGGAAAGCTGCGGCTTCTCCAGGCGTCGGTCAATCCATCCGGCCCCAACGAAATTAAAAAACCCGGAATTCCATCAAATCAAAAATGGAAAGCCGGGTTTAATTTTTCCCATCCTTTGTAAGGAGGGGCGCCGCTAGGCAGGTTAATTTACTTCGAATACTCTTTCAAGTATCCTTGGAAAATTGTTCTGTGAGATTCTTCATCGGCTAATAAACCGATTACTAAATCTTGTGTTACGTAATCAACACCATCGCATAATTGAACCAATTTATTATACTGTTCAATTGCAGAATTCTCAGCTTCAATCACACCTTTAATTACATATTCAACATCGGTTGAATCGTTATTTGGCTGCAAATAGGTTTGTTCCGGTTTGAATTTCTCTGAACCCGGAATTGTACCGTTTAGTTCTTTTATTCTTTTAGCCAATGTTTGAGCGTGACCAATTTCGTCCTGAACTTCTGCTTGTAAAGATTGCTTAATTCTTCGGCTCTACACCATCCAGGTTAACTGATTGTGCAATGTAATTCATCACAGTTTCAATCTCTGCCCAATATGCTTTCGTTAATCCTTCAATAATTTCTTTCTTATCTGCCATAATTTCCTCCGTATTATTTTTATTCATATTTTTGTTTCACTCATTACAACAAACATTGTTGTTAATTAGTTCTACAATGTCAAATCAAAAATGTTCATAGCCAGATAAAGATTATCTATTTACATAATACAGAGGAAAATTATGTTTCGTTTCATTTTAGTCTTAGCACTTTTTGTAACATCCTTTTCACAATCGGAATTTATTAAATCAAGTAACTTGATGAATACAGTAAAGTACCTTGCAAGCGAAGAACTTAACGGTCGTCTTGGCGGCAGTGAAGGTTACTTTAAAGCAGCAAATTTTATTGCGGATGAATTCAGCAAATTAAATTTGCTTCCATTTAAGGGTGAGTCCTATTTTCAAACATTTAATGTGGAGTATAATGAAATAGTTCCTCCCTATTCATTGGATTTAATTACGAATGATGACGTAATAAAAAAGTATAAACTTGGAGATGATTTTGTGTTCCGCGGTTTTACCGGTTCGGGAAATTTTACTGCGGAAGTTGTTTTTGCCGGCTACGGAATATCTGCACCGGAACTTGGTTACGACGATTATGAGGGAATAGATGTCGATGGCAAGGTAGTAATGGTATTTAAAGAAAATCCACGCTGGAAAATTGATGAACACAACTGGCCGGAACGACAACCCGCGCCCGAAATCAAAAGTAGCAGCAGAGCATGGTGCAAAAGGAATTTTGTTTATCTCTTTTCCGAATGATGAAAATCCACGTGAACCAATCGGCAGTGTGCTGCACGGCAGCGGTAAACAAATGGAAAACTTTCCACAGTTACATATTGACTTAAACGTAGCCGACGATCTTTTCGAAAACTCAGGTTATACACTCGCAGAACTACAAACTAAAATTGATTCCGAACACAAACCTTTCTCTATTGAGTTGAATAAAAAACTAAAAGTTGTTGTGAATGCAGAGTATAAAAAAGATCGTGAAACAGTAAATGTAATTGGAATTTATCCGGGAACTGATGAAGAATTAAAAGATGAATATGTTATTCTGGGTGCACATTTGGATCATGTTGGTGGACAAGCGGATGAAATATATTTCCCCGGCGCTAATGATAATGCTTCCGGTTCTGCTGCAGTGCTTGAAATTGCGCGAGCTTTCGCCGAACAAAAAATTCAAACAAAAAGATCGATCATGTTTGTTCTTTTTTCGAATGAAGAGTCAGGTTTGGAAGGTGCAGATTTTCTTGCAAATAATTTGCCGGTTCCTAAAGAGAACATTACTGCTATGTTAAACATGGATTGTGTAGCACATGGTGATAGTATTCGTCTTGGCAACGGCAAAAGCGCAGTTGAACTATGGACTCTTGCAAAGCAGATAGATAAGCAGAATGCTAATATGACAGTCAATGCAACTTGGTCGGGCGGCGGCGCAGATGCAACTCCATTTCACAATATCGGAATACCTTCGCTTTATTTTGTAACTACAAACAGTTACACTCATTTACATTCGACTACAGATAAACCGGGAACATTAAATCCGGAATTGTTCGAAGAGATCACAAAACTTGCCTTCAATACTTTGTACGAGGTTTCGAACGGGAATTATCTTAGAGAAAAGTTGGTGACAAAGTAGGCCAAAAACAATTTCACAGAGAACACGGAGCACTGCGGAGAAAAACTTACTCTGAGGTTCTCCGTGGCTCTCAGTGTAATGAATTATTACTCAGTAAATTTCTTCAGCCCAACAAAAATGCGTTTGAATAAATTTCCTTTGCTGCCGTCAAAGTAAGCTTCGGGATTTTGTGATGAGTTGACTATCACTTTATCGTCAAATTCATATCCGAAAACTTCAATCTGAGAATCGTCTTCTTTAACAATCGTCAATTTATACTGAGGTAATGGTAATGTCTCCTGTTCAATATCTACAAACTCACTTCCGCGAGTGTTGGAGATTTGACGAAGTGTTGTCGCGGTTTTTGCGGAATCTAATTCACCGCCATCGGAGAGCTGCCATTTATCATTGATATTTACTATTTGATACGAACTATCAGCGGGATAAGAAAAAGCTAAATTTTTCCAGTCACCGGGATTATCTTGAATAACTGTTTGATCGCGGAATCCATTCGCATCTTGATTAAACGTCATACCTAAAAATGCGTTGACTTCGTAAACATCAGTATCGTCAGCCAGACGCACATACGATTTCATTGTACGTGGCTGTTGAAAAGTAAACTTGCCAATCACTAAATCTAAAGTTTTGCTCGATCCCTCATAAACTTCAACTCTTGACGCACCGGAATCAACCTCAAACTCTGCCCAACTTGATTCACCGCGTGCTGCTAATCTCTCCGGTTTTATTTCAGTTAATTGACGAAACAATTCTTCAATTTTTGATTGAGAGACCGGAGCTGTTCTTCGTCAGCAAGCTCAACTTTCCATTTGTCATCTTCTGCGAATAATCTTACATCATCTCCGCTAAGTTTTTTAGGGTAGATAACTATTTGAGAAACTGCAGATGTATCAATATCGACCAACTCAGTTCTGAAAGATCTTTCGTTGCTGCCGGAATCAGATATAATTATTATAAACGCAATTACAAGTAGAGCTGTAAATAAAATACCAAGCGTTTTGTTCGAAACATTTTTAAGCATAGTCAACGTTCATCAATTTGTTTTTTATTTTACGTTTAACTTGAAATCTGAAAATTCCGTATATGATTATTGCAATAATTGGCAGTAAAAAGTTGAGATATTTCAACAGTGTTTTGGTGCTGTCTTCGAGCGATTGGTCAATCGGTCTTCCGGTTACACCTTTTGTTCTTAGTTGAATTAAACCGGTATCATCTGCCAGCCAATCAACAGCATTTACAAAAAGATTAACGTTATCTTCGTTTAACTGCTGTTGCTGCTGACCGCTTCCGTTAACAATAAAATCACCGTCACCAAAAACTACTAATCTATTATCCCCTTCCTGCATAGCAGCGGCAACGGCAAGTTGGGATTGTTTGAAGTCATTCTGTGTCCACTCATGTGAAATATTAAAAATTATATCTGCGTCTTTTGTACCCGATCTTTCCGATGAATAAGCGATCGGAGTAATCAACTGGGTTGTGTCTTGCGGATTAAAACTAAGCGGACTCGCAAACGGAAATAAAACTTGCTCCAAACCTTCAGTAATCGGATGCCCCGGATAGTTAGTGATAATAGGTAAATAAGGAAATTTAACCGGAGTATTCATCACAAAGCCGCCCTGCTGCTGACGAACCATAATGTTGCTGCAATTTATATCTATCAAAAATTTATTATCAACTGTAATTCCTTTGTTACTTAACCAATCTTCCAGACCGGTATAAATTTCTTTTCCACGTGCATTTTGAAAATCACCTTCAACTCTGTTTAATGCAGCAAGAATCTTCCCGCCATTTTCGTAAAAATTCTCTATTTGACTTAAATGCGATTGTGGAATTGTATCGGTCGGTGCTACAATTAATATTGCTTCGTAATAAGATGGAATTGTTGAGGTATCTGTAATTGTGTGTGCTTCAACATTATACATCACAGATAATTTTTGATTCGCTTGTACAATCTCGCTTAAAGCCGGCTCACCGTGCCCTTGTATCAATCCGATTGTTGGTTTGTTTGTAACTGAAATCTTTTTAATTGCTGTAGAAAGTTCATACTCCATCGCTGCGCCGGGACGAATTAACGGAATCGGTTCTTTTCTTTCACCCAATTGAATTAATGCTCCGAGATATGCTCTCTGTTGCTTCACTTGATCTTTTTCTCTAACATTAATCATTATCGGTGAGATTCCGTTTTGCTGCGCCTCCATTTCAACTTCTTGATTCTCATTCGGATTTTTGAATTCATAAACCACATCTCCACCGGAACGGTTCGCGTATTCCACCAGTAAATCTCTAAAATCTCTCCTCACCTTTGCTATATCTGGCGGAAGATCTTCTGAAAAATAAGCGCTAACGGTTACAGGACTGTTAAGTTCTTCAAGTATTCCAATCGTGGCTTCACTTAAACTGTAACGTTGATCTTCTGTAAAATCAAGTCTGATGAAATATTTATCCGAGATAAAGTTTACAAGGATTAAGATTCCAACGATGAACGCAATTGATATTTGAATTTTTCTTTTAGTAAGCATAGTTATTAATTCTCAACAATATTTCTTTTCGATAAAACAGATTCAGCTAATGTTAAACCTAAAAATGCAATTGATAAAAAGTAGATGACATCTTTCGAATCAACAACACCGCGTGAGATTGATTCATAATGTGTTGAAATACTTAAGAAGTAAAAAAGCTGCGATAACCAACCGGAAAAATTGTTAGCAAGTACATCAAAAATAATTAAGAAAAATAGACCGATAAAAAGCGCCGTGAGAAAAGCAACTATTTGATTGTTGGTTATACTGCTCGCAAACAGTCCGATGCCGATGTAAGCCATGCTCATCAAAATCATACCGAGATACCCGCACCAAACCGCACCATGATCAATCGGCCCGATTGCCCAAACAGTAATATAGTATGGTATTGTAAGAACGAGTGCGATTACAATTAACAACAACGCAGCCGTAAATTTACCGAGCAGCACTTGCCAATCGGACACCGGTTTTGTTAATAATAATTCGAGCGTTCCGCTTCGTTTTTCTTCGGCAAGCATTTTCATTGTTAGTGCGGGGATGAAAAAGAAGAGCGTCCAGTAAGCAACCGAAAAGAATGGCTGTAAAGTTGCTTGTCCGATTAGAAAAATATCCGACCCGAAAAGCCATGTAAAAAATCCACTTAAGCCGAGAAAGACTACTATCATTATATAAGCTATCAGGGAATCAAAAAATGATCGAAGTTCTCTTTGTGCAATTATCCAAACTGATTTCATAATTAATTTGTCGTTAGTTCTCTGAAAATGTCTTCTAATTTTGTTTCTATTGGTGAAAGCTCTGTGAGCACCCAGTTTTTCGAAACACATAAATTAAAAATATCTTTACGCGATGATTTTTCCGGCTGACTATTTATCATAAAGGTGTTTTCGTTTAGAGGAACCGGATCAACCATTGCTACAGTTTCAAGTTCTTGTAGCGACGAAATTACTTCATCCTCGCTTACTGCTTCTGAAATTTGTACTCGCAGTACTTCAGTGCCCTGTGCTTTGTTGCGTAAACTATCGGGAGTTCCATCCGCAACAATTTTTCCTTGATTGATAATCAAAATTCTATCGCATGTTGCTTCTACTTCGGGAAGAATATGTGTACTTAAAATTACTGTCTTCTCTCTACCGAGTTCACGAATTAGCTTTCTGATCTCAACAATCTGATTAGGATCGAGACCGGTTGTTGGTTCATCTAAAATCAAAATTTCGGGGTCATGGATCATTGCTTGTGCAAGACCGACACGCTGACGGAAACCTTTTGAAAGCTCCCCGATTTTTTTGTGCTTCTCTATATTAAGTCCACATACGCGAACCATCTCAACAATTCTTTTTTGGACTTGATCTTTCGGCACTCCTTGCAGATCAGCTACGAACTCAAGATACTCCAACACGGGCATGTCATAATAAAGCGGATTAGATTCCGGTAAGTAACCAATTTTCTTTTTGATTAAATCGGGAGCTTCGTGAATTGAATTTCCGTGAACTTGCACATCGCCTTCCGAAGGCGCCATGTAACAAGTTATGATTTTCATCGTTGTAGTTTTTCCGGCTCCGTTTGGTCCGAGGAAACCTAAAATCTCCCCTTCTTTTACTTCGAACGAAATATCATCAACTGCTTTTTGTGTGCCGTACTTTTTAGTGAGGTTCTCTACTTTTATACTCATAAGTTTTTCAATAATTGATTAAAAACGATGCAAAGTTATTAAGTAGATATTTTATTTTCAATCTTCGATTAAATACAGTCCTCTTACAACCAAAATAAATTGCGGGTTTCAAAAATTTTCTTTTTTTAGAGATTTAATTCCGTCTGCTGAAGCAACGATAACTTCGCTTGCCAGACCAATAAATAATCCATGCTCAACAATACCGGCTCTTAAGTCGAGTTTTATATCTAAATCTCTTGGTGATTCGATTACACCGAAGTTTGCATCGAGAATGAAATTTCCCTCATCGGTAACATAAGGTTCACCTTCCTTATTTTTTCTTAACCAGACTTCAGCTCCGAAAGCTTCGAGATAACTTTTCTCCAACTCAACAGCAAATTTCAGAACTTCTATCGGTACGTGCCATTTTTCACCGAGATTTTTTGAAAGTTTTGATTCGTCGACAATTATTATTTTTTTCTTACTCGCTTGTGCAACAACCTTTTCCCGAAGCAGTGCACCGCCGCCGCCTTTTATTAAATTCAAGTTTTCGTCAACTTCGTCGGCACCGTCAATTGTTAAATCGATTTCCTGAACTTCGTCAAAATTTGTAAGAGGTATATTCAATTTTCTTGCGAGTTCTTCGGTTGCTTTTGAAGTCGGGATACCTTTAATATTGCTGAGATTACCACTCTTTAATAATTCGGCAATTTTTTCTATTGCATAATTTGTTGTGCTTCCTGTTCCAAGCCCAAGCACCATGTCCGATTCAACTTGTTCAACCGCTTTTTCCGCGGCTTGTTTTTTTAGTTCGTTAATGTTCATTTTATTTTGGATTAGTTGCAAAAACTGTTAGTTCGGTTATAAATCCTCTATCATGCATTTCAAGTGCTGAGATTACTGCATGTGCAATATCTTCGCTGATCAGCTTAGTTTCGTTAAATTCTCTTTTCCCACCTCCGGCATTTTGAGCGAAACGAGTTTGAACTTCACTTGGATTAACATGAATAACTCGCACATTATATTTTCTCAACTCCGCTCGCCAGCATTCCGACATTCCCTTCAACGCAAATTTTGTAGCAACGTAAGGTGTTCCACCTTCAAATCCTTTTGTACCGGCAGTTGATGAGATATTCACAATATTTCCTGAATTCTGTTTCTTAAAAATTCGCGCAGCATATTTTGCCATTAACGCAGCCCCTATGACATTTGTGTTAATTACATCTTCGAATTTATCTTTTTCGAATTCATCAATTAGACTAAAGTAACCGTAAGCGGCATTGTTAATTAGCACATCTAGTTTCCCAAATTCTTTCATGATTCTATCATAGCATTCAATAACATGTTTTTCATTTCCTACATCGCATAAAACCGGAATTGCGGAAAGTTCTTTTGCTGCTTTATCTAATCTTTCACGATTACGTGCTGCAATAATTACATTTGCCCCCTTATTTTTTGCCATCTCGGCAATTGCGTATCCTATTCCCGATGAACCACCTGTTACCAAAACAACTTTATCCTTAAGAAACATTTTTGCTCCCTTCTTGTATGATTTGCATCAAATTTACTTTCACAATTATTTAATATTTTTAAAAAAAAAATTTACTTATGTTCGGAAAAAACAAATATAACCATAACACACCTGATATTCACAGAGAGAATAAAAAGCAGCAGAAAATTCTTTCTGTGGTTTATTTTATCCTTGCCTTCGGAATCATCAATATCGTACTTTACCTTTTGACTAACTATTAATTTTCCTATTTTTATAGTTCCCAAAAATTGAAAAAAGACACTATGACTAAAAATAGCATATACATTGAAACATATGGCTGTCAGATGAACGTTGCCGATTCAGAATTGGTGATGGGAATTTTGAAGTCGAAAGGATATCAATTAACCGAAGAACTTGCCGATGCAAATGTAGTTCTTTTAAACACATGCAGTGTTAGAGACAATGCGGAACAAAGAATTTACGGACGTTTAGGCAACCTGAAACGATATAAAGAAAAGAATCCCGAAATGGTTATTGGTATTTTGGGCTGCATGGCGGAACGGCTTAGAAAAGATTTAATCGAATCAAAAAAACTTGTTGATTTAGTTGTTGGTCCGGATGAATACAGACGTTTACCCGAATTTATCGATTCAGCTTTTTCCGGTGAAAAAGGAATCGGAGTAAAATTATCTCGTACCGAAACTTACGATGACATAATTCCATTTAGAGAAGATGGTCTTTCAGCATGGATTTCAGTGATGCGCGGTTGCGATAAGTTTTGTACGTTTTGTGTTGTTCCGTTTACACGCGGTAGAGAAAGAAGCAGAAACTTAGATTCGATAGTAGATGAAATCAAGCAACTTTCCGAAAGAGGATTTAGAGAAGTTTCATTACTCGGACAAAATGTAAATTCTTACAACGATAACGGAAGAGACTTTGCTGATCTTCTTGCCGCTGCTGCAAGCGTTGATAAATCAATTCGTATTAGATTTACTACTTCTCATCCACAAGATTTATCCGATAAACTTCTATACACAATTGCGGAACATTCGAATCTTGTGCAATTACATTCATCTTCCGGTACAATCCGGCTCGGACAAAATTCTAAAAGCTATGAACAGAACATACACTGTTGAGCATTACTTAAATTTGATTGAGAAAGCACGTAAAATCATTCCGGGTGTGAGTTTTTCAACAGATATCATTGCTGGCTTTCCAACCGAAACTTACGAAGACCATTTAATGACTCTCGACGTGATGGAGAAAGTCCGGTACGATGGCGCTTACATGTTCAAATATTCTCCTCGCGAAGGAACGAAAGCATACAGAATGAAAGACGATGTGCCAGAAGAGACAAAGACAAAACGGCTTAATGAAATTATAGATCTTCAGCAAACTATTTCTTATGACGTTAATCAAAAAATGATCGGAACGGATGAAGTTGTTTTGGTTGAAGGCAAGAGTAAAAAATCAGATCAATTTTTATCCGGAAGAACCGACACAAATAAAGTTGTTATCTTCCCCGCAAATGACGAAATTAAAGCAGGCGATTATGTTAAAGTAAATATAAATCGTGCAACATCGGCAACACTCTTCGGTGATATGGTTGAAGAGGTTAATTCGATGGGAGATCAAGTTTCCCTAACTGCTTAAGTAAACGGGAATGAAAATTAAATTCGTCATAACATTACTTACAATTCTTTCTTCTTCACTTTCTGCTCAGGAAGTAAATATTGTTGAGTATTTAAAAGCAATTGAAGATGGTCAAGTTGAAACGGCAATCTCCGGATTAAACAATTTAAAGAAAACTCATCCGGATGATCCTTCTGTTTTATTTTTAGATGCTGTTTTAACGGAAGACGGAGAATCTGCACTCACTAAATATCAAAAAATTTACGAACAACACCCCAACAGTAATTACGCGGATGCGGCACTTTACAGAGTTTTTTCTTATTACTATGCGCTTGGAATTTATAACCGGGCAGAAAACCTTCTCACAAAATTAAAATCCGAATATTCCTCATCACCTTATATTCGAATGGCGAACAGAAATATTCCCGATGTCGGCGAAACTATCGAAGAACCGGTTGAACATATTCCCGAGACAAAACCACCGGCTTCAGGTTCGGATGATTATAAATTTACAATTCAAGCCGGAGCATTTCTTAACATAGATAATGCAAAAAATTTGTTGAACGAAATTCAAAAAGATGGTTATCCTGCCGAACTCGGGACAAAAAGTGTTGGCGGTTCATTATTAAATGTTGTCACATTCGGACACTTGGAATCGGAGGAAGAAGCAGACCCTCTTATATCATACCTAAAAAACAAATTTAACTTAAACGGTAGAATTATAACTGCGGAATAAAATGAAACTAACATTTGTCGGAACCGGCTCCGGGAAACTTCTCTTAAGCGAAATCATTCTTCCTTACTTCTCGAAACTGATGAATCAAAAACTTTAATCGACTGTGGAGATGGAATCTCTTCGGCTCTGTTAAAACAAAATATCAATTATAATTCAATCGATTCAATAATTTTCACTCACTATCATGCCGATCATTTTTCGGGCATCACAGCTTTAGTAACACAGATGAAATTAAGGGAAAGAAGAAATGAGTTAAGAATTTTAACTCACAAAAACCTGATTGCACCGCTCAAAATTTATCTTCACTCTTGCTACTTATTTGAAACCGCTCTCGATTTTGAATTAAACATAATTGGTTATGATTTTGAAAACGAGTTCAAAGTAGATGAAAAATTTTCATTCAAAGCAAAACAAAATTCACATATCACAAACAAACATGAAGTTAAATCAATTCCTGAGCAGCAATTTGTTTCATCGAGTTTGTTGTTTAATATTGGTGAAGACAATCTAATTTATACTTCCGATATTGCCGCACGCGAAGATTTGTTTTTGTTCGATAACCGCAGACCGAAAATATTTATAACAGAAACTACTCATATCGATCTAGATTGGATACATGGAATTAATTCATATTACAGCCCCGGCAAAATTTATCTGACTCATATTTCCGATTCGGATGAAAAAAAAGTTGAAAAATATCTCAGAAATCAAATATTTGCGCATAAGACAGAAGTTGTAATGGCAGAAGACGGACATTCTGTCATACTTTCCTAAAATATCACTTAATTATCTTCAACAAATATTGTATTTTAGAACTTCACTAAAATTTCAGTTATGACAATACAAGAGTTTCAAAATAAGTTCGGCATAATTGGTAAATCCAAAGAAATCCGCGACCTGGTTGATATTGCAATGCAAGTAGCAAATTCCGATATCTCGGTTTTGCTTTACGGTGAATCAGGTACAGGTAAGGAAATCTTCGCCCGCGCAATTCATGGCGGAAGCAAAAGAGCAGAAGAAAGATTGGTGAGTGTAAACTGCGGTGCAATTCCCGAAGGAATTTTAGAAAGTGAATTGTTCGGACATAAGAAGGGGTCATTTACCGGTGCGATGGATGATCGTAAAGGTTATTTTGAAATAGCCGACGGCGGTACTCTTTTTTCTTGACGAAATTGCCGAAATGCCGTTAACTACACAAGTAAAATTACTCCGCGCTTTGGAAGCGAAAGAATTTATGCGAATCGGAAGTGAAACCGTAACCAAAGTTGATGTGAGAATTATTGCAGCTTCAAACAAGGATCTTGAAGAAGAAGTAAAAGCTAAACGTTTCCGTAATGACCTATTTTTCAGACTAAAAGCAGTGACACTGAATATTCCCCCATTAAGGAAAAGACAGAGTGACATTCCCGTTTTAGTCGAACATTTCTTAACAGCATATGCGAATGAACATAAAATTGATTTACCCGAAATTTCAAGAGATGCTTGGGAGTTATTATACAACTACAAATGGCCCGGAAATGCGAGAGAGTTAAGAAATGCAATTGAAACAGCAGTGGCATTAACACGTGACGGTATTTTAACAGAACAAAGTTTTCTTCCCCTTTTAACATCGTCTGATTCTTCGGAGCAAATTAAAAACTTACCGGTACACCTTAACCGTTCTCCCGATTCACTCGATAGAGAAATGATTTACCGGGCATTGATTGAAATCAAAAAAGATTTGATCGAGCTGAAAGACATTGCTTTGAACAATCAAAGTGAGATTCAAAACGCAAATAAAAACATTGAAGTCGATGAAGTAATCCCGATAAACAGGTTAGAAAAACAAGCGATAGAAAACGCATTAGATTTTACCCGCGGCAATAAAAGAAAAGCTGCAAAACTTCTCGACATAAGTGAGAGAACGCTTTACAGAAAATTGAAAGAATATGATATCAGCTAACGTTTTAAAAATATACGTAACAATTTTAATTATGAGCTTGATTGCTTCGGCATGCAGTTATTCATTTACCGGAGCTTCAATTCCACCTCACTTGGAATCGGTTGCTATTCCCTTATTCGATGACCGAAGCGGTTCGGGTGAACCAAATCTTCGCGAAGATTTTACAAATGAACTTATCACAAAATTTATTGACGATAACTCTCTCCAAATTCGAGAAAGGGTTAACTCAGATGCAATTTTGGAAGGGATTATACTTTCATTAAATGATGCACCGTCGTCCGTTGGCGCAGAGCAGGGCATCGAGTCCGTAACAACAAGACGCGTTACATTAACAGTTCGTGTTACGTATAAAGATTTCGTAAAAAAAGAAACGATTTTTGAGCAGAGTTTTTCAAATTACGCTGATTATGAAAATGTGGGGGATATTACAGCATTGAGAACTGAAGCTATTCAAGAAGCAATTGACAAGATCACCGAAGATATTCTTCTTGCGGTTGTCTCAAATTGGTAAGGAGAAAAAAGTAAAATGAATTTTGACGAAATTGTATTATTGACCTACATTGGATCATTATCGGTACTTATGTTTTTTGCCAGCCATGGTTTTATCATGATTTTTTATCAACATAAGTATGGCAGAAACATACCTAAAGAAAAAGAAGAAGAAGTGTTAAATAAAACCGTAACGATTCAATTGCCGCTTTTTAATGAAATGTATGTTGCCGATCGATTGATAAATGCAGTATGCAAAATTGATTTCCCGAAAGATCAACTGGAAATTCAAGTTCTTGATGACTCAATAGATGAAACGTACGATGTTGTCGCTAAAATTGTGAAAGAAAAACAGAAGCTCGGATTTGATATCAAACACTTGCACAGGGTTGATAGAAAAGGGTTTAAAGCAGGTGCGCTTAAAGAAGGGATGAAAACTGCCAAAGGTGAATTCATCGCAATTTTTGATGCGGATTTTATTCCAAGCTCCGATTTTCTGAAATCAACATTAAAGTTTTTTAGTGACGATAATGTTGGCATGGTGCAAACCCGGTGGGAACATCTTAACGAAGATTATTCTATGCTAACCAAAATACAAGCACTTGCACTCGATGGTCATTTTGTAATTGAACAAACGGTTAGAAATCGTGCCGGATTTTTTATTAACTTCAACGGTACCGGCGGCGTGTGGAGAAAGAGTTGCATAGTTGATGCCGGTGATTGGCATGACGATACAATCACAGAAGATCTAGATTTAAGTTACCGTGCCCAACTTAAAGGTTGGAAATTTATTTACTCCGCGATTTTACCACACCAGCAGAATTACCGGCAGAGATGAACGCACTTAAGGCACAACAATTTCGTTGGACAAAAGGTGCAATCGAAACAGCAAAAAAAATTCTACCCCAGGTATGGAGATCAAAAATACCTTTGCGCGTTAAACTTCAATCAACTTTTCATTTAACAAACAATATTGTTTTCCCTTTCATATTATTAGCCGGAATTTTGAACGTGCCGCTTATCTTTATAAAGAACAGCGGTCCGTATGATAATTTTTTCAATTTCATGTCAATTTTTGTGATTGCGTTTATAAGTTCATTTGTTTTTTATCTTTTCGGGCAAAAAAATGTTCATGCAGATTGGCGAAAGAAGATAGCACTCTTCCCGCTCTTTATGGCTGGAAGTATGGGGTTCGCGGTTAACAACACTCGCGCAGTTATTGAAGCGCTTCTCAACCGAAAAAGTGAATTCATAAGAACACCGAAATTCAAGGTGCAAAAAAGGAACGAAAAGTTAGATAACAATAAATATTTCATGAATCTCAAAGTTGACAGCTCGGCATATGTAGAATTAATTTTAGCCATGTATTGTTTTATCGGTGTTGCCGCTTCAGTTTATTTTATGGAAATTGCAGCATTGCCATTTCAGTTAATGTTCTTCTTTTGGATTCGGTACTGTTTCATACTTTTCATTTAGAAATGCTTTTATGAAGAAAGAAAAGGTTTCGGTTTGAGCGAGAAATCTTTAGAAAAAATTAAATTGGTTTACGAATTCAATCACAACTCGCCGGTATTTGCCAGAGTGGCTGAATCATTTATGAATAACGGCGAATACGATCACGCACTTTCAATTCTCGAAAAAGGATTAGAAAAGTATCCTGATTATGTTAGCGCTAAAATTGTGCTGATTGAATTACTCTCCAAAAAGAATGATTATAAAAGATTAATAAATGTAGTTGATGAAATTCGCGATTTAGTGGATGAGAAAACTGTAAACTATTATTTGGATAAAGCCGAGGAAGAAAGAAATTTATCAACTGAAATTTTGGGTTCTGAAAAAGGTGAGCCAAGATCTATTGAAGATAATCTCGAAAATTTAGCTGATACAATAAGTAAAGCAAAAATTCCACCGGCTAGTGATGAGAGTGTCTCAAGTAGCGAATTACCAGATCCAACTCCAAAAGGAAATCAATTTATTTCGGAAACTTTAGCAGAAATATATCTTATGCAATCTAATTATAAAGAAGCACTTAGCATCTACGAAAAACTACTCGAGAGTAATCCGAATAAAGCCGAACATTACAAATCAAAAATTGACGAAATAAAAAGTAAAATGAAGTAACAAGTTTCTAATCCAAATTAATGCAATCAATTCAAATTGATAAAAAACTTCCCCGTCAATTCTATCTCGAAGATCCAGTAAAATTAGCGCCAAAAATTCTCGGTAAAATCATTCAGAGGAAAATCGGCAACACTTATCTTATCCGGGAAGATAGTTGAAGTGGAAGCATACCGCGGGAAAGATGATCCGGCTGCGCATTCATATAACGGTAAGACAAAAAGAACCGAAGTAATGTTTTTTGAAGGTGGATATTTATATGTTTATTTCACTTATGGAATGCATTACTGCGCAAATATTGTTTGCGGTAAAGCAAATGAAGGTGCAGCAATTTTGATAAGAGCGGTTGAACCATTGAACTATATTGAAGAACTTAGTTTAAATCGATTTGGGAAAAAAGAAATAACCGATAAGGGAAAAATCATTTTAACAAACGGACCCGCTAAATTTTGTAAAGCGTTTAATATAACAAAGAATGAAAACGGTTTTGACTTAACCAAGGAAACTATATTTTTGATCGAAGGTGATAAATTCAGGAAGACTGATATAGTTCAAACAACAAGAATAGGAATAACAAAAGCCAAAGAATTGCCATGGCGGTTTTACATTAAAAACAATCCCTATATTTCCAGAAAGTGAAACAACATAAAAACATATTAATTGTAAGGACGGATCGTATTGGCGATGTTGTTTTAACATTACCGATGGCTAAGTTCATAAAAGAAAAGTATCCGAATGCCCGCGTTACTTTTTTAGTCAGAGATTATACATCGGTTTTACCCAGGTTACATCGATACACCGATGAAGTTATTACGCTTCCGATAAAAAACGGAAGTCTGAATTTCAGTGAACTGATTGCAATGATCAGAGCCGGTAAGTTTGACACTGCAATTATTGTTCACCCAAAGTTCTTAATTTCACTTGCTGTTTTCTTTGCGAGAATAAAACAAAGAATTGGTTCAGGTTATAGATGGTATTCATTCCTTTTTACGGATAAAATTTACGAGCATAGAAAAACCGGCGAAAAACATGAATTGGAATATAATCTTAATCTGTTAAAACCGATGGGTATTGTAAAAATCAATAAAGAAAGTGTATCGTTTGATATACAACCATCGGGAAAAAGTGAACAAACTGTATATAAACTATTTAAGAGTCACAATATAAATACAAGCAAAAAAGCCGTCATTATTCATCCCGGAAGCGGTGGAAGTTCAATTGATCTCCCAATTTCAAAGTTTATTTCTTTAACTGAAAAACTGGCACGTGAATTGGACTGTTATGTATTGGTCACAGGATCAAAAGAAGAAAAAGAAACCTGTGAAAAATTTATGGTCAATCAAAACACATATAATCTAGCCGGAAAACTCGATCTGAATGAACTGACTTATGTAATTAGTAAAGCAGATGTTTTGATTGCAAACTCAACCGGACCGATTCACATTGCAGCGGCTTTTGATAAGGACATTATTGGCTTTTATCCGAAAATAAAAGAATGCTCAGTTGAAAGATGGGGGCCCTATACAAACAAACGAATAATCTTTTCCCCAACTATTAACTGCAGCAACTGCACAAGAAAACAGTGTGAACAATTGAATTGTATGGATAGCATAAACATTGATCAAGTTTTTGAAAATATTTCTCAACTACTGAGTTAAAATTATGAAACGAAAATTTTTATATGTCATTTTACTTATTACGATCTCGCTCACAGCAAATGATTTTCGCACCTTAGAAAACAATGCATTTAAAGAAGGTGAAAAATTAACATTCGATGTCAAGTACGGTTTTGTAACAGCCGGAATTGCTGAAATGGCAATCCCAAAAATCAAACAGCTTGCCGGCAGAGATGTGTTTCATGTAACCTTTCGAGTAAACACAGTTCCAGCATTCGATCCTTTTTTCAAAGTGAGAGATAGGTATGAAACTTTTATTGATACAGAAGGACTATTCCCATGGCGATTCGAGCAGCATATTCGTGAAGGCAATTACAAACGTGATTTCTCCGCATTCTTCGATCAAAGAAGAGGATTTGCAAAAACATCCGAAGGAACTTTCGATATTCCTAAATATGTTAACGATATAGTTTCCGCATTCTATATTACAAGAACATTTGATCTAAGCGAAATGAAAGAGGGAGATAAATTCCATTTAGAAAATTTTTACAAAGATAAAGTTTATCCTCTCGATGTAGTTTTCAGAGGACGAGAAAGAATAACCGTTGGTGCCGGTACATTTGATTGTATTATTGTTGAACCGCTTGTAGTGGAAGGCGGACTTTTCAAAAATGAAGGAAGCATACTTATTTGGCTTTCCCGATGATGAATTAAAAATTCCGGTTAAAGTAAAAACAAAAGTAATTATTGGATCAATAGACTCAGAACTTACAGCTTACGAAGGGCTTGCAGGAGAACTAACCTCAAAAGTTGACTAACCTTTAAGATATTTAAGAATTAGAAAAATATTTTACTTTTCCCTATATTCAATTTTAAATGAATAACAATTTCCAAAAACCCGAAGATTCTGACGAGGAAAGAGACTTTAATGATAATCATCTTTCCCCCACCATGTCTCCAATTGCAGCTGCATTTATTGGGCTGGTTTTTGTATTTATTTTATATCAAATCGCCGGCAGTCTCCTTACCCTATTAATTTTTGGTTTTGATCTTGAATCCGCAAATATGAACGCAATGCGTTTGATGACCATTGCCGGGCAAGTTTTATTTATCCTTTTACCTGCTTTAATCTTTGCAAAATTAATTTATGAAGATGTCGGAACTATCATTCGGTTCAAACTTCCTAATTGGAAAGAGATTTTAGCGTTTGTAATTGGACTTGCATTGCTTAGTCCTTTACTGCAATCTTACTTATATATTCAGACTTACATTATCGATGAGCTTGCCAAGCATGTTTCCATTGTTCATTCAATTAAAGAAGTTCTTGATTCATTAGATAAATTGGTAACTGAAACTTATTCTGAACTATTAAGAGCAGACTCAATTTTTGAAGGTTCTTTTATAATAATTGTTGTTGCGGTTGTACCGGCAATTTGTGAAGAAGTTTTCTTTAGAGGTTATGTTCAAAAAAGTTTTGAGTTAAGTATTAAACCTGTCTGGGCAATTATTCTAACGGCTCTATTTTTTGCAATGTATCATTTTAATCCCTATGGATTAGTTGCACTTATTGCACTTGGAATATTTTTTGGTTTTGCCGCTTACAAAAGCGGATCAATTTTTATCCCGATGATATTACATTTTTTAAATAACTTATTAGCTGTGGTAATGTTTTTTGTTCTTGGGGTGGATGAGTTCATGCAGGTCGAATCAATCGACCCATCAGAAATTGGAATTAACATAATTCTTTTTATATTCTTCCTAGTATTATTTTTGGGATATATTTTAGTTCTCAGAAAACAATATCATAAACTTAAAAATTGAGAGGAGCCAAAATGATTTGTCCAAATTGTGAATATGAATTTATTGAAGGCATCACAGAATGCCCAGATTGCGGAATTAAATTGGTTACCAAAGAAGAATTTGAAGGTAAGTTAGTTCATCATTCTGATTGGGTAGTTGTCTATACTACAAATGAAGTTTATAAAGCCGAGATGTACAAAGCTAATTTAGAAGGAGCCGATATTGAAGCAACAATACTCGGACAGAAAGATAGAAGTTATCCGGCTGTTGGCGATCTTGCCGTAGTTAAAATAATGGTGAAAAAAGTTGATGCCGCAAATGCACTTGAGATTATCGAAGATATTAATGCAAATCGTGAAGATTCCGAAGAAGAAGAATAATGTCCGAAAATAAAACCGGAACACGAATATTAGTCTCGGTGATTGCAATTCCGTTTATTGCACTCGCATCTTACTTCGGTGGAATTCTCTTTTTAATATTTGTGCTTGGCATCGGATTAATTTCCTTTTACGAATTTTCTCAGTTGGTTAAAAATAAATCCTCAAACCCTTTATTAATATTAGGGATTGTATCTGTTGCCGTAATTATTTCAAATCAATATTTCCGTTGGATAAGTTTTTACAATCTGGCTTTGCTGATTTCTGCTTTACTTTTGTTCTTCGAATTATTTAGAAATAAAGATTCCGCAATATTAAATGTTGCCGGTTCTTTGTTAGGAGTTTTTTACATAGGACTTTTTTCATCTTCACTGTTGGCAATTAGAGAACTCTATAATTATTCACACTTGCTGTATGAACAAGGGGGTTATTTAATAATAACATTACTTGTTGCAATCTGGATTTGTGACTCTGCAGCATTTTTCCTTGGTACGGCTTTTGGTAAACATAAACTCTTTCCGCGCGTGAGTCCAAAGAAAAGTTGGGAAGGCGCTATTGCCGGATTTGTTTTTGCAATTTTAACAACAATTGCTGCACACTTTCTTGTTCTTGATTTTCTTTCAATATTTGATGCGATTATAATCGGCGCTATTGTCGGTACAATCGGACAAATCGGCGATTTAATTGAGAGTTTGGTTAAGCGAGATGCGGAAGTAAAAGATTCATCGTCATTAATTCCTGGGCACGGTGGTGTTTTTGACCGTTTCGATTCACTACTTTTTTCTTCCCCTTTTGTGTACTTATTTCTTACCTGGTAACTTTTTATATTTCCGGTTGTAATAATAAGTCAAAGACAAATTCCACTTTTCTCATTTTTTAATATTATTTAACAATATGGCTAACGAAAAAATAAATATAATAACATTGGGCTGTTCAAAAAACACAGTCGATTCCGAACGATTAATGACCCAATTGAATGCAAATAAATTTGATTTAGTTGATAGTTCTGACGACGCTGATTCAATTGTGATAAACACTTGCGGTTTTATAGATGCGGCAAAGGAAGAATCAATAAACACAATTTTACAAGCTGTTGAATTAAAGAAACAAGGTAAAATCAAAAAAGTGGTTGTTGCCGGTTGTTTATCCGAAAGGTATAAAGACGATCTGCTAAAAGATATTCCGGAGGTCGATAATTATTTTGGTACGAGAAGATTACGAAGGAGTAGTTAACGCATTTGGCGGCGATTTTAAATATGAGTTACTCGGAGAAAGAGTAATCTCAACTCCAAAGCATTTTGCATATTTAAAGATAAGCGAAGGATGCGATAACCCTTGTTCTTTCTGTGCAATCCCACTTATGCGCGGCGGTCACAAATCCAAACCGATCGAAGATCTTATTAGCGAAGCTGAAAAGCTCGCTGCAAAAGGGACAAAAGAATTAATCATTATCGGACAAGATACAACCGATTACGGAAAAGACATTTACGGAAAACGTAATTTAGCTGAACTGCTAAATAGATTAAGCGAAATAAAAGGGATCGAGTGGATTAAATTACTTTATGCCTATCCGTCACATTTCCCCGATGACGTAATTGAAACTATTGCAGAAAACCCAAAAGTCTGTAAATACCTGGATATGCCGCTTCAACACATTTCGGATAACGTTCTAAAATCAATGCGGCGAGGTATATCATCTAGGCGGACTAAAGAGTTGCTTCAAAAAATCAAAGTCCGCATTCCGGATATAACTTTACGTACAACTTTTATTCTCGGTTATCCTAATGAAACAGAGAGAGAGTTTGATGAACTGATTGATTTTATAAAAGAGATTGAGTTTGACAGAATGGGGAGTCTTTGAATACTCAATCGAAGAAACTACTCCAAGTTTTATTTTAGGCGATCCGGTTTCAAAAGAGGAAAAAGAACGACGAAAAGATTTATTGATGACACTACAGCGCGATATTTCTCACGGAAAAAATCAAAAAATGGTTGGCAAAAAAATAAAAGTAATTATTGATGACATTGAAGACGAGCACTACATTGCAAGATCCGAAAGAGACGCACCGGAAGTTGACGGCGAAGTAATCATCGAACCAAACGGCAACTATCTTCAAGTAGGGAACATATATGAAGTTGACATTTATGACTGTAATGAGTATGATTTATTCGGGAAAGTTATTTCAAACGGGGGGAGTAAATAAATGAAAAAATCATTTATCATATCGCTTTTATTAATCTTTTGCTTGTCGATATTCGGACAAGAAAAAGAGGATGAGAAAAAAAATTACTTTAGCACTGTACCAAATTTTTATCTTGATGTTCTTAACTACAAAAGCAATGAACAAGGTAAAACTAAAGTAGAAGTATTCGTTCAAGTTCCTTATTCGAGCATTCAATTCACTAAAGCAGATGATAAATTTACGGCAAATTACTCGGTAAACTTAACTTTTTATGATAAAGAGAGAGATGAAATCATTCAAAACAATCTTTTCGAAGAAAAAGTAACTGCAGGTAATTTTAATCAAACAACATCTCCGCGAAACTTTAATCTATCTCTCAGAACATTTCAACTTGAACCCGACGATTACGTATTAAAATGCATCGTAGAAGATTCAGATTCAAAAAGATCGGTTACAAGTGAACATGAAATTGAAGTTCTTGCAATAGATGACGATGTTGAGTTAAGTGATATTTTATTAGTATCCGAAATAATTGAAACAGCAAGTGGAAACCGCCTGGTGCCGAACGTTTCGCAGTCCGTTGAAAGTATGGATCAAAATTATTAAGTTTTACTATGAAGCATACGTTAATGAAGACAAACAAACCAAAATCATTTACAGCATTAAAGACAAGAACGAAAATCAAAGCTATGCTCACACTATTGATAAAAAGTTAACTGCCGGTAAAAATGAAATTTACGGATCGCTGAAATATCCTTCTTTTACATTCGGTGAATATGAATTGATTGTGCGGATTGAAGACAGCACAGGCACTTTGCTTTCCGGAATCGGAAAATCTTTTCATGCAAAAATTATGGGTTTACCCAGGAGCATAACCGACTTAGAAAAAGCTATCGATCAGCTGACATATATAGCCGAATCTAGTGAATTAAGCACAATTGAGGATAACGATTCTTTTGAAGATAAGCTAAATGCCTTTCTCAATTTTTGGGAAGAAAAAGATCCCACTCCTAACACAAAAATAAACGAAGCAATGCTGGAATATTACCGTCGCGTTGAATATGCAAACAAAAACTTTGAAGCTTACAAAAACGAAGGTTGGCGAACAGATATGGGAATGGTTTATGTCTCCTTAGGTCCACCCGACTATGTTGACCGTCATCCTTTTGCAATAGATTCTAAACCTTATGAAGTTTGGGATTACTATAGTATCAATAGACGCTTCGTTTTTGTTGACTATACCGGTTTTGGTGATTACAGATTAGTAAACAGAGATTACAGAGACATAAACAGATATCGTTACTAAAAAATCAAAATGATATTATCAATCACACCTAACCCGCTTTTGGAAAGAAGACTCACTTTCAAATCAATCAAAGTTGGCGGCGTTAATAGAAGTAAATCGGAAACTTTTTATGCGGGCGGTAAAGGAATAAATGTAAGCAGACAATTAAACAGACTCGGTATTAAAAATACTTCGCTTACTTTTCTCGGAGGACAAAACGGTAAATTACTGAGAAGAACTCTCGAGAATGAATCAATAGACTTTCTAGCGGTAAACACAAAATCAGAGACTCGTTATGCTGCTGTAACTATTGATGAAAAGCAACGGCAGCTCACATCTTACTTCTCCCCGAACTCTGAAATATCAGACAAAGAAATTGATGATTTCATCGCCAAAATGCGAAATGCAATTCTTAGTTCATCGATGGTTGTTTTTGCAGGAAGTTGTCCCACGCATAATGCGGAAATTATTTTTACCGAAGGAATTAAACTTGCCCACGAAAATGATAAACCGGTTTTTATTGATACATATGGAGAACATCTAAATAATTGTATTGAACTCTCTCCTTTTGCTTTGCATAATAATAAAAAAGAAATCGAGAAATATTTTGACGCTGAATTAAATTGTGAAGAAGATTATCTTGAGTTATTAACAAAACTTTATGATAAAGATATTAAAATGGTGTTTATAACCGACGGTGAAAATCCCGTGTTTTCATCTAAGTTTGATTTTCATTACAAAATTTCACCGCCAAGAGTTAATGCGATAAATTCCTTAGGAAGTGGAGATGCTTTTGTCGGAGGAATTATTTACGGTTTAGAGCAAGCTCTTGTTTATGAAGATTTCCTTAAACTTGCTGTTGCCCTTGGTTCACTAAATGCCGAGCATTACGATGCTGCAAATATTATTATGAGCGATGCTGAAAAAATAGTTCCGGATATTGATGTTCAACCAATCGGTAAAAAAATGAAATTGATTGATGACTCTCCGAATTATTAAATATTTTTTAATAACAGCCGCACTCACTTCAACTTTTTCTCAAACTATAAATTCTATTTCTATTTCGGGGAACAGAAATTTTTCAGTTTCAGATTATTTGGATTGGATCAACCTTAATCCGGGAATGCCGGTTTATGAATCAATTGAAGATTCAATTGCTAACAGAATCACTCTTAACCTCAGCAACTTTGGCTACTTTCATTCCGAAATTCAAAATATTGCTATAAAAAATATAGACACTTCTACCGTGAATATTAATGTGTCCGTTAAAGAAGGAGAACCTACTTATATTGATTCTATCAAGTTCTCTAATCTAAGCGCTTCGGATTCTATAATTATTATTGATGAGTTTGCATTCCTCGAAAGTAACATTTTTAACAAAAGTGATCTTGAATTAGCAATTTCTAATACACTTGACAACTTAGAAAACATCGGTTATCCGTTCGCAAAAATTATAATAACTTCCATTTTAGTTAAACCGGATACCACTCCGAAAACAGCTGACATAAATTTAGAATTACACAAAGGTGAGAAAAAGTTCAATTGACAGAGTTGAAATATTAGGGAACGAAAAAACAAACGATGTAGTTATAAAGCGAGCTGCAAGAATTTTTCCGCCGGTAATTTATTCGCAGGATAAAGTTGAATCCATTCCCAAGAAATTAAATCGACTGAGATTTTTTGAACCTGTTAGAACACCGGCTTACTATTACAACAACAAGAATGAAGGCGTATTGCAAATTACCGTACAAGAAAAAGAGACAAATAATTTTGACGGTATTGTCGGTTTTGTACCGGGTGACGAAAACGAAACGGGATATTTTACTGGATTCTTAAATGTCAGCTTAAGAAACTTATTCGGAACCGGAAGAGCCGCAGCAATTAAATGGGAAAAAGAAAACCGTAATACACAAGAACTTGAATTAAAATATTTGGAACCATGGGTTTTTGGTTATCCATTTAATGTGGGAGTAAATTATTTTCAACGGAAACAAGACACAACTTATGTTCAAAATAAATTCCAAGGTTCTGTTGAATTTTTAGCAACTGATGATATTTCCGCAAGTTTATTATTATCGACTGAATCAATTATTCCTACCGAAAATGAGGACGACAGGTTTACAGTTTATAATTCGAGTATTCTTTCAACCGGAATACAACTTTCGATCGATAGCCGGGATGATGTTTATGCACCCACTGAAGGTATTCATTTCATTAACTCATATTTATACAGCAGTAAGAAAATTAACGGTCCGGCAGTATTTATAACACCGGAAACTGAAACAAACATTGCACTTCAACGCCTTGAGTTGGACTTGGCATTTTATTATCAAATTTTTAATAGGCAGGTTATTGCATCCGGAGTTCATGCTCGTGAAATGCGAGGCGATTTTTTTGAGTTGAGTGATCTTTACAGACTTGGCGGAACAAATACTTTACGCGGATATCGAGAAAATCAATTTCTCGGAAACAGAATTTTTTGGTCAAACTTAGAATACCGTTACCTGCTAACTCCACGCACATTTGCATTTTTATTTTTTGATACCGGCTATTATCTTAGAAATGCCGATCAAGAAAGAGGAATAACCGAACTATCTGGTCTTAAATATGGTTACGGACTTGGATTAAATTTAGAAACAGCGCTCGGTATTTTAGGTGTAAGTTTTGCACTCGGGCAAGATGATTCTTTTTCTCAGGTAAAATTCACTTTGCCATCATAAATGAATTTTAATTATATTACATAAACTTTTGCAACATCTAAAATTAGTTTCGGTTTTTTTGCCAATGCGGTTGTGAAAAATTTACCCAACGTTCTTTTATGCGGTGGAATCTTTAACAGCTTTTTGATGATATCATTAAATTCTTCATCGGTTAAATTAAAGATGCCCTCTTTAAGCCGATCAAAAATTAAATGCGATTTACCTCTTTCCTTCATCCAAACTTTTCTGTAAGTATCAATTAATTTTAAGTTGTTCTTTCTTATTGCTTCACCTGCAATTCTTCCGGCAACTCTGCCGCCTATCATTCCGCTTCCGATGCCTCCGCCGGTTAAAGGATTAACTTGTCTTGCGGCATCGCCAACGAGCATTATTCCATCCCCGGAAATTCTTTCCAAAGTCAACGCACAGGGAACACCGCCTGCAATTTGTGTCATAACCGAAGCGTTGGGGTAAAACTTTTCCATGTTGTCATTCATATATGCAAGCGCAGATTTCTTCTTCCCGGTATCTCCGCTAACTCCCAAACCAATATTTGCAATTCTTTTTCCTTTCGGAAAGACCCAAAAATATCCACCCGGGGCATAGTTAGAGCCAAGATAAAAGTAAAGTGTATTGGGATCAATATTATCAACATTAGTTGCAGTCACCTGAAAGCAAGCTTCCATATCTCTATAATCAATGTGAGTTTTTATTCCCGCCCACCTACCTACGCGTGATTCAACACCGTCAGCTCCAATAACTATTTTTGATTTTATTTCAATCTGTTCACCCTGGTATTCCGCTTTAACACCGCAGACTTTATCTCCTTCTAAAATTAGACCATTCACATAAACTCTGGTTTGAATATGTGCTCCGGCTTCGGTGGCAAGCTTTCCTAATTCATAATCAAAAATTCTTCGTTCAAGCACATAACCGTTCTCTTCATCAAACTCAATAACTACCTCTTGTTCATCGGGTGAGATAAACGCATATTTATTCATCTTTGCTGTTATCCATTTATCATCCGGTTCAATAAAAGGAATAACATTTCTTTTTGAAATTGCTTCGGCACATCGAACCGGATAACCAACATCCCGATCTTTTTCAAGGATTAAAACCTCGGCTCCCTCTTCCGCTGCATATCTTGCTGCAACAGTTCCGGCTGGACCTGCACCAACAACAATTATGTCATATTCTTTTTTCAACATTTTATTTCAACAATCCTTCCTTGTTGAACTTGATAACTTCAATAGGACAAGCCCAAATACATTTTGAACAATTGGTACAGTTCTCATCAATAATTCTGATCTCTGCTTCTTTTAATTCAATTGCGTCATCAGGACAAACTCCTACACAACAGCCGCAAAAATCACATTTGTTAGGTAGTATTTCTATCATTAGTTTTGCGCCGGTTTTTGCAATTCTGTACATTGTGCCCTTTCAAGTGAGATGAATATCAATTCGAAAATATATAATTATTTATTACTTTAACAAACTATTAATAAAATTTTGTGAATACTCGATTTGGTCAAAAGTAAGTAAATGAAAATTAGTGCGATTGTAAAAATAGTCCGTCCGATTAATTTATTTATTACATTCTTTCTGTAATCATTGCGGCAATTATATCTTCTTCATTCCTCGAATTAGATTTTGATGTTTTCATAATTGCCCTGTCGGTTACTTTTTCATTTGCTGCCGGAAATGTAATTAACGATATTATTGATTTTGAAACCGATAAAATAAACAGACCTGAGCGAGTCTTACCAAAAGAATTATTAACCATAGCATTTGCAAAAGGGCTTTTCGTTTTTTTGTTTATTGTTTCAATCACACTTCCATTCCTTGTTTCGATTGTTTTTGTTGTGATTCTTTTCGCTCTTAATTTGTTATTACTTCTCTACTCAACTCATCTTAAAAAAGCACCTTTACTCAGCAATCTTGTGGTAGCATTTGCCACAGCAGTTCCACTTGTGTTAGGTGGATTGGCAATGGATAATATTCAGGGCGGTTTAATTCCAGCCGGGTTTGCTTTCTTTACGAATTTTATAAGAGAAATAATAAAAGATATCGAAGATATAAAAGGTGATAGTTCGATTGGCGTAAAAACATTCCCCCAAATTGCGGGAGTAAAAACCACCGTTCATTTTTCAGCACTCTTAATTATATTGTTAATAATACTCGCTACGTTTCCATATGTATATGGAATCTATAATGTTGAGTACTTTTTAATAATAATGGTGGTAGTTAACCCGATTCTGGTCTATGCATTAAAGCTGATATATTCTTCTTTAACGCTAGTGACAATTAGAAAAATTAGTAATTTATTAAAGGGAAGCATGATCTTTGGTTTATTCGCAATATTGATCGGGGCACAATGAAAGAATTTGATTTAAATTTTTTCAGCAACAGCGTAAAAACAATTTGTGGCGTTGATGAAGCCGGAAGAGGTCCGCTTGCAGGACCGGTTGTAGCAGCTGCAGTGATTTTTGATAAGGAAACTATTATCAACGGAATAAATGATTCAAAAAAAATAAACGCTGTAAAGCGCGAAGAATTATATCACAAGATAATTGATAATGCAGAATCATTTGGGGTCGGAATTGTAGATCAAACAAAAATTGACGAAATAAATATTCTCAACGCCTCACTTCTCGCTATGAAACTTGCGGTTGAAAAACTTTCAATTAAACCTGATTTAGTATTAATTGACGGCAATAAATCTTTTAATTCAGAGTTTGAAACGAAAACAATAGTTCGTGGAGATGCAAAGTCATTTTCAATTGCGGCTGCTTCAATTATCGCTAAAGTTACGAGAGATAAAATTATGCTTAAAGAGTCGGAAAATTTTCCACACTATTCTTGGCAAACCAATAAAGGTTACCCCACAAAAGCTCACATTCAAGCGATCAAAAAGTTTGGCTTTTGCAAGTTACATAGAAAAACATTCTTAACTAAGATTTTATCACGCGAAATTCAGTTATCATTAGATGGAAAAAGTTAATGGCACATTCAAAACAGAAAAAGGGAGTTACGGAGAAGAATTAGCAGTCAAGTTTATTAAAGAAAAAGGTTATGAAATAATCGAACAAAATTACAGGTATGGACACGGTGAAGTTGATATTGTTGCAAAAGACAAAGATACATTAGTTTTTATCGAAGTAAAATTTCGTAAAAACTTGGAATTCGGTCCGCCCGAACTTGCAGTGACGAAGTCCAAGCAAAAACAAGTAAGAAAAATTTCAGAGCTATTTATTATGGATAAGGGAGAAAAGGTGGAGTTCAAAGATGCCCGGATCGATGTAATTGCTATATTAAAATTTCCGAACGAAGATCCGCAAATTAACCATATTATCAATGCATTTTGATCTCGATTTTTGCGGCTAAGTTTAACTCAATTTTCTCAAAAGTTTTGGATTAATTTTTAAAACATACTTTGCTTATTAATCTTATTTCTTTCTTTTTTATTTTTTATTTTAGAAGTCAATTAACTCAGACAAACACAAGTAAATGAATCTTCCGCAAATTAAATACGAGAAAAGCGCCGGCATATCTCAAACGTTTTATAACTTTTTTGCAAATATAAGCGGACTAACAATTTTTACGTTAGAATTCTTCAAGCAGTTATTCATTCCGCCCTATGAAGTATTAGAAGTTAAAAAACATATGGATGAGTTAGGTGTTAAAACTTTTCCCATTGTAAGTGTAACTGGTTTTATAATTGGTTTAGTTTTAGCGCTGCAAAGCTGGCCGGTTTTGGCTCGTTTTGGGGCAACAGATTTTCTTCCGGCAACCGTTTCCCTTTCTGTAGTTAGAGAACTCGGCCCGGTTATAACGGCGCTAATCTTTGCGGGAAGAGTTAGCTCCGGTATAGGCGCTGAACTTGGATCGATGCGCGTAACCGAACAAATAGATGCAATGGAAGTTTCGGGAATTAATCCATACAACTATTTAGTTGTCACTCGAACAATTGCAACTACGATGATACTTCCCATACTAACAATCTATGTTATTTTCATCGCAATTATTGGTGGATATCTTGCCGTTATTATTGCCGAAAGTATGAGTTTCACATATTACCAAAACGCCGTTATCAATGCAATTGAGTTCGGAGACTTAATTCCGGGTGTAGCAAAAACATTTGTGTTCGGTTTTATTGTTGGAATTGTTGGTTCTTATAAGGGGTTTATTGCAGAAGGCGGAACCGAGGGTGTTGGCAGAGCTTCCACCACTGCTGTTGTTATGTCCTCTTTATTAATTTTAATTTTTGACATGGTTCTTGTAAAAGTAACGATGTGGGTATGGCCGACTCTGTAATGATAAATATCGAAAACTTATCAAAGCGATTCGGTGACCTAATTGTGTTAGACGATATTTCGCTTAATGTTAAAGAGGGTGAAAACTTTGTCGTATTCGGACAGAGCGGAACCGGTAAAAGTGTATTGCTTAAATGCATAATCGGGTTGATGAACCCTGACAGCGGAAAGATTTTTATTAAAGATAATAATATTGTCGAAGTCTCCAAAAAAGAATTGAATAAAATTAGAAGAAATATAGGATTTCTGTTTCAGGGCGCCGCTTTATATGATTCAATGTCGGTGCGTCAGAATTTAGAATTTCCGCTCAAAAAAAACTTTGACTTTTCACAAGAAGAGATTGATGAAAAAGTTAACAAAGCTTTGGAGCATGTTTCTCTCGAAAGCGCAATTGACAAGATGCCTTCCGAACTTTCCGGCGGGATGAAAAAACGAATTGGGCTTGCGCGATCAATAATTACTGAACCTGAACTAATGCTTTATGATGAACCGACAACCGGTTTAGATCCAATATCTTCAAAAGAAATCAGCGATTTGATTTTAACTCTTCAGAAAAGACTGAACATGACATCCATCGTCGTAACACATGATCTAATTTGTGCAAATATAATAGCAGACCGTGCAATATTTTTGAGAAACTCAAAGATCTCCAACGAAGGAACAATTGAAGAACTCGTTAATTCAGATGACAAATTTTTGAAAAACTTCTTCAGTACAGAAATAGTTAATGAATAAAAGGGGCAAAAAATGTTTAAGCATTTAGAAGGCGTTAGACTCGGATTGTTTGTTTTTATCGGGACCGTCTTAATTATTGTGGGAATTCTTTTTATCGGAAATAAAGATTCACTTTTTACGAGCACCATCAGAGTAAAAACAGTTTTCAGTGAAGTTGAAGGTTTAAAGACCGGCGCCCGGTACGCCTAAGTGGTTATGACATCGGAAGCGTAAGTGAAATTTCACTCGCCTCGGATACAACCGGCAAAATAATAGTTGTAATGAGAATTGAAGAAGGAGTTAGAAATTTTATTCGACTCAACAGCGTGGCATCAATCTCTACCGAAGGACTAGTTGGGAAAAAAGTCGTCTCTATTACGCCCGGCACATCAAACTATGAGCGAGTTGAAGAGGGTGGTATGATTGAGTCGGTTGATCCGGTAAATATTCAAGAAATAATTTCCGAAAGTAAAGGTGTAATTGCTAACCTAAGAATTATGACTAAAGATTTTGCTGAGATAACCACAAAAGTAAACGAAGGACAAGGAACAGTCGGAAAAATATTTAATGACGACGAACTTTATTACGCCGCAGTAGATTTAACTACTTCCGCTGATATAAGTTTGGAAACTATGACGGCAAGAGTAAGTGATATCTCAAACTATATTGTTGAATTAGGTGAAGGCATTAACAAAGTAATGAGCGATGTTGATACAACAATTGTGAATATAAAAGAACTCACTACAAAAATTAACAAAGGCGAAGGCGCTCTCGGTGCATTGTTGGCGGATGAGTCGGTTTACGATTCCGTAAAAACTGTTATTTCAAACTTGGTTGCAACTTTCCGAGAATGCAAGTTCCGGTGCATCAAAGTTTGCAGAAAACATGGAAGCGCTTAAACACAATTGGTTATTCAAATCATACTTTGAACAACGTGGTTATTGGGATCAAGCAGAGTACCAAGAAGAGATAGACCAGAAATTGCAGAAATTATTTGAAGAACAAAACAAGCTTGACAAGAAAATTGAGGAATTGAAAGAGATTGAACAAAAATAAATAACTTGAAGGAAACAGAATAGTTTACTTAGGAATTATTTGCATTACATTATTAGATAAATATTATTAAGTTGATTTTATTTTAAAAGCAATGTGTTAGAGAAGAATAAATGACTAAAATTATATTAGAATCAAATAATTACAATGATGTTAACTTGATTAAGAAGCTTGCTGATCGGTTAAAAATAAAATATGAAATTCGAGATATTGCTGAGCAAATTAATATTGAGAAGAACTCCGAAAAGTGGGCTTTATTAAATAAAAGTATTGATATCTCAAATTACGGTGATCCTTCAAAATGGCAAAAAGATGTTCGTAAAAGTAGAGATTTTGGATCTATCCTTATGATACTTTTGGATAGTAACATAATAATCTATTCTGCCTCAGAAAAACATTCATATCTTAAAAAACTGTATAAAGAAGAGGATGTTTTTGCGTCCAACATATCTCGATTAGAAGTGTTAGGATATCATAAAATAACTAAGACCCAACAAATTTATTTCAACACATTATTTTCGGTAATAAATACTATACCAATTTCAGAAGAGATTATAGAGAGAGCAATTGATTTAAGAAAAACATACAACTTGTCCGTGGGCGATGCAATCATTTCAGCAACCGCAGAAATTAAAGATTTAACTCTTTATACAAACAATGAGGATGATTTTAAAAGTATTATTACTCTAAACATTCGCAATCCAATAACCGATAACTCAAAATAATCTTTGTTTCAGCTTTCCACAATCTCCCCAAAATTTATTATAATAGAATTTTAAACTTTGCGGCATCGTGTCAAACTATGACTAAAAATCAACCCAAATATTCAAAAGATAAAATCATTGTTAAGGGAGCAAAACTCCATAACCTAAAAAATATTGATCTCGAACTTCCCCGAAATAAATTAATTGTTTTTACCGGTGTGAGCGGTTCGGGGAAATCTTCCCTCGTTTTTGACACAATTTACGCTGAAGGTCAACGGCGCTATGTTGAATCTCTTTCATCTTACGCCAGACAATTTCTCGAAAGAATGAACAAACCGGATGTAGATTTTATTTACGGAATTTCTCCTGCGGTAGCAATTGAACAAAAACAAGGGGGAAGAAATCCTCGTTCAACCGTGGCAACCAGCACTGAGATCTATGACTACCTTCGTTTACTTTTTGCAAGAATTGGTAAAACTATTTGTTTTAACTGCGGAAATGTTGTTACAAGAGACTCAACCAAAACCGTTACCGAGTGGATCGAAGACCAGGAAGAAGGTGGAAAATATTATCTCGCTTATCCACCGCATCTTCACGAAGGAAGAAAAATAAAAGAAGAAATTGACCTGCTTAAAAGAAAAGGTTTCTTCAGGATTTTCTATAAAAATAAATTATACGATCTAAACGAAGATGACTTAAACGCAAAGTCTAAAGATGGACTTTATGTTGTAATCGACCGATTTAAATCCAGTAAAGATGATATAAGAGCCAAACTTGCTGATTCAATTGAAACTACCTTTAAAGAGGGTGAAGGAAAATTAGCGGTAATAAATGCCGAGACAAACAAAGTAAAAGAGTTCACAAAATTTTATGAGTGCTGTGGTATCCGTTACGAAGAACCGGAACCAAGATTCTTCTCGTTCAATAATCCGTTTGGAGCTTGCCCCGTTTGTCAAGGTTTTGGAAGGACGATGGATTACGACATGAATTTAATTGTCCCCAATCCAAAGCTTACGCTTGCCGAAGGAGCAATTGCACCATTTAGAACTGTTAAGTTCAGCAAGCACTTGCGCGATTTAATCCGAAGCGCAAAAGAACAACAAATACCGATTAACGTACCTTTCGAAAAACTAAAGGAAGAACAATACACAAAAGTCAAAGAAGGTTTTACCGGTTATATTGGCATTGACGGATTTTTTGAAAAGTTAGAAAAGAAAACTTACAAAATGTATATCCGCATACTGTTGAGCAAATACCGCGGTTATAACACTTGTAAAGCTTGTAAGGGTTCTCGATTGAGACGCGAAGCTCTGCAAGTTAAAATTGATGACCACTCGATGCACGACTTAATCACAATGTCTATTGAGCGTGCACATAAGTTTTTTGAAATCCTACAACTCTCCGAATACGAAAAACAAATCGGCGAAAGAATTTTAAAGGAAATCAGAAAACGATTATCATTCTTAGTAAACGTTGGTTTGGGATATTTGACATTGGATAGACTCAGCAGTACGCTCTCCGGCGGTGAAACTCAAAGAATCAACTTAGCTACTTCACTCGGCTCTGCTCTCATAGGCACTCTTTATGTATTTAGACGAACCAACAATCGGACTTCATCCACGTGATAACTCGAGGTTAATTAAAATACTACAATCACTTCGCGATATTGGTAACACAGTTTTAGTCGTTGAGCACGATGCCGAAATGATGGAACAAGCAGATTTAATTGTAGATATGGGACCGCATGCCGGTATAAGTGGTGGAGAAATTGTTGCAACGGGTACTTACAAAGAATTAATTGATAATCCAAAATCACTAACCGGTGAATATCTTTCCGGAAAGAAAAAAATTCCGCTTCCGAAAGAGAGAGATACATCGGAAGCTAAATCTATTAAAATAAAAGGTGCGCGTGAAAACAACTTAAAAGGAATTGATGTCAATATTCCACTTAGAAAATTTGTTGCTGTAACCGGCGTAAGCGGATCGGGCAAAAGTACATTGATCCATGATATTCTTTACGGCGGAATTGCAAAAATGTTCGGACAAAATCCACCTAGAATCGGTAAATATGATTCTATTGATGGAACAAAGTATATTGATGAAATTGAAATAGTCGATCAATCACCTATCGGTAAAACACCCCGGTCAAATCCCATCAGTTACGTAAAAGGATTTGAACATATACGTGAGCTTTTTGCAAATACACCTCAAGCAAGAGCTCGTGGATATAAACCCGGTTTCTTTTCTTTCAATGTTCCAGGTGGAAGATGCGAAACTTGCTCCGGTGAAGGATTTGTAAAAATTGAGATGCAATTTCTTGCCGATCTTTATTTAGAATGTGATGACTGCAAAGGAACCCGTTATAAAAAAGAAACTCGTGAAGTAACTTATCGTGGGAAAAACATTGTTGACGTTCTTAACATGACCGTTGACGAAGCTCTGAATTTCTTTGAAAATAACCAAAAGATATTAAAGTATCTTCAAGTGTTATCCGATGTTGGATTGGGTTACATCAAACTTGGACAACCTTCCAATACACTTTCCGGTGGTGAAGCACAGCGAATTAAATTAGCTCTCCATCTTTCGGCACAAAAGAAAAACCGCCATACACTTTTTATATTCGATGAACCAACAACCGGTTTACATTTTGATGATATCTCGAAATTATTAAATTGTTTTCAGATGCTCATTGAAAATAAAAATTCCGTCGTAATCATTGAACACAATTTAGATATAATAAAGAGTGCAGATCACGTTATTGATTTAGGTCCCGATGCCGGTGACAAAGGCGGTGAAATTGTCGCCATCGGGACTCCCGAAGATATTGCAGCTGTTAAAGAATCATATACCGGAAAATATTTAAAGAAAGTTCTATAAAATTTGGAGGAAGCATGGCTAAGTATTGGTTAATGAAATCAGAACCGGATGTTTATTCAATTGATGATTTAGAAAAAGATAAAAAAACTCACTGGGACGGAGTACGCAATTATCAAGCACGAAATTTTATGCGAGATGAAATGAAAAAAGGCGATAAAGTTATTTTCTACCACAGCAACACAACACCTCCCGGCGCAGTAGGAATTTGTGAAGTTGTTAAAGAAGGTTATCCTGATTTTACGGCATTTGATCCTGATGACAAACATTACGATCCAAAAAGCAACAAAGATGAACCGACTTGGTACATGGTTGATGTTAAGTTCGTGAAAAAGTTTAACAACCCTGTTCCGTTAAACGATATAAAAGAAAATTCAAAATTGGAAGATATGAAACTTGTTCAACGCGGAAATCGTTTATCTGTTATGCCGGTATCAAAAGTGGAATTTGATGAAATAGTTAAAATGGGGAATTAATTTCTCAGTGTCTTCGCGTCCTTGCGGTGAATCAATGAAAAGCAACCGCGAAGACACTAAGCCGCAAAGAAGGGCATATGAATTCAAAAAGAGTTAAACAACAAAAAGAAGCCGAATACGGAAATGGTCCGGTAATTTACTGGATGCAGCGCGATCAACGTGTTAATGATAATTGGGCTTTGCAGTTTGCAATTGAAAAAGGCAAGGAATTAAATCAGCCGGTTGTGGTTGCATTTTGCCTTGTGCCGAATTTTCTCGATGCAACAATCAGGCAATATGGATTTATGCTTAAAGGATTGGAAGCAGTTGAAAAATCATTACAAAAACTCAACATTCCATTTTTCTTCTTAATAGGTAATCCCGGTGAAGAAATATCCACAGCTTGCAAAAAAATTAAAATCATCCGCAATCGTTTCGGATTTTAATCCACTAAAAATTGTTCGCAAATGGAAAAAGGATGTAATAGAAAATATTGATATTCCATTTTTCACTGTCGATGCACACAACATCATTCCCGTTTGGGAGGCATCGCCGAAACAAGAATTCGGCGCTTACACAATTCGTCCAAAAATAAAAAAGCAATTAGATGAATATCTTGATGAGTTTCCAAAACTTTCCAAGCAAAAAGAACATAAATTAAAATCAGAAAAAGTTGATTGGGAGAAAGCAAGAAAATTCACTCAAAATTAATTTCGATGTAAAAGAAGTTGATTGGATTAAACCGGGTGAGAATAACGCTCGTAAAATGTTGGATTCATTTTTTGAGGAAAGACTTTCTGACTATAATGAAAAGCGAAATGATCCAAATGAAAATGTTTTATCAAATCTTTCTCCTTATTTACACTTCGGACAAATTTCAGCACAGCGAATTGCGATGGAAACTTCATCGAGAAAACACAGTGTTGAAACTAAAGATGCATTTTTAGAAGAACTCATTGTTCGAAGAGAACTCTCTGATAACTTTTGCTTTTATAACAAAGATTACGATTCTTTTGACGGATTTCCCGAATGGGCAAAGAAAACTTTGAACGAACATCGAAAAGACAACCGTGAATACACTTACAGTTTAGATCAATTTGAAAAAGCTGAGACTCACGATGAACTCTGGAATGCTGCACAAATTGAAATGGTTACTACCGGTAAAATGCACGGTTACATGCGGATGTATTGGGCAAAGAAAATTCTTGAATGGACCGAAACTTCCGAAGAAGCACTTGAGTATTTCTATTTATCTTAACGATAAATACGAACTTGACGGTCGCGATCCCAACGGGTACGTCGGCTGCGCTTGGTCAATCGGTGGAGTTCACGATAGAGCTTGGACCGAGCGACCGGTCTTCGGCAAAATCCGTTACATGAACTACAACGGCTGTAAACGTAAGTTTGATGTGAAGAAATATATAAAAAGATTCATTTGAATTTCCCTTTGCGTCCTCGCGTCTTCGCGGTTGTTTTTCATTAATTAACCGCAAAGTCGCGGAGGCGCAAAGAAAACCGACTCAACGTAAACCACTGTACCGTAAACTAAAATCTCAACAGAATTGCCACTAAGCGCTTTTGCCTCTTCAATATTTATATCAATCTTATGATCGCGTGACTATATAAACAGTTCAGTACAATCTTGAATTCTGCCCCTGAAAAATATTTTTTTGGTTTTGAACTTAATCGAAAATATTATCATTTTACCTTCCAAAGGAGGCATGACATGAAAAAGTTAATTTTACTCGGATTAATTTTATCCGCATCATTCAATTTTACATTTGCACAATTAGAATACGTTCAAGCATTTCCGAATTTAGAATTCAACGCACCTGTGGATATCCAGCATCCCGGTGACGGCACAAACAGATTATTCGTCCTTGAGCAGCCGGGAAGAATTATGGTTTTTGAAAATGACTCACTCGTCAACAACGCTGATGTTTTTTTGGATTTAACTGATGTTGTCCTCTACGGAGGCGAACAAGGTCTGCTTGGTTTAGCATTTCATCCTGACTATGAAGAGAACGGTTATTTTTATGTCGATTATACAACGAGCAATCCGCGCCGAACAGTGATCGCTCGTTTTTCTGTTTCAGACAGTGATTCAAACAGAGCAAACCGCGATAGTGAATTTATTTTAATGGAGGTTGAACAACCATACAGCAATCATAACGGCGGACAAGTTGCTTTTGGTCCGGAGGGTTACCTCTATATTTCTTTTGGTGACGGCGGCAGCGGCGGCGATCCTTTGAACAGCGGACAAGATAGATCAACTCTACTCGGAAATATTTTAAGAATAGATGTTGATAATCCAACTAACGGAAAGAACTACGGAATACCGAATGATAATCCATTTGTCGGAAACAACAATGGTTGGCGCGAAGAGATTTATGCTTACGGTTTACGTAACGTATGGCGATTCAGTTTTGATCCCGAGACAAACCAACTTTGGGCAGCCGATGTTGGACAAAATGCTTATGAAGAGATCGACATAATTGAAAGCGGCAAAAATTACGGCTGGAATATTATGGAAGGATTCCACTGCTTTAATCCATCCAGCGGGTGCGATCAAACCGGGCTTGAATTACCGGTTTGGGAATATGCTCATGACGATCCGAACGGCGGACAATCAATTACCGGCGGATTTGTTTATCGCGGCTCAAACGCAAATGAATTGTACGGCGGGTATGTTTACGGTGACTTTGTAACCCAAAGAATTTGGGTTTACTTCCCCGGCGAGAATCCAACAAACATGTTGATATTTAATAGTACCGGTCACCCGATTTCAACATTCGGTGTTGATCAAAACAATGAACTCTACTTTGGTTCTTTCTCTACCGGCAGGATTTATAAATTTAAGGGAACACCGACAAGTGTAGATGAACAAGGTGAATTAAAAATTAATTATAACTTACATCCCAATTTTCCAAACCCGTTTAATCCGGAAACCATTATTTCATTTTCGCTGGCAAACACAGAAAAAGCAAAAGTAGAAATATTCAATACTCTCGGAGAAAAAGTTGACGAGGTATTTAACGGAATGGCTAAAGCAGGATTAAATAGAATCCAATGGAACGGAGAGAGTTATGCAAGCGGAATTTATTACTTCAAACTCACCTCTGAAAATTTCTCTGATACAAAGAAAATGGTGTTGATGAGGTAACTAAAAATGTTGTAATAGTAAATAAGAAGTCAAGATAGTGTATTTGTTAATGTGAAATTAATATTAAAAGCACCTTGCATCTAATTTTAATTATCTTGACTTAATCTCTTTCGATTGTTACTTTGAGTTTATATTAATGATTTGGGGAAGATCATGAAGAAGGTATCTTTAATAATTTTGTTATTACTCTCCACAATCAACTTTGCACAAAAAGAAAATTTAACACCGATTTCCAATGATTTGAAAGGACTTGATGTAAATAATCTTAACCTCAGAATTGATAGTTACGACAAAGGATATTACAGATATCGGCGGTTATGCAGATTGGGAGGTAAAGGAGGGAGATTTTGGGGAATTATTTTTGATCATGGTATGTGTTTAATTGGAAAGGTTGATGACAGTGTGAGAGCCGGAATTCGTCAATGGACTTTTGATTATTCAAGAGGACCGATAATTAATGGTCAACCTGCAATGGAGGTTAATCCGCAGGATTCAAACCGATACCGAATTTACAGAATTACCGAAGGCGATGACGATTCAAATCCCGATTATGATGATTGGCCTTTTGATTTTGGTGCTCCAATGGATTCAGCTGGTAATCCAAAGTTATACGGTGATCAAACTCTTTGGACTGTTTATAATATGGCGGACACTAATACAATTTATTACTCCCCTTATAGTGAAAAACATAAACTAACCATTCCGGTTGAAGTAAAAGAAACAGCTTATACTCATGCTTCAATAACTGATTCCGATGATGACTTGTTATCAAATATTATTTTTATTGAATACGAATTTACTAATAAAGGAAATGCAAATATTGATTCCGCCTATTGGGGATTCTGGACGGATGTTGACTTTGTTGATTTATTTGATAATAACCCATTAATTGATACTTCAAGGCAATTAGGTCTTTGCTATTCTTTTGAAGATTGGTACACCTGAACATATACCGGCAATTGGTTATAGTTTATTGTATGGACCAACTTCTTCTTCTGTGGGTGAAAAAGGTGTTTATAAAGGCAGAACTGTAAATAATTCAACAAATCTAAAGCTAAATTCATTTCATCCCGTTTCAGATGATTCCTACATAGTACCAGATCCTCCACCCGATTCATCTGAAAGAATGCTATGGTTAAATGTGATGGGTCCTATTGATAGTCATAATCAAGCGTGGAATGTAGCCCGCGGAAATGGTGTCTTCAATTGGCCTTATTATAATCCATATGAAGAAAAGTTTACTCAATTTCCGTTTGATGGTGATCCGATAAATCAAACAGGATGGTATGCGTATGGGAATACTAAAGAATCAAATAGACTCGGAGGAGGAGCCGGATTTATGTTTTTTTCTGAACCTTTCAATTTGGCGGTTGGCGAAACCCAGTGGGCAATGATAGCTTTAGTTCCTGCTCTTGGCGAAGATAATTTTGACTCAATCACTAAACTGAAAAATAAAGTGGACGAACTAAGAAGTTTGCCCTATGATTCACTTGCAATTTCAAACAGGGTCGTTACCTCTGTTGACGATGATAATGAAAAATTACCTCTTGAATACAATCTAAAACAAAATTATCCAAATCCTTTTAATCCAACTACAAAAATTGAATATTCAATTCCGGAACAGAGCCAAGTTAAAATTGAAGTCTTCAATTTGCTCGGTCAAAAGATTGCTACACTATTAGACGCTAAACAAAATGCAGGCAAACATTCGGTAACTTGGGATGCATCCAACATTCCGAGCGGAGTTTATTTTTACCAAATAACCGTTGGTTCATTTATCAATACAAAGAAGATGATTTTACTGAGATAATATTAGCTTAACTTTCTATATCCTTTGATTTACTTTATTAACTATAAATACCACTGAAATAAACTGAAAATTTAATTGGAGAGCAGAAGATGAAACCGATAAAAATTTTATTAATAGTTCTACTTTTTCCTCGAGTTATCAGTCTCAGTCAAAAAGTTATAATACTCAAGTAAGCAGCAATAATAAAATACTCGATGTAAATAATCTTAGCTTCCGCATCTCAGATCCTTATGCCGACAGCTGGAACAGAAGTTTTGGAGATGTCCATTGGGAAGTTCAAGAATATTCGAGCAAAATTGTTTTTGATCATGGAATGTGGTTAACAGGAAAAGTTGGTGACAGTGTTAAGTCTGCAATTCGTGAATGGTGGTATCAATATTCTCCAGGTCCTATTATTAATGGTCAACCGGCTTTAGTTTCTAACCCGGAAGATTCATCAAAATACCGCGTTTACAAAATCACCCAAAACGACAATGAGTCAAACCCAGATTATGCAGAGTGGCCTGTTGAGTTTGGTGCGCCTGTTAACAATGAGGGTAATCCACGTTTATATGGAAATCAAATGTTATGGTCTTCTTATAATCTACTAGACACTTCGTATGTACCAACTCATAAGTATGTGTCGAATGATGAAGAAAGGTTAAACTACGTTTTCCCTGTTGAAGTAAGAGAAACTGTCTATGCACATGCAACTACAACGGATAAAGATGATGACCTTCTTTCAAACATAGTTTTTATCGAATATGAATTTATAAATAAAGGTGATGTGCAGATCGATTCCGCGTATTGGGGCTTTTGGACGGATATAGATTTCCACGATGCTTTTGATAACAATCCATTAATTGATACAACAAAACAACTCGGTTTATGTTATTCATATGAAAATCACACTTATAGCGATAGCGCATCTCCGGCAGTTGGTTATTCGCTTCTTTACGGACCTCAAGTCGAAGCAGCAAACTCAACAGCGGTTTATAAAGGAAAGGTAGTTGAGGGCAAAAAGAATCTAAAACTCAATACATTCCATCCAATTACTGATGATTCTATTTATATGCCTGCTGATAGTAGTGATGTTCATGAGTCAACAATTTAGAATGGGCAATAATTTGGAAGGTCCTATTTACGTCTATACACAAGCATGGAATGTAGCCCGTGGAAATGGTGCTTACAACCTTCCTTATTATGATCCATACAATGAAGAATATACCAACTTCCCATACAGCGGAAATCCCGAAACCGGTGAAGGTTGGTATGCATATGAAAATAATCCCTGGTTAAACATTAGGCGGTGGTGCAGGATTTGTTTTCTTCTCCGGCCCATTTGATTTTGCTCCGGCTGATACACAATGGGTAATGCTCGCTTTAATTCCTGCAGTTGGTGAAGATAATTTTGATTCTATTACAAAATTGAAAAACAAAGTTGACGAACTGCGTAATTTACCATATGATTCTCTCGCTGTTTCCAGTAGAATCATCACTTCAGTAGATGATAAAAACGAATCACTTAGCTTAGACTATGAACTCGAACAAAATTACCCAAATCCTTTTAACCCAACTACAAAAATTGAATATTCTATTCCGGAACAGAGCCAAGTTAAAATTGAAGTCTTCAATTTGCTCGGACAAAAGGTAGCTACTCTAATTAACACAAAACAACAGTGCAGGAAAACATTCTGTTAATTGGGATGCTTCCAACATTCCGAGCGGAGTTTATTTTTACCAAATTACTGCCGATGCCTACATCAACACTAAAAAGATGATTCTATTACGATAGATTTACCTTAGAGACATAGCAACCTTGCCCGAGCTCAGATGGGTGCTATGTCTCTAGCAATATCCATTCACTAAAATCAGTCACCTTTTTTATTTCCACCAAATAAGAAACAAAAAGCCCCAATATCCCATTTGTAAGAAGGATTGTTTTCTGGATTATCTTTATTTTGCTTTAAGTTTAGGTTACTTTATATAGTGATATTTTCCCGAAAGCATTTTTCGTCTAAGTTATTATTTTACAAAGGATTACGGATTTTACTGTCACGAGTTGACATCAAAATAAATTACCAATTCATCTTATTTTTAGCTGAGTTTTAAAAGTTAATTCAGAATACTTTGGCACATAAATAGCACAGAATAAATCATAGAAGATCAGAGGTAAAATGCTTTCTGCAATACAGTTTTTGAATATTTTTCTACCCGTACTTTACGGTGTAACATTGCTCGTTTATCTTTATGATTTTGTAAAGGACACTAAATCATTTTCTAATGCAAAAAGAATTTTCTTATTCATCACGCTGATGGTGCACATTTTCTATCTCCTGGCACGAACGGTGGAATTTGATCATACTCCGATCACCAATAAATTTGAAATCTTTACCCTGCTCGCTTTTTCGATTACATTTTCATACTTCATTTTAGAGTTACTCACTGATGTAAGAGGAACTGGATTGTTTATAATTCTATTTTCTTTGATATTCCAGGTTATCTCTTCATTGTTTATTGAGGATCTATTTGAAGTTGCGGAAGTTTTAAGAAACCGGCTTCTTGGTCTGCATGTAGTTAGTGCGATGCTTGGCTATTCCGGGTTTACTCTATCGGCAGTTTACGGAATTTTATACTTGATGTTATACAAAGAAATTAAGCTAAATAAATTCGGTTTGATATTCAAAAGGTTACCGAGTCTTGAGATGCTTTACCGGTTGTGTTTTAATTCGGTTTTAATTGGTTTTGTTCTCTTAACATTTGCCGTAATAATAGGAATAATTTGGCTTCCCTCAGCATTTCCAAACTTCAGTTATTTTGATCCTAAGTTGATAACAACCGGTATTGTTTGGCTAGTCTTCGGAACTCTGGTCGTTGCAAAGTTTGCAGCTAATTGGCAGGGTAAAAAAGTGGTGACCGTTGCATTGTTTGGTTTTCTTGTTACGATTTTATCCGTGGTTTTATCTGTTGTATTTTCAAGCAGTTTTCATTCATTTTATTGAAAAGGTATTAGTAAAAGTCTATGAACTTAATAGGCATATCAATAAATCATAGAACCGCCACGATTGAGTTGCGCGAAGCATTGCATTTCAGTCATGACGAAATAGTGGATTTAATTCCAAAATTAAAAAAACATCTTTTTGAGGATGGCTTCATTATTTCAACATGCAACAGAACCGAAATTTTTGGTTCGCCTAAGACAGGAATACTCGACTACAAAAAGTTGCAAGATTTTATAATTGACTATAAACCGGTTGAGGGAATAAAAGCCGAAAATTTTTCGAAATATTTTTCATGCGGCGCCGTCAAACATCTTTTTTCTGTTGCTACCGGAATTGAGTCACTTGTTATCGGCGGACAGTCAAATCCTCGGTCAGGTTAAGGATTCATTTCAGGTTTCGGAAGATATGAACTTTTCCGGATCAATCTTGAAACGAGTATTTGATTCAACTTTGCGAGTTGGCAAACGAGCAATCAAAGAAACATTAATTGGCGAAGGTGCAGTAACCGTAAGTTATGCCGCAGTTCAAGTTGTTGAAAAGATCTTTGCTAATTTAGATAAAAAAAGTGCTCTTGGTTATCGGAGCCGGAGAAACAGGTGAACTGGCAGCAGTTCATCTACGAGATAAAGGTGTTGGCAGAATTGCAATCGCAAATCGAACAATTTCAAAATCGGAAAAACTAGCCAATAAAGTTAGTGGTGAAATTGTCCCGTTTGAACAATTAAAAAATCATCTGCATGAATTTGATATCATTATCAGCGCAACAAGTTCACCGGATTTAATTCTAAACTTTGATGACATCAAAAAGATGATGAAAAAGAGAAAAGGCAACACCAGCGTAATTATGGATATTGCGCTTCCTCGTGATGTAGATTCTTCAGTCGGAAAAATTGACAATGTCTTCTATAACGATATCGATTCGCTAAAAGTTATTGTTGATCAAAATATGCGGAAGCGTAAAGAGGAAATCCCAAAGGTTGAAAAGATTATAATGGAAGAGCTTACAAATCTCTTCAGCTGGTATAACACTCTTGATGTTGTTCCAACAATCAAAACCGTACGTGAATTTTTTGACGAAATAAGAAATGATGAATTGGAAAAAATAAAACATAAAATCTCAAAAGAAGATTATGAAAAGTTAGAGGATATGACGCGAAGAATGATGGGTAGAATATTACACAATCCGACCGTCAAGCTGCGGGAACTTGCAGAAGACGGCATTCACTCACAGCAGGCTGCTGCACACGCATTGATATTAAAAGAATTGTTTGATCTTGAACATCGAAGTAACGGTTCTATTAATAATGATAAAAATTTAGAGGAATAAATTTGAGTAAACAAAAACTTATAATCGGTTCACGCGGAAGCGACTTAGCACTTTGGCAATCGAACTTCATCAAAAAGGAAATTGAAAAGAAGAATAAAAATGTTTCAGTTGAAATCAAGTTAGTAAAAACCAAAGGCGATAAAATTCTTGATGTTGCTCTTTCTAAAATCGGCGATAAAGGATTGTTTACAAAAGAACTGGAAGTACATTTACTGCATAAAAGAATCGACATCGCTGTTCACAGCTTAAAAGATTTGCAGACAGAAATTCCCAATGGATTAAAATTAGCAGCAATAACTAAACGTCACGCTGTTGAAGATGTTTTAATTGCTCGAAAGAAAAGAATGACAATTTGGGATTTACCCGAAGGAGGAACCGTTGCAACCGGCTCTTTAAGAAGACGTTCACAATTAAAACACTTGCGTCCTGATCTTAACATCGAAGAGTTACGCGGCAATGTTCCCACAAGAATTCAAAAATTTTTAGATTCTGATTGGGACGGAATAATATCTAGCCCGCGCCGGTGTAGAAAGATTGAAATTGCGAAAACATATTTCCTCGTATATTCCCATCGATACAATGCTTCCGGCAGTTGGACAAGGAGCTTTGGGAATTGAAATAAATGAAGACAATAATATTGCTGAAGAAGTTCTTTTAGCAATCAACCACAGTGAAACAGCGCAAGCGGTTTTTGCTGAGCGCTCATTGTTGAAGGAATTGGAAGGCGGCTGCCAAGTTCCAATCGGTGCTCACGCAGTAGTTAAATCAAACGGTTTGTATTTAGATGCTTTAGTTGGTTCAATTGATGGGTCTGTTACCTACCGACAAAAGCTCCGCGGAAGTAAAACTGAGCCGGAAAAGCTCGGGAAAAAACTTGCCCGGAATTTACTGCGAGCAGGTGCAAAAGAAATTTTAACAGAAGTTTATGAAACAGCAAGAAAATAATTTTGAGCAGCGGATTAAAAAATAAAGTTATAGTTATCACAAGAAATGAAGAGCAAGCAGAAGATTCAATTAAGAAATTTGAATCACTCGGTGCAATTGTTATTCCCTTTCCAACGATAAAGGTCAGACCATTAAAAGTTTTTAATATGTTTGATAATTACGCTGCCCAATTAAATAATTTTGATTACATAGTTTTCACTTCGGAGAATGCTGTTAAATATTATGTTAAACGATTGAAGGAAATTGTACTAGATTTACCGGAAAACTTAAGCGTTGTTTGCGTGGGAAGGAAAACTGCTGATATTTGTGAAGAGTATCGATATAAAAGTTGATATCGTTCCTTATGATTTTTCAGCTAAAGGTTTATTAAACTATTTCAAAAAACACGATATAACTAAGAAGAAATTTTTTATCCCCTCATCCGCAATAGCAAGAGAAGAACTAAAAGCAGGATTAATTGAGTTAGGTGCCGAAGTAGTTAAAACACCAATTTATGATGTGGGTTTGCCGGATGAAGATGAAATTGAAGAAAGCAAAAAGTTACTACAAAAACAGAAACCGGATTTATTCATTTTTACAAGTCCTTCCACATACAATAATTTTTTGAAAATTCTTCAGATAGAAAATGCTAAAAATTATTTTGAAGGTTACTCGATTACTGCAATTGGACCAACCACCAAAGAAGCTATTGAAAATAGCGGAGTAAATGTAAATATTGTTCCAAATACTTTTACGATGGATGACTTGATAGATTCGATAGTTGAATTTTATTCATAGGATAGAGATTACATCTTTTTGAAAGATGGAATCTCAAACAGTAAATAAACAGAAAACTCAACGGAGGATTTTTGCCCAACTTACAGAATGATTTATTCTTACGAGCTTGCAAACGACAGCCGGTTGAACGTACACCGATTTGGATGATGCGTCAAGCCGGAAGATATTTACCTGAATATAGAGCAGTACGTGAAAAAGCTAGACTTTCTTAACAATGTGTAAAACTCCCGAGCTTGCTACAGAAGTTACACTTCAACCGATTGATTTAATTGGAGTTGATGCTGCAATTATTTTTTCGGATATACTTGTAATTCCCGAAGCAATGGGAATGCATCTCGAAATGCACGAAGGCAAAGGTCCAATATTTCCAAAACCAATTAGAAGCGAAAACGATGCAAATGAATTAAAGATTATCGAGCCGGAAAAAGATTTTAAAGTATGTTCTTGATGCCGTATCATTAACTAAAAAAGAATTGAACGGTAGAGTCCCTTTAATCGGTTTCAGCGGTGCACCTTGGACTTTGCTCACGTATATGGTAGAAGGCAAAGGTTCAAAGAATTTTGCTGAAGTAAAAAAACTGATTTATAATAACCCGGAACTTGCTCATAAACTACTAGTAAAGTCTACTGATGCAGTTGCTAACTACTTGAACGCAAAAATTGAAGCCGGTGCTGATGCGCTTCAGATTTTTGATACTTGGGGTGGAATACTTACACCGGATGATTTTAATGAGTTTTCGCTTCAGTACATTCAACAAATCATTAGCAAATTGAAAAGAAAAGATGAACCGGTTATTGTTTTTGCGAAAGGTGTTCATTATAATGTTAAAGGTTTAGCCGGAATTGGCGCAGATGTGCTTGGTTTAGATTGGACGATGAGTTTAGAAAATGTTAGAACCCAAGTCGGTGATAAAGTTGCTCTGCAAGGAAATATGGATCCGACTAAACTTTATTCAAATGAAGATGGTATAAAGAAGGAAGCGTCAAAAATTTTAGAAAGTTTTGGTAATGGCAGCGGGCATATTTTTAATCTGGGGCACGGTATACTGCCCGACGTCCCACCAGCCAACGCCAAACTACTTGTTGATTTTGTAAAAGAAGAAAGTAAAAAGTATCATTGAAAAACAACCGCAATGACGCTAAGACGCAAAGATGTTAAACAGAGAAGAATTAAATAAACTAAGTAAAATAATTTTGGACAGTGCAATTGAAGTACATAGGGAACTAGGCCCTGGCTTATTAGAAAGTGTTTATGAAATCTGCTTGTATAAGGATTAAGAAACAGAAATTTATTTGTCCAGCGTCAATTAGAATTACCAGTTAAATATAAAGTATGAAATACTTACATGCCGATTTCAGAATTGATCTTTTAGTAGATGAAGAAATTATCATAGAATTAAAAGCGGTTGACTAAGTTAGCACCTGTGCACGAGGCGCAAATTTTAACTTATATGAAACTTGCAAATAAAAGATTAGGATTCTTAATTAATTTTAACGTTCCAAAATTAGTCCACGGATTCAAGAGGAAGGTTTTGAATTTTTAACTTTGCGCCTTCGCGCCTTGGCGGTTAATAAATGAAGGGAGAAAAAGATGTTTGAAATAGATTTAGATTTAGTAAAAAAATATGACAGACCTGGACCAAGATATACAAGCTATCCAACGGCTCCGCATTTTAATGAGAATTTTAAGCCTGAAGATTTAACGGATGCGCTAATTCAATCAAACCAAGTTGATAACCCGCGTGATCTTTCACTTTACTTCCACATTCCGTTTTGCGATACGCTCTGTTACTTTTGTGGATGTAATATGATAATCACCCGCAATCGAGATAGAATTGCCGATTACATTAAGTACATAAAAAATGAAATAGATTTAGTAAGACAGCTCCTTTCACCCGATCGCCAAACAATTCAGTTACATTGGGGCGGCGGAACACCTACTCATTTGAACCCTGATGAAATAAGAGACTTACTCGGCTACATAAAAACGAGTTTTAATTTCAAAGAAAACTCGGAAGAAGGATGCGAAATTGATCCGCGTGAATTAACAAGAGACCACTTAGTCGCTCTACGTGAAAGCGGAATAAATCGAATTAGTATGGGCGTGCAGGACTTTAACGAAAAAGTTCAGAAAGCAGTTAACAGAATTCAACCAGAAGAGATGACACGCAAAGTCGTTGATTGGGTTCGCGAGCTTGAGTTTGAAAGCATCAACTTAGATCTAATTTACGGTCTCCCCTTTCAAACTGTTGAAGAATTTGAAAAGACAGTTGATAAAATGATAGACATTTCCCCCGATAGAATCGCACTCTTCAATTACGCACACGTGCCGTGGATGAAAAAACATATGGCGCTGATCAAAGAAGATGATTTACCAAAACCTGAAGAGAAATTAGAAATTCTTAAAATGTCGGTTGCCAAACTTACCGAACGCCGGTTATGAATTTATTGGTATGGACCACTTTGCGAAACCGGATGACGACTTAACAAAAGCTTTACACGAGAAAAAACTTTACAGAAACTTTCAAGGATACAGCACACACGCCGGTACAGATTTAATCGGAATGGGAATCACAAGCATCGGACAGCTTGCCGATACGTATGCGCAAAACGTAAAGAAAGAAAAAGAATATTTTGAAATGCTTGATAATGATCAACTTCCCGTTGAGCGCGGATATAAATTGAATGAAGATGATTTACTTAGAAGATATGTAATCACAAAAGTTATGTGTGATTTTGAATTGAATTATAAAGACGTCGAAAAGAAATTCGACATAAATTTTGAAGACTATTTTGCTTGGGGAATAAAAAACCTTCAAGAAAATATTGATGACAAACTTATAATTTATGGGTGACCGGAAGTTTGAAGTCACGCAAATGGGAAGGTTACTCATCAGAAACATTGCAATGAACTTTGACGGATACATGGAACGAAAAGAAGATACAGCACGTTATTCAAGGACAGTGTAAAATTGCTTCCGTAATAAATTGCCCCGACTTTTTGCCGAAGGCATCCCTATGGGAAAGTTGGGGATTTAAATTACCAACTTTTCCTGGGCTTCAGCCCCATAAAAAATATAAATGGGACTAAAGTCCAAATAATAGTTGTCATTTTCTCCGTCCACTAAAGTGGACGGCAATTAGCTGCAAGGAATTTATAACATAAATTTCAGTTTTTATAAGAAAGGTAATAAATGAGCAAAACAGCAGTTGTACTTTTTCAATTAGGCGGGCCTGATTCAATCGATGCGATTGAACCTTTTTTATATAATCTTTTTCAAGATCCGGATATTTTTAAACTCCCATTTCAAAAAACACTTGCCAAAATAATATCAAGTAAAAGAGCGCCGAAAGTTGCCGAGGAATATGAACTTATCGGCGGCAAGTCACCGATAAATGAATGGACAGAAAAACAACGTAAACTGTTAGAAGATGAATTGAAAAAAATACTAGATGAAGTAGATGTAATAACCGCAATGCGCTACTGGCATCCTCTTACAGATGTTGCAGCAAAAAAAGTTGAAGAAGGAAATTATGATAAAGTAGTTTTGCTTCCTCTTTATCCACATTATTCAATTTCCACAATTGGTTCATCATTCAACGAATGGAAAAGAAAGTATAACGGTGATACCTCGAAACATATTTACATAAATAACTTTTACAAAAATCAGAATTACATAAAAGCGCTAAATGAAAAGATAGACGAAACACTCGGGAGATTTCCAGAAGATATACGAAATGAAGTTCAAATAGTTTTCAGCGCTCACGGTACACCGATGAGCATGGTAAAAAGCGGCGATCCTTACAGCCAACAGATTCAAGAGACAGTTGATTTAGTGATGAAAGCAAGAAATAATTCCCACAAACATCATTTGTGTTTCCAGAGTAAAGTCGGTCCTGTTAAATGGCTTGAACCGGCAACGGATACAATGATCGAAGAACTTGCTGAAAAAGGGAAAAAACATTTATTAATCGTTCCGATTAGCTTCGTATCCGACCACGTTGAAACTTTATTTGAACTAGATATTGAATACAGAGAAGATGCCGACAAAAACAACATTGAAAATTATATAGTGATGAAAGGACTAAACGATTCACCAACCTTTATCACAGCATTAAAAGAAATTACGTTAAACGCATTGAATGAGACAAATGACAAATAAGAAAATAATAGTACTCGGTGCCGGTATTTCAGGATTAGCAACTGCTTATTGGTTAATGAAAGATGGATTTGATGTTCATATACTTAGAAGCCAAAAGCGAACCCGGCGGCGCAATGGAAACAATCACAAAAGATGGATTCACAATTGACTTTGGACCGAACAGTGGATTGGAAACAACCCCATTAATCAGCAAACTTGCTGAGGACATTGGATTGAAAGACCAGATGATCTATGCCAACGAAGAATCAAACAAACGATATATTTTAAGGAACGGTAAACTTCACCCGCTGCCCACTTCCCCGCCTGCTTTCATCAAAACAAAATTGTTTTCAACGAAGGCAAAGTTGAGAGTAATGGGCGAACCATTTATCGGAAAATCAAACGATGGTTATTACCAAAGCATTGCACAGTTTGTTCAACGCAGATTAGGAAAAGAATTTTTAGACTATGCAATCGATCCTTTTGTATCCGGCGTGTTTGCTGGTGACCCACATAAGTTATCTGTGAAATCTGCTTTCCCGAAACTGTATAGATTGGAAGAAGTTTACGGCGGATTAGTAAAAGGAATGATAAAGGGTGCGAAGGAGAGAAAACAGCGCAACGAAGAATCGAAACAAAGCGCAAAGATGTTTTCATTCATTGATGGGATGCAGTCATTCCCCAAAGCGATTGCACAAAAATTTGATACAAAGATTGAGTATGATACAAAAATTGAGATTATCAGCAAATCGGCAAACGGATATGAAATAACATATGATGTTAACGGCGAAAGCAAATCGTTAACAGGAGATATTCTACTGTCAACAATACCGGTTCATAAAGCCGCAAATTATTTTTCAAAGTTTGATAAAGATTTTGTTCAACATGCTAATGATATTTTTTATCCGCCCGTACTAGTTTTATACTTAGGTTACAAAAAAGAACAAATCAAAAGGGATTTAGATGGTTTCGGATTTCTTATTCCTTCTAAAATGAAGAAAAACTTTTTAGGTGCAATTTGGAGTTCAACAATATTTAAAAATAGAGCGCCGGAAGGTTACGCTTCGTTTACGCTGTTTGTTGGCGGTGCAAGAAAACCGAATTTGTTTGAGGAACCGACTGAAAAAATAGTTGATAGAGCAATTAAAGAATTCAGCGAGATTATGAACATCGAGAGTAAACCGGAATTAAAAGAGTACCGCGAATGGCATAAAGCAATTCCGCAGTACAATTTAGGATATATCGAACACGAAAATTATTTTGATAAATTCGAGAAAGAAAATCCCGGTATATTCTTAAGCGGCAACTACCGCGGCGGAATATCGGTTGGTGATTGTGTGAAAAATTCAGAATTAGTTTTTAATAAGATAAAAACCTTTGCGTCATAGCGACTTTGCGGTTGCTCTTGACTATAAGTTAATGGAGGCAAAATGGCAATGTATCCAAATCAAAGATTACGAAGATTACGTTACAACCCGCGTGTACGAGATTTAGTTAGAGAAACCGAACTAAGTGTAAACGATTTAATTTACCCGCTGTTCGTTCGTCCCGGAGAAAATGAAAAACGAGAAATTAAATCGATGCCGGGAGTATATCAATTTTCAATTGACAACTTAGTTAAAGAATGTAAAGAAGTGAGGGATTTAGGAATTCCCGCAGTTATCTTATTCGGAATCCCCGAACACAAAGATGAGAAAGGGTCTGAAGCATATGATCCAAACGGTATAATTCAAAAAGCGATAAGAGCAATAAAAACTGAAGTAAAAGATTTACTCGTAATAACAGATGTTTGTCTGTGCGAATACACATCACACGGACATTGCGGTTTACTAGACGGTGAAAATATATTAAACGATGAAACAGTTTCACTTCTCGCCAGAGAAGCAGTATCACACTGCGAAGCCGGAGCCGATATGGTTGCGCCGTCCGATATGATGGACGGTCGAGTAGCTGCTATACGCAAAGCATTAGATTACAAAGGTTTCTCTCACATTCCGATTATGAGTTACGCCGTTAAATATGCTTCCGGTTATTACGGACCATTTCAGAAGATGCCGCCGAATCAACTCCGGCATTCGGTGATAGAAGATCGCATCAAATGGATATTGCAAACACAGACGAAGCTATCCGCGAAGCCGAAAGCGATATTGATGAAGGAGCAGATATTTTAATGGTGAAACCAGCTGGCGCTTATCTCGATATTATCTACAGAGTAAAACATGAATTGGCAATGCCGACTGCTGCTTATCAAGTAAGCGGTGAATATTCTATGATTAAAGCCGCAGGCAAACTTGATTGGATAGAAGAAGAAAGAGTTATGATGGAATCATTATTAGCGATCAAAAGAGCAGGCGCTGATATGATTCTAACTTACTTTGCTAAAGAAGCTGCAAAGTTGATAAAATAAAATATAGTTCTTAATCTTACTCCTAATCTTGATCGCTTTGGGATTAAGAATGGAAAAAGAGTAAGATTACGATTAAGAGTAAGAGCAAGATTAAGATTATGATTAAGATAAAGAGGAGATAAAATGAATATCGAAAAAGTAAAAAGTTATTTGAAGAAGCACAAAAATTTATTCCGGGCGGAGTTAACTCACCGGTAAGAGCATTTAAGTCAGTTGGTGGAGATCCGTTATTTATATCAAAAGGTCACGGCTCAAAAATGATTGACGCCGATGGAAATGAGTATATTGATTACATAGGCAGCTGGGGACCGCATTTGTTCGGACACAATCCAGACTTCATAAAAGAAGCATTACTCGAACAAATTGAAAACGGGGTAAGCTTTGGCGCTCCTGCCGAAATTGAAATTAAAATGGCACAATTAATTACAGAGCTTGTTCCATCCGTTGAATTAGTTAGAATGGTAAACAGCGGAACCGAAGCAACAATGAGTGCTATTAGAGCAGCACGTGGTTTTACAGGAAAAGATAAATTTATAAAATTTGAGGGATGCTATCACGGGCATGCCGATTACTTTCTCATTAAAGCTGGATCAGGTGCACTTACACTTGGAATCCCTACTAGTCCCGGAGTAACTCAAGGAAACGCTCGAGATACACTAACCGCAGACTTTCAACGATATCGAATCGGTGACGGAAAGTTGTTGCAGCAAACAAAAATGATATTGCTGCTATCATCATTGAACCAATCGCAGGAAATATGGGAGTCATTCCCGCAACGGAAGAGTTCCTCACCGAACTACGCGAGATTTGCACAAGAGAAAATATTGTACTCATTTTCGATGAAGTGATGACAGGTTTTAGAGTTGCTCCCGGCGGTGCACAAGAAGTGCTTGGTGTTAAACCTGATCTTACTACCTTCGGTAAAATCATCGGTGGAGGTTTGCCGGTTGGTGCATTCGGTGGAAAGAAAGAAATTATGGAAAAGATAGCCCCTGTCGGACCGGTTTATCAAGCCGGAACATTAAGTGGAAATCCTTTGGCGATGGCAGCAGGATATGCGGCCCTTAAGAAAATTAAAGATAACCCTTACACCTATACAATTCTGGAAGATCAGTCTGCATATCTGGAAAAAGGATTAAAAGAAAATCTGATGAAGCTTGGTAAAGACTATACAATGACTCGTGTTGGTTCAATGATGTGTATGTTTTTCACCGAAGCGGCTGTAAACGATTTTAAATCTGCTGTTAAATCCGATACTGAACTTTATGGTAAATACTTCAACGAAATGTTAAAGAATGGAGTGTATTTAGCTCCTGCACAATTTGAAGCAATGTTTGTTTCTACCGCCCATTCAAAAGAAGATTTAGATAAAACAATTGAAGCTCATTACAATTCACTAAAATCGTTGCTTTGAAATAGTTTTCTCAATAAATTGATACTAATTTAACAAATCTGGTTTGTAAATGGGTCAATCTCAACTTTTGTTGATTGCGCTTGGTGTTATTATAGTTGGAGCTGCCGTAATTGTTGGAATGAATTTATTCCATGCAAATGCCGTTGAAGCAAATCGAAATGGAATTACTAATGACCTGCTTACAATAGCAAATTTATCACAAGCGTATTATAAAAAACTATCGAACTTAGGGGGTGGAAGTAATAGTTTTGAGGGATTCGATATACCCGCCAGATTTAAGCAAAACGAAAATGGTACTTATTCCACCCTCTATGCCCGCGCTGATCAAGCTTTGTTTGAAGGAGTGGGAATTGAATCGGCAGAAATGGGAGCCGGTTGTACCGAAGGTCAGAATATTACACACAGAATTTTAGTATTTCCGGATTCAGTCAGAGTACAAATAATTTATTAATTTTCTTCTTTGAAACTAAACGTCCCTTCCGAAGTCCACCAAGGTCTTATATCATATTTTAATCTTTTGTTAATTACAGCCGGATCATTTTCACAAAGTTCCTTTGCTTCTTCAAGTGATTCGGTTTTCAACACCCAAATTCCACCACCTCTTTTATCGCCAAACGGACCGGCACATAAAAGTTTACCGGCTTCCGCCATTTCTTTCATATTATTCATGTGACCTTCTTGAATTTTCATAACCGATGCGGAGTCTAATTCAGGTCTATCATTATTTCTTATCAACTCAACAAAATAATACTGAACCATTTTGAATTCTGGTTCTTCCTGGGAGAACACATTTATGTTGATGAAAGCAAAGATACAAAACAACATATATAAATTGCATTTGCATTTTCCTTTAATAGGTTATGAAAATAGTAAATGAATAGGGTCGACCAACTGCTTGGTATAATTCCGATAAACTAAAATTTCTTGATTTGCGAAAACGTCTCTTGTCCGTTAAAGTAGAAATACAATAGTGGGTACTGCAAATATTGAATACTTGCCGGCTGTCTCTCTAGATTTTTCAATATCAACATACTTAAAAATGATTTTTGGAAAGTTTTCTTCTAAAAACTCAATGATCTTCGGCTTAAGAACTTTACAGACATTACAATATTCAGTGCTGAAATAAACTGCAACAGCATCATTAGCTTGAATAAATTCATCTAATTCACTCTGCTTCAAAATACCGTTTTCCTCCATCTATAAAACTCCCATCCCTAAGCCGATTGCGAGCAAAAACAACATTGTCGCAACCGTATATTGAATTGATTTGAAAGTAACTTTTTCAATTAAATATCTACCAATTGTACTGCCGATAAACGCTGCAATTGATCCTGCAATTAATAAACCGAGTAAACCGGTTTCTTCTAAAATAGCAAAATCCGTTTTGAAAAAAGTAAATCCGTAAACGGTTATTCTCGTAATATCTACTAATAAAGAACAACCGACGACGGTGCCGATAAATTCTTTTTTGGCTAAACCGGCTCTTATTAAAAATGCTGATCTTAACGCACCTTGATGGCCTGAGAGCCCCCCGAAAAAACCGGAAAGAACACCACCGACCGGTATCCATTTACTTGTTACATCGAAACTCTTTAAATTTGGAGCCAATTCAAAATAAGCAAAGATCATCATCAAAATAGCAATCAACAACTTAACCGGTGTTACAGTTAGTTCATAACCGAACATTGTATATTGTATTAATCCTTCTATCCGGCTAACATAATCTAATATATAAGCGCCGCCGGCTGCGGCTATTAAAGCTGGAATTCCAAAAGTAAGTATTACTCTCAGATTACCCTCTTTACCTATTAAAATAAATTTATAAATGTTGTTTACGAAATGAACAATCGCGGTGGCAGCGATCGCAACTTCAATCGGGAAAAAAAGTGCGAAAGCGGGCATCAGCAATGTGCCGAGACCAAATCCTGAAAAGAATGTTAGTCCGGCAACAAATAATGCAACAACAGCTATAACTATATATTCCATGTTGTAATCCTATTTGGGAATTTATCGGATGATTTATAACCTATAATATACCGGATATCTGTTCCTTCATCCAGTAAATGGGCTGTCCCAAAGTGATGACAATGCCACAAAACTATTAAACAGTGAATGAACTATTTCTTTTTTTAAACTTGCTTTTTCAAGTGCGGCTTTAAAAACTGAATTAAGCGTTGATAAATAATTTTATTTTGTTCGCTTTGAATGGTTTTCGATTTATAGTTGTCCGGTAAACTTATCTAAAACTTCTTGCTTCTTCATATTAGATGGTTTAATTTCCGTCTTAAATAAAGGTTAATATAACCTAATGTCCTAATATACGCAATGCGTGTATTGAGACGTTGTAACACATTCTAAAAACAAACTAATTAATCAATATATATTAAAATAATTCTTTGAAGCCAAAAACCAATTATACAAAAAGCGGAACATTTAATATTGCCTACCAGAGTAATAGGGAGAGTGGTCTCATAGACATTATTTATATACCTGGTTGGGTATCAAATATTGACATGATGTGGTCTGAGCCAAGACTTGCTGCATTTTTAACAAGACTTACATTCTTCTCACGGTTGATAATATTTGACAAAAGAGGTACTGGATTATCTGATAGATCTGATGAGTATTCTACTATGGAAGAACGAATGGATGATATAAATGCTGTAATGGATGCTACAAACTCTGAAAAAGCATTCTTGTTCAGCCATTCCGAAGGAGGCGCTGTTAGTTTATTATTCTCTTTAAATTATCCAGAAAAAACATTGGGTGTAATTGGGTTCGGGATTTTTGCTAAACGTAAATTTTCTGAAGACTATCCATGGGCACCAACGGATGAAGAACGTGAGATTTCGAATAAATTAATTGAAGACAATTGGGCACATGGTGAATTAGATGAATTACAAACACTTGTACCTTCTCTTGCAGACGATAATGGATTCATGCTCTGGCTAGCCAGTTATTTGCGTTCAGGAGGAAGCCCAAAAGCTGCCTTGATATTGCATAAACAATGTACGCAAATTGATGTGACTGATATTTTGAGTTTAATAAAAATTCCGACGCTTCTACTCTTTAGAAAAAGGCTGATATCGAAATCCGAGTTGAAGAAGGTAGATATATAGCAGAACGCATACCAAATTCAAAGTTAGTAGAATTTGAAGGTAAGGATCATCTTTTCTGCGATCTGGAGACACATATCTCAATTTTAGCGGAAATGCAAGAATTTGTTACTGGCGTTCGTCCGAAACAGATCAGATTTTCAACTTAATGTAAAAGAAAAAAGAACAGGTATCGAGTTAAAATCTGTTATGCATCAAAATTATTTATATAATCTTAAGTTGAAGAATTCTGCCAAATTATGCGGTAAAAGTCTTTCAGCTTTTAAGAGAGATTTTAAAACCATTGTATAATACTACCCCTTCATAAATGGATTAAAACCAAACGCCTTGAGTATGCTAAAAAACTTCTTACTGATAGTAATTTAAATATAAATCAAATCTCTTATGAATGTGGATTCGCGTAATTCATCACATTTTATTAAGTCTTTTAGAGAACAATTCAATATCACTCCCCATCAGATTCAGGTATTACTACTGTACGGTAATAAATCAAAATCATAACATTTGGACGTTTCAAAATGCTTTCTAACTCATATCAGTAAAGCTCAATTCATTTATTTTTAGTTAAATTTATCGCATGCAATTAAACAAGGAGAAATATTATGAAATCAAAATTGACATTTTTCACTGATTAATGACCCTAGACTTTATTCTTTACTGAACTGCAATGCGCAAGTCGACCGTATCAATGTAGATGAATTTCCAGAAGCCAAACAAGAAGAATGGAAACCTTTGGAGCAATTGCGCAAAGCATCAAGGATAAAGATATAGACAAACTAATTTCCTTTCATGCTTATGGACCAAAGTTTACAGAATTTAAAAATGGAGAACCTCGTAATGGCGGTAAAGCTAATGAAGCACATGAACGTAAAGTATTTGGTTCCGTTTCAGAAGTTATAAAGTTTGATGCCAAAGATTTAAAAATAGCCGTTTATGGCGAGGATGTAGCAAACCTAACCTTTCACTCTGATTTCCATTTAAAATTGGTGAAGAACTGGTAATACAAAACGATCAAATAACGTTGTTATTTGTTAAAACGGAAGATGGATGGAAAATGGTCCACGAACATCACTCGCCTTTAAAAAAGATCCAGCAACGTGCTACAACAAAGGTGTATAATTATTAGCGATTTGAGTGTCAATTCCAAGCCGCAATCTTTTTTATTTTTGCAAATTACTCCCCGAAAAATCGTAGCGCATAAAATTCACTACTGACTCGATACAGGAACACGTTGTAACACATTTGTAAAACTGAAGATTATGGAAACAAAAGTGACATTCTAAAATTGGGATTATAATATTAATTTTCGGTATTCTATCATTTACAAGTATAAATGATGAAAAACCTTTGACTCATCAAGAATTGTAGATTTTTACATTCTCATCAAATGGTGTGACTACAAAAGGGAAAATATATTTACCTGACTCATATGCAACTAATAAAAAACTACCAGCTATCTATTTAATAGATTTTACAGAACAACACTTTAGAACTTGCAACAGACGAATTTGAAAGAGGTCATTGATGGTGTTCATCAGACTTCATAGGTGTTGATGCATTGGTTGTCAGTCTAGCAGAACATACCTGATATTGATGCAGAACCAGACACGTATTTGAAGAGCATTATGAAATTTATCAAAGATATGGCCATCATTTGTTGACAATAATTACACCAATAATCCTTCAAGAACATTTATTGGGAAAGGCAGTGAATCTGGTGTGGTGCTTGATGGCTCTTTTTATTGAAAACTCAGAAACCTCTGTATTTGATAATTTTATTGTAACAGATCCATCTCCTTAAATACGCATCGGCTATTATTGACTTAATTGAAAAGGATGATTTTCCAAAAACAAAATAAACAAAAAGCTCCATTATTCTTTTTCAACAAGTAATGATCGTGCAAAATGCACCAAACTTATCAGATCTAATAAAAGACTCTAATTATGAATGGTTGCAAGTTAAATCAATTGAATACACAAATAGCAATTACGAAAATACATACCCAATTTCTTATGCAGAAGGAATAAAATATGTTTTTAATAAATAACGAGATAGAGCATAAACAGTCCAACGTATGAATAATGTAATCAAAATTATATTGGTAATTTTCACAGCTGCTCTTTGGGCTTGTAGTAACAATCAAAAACCAAAAGCAACTTTGGAATCTGAAGCAATTCAAAATATTATGTACAGAAATATTGAATTTAAATCACAAGGAGCCATTCTTAGAGGGAGGTTATACTTACCAGAGGATAAATCGAAAAAAAACCCGTGGTTATAATGGCTCACGGATTTACAACTACCATCAAAGGGATGACAGCCGATAAATATGCGGAAAAATTCAGAGAAGCTGGTTTTGCTGTTGCACTATATGATCATCGAAATTTAGGGATTAGTGATGGAGAACCACGTCAAGAAATTAATTTTTGGGTTCAATCCAGAGGTTATATTGATGCTATCGATTTTATTACAAATCAACCCGAAATTGATGAAAATAAAATTGCCGTTTGGGGGGCGAGTTTGAGCTCACGTGAGGCATTCCTAGCAGGAACAACCGATGATAGGGTTAAAGCCGTAGTTACTATGATTCCAGCTTTTGGTGAAGAAATTCCCAAAGAAGATAAAGATGGAAGTTTATTTGCTTTTGCTAAAGAAACCCTTCTAAATGATGATATAATGAGTTTACCACATACAACCACAGAACAAATGCCAATTGTTTCGACAGACCAAAAAGGAACACCTTCTGCATTAACAGATTTAACAGCCTATAACTGGTTTATTGAATATGGTGGTCGGTTTGGCACGCATTGGAAAAATGTAGTTTCATTTTCAAACATTGAAGTTCCTGATGATTTCAACCTTGGTCAATTTGCAGGTCAATTAAAGGCTCCAATATTAATGGTTGTTGCAACCAATGATGAAATGAATGGAGCAAACCCAAAAGTGACACAATTTGTTTATAATAACATCACCCAAGCAAAAGAATGGGTTGATATTGATGGAGGGCATTTCGGATTACTATATTATCCAAGTTCTCTATTTGATAAATCGAGTAAAGCACAAATTGATTTTTTAAGAACATATTTAAAATAAACTATCTTGAAAAAAATTCGAAAAGAAAAAGAGAAAATAATAAGAACGTGGAAAGGCTGGACTACAATAGAAAATGCACCGATTTATGAAGATATGCTTATTAAAGAGGTCTTTCCCACAGTGAAAAAGAACGGAGTGGATGGTTTGGAAAAAGTTAGTATTTCCACTAAGAAAAATATTGACGAAATGGAGTTTTTTCTTGTTCTTCAGTTTGACTCTCTGAAATCGGTGAAGAAATTTGCGGGAGAAAAATATGAAACGGCATATATACCTGATAATGCAAAGGAAGTATTAAAAAGGTATGATAAAACAGCTGAACATTATGAATTAAAAGGAGAGTTAATACTCTAATAGCTGTAAGAATAACGTGTTACAACATTTTGTATAAGTAATGGCAGGGAAAGTGATAATTTTCAAGGTTTGTAGCCCTCTCAAACTGCATAGCGGTTTGACAGTAAAGTGCAACGCAACTTGCCACTACTCATACAATTTACCGTTATAGGGCATTTTAGGTCGCCCCAAATTGCATAACATAATTAACATTGACAGAACAAAAATGACAAACAATGAACTTGACATAAAACTTAGACCAACAAAAGTTTCAGACTTAGATATTTTGTTTCAATTTCAACTTGACAAAGAAGGTGGATACTTGGCTGCTTTTATGCCGAAAGACCCGACAGACAAATCTGCTTACTTAAGCAAACACACAAAATTGATCGACGACCCAACGGTAAATATCCAAACAATCCTTTTTGAAAATATTATAGTAGGGAGTATTGCTAAGTTTGTAATGGAAGGCGAACACGGAAATTACTTATTGGATAGACCGAAACTATTGGGGACAAGGTATTGCGACAAAAGCATTAAAAGAGTTTTTATCTATTGAAACTTCCAGACCAATTTTCGGACGAGTGGCATTTGATAATTTCGGGTCACAAAAAATTTTAGAAAAATGTGGTTTTGTAAAAATTGGAGCAGACAAAGGTTTTGCAAATGCACGACAGACAGAAATAGAAGAATTTATATATAAACTTGACAACTAACAACAGAATAAAAGAAATCATATGAAAGCGATTATATTAAAGGAATACGGATTGCCGAATGATCTTGAGATTGGGGAAGTTGCAAAACCGATTCCAAATGACAAGGAAGTACTGGTGAAAATTCACTCAGCATCCATCAATGATTGGGATTGGGGGTTGGTCAGGGGCAAACCATTTGTGATTCGTTTGTTTTTCGGTCTAAAAAAGCCAAAAATAACTATTCCCGGGGTAGACGTTTCCGGAAAAATCGAAGCGGTGGGCAGTAACGTGAGTTCCTTTAAAATCGGTGATGAGATATACTGCGATCTGTCGGAATGCGGATGTGGCGGATTTGCCGAATACGTTTGCGTACCGGAAAATCAATTATCCAAAAAACCTTCCAATATCAGTTATAATGATGCCTCTGCCCTGCCACATGCCGGATTACTCGCTCTTCAGGGACTTGTGGAGAAGGGAAAGGTGAAATCCGGACAGAGTATCCTGATCAATGGTGCCGGAGGCGGTGTCGGAACCCTGGGAATTCAAATCTTGAAATCATATGGGGTAAAGGTAACCGGCGTTGACAGTGCCGAAAAACTTGATTTGATGAAATCGCTGGGATATGATAGCGTGATGGATTATAAAAAAGTGGACTTTACCGATACCGGTGAAAAATATGACCTTATCCTTGATACAAAATCAAACAGATCCGTTTTTAAATATGCACGATCCCTCAAAAAAGATGGCACTTATATCACAGTTGGAGGATCGATGTACAGATTGTTCGAAATAGCATTGTTAGGTTCGCTAATATCACTTTTTACCAGTAAAAAGCTGAGCGTACTCATTCATAAGCCAAATAAAGGTTTAGACCAGATTTCTAAACTTGTGGAAAAGGGACAAATAAGACCTGTTGTTGATGGCCCCTACGGATTTGATAAAATCCCTGAGTTGATTCAATATTTCGGTGAGGGCAAGCATTTGGGAAAGATTGTAGTTGAAATTGAAAAATAACAACGCACAACAACGGCTATACGTAATGCGGGCGAAGGTGTTGATATAAAAGTGATTACATTAAATTAAACGGACAGTGAAGTGCTTAAAAATCCGCTACTTCTCATACACGCAAACCGTTGAACAATCAAACAAATTTGCAACTTTTACCAATATTTGGTACTTTTTAGAAAAACAAAAAAATGAGCAAAAACACATCCATATCACTCGGAAATTATTTCGACCAATTTGTTCAAAGTCAAGTTTCTGCAGGACGGTACAAAAATGTAAGCGAAGTTATTAGAGCAGGACTTCGACTTTTAGAAAACGAAGAAAGCAAAGTAATTGCATTGAGAAATGCAATTCAAGAAGGACTGAACAGTCCAATAGTCGAGAATTTTGACTTTGACGAACACCTTGCGAAACTAAAATCCGCAAAAAGAAAAAATGGCTAAAGTTATATTAAGACAAGAAGCCATTAACGACTTATCCGATATTTGGGAATACACTCTACAAAAATGGTCTGAAAATCAAGCTGATAAATATTATCAGGCAATTGAATACGCTTGCAAAGAAATTGGTGAAAATCCGAACATCGGAAAAGAATATACTGAAATAAGTAAAAGTTTATTTGGGTTCAAAACGGGAAAACACTTAATATTTTATCATATGATTGCGGAAAATGAAATTGAAGTCATCAGAATATTACACGAAAGAATGGACTTGAAAAATAGGTTGACAGAATAAAGATTACCCGGCAAGTACAAGAAGTAGAGTTGATTTTATAAATGTTAGTTCCAAAATTTTCCTCTCGTTATTTATCTTCGACGTCGAGTTTTAATAAGAGTAAAACTATTTCCTTAATTTCTTTCAAGGCAAAACACCGGATTTCTTAGATAAGTAATTATCAATTGAATATTTTCCGGCGCCTACAATCAGCAGAAAAATTGAACCGAGAAGCATCGACCAATCTGTGCGCGCCGCGTGAGCCATTTCCCAGAATCCTTCATTTATAAGAATCGGAATTTTTGATGAAATAATTGCGGTAAGCATAATTATAATTAAAGGAATTGAAGCAAGTCTGGTAAACAAACCTATCAATATTAAAACTCCGCATACAATTTCGAAAGTCGGAACAAAGTAGCCGAAGAATTCCGGGTAAGGAATACCGATTTTAATGAACCTGCCGACACCGCGAATTTCCGGATACAGAAATTTTTGAATTCCTTCGGAAATAAAAACAAACCCAACCATAATTCTGATGATAATTATCGGAAAATTAATATCGGTTTTGGTTTTAAATATATTCATACTTTACTCCTGTGAGTTGCTTGCATCTACGGGTGAATACCGGGTTTGGGGAATAACAACCTTCACAAACTCTGCATCTTCGTTTATATGACAAGTGTTGCAAGCTTGTTTGAAAATTTCAAATTGCTTAACAAATGCTTCTTTGTTTTTGGATTCTATTGTATTCATTAAAGATGGTATTGAATGATCAAAAAAGGATTGGGCGGATGCAGCACGTTTCGGTCTTCTTTCAAGTCCGTTATTTATAGCGGTTTCTATCTTTTCCAGATGATATTTTGCATAATCCCAATTTTCATCATGACTGGCAAAATAAAGTTCATTATATCTATAACCAACTTCTTTCATCGCCATATCAAATCCGCGGAATTGTCTTTCAATTTGTACATAAGCGCTGTCTTTATCAGAAGATAACCAGCTTAATTTTTCATTATTACCATCACAACCAAATAATACAAAGAGTAGAATAGTGAACAAACTAAATTTTATCATAATAAATCCTCTGTTAAATTCCAATGCAGAACTAGCCTAACTGATTCCATTACAATAGTTGAAAAGAGTAAAAACAAAATCAGCTTAGGCAGAAAATGTGAATTTATATAACTGTTAAAAATTATCTTTTCTTCTCTAATCGAATAAATAAAAGCTAATACTAAAATGAATATTCCGATGATTGATACTGCCAAATTACTTATAAAAGCTTCCGGTATATTAACTCCGGCAGAAATCAACTTTGCGGTTTCTTCGCCGTTTGTATCTTTTATACTGCCCGGAATATAACCTGCCCAAGTATTTAATTTTGCAACTGCTTTTATTACATGTCCCGCCGATATTATAATCACTGAAGGAAGCGCCAATTCCCTCCACGCATCAAAAATTGATTTAGCGCCTTTAGTTAATACAGTTAGCACTCCAAGAAGAGTCCACAACAGAAGCGGGAAAATACCGATTGTCCAGATTCCTTTGATAAAACCGGCAGCGTTTTCCAATCCTAATTGATCTGTTAAAAAATCTGGTATTATTAAAAACATTTTATTTGCAGCAGCCCATTCGGTTGACAATTCATAAGTAACGAATCCTGAAACAAGCATAATAAATATTGTTAACGACCAGCTTGCTTTTTGTTCACGTGTATCTTTTTCGCTGAACGGTTTTCTTAAGAGCAGCTGCATATTATCCGGCTCGCAAGATTTAATACACTGCCCGCAAACAAGACAGTCCTTATTAGAATTCAACTTTGGCGGATTCAATAGGCTCGGACAGCTTCGAGCATCAAATTTATTTCTGCTGCACGCCATTATACAATCCTTGCCTGTGCAGCCCTGGCAAGTATCATCCGAACCTGCTCTAACGGCAAGCATTCCGCCTCTGCCGTATGCATTAAGCAGCATTCCTATAGGGACAAAAACCGCGGCAGAAAGCTCTGTCTTTAAAAAAGATACCGACAAATGCAGATAATGTCAGCAGCCCGATTAAGAAGAATGAAGTATAAGCCGGCAATCTATGAAGATTAATTCCTGCTACTAATAGTTGGATAAGAGCATAAATAAAAACGATTATTGCTCCGCCGCGAATCCATTTGTTTAAAGATTTTTGTTTAACACCTAAAAACCTTCCTAATCTTTCGGTAATATTCGACACGAGTTCGAGCGGGCATACCATACACCAGACTCTGCCCATAGTAACCGCAAGCCAAACCATAAGTGGCCACCAAGCTCCCCAGATCAATAAGGTTACAATGTTTGTTTTAGCAAATAGTTTATCGTTTACTCCTTCCGGCGTAAAAACTTGCCAGCCGATAACTATTAATGCGATAAAGACAGCGAGCATTAAAATTTGAAAAACATAGGGGAATCCCTTCCAAAGAAAAAATTTCTTTATAAAAGGAATCTTAAGCAGATCGAAACCGGCATTACTACTTTGAGTAACTACATGAGCGGATATTTTATTACCCGTATTTTGCCCATATATATATTCATCTCTTCTCATATGCTATTGTTGTTAATTTCTTTAAAATATTTCTTTTCTTCCATTGCTCTCTTTTGCTTTTTTAACCGCGTGATTAAATGCTTTCAGCAATCTCTCTCTAATATCTTCGTCATCAATGTGAATTAAGAGATAATTTATCTTTCCGGATTTGGTATCGTATTTTTCGTAGGCATAATTTTCAATATCCCATTTTTCTCTTTTAAAAGAATATGTAATAGAAAGATTTTCATTAACTGTTTTTAATAGTAAGAACTCTTCCAATATCGATTCATCAAATATTCTGTCTTTTGTATTTCTTAAAAAATCTATTTCATCCCCGGCATTAACTACTGTTTCAATATCCCATAGATCAAATTTCATATCAGCATTAATTTTCAAAAAATTATAAGTATTTGTATCCGGAACAATTTCTTGAATATACTCCAACTTACATTCCCTGCCTTCAAATGAAAATTTGAGATTTGTTGTAGTGTATATGTAAGACCTTATTCGGAAATCTTTGAGTTTCGCGTCTTCATAAATATTATTGTATGTACCGGCACCGAAATCCTCAACTTTCCATTTTATCCAGTCCAGTGTTTCTTCTAAAGAAGGATCATCTTGGGCTTGTACGCTTCCACTCACAATGAAGATAGATACAATTAGCGGTAAGATATATTTGTATAGTTTCATATTGTTCCTTTTTGAAATATTTTTTGTTAACCAATAAATTTACAATTCACGCTAGAACAAAACATCAGTATGTATATTGTTGCCGGATATAAAAAAGCCGTCTCAAAAATCGAGACGGCTACAGAAAGTACTTATATGTTTACTACATTTCCCCAAAACTTATTTTATAAGCATCATTTTCCTGCTCTGAACAAAGTCACCGGCGGTTATATTATATATGTAAACACCGCTGCTCAATCTGCTTGCATCGAACTTAACAGAATGTTTTCCTGCGGGCATTAAGTTGTTTACAACCTCTGCAACCTTTTCACCTGTAATTGAATAAACAATTAAGCTAACTTCGGAAGTTTTTGGAATAGAGAAGTTAATTGTAGTTGTCGGGTTAAACGGGTTCGGATAGTTTTGTGCCAGGTCATATTCAACCGGAATTTCTTGGTCGGATTCAACGCTTGTAATTCCATTTTCATGAATGTTTTTTGCATAACGTTGAAGCCCATTGAACATCTTCATTAGTATGACATTGTAAGCATGCAAAATCCATAGTAACTGCAGCAAGACCGTTTGCATCTAGTACAACCTGGTTACCTTCACTATTAAACATTGCGTCCTTAGTAACCGGATCAGTATTAATTGCCATTATATGAGTTGGTACATCACCACGCCAGCCATTACCGACTTGCATACCAACTGCTGACTTACTTGCCATTGGCATATGGCAAGTTACACAATCAATATTTTTAACCGAACCGTCGTCAAATTGAATTTCACGATTTGGATGGCATGTTTGACAGGTTGTTGAAATACCATTTAATCCTTCCCCGGCAGCATCCGGATATCTTAAAGCAATATGAGCATCGTGACAACTTGCGCAGGTAAGTTCACCACCTTGCCCGTCGCCGTGTTTCGAAGCTCTCATTTCATTGATCTGCTCATGATGTTTAATGTAACCACCGCTGGCAGGTATTGCATTAGTTACACCGCCGCGCTGATGACAATCCGAACAAACGTTTATTGTGAGCATGTCACCCGTATTAGGCGGTGCAACACCAGTTGGATTAGCCATATGCTCGCTGCCCGGTCCGTGACATCCTTCGCATCTAATTCCGGGTTGAGCCCAAGTACCTAAACTGTCTTCCGGTACGCCATTCCAAGATCCCTCGGGTGAAGCCCCGGTTGTATGACACTTAAAACAGCTAAAGTCGTAATCATCATTGCTGTAAGAAACCCATTCTTCGGTTTCAAGATTCCATTGGGTGTCCCCTGAAAGAATCCAACCGTCTTTATCAATAAAACGTGCCTTCCAACCGTATCCTCCTATTACATGAGATACATCATCCCAGGTATATCCTTCCGGAGTGTTTGGAACACCGGGGGATGTGTTTTCCGGAATTCCGGCGGTGCACCATCAACAGCATTTAATTTGTATGGATGACCGGTCTTTTTATATTCTTCATAAATATTGTAACCGGTATTTGAATTTTCATTGTTATGACATAACATACATTTGTCATCACCAATGAATTCTTGCGCTGTTGTCTCTAAATTCATAATGAACAACAAGGCAAACATTGTGAGAGATATTAGTAACAGTTTACGCATCAAGACCTCCTATTTAAGTAAATAATTGTAAATAAGTATTTTTTAGTATTTTCACAGAATAAAAGTAGCGACTTATCTTTTTATAGTACAGTTAACAATTATGAAAAATTTTTCATAATTCCCCTTGGTAAACTCTAAGCGATTTGTCTTATATTTGCATAAAAATTGAATTGATATGAATATTTTGATTGCAGAAGACGAAAAACCGATTGCAGAATCTTTGAAAAAGAATTTTTTACAAGCCGGGCACAATGCAATGATTGCATTTGATGGTTTAGAGTGTTTAAATCAATTAACAAAAATAGAATTTGACGTAATTCTATTGGATTGGCGAATGCCGAATAAAAACGGCGAGGAAGTATGTAGAGAAATTAGAGAGTCTGGGAATGAAACACCTATTGTTTTACTAACTGCCTTAACCGATATAAAAAATAAAGTACATGCCTTGAATATTGGCGCTGACGATTATATTACAAAGCCCTTTTCTTTTGATGAAGTGCTTGCAAGACTTCAAGCAGTTGTAAGAAGATATAATTCTTCTGTATCGAAAATTGATTTTGGGGATTTATCACTTGATCTAATTAAACATCATATTGAGACTAACGAAGGTATAATAAAGCTTTCGGAAAAAGAATTTGATCTACTTAAATATTTTTTGGATAACAAAGGAACTGTTCTTAGTAAAGAAGAAATCTCAATGAAAATTTGGCAGGTCCCATACTCTCCAAACACTAACGTAATAGAAGCAACTGTTAAAAATTTACGTAAAAAACTAGAAGAAAACTCATCCTATAAATACATAAAAACTATCTACGGCGAGGGATACTTATTCTTGGATAACTAGAGAAACTATGAAATTAACTAAAACAATTCTAAGAAGTGCGTTTTGGAACAGCGCGATACTTATATTTCTTCTTATCTCCTTTAACGTGGTCTTTTGGATATCTATAAATTATGTCCTAAATAAAAACATAAATTCAAAACTAAACCACGAAATGGAAAACATCTTAAATGCCATTGAGATTAGCGGTGACTCTCTCGTAATTGTTAATCCGCATGAATTTGAAGAACCCGACCTAGCAGAATTAACCGAAGCTCCTTTCTTCATGAAGATTTTTGATACTAACAAAAAAGTCATACTTAAGAGTAAAAATCTTTCATCTGTAAAAGATTTTGATTTTTCCCCCTACCCTTTACAAGAAGAAAAATTTTTCGACGATACCAAATCTTATCGAGAAGAACTTAGAGTACAGTACCATGAATTAAAGAATAGTGAAGGTAATGAGTTTGGATTTATCCAGCTCGCAACTCCCAAAACGGGATTAACCAAAATCAAAGACAACCTTTTAATTTACAATTTAATTTTTGCTCCTCTTACAGTTATGCTAATTCTTTTTCTAAGTATCTTTTTAGCAAAAAGAACATTTGAACCAATTAATAACATTATAAATACTTCTAATGAAATATCTGCCAGAAATTTAAACAAGAGATTATCATTTAACGCAGAACCTGATGATGAAATAGGCCGTTTGAGAGACACACTAAATAATTTGTTTGATAGATTGGAAAAGCAGGTTAATCAAATTTCTAATTTCAGCGATAACGCTGCTCACCAATTAATGACACCCTTAACAACACTCAAATCAGAAATTGAATATTTATCAAAAGCAGAACACACAGTTCAAGAATATAAGGATAGTTTAAAAGTACTCCACAACGAAACCGAGAAAATGATTCACTTAATTAGCTCAATGTTGATTTTAGCTAATGACTGCAATGTTTGTGCAGAATCAAAGCAAATATTTAATATTAGTAAACTTATATCAAACACTCTTAACTCTGACTATTATAAGCAAGTTACAATTAAAACCGAGGAGGATTTATATGTACGTGGCAAGGATGATTATTTCAGAATTGTAATTAAAAACCTTGTAGATAATGCTCTGAAATATTCGGACCAAGATAAGCAAGTTGAAGTATGCATTCAAAAAGATAAAGACAATATTATTGTAGAAGTAAGAGACCATGGAATCGGTATATCATTAGACGAACGAGAAAAAGTTTTTGATAGGTTTTACCGAGGCGAAGACCCTCAAAAGGCGGGAATTAAAGGTTTTGGTTTAGGTCTGAGTTTAGTAAAATCTATAGTAACCGCTATGAATGGGAAAATTTCAATTTCCAATAATTCCCCGACCGGTACAATATTTATAATTAATTTGCCTAGCATAAAAATGACATAAAAAAAAGCGGCTCGAAAGCCGCTTTAATTAAAAACAAATATATTATCGCGATTAATTCTGCGATTCTTTAGTTCTTCTACTTACAGCAATAACAAATCCGGCTACCATAACTAATACTCCAGCCCAAACCAAATTGATAAACGGTTTTATGCTTGCTTCAATTGAAAGTACTTCCTTTGGTTGAGTATTGGGAGCAGAATGGGTATCAGTATCACTACCGTCAAGTGATGAAAGTTCAACAGCAATTGTACCGGACGCATCAAGATTTGTCATTTCAATTTTAAGATTTGCTTCGGGAATTTCTGCAGGAACAAATGACCGTTCTCCACCTTCACTTTTCATTATAGTCTTAACATCGTAACTGTTTCCGTCTGTGACAACGGATAGTAAAGCGCTAATTTCAAATGCGCCGCCATCCATCATTGAACTCATTGACTCTTGGGGGAATTCAAATCCGCTAAAAGTAATCTGTTTACCGTTATAATCAACTGAGTTACCTTTTTGAATTGTAAAGGAATCGTCATGATTATGCTGCGCCGTTTGTCCGCCCTGGTCATAACCGAGTGGCGATACGTAAAAATCTTTTGTAACCATATTTAAAATATCGGGTTCGCGCATCAAACTGTTGTTAAATTCGGCAATATACATAACCGGAGAGATTTGATCTTTCGTTTCGCCGTTTTTGCCTATATCAATGTTGAAAGCATATTTTTTGCCGCCGTCAAAAGTTGTAAAACCGCTAAAGGTTAATTCATAACCGAGAACTTCTGTCGGTTCTCCTTTAACCAAATCGACTTGTTCTTCTAATGTATAACCACCGGTTGCAATTACGCCAAGCATAAAAAGAGCTATTCCAATATGAGCTACGTAAGCGCCGATATGAGATTTTCTTCCTCTTATTATTTTCAATGCAATTTCTAAATTAACAACTAACGCAAAAGAAGCAGCGAAAGTGAAAATAATCAGCATTACATCGGTAATGCCGCCAAAAATTACGATAAGAAGTGTGGTAACAATCGAACCAATAATTGCGTTTCTTGAATTCTTAATAATTTCTTCACGTTTAGTGTACTGCCATTTTAAGAATAAACTGAAGCCGTTTAGTAAACCAATTATAATCGCTAAAGGAAGATGCATTTCATTATAAAAACGAATCTCAACCGATTGACCAAAAATCGGAGCGCTTGTACCAACTAATATTATAATTGCAGATGCGAGCAATGTAACAGCGCCGGTAAATAAAGCTAACTCTCTCGAAAGTCCGTTGCTCTCATCACTATACTTTTCATTCAAATGTTTCCATCTGTAAGCTATTCCGCCAACACCAATCAAAATGAAGGAACCGATAAAAAGAGTTAAGAAAAAGTAAACCATCATTCCGGGACTGACAAACGAGTGCACTGAGGCATCACCTAAAATTCCACTTCTTGTTAAGAATGTACTGTAAAGCACAAGTACATATGTCATTACGGCGAGTATCAGATTTGTTTTTACAAAACGTCCGTTACCACCTTTAGCTTGTGATTTTTTCTGAATAAGCATTGTGTGTATCAGAGCTATGCCGACAATCCAGGGAACAAGCGAGGAGTTTTCAACCGGGTCCCAGCCCCAGTAACCGCCCCATCCGAGAACACCGTAAGCCCAGTAACCACCCAGCATAATAGCTAAACCGAGCACCATCATTCCGGCTAAAATCCAGGGAAGTGATTGTCTGATCCATTTGTCATATTCGTTTTTAACGACAGCTGCCATTGCAAATGCAAACGGTACGGCGGCCATAGAAAAACCTACAAATAATATAGGCGGATGAATTTGCATCCAAAAGTTTTGCAGTAACGGATTCAACCCTTTGCCTTCCACAATAAAATCATTTATTGCTATTCCGTTAGCTGTAAGTTGAGCGTACAGCTCTTTACTCATCTGAACAAAAGTGGTTCCGTTATTGGGGTCATTAAAAATAAAATTCTGCATAAACGGTAAACTTAGGAAGGTAGCGTTTATATTTTTAGCGTTAAGAAAACTTGGTTCTGCCCAAATGTAATTGAATGGAGATTTAAGTAATGGATTAACCATAATCAGTAAAAAGGTAACAACCAATGTATAGAATAACATTGTACGTTCTTCAAGATCACCTCTTTTGGAAGTGTACTCTAACAACACCAAACCGACTATTGAAGCACATAAAAGCCAGAACATAAAGCTGCCTTCTTGACCGGCATAAAAAGTTGACATCAACAATCCGGTCGGCAGATCACTATTACTGTAATTATAAACATAATTGTATTGATACTGATGAGTAAGAATTGCGTAGAGTAAAAGTGCGCTTGCCGCAATTACCATTATTGCGGTTGCATGAAAACCAATTCTCGCAAAATTCTTTGTGTTTTTATATCCCTTAACCGTAAAAAAATACATTGTAAGGGTAAAAAGACTTGCTAAAAGTCCTATTGTTAAAGCTATATTACCTATCATTATTAATTGACTCCTTTCAGTTAAGAGCTTGCGCTTCCGTCAAATTGCTCTTCGTATTTTGACGGGCATTTAGTAAGAATATCCGTTGCGTAAAAGTAACCGTTTTGATATTTGCCGGTAACAACAACACTTGTAGATGATTCAAAGTTGTTTGGCATTGAACCGTTATAAACAACTTTCATTTCATTCCCATTGTAATCTTTCATATAAAAGGAAAATATTTTCTTTTTGTTATCTAGTTGGTATTTTTCAGACTTAACCCACTCACCGGTTGCTTTTACGGTTTTATCGTTTGAACTATTAACGATTTGCGCAAAGTCTTCTTCGTAACTAACGTTAGTTTGTGTAAACAAGTAGGACATAAGTGCAAGAAAAACTACTATAATACCACCGCCAAAAATATATTTATTTTTCATCTTCTAATCTCCCTTCGGATTCTAATTCTTCTTCAATCTTTTTTAGCCGTTTATCCGTATTCCAAAGGAATACAAAAATACCCAGCCACACTACAAGAACGATAAATAGAACTATGTAGATCGAATTGTTATTTAAAAAATCGTATAAGCTTTCCAACTCCACCTCTATATTAATGTTTTAGAAAGTTTGTCTTTAATTATAATAGATCTGTAACTGATTCTCCACATCCAAAAATATAATATGGTAAACGCTAATAAAGATAAGTAAAAAACCAGCATCATGTTTGCATCCATCTGAAAATCTACAACCGGACCGGCATTGTCATCATTTGCCGAACCCGGATGAAGTCCGGTCATAATTCTCGGCATAATAAAAATGAAAAACGGAACGGTTAAGAATGCAATTATCGAGTAAACCGCTGAAAGACGTGCACGCTTATCTTCATTTTCAATTGCCGATCTCAAAGCAAATAAAGAACCATATATTAACAACAAAATAAATATTGATGTTTCACGAGGGTCCCAATGCCAAAAAGCGCCCCAAGTAAACTTAGCCCAAATTGAACCTGTTACAGTTGCAAGTATTGAAAATATAAATCCAAGTTGAAGAGCTGCGTTTGATTTTGCATCGTTATCCAAATTTCCTTTGACCAAGTATTTTACACCGTAAATCATTGCCATCAAAAATGCAATGACGGCGAGCCAAGCTGTGGGAACGTGGAAAAATATAATTTTTGCTTTTTCTTCTAAACCGGGTATCATCGGGAATTGATTCCATGAAGATGGCGACTTAACTATTTCAAATGAAATACCGGCGACTATCACAAAAGTCATTAAAACGAAAAGAAGGATTTTCCAAATAATACTCTTCATAATTCCCTTTTTTGAATTGATGTTAAATTAGGTACAAAAATTAGACCAGAACAACCAATTATTCAAGGCAAATCCACAAAAATATATTTATTTACTGAATGGACTAAAATAAGATATCTTGTACCGATTAATGCTGTTAAATATAGAAAAAAGCGGATAATTTGACAATGAATATAATTAACTGCTCATACCAAAGAGCGGCATAAAATTGAGCCGCTCTAAATTTATTTTAGGCACTAAAATGTTTCTCATATCCCTGAAAATTCTTCTCACTTAAGGGATTTTGTCTGAATCAAATCGTGCATTTTCTGTAGAGTCTGAGTTAGCTCCCACCAGCCGTTTTTAAACGTTGAATAATCGGGACCCATCATTGCGGTACCGTACCTTACGGAGTTTGCATAAAACAACCATTGCCTCTGCCATAAAATTTCAATCTGCTCGTCGAAAGGATTTGTAGGATCTTCCAATCCTTCATCCCATGCTGTCTGCATTAATTCGGTAGCCGCAAGTACCATTTGGTTAACTTCTTCATTAACATTGTCGATTTTTGCAAGTTGTTGTTCACTCCAGCTTGTTCCGTGGCAGCCGACACAAATACTTTGCATCACTGCTTTTCTTGAGAGTTGTTCTTCTTCACCTATTAAGTATTCATCAGCTGTCTGATTCGAAAACGTAGTCGGAAGCGGAAGACCGTCCGCATTTTTTATCCTATAAGTATCCCCGAATTTGGGCTGAGGGTGCGAATATATCAAACCGAATATTCTTACCCACAATCTCGAACCAAAATCGTGTGACCTTTCTGCAATAACGGAACCTTGCGCATCAACAATCAAACTATTATGACAGCTTGCACAAGTAGGAGTTTTAAAATCTTTACCTATTTCCCAAGGAACTTCTTCCCAATTGAATTTTGATTTCATTGACTGATAAATATTACCGTGCTTGCTTTCCTTATAAACATTAAATGCCGGGACATCAGGTTCAAGATGACATTGACCGCAAGTATAGGGTTGACGTGCAATTTCTATGGAAAAACTGTGACGGGGGTGACATGCAGTACATGCACCTTTTGAACCATCGGGATTAATTCTGCCAACACCCTGATTCGGCCAGTTGGTTAAGTTCGGAACCTCAATTTCTCCTAGTGCTGTATTAACCAGTTTTGTTCCGTCAACTTCAACCACTGTACCGTGACAAGCGTTGCACGTCTCTCCCTTTGTAAGTTCACTGCTTTCATCCTGTACTACTTTCGAGTTTTCAATTCTCTTTGATGAAGTAACTGTTTCAACCAACGTATGATAAACACTATTATCAGCTAAGTTAGCGTAAGCAAATCCCTTTTTAGAACTAACATACTCTTCAACTTCAACAGGGTGACATGTTTTACAATCATCGGGTGTGACGATCACATTAATACTATAACCAAAATGATCGAATGAGTCTTGATGAGCTTCAGTGTTAAGAGAATGACATTCGAAGCAGCCAATAACTATTGAGCCGTCTAGTTCATCAGGTATTGCGTCAATGCTTATTCTCCTACTTAGTTGATCTTTTTCCAAAGCCGAACTTAAATTAGTAGAAGCATGCCTGCTTGATTCCCAATCGCGTACAATCCCCGGTGTCACCATATCATGACAATCAATACAAGTTTGTGTGTCATCGGAAATTTGAATTTTAGTTTGCGGCAGAATTGATATTGAAAATAGTATCACTAATGGAATGGCAACTCGTAACATAATCCCTCCAGTATATAATAAGATGCTGTTATCTATAAATAAAGATATGATTTTTTTCTTCTTAATGCTGTGAGCGATTTATTAAATTTTTGCATTTAGAGAAAATTTTCTCCAAATTTATTTTAATTAGTTTAATGAGAATGGAGAGGAAATTGAGAACCACACCCGTACCAACAATGCGACGGCTTCCGCATTATCTACATTTGTTAAATCGCCAATTCGAAAACGGCGTTCAAAGGATTTCGAGTACAATTATTGCAAACGAACTTTCACTTGATTCAACACAGGTAAGGAAGGATTTAGAATATACCGGAGTAAAAGGTAAACCCAAAACCGGTTTTCAAGTTGAAGAATTAATATCGGCAATAAGAAAGTTTTTGGAATGGGACACTCCCCGTGAAGCAGTTTTAGTCGGTGTCGGAAACTTGGGTAGAGCAATGCTCGGTTATGAGCGTTTCAAAAATTACGGACTAAATTTTATTGCAGCTTTTGACACTGATCCAGCGAAAGTGGGAACCGAAATTTTCGGTATAAAAATTCATGATATTGATAATATTCCTCAATTAATGAAAGAAATGAAAATTAAGATCAGTGTTTTAACGGTACCTGCTAACTCTGCACAAGAAGTCGTCGATTTGTTAATTGAAGGCGGAGTAACAGCAATTTGGAATTTTGCTCCTATTAATATTCGTGTGCCTAAGAGTATAGTTGTAGAAAATGCGCAATTCACAGAAAGTTTAGCATCGCTTTCTCGAAAACTAATTGAAGTAAATTATACTTTTGAAAAATAGCAGCGGGAATTTCTTTAGTAAATTTTAAATTCTTCTTCATCCGGTCTAAGTTCATCATACATACTCTTCAATGAATTGTATGCAGTTTCGCTTCCCCTTGAAGCAGCTTCCCGGTACAATTTTGCCGCCATTGACTTTTTTTGATCAACTCCTATTCCTTTTTCATAACAATATGCTAAAGCTGCTTGGGCAAGCACCGAACCTTGATTTGCAGCAATTGTTAGAGTATTTATTTCATCCGAATAATCATCAGACTGTTGGTTGATCTTTGCAAAGGCAATTCTAACTTCGGCTTCCCGGCTTCCGAGATCAGCCGCACGATTCCAATACTCGATTGCTTTTTCTCTATTCTTTTCTACCAAATTACCGTTGAAATAACTCAAACCAATTTCAATGATTGAATAAATATGACTTTTTTCTGCAGCTCGTTCTAACAATTCATATGCTTGTTGATTTGTTAAACTATAATCGATTCCTAGTGCAACCAAACCGGCGTAAGTATACATTGCATCAGTATCTCCTTTATCAACTCTGCTTTTTAATTGTGTGAATAGTGAGTTGTCTTTTACAAGTTGATAAAGTTTCATTGCTGCTTTTTGTGATCCAAAACGATATGAACGGAGATAATTAAATGCAGCTTTCACTAAATCTTTTTCAGCGCCAATTCCTTTTTCTGCGGCGGTTGCTGTTATAAAAAGAGCTTCCGGTGATCCGTTCTTTGCGGCAAAATTAATGATCCCCAATGCAGATGTATCTTCAAGCGATTCAACATCCCTTAAATTTGTTAGACCAAGTTTCTCTTTTAATTCAGTTTTGTTTTCGGAGAATAGTTTCTCGACCATCTCTGTTTCTTCTTCATTGTCCAAAGTATCGGAATCAAACGCAAAGTAGTCAACTTCCCACTTTTGGTCCATAATCGATGCATCATCAACAAAAGTGTCCGCATCTTTCTGCCGGGAAGATTGAGATTCAATCGATTCGGATAAATTTAAGTCGACTCCGTTTCTGCGTAAATGCTCAAGAGTTTCTTTAGCAGGTGAATAATCTTGTTCGGCTGCTTTCTTAAACCAAGCTATTGCTTTGGACATATCTTTATTTACAACAAAATTATCCGTGAAGTAAATACCGTAAGCATATTGACTCTCTTTCATTCCCGATTCTGCGGCAAACTTAAAATTCTTGTAAGCTGAAAACGGATTCCAGTCAACTCCAATACCATTATAATACATGATAGCAAAGTTAAATTTTGCAGCTGGTATATTTTGACCAGCAGCTTTTGATATCCAATATACCGCTTGACTTGTATCGGCTTCGAATCCTCTTCCAAGCAATAGCCTGATTCCTAATTCATGCTGAGCAAAAGGATCACCGCTGTTTGCTTCCTTTTGCAAAACAAAACTTGTTAGCAACGGATAAGAGGGATACTTTGGTTTGTGTAAACTTGATTTTCCTTTGGGAAGATCTCTGCGGAAAGCTTCACTTTTCGTCGTGTCTTGAGCGTTAAGTGTAATTATTATGAGAAGTGATAAAATTATTTTTTTCAAATTTATGTTAGTCTATCTTATTGAATCTGTTAGACACCTGAATATCGGAAAAGTTTAATAACGAGCTGAAAATCTAATTTATTCAATGCTTTTCTTCATAGTAAAAATATTTGCACCGTTAATGGATTTATATGTCAATTCATCCATCAATTGATCTATGATAAATAGACCCATACCCCCTTCAGGCAGGTTTTCAATATCATCCGGGTCAAAATCTAAAGAGGGCTTTTTATTTCCTTCACGTGGTATTCCGTCATCTTTTACGTTAATTATAATATTATCGGTATTTATCTCGATTGAAAGATCGATCCATCTTGAGTTATCTTCTTTGTAAGCATGTTTAATAATATTATTTAAAGATTCTACAAGACAAATCTCTATCTCATTACAAATTGAATTTTCAGTCACATTTTCTTTGCAGAAAGAACTAATTGTTTCACAAAGTTTTGGAACTTCCGAATAATCACTCGCTATTTTATAATCCTTTTTTATCACGGCTTCAATTGAATTGAATAAGAAAATAAATATAAAAAAGTTAATTCAGCTTCGGAAGAGTTATTTAGAAACTGTGATTAGAATGTTTTTCGAATTTAAAAATTAGGGTAAACTGTGGATGGATGGATTTTCGTCTTTTTGAGATTGACTCTTTTTTAGAATTTCTTATTTTAATAATAGAAACCATCAGCGAGAAAGAATTATGCAACGCGTAATAACTATAATATTAGTTTTAGCTGCGGTAATCACATCGTGTCGATACAATAGTTACACTCCGGTCGAGCCGGGCGATACTTTTCAAATTTATCCGGAAGTTGATTTTTTTTACAGCCCGGAAAAAGCAGATATCTTTTATTTAGGAGATGATGTTCCGATTGAGTATCGACGGTTTTCTCAATCTGATATTGTGAATATTTATATCATCAAAAAAGGTAAAGTAATCTACACACTCGCTCAGCGGACTCAAAACGACGGCAGCTTCATTTGGAAAACAAACAGTACTTTAAATACGTCGGTTCAGTATCAAGTAAAAATTGAAAACGCTTCGGATACCGACATTTACATATTAAGCAAACGTTTTGGATTAATCAGCAAATAATTATTGATGATAATCCAAAAGCAAATCGTTCACCTCTTTCACCGGTGTAAATGTTTCTTCCGGGACTTCAACGAAAATAGTTATCCAATCCGACATTGCTCCATTCCAAAGTCCGGGTAATTCTAATGCTCTTAACTCTTTACCGTCTTTAGATTTATTCGAGATAAAAACCGCAGAGTGATCAACATACTTTGTTAAGTCAAATTTATCACCTTTGTAATTCTTTAGCCCGCAGACCAAATCAACAGGATTAAAATGAGTTGATGATTCAAAAATTTCTTTTTGCTTTGGATCATTTTTATCAACTTGATCACTCTCAATGATCTGCCTCGTAACTTCACCATTTTTATTTTTCACCCAAAACGGACCGCCGCCGGGATGCCCCTCATTGATTACAACACCACAAACACGAATTGGTCTATTTAATAAATTGAAGAAATGATTTTTCCGTTCTTCTGTAGTTAGTCTTTCATTAAGATTAATTTTCATCTCTAATTCGTGTTTAACAAAGTTTTCAATTTCGTCCAACAATTTATCATTACCCTCGGCATCAAGTTTTGAAAGATAATCAAAGATTTGCTTTTGCAATTTCAATAATAATCCACCGGTTATTTTCTTAAATCTAATTACTGGTTCGATTTGTTCTTCTCTTTGAACATTATCTATATTTTTGATATAGACATAATCGGTATCAAGATCATTCAGATTTTCGATTAAAGCTCCGTGTCCGCCCGGTCTAAACAAAATTTCATCATCAACCCTGAACAGCTCGCCATCTTTATCAAGAGCTACCGTATCAGTTGATTTCTTTTGGAATGAAAACCCGATCTTGAGCTCAACACCTTTCTGAAAATATTCTTTAACCACCTTCATTTTTTCTTTATTGAATTCACTTTCCAATTCTTCCGGGATCGTAAAGTGAAGGCGTACAATATTATCTTTATCTTTTATGTAATGAACTGCTTCTGCAATTTGCTCTTCGAATGAATTTTTATTTATCGCTTGGTAAGTATGAAATTTAATTAATGCTTTTGGAAGTGAAGAATAATTCATCCCTTTTTCGGTTAGCAAATATCTGAGTAATTTTTTGTGTTCTCTTTTGTTTAAAATATCTTTAATGGACTCACCGTCTCTCTCAACGTTTTTTTTAAGATCAGCATAAAAGGCAAAACTATCTAACTTTTGAAAAAAGGTTTTAACGAAATCACCGCTTTCATCATAGTCAGTATCAGAGCTCATAAACTCTTCTAATTTTTTGAACATTCTCGAAGCAGCGCCGGAAGCCGGTACAAACTTTGTAAATTGTCCTTGACGTGCTTTTTCATTTTGTAGTCTTATTAACTCTTTTTCGGAATCTTTACTCACCTTTGTTATTCCGTTATCAAGCCGGCATGATTCGACGAGTTCGACATACTTTGTGCCTTTTTTTAAGTAGCTCACATGTGTTTCAATGTCTTCCGGTGTAATTCCTCTTTCATTAATTTTAGCGAGATCATTTTGTGTTAGGTTATGTGTTACGATGATTTGTTGCTCTGTCATTTTTTCCTCTATACTTTATTGATACTACAATCGTTACAATTATTACTCTTTTCAATCTGAATTGTGGAATGATCTATTCCAAATATTTCAAAAAGCTCTTCATGTACTTCCTCAATAAATTTATCTTCGTACTCGGATTCCGGTTTTACAATGTGAACAGTGAGCGCAATCTCAGTTGTACTCATTGCCCAAATGTGTAAGTCATGAACATTTGAAACACCGTTTAGCCCAATTAGATAGTCTTTTACTTTTTCAATATCAATTTGTTTCGGAACCGCATCGAGTGACAAATTTAAACTCTCTTTGAGCAATCCCCAAGTACTTACAGTAATTACAATAATAATTATAAAACTGACAATCGGATCAATCCAAAACCAGTTTGTATAACTTATAATTACAGCGCCGACTACAACGCCGAGAGATACCGCTGCATCCGCAGCCATGTGCAAAAAAGCACCTTTGATATTCAAATCCTTTTTGCGATCGGCAAAGAACAGCAAAGCTGTAACGGCATTAATAATTACACCGATAAGTGCGACAATGATAATTGTGCTGCTGTCAATAACTTCAGGTTGATAAAACCGCTTAACGGATTCAACTGCAATTGCCCCAACCGCAATCATCAATATAATTGCATTTGCAAGTGAAGCTAAGATGGTTGATTTTCGAAATCCGTATGTTCGTTTATTTGTTGGTGATTTTGAGGCGAGATACGCCGCGCCCCATGCAAGCAAGAGTCCAAATACATCGCTTAAATTATGACCCGCATCTGCAATTAAGGCCATCGAATTAGAGATCAATCCATATACAAATTCGATTACTATATAAATTACATTCAGCGTTATGCCGATAGCAAACGCTTTATTATGCTTGACTTGATGTGTATGCGCCACTTAAGATTTTTCTCCTTCTACTGAGCAATCATCTTCACAAGAACATAATAGATCTCCACTCTTTGCTTTTGCAAATGATTCTTTGCCTTCCGAGAACGCAAAGTACGCAATACCGAGAGAACCGATTGCATCTATGTAGCCAATTTGCAGCAATTCATAAGCACCGCTTGAAGCGAGCAGAACAAACGATAAATAGAAACAAGTTTTTGTACACTTTGCATCAGCAATAATTGCATCACTGTTTAGTTCTTTACCAACTTTCAATTTTGCAGTCATCAAATAATACATTGTTAACAGTGAAATGGACGATATAATTATTCCCGCTATTGTAGAATCAGGTTTGTTGTTATTAACGATAATTAACACTGCCCCAATAACCAATCCGATTGTTAATAAATAAAACGCTGTGCCTGTAATCCGGAGAGCAGTTTTCTCGAAGCTGTCCCGCTTTTCAACATTTCCGTAATTAAGTCTATAGATCAAATGCAAAATTCCGATACCGGAAATTACCTCTACAAAACTATCCGCTCCAAAACCGAACAATGCTAGAGTTTCATCTTCGGCTCCGAGCAACATTGATACAAATCCTTCAATTATATTATAAAACACGGTAATCAAAGCAAGGATTAACGCGCGTTTGAGCAATTTATTCAAAGCAATTCCTTTCTAATCCGATTTAACAAACAAATAAGAGTAAATGGATTTTAAATATATCAGATATATAACAAGGTTACAATTGTGATAAAAATAATAGCGTCTTACCTAAATGATAATTAAATTTCAGAGTGAATTAAGCACTATGAGCTTTGCAATCAATGGCTGGGTAGTTAATGGCAAATGAAGCAATAATCAACAACTCAAATGTTGAGAAGAATATTAATCCGCTCCGCATACTTGCCGCTATTTCAATAGTTGCAGGTGCTTGGGCAATGTTATTCGAGATATATTTTTTTAAAGCATTCCAAATTGAATTATATCTGGCGAGAGTTTCATTTACTCTCTTAGCCACTGTTATTTTCTTTTTATCGTTTAAGAAATTTACCCGCCCGGTAATTATTATTTTAATTCACGTTTTGATATTAGGATTAATTTCCTCGTTCATTTTTACTATTATTATGATCCCGACAACGATTTATATTAATTCACAAATTCTTTCTTTACTGATTTTTACATTCGCACTTATTTTTAGTTGGGAAGTTACTCAACAAATTATAGTCGCCATTTATTACAATCTTTTATTCGCGGCTTCAATTTTTTATTCCGACCCAAACATATTTCAACTACCAAACATTTTATCCCTAGTAATCTTTGTCAGTTTTATCAGTTTGCTGAGTGTTGCGGTAAGTTGGGTTATATATAAAAACCGAAGAAGATACCTTGAAAAAACAAATGAAATTAAGTTTCTTTTTAATAGTGCACCCGTCGGTATTGTGCGAATTAATAGCGACGGAAAAATTTTAGCTGCTAACAAATATTTCTTAGATCTTTTTGATATAGACGATGATTCAAAAAGTTATAATTTATTTGAAATGCTTGCACCGCTCGAAAAAGAAAAGGAATTACTGAAGCAAAAAATCACCGGTCAACAGTACGATCACATCGAAGAGACAATGGCGGATAAAGACGGCAGGCATTTATACTTGCAAATTGTTGCCCAAAGAATTGATTTTACTGATTCAAAAGAAGCAACAATCGAGTGTATCATTACCGATAAAACGAAAGAAAAATTTGCCGAGAGAGAAAAGAATAAAGCGCTAGAAGTTCTTTTCGAAGAAGCGCGCCAAAAAGAACAGCATGCACGTTTAGCAATCGAAGAAAAAAATCAAAAAATAAAATTGCTTGCTAAAATTAATCACGAAGTACGAACACCTCTAAACGCGATATTAGTTTATTTCGATATGATAGAGAGTGGTGATATCAACTCAATCGAAGAGTTTCAAGATTTTGCAAAAACCGTAAAAATATCAGCCGAATCATTGTTACAGACAATCAACAACTTTATTGATTTTGCGAAAATTGAGGCAGGCAAAATTGAGTACGAAGAGGAAGAGTTTGATATAAAGGAAACTCTTAATTCCACAATTAAATTACTTGGCTACCTTGCCCAAACTAAAGAGAATAAAATAGTTCTTAAAATCGATAAGCTGCATGACACAATAATTAAAACAGATAAAATAAAGTTTAGACAAGTACTTATTAATTTAATAGGTAACGCAATTAAATTTACTGATCACGGTGAAATTTCAGTTGAAGTAAAAAGTGTTTCCGAAGAAGATGGTAAAAAATTAGTGACAAAAGTAACAGATACCGGGAAAGGTATTCCGCAAGATCTGTTAGATAAAATATTTGAGCCGTTCAATTCAATTGAACAAAGTAAAATCGACGAATACTCAAGCGGTTTGGGTCTTGCGATCTGCAAAGAATTTATTTCCATGCTTAACGGAGAGATTCACGCAGAGAGTGAATACCGGATTGGGACAACAGTTACTTTTTCAATTCCTTATAAAGTTTGATTCCCCGTTTTACACCTTCTCATTTAAAAGTATAATTTGCTTCCAACTGAACGTACTCTTCAAACTCTTTAATATTCCTGTTGACCAATGATTTAGAATTTTTTATAAAATTTAACCCTGATGTACAATATTTTTCAGCTTTCTTAATACAGTTTTCCTCGAAGTTTTCAATCGGCAATAATTCATTAACTAAGTTTAATTCAAGTGCTTTTGTTCCGTTTATTTCACCACCGCGAATGAGATACTCAACTGCTAATTGTTGATTAAGATATTTAGGTAAAAATAGCGGGAGCGCACCGCTTGGATGCAACGCATACTTAACGTGGGAAAACAATATTTTCATATCAGTACTGCCAATTCTAAAGTCGCTTGCTAAGGCAATACCGAAAAAAGGTGTAACAATCTCACCGTTTATTGATGCAATAAAAATCTTTTAAATAGCATCACTTTTCTGATCAAATTTACAAGAGTGTTAATTTCAATAGCGCGGATCTCTTGTTTCTCAAACTTGTCAACTGTTTTGTCGGAATCTTGGCTAATCTTTTTACCGGTAATATCCGAGAGAAATGATTCATAAGGTTTTTCACCAACACAATCCTTTTCGCTTATAGCTAATACACCTTTAATCGATTCATCTTGTTCAACCGCATCAAACCAAGGTAAGACTGTGTTTACCTGCTCAAGATTTGAGATTGTCTTAAATGCATTGCACTTAATTTTAATAACAGCAACTTTACCTGAGACATAACTTTTAATTAAATCATTCTCGAATTCAACCTGTGCAGACTTTTTCATTTTATACCTCTCACATTATTTAACCCATGTCATGCGGATGGTTCAAAACAGTGATTGCGCCTAGAGGTAAGTAAAGCTTATCATCAGTAAAACTGTTAATTAATCTCTAAGACGTATCATTTCATCAAATTATTTCGAACCATCAGCAATTCATCTATATTTTTTCTTTTGTAACTCCGTCATCTTTTTTACGTATGGTCACATAATAAAAAGCCGGAATCACAAAGAGTGTTAATACAGTCGATACAATCAGTCCACCAATACTTACAACGCCGAGAGGTATTCTCATTTCTTTACCGGCATCCCCGATACCGAGAGCCATCGGAAGCATGCCGAGAATAATTGCAATGGTTGACATCAAAATAGGTTTCAATTTAGTCGGACATGCCTGCACCAATGCATCTCTGATTTTCATTCCTTCATCACGAACAAGCTGGTTCGTATAGTCAAGCATAAGAATGGCGTTATTAACCACAATGCCAATCAACATAATTATCGCCATCAATGAAGTAATAGCAAAAGAAATATCAGTGTGATAAAGTGACGCAAAAACACCGATCATCGCAAGCGGGATTGTGAGCAGGATAAAAACCGGCTGCAGAAAACTTTCGAGGATTGCGGCTAACAACATATAGGTCAAAATCAACGCAAGGAAGAAAGCAAAAACCATATCGGCTATCATTTCGTTCATCATTTTTACGTTTCCGCCCCAGCTAAATTTATAGCCGGAAGGAAAATCCAATTCATTAATCCTGTTCTCAATTTCTGCAGTAACGTCACCGAGTGGGATATCAGGAGACGGCGAACCGGTAAACTGAATTGTTGTATACTTATCGCGGTGAAGAATTTTTGTGTAACCAACCGTATAATCTACATCGGCTAATTGCGATATTCGATATACTACGCCGCTTTGTGTTACAACAGGAATGTTACCGATTTTTTCGGGAGTATTAACATTTCTATCATTCAGGGTAACCGTAATATCATACTCTTCACCTTCTTCACGATATTTTGAAGATTCAAGACCCGCTATTGCAGCACGCATTGTTAAAGCTAATTCTTGAACAGTAACGTTAGCTTCCGACATTTTATTTCGTTCCGGAAAAGAGTGATCTCAGGTTTACCTGCACGAGAACTGTTATCGAAATTGATCAACCCGGGAATATCAGAGCACTCTTCAACAATAACGTCTTTCCATTCTTCAAGAACATCTAAATCTTGCCCCTGTAAATAGAATTGAATTGGAGCTCCGCCGCCACCCATCCCGGAGGCATAATCAACAATTATACGCGAATTCGGAACATCCGACAAGTCAGAAACAAAAATTGAGATCATTTCGTCGATACCAATTTCACGTTCACCTTCATCGACTAACTGAATATCCATCCGTGCCATATTTGTACCGGTATTAAGGTCGCTTATCTTACCTAAGTCAGTTAGAAGGTGTTCAACTTCATCATACTGTTTCAATTTATCTTCAATAGTTCTCAGTACATCGGCAGTTTCATAAAGATTGTAACCTTCAGGTAATTCGACTTCAACTTTTATTTTACCGTCATCTAACCGGGGCATGAATTCGACACCGATATTCGGTCCGTATAAAACCGCCGAAAGCACAAACAGTAAAAAGGAAGAGGCAATAACAACTATAGATCTCTTTTTGGTTTTTAATACTTTCGTTAAAAGTTTTTGGTAACCATCATCCCACGATTTAAATAATTTATTCAACCAATTACTGATTTTACCCGTTGTTAATTTTTCCGGCATAATCAGTGAAGCAAGCATCGGAGTGAGGGTAAATGAAAATATAAGCGAAAAGACTGTTGCAAAAGTTGCCGCTAATGCAAGCTCGCGTAAAAATCGACCGACAATAGAAGTCATGCTTGCGATTGGTAAAAAGACCACGATGTTAGTCATTGTAGCAGCAAGTACAGCAACCATTACTTCTTTAGTTCCTACGAATGCTGACCGCTTGTTATCCATCCCCATTTTTTTATGACGGAAAACATTCTCTAAAACAACAACCGAATTTGCAACAAGAACGCCAACCGAAACCGATAGACCCATGAGTGTCATCATATTCAATGTTAATCCGGCTGCTTGCAATAGCAAGAACGTTGAAATAATTGACGTCGGCATCGTCATAGCAACAATAAAAGTAGAACGAATATTTGTAAGAAAAACAAACAATACTATTGACGTAAAGACAACACCTAAAATTATGTTGCTCATCGTATCGTCAACTGTTGAGCGGATAAAAACAGATTTATCGTCAACAATTTCAAGGTTAGCGCCGCTCGGTAAAGATGATTTTATTTCCGGCAATGCTTCGTTTACAGCATTTGCCACTTCAACAGCATTACCTTCGGAACTTTTTACTATTCCGAGTCGAACAACATTTTCATTTCTATAATTATTATTTGCATCAAAATATATTGTTGTTTGCCGGATATCTTTACCGGAATCAACAACAGCAGCAAACTGTCTTAACTTTTTCTGACCGAATGGTGTTGGTACATGTAACTCTCTCAACTCATCGAGGTCTTGAAATTCACCGTCCATTCTAACGGTAAACTCTTGATCCTCAATCTGGAAATAGCCCCCCGGCATTTTCATGTTGTGAGCAGCAAGAACTTGTAAAAGCTGAGGCATTGAAACTAAATTTTGATAAATATCTTTATTATCTAGTGCAACTCGTATCTCTCTTTCTTGACCGCCTGTAATGTTGACTTGTGCCACGCCCTCAATTTGTGAGAATCTATCCTTAAGTATGTTGTCTGCAATTTGGTAAAGCTCCCTTGGATCAAGGTCTCCGCTTAATACTAAATCCATGATGGGGAAAGCACGAAGGTCGACTTTTTGAACGATCGGTTTTTCAGCCGCATCGGGCAAGTCATTTAGTATTTGGTCAACTTTATCTTTAACCTCCTGGTTTGCAACATCAACATCTTTATCCAAATCAAATTCTATGATTACAATAGATGCGCCGTCGAGGGAATAAGAGTCCATACTTTCAATTTGACTAACGGTAGAAACGACATCCTCTACTCGTTTTGTAACAAGAGTTTCAATTTCTTTAGGACCGGCACCGGGATAAACAGTTTGTACGGTAACAAACGGAATCTCTACATCGGGCATTTGGTTCAAGTTCAATCCCATGTACGCCAAAGCTCCGAAGATGAGGAATACCAAGATTCCCATCGTTGTCATAACCGGTCGATTTATCGATGTTTTTACAAGAATCATTTTTTCCCCTTATTGAACTTCATTGATTATTTGACCATCGGTTACCATGTTTGCTCCTTTTACGATTAGTTGATCACCGGGGAACAAACCATCAACAACTTCCACCGACAAACCATTTTCTCTGCCGGTTTCAAGCTTTCTCAATTCGGCCTTATTTCCGTCTGTTACAAACACAAAATTTCCATTACCGTTATTCTGAATTAAATTTCGAGGAACAATAATTGCTTTTTCGTTCTCATAAATCTGAATTGATATTTCTGTTGATGAACCGGGTTTCAACTCTACGTTGGGATTATCAAGCTCAACTTCAGCATAATATGCTCTTCTCTTCGGGTCCATCGATATTGATGTTTCAGTTACCTTCCCGGAATAAGTTTTACCGTTTTTGTTAATCTCGGCGTTCATTCCTTTTTGTATCATTTTTATCTCATCTTCCGATGCCCATATTTTCGCTTTCACTTTGGCAAGATCAGCAATCGTAAATAGCGGCGCTTTGGAGTCAACTCCGTCACCGACATTGACCATAATTTCTACAATTGTGCCGTCGTAAGGTGCGTCGATGAACAATGCTTGTTTCGCCATTCCGTAATTTCGTTTATCGACTAGGTACTTGGTTTCTGCTCCGTCAAAATTTGCTTGAGAAGTTTCTCCGGCTTCGAGAAGAGTTTTCATTCTCTCATAATTTTTCTTCGAATTTTCATAAGCAGCTTTTGCCTGTTCATATTGAACAGCAGGATTATCCTCTGGAAACTCTACAACGATTGCATCCTTTTTTACAAAGTCTCCCACCTTATAATTTGATTTTTTCGACTCTTCCGCCAACCGCAGATGCTCTGGTAGTCTGTTTAATTCCGCTTATCTGTGAAAAGAAAGTGAGCTCTTTTTAAAGTGTTCATGCTTCACTTCTTTTACTACTACCGGAATTCCTTTTTCGTCTTGAATGTCACCCATACTTCTGGCTTCTTGAGAATCTTCATCCCCACAGCCCAAGACCGTCAACAGAACGAGAAGAAATAATACAGTCAGTTTAAAATTAATTTTTGATCCCATAATTTTATTTATCTCCCAATTCATATTAATTATCATTACTCTTTATAAAATTTGATTCTGCTTCACCAAGCTGTCCCATAATTTTGTTTAACTTGGCTACAGCAATTATATAATCGTGAACTGCTTGCAGTCTGTTTGTTCGTGCCGTTTCAAGTTCAAGATTTGCATTTTTTAATTCGAGCTGAGTGCCTGTACCTTCTTTGTATCTTGTCTCGGCAATGTCGTACGTCTTTTCTGCTAGTTCGACATTTCTCTCTACGGCATCAATCTGTGCTTTTACTCTCTCAATATTATTGATTGTGTTTTTAATTTCGGTAGTGAGAAAATCTTCGAGATCTTTTATTTGCTCTTCTGTTTGCCGTAAACCAATTAATGATTGCTCAACCTTGTTTGCCGTCCTGCCTCCTTTGAAAATATTGATGCTCAATGAGAGTCCGACAGTGGTTGAATTATAGTTTTGAAAATCCCAATCGTCTGATGAACCGGCGTAAGTGAAATTACCGAACGCCGCAAGCTGAGGCCAGTATTCCGAACGATCGAGAGCAACAAATTCTTCATCAACTTGGCGCTTAACTTTTAACGACCTCAAATCATAGTTCTCATTTCTTGCCGTGCTAATTGCATCATCAACTAACGGTAAATCGTGTTCCATGTATTCGATATTTCCGACCACTTTTACTTCATCTTGCTGAGAGACGCCGAGTACAATCTTAAGTTTATTAAGTGCATCTTTATAAATGTTTTCTAATTCATAAACTTTAGGGCGGATGTTCTCAACCATTACTTCGGCTTGCATCATTTCATAATCCGATGTTAGTCCTTGTTCATGATATGATCTGACATTTTCCAAATTTTCTTCCGCATTTTTCAACGATGATTCAGTAATGCCCAAAAATTGCTTTGAAAGAAGCACACCGTAAAATGCTCGCTTAACATTAAAGACAACATCGGCGGTTTTTGCCTTGAGTTGTTCTTTGGATAAGTTCAAGTATATCTCCGAAGCGCCTATTCCTCTAAACACTGCAGAATTAAATATAATTTGAGTTAACTGTGCGCTTGTCTCGTAATTATTTGTTTGAGCAAATGACTGCAGTTTAGTTTGAATCGGCATCAACTTGCTTTCATCGTAAGGAATAAGGTTTTCTTCAAACAAGATACCATAAGCGGCGTTCGTCAATAACGATTCAAAATCCGGGAATGCCATTCTCGGTTTTTCAACAAAATGTGAAAAATTTGCCGATACATCGAGCGAAGGAAGTGCGTACCCAAAAGCTTCATCAACTGCTTCTTCGGCTTTTTTAACTTCCAATTGTGCAATTTTTATTTCCCGGTTGTTTTTCAAAGCAGTTTCTATTGCCCCGTCAAGAGTAAATTCTTGAGCCGAAAGATTAACTGCCGAGTAAATTAGAAGCAGTAAAAGCAAGTATAATCTTTTAGAATAGTTTAGATTCATGCGACACTCATCCATTATTATTAATTACTTTTTTTAATTCCGTGATAAATCAATTCAATAAATTGTAAAACTTTTCCTTCGAGCTCTGATTGTAAATTACTGTCTATAAATTTAGTCTCGGAGTTTGAATACGTCATTAACTCAAGCGCTTTAGTAAACTCTAGAATTATTCTTGCAACTTCTTTTGCGTTATGGTTTCTCAGTTCGCCTTTTCTTTTTCCTTCATTTAAAACCTCACGAATTAAATTCTCGGCTTCAACCACGTATTGTTCAAATGATTTTTCAACAACCTTGCTTATCTCAAGATAAGCGCTTGGTGTAATATTGTAAGTTTTTTCTTCGCTATACTTGTGAGAAACAAATACCGAAATGAAGATTTTAAGTTTTTCCAACGAATTTTTTGCGGCAGCAGATTTTTCTTCAAACAACTTTACTTTTGATTCAAATATTCTTGTAATTATTTCATTTATTAATTCTTCTTTACTATCAAAATAGTAGTAAATACTGTTTTTCTTAACGCCGACTTTATTCGCAATATCATCCAATGTTGTTTTTTCATAACCGTAGTACGCTAACAACTCTGAGGCTGCCTCTAGTATTTGCTCTTTTTTAATTTCATATTTTTCTGATACAGATTTCATAAGCACTTTTTAGAATTTTCGAACTTTTTAATTGAAAGTTCGAAAATTATATTAAGCAGAGCTAATATGCAAATTAAAATTTCATTAGGTATGTGTTCATGGTTTCTTTGTATATTTTGAAAAAGAGAAAATAGAATTTCATTAAAAAATAAATGACAAGTTTTAATAAACATATACTGGAAATTGCTGATGCAGCTATCAATTCCGTTAAGCCGTCCGAATTAATCCCCGACTCAATTCAACTAAAGAGAAACAAACTAATTATAAATCAGAAAAAATTTAATCTAAACGAGATCGATAAGATATTTGTTATTGGCGCTGGCAAAGCATCCGGTTTAATGGCTCTTGAAGTCGAAAAAATTTTAAGAGATAAAATTACAGCGGGTTGTGTAAGCACCTATGCCGCCGGTGAATTAAAACTCGGAAAGATTGAGTTAATTGAAGCGGGCCATCCAATCCCGAATGAAAACTCCTTAATTGCAGGACAGAAAATATTTGACCTCGCTTCATCAGCCGGTGAAGATGATTTGGTCATATGTCTTCTCTCAGGAGGTGGTTCGGCTTTGATGGAATTGCTTCCGAAAAATATTTCTCTGGATGAATTTCAGAAATTAACCGATCTATTAATAAAATCGGGAGCGGATATTAATGAGATTAACACATTACGAAAATCTATCTCGCTTTTAAAAGGTGGTAAACTTGCCGAGACAATTTCTCCCGCAGCATGTATCACACTAATTATTTCCGATGTTGTTGGTGATAAACTTGAATCAATTGCTTCCGGTCCGACTACACATTGCGATATTGGATTATCCAACTCGCTGGATATCTTGAAGAAATATGAATTAACAAACAAAGTGCCAAGCACATTATTAAAACTCATAAAGCACGAAAAAACTACAACTAAAGAAATTGATTGGAACAAGGTTAACAATTTTGTAATAGGCAATAATCAAAAAGCATTAGAACATGCTAAAAGGAAAGCGGTTGAACTCGGTTACTCTGCAAAAATTATCGACTCAAAAATAGAGGGGAATGTAAGATCTGTTGCACAATTGATTGCTCGATACATTAAAGAATCTGCACACATTAAAGAGCCGACTTGTTTACTCTTTGGCGGCGAAACTACGGTTAATGTAAAAGGAAGCGGTAAAGGAGGTCGAAATCAAGAGTTGGTTTTATCAACGTTAATGGAATTGAAAGAAATTGTTACAAGGTTTACCTTTGCTAGTTTCGGAACTGACGGACGAGACGGACCAACCGATGCGGCAGGGGCATATATTGATCATAAAACTTGGGAAAAAGTGACACAGTTTAATCTGGACCCCATTCCATATTTAGAGAAAAACGACTCCTACAATTTTTTCAAAAAGTTAAACCAATTGATAGTAACCGGTTCAACCGGAACTAACGTTATGGATTTACAAATTGTTTTGATTGATTAGCCGATTATCATTTCCCTGTAATCAAGAGTGAGTTCAAATTTTTTCAGAGCATATTTTATCTCTACCGTAAAACAAAAAGAAATCAACCACTTCTTTTAACTTAGCACTATCGACCGGTTTGGCTAAAAAGTAATCCGCACCGGCTTCTTCAACTTCTCTTTTCTTAATGTGAGAAGAATGAGCAGTGCAACAAACTATCGGAATATTTTCAAATGTTTGCAGTTTTCTTATTTCACTTATCAATATTTTACCCACATCACGATTATCCAAAGAAATATCTACTATGATTAAATTGTATCTAACATTAAAAATGTACTCGTAAACTTTATCCGAAGAAGTGGCCGAATCGATAAGATACTTTTTTCTGAAGATCACATTAAAAATGTGATGGAAAAATTCATCGTCATCAATTAAGAGTATTTTTTTCAAAACACACCTCTTATTTCTTTTTTACAAATATCACACGATCAAATTTTTATCAAATTCAATTTTGAATACAGATCCTTTATCAGCTTCACTAGCTACCGAAAGTCGTCCTTTTATTTTAGGCAATAGCTCAAGAATTATTAAAATTCCGAGTCCTGTTCCCAACTCTTTCATTGTACCGGCTTTACTTTGCAATGAGTGTTGGTGATTAATAATGTACACCTCTTCTTCCGTCATGCCCAATACCTTCATCGATTATCTCAATACAGTGTTTTGTCTCGCTTGAGCAAAGTTTGGCTGTTACTGTTCCTCCTTTTTTAGAGAACTTGATTGCATTTGAAATAATGTTTCTCAATACAGTTGCAAGAATATTCGGGTCGGTATTAAACTCAACCGAATCCGGTACCTCGTTAATTGTTTGCAAGTGTTTTGCTTTTACTCCGGTTATGTATATTTCAAAGCAACCGTCAACCAAATCCTTAAGATTAATAATCTCATTTTTAATTTTGAACTCGGTTTTATGTGAAGCTGACCAATTAACCAAATCTTGAAGCAAGGCATTTCCTTTGCGAACCGATGTATGAACATTTTCGCAGAGCACTATAATTTCGTCTTTGGTCATTAAATCTTGTTCATCCATTATAACTTCCGTGATACCCAATATGTTGCCGAAAGGATTTCGTAAATCATGAGCTATTATCGAAATGATTCTATCTTTGAGAAGATTGAGTTCTTCAATTTTATTTTCTTTGACTTTTGATTGAAGTAACAAGTGGCCTTGATGTTCAATTAAATCGGTAAGAAATGCTTTCTTTGAGTGAAGTTCTTTAAAAACCTCTTTTAGTTTCTCTTCGGATTCCATCTCTTCGGATACATCGCTAATCCAATTTATTACTTCCTTATAAATTGCATCAGTGTTTCCTGTAACCACTCGCCGTTTAGTTTCAACCCAAACCGGTTCGCCCAGTTTGTGTTTCATTTTAAATCGGAAAGTTTTCACACCGTTGTTTTTCAACTGCTTTTGTAATTCTAATTCAAAATCACCGGTTTCATCTTCAATAAAATCATAAATATATTTTCCGACTATTTCAATCGGTAAATATCCCATAAGATTAATGCACGAAGGCGAAGCGGAAAGTATTTCACCGTCCGGTGCATGTCTCAGTATTAGGTCTTTGCTGCTGTTAGTAATAATTTTTAACAGCTTTGAGTCTTCAAGTAGTTCTTGGTTAGCTTCCTGCAAATGATCTATAGTGTATTTGTATTCATCTACTTGAGCTTTTAACTGCTTTAGCTGATTTAACAAAAATAGAGTCTCTATTTGATAGTCATACATTTACTTTTCTATATCCATATAAATTTTTATAAATAAACTAATTTATTATTTATTTCCAATAAGGATATTTACCATTAGGATGTATCATAGTTCTGTTTTCACCGTTGCTGTCCATCGTCCAAATTTCAGTTGCATTAGAAGAATTAGAACCATTCATAAAGATAATCTTACCACCATTGGGTGAAAACCGTGGAAATAGATCATTCGTCCCGTCCGCTTTTTTGGAAGAGACATCAATGGTATCAGATTTATCAAGCTTTACAAGTTGAACATGGGTGTTTAGTTGTCTTCCGCTGCTTACTTCGTTTCCGGAAAGATCACGTGTGAAAAGTATTCTAGTCCCGTCCATAGAGAATGATGGACTGCCTAAACTACCCGGTACATCTTCCATAAATAATTCCATGTTTGAGCCGTTCGCATTTAGAATATGAATTTCGGAAGTGTATGGAGCAGCCCCGACTAACAGAGCAACAATTTTATCCCCTTGATCGGAATAGCTGACTTCTCTGAAGTGAAAGCCATTTGAGGCAGTTGCTAATTGTGTTAAACCTCTTCCGTCGGTTCCAACTCTGTATAGTTTATCATAATGACCATAGATTATATACTTTTCATCCGGCGAAACGTCGTAACCGATTCCAACATTATTATATGATGCGACGGGCAGTGTAGTAATTTTAACTGCCTCGTCCGCATTAATTTGTTGAACATAAATATGGGATTCTAACTCTCTGTCGGAGATATAGACTAAACTCTTCGAATTATTCAAGAACTGAGGCCAAAGTTCTTTGCTGGAATTGTTTGTAAGCTGTAACGATTCACCATCGTCATTTGCTAAATAAATTTCGATAATCGCCGTCTATCATTCCCGGCAAACAGGTAGGGATAATCCGGGAATGATTTCGTTTAAAAGACCACACGGGACTGTAGGTATCACTTTCTTCATCCCCCTTTACAGCAACCTGCCAAAAATATGTTGTGTTGAATTTCAAATTCTCTACTAGTATATAAAGTATCCTTCAAATTTTCGGCGACCCTCTCTTGCTGCAGAGAATTTTCTGAATACAAATACACATCATATTTAATGGAATCTTTTGCTGATTGGGTTTCTACGCCCCATGTTAAAGTTACTTCAGTTTCTTGTTTTTCGGATTTGTTTGCCGGTTTAGAAAGAACCGGTTTTCCGGTTACCGATCCTTCATCTACGCTTAACAATATTGTAGCTTCGGTAACCGTTCCTTCAGTGACAGAAATGCTAATCGTGTTTGAAGTGTAATCACTTTTCTTTACAGAAATAGTGTAGCTGCCTGTCGGCACGCTTGGAAATTTGAACTCGCCGTTTGCATCCGTTACAATAGAACTTGTCGGCGGACTTGTTGTTACGGCAGCATTACTTATTGGCAGATTGGTTTCGGAATCCAAAACTTTTCCTTCAATTGCTCCGTAAAGGGATGGCTCTACCGCATCTTCCTTACAGGATATTACTCCGATGAGGAGAGCGCTTACCAGAATAATGAACGTCAATCGCTTAAAATACATAGAAGAATTTCTCCTATTTTAGTTGAACATATAAATGAATCTATCTTTGTTTTACTACTGCACTATTTCCCGAACCATTCTGCGTAATTTCCGATTTATTTGCTGCTCCCACTTGATGGGTTTCTGCAAAATTGCCGTTACCTTCTTGAGTTATAGTTGAGATTGATCCGTCTCCGCTTAAAGCATCGAGTTGAGTAACCTCAGCAAAATTGCTAGATCCTCTTTGCTGTAATATTGCTTCGTGACTGCCGTAATGCTGGTTTAACGTAATTGCATTTTGTGATCCACGCTGTTCGATCGATGCTTCCGCTCCCCTTGTGCTTCCGTTTTCATCAATTTGATTTGCAGTTACGGAATTATAGTCTCCGTCAAATTGATGCAGCGCAAGAGAATGACTACCGTTAAGTTGGTAAACATTTGCGTTGTTGAAGTCACCTTTTTGTGATATCAGCGCACTGATTGAAGTCGGTGAAAGATTAAAATTTATTTGGCGCAATCTTACAGAGTTGTTCTCTTTATATTGCGAAACATTTGCGCTGTGGTTCCCGTTTTCTTGATCGATGGAAGAATTATTATTTGAACCGGTTTGATAAAGTGATAAACTTGAGTATTCATCCTCAGATAACAAATCATTGCTTTGTGAAAGCTCGGCATTATTGAATGAACTGTTGGTTTGGTGTACTGTAGAAATATGTGAGCCATCTTTTTGTGTAGAGTTAACATTATTAAATTCACCAACCTGCCATATTGTGGAATTACTGCCTGTTGAACTTTCAGTAGTATTGTATTGCCTCAAGCTCACACTGTTATTATTTCCCGACTGCTGATATATCTGCGAGTTATGTGAACCTCTCTCTTGATCACTTGTTACGGAATGAGCATCTCCTATTTGGAAAATACTTTGCACGGAAAAACCGGCTGATGCGAAATCATTTTCTTGGTTTACATCCGCTTCGTTTTCATCACCGCTGAGTTGATCTATAAAAGCTCTGTGTTCAGAATTTGTCTGCGTTAGTTCAATCCTATTACTATTCCCGCTTTGTGTTGTTACAGCAGCAGCACCCGAATTTTCCTTGTCAAAATCCCTTTGAACAGACGATACAAAATTGTTGCTGCCCGACTGTATTATATCAATATAATGACCACCGTTTACTTGCTGATTGTTGATAATGTTTGTCTTACCTATCTGATTGCTCGCCGCAACATTTATGGATGTTTGATTTTGAGGATTAGTCTGCAGTACCGTAACTCTGTTGTTAAAATTTTTGTCATACAGAATCGATGTATCTTCAATATTTAATACAGCACCTATAAATATTGTCGATACACTAATAAATAGAATCGAATTGATAATGACAGATATAAGCAGTACTCTTTTTCATAATATCCTCAAACAATTAATCCCTCCCCCTGCTTCTCTGGACAAGCGCAGGGAGAGGGTGAGGGTGCCGTTCACCGAAGTGAACCATTAACTATAGTAACCTTCATGCCGGGACCCTTTTGCTGCACAGAATAATTTATTCCGTCAACCCCGGTTTCAATTTGGTTTAACTCATGAAAACTTCCTGTTTGCATAACATCAAAAGATTTTGAGTTACCTTCTATATATTGACTCAATACGTTATATGCACCATCTTGAATAATATTTTGAATAATTATCATTGCCAACCATATCCATTAAAAACTCATTGCCCGTATATCTTTGCTCTAGCAGCAGTTTGTTACCGAACCAGTCATATTGGCGGTTGCAGTTGAATGAGATGAACCATTCTGAGTTACATCCTGAGTAGTTTATTTTATCTAATATCATTTGCAACAACTACCTGTGTTAATATTGATGCTTTATTGCATAACTTCCCTGAGCTGCGATATGGATTGATACCGAAGTTCATCGTGCTGTTAGATTATAAACATTAGCCCCAACCTGTTGAGTTGAAACTGCCTCGTTATAACTCGCCATATTGCATAATTTGAGAAACAGTTACTCGAACTTGGATGTGGCACTCAATAAGTTCGGGTATGAACTATTACTTCATAATTTGGTTCAGCAGAATATTCTTCATCACCGGCTTGGGCAAAAGAAATAGTCAGCATTAAAAGAAAAAAGAATAAAATAGATTGCTTTACTTTTTAACATAATGTCCTCTCTTCAACTCACTACTTTTTGTAATGAATTTTTGAAGATAAGGAGCGGCTTTGCCGCCCCTATAATATTTATAAGACTACTTTGATTGATATACACTTGCTGTATTATTGTTACCTGTTTGTGCCAACTACGACTATTAATTATGCTCGCCCAACTGAGAATGATTAACAGTATTAAAGTCACCAACTTGATCGATATCCATAACATTTATGAACCAGTTATTGAATACCCGACTATAGTCACATGTACCATACTTGATAGACATTAGCAGATATTATCAGCACCATCTTGTAATAACGCAGTGTTAGCTATCCATCACCACCTTGATTTCTAAATGCATATTGTTAAAGCCCCGTGTAGGTCTTGAAATGACCAATACAACTGTATACTCATCGTAGCCTTTAACAGATGTTGGTAATCATCCAATTATCACACCCGTTTGTATCGCTTCGACTGTAAATTGTTCGGTCACCATCACTGCTTCGCATCTCTATGTTATTTCCAGTTATGTGTCACCAGCTGCGAGTTATATAAGCTTCCTCTTTATTCTGTCGATAATTTTACGGTTATCATCACAGCCGTTACCTCCAGAATTTCTTCGTTAGATTAACTAGTCGGCATGTAGTTGCTATAATCCAAATTGTTGATGTTCTGTTTTGCAATAGCACATCCACTGTGGTTACATCATCAAATTCATCTCTGAATTGTATGATGAGCATTATTGTTATTACCACCATCAACGGCTTGTATGAGCTTCAGTTATCATTCAGCCACTATGTTGCATCGTTATTCATCACCACGATTGCTAGTTAGATTGCCTGCGTATAACCATTCTCTGCCCGTAGAAAGTTTGACGAGCCTTAGTTCCAGTCACCATATTGATCAATTACAATTGCACCGTATACCATGATTACTTCCATTTAACGTCTGCGAAGCAATACTGTATCAGCCTTCAGTATAAATCATCACCATGACTGTGATTCGCATCAGTTTGAGTAGAATCTTTCATCACCAATTTGATCAACATCAAATGAATTTGTGTAACCTATGCTAATTGAGTTGTGTTGTTATGTCAGATCACCATATTGATAAGCATCTACTCTTTGTCCACTGTTAGAGCCAGGAGCGTATGTTGCATTGAGTAATGTCGTTTCATACTTCCGTCTTTGGTAATGCAGTAGCACCTATGTTGTTCCATGGTTTCCAGCCATCATTGTTTCCGTCTTGCAAATCTCACTAGTTGCGTATTATCTGCACCGATTTCGCTAACTACTGCATCTGGATATTCTTGTCATCGGGATCAAGAGGTATTATATAGCTGTACTCTACTTGTTAACAGTTGACAGTATTGGTTCCTGTTTGGTCGACAGTTATTTGACCATTGTCACCAGTTTGAGTCGCTGCTGGAGCTACTAGCACCTGCTTTGATGAACCGCTGTTGAATTATTATTACCGACTTGAAGTAACTGTACTTGTGTTACAATCTAGTTGCCTGGAAATACCATGCTTACCGGAATAAGCAAGTAAAAGAATAAAAGATAACTTCTTCAGTAATAACCTCCAGGTTATTTTGTTATTAAATAAGTTAAACGACCTGGCGATTAGCAGATTCAAAGATGAATTGAAATTCATACTCGTTTTACCGTTATTTAAGTAAAGAAATTTCAATTCGGTGGCGTTAGTAAGCACCCTGTTCTCATTATCAGTTTTGTTGATAATGAGCTGCTTGTAGCGCTGCCCTTTTTTCTACTACCGCCTTACTACAGGATAAGAAAGAACAATTTATTTTATAAATCCTCTATCCCGAGATTTAGAAGTTTGGGTAGAGCGTAATTCCTAATTGAAGCCCCCAGTAATAATCATTTATTTTACCATACTCGGCACCGTCAATTTTATCGGAGAAGAGATAAGTGTTTTTACCGAGTATGCTGAAACCCATAAAATCTGTAAGAAGAAATTCCACTCCTAATCCACCGGAAAGACTCCAGTGCTTCATTTTTTCTTCATCTGCATAAGGTTTTGTTCTGTCATCAAGTTTTCCCCAAATTGCACCGCCACCGATTTCAATAAACGGACTAACAGTTGAATTAGGGATTAAGTGATATTGCCCTTTTAGATCAACACTGTTTATTGTATTAGAAAAGAATCCTGTCATTCGCCAATTCACCATTTGCATAATCAATACCCAAATAGAGATTATTCGACAAAGATTTTACGAATGAAATTCCCCAAGCCGGTTTTGTGCGTGCGTTTCCGTAATCACCTTCATATTTATTTCCGCCTACGTTAAAGCCGAGTCCCCAGCTTCTTCTGAGACTGGTTAAATTGTCTCCGAGAGCATCAATTTCGGCTGCTTGCTTTTTTTCTTCATAGTAGTTTGCAATAGTGGGAGAACTCATAGCCGATGAATCTTTCAGTGCCCACATACCGTCTTGGATTCCTTCGATTATTAACCCTTGCACTGCTTTTTCAATTGCCTCGGTTACACACATTTCCGGCGGTTCGTTGTAGCTGTAGCCGGTTTCAACTTCCAGCAGTTTTTTAAGATCAACAAAACGGAAGAGACCAACGTCAACCAATTGAGACAAAATGGTTTTTGTAGTGTAAACTGTTTTTAGAATTCGTCCGTTACTTGTAGAGATTGCACGAAGATAGACCGTTACTCTGTCTTGTCTATATTCAGAAGAGGCACCGGCTCCAAAGTATTTGGCACCCACACCGCCGGTTAAGATATTTGTTTCATAAGAGACGATGCCACCTTCTAAAACTACTCCGGCAAATAGCAGCGGAGGTAATAAGTCACCATCATTTCCCTCATTGTACGTTGCCCTGCTGGAACGGATTATTTTTCTTTCATTAAGTAAGTTTGACAAACCTTCTCTTTCAATCGGAATAAACCAGCCGGATTCCTCAAGAGCTTTTAGAAGAATTGATGTTGCACCTTGTGTTACCGCGGTTGACCAAGATGTACCGCCGGCAGATGCTTTATACTGTCCGGTTTGGTCTCTGAATTTGTAAACAGCCGCAACAATTTTTTCTCTCGGTTCGGGAATTGACTTTCAGCTCACTCGTAATTCTCGTACTCGGCCCAATCTGAGCCGGTTCACTGTTGAATGGAACGAAATTACTTACGCAGGAAGTCAACAGGATAAAGCTGAATAGAATTATTATTTTAGCACCCAATTTCATTTTACACCCTCGTTTTTTTAGAGATACGGAACTGTTATTGTTGTTTCGCCGCCACCGAATACATCAAATATTGTGACTTGTATTCCATTTGAGCCGGGAGTAATATCAATTACATAATTACCCAACTCATACCTGCCCTCCATAAATTCCGTATCTCCAAAAGTGTTTTCTACTAGCTGTCTTGAAAGCTGGCTGAGTATCTGCCGGTTTAAGCTTTCTTGAAAATCAGCTAGCGGATCATTGTAATACCTGCTTAGTGCACCTTCTTCGGTAATGTTGTTTTGAGCTTGTGCTTGGCTTAAAAGCCAATTGTAGTTGTAAGTATTTTTACCGCCGAAGTTCGGATTGACAAACTCAAATACCAGTTGCTGTGCATTGGTGCTAATTGCAAAGCAGCAAACTAGAAATAGAATTAATGATATTTTGTTTAACGTCATTACTGCACCCTCATTTATTAATAAATTCCTGTTCCGGATAGATCGTCACCTTGAAGCGACCTTTGTATTTCCTCATAGTTGACTAAGTATTCCATAGATGTGTAAAGTGCCTGATGTACTTTTTCTTCCATTATATCGTAACGGGGTTGAACGAACTGCTGGAATACGAGGATATCATTAATAGTAACCGAGACTAAAGCGCCGAGGCTCGGCATAGGTTTTTCTGAAACGACTATTGTATAGCTGGTTTCAACTTGCGGGGTTTCCATAGTTGATAGTACATATCAAAAAAGTCTCTGCCTATTTTTGTTTGAGTATTATCAACTATCAACTCATCAATTTCTACGAGAAGATCTTCGCGTAATGATTCCTCTAACTTAATGTTGGTTGAATCTGATTGAGCCAATAAAGAGTTATTGCATAGCACCATAAGTAAACCACTAATTATTAATATGGAATAGTAATTCTTCATTTAACCTCTTTCTCAGAAAAGTATTCGGGAAGAGATTCTTCAATTACTTTATCAACATCAATTATTCTTATCGATCTATTCTCATAATTCAGCCGACCGGAAATAAATTTTGAGTTGTTCATTACTATTTTCATTTATCTCATCGAGATTTGCCATCAATATTTCTTGAACGTCATCAACCAAGAAACCAAAAAATTTATCACTCATTTGACCGACTAAAATGCGGGAATCTGTTGTAAGTTTGTTAGGTGTGTTAACAATTTGTTTTGGTAGATCGATTATCGAAATTTCGGCACCCTCAAATTTTAATTTCAATCCATCTATTTCATCTATCGGTGTAAAGCCCAAATACTTCTTTGCGATCAATACAATAGGAACCTTTACTATATTAGTAGCATATTCATATCCGGCAAGATTAAAGACTAAAAAGTTTTCTAACATATGGCTGACCGATACCTGGAAATTTACCTTTTAGAGTGCAACAAAGGTGCCGAATAAAACTATTTAAGAATTAATTTTAAGAAGGTGGATTGTAAGTGATTGTATTTATTTCGGTTATTATGGCAGGCTAAAATAATATTTAGAGCAAACCCGAGGTCTATTTATTAAACTATTAAACTGTGAGTTAAAAATTTTTATTGATGGATGTAATGTGGATTTTTAGTGGTTATTTAATTGGTATGTTTTAATCTTACTATAGAGTGTTGGTTTGGAAACACCGAGAGTTTCCGCTGCTTTTGTTTTATCCCAGTTAACAGAATCAAGCACCAGTTTGATGTGATCTTTTTCAACATCTTTTAAACTGCGGAGGTTTTTGGAGATTTCGGCAAAGCTATTATCTAAACTCAGTGTCAGTGCTTCTTCATCAAGTACATCAGATTTACATAAGACAACAGCTTGCTTTATCATGTTTTCAAGCTGTCTTACATTACCTTCCCAATTTTTCTGTTGCAGTTTTTCCATTACACTAAAGGGAATTTTTCTAACTTTTTTATGAAGCTCAAAGTTTGCTTTCTCAAGAAAGTGAACAGCTAGGAGTGGAATATCCTCAACTCTTTCTCTCAACGGAGGCAGTTCTATAGTGAAAACTTTTAATCTATAGAATAAGTCTTCTCTAAATTTACCTTGACGTACTAATGTTTCAAGTTCTTTGTTTGTTGCAGCTAAAATCCTTGCGTTGACGGAGTGCGATTTTTCGCCGCCTACTTTCTCAAATTCTTTTTCTTGAAGAACACGCAGTAATTTTGCCTGCATGGAAGGAGACATCTCGGAAATTTCGTCCAAGAAAATTGTTCCTTTTCCGGCAAGTTCAAACTTTCCTCTTTTATCTTTAATTGCTCCGGTAAAAGCACCCTTCACATGTCCGAACAATTCACTTTCTAAAAGATTTTCAGGAAGCGCCGTACAATTAACAGCAACAAACGGATGATCTTTTGTAATACCGCTGTAATGAATTACTTTTGCAACCAGTTCCTTTCCCGTTCCGCTTTCACCTTGCAACAGCACAGTAACTTTATTTATAGAAAGTTGACCGATGTATTTGTATATCTCTCTCATAGGGGGTGTGTTGCCGATTAAGCCGGTATCAATTTGATAATTATCTTTTGCGGTAGAGACTTGGTCCGAAAGCCGTTGGCTCAACTCCTGTATTTCGCTAGCTTTTTTTATCCGAACTCTTAACTGGGAATAATCCAACGGTTTGTGTATATAATCAAACGCGCCCTTTTGCATTGCTTTTATTGTGGATTGGATATCATCATAAGCCGTCATTAAAATTACTTGGATGTAAGGATCAAATTCTTTTATCTCTTCAAGAACTTGAATTCCATCTTTATTAGGTAATCGAATATCGCAAAGCACAATATCCGGATGTTCTTGCTTAACTAATTCAACACCGGATTCTCCGTCGCAAGCAGTCTTTACTATATGACCAAATTCACGAAGATAAAACTTCAAGGATTCAAGCAAGGTTTCGTCATCGTCAATAGCAACAACTCGATTATTCGTTTCACTAGTATTTAAATGATTTTACCCAATTTTCTTTATCGCAATTATTAGAATTTTTTAATTAATGACAATGATTCAGAACACAATTTAAAAGTTCTTTACAATTATTTAACTACCACTCAACAATAATTGTGCCTAGAACAGTTGCAATTGGAGCTTGTTTTCAATACAGTTTGTTTATTGAATTAAATATGTGTAGCATAATGAGATTTTGTAAAAATTTCATACAGGATGATTCCAATTATTTAACTACCCGTCTCAGAAAAATTTAAATATACAGTTGTACCTTTGTCGGGCTGTGAGCTGAATTGAATTGAACCACCATGCATTTTCATTATCTCGCGGCAAATAATTACGTCTAAGCATGGTGTACATTTTAAGCGGGACCATAATTCAGACTTCTTCGTTTCAATTTGATTAAGCAGATCTACCTTCTCTTTAACCATACCCATTCCATAATCAATTATCTTCAAGGTAACTTGATTCTCTTTTCTCTCTGCTTCAATATTAAGATTACCTTCAGAAAAAGAATAACCGATAGAATTTTCTAGAACATGTGTTAATACAACTCCTATCAGAGTTCTATCACAATTTATATTTAATGAAGAACTTACGTTCACATTTGTTTTTAACTTCTTATTTAAAATATCACCCCTAAGATTTCCGAGTATCTCATAAACAAGATGTGCTAAGCTAACCTCTTCAAATTTTGGTTTAACTTTTCCCAACTCAATTTCCGACCACTCAGTTAATTCGATCAACATTCTGTAAACTTTCAGTTAAAGACTTTCCCATATTCTCCAAAAATACATCAAACTCATCTTCGGCGAGCGAACTTTTCATCTCCAACATTATTTTCATAGCAACTTGCAGATTTCCTATCGGTCCTTTTAAATCGTGCGACACTTCGGCAAAGACTTTGTCTTTAAGATTATTTAGTTCCTCAAGTTCTTCGTTAATTCTTATTAAATCTTTTTCTTTCTTAACTAACTCTGTATGATCGTGTGCCCAACCAACTACATATTCTACTTCACCTTTTTTATTCAAAATTGATTTTGCATTACAGTGAAATATTTTTAATCCGTTTACAGTATTACATGGTATATCAAAATTTGCCGTAAATGGTGGATCTAATAGACGCTGAAATTCCTTAAGTACTTCATCTCTTTTTTTGGTAAAACAAACTTTAAAGAACTTTCTCCAATTAATTGATTAGGAGGAACATTGAAAGTATCAAAGTAAAAGTCATTCGCAAATAAAAAATTGCCTTCTTTGTCGGCACATGCAAAAAGTACTGTTTGTTCATTCATTAAATTCTTCAGCAAATGATTTTCTTTGAAAAGCATACTTTCTTACCGGAGTTATTCATGTTCTTAAAATGAATAACTGTGTAGTTGATCCCTGCCTCAGAGATAAACTGTAACTTAACTATAGAATCGATTTCTTTGTTGTTAACCGTAAAAACTTTTAACTGCAGGTCATCCGTTTCTAAACCTAACTCTACCAACGGTTTTATTTTCTTTAGGTCGGATGAAGACTTTAACGATTGATTTCAGATTTGTGGGGTGGCTATTTTGAAACGGTGATCCAAAAAGTATTTCCGATGCTTCGTTAGCAAATTGAATATCATAATTTCGCGCATCAACTATTATTACCGGGTAGAGAGTTTTCCAAAGTATTTTTTTTAGTAATTCTAAAGAAACTAAGTCAGTTGTAGTAATTTCTTTTAATGAATTGTAATAATTAAAAATACCCTTACCCAAATCAACTCCGTAAATATGAGAACCCTTTTATAATAATACAGTGTATCTAAATATGTTCAAGCCACTCTATTAGGATTTGAACTTTCAAAGTAAGGAACAGGTTAATTAGAGTCAAGTGCTTTTTCCTTAAAACTTATTATTTTTTAATTATTTCTAATCCTCACGCCATCAGTAAATCTATTTTGAGCTAATACTATGCCAGTAAATTTTAATAATGTCAACAATTGAGAATTCATCTAAAAATCAAAATAATTTAATTCTACTATATAAAAGAAAATTCTAGCTACACTGCAATTGTTGCAAATTATCAACATTATGTTGCAAGATGGGAGTACAATTATGAAACAGAATTTTAAAATATGGTTAACATTGAATCATATTCATGAATATATGGTTAGTCACGGCACTGATCCAGGAAGTCAAAACTCACGTTCGTTTGTCAACTTTATATTAATTCATTAATACGGAAAATAAATCAACTGAATTGAGAATTTTTACGATATGCATCATTAGCTGGGAGTGATACTATTTCTAAATTTGTTTATTACTTATGTGATTTGGTTTAAGTAGATAAACCTATATCAAACCCAAATACCTCAACAAAAACAAACCAAGAGTCATGGTAAACAATGAACCTAATGTTGAAATAATTATAATATTTCCTGCCAATCTAATATTGCCTCGCATCCCCGCTGCCATTACAAAACTTGCTATTGCTGTTGGACACGCAAACACGATAAAAATTATTCCAAGATCATCTCCGGTTATGCCTAAATAATACGCAGATAACCGTTGCGATAATCGGCGAAGCAATATTCTTTATTGCAGCAGAACCGAATGCTAAACCTGAAGCTTCCTTTATTGAATCTATATTAAATGAGCCACCTATTCCAAGTAGCGCTAATGGGAGTGCAATTTCAGCAAGATAATTACCCGTTGTAGAGAGAGCGTCGGGCAATCCAATACTAAATATCGAAAATGGGATTGCAACAATAACACCAATGATTAGTGGATTTAAGACTATCTCCTTAATTGTTTTGAATATGTCAACGTTCTCTCCCTGTTATGCGGTTTGTTTAGCGCAATAACTGCAAATAGATTATAAATCGGAAGTGCAAAAAGTAAATAGAATGATGCTTTAGCAACAGCTTCGGGACCAAACATTCGTAAAATTATTGCTAATCCCACAATAGCATAATTGCTTCTAAAAGCTCCTTGAATGTAAACACCCTCATCCGCAGGATTTAATTTCAAATAATATGCAAAAGCTTTTGCGAAGTAATAAACTGCTATAGTGCCTATAATTATTACAATCATCATCGGCATACTGAATGTTCTGCTAAGATCGACATCATAAAGTTTTATAAAAACTAAAACCGGGAGGGATATTTTAAAAACAAAATCTGAAGTTATCTTAACAAATTGATCATCAATGATCTTTAGCATTCGTAAAACAATTCCAATAAAAACAAGTAGAAATACCGGAAGCACAACGTTCGTTATGAAAAGTAAGTCGGATAATAAATTTTCGTTCATACAGTTCCATCAATGATTGAATTTTCCGTTATTCAAAATATATAAAACAGTTACGTAATACTTTTGATAAAATTCTCATGTTATTGCGTGCTTACCTTTGGACTTGGTTATTCTATATTATCAGGATAATTTTCACTTTATAATTCGTGTATATTAAAAGTCATAAAATTATCACACTCACATTTGTATCTTGTTAAATCATGTATATCAAAGAGCCGCTTGTTTCTAATAATCTTCAAAATCTATTCGAAATTATGTAGATTTACGGATAAATTTATCGACTCTTACTGAGTCGGGAAAGTTCTTTATTTGACATACCGGAGTTATAATGGAAGACTGGAATTGGAGCATTAAAAATAATGACTATTTAGAAAGAACCATCAAACGTTGTAAAGAAAACAAAATTTTATTACCCACTTTTGAACAACTAAAACATCCCCACAAAATTCCTAAAGGAATTCAAGACAAACTAAAGACAATTGGTTTACAAGAAGTACATCCGTTAAATCTCTTCAGAATCAATTGGAACAATAATCCGAAGGACGGATCAATTGACGGAATAAACTTTTTAGAAATACCGAAAGAAATTACAGGTGTTAATGCAAGAATAATCGGTTTGGTTGGAAAACACTTCCCTACCGGTGCACATAAAGTCGGTGCAACCTACGGATGCCTTGCGCCATATTTAGTTACAGGAAGATTCGACCCCGAGTATCATAAAGCAGTTTGGCCTTCAACGGGAAACTACTGTCGCGGCGGAGCTTTTAATTCGGCTTTGTTAACCGTTCACGCTGTTGCAATTCTACCGGAAGAAATGAGTAAAGAACGCTTCGAATGGCTGAAAGAAATCGGCTCGGAAGTTTATGCAACTCCCGGTTGCGAAAGCAACGTAAAAGAAATTTACGATAAATGTCACGAACTCGAAGCAGAAAGCGATGAGTACCTTATCTTCAATCAGTTCGATCAATTCGGTAATTCAATTTGGCATTATGAAATTACCGGCAATACAATTGACGAATTGTTTAATCAAGTAAAAGAAAAAGATCAACGATTATCAGCTTATGTAAGCGCAACCGGTTCGGCAGGCACAATTGCTGCGGGCGATTATTTAAGAAAACTTTATCCGCAATTGAAAGTATTAGCTTCGGAAGCTCTTCAATGTCCAACACTTTTAATGAACGGTTTTGGCGGACATAGAATTGAAGGTATCGGAGATAAACATGTTCCGTGGATTCACAATGCTAAAAACACTGATACAGTTTGTGCTATTGACGATGAAGATCCGTTAAGAATATTAAGACTGTTTAACGAAAAAGCGGGTCATGAATATTTATTGAAACTTGGTGTTGAAAAAAACATAGTAAAAAGATTACCCGAGCTTGGCATTTCGTGCATAAGTAATTTATTGAGTGCCATAAAGCTTGCAAAATATTATGAGTACAATGAAAATGATGTGATCTTTACAATCTTCACTGACTCTGCCGAACTTTATCAATCTCGTTTGAAAGAAATGAATGATGCATGGGGAAGCTATAATGAAACTCAAGCTGCAATTGATTGGAATTCTGTGATTAAACATCAAGGGATTGACTATTTCAAAGAGTTGAACTATTATGACAAAAAATCGATTCATAATTTGAAATATTTTACTTGGGTCGAGCAGCAAGGTAAAGATGTCGAAGAATTAAATGCACAATGGTATGATGAAAAATATTGGGATGAAAGATTTTCAGTCGTTCCCGAGTGGGATAAACTTATAGAAGACTTTAATAAAAAAGTGGGCTTATATAAAAAGCAATAGAACACTGATAACGCAGAAGAAACAGATTTTCGCTGATATCTGTGTCAATCAGCTTTTTCTGTGTCATCAGTGTTCCATTGGGCGTTTATATGGAAAGGCTAACAAACATATTCATCAACACAAAAGAAAATAAGCTTCGCTTAGCCGAAGTCGTTTTCTCTAATAAGATACAAGAAATAAAATTTCTTTCGGATGAATTTGATTGGAATGATGTAAAAGATAATAACTCACATGATGAATTTAAGTCGAAGTATAAAAGTTTAAATAACGAGAATAATATTATCGACGGAAATTTTAGTTTATTAATGCCCGGCGCAATTGATCCGCACGTGCATTTTGATACACCGGGATTTGAATTCCGCGAAGATTTTGATCATGCTTCAACCGCGGCAGCTTATGGCGGTGTGACAACAATAATTGATATGCCTTGCACTTCCCTTCCACCGGTTACAGATATAAAGAACTTCACAACAAAACTAGAGGCGGTAAAAAAACGAAGTTTAATTGACTTTGCATTTTGGGGTGGAGTCCGCTGTCAAGATTTTGATGATCTGGACAAATTAGAAAAACAAGTAAACGAATTATCTGAAGCCGGAGTTGCGGGATATAAAGTTTATGTCATTTCGGGAATGGAAGAATTTTCCGATTTACCATACGAGAAAATTGAACAAGCGGCAAAACTAATCAAGCAAACCGGAAAACCGATGGCGGTTCATGCGGAAGACAAATCGTTAATCATTTCAAGAAGAGAAAGCATTTCAAAAAGAAAACAAAAACAGTTGGAAAGAATACTGCATTGCAAGAGATGTTGAAGCGGAACGTGTTGCAATTGAACAGATAAAAAACATTAGCCGAGAAAACCGGATGTAGAATTCATGTTGTTCATTTAAGCTCAAAAGCGGGAATGGAAATAATTCGATCGGCTGCAAAAGAAAAAATTCAGCTTACATCGGAAACTTGTCCGCATTATTTGTATTTCACTCAAAGCGATTTTGAAAACGATAAAATTAGAAACTACTTAAAAACAGCTCCGCCGGTTAAGTTTGAAGAAGATAAGAATGCGTTGTGGGATGCGTTAAGAAACAATGAATTGGAATTTGTAACTACTGACCACGCCGGATGTAATCCAAACGAAGAAAAAATTTCTGAGAATTTCTGGAAAGTTTACGGTGGTATTCCCGGAGTTGAACATCGTGTTCCGTTTTTGTTTAGCGAAGGATTTCTGAAAAACAGATTAACACTTGAGCAGACAATTAATTTGTTATCAACAAATGCTGCAAAGTTTTTCAGTCTTGAACACAAGGGTGAGTTATCCAAAAACAAACATGCCGATTTTGCTTTAGTTGATTTATGGAATTCTGAAATTGTTTCAGCAGAAGATATGCACAGCAAGGGAAAGTACACTCCTTTTGAAGATGTAACTTTTAACGCGATTGTAAAGCAGACATTTTTAAGAGGTGAAGAAATTATGAATCGCGATGAAAATAAATTTGGTAAAATTGGTTACGGAAAGTTCGTCGAAATAAAAACTTAACCGCAAAGTCGCTAAGACGCAAAGAAGCTAATCAATTCCAATTTATCGATCGCCTTAAGCTTTGCGCTTGCCCGCCTCTGGCGTGGCCTCTGCGTCTTTGCGGTTAATCAATGTGAGATTATTATGAAAATAACAAACGCTTGGATTTGCAGTACAAAAAAGAATTCTATCTCTCCGGTTTTCGGTGACTTAATTTTATCCGACGGCAAAATCAAAGAGATAAAAAAGAATAACTGGAAAGATTATATAGAACGGCAAAACCAAAAGTTGAAAAGAATTCCTACGATGCAAAAGGAAAAGTAATCACAATTCCCAACGTTAACTTTCACGAACATATTTACTCCCGCCTCTCAAAGGGTTTACCAATAAGCGGACCGACAAACAATTTCATCAACATTCTAAAAAATCTCTGGTGGAAACTCGATTACGCGCTCGACCACGAAATGACAAAAGCTTCTGCTGAAATGGCTGCGCTTGAATCCATCAAAAACGGTGTTACTTGCATTTTTGATCATCACGCATCTCCGAGAAATACAATTGGAAGTTTGGATGTAATCGGCGATGTACTTCGTAAAAGAAATTTAAACGGAGTTTTGGCTTTCGAAACTTCAGACAGAAACGGAGAACTGTTAAAAACTGAAGCCATAATTGAAAACAGTTCGAGAATCGATCAAGATGATCCTAATATAAAATATCTTTTCGGACTTCACGCTTCGTTCACAGTAAATAATGATTCACTCAAAACTGTATCTGATTTTATTAATGATAATGATCTCGGAATACATATTCATCTTTGTGAGGGTATAGCCGATCGAAAAATAAGCAAAGATAAATTCGGTAATCTTCCTTTAACAAGATTAATAAAATACAATCTGCTTAACGATAAAAGCATCGTATCACACGCCATTCATTTATCAAAATCAGAATATAAAAAGATATACGAATACGGAAGTGCAATTGCATTCAACCCGGATTCAAATCTTAATAACTCGGTAGGTATTCCGGATTTCCAAAACATTCCAAAAGATCAAACAATACTTTGCGGTACGGACGGAATGCATGCTAATCCGAGCTAAAACATTAAAGACATACTTTTTATTGATGCGACATTCCGGATTATCGTCAGAAGAAGCTTTTGAAAGAGTTATCAATACTTATTTTAATCAAATAAAATTTGTTAAAAAGTTCTTCTCGGATTTTTCTAACTCTCAATAAAAACGATAAAGCCAATTTCGTAATTTGGGATTATGTTCCGCCGACTCCTTTCAACAAAAATAATTTTTGGGGACATTACATTTACGGAATACTCGAAAGTCAAGTTTCATCTACAGTAAAAGACGGAAAGTTTTTAATGAAGGATAAAAAACTTATCGGAATAAACGAATTAGACATCCAAAAAGAAATTTATAAACAAGGTGAAAGATTATTCAAAGAATTTAAAAAGTTGTGAGATGATTTATGAAAAACATTGCAAATGAAGTAAGCAAGTTAGCTGAAAAGTATCAAAGATTACACTGCTAGAAAACTTATCGAAGTTAATTCAAAAGAAATCACTAAGTACGCAAGAAAAAGATGCGGCAGATGAACTTACAGCGGCAAATGAAAGAAGCCGGTTTTGATGAAGTAAGAATCGACAAACTCGGCAACGTGATTGGCAGAATCGGTAACGGTAAAAAAGTGATTGCAATTGACGGGCACATGGATACGGTTGATATGGGAAATATGGATAACTGGGATTTCGATCCACTCGGCGGTGGAATTAAAGACGGGTTTGTTCACGGAAGAGGAAGTGTCGATCAAAAAGGCGGTCCAGTTGCGGCTGTTACTGCCGGAAAAATTATAAAAGAACTTGGATCTTGACAAACGACATAACTTTGTACGTAACCGGAACAGTAATGGAAGAAGACTGCGACGGCTTGTGCTGGAAGTATCTTGTTGAAGAAGAAAATCTAAAACCGGACGCAGTTATAATAACCGAGCCAACAAATTTAAATATTTACCGAGGGCATCGCGGAAGAATGGAAATGAATGCAGAATTTTTTGGAGTTTCTTCTCACGGCTCTGCACCCGAACGTGGAAAGAACGCAATTTATATGGCATCTAAAGCCGCACTCGAAATTGAAAAACTTCACGAAAGATTAGACACTGATGAATTTCTCGGCAAAGGAAGCATAACCGTTACCGAGTTTGTTTCAAATAGTCCTTCACTTTGTGCTGTTTCTGATTATGCTAAAATTCATATGGATCGCAGATTAACTTGGGGTGAAGATCGGGAGACTTGCACTTGCTCAAGTCAATGAAATTATAAAGGATATGAAAGCAAAAGCATTTTTGCTTGATTATAAAACAAAAGCTTACACCGGATTTGAATACGGAATGGAAAAATATTATCCGACTTGGAAACTTGAAGAAGATCATCCGTTAGTTCAAAAAAGTGTAGAAGTTTACAAAAATTTGTTTGAGGCAAATCCCAAAGTTGATAAGTGGACGTTCTCAACAAACGGTGTAACTATAAACGGATATTATAAAATCCCGACAATCGGGTTCGGTCCCGGGAATGAAGTATTAGCTCACGCACCAAACGAGAAAGTCCCGGTTGAACATCTCGTAAAAGCATCAGCGTTTTATGCTTTGTTTGCTTTAACATACTAATAGAACGCAGATGACACAGAAGAAATGGATATGCACAGATAACTGCGATAATCTGTCTTTTCAGTGTTATCTGTGTTCTATTTTTAGAGTGATATTATGAAATATTTACACAAAGATAAAACTGAAAGAATTATAAAATGTTTCTACGAAGTTTACAACACACTTGGATATGGATTTCTTGAGAAAGTATATGAAAATGCACTCTACAAAGAATTGATCTCAAATGGGTTTAAGTGTGAAAAGCAGAAGAAAATAAAAGTTTATTACAAAGGTGAAGAAGTTGGAGAATACTTTGCAGATATTTTAGTTGATGATACTATAATTACTCGAGCTAAAAGTATCCGAAGCACTTTGCCAAGAACACGAATATCAATTAATAAATTATTTAAAAGCAACAAACATAGAACTTGGATTGCTATTTAATTTCGGTGAGAAACCAGAAATTAGAAGAAAGATTTTTACAAACGAAAGAGGTTTTAATCAGTGAAAATCTGTTTTTTCAGTGTCATCTGTGTTCTATTTTTTAGGAGTTAATATGAATCTAAAAGGAAAACACTTTTTAACTTGTGATGATTGGACAAAAGAAGAACTTGATGTTGTATTCAAAAGATCATTCGAATTGAAAAAAGAATTTTACGAAGAAAAACCACATCTCTACTTACCGCACAAAACTTTGTTTATGATTTTCTTCGAGCAGTCAACCCGAACACGAAACTCAATGGAAGCGGGAATGACACAGCTTGGCGGACATGCACACGATTTAACCGCAGATAAGATGCAACTTATCACACGGCGAATCCGCAAAAGATACAGCAATAATTTTATCACGCATGGGACACGGAATTGCATCGCGAAATTGTTTTTACGGAATCGGCGCTGATTACTTAGCTGAGATGGCAAAACACTCAACAAAACCAATCATGTCATTACAAGATGATATTTACCATCCGTTTCAAGGACTTGCGGATTTAATGACGATCTTTGAAAAATTCGGCAACGATCCAAAAGGATTAAAGGTCACTGTCTCCTGGGCTTATGCAGATACACACTCAAAACCGTTGTCTGTTCCGCAGACACAAGCTTTACTTTTCCCACGATTCGGAATTGATTTAACAATTGCACATCCGAAAGAATTTCCGTTAAGCAAAGATATCGTTGATCGTGCAAACAAACGCGCCGAAGAGAACGGAACAAAAATTAATTTCACAAATGATATGGACGAAGCATTCGAAGGTGCACACGTTGTGATCCCCAAAAACTGGGGCGGCTTCGGAGCTTACGGTGTTCAAGAATATCTCGATAACGAAGACGAATGCAAAAAAGAAATGAAAGTTAATTTAGAAAAGTATCACGATTGGATTTGCGACAGCAGAAGAATAAAATTAGCCGACAAAAATGTTAAACTTATGCATGCACTTCCGGCTGATAGAAATCACGAAGTAACTGATGAAGTTATCGATGACCCGAATATTTCTGTTGTTTTTGATGAAGCTGAGAATAGACTGCATACAGCTAAAGCGATTATGTCTTTGACGATGTAGTGTGGGTTGGTTAAAAGTATCTATTGATTTTGGAATAGTAACGTTATGGACAGGTTTATTTATTTTTCATTTATGAATAAATATTATCTAAAAGGTAACGAAAATATAAAAGTACTTCCTTTTCCTAGCTCACTTTTAACCCAAATTTCTCCACCATGTTTTTCTACAAATTCTTTACATAGTATTAAGCCTAATCCTGAACCTTTTTCGTTTGCTGTTCCCGTGGTTGTGATATTAGTATCAATTTCAAATAATTTATTACAAGTTTCTTCACTCATACCAACTCCATTATCAGAAACCGTAATTTCGATATTGTTTTGATTTTGTACTGCGGAAATAGCTATTTCTCCATTTGAGTGAGTGTATTTTATAGCATTGGAAATAAGATTTCGCAAAATTGTTTTTAACATATTTACATCCGCGTATACTTCAACATCATCTGTTTGAGTATAATTTATAGATATGTTTTTAATTTTTGCAACTGATTTTGATACTTCTAATATTTCGTTAATAATTGCAGATAAATTTGTTTTTTCCGGTTTATAAATAATTGTTCCGGTTTGTGATTTTGCCCAATTTAGCAAATTATCAAGTAAAATAAGCGTGTTTTTGGTTGATGAATTAATTAATCCCAGGTACTCTTCAGATTCAGCAACATCAAAATCATTATTTTTGTCAATTAACAATTCAGAAAAGCCCAAAATGGCACTAAACGGACTTCTTAAGTCGTGTGCAATGATTGAAAAGAGTTTGTCTTTTGTGGAATTAAGTTCTCTTAACTGACTTTCCCGCTCTTTAAGCAGTAGTTCTGCTTTTTTTCGTTCTGAAATATCTCTTGAGACTCCATGATAACCAGAAATTTTACCATCCCTATCGTAAAATGCCGTTGCAGTGGCTTCAACCCAAACCCAACTGCCATCCTTGCAAAGTTCTTCCAACTCATAAATCACCGGAGCTGATCTGATGCCATTGCTCAGGTCGATCATTCGTTTTTTATTCGCCTCCTTTAGCATTTCAATTCCTTCAGGTTTTAAAATAGAAAAAAGGGATTTACCAATGACTTCTTCCTTTTTAAAACCTCTTATTCTTTCATCTGCCGGGCTAATATATGTTAAAAGAAAATTGCTATCCAAATGCCATATTATGTCGCTCGAGTTTTCAGTTATAACTCTGAATTTTTCCTCGCTCTTTTGTAATTCTTGATTTTTAAGATCTATACTTTCTGTCTTTCTTTTAATCTGCAAACGAAGCAACCAAACCCACACAAAAACAAAAATTAATAGAACAATTGCTATTACAACAACAATCCTAATATTTTTTACCATTTGCTTATATTTAAAATCATCTATTTCATAGACTTTCCATTTTTCTTGTATTTCTGTAAGTTTTCCATTTCTCCGCAACTCCGAGATTCCATTATTCAAAATGTTCAATAATTGATTATTTCCTTTTCTTACCGCCATGCAATAAATACTAGGGATTATTGACGGACCTTTTATTTCAATATTTTGATAGTTATTTTTTTCAATCTCGTTCAAGCCAAGCAGATTTGGAGCTAACACATAATCAGCTAATCCTAGTTCTATCACAGAAAGTGCTTCAGGTAATGATTTTGCCAAAACATAATCCTTGAAGAGCCCCATGGGAATAAGATACTTATCTATTGATATATCCTTATCCAGAACCACTAGTTTATAATCATATAGGCTTGATAAATCTTCAAGTGGTAAATCTTTACGAATAAAAATTGAATAGTATTCTGTATGAATAGGAATTGTAAAATCGAGAAACTCTTCTCTTTCTTCTGAAAAAATGATTCCAACAATAATGTCGGTTTTTCCTGACTGAATGTAGGATAATGCACTATCCCACCTGCTGAGTTGAAAGTCTAATTTAATACCACTTAATTCGGCAATGGCTTCTAAGACCTCAATTTCCAGTCCACTGGGCTTTCCTAATTTATCAATAAATGAAAAAGGAGCATAATCAAAATCACCGCCTACAACATATTCCTGAGCAAATTTATTGCTTGGTTGAAATAGCGTTGCAAAAAGAATAAAAATCAAATAGAAATTTTTTGCCATTTTAAAATGGCTTTTTGTTATTATCTTTTTCAAGTTAACTTATTCTTGGAATAAACATATTAGTTTGTGTTTTTTTCAACTTGCCCATCACGTCTCGATAAAAGCATTGCGTTTATCAAGTCTATAAGTTAAAGTTAAATACATGTTAGTATATAATGAAAATTACCTGATTAAGAATGAAAGAGCAAGGTGTTTGCGAGAAATCAGATAAGCGATTCAGAGTTTAAAATTATTTCGTTCAGACAATCAGAAGTAATTGACGATCCGAATATTTCAGTTGTTTTTGATGAAGCGGAAAACAGACTGCATACGGCAAAAGCGATTATGTCTTTGACGATGTAAAAAATATTTATTAGAGATAATTAAGTGAAGAAGTGTAGTTAACCTTTGGTCAGATTGTCTCGTGCGGGTTAACGAGGTAACAACTCAAAAGGTTACAAAAACATTTTTACATAACATAGAACATCGTAAATCTATAAATCTTGTTTGCACAAGATCATATTTATGCTTTCGGATTTTTTATCTAGGCGTTAATTGAATTGATAAATTCAACGCATTCGCAACCAGCAATAGATTTGAAATTCTCACATCTTCGCCATTTTCAATCCTGGAAATATATGGGCGTTTCTTTCCAACTGCTTCAGCTAACTTTTCTTGGCTCATATGTAATTCTTTCCTTCTATTTCTTATAATCTCACCGAAATAATAGGAATAAGCTTCATCTCGAAATTTCTCCCTGCTTTCAGAACCTTCTTCACCGTAGCGTTCTGCCAATAATTCCTTTGCTTTAATTGTCTTCATAATTCCTCGCTTTTTAAATATTCCTCTAAAATTTTCTCAGCTTCCTTAATAGCTTTAACATAATCTTTGTTCGACTTTTTTATAAATCCATTCAAGCAAACAGCTTTTGTACATTCTGAAAAATTCAAATGATCAATCGCAAAAATCAATACTCGATATTCATTGCCTGCTTTAATTCGTAATTCATAAAATCTTTATTCGAAGGAGAAAAATAAACACTCCCTTTATTGAAAGTTCCCCATTGGGGGAAATTTAATTGGGGCGGTCTGTTTGCATTTCTAAACTCACAAAAGATGAGGTTAAACGAAAAAATGCTTAACAGCAAAACAGGCGCGCTAAAGATTTTCTAGATTGGGAGCTAAGTAGCGGAAATCATCGGGTATAAGAGGATTGTCTAAAACAAAAATTCTGCGACTATCAAGATTAAGCTGCTCTTTGATTTTACCATAATGTTCATCAAAAATAGCATCCAGTTTATCCGAAGAGATAATGCTTTGCAGTCCTTGCTCAATTCTTTCAGCCATTTCTGGCATGTCCGGGTTTACATAAAACACAAGGGGAAAAGGGTAGAAGATCAATATATTTTGATCAATGATTAAGTCTTCATGTTTTGAAGCCCGGTTTTCATACACACCCAAAACCTCATTTATACCATAAGCGCTGTAGTCAAAGAGTTTGTTTTGAAGACGATCAAATATATTATCAAAGCTGCCTTCTTCAACCACATTGTAGCCGTTGTGCCTGAAAATAGTTGCGTCACTCCATGTCTCGGGAATGCCATGATTCAGTTTTTGTAAGTCCTCCGGCTTACTGATTGAGCCGAATAAACCTGAATCCTCATTCCTTATAATCGGGACCCTGTATCCCAGCAGATTTTTAGTTAATAAGTAAGGGATAATAATCATATCGCCTTCCTTAAATTTTTGATTTCCGGCAATGGTTACAAATAAGTCGTGACCTTTCTCGGTAAAAACAAGGGATTCTTCATTGCCGGGATATTCTTGCAGGCTCTCCTTAATTTCCCATGTTCCCCATTCTTTCTCGGTTGCTTCCAAAATGGCTTTTAGTACTTTGCGCTCATAAATTTGGCGAGCTTCGGATCTGTTCCCATTCCAAAAATTAACTGTTGTGGTTTTTTGTATTTCTTGTTCCATAGATTCACTTTTCTGTTTGTTTTTTGAGCAAGCAATAAATAATAAAGATATGAAAACTATTAAAATTGTAGATAAGTTTAATCTTTTTCTCATGATAGTTAATATAGAAATTAATTTTGAGAATAAGGTTAGATTTTGTTCATATAACGTCTCAATACACGCATTGCGTGTATTGGGTCTATATGTTATTTTTATATTCGTTTGATGATTAAAATAAATTTTAGCGTATGAAACGGCAAGAACTAATAATTACTGAATAAAAAATGAAAAATTATTTCTACAAATGTACAGCTTGCAATAAAGAATATACCTCGGTAGAAATTGAAGCAAATCAAATTTATCTCTGTCCCAATTGCGGAAGCTGTGAAAAGAATCAACCGTTAAAAGGCGTTCTTACAGTTGAATATGATTATGAACATTTAAAAAATATTTATACTAAAGATAAGTTTTTCAGTTTTATTGCGGGACAAATCTGGTCTTATCCAGAACTATGGCCGATTGATTTTAACAAGATTGATAAAAATGATTTAGAAAAATTATCTCTTACCTTGCAAATCAAATATTGAAATACACTATTGATGACAGAGAATTATATTTTCAAGATGAGACTCGAAATCCAACTTACTCATACAAAGACCGTGCTTCAATTTTAGTCGCACTTAAAGCAAAAGAACTTGGAATAAATGAAATTGCCGCAGCATCTACCGGGAACGCCGGTTCATCTTTAGCCGGCATCTGTGCTAGATTAGGATTGACTTCTCACATCTTTGTTCCGAAAAATATTCCCGAAGCAAAACGAATTCAGATTCAATCGTATGGTGCAAATATTTATATAGTTGACGGCGATTATGATCAGGCGTTTGATCTTTGTTTAGAAATTTCACAAAATAATAATTGGTATAACCGAAACACAGCTTACAATCCGTTAACAATTGAAGGAAAGAAATCCGCCGCATTTGATATTTATATCAACACAAAAGGCAATTTACCGGATTACATTTTTGTGCCCGTCGGTGACGGTGTAATCATAAGCGGAATTTATAAAGGATTTGTTGAGTTAAAGAAACTTGAGTTAATCGATAGACTTCCAAAATTAATCGCAGTTCAAGCCGAGGGAAGCCCCGCTGTTGTTAACTATCTTGCGAGCGGCAAATTCGATTACAAACCGGCTCATACAATTGCCGACAGTATAAGCGCCGGCGCTCCGAGAAATCTTTATATGGCTGCCGAAGCTGTCAAAGAATCAAAAGGATTTGGGAATTAAAGTTAGTGATGATGAAATATCTACATGCACAAAAAGAACTCGCACACAAAACCGGGTTGCTTGTTGAACCATCTTGTGCTTCGACATTTGCTGCGTATCAAAAAGTAAAAAGTAAATTTGAAAAAGATGAAAAAGTTATGCTTCTAATGACAGGCAGCGGGTTGAAAGATTTTGAATCTTTGAAAACGTGGAACGAAAAGCCGGCTGTTAAGAGTAGTGACAAGTGGAAAGAAATTCTAATTAAAGATAATTAAGATGTCGAACAAGCTCACCGGAATAATTTTAAGTGCCGGTCTCTCCGGAAGAATGAAAGCGTTCAAACCTTTATTAAAACTCCCCAACGGAAAGACTTTTATTCAGTCAATTGTTGAAAAACTTTCTGGTGTGTGTGATGAAATAATTGTTGTAACCGGATTTAAAAGAAATAATTATTGAAGAAAACTTAAATTCAATTGACCGGAAAGAAATGATAAAGTTTGTTTTCAATGAAAATTATAAATCCGGAATGTTCACTTCACTTCAAGCGGGTCTAACCAACACCAATACTAATTGGTATCTTTATCACTTTGTGGATCAACCAAGTTTACCATTAAATTTTTATTCTGATTTTGCTAACCAAATTGATGACCAATCTAATTGGATTCAGCCGACTTACCAGAATAGAAAAGGGCATCCAATTTTGTTTGATAATTATGTTAAAGAAATGATTCTAAAGGAAGTGAATACAATACATTGCGTAATATATCGATGGATACGTCTATCAAAAAGAAATTTTGGGAATGTAATACTGAGTTGATTTTTCAAGATATAGATACACAAGAAGATTATAGGCTTACTCACAGTAAAAAGAACTGAACGCAGATCATTATGATGGTTATGATTTCTTATGATTTAAATCAGTGCTGATCATAACGATTATAAAAATCAGTGTTCCATGCTTTCAATATAGTATTAAGCTTTACCGCGTACTTTGATTGGCAGTGAATAATACCGCAATCCATCATACTTATAAAACGCATTTGCAACTGCTCCGGCAGTTGGGACTAATCCGATTTCGCCGACACCTTTTGCACCGTGCGGACCGATTGGATCCGCTACCTTCAACTCCAATCACTTCAACCTCAGGCATTTGTCTCGCTCGAAGAATTCCCAAGTCTCTGAAATTTGTACTGACCGGAAATCCATCCTTCATCACAAGTTCTTCGGAAATTGCATAACCCAATCCCATATGAACAGAACCTTCAATTTGTCCTTCAAACAAATTCGGATTAATAATCTTTCCCGCATCGTGAGCGGCAATTACTTTTTCGATTTCTCCGTTGTCATCCAAAATCACGACTTGAGTTGCGTAGCTATAGGAGTAATGTGTAATTATATCTTTATCGGTTGCGCCCGGCTTTGTTGTCCAATCACAAATCCATTTGCCTTCGTAATATTTTCCCGCTGAGATCAGCAAGACTATTTTCTTCCAAATCTTTTTTCAAATTTTCAGATGCGTTAATTATTGCATTACCAATAATAGAAGTTGCACGAGAGGCAGTTGTCATTCCGGCTGTTGCGTTAATTTTTGTATCTACTTTTACTTCAATAATGTTCGGATCAATTCCGGTTTCATTGCATAGAAATTGAACAGCCATTGTGTTAACACCTTGTCCCATTTCCGTCCAGCCGTGATGAAGTATCACTTTATCTTGCGAGATAATTTCTATTTTCACAATTCCATCATCCGGCATTCCGTTCCCGATTCCTGTATTTTTTATTCCGCAGGCAATACCGGCATATTTAGCATTATTGAATTGATCTTTTACCGCAAGTAAAGTTTCTCTTACACCCGTTCCGCCTTTTAATATTTGTCCTGTTGAAGCAACACCGCCATCAACTAAAGCGTTGTTATACCTAAACTGCCATCTATCAAAACCGCCTTGTTCACAGAGATCATCGATACAATTTTCAATTGCAAATGTAACTTGATTGACTCCGAATCCGCGCATTGCGCCGCAAGGTATATTGTTCGTGTACACAGCTTTACTAATTATATCGGCATTGGGAATTGAATAAGCACCTGTTGCGTGACCGGCTGCGCGTTCCAATACTTTCATTCCGACCGAAGCATAAGCACCGGTATCTCCAATTATATCTGCTTTTATTGCGGTCAACATTCCATCTTTATCGCAGGCCAAAGTATAATCCATTACATGTGGATGACGTTTTGGGTGCATCTTAATCGATTCATCTCTGGAGAGTTTTACTTTGACTAGGTTTATTCAGAAGATACGCGCAAAGAGCTGCGTGATGTTGAACCGATAAATCTTCTTTACCTCCGAATCCGCCGCCGTTTGGAACGAGGATAACTCTTACTTTTTCTTCGGGAAGATTCAAAACTTTTGCAATTTGTTTTCTGTCCTCGTAAACACCTTGACCTTGTGAGAGAATTTCAACTCCACCGTCTTCCGGTTTTGCAACCGAGCATTCTGTTTCAATATAACCGTGTTCGATCATTTGAGTTGTGTATCTTGCCCTTCGAGACAAACGCAGCTTCGTTAATTGCTTTTTCGGTTTCACCGCGATGAATTTCTGTCGATGACAAAATATTCCCGGTTGGATGAATTTGAGGCGCATCATTTTTGATTGCTTCGAAAGGATCGGTTACAGGTTTTAAGATTTCATACTCAACTTCGATTAGTTTTACAGCTTCTCTTGCAATTGCTTCGCTCTCGGCAACCGCAACTGCCAATACATCTCCGATGTAACGCAGTTTCTTCACCGACATCAACCATCATCGGCCAGTCTTGCACAATTAGACCGGTATTTCTTGTGCCGGGAATATCATTCGCCGTTACAATTTTTTCTACACCTTTTAGTTTTTCCGCTTTTGAAAAATCAATCGACAAAACTTTTGCTCTCGGATGATCGCTAAATTTTAACGCACCGTAAACCATTCCGTCGAGTTTAACATCTTCAACATAAGGACTAAATCCCAGCACCATATTTTCAGAATTGTACTTTGGATATTTTTTACCGATGCCGGTTTGTTTGATTTGCGGTTTTGGTATTTCTTTTGTTTCACTAATTGCTTCAGCAGCGTATTCAATCGCGTCTATAATTTTTGTGTAACCGGTGCATCGACAAATGTTTGATTGTAAACCTGAAGCAATTTCGGTACGAGTTGGATTTGGTTTTTTATTAAGCAGTGCAACCGACTGCATTACAATTCCGGGAATACAGAATCCGCACTGTACTCCGCTCTTTTCTACAAATGCATTTGTGAAAACTCGTTTTGTATAATCATCCAATCCATCGGGAGTAACTATTTCTTTTCCTTCCAATTCTTTCCATTGAAGTTGTACAAGATAATCTTCCTTTGCCGTCGACCAATACCGAACAAGCGCCGCATCCGCCTTGAGGAGAGCAGCCGTCTTTTACGGTTATTATTCCTTCTTCGTTTCGGAGATAACTAAGCAGTGATTGCTTTGGATCGCCGTTGTAATCTTTTTCTATTCCGTTTAGGTAATATTTCATTTTATATCTCTTTTAATGGAACGCAGATGACCTCGCCAGAGGCAGGCAAGCACAGAAAAATCAGATGCTCGCAGATTAAATCAGTGTAAATCAGTTGCATCTGCGTCATCTGTGTTCTATTGTTGATTAACAAATGTCTCTTCTAAATTTGTTAAGTAATAATACATCTCAATTATTTTTCTCGTGTTTAACTGCTTATTGTGCTCAAACTTCTTCAGAAACATTAATTGGATTCATTTCCGAATCAAAAGTCGATTCATAATATTTATCACTGTAAAGAATTTGATCATCGTCAAAAACTAATTCGAGCATTTCGTCATCTTCTTTATATATTAATTTATTCCCTTCAAGTAAATATCCTTTTACTGATTTCATCAAAGCTTTCTTTACTTAACGCGAACTTTGGTTTTACTTTGTATGGTGCTCCGCTGGTCGGACAAAATGTATCACAGTTTCCGCATTCGTTACAGAAATCGTTTATGTTGATTATCTGGTACTTTTGATTTACTTCAAACTCGTCCCAGCCAGCAACTTTATAATCTCCATTTTCAAAATTGATTTGAGGATATTTCTTTTTGAAAGGTACAATCTCATAATAAACATTTGCAAGATTCGGACAAACACTTACACATATGTTGCAAATCTCATCACAATATAGACAGCGTGATGCTTCTTCAACTGCCGTCGCTTCATCCATCACCGGGTTAACTAAATCGAAAGAATTGCGCTGCTCTAATGGAATTGATTGTAAATCCTTACCGTAAACTCTTTGCGATAATTTTTTCTGGTACTCGTGAAGTTCAATTTTTACGAGGGCAGGTTTTGCAGCATTATACTCTTGTTCGATCTTTGATAAAATTATTTTTGCTGCATCTTTACCGTCACCCATTGCGTTGATTAATGAATCGGCACCGCGGACTGCATCGCCGCCGGCAAAGACATTTTTAATTTCTGTTTCTTTTGTGTTTGGATTAATCTCCAATTTTTTGTTTGGAAGAAAATCTAAGTTCACTTCTTGTCCAATTGCTGTTATAATTGAATCAAACTCCAAATCATAATCCGAGTTTGGAATTTCAACTGGACGTCTTCTTCCCGAATCATCTTCATCGCCGAGTTTCATCTTAATACAAGTTAATCGAAGTTTGTCACCAATTTTTTCAATTTTCTTTGGTGCAGTTAGTTCGACAACTTTAATTCCTTCGTGAATCAATTCTTCTATTTCTTCTTTGTCAGCAGGCATTTCGTTGATTGTTCTTCTGTAAAGCAGCGTTACTCCTTCACCATTGCTTACTAATCTTTGTGCTGTCCGTGCCGCATCCATAGCTGAGTTACCTCCGCCGATAACTGCCGCACTTTTACCAAGATTAATTTTTTCACCGAGTTTTATCATTTCCAAAAATTTTATCTGATCAAAAACTCCTTCGCTTTCCTCTCCCTCAATTTCAAGTTTCTTACCTTTCTGTGCTCCTATTGCTAAATAGATAAAATCAAACTTACTTTTGATTTCTTCAAATTCATCTTTAGTTATTGTGTGATTGAAGTGAATCTTAACTCCAAGTGATTCAATATTTTTTACATCGAGTTCCATAAGTTCATCATTAATTCTGAACTTTGGAATTGTTGAAGAGACCATTCCTCCGCCGAAACCGTGCGCTTCAAAAACTTCGAGGTTAACACCTTCCAACGCTAAAAAGTATGCAGCTGAAAGTCCCGACGGACCTGCACCGATAACAGCAACTTTTTTACCTAAACTTTTTGACGAATGTTTATCAAAATGATTTGATTCCTTTTCCGCGGCGAATCTCTTGAGTTCCCTAATCAAAAGTGAATTGTCGATATTCATTCTCGTACATTTAGCTTGACAAAGATGATCGCAAACCATACCTGTTATATTCGGCAGAGGGTTTTCTCTTACAATCGTATCGAATGCATCGGAAAATTTCGCATTTGCAATGTGATGTAAATATTCAGGTACATCCTGATCAATCGCGCAAGCTTCAACACAAGGAGGATGAATACAATCGAGCTCGGTTAACTCTCTGTTTGTTTTTATGTCTTGGTGCTTCGCAAAAGATTTTTTGTAACGGTCATCTTTGATAACCGCTTCGGCATAATTATTCAAATTCTCTAGTGCCGCTGAAACATATTCATCTTTGCTGCTTTTATTAATTATAAATTCATCTATGGAAGATGCATTTACTCTTTCCATTTCATTTTGGAGATTGGATAAATATTGTGGAAGACGCGAATAACCACCGGGTCTTAATAAATCCGAGCAGACCGTTACAGGTGTAAGATTGCAAGCAACGATGTCGGCAAAGTTAAACGCATCGGCTCCGCCGGAAAACGAGAGATCTAACTTTCCGTTATATTCATTCTGCAACAAAGCTGCAACATTTACTGTGAGCGGATGAAGCGATCTGCCGCTCATATAAACCATCTTTTGATCGTCCGGAATCATTTGAGATGGATTTAACGACTCGAGTGTGTTTGTTAATTTTAAACCGAATTCAACATTATTTGCCTCGGCGCAGTTGAGTAATTCGTTAATAAGGTTTTTCGCGTCTTCGAATTTCAAATCGTGTTCGAAAGCTTCATCCGGAATTGTAATTTTATAGTCGAGTTTACCGTTTAAGATTTCTCTTAATTTTTCTTTGCCAAGTATTGTAGGATTTAATTTAACGGCAGTATGAAATTTGTATTCATTCATTAAATGTTTGCCAATAGCTTCAATTTCATCTGGCGGACAACCGTGCATTGTTGAGAGTGTAACATTGTCACTTATTTTGTGGGGAATATTAATCTCAGTTATGCGCGGATAGATATTTTTTAACTTTTCAATTTTACCTTCAATCTCACTCGAAGCATCTTTCATCTTTCGTAAGAATGTATCAACCTTTTCACTTTTGATTCCTTTTAAATCGTAACCAACGCTGATATTAAAAATCGTTTCAAGATCATATCCGAATTTATCGCTTAGAATATGAAGCAGAATCCAAGCGTCAATATATTGATCTAGACTTTCTTCAATTCTCAACTCTTGCGACCATTCACAGTTGTAACCTTCGTCATACATATCGATGCAAGGTTTAGCGACTTCAATTTCATCAAGCACTTGAACGGTTTTTAACTCGATGTAACGCGCCCCGAAAAGCCAAGATAAAACTATGTTTTGCGAAAGCTGCGTGTGCGGACCGGCAGCAACTCCAAGTGGTGTGCCAAGTGATTGATTATATCTTTTTCCTTTGAATGAATCGTTTGACCCCGGCTTAAAGAAAAGATCATTGTAGTAGCCAAAAATTCTTCCATCTTTTTCTTCGGACAATATCCATTTTAGTACTTTATCAATTGGATAGATATGTAATTTATCTTGCATAAAATTTATTCTGCTTTCCGTTTTATATTTATTATTTCAGCGGCAATACTTACAGCAATTTCTTCCGGCGTTTCAGCTTCAATTTCCACTCCGATTGGAGAGTGAACTTTTTCTAATTGTTTTTTATCAACGCCATCTTTAACAAGATTGTTAAACACAGTTTTTATTTTACGAGCACTTCCCATCATACCGATGTATTTTAGATTCAAGTTAATCACCGAACCTAGTGCTTCTTTATCTCCCATATGCATCGGTGTTACAATTATTGCGTAGGATTTACTTCCTTCTTTGATAAATCGATTTACATTTTTATAATCGGTTATAATTTTTTCGTCGGCATAAGTGTTTTGGTTCATCGTAAAAATATCTTTGCGATGATCGAAAACGACAACATAAAATCCGATGAACTTCATAATTTGTGAAACAGCTAATCCAACGTGTCCACCGCCGATAATATAAGCCGTATCAGTAAAACCAATATTTTCTTTGTATGTGAAACCTGTGTCGGTTTCATATTCAAAATAATATTCATCTTTTTGAGATTGAGAATTACTGTAGTCAAATAAATTATAAGACAACTTTAATATGCCATTCTCACGTTTATTAAGATTTCCTAATATATCATCAATCGTCTTAAGTTCTTTTGATGTTAGAATAGAAAAGATAATTGTTTGATACCCGCCGCAGATTAAACCGGATTCTTCAAGATCTGTTTTAGGGGAATGCTGTAATCTTTTAATTTGTTGATCTGCTTTGCCGTTAAGTAAATCAATTCCGTAATCGATCAACTGTTTTTCCATTATCCCGCCGCCGACAGTTCCTTTAGTTAATCCGTTCGGCGTCAACATCATTTTGAATCCTTGTCTGCCGGGAGAATGATTCGAAGAATCGGCTACTGTTAAAAGGAGAACTTTATCATATTCGTTTATATTATCTCTCGCAAATTGCCAGAAACTCTTTTCATTCAAACTGTCACCTATCGTAATTCGGCTGATGTAATTTTTGATTTTTCTTTTGACGTTTCTTTGCCTTGATACAACTGCATCAAAGTTTTTTCGTGTGTGATTGGAGATGAATATTTTAATTCTGCATTCGGGTTGAATTCCTTAACAGCATTTGAAATTGCAAAGTAAGCGCCGATACCGTACATCAACGGCGGCTCTCCCACTGCTTTTGATTTGAAAGGTCCGTAAGGATTTTCGGAATCTTCTAAAAAATATGTTTCGATTATTTTTGGTGCGGAATAAATATCGGGAATTTTGTACGTCGATAATGAATTTGAATTAAGCTTACCTTGCTTATCTTGAACAAGCTCTTCAACCGTCATCCAGCCAATACCTTGAACGATTCCACCTTCCACCTGTCCCAAATCAATTGCGTGATTTAATGTTTTGCCGTAATCGTGAACAACTTTTACCGAATCAATTTCATAAGTGCCGCGCAGGCAGTCAACAGTCACTTCCGTAATTGCCGTTCCGTAAACGTGATAAGCAAACGGATGACCTTCTTCTTTCGTTTTGTCGAAATAAATATCGGGTGTTGCATAAAATGCCTGAGCGGATAAACTAATTCTATGTTGATTTGCAGATCGAATTAATTTGTGCCAATCTAGTTCTGTTTCTTTTCCATTATTTAGAACTTTTCCATCAACTATTTCAATGTCTTTATCATTATTAAACTTTAAGAAATCAGCAGCGTGTTTTTTCAAACGAGCTAACAAACTATTGCAGGCAAAAAGAAGTGCGTTCCCGTTTAGATCGGCTGCGCTGCTTGCTGCAGTCGGGGAAGTGTTTGCAACTCGGGTTGTGTTAGTCGATTCGACTTTTACTTTTGATTTATCGATCGAAAAAACTTTTGAAGCAATGTTTATCATCTTTTCATTTACGCCCTGTCCCATTTCAACTGCGGCGGTGCTTACGGAAACAGAACCATCCGTGTAAATGTGGACTAATGCGCTTGCTTGGTTCATCATCGTATTTGTGAATGAAATACCGAAGCAAACCGGCATAAACGAAAGACCTTTTTTCTTTAATATGTTTTTGCTGTTAAACTCTTTTACAGAATTCTTTATTGAATCAAATGAATATCTTTTCTCGGCTTCGTTCCAACACTTTGAAGCGTTGAACTCTTTCTGCAACTTGCCCGTAATAAAATTTGCTGCCTTCTTCGAGTAAATTTTTCTTTTGAATTATATATGGCTCAACACCAATTGAAAGAGCGGCTTTGTGAATTGCTGATTCGATTACGAACATACCCTGAGGTCCGCCGAATCCTCTGAATGCTGTATTGGGCGGAAGATTTGTTTTGCAAGAAATTGCCGTTGCTTTTACATTTGGAATGAAGTAACTGTTTGTCGTATGAAATAAAGTTCTTTCCAAAACAGCAGGCGAAAGATCGGCAGCGGCTCCGGCATTTTGATAGAATGTTACTTCGTATGAAAGAATTTTATAATCTTTTGATAAACCGATTTTATAATCTGCCGAGTAAGGATGACGCTTTCCGGTCATTCTTAAATCGTCGTGGCGATGAAGAATTAACTTAACCGGTTTGTTTGTTAACTTTGCTCCGAGTGCTACCATTACAGCCCACGGAGTTGCTTGATCTTCTTTACCTCCGAATGCACCGCCTAATCGCAGCACATCAACTTCAACTTGATGCATCTTTAAGTCGAGTACTTTTGCCGCAGTGCTTTGAACAGCCGTCGGTCCTTGTGTTGATGAATATATTTTTACTCCCCCGCCTTCAGCCGGAACAGCAACAGCGCCTTGTGTTTCGAGGTACAAATGTTCTTGTCCACTTATCTCAACTCTGTCTTCAATTATATATTCACATTCGCTAAAAGAGTTTTCAGTATCACCCATAGAGAAAATTCTGGGCGGAATTATTACACTTCCCTTTTCATAAGCTTCACGCGGATCGGTGATTGGAGTTAATTCTTCATATTCAATTTTAATTTTATTCTTAGCTTTCTTTGCAGTCATTTCCGTTTCGGCAATTACGATTGCAATCGGTTCACCTATAAATTCGACAGTGTCTTCCGCAAGTAAATGTTCATCAGGAATTATGTTGCCGATTTGATTTTCACCCGGTATATCTTTGTAAGTTAATATTTTTACAACACCGGGAACTTTGAAAGCTTCTGATAAATCGAGCTTGGTAATTTTTCCGTGTGCAATACTTGAATCGAATACTGATGCATACAACGTTCCTTGAGGAACCGGCATATCATCAACAAAAATTGATTCACCTTTTACATGTTTTATTACGTCACTCGATTTCATACAATTTCTTTCTCGTTTATTAATTCGGGAAACAACTTTAGGAAGTGTGCTTTAATTAATTGATTGAGTAAAAACTTTTTATATTCAGCCGTTCCTCTCACATCGCTTATCGGTGAAATCTCATTTTGCGCAAACGATAAACTTGAATCAATTGTAGCGAGTGATATTTCTTTACCAATTAAAAATTGGTTTGTTTCATTAAGCAATTTTGGAACCGGGGCAACACCGCCGGCCAAAATGAAAATCTTTTTTATTTTATTATCATCTATTTCAATTAACATCGACGAGTTTACCGAAGCAATATCTAGGTAAGTTCGTTTCGAAACTTTTTCAAAACTAAAATGGAAATTGTTTTGAGGAACATCGAACCAAACTGCTTTTATGAATTCATTCGGATTTTTATTTAGCTTTTTATAATCGAGGTAATATTCCGAGAGCGGAAGTTCTCGTTCGCTTATGCCGTCTGATAAAGTTATTGTGGAGTTTAGAGCAAGTAAAATAATCGTTAAATCACCGATAGGTGAAGCGTTTGTTAAGTTGCCTCCGATAGTCGCAGAGTTTCGAATTGGGAGCGAAGCAATTAAATCAATATCTCTCTCAAGTGTCGGAATAATTTTTTGTAAAATTGCGGATTGTTTGAACTCTTCGAAAGTTGTTCCGCCACCGAGTTCAATACGATTGTTATTCTCAACAATGTAATTCAAATGTTTTTGATCGAGGAATGTAACGTTTCTCTCCAAAAGATCATCCGGTCTTTGTATAAACAGATCACTTCCGCCGCCGATAAAGATACTTGATTTTTCATTCGCTTCGACTTGATCTAATTTTATTTCTTTCAATCTGCTTTCAATATCGAGAAACATTTCCGGCAAAACATTTTTTTCAATTAAATATGAAATGTGATTCTGTTCGTTTACATCTTTCAGTTCAGCAATAACTTTATCAACAGCACGGATGATTGAATGATAACCAGTGCATCTGCAAATATTTCCCGCAATTGCATTTATTGCTTCATCGTGCGAATATTTTGTGTTGTTCAGAAGATAAAATGTAAAAGACATTATAAATCCCGGCGTACAGAACCCGCATTGCGAAGCATTTTCATCTGCAAAAATTTGCTGCTGAAGAAGTAACTCGTGTTTGTTTATTCCTTCGATAGTTACAACATGCTTACCTTGACAATTCCCGACCGGATAAATGCACGATGTTATAGTTTTGTATTTTATCTTGCCGTCAACAAGTTCACCGAGCAAAACAGTACAAGCTCCGCAGTCGCCTTCTTTGCAGACTTCTTTTGTACCGGTTAAATGTTTTCCTTTTCGAATGAAATCCAATAATGGGAGGGATGGGTTTACATCCGTCTGAATAAAATTTTCATTCAGTACAAATTTTATAGTCTGTTTTTTCAAAGCAATTCCGAACAAATTTATTATAAATTTACTCAAATATTGAGATAATTAAAACTGATTTGGGTCTTTCATATTTCGTTTGTAAATCGAATTTCTGCGATAATTATTTTTTTTCCGGTGTGTTTTTTCTCACTTCAAATTCATTGGCGATGAGATATTTCAAAAAGAATTTCATGTTTCTGATTATTTTTGTAGTGATAACTTTCAGCGAGTAACTGTCAAAACCGTTTACTAACGTCTTAAAATTAGAAGTGTTTGTTAGCTTAAATAAAAGCAATAATTTTTTTTAGAAAATTAGGAATGTAAATTATTAGACAAAACATTTTCTGATAGAAGATTAATTTTATTATGTCACTTTTGAGAAGCAAGGAATGCTGAGAATATTATTAACATTTATTGCCAGCTTCATTTTATTCGGAAGTTTAATTACAGCACAACCAACTTCTAAACCAAACTCCACTTGTCGTTGAATTCGGTTATGGAAATAGTGTTTACGATAATATTAAAAGCCGACAATTCTTGATTTTTACAGACATTCCCCACACAAAAGGAGTTTGGAAAAGTCTTGAATACAAAGTCCAATCTAGTTTCGAATTTATAACGGAAACCAGCAATAACACTTACCTTATTGGAATAGTACCGATTCTAAAATATACATTTACCCTAGTAGAGCTGAATTATTTTTAAAGGCGGTGTCGGAGCAAACTTCGTAACCAGAAATATAATTGGATCTCGAAAGATTGGCGGTAATTTTATTTTTAGCGATATGATTTCGATCGGAGTAAACTTATATAAAAGTAAAAGGCATACTATTGATATTAGTTATTTATTCCGCCATGTATCAAATGCACGGCTGTACAGCAGCAACGAAGGATTTAACTCACAGTATATTTTGTTTAGTTTTTCTATTTGAGAAAACACAAATTATTTTGCTGCACTCAAAGATGATTGAGAAAAATTTATTAATGATAATCAGCATAAAGTGAGTCTGCCATATCCGCAAAATATTGTTCCCCGGTAAATAGATGTAACGATCGTAATTGCTTGATATGTATCAGATGATACTTGGGGCTTGGAACTCTGTGAGTCAAGCAATAGAGACTGACATCACCGGGAACTCTAAAGTCTTTAATGTATTGCTCGACTGTGGTTATCGCAGCCTTTAATATAAACAATGCATCTTCATTACGCGTAAGTTGATAGTACTCATATAAACCATAGATGCAAAATATAAATCCATTCAATGTATAATTCGGTTCTGAATGATCCGGGTACTCTTCGATCCAAAAATAATTATCGGGATCTAACATAGTTATCCATGGGTCATTTTTATCCGGAGTCATATAGAAAGTGTTGAAAATTTTATGTGTTTCTTCAAGGTAGGTTTCATCTTCTGTAAATTTATACAATCTTGTAAAAATCATTAATCCAACTCCTTGAGTCATCCCCGAGAGCCAAGGGGCTTTCATTACTTCATTTTCATATCCGTGAAGTAGGAAATCAAATGTATAGGGGAAATAGAGATAGTCTTCGGTTTCAATTGATAGCTCCATCAGCTTATCATAATATTTGAGTATCCAATCCAAATAATAACTATCCCTCGTTTGATAGTAACTATCTAAATACCATTGCATTCGTTGAATCAAGTGGAGAGAGTGATAATGCGTTTCACCATTTATATGGAAAACCTCAATTCCATTCTCATCAGTTGGGTTTGGATTTTGGTCGGGTTCAGCTAACCTCCACATAGTGTTAAGTAATTCTTCATAAGAATGATCATATATGGTATAATCATTTACATTTGCAGTAAAAATATCCGTGACATTAGGTGCAGGATTGGGATTTGTACTTTGGTCTTCACAAGAAAAGAAAAATAACGGAAATTATTAGGATAGCTACAATTCCAAAAAAAAATCTTGATCTCATGTCTAAGCCTGCTCTTTTGATAAATTTGCTACATTTTCCATTGAGTTATACTTTAAAATATAATTAATTGTATAAGTTCATACAAAAAAATATAGATAATTAATTTTGTCTGATGAAGTGACCATGGTGCTGATCATAAGCAAAAGTTGTGACCACAAAATGACCATCATATATCAAAAAGGTACAACTAGAGCCTGTAAATAGTAAGTCTAGTTATTAAAAACCCTCAAAAAACGGCTTATTTTCGCTTTCTCTGAGCATTTTAAATAATCTGGGTGGAGGGGGAAAGATGCATCGCTCTTCTTTAAATAGTTGGAATTTTGAGCTAAAAGAAAATATTTCAGAACAAGATGACCAAAAAATGACCGGCAAATTTTTAAAACAAAAAAGTCCGAAAACTAGCTGTATTCGGACTTTTTTAATGCGGAGAGTCAGGGATTCCTCGCATTTCAATATTTCTTTCGTTTTCGGCTAATATTCAAAGATTTTTTGAGAAGTGGTGACTAAAAAGTGACCAATCTTAATCCTCAGTAGGATTGTCTTACAAACTATAGGATAATTCAGCATATAACAAAATAAATGATTCGACAAACATCATCCAGTTGACTACTGTAAAGTATTCATATTTCTTAAATGAATACTCGATAAAAAAATTCCGGTTGTAATTACTCACAACCGGAATACTGCTTTCAGGAGGAAGGGGAAAATAGTCTTAAACTAATTTAATTGGGATTGCTTTTAATAAAAGAAAGTTTTTGAAAGAGACATCTAAACTGTAACTCGATTTATCAATTTCGCCTATTTCTTTGCCGTTTACATAATCAAAAAGTATATATCGTTCTCCCTCTAATCCGCGGAACTCTACAAAACCGTTCCAATCATCTGCGTAAAAAGCATAATATAAAGTATCATTTTTTGATACAACATGAGTTTCAGGCTTATCGTAGCCGATATCATACAGCTCACCAAGGTATTCTCCTTTCGGTAATTCTGTCTCTTCATAGATACTTAACCATTTTTTCCATTCGGTTTCTTTTTTATCTGTTAGAACATAATCTTTATGAGCAAGCCTATCAGTTGGCCAGGTAAACTTTGTTCCTATAACTCCACCTATTCCAACGGTGGAAGCGAAATCACTTCCGTTATCACTTAGCTCAACATGGTCTCCGTAATAAGGGGAATTTGCACCCATCAAAGCTTTTAAAGTTTTTCCTTTAGTTCTAATCTGCCAAGAAGATAAAGGGTCTGATGAAACAGTTTGATTCATTACGTGTAAGTTGTAAAACGAATAAGCGGTTCCGCATGGACAAATTTCTACAACCGCATCGGGATTAATAGCAAGAGCAGCATCATAAATTTTCTTAAAAAATTTCGGTAAAGCTTCCACCGATTCTTCCGGGCGTTTATGATTGTGTGCGGGATTGTAACACGGAGGCACTCCATTAAGATGTTGACCGTCTATTTTCAATCCTTCGTATCCCCACTCGCTCATCATCTTTTTTACTAATTCAACATGAAAATCAACAGCGGGTTCATATGCGGGACAAATATAATAGCTATCCCACCAAGTTATATCTTGTTTTGAACCATCTTTATTTAACAGAAGAAAATCGCTACGTTCATCAATTAATTCTGTTCCCGGATCAACAGCTAAAGGTGCCCACCATAATTTTGCTTTAAGACCATAACTATGAATCTCATCAACAAACTTTTTCATATCTGCATCACCATTAGGAAAGCGTTTGGGATTTAAGAACCAGTCACCTTCAGCGGTCTGCCAGCCATCATCAAGAACCGCCCACTTATAACCCATTTCTTTTACTTTAGGAAGTGTTCCCAGAACCTCATTAACTGTAAAATTTCTTTCATATCCCCACGCACACCAAATAGGTTCATAAGTTGATTCAGGGAATTGGTCGAATGTAAGACCTTTATCCTGCATTATTTTTGTAAACTGTGTTAACGAATGGAAATAATCACCCGTATGAATAGTAACAAAAGCTTCTCGAAAGTTTTTAATTCTTCATTTTTCTGAAGAATCTGTGGCTCCAAATAGTTGTATTTTACTGAAACTTCTGCAGCGTCTTTTCCTTCTTTTAATATCACCGGTATTGAAACAAGTTTTGGTACAAGTTCCAAATGACCAACTGCAATTCCTATATCCGGTCTCCATACATCGCTCACAGGTGTTCCACCGCCATAATCGCTATTGTTCATACCCATATAATTTTCTTGTTCAAAACCGGGATTCACAGGAGCAACCCAGTCTCTTGCTGTCGGAATAAGAACCGCTTTGGTAAGACCAGAATTTCGGTGAAGTTTCGTGCTACGGTTTTAATGTTGTAATCCTCGTTAACCCAACCTACTATTTCTACAGAACTATCACTTAGATTTTTATAGGTGACGTTTTTAATAACAACATCGGGATATTTGTTAGAAATTTGCAAACGAACACTTTTTTCAATCTTCAAATTATTGCTATCATATAAACCGGTCAATATTAGTTTTTTACTTGAATCGGTTTCAATGTATTCAGAATCGGTCAGCTTAAAGTTTTCTAACGCCTCTCCGCCAAGTACTAGCTTTTCGGATGCAGAATAATCTTTCATTAAAGAATTCGCACCTTCGATGTTAGGAGTTACAATACTATGCATTAAGCTGTCGTATTTAACAGTTAGAACCGATGAAGATAGTTCAGTCGGTTTGTTATTTGTACTGCAACCGTTAACCGCAACCCAGCTTAAAATTATTAGTACTGTAAGAATTGAATATCGCTTTACTTTCAAATTCATTTACTCTCCGGTTTATTAAATATTAATTGTTTTTGCTACTTCGTTACCTTGAATAATTCTCTCATCATTACGACATTACAAAATGTTTGGGGATATCATTTATTAAATTGTTGATAAATCGAATCAAGCAAAGGTGTTTCTCCGTTGTTCAAATAATCTCCCATCAAAGGCCAGATGATTATTCCCGCCCCGTTATTTTCATTTATGTATTCTGCTTTAAGAGCAACCGACTCTTCATCATCAAATGAAATCAATGTGTTTCTTGTTTTACCAACTATAGTAAGGTGCTTGCGCTTTTGGAATCCCCAGCGTCGTTCGAATTGATTCATCTTTTCGGCAATTTGCGAATAAAAAATATCCTGTCCTTTCGGGAAAAGTGTAGTATCCGCTCCTTGATGAGGACTATACATTTCGTCACAATCAGCATAAGAATATCCAAAGAATGCGGCACACAGCGTAATTTTTTCAGAAGGAACACCGCGTGTTTTATTATATAATTTGAAAAGTACCGTCAAGGCAGCGACCCGGATCACCTTTAGCAGGTGCATATAAAGATGAGTTATGATTACTAATCTTCTCCCCATGATCCGTACAAATCATAGGTCATTATATTCATGTAATCTACTATAGCTGCAACTTCTTCAACTTCTATATCTTCGAGATGTACTGGCAGCTGCCGGCAAAGAAGCAGTAAGCAAATAATGTTTGTTTGATTTTTCTCCGAGTGAATTCGAGACTATCTCGGACAGCCTGCAGTAGAATGGTAAAGTTCTCGCGATCTTTATCTGTTCCTTTATGCTGCTTATAACCGGGGAACTCCCAATCAATATCGATACCGTCAAAGCCATATTGCTTGATATGTTTTACACACCAATGCGCAAAGGTTGCGCGCTTTGAAGGATTTGCCGAGACTTGAGGAAAATTATAAGAAGTCTCCCATCCACCAATAGATAAAAGAACCTTAGTACCGTGTTGCTTAGCCAATTCAATTACTGATTTCCCGGAAGTTTTACCTGATTCAAAATTTTCGCCTTTAAGAAGATAACTATCTGCGACAGGATCAATTCCAACAATTTCACCGCTCTCTAGCGGATAAAAAAATGAATAATTGATTATCGTCAATTTATCATAAGGTATATTAACCGGATCAAAAACTTCGGGATTTTGATTATAATCCCAATACCTATAACAACCGATAATTTCTTTATTCTGTGCATTGAGCTGACAAGATATTAGAATAAACAAGGATGTTAGAATTATATTAATGTACTTCTTTATTTTTACCATGCTTCAATCCTATGATTATACTTTATTGTTATTAGAGTTTTATTACTCAACCCAAACTACTCCACCTTTTTCGATTGAGGGAATTGTACAAACCAAATTTCCGTCTGCAACTTCACTTTTTAGCTCAACCTTCTCCCCTAAGTACGGCAAATAAAAAACCTTTCCTTCATTTATGTTTTATGAATTGTAACGCTCACATTTTTCTCAGAAGATTGTTTTGATATTTCATCACTTTTTAGACCCTTATAATTTGCAAAAAATATGTGGGGTTTATTTTCTACTATTGCTGTCTGCGTTGATAAAAACGGTAATGCTCCAATTGTAATTGAGGATTGATAACCAAAATGATTTTTCAAATCAGCAACAAAATTTTTCCTAAAATTTTTGATGCTGGAATTATCATCCGTTCCTTCCCATGCAGCATAATTAAATTCATTAATCGCATAGATCGGAATATAATATTACCGGGGCACTGTGGTGAATAAATATATTTTAGCTCCCCATCAGAAATTTGTCTCTGATTTGGATTTTTAATACCGAGTAATTTCACTATGGGGTTGTCTTCAACACTCGCACCGGTAATATCATAGTTCCCTGTTTCACCTGTAACTACCAAGCCTTTGCCTTTTTCTAAAAATGATTTGAAAAATGAAATTTCATCATCGGAAACACATTTAACATCGGGTAAGATTAATACATCACCATTAAATTTATCAAGTGTTCTTGGTGTTACAATTTGAAATTCAGTATGAGACTGCAGCATTAAGTTCATTATCCCGTTGTATGATTTAATAAATTCATCTGCAAAATAATTTCTTGTTTTAGGTGAGAAGTAAACTCCGACTGGATTAATAGTAGTGCGCGGTTTATAAAAAACGTCTTCATTTTCCGCTATCCATTTAAAGACCTCTTTTCTAGTATCGATATCATTTGAACCGGACATTACGTGACCTCTTGCATCCCAACAATTAGTTCCTGCCATAACATTTGATAACATCAGATTTTTAATTGGGTCTTGAGGCGGGATTTTATTTTCTTCACCCCATGAATAACTCAACATCCAAGATGCTTTACCTTCAGCAAAAGCTCTAAAAGTGTACATGCCTATCATTCTGGAAAACCAATCCAAAGGATTTTTGCTTGCGGCATTGCCTCCACCTCCGCTGAATTCATGCGCAATCACATCAACAACATTATACATTTCATAAGTATCTGCCCCTACTCTGACAGCTTCTTCGCCAATGCCTGGATAAATTTCGGCAATCGAGATTCCATCCGGATTTTCTTTTTTAATATTTTTATCAACTTCTTCCATAAACTCTGTTAAAGTTTCAATGCGGAAATCCACCCACCTGCGGAAATTCGCATCAGAAAAATCTCCTAACTTTAAATCCTTACGAGCATCTAATCCCGTTTTATCTTTTAAATGCCTGTACGGTATAATCATCAAAACTTGTCCATGAATCCTGCCAGCCGTCAAAATGAGTCATCCAATAAGGGATGTCTACAAAAACTCCATCTATTCCTGTTTTAGCAATCTTGCGTACATGCTCCATATAAATCTTACGCCACTCTTTTGCATAAGGTGATATCCAAACATCTTCGTCTCCTTCGTCAATCCAAAATGCATCACCTCCGCCAAACATTGCCGGACGATTGTTAATATCTCTTTGCACCCAATCAGGGATGATCTTTAAAAAGTATGATCCGTCTTATCAGCATTAGCCGTAATACATTCAAGCCCGGCTATATAAACAAATGAATAATTATTAATCTCATGTGCTCTATTTGCCATCAATTCAATAGCTTCAAGTTTTTCTGTTGGATCAAGAAAAGCTTTCATATCTCCCAGGAGGATCATTATCAACTTCAATTCCGAATAGATGTGTTTCAATTGCATCTTTTATTGTGGCTTCAACATTTTCTTTATTCAGTCCATGCCCGGCAGTGCGAACATAGTGCGTCCAATTTTGTCGAGCCAAAATCGTTGAAAAAGTTATTATGATAAACGAAAGCAATATTTTGATTCTCATAAAATTCATCTTCCTTTCTATAGTTATGAATGTTCTTCTACAATTTTTATTTCTTCTTATTATTGAATAAGGGTAACCTCAACCGGATTTTTTATAATATTCAATTGTTCAATAATCTCTTTGAATTTATCTTCTTTATTAATTTCAAATATCAAGTATGCGTTTTCTTCACGATATGAACTTCCCTTAGGAACGAAGACCGGATAGTTATCAATCAAGCAGCGATTCCAATACTTACCTCTTTCAGCACCATCACTGATTTTTGTATGCGAATGATAAGTAGGAGAAGGTAAACCGGTATCGTTTGTATTATCATATTTAATTCTAATACTTCCGAATGCATATCCTATATCAATATTATAGAAACAAACCCATGGAGCATTACTTTCTATTGGGTTTTCTTCAAACTCCTTATAGCGCTCGGCAAAGGATAGATCAATTATTTGCCCTGAATTACTTTGATAAGCGACATGTGTAAACAAACTATCCATTGTCATTTCATCGTTTCTTAGTAAGGAAAGGTTCACATCTTCAATAATATCCATGGAGGAGTAGAATTTGAAATACGGCAAGCCCGCGTAAAAGAAGTAATCTGTAGTTAAAAGAATTTCTGGAACATCCGGGGCTGAATCCTGCCGCTGCGTTGAAATTAAATACGGACCTTTATTTACAATATAACGTTTCGGATTTTGCCAGCCCGCTATTGTGTTATAATATTCCATGCCGGGTTTCTGAAAATTCGGAGCCCAGTGCATTCGGTTTTCGGTTCTGAAAAGTAATTGATTAAATTTTCCTTTTATTAGTAAGTCGCATAGCTGACCGGAATCATAATTCTTAGCTTCACTTTGATTTGATTTAGATAGGTTGGCTCTGTAAAAATTATTATTAATTATGAGGTCTAAACCTTCACCAGAAAGTTTAAGATCAGTTACAACATTTTTAATCTTTTCAATATTCTTTGAGCAAGAATATTTTTCTTTCATCCGCCTTAAAAAGAAGAAGGGAAAATGACATTAAACAACATCACGTTCTCTTCAAAGTATTCTTTTATTTTAAATATTTGACACTGTATTTTGTTCACCGGTCTTTGAGTCTTCGGCGACTATATTAAATTGATTAAAGTTTGCGTTATCCAATTCAATTTGTAATTGTACTTCGATAATATCCAAGAGACCTTGCTAAGCCGGTAGTTTCACTAACTTGCACTTTTGCTATGGTAATATCTTCTGCAATTAAGTCACTCGAACTAATCATTAAAGAAGTAATTGCAATAAGCCACAACCATATTTTATGTTTTGAATTAAAATCTCAAAATCAATATAATTTTGTCTAATCAATTAAGTGATTTCAAATACTAACCGTTGTATTCTGGTTTCCAATATTCAACGCGGTTATTGTCCATTGCTTGAATAGCAAGGTCAACTGGCAATTGCGACATTACGACCGTTATCAATATTTGATTTTGGCATTTTATTATTTTTAACACAATCAACAAAATCAAGAAACATAGCTCTTGTAGTTTCCAAGTCATCCTTAGTATTATTTTCAACAGTTATACGAATAGGCTCGCTTCTCATCCAAGCTTTTCTCCGTTGCACTGGTAATGGCATCTACATTCTGTAATTCATCTTCCGAGACATGTATTCAACTTTACTTGGTTCAGAATAATAATCAGCTACTCGTCCTTCTTCTTTTTCTATAACAATTGTGCCTTCGGTTCCCATAATAACTATAGTTGTACTTTTCGAATGCGTTTTGTAGTAATAGCTTGGAAGCTTGCTTTAACTCCACCTGTATACTCGAAAAATTGTATTTACGTTATCATAAGTTTCACGTCCGTCTTTATAATAATCTATGCCGCCCATACCTGTTATTTTATGCGGAACTGCATCCAAGAGCCAATTAGTAATATTAATATGATGTGAACATAACTCTGCCATCAGTCCACCGGAGTATTCTCGGTACATTCGCCAGTTCAGTAATCGTTCCATCTTCGGATCATCAACTTTGGTTCGCCAATCTGTGTTTCGATTATAATTGCATCGTATATGCGTAATTTCTCCACATTCACCATCTTGAACCATTTTATGAATACGATTGAATATAGCGACCGCTTTGCCATTCGTAACCTACTTGAAATACCTTGTTAATAATTCTTAACAATTTTTGATAATGATAAAGCATCTTTCGTATTTAGCGTTAATGTCTTTCACAAATAATATGTTTACCTGCTTTGATTGCATCGATTGCCATTTGATATGCGTAAGGCGCTGTGGTTGCGATAAGCACTGCATCAAGATCTTTTTGTTCAAGCAGTTTACGGTAATCGGTATATCCTTTTGCTCCTTTTACTGCTTCACCAAGTCCCCTTTCAAGATGACTTGGGATAATATCGCAGCATGCAACCACATCAATCCCAGGAGTTTGTTTTAAGATGTAACATTCCCATTTACCGCGGTCACCGGTACCTATAACTCCTATCCGTATGTTTTCATTAGAAGAAATTTGACCGAATACTTAACATTTGCCAAGCTAGTGAAAAAATGAATTGCAGCAGGTGTACGTTTATAAAATCTCTCCATCAATTATTTTCACATTCAACACCCTCATCTATTTCTTTATAGATATTCTATTGTTACATCTCAGTGGAGAACGAATAAGTTCGGCCCAATGCTTAATGTCATGCAATTTGTCTTTATCTGCGGAAGTTTTAAATACCAGGTAAGCATCTGCTCCTTCACAGCTACCCTTGGAATAAATGTAGCGAACATTTGGTGAACAAGTCTGCGGTTCCAGTATTTTATGCCCCCAAGCCATTCGCCATTCAAGTATGGGCTTGATATGTTAAATAGTTTCACCAAAAAATGTTTGTGTTATCATAATTAACGCGAATACTTCCGAAGGCGAAACCCTTATCAATGTTGAAAAACAAATCCAAGGTGATTCATTTTCAATAGGTTGATTTTTTAACAGGCCCATATCTTTCAGAAAATTCCACATCAGCTACTTTCCCACTAGGACGTTGAAATGCCATATGCGTAAACATGCTGTCCATTGCCATTTCATCATCTGTAAAGTTCAAGCCATAGTCCATTCTTCCATTTCCATAGGCGATAACTAAAGAGGATAAGCCGGCATAAAGTCTATAGCGCGCTGTTAATAATATTTTTGTATGCTGTGGAGCTAAATCTTGTCTTAAAGTACTTATTTGATATTGACCGGAATTAATCTCATTGATTTTAGGAAGTTCCCAATGTGCGATTGTTACATAGTATTCCAAACGCGCCCTTTAAAATTAGGTGCCCAATGTACCCGATCAAACATCGGTCAGTAATTGGTCATATTGATTTTTAGCGTAAGCTCACGTATCTGACCTGACCTGTGACTTTGAGGTTCAGCTTTATCGCTTTTACGTAAGTCTGCACAGTAAAACTTATTTTCTATAACTAACTCAGTACCTGCCCGCTCATTGACAAGTCACTGAGGAGAATCTCTTCAGCTTTTTTAGTTTTTAACATATACTCTTTTTCTATAAGCTTTACATGACATTGGAAAAATAACAGTTGCTAATACTTGATTATTCATAGTATCGGTCGGGATAACTTGACAATCCATCACCTGACCGGTCTTTATTTCTTCAACAAAAAAGAGATATCATTATTTTCAAAAAATAATCCGCGAGCTGACATGAAAGTATCTGGACCAGCTTGCGGTCAAGCCCATTTACTTCTCTTACATTTATCTGTGAGAAAGTATTTTCTTGTGCATTTAAAACTCCGCTCACAAGTACAAAGATGATAAGTAATATGTTTAGTATTTTTTTCCGCATTATCTAATTGTTAGAAGTCATTACTAATCTAATTCCACTTTTGCTAATCCGTAAATGTTTAATCCCGGAAAGTTACAGTTGCAACAGAACCTCCGTCTCTTTCTTTTATATCATATTTCAAGCTTTGCATCTCTCCAGCTCACCACTATAGGTTAGATCTCTTTAGATAAGAACCTTCGGGATTGCAATCTGTGCTTTAACATTTTTTGCCGGGTATATTGCTGGGCCAACTGTTACATTGTAATTAGCGAGATGAACAAGTATGTGCTCATTATTCTTTTTCATAAGACTCATTTCAACAAACTTATTGTCTTCATCAACTATTGTTGTAACTGAACCCAAGAACTTGACGGTTTCATCGGCAACAGAATTTAACTTTTTACGAAGATCGGGGTGCATATTATTTCTTGTATATGCTTCAGGAACATCGGCAAAAACATCTACCATTGATGAGCCGAAAAACGTTCCTTCTTTCTGCTCATATTTAGTTAGGAATTTATGTCCGGGGAATTTCCAAGGGCATAAATAATATTTCACCTTCGCCTATTTATTTAGATGTGTTTTGTATAGGATAATCTGAAAGTTCAGCAGCTTCTAAAGAGGGAATATTTTTATTAGTAAGATTATACTGATCTTTAATTCCCGTTTCACCAAGAACGATTAACTTCCCTCCCCTTCTTAACAAATTCAACCAAAGCATTTTTCGTTTTTCCGAACTTAACAACGGAATGCGAGGAAGTATTATTAAATCAAACTCATTTAATTTTTCGGTCAATAAATCATCTTCTACAATAAATACATGCGAAATACCTTTGTCGGCGAAAACTCTGAAGTACTGAATGCAAAACTTTGTTCATCTGCGAGGTACTGATTAAGTGAACCCAAAATTGCAATGTTACTATATAGATGAGAACCTATTAATTGCGGACGGTTGCAATGAGGTAATTAATAATATTCCAGTTGCGCCTGTAGGTGTTCTTGTTTCTCCAACAGCATGGTTAGCGACTGCTTCTGCTATCATTCAGACATTGCACTTAAACATTTTTCTGTCGGGTTTGGAAATATAGGCGGTGTTATTTCCGTAGCATATACAATAACAGGCTCTGCCGTGTGCAGCCGCCGAGACAAGTTTAAAGATGTACTGTTTGTAATTTTTACACCGTCTTTATTTTCTCGGGCGGCATCCAATACTCCTGCATTTCCGACAATATAAAATCATCGATACCATTCCAAGCATTTCAATATTTCCGGCAGCGAGATAAGCAATGGGTCCGAAACCAAATCCGCCGACATATTACCCCATACGATAAAATGAGGATTATATTTACGGGCTACACTTCTCAAGTGTTTATGAAATTCAGCAACTTGAGTACCACGGACAACTATCCATTCCATCCAGAATTTTTCACCTTGTTCTTCAGTAATATTAGATTTGCACAAACCAGAAGTGCCACATTTTTCTTCGGCAATTTCAGCTGGAAGATTTTTATTTAGATATTCGATGAATCCTTTTTCAGAAATATTTATCATAGGAAGTCTCTTCAGCAATGTGTGTCCAATCTATGTATGAACCATCGATACCGGTTTCAGCTTGAGCGCGGATTTTTCCTTCCATCATTCTGAGGTAACCGGGATTTTACAGGAACACCCCAAGCTTCAAAACCTTCATCCGTTTCTTCTCCATATCGAGCATAACGATAATACGGGAAAGTTCCATCGGCTTTAACCATTATCCAAGATGTAGGATCTTCAGGTCAAGGACCGATATAATCTTCGAGTCTTCCCAGTTTTCATTATAAAATTTTAGGAAATTAATCTGTGTCTTTAGGAGTGCTTGTGTTTGTTTCGGAATTACCATTTAAGGAAGTTGAAGATAGGCGTAAAACTATATATCCTTTGTTATGGTACGAATCATTAAACTTTTTTGCTTCCATCATTAAACTATCAAATTCAGCCCGTGTTACTTCATCCATATTCGGCGCACCGTTGCTGAAAGTTACAGTCATGTTATTCTTTTCAAGAAAATCAGGGTCAGACCTATGACCAAGTATCCAATATCCCCAATCTGTATTTGGCTCCCAGTCTTTCGTTTTGTTTTCCTATACTCGAAAAAAACAGTATACCAACAATAAAAGCATTTGGCCTATTAGCACAAACCTTTTACCATTTTATTTTCTTATATATTAACAGTTATTAACAACTCTTTTATTCAAGTTATAATTGGAACGCAATGTTCAGTGCATGCTATAAATTTATACTTAATTAACCGGCTCAACTTTCAAATAAAATCGCCTTCCTTTAAGAGTGATTTTCCGCTGACGGGTCCAGCAACATTGAAAGTCAACTCTTTTGTATAAAGATCTTTGACTTCGTACTTGTCTTCTCCCAATCCTCTAAGTTCTAATTGACCGTCAAAAGGTCCAGGTGCAAAGAAATAGAAGATTGCCGTCTTTTTTCGTTACATGAACATCGGGATTGTCATATTCTATATCGTCAGAGATTCAAATATTCACCTTGATAAATCTGTTCTTCCTTATAAATTTTGAGCCACTTTGTCCATTCCCTTTTCTTTTCCGGAGACAACTCGGTATAGTGTGTTCGAGAGTATCCGCCCAGTGGACACACTCATCAATATCGCATGGATCATAGATCCAATCTTCCCTGAGGTTTTTCAGGGAGTGTCATAACCGGGATGGAAATTAGGTCTTGGAACCGTTAAGCGCTTTCTCAACTTTTAATCGTTGTCTCACTTGTTCTTTTGAATGTTCCGTCGATGCATTGGTTATGCTGTAAGTAAGGCATCTTAATGCGTAGTGAGGACGGCCGCATTCACACACTTCGATTTGCACTGACCGGGATTCAATCAATTGTGCTTCTTCATACATCAGTTATATTGATTGGACAAATACCGAATAGGGAGCAAGGGGTGATTCATGCTTTTACGCAAAGGGTTATAACATGGGGGAAACTTCTATTATATTTGCCCAATCATGATATACATAATCTAAACCAAACTCATTATAAAGTTTATTACAATTGGTTGTTTCCAAAAATCTAATACAGGTGCATAGTCAGGAGCATAAAAAAAATAGAATCAGGATCTTCCATACAGATCAGGAGTTACCATCTTTCTGATACGTGAACCAATCGGGATGAGTTTTTGCAACATCTGAATGCGGTTCAGCTATTAAAGGAGACCACCAAATTCCAACCTTAAAATTTCGCTTGTGCATATCATCTACAAAATTTTTAAGGTCTTCTCTTCCGGCGGGAGATTCATCCTTTCCCCTGCTCGGTTCCCAGTACACCGTAATTTGAAAACCAACCGTCATCAAGAACAATCATTTCAATACCCAATTCTTTCGAACTCTAGGTAATTCGGCATAAATATCACTCAGCTAGAAAATCGAGCTTCAAGTAGCCCCAAGTTTTCCAGATAAGTCTTGTTAATGGAACAGTTTCCGGTTATTCTTGAATGTTTTTATACCTTGGTCATTTAAAACTGGGCATAGGTTCTTAAGGCATCAAAATAATCCAATGAATGAACGATTACCAGCATTACCTTATTGTGCTATATTTCTCCTTTGCAGCTAATTTAATTTTCTCATAGTTTCGGTCGTTTGCTTTCTTCGATTGAATAATTGACCAACCATCTCATCAACAAATACCGGCATATTTATAAACTCCGGCTTTTTTGAGATATGTGTTATTGCCAGTACCCATTCTCTTTTCCCCTAAACATCTAATAAGGGAATGCCTCCCCCCTTGCGCATTCCTTCTGTGCGACAGTAATCCCCATACTGTTTATCTCAGAATAGTTTGAATCGAATTTTATGTTAGAATAGTTCAATCCCCGAATTAATTCCGCATCCTTGAAAAAGTGAAAAGTCTAAAACTTCTCCTTTTGAGGTGTCAGTAATTTTCGATCCAATGAGTATGAGAGGCTGACAACTTTATCAATAACAAAAGTGTTATTAGATAAATTTGTATACTCGAGTACTAACGAATAACAGCATTGAGGGAAACTTCTCATACAACTTCAATTGTTAGCTCTTGTTTCGAAACCTGATTTCTATCTCCCCATTCATAAACTCTGTTTTACCAGTAAGTTTTAGTTGTTTACCGGCTCCAAACTCATTTGAGATGTCACTCAAATTTTTCTTCTCCACTTTAACGCAGTATGTTCTTTTTGTTATCAACAACTAGAAATCCACCGGGTTAATTTTCTATCAGCAGCGATTGATAGCGGATTCCCCTCTACAATGTATTGAGTTCACTATTTTCGTGAGCTCATCAATCTCTAATACCTCACCTTTCCAAATCGCCAAATACTAATTTGTTATTTTCTTCTTCGTAGTGTATTGACGAATTCTGAGCACTGACAGTAAAATCAAAAAAGATAAAACACAGAATAGTTGCTTAGACATTCAGTAACCTCTTATTATCTCTTTAAACGTCATTTCCAACCAGTATAAGTATTATTTGTTGATGAGAATCAACGTCCCGAAATATTTCTGGCAGTTCCGCCAAAAGAGTCCGTTCATCCCCGACCAATGAAGCTGTTGTTTAAGCGAACCTCTACCTTCATCATTATCATTGAACGCAATATCAGAACCCAATCTTATGGCCCCCTTCAGTTTGTTGCAGCCATTTTAGCTCTCGGGCATATAACATTCATCTTCTAAATTGTAGCCTTTCGCTGTTCTCTTAAATTTGTATTCCCCTTTGTATTGGAGGCTGGTCGAAAATCTCTGTTACATCGGTTTGCCATAACCTCATCGGGGTAAGCAAGAGGTTCTGTAGTCTCCGTTTTTTGGCAACTTAAACATTGGCTGCGCTGCTCCAGGGATCAGGTATCCAGAAATTCTATCAAAAACAAACGGGCTCTTGCTACTGTAACACAAAATGAAACTCATCTGATGTAATGTATCGCCAACAAAATATCTTGTCGCTCCCGCAGCCGTCATTACCACCAAACATAATCTCAACACCGTCGTCGTCCCACTGAGCCGGATTCAGTGCCTTCTGTTAATGACCCATGAGGTTCAGTTACTTTATCATCAATAACCTCCACAGCGACATAAATATATTGCTCATCCCAGACGACGTTTAAAGTTACCTGATAGATCATCAGTACCGTTCCATTTTGCCGACGACATACCTTGCCCAATGAGGGAGTATTTACGTTAGATCCACACGGTAAAACCTTTAACACTCTCCCATTCGGTTAAGTCACCCCCGTCAATTTTGACCGGATTTTGTTTTTTTTGCAGCGTAATACGTTGCCCATGGACACGGAGAGAATATTGTCTTTAACCAATAATGTCTCGCTTGTTATTAAGCTATGGAAAAGGAAAAGAATATCGAATCAACTCTTTCCAACATCAATGCCTCATTAAAATTTGTTTTCCAGGTTTTATATCTTATATTTTGCGTTCTTATTTATCTGTCTTAATCCGAGCTAATCAAAGGATTTTAGACTGGTAAGTGTAAAATCAAGCCTAGTAGTATGAACTTACTTTTTTTTAATCGCGAATTTACTATTTGCCTGTAAAGTTCCCAGTACAAGAGAATTCAAGTATACCAGTATCGTTCTGGTTCGATATGATCCTATATCATTATCATTCAATAACACCCTACTACCATGACTCGGGTTCTAAAGACCATAGTGAATAATTTATGGTAATTTGTAATTCGGCGGGTTCTTTTACTGTCCGTTCTCTATGATTGCTGTCCCATTTTCCAATACCAACTTTGATGAATGCCATTTTGATGGTTTAGCTTTCATGTTTACAGGTTTACAAATCGTTAATACTGCTACTGTAATAGCAAATACCATTCCGGGTAAACCTTATTTAATAAGCTATCTCCTTGATAAATATTTTGACCAATGCGGTACATATCAATTATCTGAATTAATAAGTCTAATGACTGTTCACTCATATAGATCGTATCCCATAGAACTAAAATCCGCCCCATCGCCTTCAGTCTCTTGCAAGCCACGGCATCCACTGAATACGCTCGTGTGTTGCTCCTGTAAGGTCCCCATCTGCTACTTGTGTCCAATAAACATTTTGTGTAATTCGTTCAGCTAAATGATGATACAATTCATTACCTGTATGCTTAAACAACCTTTCCAGACTTTCCACCTGCCGGTTTTGATAACAATAAACCGAATATTGTAAAAAATATTGTTGTTCTGCAGAACCCAATTGCGTTGGATTTTTTACCCAGCTAATTGTTTCGGACATTTCCATGTGAGTGATAAATGTGCGTTTGCTTCAGCGTGTTTTAGATACGTTTTATCCATAGTTTCATCATACCGGGTTCAGCCAGTATTCACAAAGACCCCATATACCTGCTTCTTCCAATGTATGTGGAGGAAGGTCCGGGTGATGGCTGTTGAAGAGGAATTTATTTTGGAAACTAACAAGGTTATAGTTTTCCACTTCTAACATTACCCGCCTATACTTTGGATTTCCGGTTATCCGGTAAATATGCCATAGAGCGGGTAACGCTGGCCGGAAAGAGTTGAAATAGAATTGTGCCTGGCCCATGATAAATTTTACATGTTGGGGCTGACCTGTTCCATCCATTCATTCCCCTCTTGCGTTTCAATTGGCATCATATTTAGTTTTTGTGGCAGCCCTCCATCACTGTTCTGCTGACGTATAGCCCAGTCAATTGCCAAAATTGCCATATCATACCAATCTTGTCTGTCAATTCCTTCATGAGATTTTACAAGTTCCCAAAGATGAAGGATATACCTTCCCAGATAAATGTTAAGATCTACTTTGTACCCAATATTCGATCCGCGATCATAACTATTAAATCCTTTTCCTGCCGGTCCATAATCAACAAGACTATATGCAGTATGTATATAGCCATAATTGGGATCCTCTGAATTCAGGTTTTGACCTTTTGAAATAAAATCCATTTGCTCAAAAGCTCGTTGACGCCACAAAGGATCGCCGGTTAATTCAAATATCTTATATTCGAATAGTGAGGATACTCCCTGTTCACCGATGTAAATGAATGCACTTGAGGGATCGCCCATCTCTAAACGATATCCTTTACCAGGATACCACATACTTGTTTTGCTTCTTCCATAAAGAAATTTTTCCAAAGCAGAATCATTAGAACGTACTTCCAAAGGTTCCACTTTATAGTCATTAAGAATTATCCACTCTTTCATAAGGTCTATTATCATTTCATCCGGATCGCTATTATCGGTCAACACGATTTGCATAGGGATATGGTATTCTATCGAACTTTTTAATGTTTTACCGCCAACACGATATTGAGTATGGATATTTGACCATCAATGAAATACAAACCAAAATCTTTTGTCCACGTAGTTGGGTTAAGATAATCCGAATTTGGATCTATTCCCCACAACATGCCTAAAGACATATCTTCTCTGTATTGAAATAGTGATGGTATGCCCATCCAATTTAATGGATCACGTTGAATATATTTTGCATCAGCTGCCCAAGGATACATATGGCATTTCCACTGATTAACAAAATCGGAATGAAATTGAAGACAAGCCTGATAATTATCGATATCATCAGCAACTGAAAAATCATAAGTGACTTTGACAGCTTTAATATTAGTCGGAACCTCAATGGTAACCTTAAATGAAACCTTGAGACTGTCTGTTACACTATTTCCTGCAAATCTATATTTATTGTTATTGACTTTTTCTACCTCAGACGCAAAAAGCCAAATATCTTTATTTGTTATTATATCCTTAAATCGCATCATACCATTTAATAACCATTTCTCAACTTGTTCATCATTAATAAAGATTGTCCCTGAAACAGTAGCCCTCTTGAGTTTCAGGTATTACCATTTTAATACCCACATCATTTTCGATAACAATATTTCCTTCTAGAGCATATAACTGAATCGTTAGGAAATATATAATTACACACAGACTGCTGATTCTAAATAAAAAACCTTTCATTTGGTATACCTGTAAATACTAATCAGATTCGCTATTAAATAATACTATAGTAGTTAGATCAATCTCTTTCTTCTTTATTCTTTATTAAAAGGAAATTTACTTCACTTCCATCTCAACGATATTATATATTTTTAATTCCGACATTGTAAAAGAGATTATGTTTTTTCTTTCTTAATATTTTCTAATTCAGTATTAACTTTATCCGGTGTATGAGTTTTTAAAGAATTTTCATCAATACTGTCGAAATATTATTTAGATCCACTTTGACATTAACATTTTTTAATGGCTCATTGTAATTCACAAAAGTGGGAGAAAAATATCTGATTCGTTCCTTTTTTGTGCACTATATTTGCCGCAATGTATTTCGAATCGGCTTTAATAGAAATGATTTTGGAACCGGCTAATTCTTCTAACTCTTTAACTAGTTTTGTGCGACCTTCAGGTGTTTCCAGTTCAACTAGAACACTTGTAGGTAATTGAATATCAGCTAAATCTCTTAAATCTTTCGTACTGCCAATTGTTAATGATTTTACCGCCGTTATTTTTATACTGCTTTAATATTTCAACAACATCTTTCTCCGACCATTGAATATCAGGGATTATAAAGAGCTTTGTAATTGTTAATCATTTTTATGTCATTCAAACGATGTAACAATATCACCTCATACATAACGCTCATTTCAGCTAAAGTGTTGTAAAGGTTATCTCGCTTAAGTGATACTTCAAAACTAGGGACAAGCGGAGGCGCTATAATTCCTATATTGCTGACTGTAAAAACATCTGTAAATAAATCTTGGTTATCGTCAAGAAAGGTGTAGTATTGAACAATATTATTCCAAATCTCCATTGCAAGTTCATTATCTTTTTTAACCCAATGGTTAAACATCTTACCACCGGATTCCGCAATTGCAAAATGAGATTGAAAAGCTGATGCTTCAGCAATCGGCTTTTGCCAACCATACTTCATACTGTCTCTAACATCGTAAGCACCAGGATTCGGTATTCTTCCAGGGTCAGAGCCTTCATACTTACTTCGGTATGGCTTAATTTCATTTCCGACTGCGTAATAAAATCGTGCTTGAGGAATATTGTGAACCCACTCACCATCCCAAACTCCAGCTTCTGTAGTTCCTTCCACTCTTTGTTAAATCGCATACTTCATCTACAAGTATATTTCCTTTGCAATTACCGTAGATTGTTATCTCTTGATTATTGTTTTTTGCAATTTGTCTAACATCATATAGGAAGTCCAACACATCACCGGTTCCGCCTATAGCATAATCAAAATAAATTTCATCAACTTTTGCTTCTACTTGAATTTTAATATGCTCAAGAACTGAATTACGAATAATTCTTTCATTAGCTAAATCTGCGGCAAATACTTTTCCTGGCTGACGCCATCTTTTAGCACCGTATTCATCATGGCTAATCCATTTTTCCAATTCGGGATTTAACATTAACTCCCGTAGACCAATACCACCTAAAGAATTAAAAGCCGTTACCCTTATACCGTTAGCATGACATCTTTCTATAAAGCTCTTTATCCTTTTCATACTCTTTGGTGTTTTTTTCGCGAGGGATATGTGTAGCAACAAGATTAACTCTTGCTTCCTTAAACATCTCAAACATTCTATCAAGTATTATCGAAATCAATACCGGTTCTGTAAAAATTCACCTTACCTCTTTTTGCCCAATCAGGTATAATCGTTTTCATGTAAAGCTTTTTCACCATTGTAATTAAATATGTAGTCGAAATCACTAATGGTAGCTGGTCTGCCGCGGGAAAGGATGTGATAGGTTTGTCCAACCAGAGTCGGTTTCCTTTCTTTTGCAGATTGGAGTATTGTACCTACTGATTGAAAACCGTCAGTCCCGTCTTTCTTGAAATATTCTATTTCATTAATTCCCTCTTTAAGAATATTTCCCGTCAATAGGTATAATATATTTGCCAACTATATCATCTGCCGAATTAACTGTATAAAATTGTGCTTTTCCTCTTGCTTCCAATTCCATGTTTATTTTATCAGCAAAATCTCCTTTAAGAGGCGGAATATCGTAACGCTTTTCATTAATTATAAATATGCATCACCTTCTTTTTCAATGCCGCTAGCAAGAAATATTATGGCAGGATTGGGAATGTTTTTATCTGTTACATCCATAACAAATCCTGTTATCCTATCCGTTCTACCTGTCATATAATACATGTAAGTAGGTGCAACTGTTATGCCTGCTGTAAACTTTACTATCCGACTCTTGACAATATCCATTAATGCTTAGAATCATTACCAAGAGAATGACTGTACTTATTATTTCTCGAAATCTTTTCATAATTATTCTCCGGACTTCAATTTTTGGAAATTTGAAAGTATTTATTTTCTAATGCTTTAGATCACTGTTACATATTTGAAACTAGCGTTAATGAGCCGTCATCATTTAATTTTTGTTGGCAAGCCCACTCAACAGGGTAAAACACTCCTTTAACTTCGAGCTCCGCTTTGACTTTTAATCCTAGCCAATTAGTACCTTCCGGCAGTATAAACATTGCTTGTCTTACACCGGTTTGTTTTGGATGAACCGGGATCTAAAGAACCGCTTACATCTACCGAACCCTTATCATTAAATACAGTTATTCTTAATGCACCCGGAACAGCCGCAATTCCATCGTTAACAAATCCCATAATTAAACCGGGATGCCCGTCTTTATCAAAACTCCACACCCATGAAGGTCTTACTCTATAACCGATTTTTCTTACAATGTTATCAATAGCATCCGGATATTTTTCATAATAATCCAGAATATTTCGGGCAGCAATATTATGCCAATTCCAAACAGACCAATAGTTTGCTCCGACATCCATTACATGAGAAATAATTCCATCATTTACACCAACTCCTTCATACATACCTTTTTCATGTCTTTCAAGAGTTGCCATTCCCACTTCACAAATAGCGGCAATCCACGGAGGTCTATTACTAAGTGATTCTATCTGCATGTTTTCTTATATAGATTGTATCTGTTCTGAGCCAGTTATTTGTTCGAATTGTTTTATCGACTAATTCTGAATTTCCTACCCTACGAAATCGGGTTGAGTATTTGTAACCAAGGGGGTTTTGGTCCAATACTTAAGTTGAGTATCAAACATTTTTAAGAAAGTTTGTTCAGCAATAACATTATCCGGGAAAGGATTGCCTTCAAACGGCCATGAACGTCCTTCGCCCCAGAAACCGTACATGAATGTATCCATGTATTCTATTTGAGGATTACCGTTTAGTTCGGTAGCTAATAGTTCATTTAATTGAGTAAATGCTTTTTGATATTCGGGGTGGTCATACCTTGGAAACTTATGATCTTTCTTCTCTGACACTTGAAGTGTTTGACCATGTGCCTTTCAATTTAACATACGGAATTTTATCAATAAGAAAATCCGGTGCACCTAATTCAGGTATGTCAGGATTTTCTGTCATAATTCTAAAACCAATTCTCTTATATTATACTGTTTGGCAAGGTCAAAAGTAATTTTCCAGTAATCCCGGAAAATCCAATTTAGATTCTTGTTTTTGTATATCCCTCCAATCAGTCTCTAAGATATATCTTCTGTACGAAGGGGACACTTTAACCAAATCCTCTATAGATTTTTCTAACTTTTCACCCTTAATTCTTGGTGGTCCTGAAATCACCTGACACATATATGGTTAATCCCATCCCAAAGTTTTTAAGCATCTTGTTTGACGGAGTAGTTATCATTACAACTTCACTATTGGGAGCAACTATTTCAGGTTCATAAATTGGAAATGGACCCTGATTAAGTCTGTCTTTTACAACAGGTCCGGAACCAAAATCATATTTCTCCCAATTATGTGCAGGTACAAATCCAAATATGTTATTAGAAACAGCGTGAGCGCCGACTGCAATTGCACCGGCTGTTTTAAGAAAGGACCTTCGTTCCATAGATTTTCCTATTTAACAATTTATAAATGGAAATTCGGTTTTATCATCAAAAGCTTAATTCATAGGAATACATTCAAACAATAAAGCTTGACTAAATTTGACAGGAAATCTGATAAACGCGACCTATTTGCTTAACTTAGCTCTATATAATTATCGTCATCTTGATCTGGAAAATTTGGAATTCATAAACATATAATGACCGTTGGTCTTTACATTTTTTTTATTTACTGTTACGAAAATTGCCACCTGAAATTTGATTTTAAAGTTTTAGCCTCGCAAATTGATCTTTGTGTTAATTCGTGAATTTCGTGTCTTATTTAATTAACATCATTTTATTAACTTGCGAAAACTTATCTTGTTGCAACTTGTAGAAATAAATACCTGACGGTAAATTACTCCCGTTAAATTCTACCTTGTATTCTCCTCTATCTAATTCATCATTTACTTAAAACTTCAACTTGGCTTCCGAGTAAATCATAAACATAAAGCGTGGTAAAGCCTTTTTTCTCTAGAGAAAATTTGATTATAGTTTCGGGATTAAAAGGATTAGGGTAGTTTTGAGTTAAATTAAAATTCAATGGAAGATTTTTGCTATCCGGCAATTCTATACTTGTTATTTCATCTAGAATATCGGATACTTTATTTCCTATTCTTATATCGTCAACTCTACCCCAAAATCTTTTAAAACCGTTTTCACCAGAAGTACCGACATAAAGGTTATTGTCATTAGGAAATAAAGGTGCGTCAAAGTCTAATGTATCAACAGGATCAGATAGGTTGTTATTCCACATATATAATTTTGATTTATCATAATCATAGAATACACCTAAAAAAATCCATTCATTTTTATTAACCTTAAACGAAGATCTTGCAACTTTTTTTGCACCGATTCAAACTGGACAATGAATTCCAGGAATTCATTGTTCAAGTCTTTAGGGCATAATTGTTGGTCTTAACGCTTCCCGATCTATCTCCTTTCAAAAAAAGGTGCTGCGGGTTATCATAACTTTCAACAGGATATATCCATAGTGATGCCGCAAAATTTTCATCAAGGAAATCAAGCTCCTCTTGATCAGCAACAGTGAAAACTCCGTAATTAGCGGAATCTTCAAGAGACAAATAATAATCTCCTTGGATCTTTGGTTCTACATTGGAAAATAAAGCTGTACCTGATGGTAAACCGTTATTATCAACATTATCCCATGAGGCTTCATCGTTACCGTTATTTTCAAACATCCACCTTCCACCTTTAGTCTGACCAAAACAGATTGACGAGCTAAGTAAAATAGAAGTAACAATTAATCCTATTAAGACTTGTATAGAATTCAATTTTTTCAAAGCATAAATGTCCTTTCCTGTAATACGAAAACACTTTTCCCAGTTTTCGATTCACCAACAGTTAAGGTCGTATCCGTATATTATTAAGGAGTAACTATGTGTCTATAATTACCCGCCGTTATTGAACCTAAAAATGTTAGATCGGATTCAGTAAAAATTAATATTGCACCTTCTTCATTATATGCCGGCGCGATTGTATAAACAACTTCACCATCAGAATCGAGTGCAACTCCTTTCATATCCCATCCGATATTTGTTTCTGCGACAACACTCATATCATTCATATTTATTTTATATACATTACCATTCCATCTTCCGTTAGCGTAAAGAAATTCTCCTTCTACATCGAGACATCCATCCGTCTCCACTGATCCTAAGGACATATATGTAATTGCATTTGTCGCAGCATCAATGATTGCAATTTCTTCTTCGGCCCCAAGCAAGGAAAACAATAATTTTAGAATCGTCAGGAGTGACAGCTAATTCTACAGTAGACTCTACAGTTGCTACTCCCTCAATATATTCTAGGACGCTTCTGTTCTGCATATCGACTACAATAACTCCTTGATCCCAGTTGGTAGTAATATATGCTCTTGTCCCTGCGTGATTGATGGCTATTGAATGAACATCTTCAGCATATTCGGCAAGTGAAATAACAGCATCAACCTGTTTAATAGATGCGTTGATAACCGCCAAATCCATTGATCCTCTACATGCAACCCATACCTCTGCTCCATTAGGAGAAACTGAAAGAGTTCTAGGTCCTTCAATACCATCCGGTAAAGATATTTCGTTAGTAAGCATGTGTGATGCAACATCAATAACATAAACTTTATTATCATCGGAGCTGGCTACAAATAACTCTGTTCCGGCAGGATTAATCGCGGGGGTTTGTACACCTTCGCCGGAAAAGCCTTCTAATTCTGATAACTTGAGATTTTGAACATAAGCAAGGATACCGCCATTATCATTGCCGGTACCCAGAAAGAAAGTCGAATTTCCATAATTACCTTCAGTAGAAAAACTAAAACTCGTCTCATATTCTAAAGAATTACCATTATTATCGCGAACTCCAGGTCCTAACCATTCTCCTTCAGAGCTAAAGGCTCCTTTCATTGTAACCTCATAAAATGATAATTTGCTGAAAGGAGATTGCGGTGTAAATTCATAAACCCCGGCTGAACCACTCCAAGACCCGGAAACAATATTACCATGACCATCTGTAATTTCCGTTAATTCAGAAATAGTGGCTAAATTCATTTCTTCTGTAAATGTAACAGTGATTGGTTGGTTTGTGGGATTCATTATACTCCCATCTTCTGGAGTTGTTGATGAAACTTCGGGTCTCGTCAGATCAGGCGGATCTGTTGGCCATTCTTTATCTTCACAACCCAAAAGCAATAATAATCCAATCGCAAAACTTATTATTACTGTTTTATTGTTAAATGTTTTATTCATTATAAACTCCTATAAATTTTCACTAGATTTTAAAAAAGAATACTTAGCGTGTATCTTTGTGAGTTACCCAATCTATTCATATCTGCATAAGCATAATCAAATTTAAAGTTAAAGCCACCTAGTGTAACAAGAAAGCCAGCACCCGCTGTTAATCCCGCTTCGTCATAATTTCCCAAATACCCTAATCGTAAAGCAACACTCTGATTTTCTACAATATTGAAAATAAATTCACTTCCTAAATTATATCTTGTTGTATAATCACGAGAATCATTAATTGCTGCTTCAACAGAAAGTGACGTTTTCTCATTTTTGATAACATATGTTCCAAGACCTATTCTAAATGAAGTGGTAATTGCCATTCTTGTGTACCCAGACTTGCATCTACAAATCTGTTTGTAGGTAACCTCTGTGTTTATATCATGTTTAACATAGAGGTCGGGACCTTCCAATTTCATCGTTCCACCAAGGTTAGTTAACGTCATTCCTATTCTTAAGACCATTAAGAATGTCTGTTTTAAAAACACTGCCTATGTCAAATGCCATAAGCAGATGCGGTTTCTTGATAAACTTTCACTTATATACTTTACCGTAAAACCTACCGAGAATTGTTCTGTAAAAGCCTGGGCGTATGAAATACCAAGCATAAAGTCGCTAGCATTAAACAACCTGCCTGTTCCATCAGGTTGGCTTACTGTGGTTTCTTCCATATCGCCAGAATTAAAACTATAGATACTTGCCCCAATAGTACCCCATTTCTGGAGAGGAACTACAACAGCCATGTAATAAAGTTTTTGTGTCGGCAACCCAGTTTGTACTTTGGAACATTGCTTCATTCTTTTTCACATTTACTAATCCACCAGGATTCCAATAAGTAGCACTCGCATCATCTGCCATTGCTACAAATGCACCACCTAAAGCCGAGGCTCTGGAACCAACATCAATCTTCAGAAAATTAGCCATCGAGGTACCAACTTGATCGGATTCTTGGGCATATGCCGTTAAACTTATCATAAGAAATAACAGCAGAATTTCTTGTATTTTTTTTCTCATCATTTATCTCCTGTTAAAATTTAATTTTCAAATTTATTATTGATTCCTTTTTCTATTTAATGATGAGGAATTTATCAACCTTCTCGCCTGAAACAACTCTGGAGGTAACATGATAAACATATAACCCAGGTGATACCTCTTGATTTGCACTACTTCTCAGATTCCATGATTCTTCACTAGTGCCATCGTCATGATTTAGAGTTATAATTAAATCGCCTGCTATGTTATATATTCTAATTGTACAGTCTGCAGGCAAATGAAGTAAATGCAATTCTCTCTCGAAAGTACTTGTCTCAAAAATATTTGCCGCTACATAAGGGTTGGGAACCACTTTGATCTCACTTAGAGTAGTAGTTGCAACAGCTCCTTGAGGTTTGCCTTCAACGGTATTATCATTTGGCTTAGAAGGATCAGTAACCGGAGAATTTTTCTGTTGGAGGTATTTCGGTCGTTCCTACATTGTATGCAGCTATATAGTATCTATAGCTAACCCCATTATAGACATCAGTATCTTTGAAAACATACTTACCCTCATCATTTATTTCGGGCATGCCTGTATCATCCCCAAGCCACAACCATGAACCATCGGGATGTGTAGATTGACCAGTAATACCATTTTCAAGATCAAATTGTGCATAAGGAACATATGATTGCGGCACTCCAGTTGCATCGCTTACTGTCAAGATCACCCCATGAGGCTCCGTTATCTTTACTTCTATATATTCTATATCCTTCAAATCCTTCAGAGCTTTCACTTTCCTGACCCCAAGTTAAAGTGATTACCTTTATCACCCGGCTCCATTGTAACTTTTGGTTGAACCGGTGGTTCGGCAACTTGGAAACCAGAATTAAATAATGCTGTGGCTCGATCTGCATTCCTTTGCATATCAAGTAAATTTTGACCCATAACAGTTACTATAGTTAAGGTATCCGTTTCACCAGGCTCTAGAGTAAAGGTACCGGAATTAATTACTGATGTACCAAAAAGATTCCAACCTTCAGGTGTTCTTCCATACGGATATGAAATTCCTTCAACAACTTGTGTATCATCAATCCCGTCCCCATCAGTATCATATGGACTATCTAAATTAGCTAAGTCATATAAATAAACACTCGTGCTCAAAATGCGGTTCGTCACCGTCTGCCAACTGCCAGCTTAATGTTGTTACACCAAGTTCATTGCCACCATCATCTTTAGGTGTTTTAAGAAACATTAAGTCCTGCGTATCCCGTTTTATCAACAGGTATGCCGGCTTGAGTTTCCCACGAACCGGTAGGATTATAAGAATATGCCATCTGTCTTTCGGCATCATATGCTTGAATTTCCCGGAGAAGTATTGCCTTGATTATGAACATGAGCAAAATCCATACGCATACCGGCATATGTATCTGTAATAGGTTCAGTACCTATGTTTGTAAATTCATATCTCCAGAAAATATAATTTTCGTAAAGTCTACCTGAAAAAGCTGCGCCCTGAAAACTACACGAGCTTTAGCCATCTGCTTTCACTACCTTTTTCTTAATATAAGCTACAGCAAAGCTTTCTTGGTGAGCAATTCTTTTGCCGTTTGGTCCCCAACCAGGCCAACCGTCATCATCAAGCATTACTGATTCTCCGGTGTTGGGATAAGTTTCAGGCCATCCATATCTTCCGTCACTGTTACTTGAATCAGGCCAAGTTGATAGATAAGTACTCAGCGAAGCATTTGTAGCTTGTCCTCAAAATCAAAAATCCCATCGGTTGGAACTTCATTTTCATATGGTCCGGGACCATAAGGAGTGCCAATGAAAACTTTGCCAGTTATCTTTATACTCCTGAACTGTGCGCATAATACCATAATCATCAGCGGTTTACTCCCCCGGATCTGCACTTGTACCGCCAAGATGAAATCCTACTGCCGTACCATATTCTTCTCCGCTTCCTATCGGCCATTCAAAAGCCGGATGAAAACCTACCCCGTAATCATACTGCCCTTCCGAAATTGTTCCATAGTTACTGAATGTTGCGCCAATTTTATTGATATTAAAAGTGTTCCTTCTAATAGCATTATCTTGGGCAAAAAATTCGGGCACGACAATAAGAAAAATGGCTACTAAAAAAGGAGTCAAAATTTTCTTATTACAGTAATATTTTTTCATTTATTTACCTCCTTCAAATCATTCTATAAAATTACTTTTTAAAAGTGTTTCCATATTAAAGTCTTAAAAACTTATTGATGCTCCAATGTAAACCTGCCCTACCCGGCCCATAGTTACTTGGATCATCATATCTGGATAGATTCAATGGGTTTCTTTCAACATTCAAAGGTAGATCCAGGCTTACCGCTTGAGGAATAAACTGAATAAATATTCTTTCTATCAAATATATTTAAGATGTTTACATAGAGTTGAGGTCTTAGACCCCAAATTTCAAATGTCTTCGCTATCCTAAAATCAAATTGTGAAAAGTCCGGTGCTCTTTCAGTATTCGGATCAGAACTAGAAGAAAGAGTATAAGGTAATCCTGTACGATAATGCCCGGATAAGGTTGAGTGCCCAGTTACCTGGAATGCTAACATACAAATCAAAATTTATTGTATGTGGTTTATCCCAATCGGATGTATATGTTTTATAAGTAGGATTATCAATTTGTAATTTTGCCCAAGGTGTTGAACTGGTTATTTGTGAATTAGTAAATGTATAATTTAAATTCAGACCGAAAAAATTACTAAATCTCTTATTCATTGAGAATTCAATACCTTTCGAATTACCGTAATCATAATTGTCGGCTATTACTAAGCCGTTTCCGTTGTTGGCTTCGGCAAAAAATCTTTGACCGACTAGGTTACTCATGTCTCTATAAAAAGCCGTCATATCAAGAGAAATATTATCAGATAATTTTATCTGTACACCAGCTTCGTAAGCAACTGTTTTTTCCGGCTCCATGTTAAGTATTAGGCATGAAGAACCACCATTCTTCTGTAAGCGGACGATAGAACTTTCCTCTTCTATCAGGATAATTATCCATTGAGAATCGTTTGGGTCGGTTAAATAACGATGTCCTTGATAAACAAGATTATAACCTGACATTTGATAGAAGTGTCCGTAAGCAAAGTGGAAAGCAGCTACGTCGGAAATTGGATATGATACTCCGAATCGAGGTGAGACTGCAGATTTAACATCTGCATCTGCCAATTTCAAATCATTCGAATTGACAAGATGCTGTAAGATAAGGCGCTTTAACATCCAGAGTCGAACCTCACACCTAGATTTATAATTAATCCGATATCAGAAAATTCCATTTTATCTTGAATGAATGCTGAAAACTCAACAGGATCATAATCGTAATTCTGATAATAATCATAAGGTGCGCCACTTGGATTGAAATCCTGGAACTTGACATTAATCCCACGGTATTGACCACCGATTTTTATTAGATTGCCTTTATTTTACCTGACTGACAAAAACCGCCTTTATGCTTTTAACTCCAGACTCTTCGGTTTGATGCTGCCAGTTTTCACCCGAATAAACAAAATTATTAGGGTCAGATCTTTCAGTATTCACATCATATTTAGCTAAGTCTTCAAATGATCCTAAAAAGCGATCACGGGATTGGCTTCCAAAAGTCAATGTATAATATGTACTCGAACTTAAGGTATGGGTGAAATTTAAGTTAACAAGTAAATCTTCAGAGATCATGATGAGGCATCCCAGCTTGGAAGTATCTATAGCTATGCTCGTAATAATCCCTTTAAATTCTGAATACCCAACAAATGCCGATAATTTAATTGTAGAAGCAAGTTGCCATTTTAATTTTGCCGAGGCGTTCGAATATTCTGACTTATCCATTGAAACTTCCGTCGGTTCACCGGCAGGTAGTTTGCTTACCGGATCAATATCTAATCCTTTCGAATCAGACCAATTAGGATAGTTATAACCATATAAGTAACCGTCACTGGCTTTTCTTTCACCATAAACCATGAAGGTTAAACCGTCAATCAACGGTACGGGACCACCCAAGCTGACAACACCTTCAAAAGTTTTTTGGTCATATACATCTATCCCAAATCTATCAGTATAAACATTCAGTGTGCCGTGATACTTTTCATCTGATCCGTCTTCAGTAACAACGTTGACCACACGGACATAGCACCACCGTATTCTGCATTGAATGTACCGGCTTAAGGTGCTTTAATTCATCAATATAACCACCCGAAGAATTCCTGTATAAATTCTGAGCCACCCCATACAGGATCAGTAATTGTCATTCCATCAAGAGTAAATAATGTTTCGTTTTCTCTTCCGCCCTAATATGCAGACCATCCGAGGGAGTATTGAAATAAAAATTACCAGCTTTCCCGAGTTGATTTTGTGCAATGATTACACCCCGCTGCTGTTTCAACATGGTCTGCACATTAGTGTGGGTCAGTCTTACTTCAATTTGTCTGGCATCAACCTCAACAATGCTTGACGTTAAGTCTTTCTTATAACAGGCTTTTCAGCAACAACAATAATATCATCTATTGATACCGACGAGGCAACTAATTCAATATCAAGATTAGTAGTTCTATCAGTATTTACTTCAACATTAGTTATAACTTTACTACCATACCCCACCATTGATACTTTCAATTCATAGTTCCTGGTCGAACATTAATAATATAGTAATCACCTTCAAAATCAGTTGCAGCCCCATTGAAGAGCCAACGAGTACAACATTTGCTCCTCTAGAGGCTCTCTAGTCTCCGCATCTATTACTTTGCCGGCGATTTTTCCTGCTGGTGCAGCGTACAAGACATTGTGCTGAAAAAAAATAGCTAGAAGAGATATCAATAATAAATACTGTTGAAATCTTTCCATTTCTCTCTTCATTATATCCTCCGATATTATTAGATACTTTAATAACCAATTATTTAATTCTGCATTCACCCTAAAATGCTCGGGATAAAAACCCATTTGAATGACAGGAAAACCAATTTTTTTGCGATTTACAAAGTGCCGCTGTAATCTTTTCCATTTCCATTTTCAATTATGCATTCGAGTCCAGCTATACAAACAACTGTATAGTTACCAACAGCATGAGCTGCGTCTGTTACTTTCTTTATAGCTTCTAATTTTTCGGCAGGATCTAAAAAGCTGGCATATCTTCCAGTGATATCGTTATCGTCTTTCGATACCGAAAACATTGATGACTGTGCATTTGCAATAATTGGATCAACCTTTTCAATAGAAAGAGGATATCCACCAACTCTTCTTTATGAGTCCAGTTTTCAGTAAGCAAACAGAGTAAACCCCATTAATAATAATATTGCTGGTATAAAAATGATTTTTAATTTGTGATTAACCATCTTTCTCTTTATTTTTCAGTCAATTCTAATTTTCTTTTTGCTAATTCTTAGCACATCATCAATTGCTTTAGGAAAAGTTTGCCTTAAATCTATATTATTGGTTGAGTTCAATGTTTCCTTCAAGGATTTTATAAACAAGTTCTTAAACTCTGTAGCAACATTTATTTTATTTATACCAAGACTTATTGCTTTCTTCAATTCTGAATGATTAATTCCTGTTGATCCATGTAAAACGAGGACAGTATTAGGAATCATTTTTCTAATTTCTGCAATTCTATCAAAATCTAATTTTGGAGTTTCTTTATAAAAACCATGGGCAGTTCCAATTGCTATCGCTAGTGCGTCCACCTTTGTATTTTTAACAAATAATTCTGCTTCTTCAGCTTTAGTATATTTATCTTTAGCGTCATGTTCTTGGCCTAATTTTGCTATGTAACCAAGTTCTGCTTCAACAGGAACATCATAGCTTTCTGCCAGTTTTACAACTTGGTTTGTAAGTTCAATATTCTTATTAAAGCTTAGTTCACTTCCGTCAATCATAACCGAATCAAAACCGGCATCTAAACATTTTTGAACTAACTCAAATGAATTTCATGATCCAAATGCAGCCAGCCTTCAACATCATATTCCTTAAGTGCGGTTTTCGCCATATTAGCGACTGTTTTTAAGCCTATATAATTAATTGAACTTTCGGAAAGTTGTAGAATAATTGGAGAGTTTTTTTCGTTTGCAGCAAGTAATAAAGCTTTTAATGTTTCCAAATTGTAAAAGTTCGCAGCGATAATTGCTTCATTTACTTTTACTATCTGTGAATATTTTCTTTGAGATTCATTTTATTCAGAATAGCCAAATTTAGTTTTGGCTATTTCAAGTACATGATCATAACTCTTAAAAACAGTTGTTCCACCTGCTTCAGTTGTGTTAACAGCACCCATTAGATTTCCAAATTCTTGACACACGCTTAGATCTGCACCTTCAATAAATTTGAATATGAAACCTGCATTAAAGCTGTCGCCGGCACCAATTGCATCCATCACATTTTTGTTCAAGAAAGGTTTTTTATAAGTATTGCCATCCTTTGTGTGAAGCAGCGAACCTTCGCTTCCCGTCTTCACACAAACAACATTTGCATAATCGTTAAGTTGTTCTAATGCTTTATCAACTTTATCTGTGCCTGTTAAATTTTTTAACTCTTCTTCGTTTGGTAAAAAGATATCAACATGAGGTAATACTTCTTTATAGTTTAATTCCCATTTTTCCTCGGGATCCCATTGCATATCGAAAGAGGTAGTAAGTCCATTTTCTTTTGCAAGCTTGAATAATTTTCCAATATCTTTTCTAATACCAGGCTGCAAGTAGTAAGAAGAGAAGTGGAGATGTTTTGCTTTATTTAGGTCTTCCGGACTAATATCGGAAATTGTGAGGTCGTTCATCGCACCTTGATAGGTTACATTGGCACGGTCTTCATTGTAATTCAAAAACTATTGTTGCACCTGAGTTTAGTTTTTTTGATTTAAGAATCATGGAAGTATCTACTTTCTTATCAGTAAGACTTATCCATAATCAACTGCCCGAATGAATCTCCCTCGCCTATCTTTCCGATAAATGAGACTTGAGCGCAAGTGATGAAAGATTACTTGCAAAAGTTGCAGATGAACTACCTAATGTAAGCGTCATTGATTGAGCTAATATTTCTCTTGCCTATTTCAGGGAACGATTCAATTTGATTAAGTATTAAATCGACATTAAGTTCACCTACTACAATTACGTCAAATACTTTATTCATTTGACTACTCTTTCAGTTTGCATTTCTGTTGCGGGTTCTTCACCGCTATCGTCCATAGCCAAAAGGAAAATAGAAACGAGCGCCAAGAACATGCCAGTGATAATTACTGGATGAGGTATAACTTGATAAATCGATAATGATATTATAATTGTTATTACAGGGGCAACGGCATTTGTTAGCGGACTAACGACAATCGCTTTACCATATCTGAAAGCATAAACAATCATTAAGGCACCTACTGCATTTAATATTTGTATTATTGCGGTTAAATAAGGGCCTTTAAATCCCCAATTTATTTCCTGTGAAAAATCAGTCATAGCAACCGCGAAAGGGATTAAAATTATAGCAGTTGCCATCATGTAGAAGAAAATACTTTCGGCTTTCATAGTTTGATTTGCGAAACGCATAATATAAGCCTGAACTCCCCAGGCAAGGAAAACTAATAGAGAAAGTATAATCCATAAGTATCCCACTGAATCTCCGTTTGACGGCGATTGATAAGACAATAACGGAATTGCAATTAGAGCAAGAGCAATTCCAAACCATCCTCTTCTGGAAGCTCTTTCTTTTTCAAAAAGAAATATGACAGCAAAATTGTAATTACAGGGGATAATGAGATAAATGGAAATACCAAGTAAGCCGGTCCTGTTCTAAGAGCTTGGAATAAAACTAACTGTCCGCCCGCACCGGTAAATCCTATTAGGCATCCGAGGAAGATAGATTTCTTATCGTGTTCTAATTTCCAATTAATAATTTTAAGAGCAGACCAATGCAGGTGGAATCATTGTGAGAGCCCAAACCGAATACCCAATGTAGCCGGGAAGCCAGCCTTTTCAGGAAGTTCAATCAACGCACCCCATACACCCCAAAAGACGGTTGTAATAACTGCGTAAATCAACCAAGGTCTAAATTTCATTAAACTTCTCCGTTTGTAGCGTAGTGATAAATTTCGAGTACCTTTTTTTATTCTTCTATATAATTTCTTCAGGATCGTTTGTTATATAGCCGAGTCTAATTGCTTCATATTCTTCGGGCATATAGTTGCTCAATAACGTATCCGGTTATTCTAATTTTACTAAGATTCTCAATTAATACTTGTAAAGATCTCTTAACATTTTCATTTGTCCAATAGTACCTTATTCTGTCGCTGTAACTATATTTTCTCGCGAGGTAAATATCCTGCTCATTTCCTTTATAATAATTTTGCCAATACTTCAGGAGAATCAATCATTGTTGCATCTAAAGTTTGAATACGGATTTCAGAGATTACAAATTCCTTTTTCTTTGCCAACAGTTCTTCTTCAATTATAGCAAGCAAGAAAATCGCTTCGCGCATAGCGTGTGTAAGCCAAGGACCGACTTTAAGTATCGCAAAATGATCCTTTACCATTTGTCTTAAATCTTTTTTTAATTGGTAATCGGTGAGATGAGCTTCGTATGCTATGTTATCAAATTCTTTAATTTTATTAATAAGCTTTAAGGCTTTTCCTTGTTCATATTCAAAAACTTCTTCATCGCCAAATTCAACACCTGGTTGAACAACTACGGCAATTACTCTTTGCCAAGCCTCTTGTAAACCCTCTCGCTCAAATTTTTCTTTTGTAAGCTCAATAGTTTTTTGAACTTCTTCCGGTGTTGTTATACTAATTTTGGTTATGCCCTACTTTTTGCTCCGCCCGGAGGTGGAACATCGCTGCCTATAATATAGACAGGTTGTTCACCGTTGTTATTTTCTTGAAACGTTTTTTCAGCAACTTTACAAAGTCTCACTGCTCGTTCGGCAACAACTTCGGTTTCCAAAGGCTCATCTAAGTTACCGTCATCTGCACATTTCATACTTGTATCAAGATGAATTTTTGTATAACCGGCTTTTATATAAGCAGCTATTTGATCTTCGGCTTTTTTTAGAGCGCTTTCGGAATTTTCATTTTGCCAAACATTAGGTCCTAGATGATCGCCGCCCAAAATTATATTTTCGGATGGGAAATTCATTTTGCGGGCAAGCTGGAATACATTATTCTTAAAATCTTCCGGTGTTAAACCTGTATAACCACCAAACTGATCTACCTGGTTGGAAGTTGATTCAATTAAAACAGAAGTATTCTTTTTCTGCAGCAAATCTTAATGCTGCTTTTATTACATAATCGTTAGCAGAACAAATTGAAGGAATTCCTATACTATTTCCTTTCTTATGTTCTTTAACTATAGATAATATTTTGTTCTCAGTAATCGTCATTTATCATCTTTGCCATTGACGGGATATGGATAAATTTTAACTCCTTGCACCACTCGATGAATCATACCGCTGTCTGAAGGTCTATCTGGCTTTAATCCGAGATTAAGAGATTTATAATACCCAATCAGTTGGGCAGGTAAAACCGAAACTACAGCCAATAGTTCTTCGCTTATTTTAGAGTGACTTTCAGAAAGAACAATTCTTTTATCGAGTTCAATTCCATTAATTTGATTTTCCATTATTCCCAACGAGTAAATACTTTTTCTTCCGCTCTTTGCATCGTTGATTAAATCTATTTCATACTTATTGACATATTCATTATTTGACAGAATATAGACTAAAAGAGTTTTTTCATCTATCACAGCTTTCGGTCCGTGTCTTAAAACCCAAAAAAGTATCATGTTTACAGATAACCTTACCGTCAGTCAATTCCTGTAATTTTAGATGTGATTCGCACGCTATACCTCGCATCAACCCCGAACCAAGAAATACAGTTCTATTAAAACTCTAATTTTGCAATTGTATTGAGTTCCTCAGCGTATATCTTTAATACTCTTTTTCCATACTTAATCAGTTCTTCAATTTCTTTTTCAATTTCATTTAACTCATTTATATGAGCAATAAGTATTCCTGCCAAAAGCATTGATGTAAAACTACCCGTCATTGCCAAACTTTGATCATTAGCAGCTTCCGGCATAAGATATGTAAAGTTTTCACTCTCATTAGCCGCATCAACAAGACGGCTTTGAGAATTACATGTTATTAACATGTGAAATGCCTTTTGGGATAATTTGTTAGCCAACTCTACCGCCGTAGCACTTTCAGGGCTATCGCCGAACGCGCAAAAGAAATGAGTAATGTAGGTTTGTCTTTAGAGAAATATAATTCGGGATCTGTTATTAAGTCCGTTGATGCAACGGCTCTAGTAAAGGTTTTTATTCTTTTCTGAAAAACGCCTTCCAATACATCCCCGATAAATGCTGAAGTACCTGCTCCTGTTAAAATAATTCGAAGATCTTTTTCTTGGTATGCTGAGTTCAAAAATGACTTTATATCACCCAATTGTTTTCGAGTAGTTTCCCATAACTGAGCCCATAAAGTTGGCTGTCCGAAGAGTTCCTTTGCTGTAAATGAGGCGCCTTTTTTTCCAATTCTTCAAAATCTTCGGTTAAAAATGATTCACTTTCCACGATAACCTATTGAAATTAGTTTTGTAATCTTTTGTTTTCAAGATATATATATTGCATTTCCTTGTCAAGAACTTTTTTAACCTTTCGAAATATTTTTTATTAATATTTTTGAAAGGGTTTGAAAGATACATTGCAAGTTTTAGTAAAATATCTTAAGTTATAACTAATATTTTGTTTATATACTTGTTTTTTCTTAATAATAACTTTCGAAAACCTTTGAAGTAGGTTATAACAATGAGTGGAAAACAAAACGATAACCCGGAAGAAAAGGATTTTACTCTCGAAAGGAGAGTCAAAATAATTGATCTTCTTGAAAAGGATGGTCACGTTAAAGTAATAAATTTAAGTGCGAAGTTTGGAGTAAGCGAAGTAACAATTAGAAACGACCTCGCTCAACTTGAAGAAAAAGGCTTGCTTGTTAGAACCCGCGGTGGAGGAATGAGAACCCAGCGTGTTGCAATTGATTATCAGCTTAACGAAAAAGCAAAACGGTATCTTAAAGAAAAACAAGCCATCGGAAAGGCGGCTGCACAACTAATAAACGAAAACGATACTATTATTTTAGATTCCGGCACAACAACACAAGAACTTACCAAAGAATTAAAGAATGTTAAAAATCTCACAATAATTACCAACGCGCTTAATATAGCGGGACAATTTGTAAACGACGAAGATACCAAGATAATTATGCTCGGCGGACTTCTTCGTCATTAAATCCTTATCATTAATTGGTCCTATTGCCGAAACAAGTTTGAAAAATTATTTCTGTGATAAATTGTTTATAGGAGTCGATGGTATCGACTCACATTACGGAATCACAACACCCAACATTGAAGAAGCACACTTAAATAAACTAATGATAGAAATCTCAAAAGAAGTTATTGTTATTACCGACTCAAGTAAATTTTTACGAAGGAGCTTTGCTCACATTGCAGCTATGGATAGAATAGATACGGTTATTACAGATTCCAAAATTCCCGAAGAAGAATTAAAGAATTTACAAAATGCAGGTGTCAATGTTATTATCGCCAATTAATACCGGAGTTACTATGAAAGTTTTCAAAATATTGTTTTTCATCCTTTCGGTTAGTTTGTTTGCTCAAACAAATCCTGAGGAACTATTATTAGATGATTTTCGTCCACAAAATATTTATAATGTTCCCGAATCCAAAATTGAGAAAGCAAAGTTTCCTGTAATCGATATGCACTCGCACGCTTATGTTACTTCAAAAGAAGAACTCGATTTATGGGTGAAGAATATGGATGAAGCAGGAATAGAAAAAACAGTTGTGCTCTCATATGCATACGGAGAAAAGTTTGATTCACTCATTGCTTTCTACGGTAAATATCCCGATAGGTTTGAGCTTTGGTGCGGATTTGATTACACAGGTTATGATGAGCCCGGTTTCGGTCCTGAAGCTATAAAAGAATTAGAACGGTGTTTTGAAATGGGTGCCAAAGGAATTGGTGAATTGGGCGATAAAGGGAAAGGACTTTTCTACTGTAAGCCGGAGGCATACGGTATGCACGTTGATGATGATAGGATGAACCCCTTGTTAGAAAAATGTGCCGAACTCGGTATGCCTATAAATATTCACGTCGGCGAGCCACAATGGTTTTATGAAACAATGGACTCTACCAATGACGGCTTAATGAATGCTTACAGTTGGAGACTGGATAATCAAGAGGTATTAGATCTTGATGAGGTTTTGCAGACATTAGAAAACACTGTCGCAAAAAATCCCAATACAACTTTTATTGCTTGCCATCTCGCAAACCAAAATACCAACCTAGCAAAACTCGGCAGGCTTTTCGATAAGTATCCAAATCTATACGCGGATATAAGTGCAAGGTATGCGGAGCAGTCACCATGTGCCACGCTACACAAAAGCCTTCTTTGAAAAGTACCAGGACAGATTGCTTTACGGCACAGATATGGGTTTTGAAAAAAGTATGTACGAAGTAACTTTTAGAATACTTGAATCGTTTGACGAGCATTTCTATGAAATAGACTTATTCGATTATCACTGGCCTTTGTACGGGCTCGGTTTAAGTGACGAAGTTCTGAAAAAATTATATCATGAGAATGCAGAATCCTTATATAGAAAACTAAAGGCTATGTCCGTAAAATAATTTGTGTAAATGTTAATTGAGAATAACTAAAAGTAATAATTTTATTATAAATAAACCAAACTCAAATTCTTTCGTTATCAAAAAACAATGATGTTTGCGAAGAAGACTTTCGTCTCTGCATACTTGCCGAAGCCTAACCTATATATCAACTTCGCAAATTTTAAAAGGCTATAAAGTGACTGTTAATAAAGATTTTTTTTATGTAAATATATTTTTGTAAGTATTTTCAATTTCAGAAACTTCTTCATCAGTTAATTGAGCAAATTCTTTTTCCCTTGCCCTCTTAGAAAACTTACCTTCGTTTTGTTCTAAAAACCCGATTAAGAGAGCCACTGTTTTATCAGGCATTTCAAATTCATCATCTAAGGCTTGCTTAAATAAATCATAGTTAATGAGATACTGAACTTCCTTCGGAATTATATTTTTTACAGTATCCTGAACGCATTCAAATAAAAATTCAGCTTGTTTGGTAGCATCAAAATACCGGTAATAATCTATTGTCTCGTTCATCACCTTAATGTTATTTTTATCTGTCACTTCCCATTCGATTAATTCTAATAAGGGCTGTGAGAACGACTCGAGCACCTCTCTATAACTTTCAATATGATTAAGAATTGATGCAGATACGGGAAATATAATACCTTGTTGGGTAAACCCCTTCTTAGCTAATATGTGATGAATCAAGTACCTATGAATTCTACCATTACCATCTTCAAAAGGATGAATGAATACAAATCCGAATGATATTATTGCAGCAGCTATAACAGCATTTAGATCATCTTTTAGAAGAAGATTATGTGTTGAAATAAGACCATCCAGCAAAATTTCTAAATTCTCATGTCGAGCCGAAATATGTTCCGGTATTGGTTGTAGAGTTACTCTATCATGTTCTCCGACAAAGCCGCCTTCTTTCCTAAAGCCCATATTTACAAAGCGGTCACTCTCAATTACAATTTGTTGTAGTCGAAGCAATTCATCTTGAGTCAAATTTCTTTTTCCTGCTTGACCAATTGCTCTTCCCCAACGCAATGCTCTATTATTTAGCGGTGTTTCGCCTTCAATATTAAATGATGCCTTCGAATCCTTCAGTAGTAGAAATGCTGATGCTCTAAGAAGAATATCTTTTTTTATTCCCGTTAAGTAATTATTTTTTTCACTAATCAAGTCCGATGATATAAAATTTTCCAATTTATCTGTTTTGGTTATCATCGGGCAAAAGTCTCTAGTGCCGGGAAGGTTATTTATTATTCTGTGTCTGTTTGATTTCTCTCCTTCTGAAATTGCATATTGCTTTTGTTCATCTACTAGTAATACATAATTACCTTTTTTGAGGTCATCAATTTCCAACCTGCTGCTCAACAACCACTCGTATAAAAACCATAATTTTCTGCTGTATTTGCTTAAAGGTTCTATTTGAAAAAGATCTTTTGCTTCAGTTTTTTTGAGGGCTTCAAATAGCTTTTTAAGAATCAGCAAATTCACACCCTCATATTTCAGTGCAAATACTAATTGCTTATACAGCGTATCCTCGGGTAAATGGCGCGATGTTAGTACCTGCCAGTTTTCACTTTTATATTGCTTTTTTTTATCACTTATTATTGTTAGAGTCTCTGGAATTGGAACTTTTGAATTATACGAATCAATAATTGCTCCATAGCCAACTAATGTTCCTTCTTCGGGAGCTATTCTTTCGTGAAAAACAATTATTCTTCGTGAAATATGCTTATTATTTATCATCTAAGGTGAAATATGTTTATAATTGTTTAGGTGAAAAATTCTTACAAATGGTGAATTTTAGTTATATACCAACATACTAAGCGAAATATACTTATTTTACTTAAAATAAACTTGAAAAAATCAACAATATTTTTTCTACAAATAGAATGGAAGGATGCCCCGCGCTTCCCCAAAAGTTGGAATTTCGAGCTAAAACAAAACATTTCAGAACCAAGCTGACCAAAAAATGACCGGTAAATTTTTAAACAAAAAAGTCCGAAAACGTAGCTGTGATTCGGACTTTTTTAATGCGGAGAGTCAGGGAGCGCTCGCAACTTCCAAATACTTTAGTTTTTAGCTTATTTTCGACGCATTTTTGAAAACAGTGACTAAAAAATGACTTATCTTTAGAACTTAAAAACGATGATAAAATCGACTGCTATTTAATGTAAGTATTTAAAATCGAGCATGCCGGTTACACGTGAGTCGGTGGATTTTGACAAAGTTAATTCCAAACTTCTTAGTTGAGAATTGAGTGGCCATCTAATGGAAAATTTCATTTAATGATATATGAGATAATTAGCGTCACCAATATTCCGATAAAGCCTTGTAATAATGTTGCGAGTGTAAATCCTTTCAGAGATTGCGAAACAGTTAAGCCTGAAAATTGTGTTACAACCCAAAAATAGCTATCATTAATGTGAGAAACAGTCATTGCACCAGATCCAATTGCTAACACGGTTAAAGCTTTTGCTATTTCAGAATCCAACCCCAATGGATTAAGCATTGGGGAGATAATTGCTGCAGTTGTTATAATAGAAACGGTTGATGAACCTTGAGCAGACTTAAGAACTGCTGCTATAATAAAGGGAAGCAACAATCCAATATCATAGTTAATAAAAATATTGCCGATTATATCCCCGATGTTACTTGTTCTTAAGACATTTCCGAATGCTCCTCCCGCACCTGTAATTAGGATGATTATTCCAGCACTTTTTAATCCATCGGTTAACCAATCTGATTTTTCTTGTTTGCTGTTGTAATTTTTTTTTAATCTAAACGCCAAAAAAACACCTATCAATAGTGCTATAATTGGATCACCAATAAAAGTCAATATATCAGCAAAGGAACCTGATCCAAGTGGTTTTGTCGGATATTGAGAAAAAGCTTTTAAGCCTATCAAAATTATGGGAAGAATAATTGGAAGCATCGAGTCAAAGAAATTTGGTTTTTTATTTTCTACTTTTACCAAATGATCTTCAGAAATTGAATTAATTATCATTTTTTTACTACCATACTTACCAAATAAATATCCAGTAATAGAAACGGGGATTGCAACCATCAAACCCAAAAATAGTACTAACCCCAAGTCCGCTTCTAGAGCCGCTGCTGCCGCTAACGGGCCAGGTGTTGGTGGAACAAATACATGAGTGGCATACAACCCTGTTGCAAGCGCAATAGAAAGTGCTGCTAACGGAACACCGCTTTTCCTACTTATTGCTTTATTCAGTGAAGAGAGAACAATAAAACCGGAATCACAAAAAACCGGAATTGACACTATAAAACCAGTAATATTCATCGCAAAATCAGATTTTTTCTTTCCAACGTACTTTAAAGTATTCTCAGCAATTGTCTTTGCACCGCCACTATGTTCAAGATAAGATCCGATTATAGTTCCAAAAGCAATAATTATCCCTATGCTTTGTAATGTATTACCGAATCCATAAGTTATTGCTGTAATTAATTCAGATCCAGCTAAACCTTCAAAAATGCCGACTATAATGGATGCCATTATTAGTGAAATAAACGGATGAATTCGATAACGAGCCGTAGCAAGTATAACAACAACTATCACTATAAGAAGAATAATCAATGAAGTCATATTGGTATTTTACCTATAACTGAATATTATATTTTTGTAAGTACCTGAGTTTCCAATACAAGTAGATATTATTTCCTACAACACAACTTAAACTTTTTACCGCTTCCGCAAGGGCATAAATCATTTCTGCCGACATTAAAACTCGGGAACCCTGCATCTTTTTCTTTTACCCATTTCATAACATTTGCCGGAGCGCGTTCTTTTTTCAATTCATTCACCATAAATTTCATATATGGATCAATGTGATTAAAAAACTTTCTATACCCTGCACATAGATAATTTAATCCGTCTTCACCATCTGGTGTTTGAATAAATCTGATGTTTCGGGCATTCACCGTTGCATGACAAACCTTACTTCACATTTCAAACAATAATTCGGCAATTCCAATCTTTTATCCAATCGCCAAATTTTGCCTGCTGTGGCTTAGTTTACTAAAACAGATAAATATGCTCATTCCATTATGTTGCCGAGTTTGTTTTCAGGATAAACATAATGATCGCATGAGTATAAGATCCCCGTTATGTTCAATTGCCATTGCATCGCCACAAGTTTCGCGGAATACACATAAACTCGGTTCTTTGCCATACCAGCTTTCCAAAGCTACATCGAATATCTGAACAAAGTATTTGCCGACGTCGTTTCGCACCCACTCGTCAAATATTTTAATTAAAAAATCACCATAAACTTTCGGGCGAACCGACCAATCTGTGACTACGGCATCCTCTTCATAATCCGGGGAAACAAGTGAAAGTCCGGACGGGTCACTTCCCTTCGCGACTCTTTCAACAATCGGAATGAATTGCATAAATCCACTTCCGATTTCTTTTAAGAATCTGTAAACCTCCAGAGGGTAATGAGAATTGTGATCATGAACTACGGTAAGTGTATTGAAATCAACTTTATGTTTTTTAAGAAATTCAAGTCCCCGTATAACTTGTTCAAAAGTCGGCTTTTCTCCTTTGTTGACACGGTATTTATCATGCAACTCTTTCGGTCCGTCAATCGAAAATCCGATGAGAAAATTATTTTCAGCGAAAAACTCACACCACTCATCATCAAGCAGAACCCCGTTTGTTTGAAAAGTATTTTCAAATCTTTTTACCGTCAGAATACCTTTTTTGTAACTCAACAACCTTTTTAAAATAATTGACTCCAAGAAGAGTAGGTTCGCCTCCCTGCCAAGCAAAATTAACAGCGGGAGTTTTATGAGATTCAATTTTTTGCTTAATAAACTCTTCCAAAACTTTCTGTGACATTTCAAAATTGGAAGTTTGATAAAGATTTTCCTTTTCCAAATAGAAACAGTATTTGCAGTCGAGATTACAAATCGGACCTATCGGCTTTGCCATTACATGGAATGCTTCTTTCATTTCAATACTCTTATTTTTGGATTACAAGAAAAGACTAACTCAAACATTATAATTTATTGCCTTAAAATCGATTTCAAATGTTATTTCACTTTCAAGAAAACAGCTTGCAATTTCTCATAATAAGGTTTTGAGATGACCTGCTATAAATGCGGCTTGAAGCTTTTGCACTGTATCTATAAAGTGAACATGATCCCGGTAAATTTCTTGACCACCTAAAGCTTTACAAAATTCATAAAGATCAATAAAGAATGCACAATTCGATTGAGCTAACCTTTTTCCTATTTCATTATATTTAATAACATCACTATTATATCTCTTAAATTCCTTCTTAAATGAATTATGAAGATCATCAATAACCGGTGTGATATTTAGCCAGATAGTTTGATCGCTTAACAATTTTGTCAGCTTGAAGATTTCTTCCAAATTACGTTCATATCTTCTAATGCTGATCTGATTAAAATCTTTATAAATTTTAATATCGTGAAGTCCACAGTTTATTAAGACTATATCCCAGTGAACTTTTTCAGTTTTACATTTTTTCAAATACTCTAAAACCATCGAGGAGTCCCCGGCATTTGCACCTTCAGGCAAATCAAAATCTCCTACCCTTCCCTCTTTCCTCGAATAAGTAAAATATTTTTCAATAAACTTTTTTAGAAATGGTCCATATTCGATTGAAATACTATCTCCAATGATGTGTAAGGTTTTTCTATCCATAGCCAAATTTAGTATAAACAAATAATTATAATAATTGATTAAATATCTTGTAGATTTCCTCTACTGTTTCGTAACCTATTCCCGGAGCAGAATTAAGCTTAATTATGCCATTTTCCAATTTCATATTGTCGGAAAATTTACCAAAGGGAAGAAACACTTCAGGATAAGATTCATTACCATATAGCTCCAAACCCGCTGCAATGTGCAGCCCAAATTGATGTCCGCCGTGAGGAATGCATCTTTTTGAAGACCAGCCCTTATCTTTAAGCATATTCAGAATTCGGATGTATTCAGTTAACCCGTAACCAAGAACAGGGTCCATTTGAAGATAATCACGATTGGGGTTCAGATTACCATAAAGAATTAAATTTCTCGAATCAGGCAAAGAAAAAATGTTCTCGCCTGTTGCTAAAGGCATTTTTAATGATTCGGAAAGTGCTGCAAGTGATTGAAAGTCAAGCGGATCAACAGGTTCTTCATACCATTTCAATCCGAAAGGTTCAATGGCCTCTGCATATTTTACTGCTGTACGCAAATCAAATCTACCATTCGCATCTACAGCCAGCGCTGATCCTTTGTCGACTATTTTTAATGCGGCTTCAATCCTTGCTAAGTCTTCATTAAGCGAAGCTCCGCCGATCTTCATTTTGCAGGATTCAAAACCCATGTCCAAATAACGTTTAAACTCATCGAGCAAACCGGTGAGCGCCTTGCCGGGATAATAGTAACCCCCGGCGGCATAAGTGTAAACTTCCGGTTTTGCTTTACCGTCACGATACCTTTCCGACAGTAATTTATAAAGAGGTTTATTTTCTATTTTTGCAACAATATCCCATATTGCCATATCTACAGTACCGACAGCAACAGATCTATCCCCGTGCCCTCCGGGTTTTTCGTTCTTCATCATTACATCCCAACACTTAAAGGGATCAAGGTTATCTCCGGCATTATTAAGCAACGCATCTCTATCAGCGGATAATAAACGTGGAATAATTCTTTCTTTAAGAATGCCTTCTTGAGCATATCTACCGTTTGAGTTAAATCCGAAACCGACTACTGGTTTTCCATTTTTAACAACGTCAGTAACGACCGCTACAATTGAAGTCGTCATAGTTGAAAAATCTATTACGGCATTTCTTACTTCTGAATTGAGAGAGACTGTTTTTTGTTGAATCGATTTTATCTTCATTATTTATTCCTATAAACTGCTTTAGTTCTAGTGAAAAAATCTAAGGCGAATCTACCGGATTCCAGGTAAACCAAAACCTGAATCTTTCCAGCCCAAGAGAGGTAATGACGGATCGCGATAAGCCGTCGGCAGGTTAATATGACAAAGTCCTGCTTCAATTTCATTAATAAACTTTTCTCCGATTATTTCATCCTGCGTATAAACGGAGAAAGAAAGTCCATATTTAGAATTGTTTACCGTTGAAATCATATCTTCAATCGAATCTTCAATCATTATAGATAATACAGGTCCGAAAATTTCTTCTTGAGCGAGCTTAGAATTAGAGTTAACTCCACTGAAAATCGTTGGTTCAAAGAAATAACCATTTAGAAGTTTTAAATCATCTGGCTTTTTTCCACCAGTTGATAAATTTGCTTTTTCTGCTTGGGCAACAAAAGATATAACTTTATCAAGCTGAGCTTGCGATATAAGCGGCCCCATATTAGTCTGGTCAACCAAACCATTTCCCAATTTGATCAATTTTGTTAAATCAACGGCAAAATCAATTAGCTGCCTGGAAACATCTTTATGAACAACAACTCTGCTGGTGCCCGTACACCATTGACCGCAGCAAGCATATGCATTGATGATAATATCTTTTGCTGCTTTCTCAACATCCGCATCGGGTAGAACAGCAACACAATTTTTGCCGCCCATTTCCGCTTGAAATCTTGTACTCCCCTCTGCGATTTGCTTTTTAATATGCTTGCCTGTTATTGTCGAGCCGGTTAGAGAAATTGCTTTGATATCACTAGAGCCTGTTAAAAAACTACCGACTCTGCCATCTCCTAAAATTGTATTTACTGTTCCATCCGGCAAACTAACTTTTGACAATATGTCAGAAATAAATACTGATGTCATCGGTGTTAATTCAGATGGTTTTAATATTACCGAATTTCCTGCGGCTAAGGCAGGAATCATTTTGCGCATTACTGTTGCAAAAGGAAAATTCCACGGTGTTATTAAAAGTACTGGGCCAAGAGGTTCGTGACGAGTTTCAAATAAATTTTTCGTTTCTACTGATATATCCGTAAAATAATCAAGTTGGTAATTTGCTTCGCTAATTCCTGAGCTGATTTCCGCATGGGATTCATTTAAAGTTTTTCCGTTTTCAAGTGTGATCGTTTCAGCAAGCTTCTGCCTATTCTGAGTGCTCAAATCTAAAAATTCTTTAAGATATTCAACCCTATTTTTCGTTGGAATAGATTTCCACTTAACAAATGCTGACTTTGCACTTTCGATAGCATGAAAAACTAGTTCAGCATCGGCGAATTCCACTTCACAAATTTTTTGATTTGTATCCGCAGGATTGAACATGCTCACAGCTTGATCATTTGTTGAATTAACCCAGTTACCGGAAATATAACTCTTGCACTTCACTTTTCGAATCTCGGGTTTACTATTGTGTTATAAATTGAGCCGAATGTGTAACTAACTCCAAGTTTCAGTCTGTATTCATATTGAGTAGAAAGTTTAATCTGATTTAGTAAAACATCTTCAAAAGAAACTTCTTCCAAAGGGATATAAAGCTGATCGTTGACATATGAAGCCTGCAAATAAACATTAAAAAAGAAGGCTCCGGTTAGTCTGAATGCAAGTTTAGTTTTAAAATCAATTCGGTTCTTATTAAAGTCATTAAGATAGTTCGATGCCTCTATGAAAATATCTGCCGTACCCCAAAGCTCATAAATTGTGTAATCTATTTTCAATGAGTGTTGAAATAGAGATTCTTCTTCCTTCGAAAAAATTGTTCTTTGATAATAATTATTATATGTCCACCCAATTCGATAGAGAAAAGTAAACTTTTTTCTTACAGATTGTTCGTATGGATAAACACTATATTCAATGGCGGGGGCAAGATTAAAACCATCACTTATATTTTCATAGGTTTTAGATTTGTACTCTGTAAATATACCTGCGGAAAATTTTTGTGAAATTGAATTAACATATAACAACCTAAATATTCTCTCTTTTTTGGAAGTTTGCGATATTTCGTTATCATTTTCAAACTCTTTTATTTCATTAGAATAGGTTCCGTTAATTTTTATTTTCGATCCTCTTTTTACCCGGTCTGCATCAAGATCGGCTTCCCACATAAATTCTTTTTTTGATTCTTCACCTTCAAGAGAACCGTTAAGACCAACACTGAATATCCAATTATCCCAGCTATCTTCGACCGGAATATGATGAGCATTGCCTGTATAAACTATATCAATATTTTTATTATCCGAGGTCTTGCTGATGTATCTAACCAAACCTTGCTTAACTAACCTTACAAGTTGTAAAAGCCGCTCACTATCGGACAACAATGCGGAAGTAAATGTAACCAAAGTATCTTCAATTCCTTTAAACTCCTTTGTCCCCATGAAAAAAAGCGTGTATTCTTTCCGCCGTTACCCGTGGTAATTGAGTTAATCTGAATATGTACATCTGCCTCTTGCGGGCTACGAACAAACTGAACAAAATCAATATCTGTGCGTAAATAATTAAAGAGAGTTCCGCCGCCGTCATAGAAAACTTTTACAGATTGTTTAATTTCGATCATCGAAAAAACTCTTGCTTCAATATTTACCAATGAAATGAAGAGCAAAAGAACGATGAAACATTTTTGTATAATAAGTTTATTAAGATTCATTTCAGAAAATATTTGTTGAGATCAGAAAGAGTATTTAAATACCATCGTCTCATCTTTTTACAATTATTTTAATTCCCCAAGATCAATAGTAACACTGCCTTTATTTCTCATTATCAATTGAAACTATCTTGAAGTCTACCTCATTTTTCGTAAAATCAAACTCGAGTAACCCAAATGAGCATTTTTCGTTATATGCAACCAACGCCTCAGGCATTACCGGATGCGTATGAATATTTGTCAGACGTGAACTCTGAAATTCATAAAGCGGATAATCGTTTTCGCGCTCGATTTTCCAGGCATCGGTTCGGTGACGATCGGCAGAAAGGAGTATAACACCTTCAATATTATTCTCAGAAAGAAAATCGAATAATTCACTTCTTTCTTTTTCAAAACCGGCCCAAGTATCTTTGCTACCCGGTTTGGCTTCCAGCGACCATGGAACAGAAGATACGATAACTTTAACTTCGGCATTCGATTGTAGAATTTTTTCCTTCAACCATTTCTTCTGTTCCGGGCCGATCATAGTTCTTTCTTCTTTGAATGGATTAGTTCTGTGAAATCTGCAGTCAAGCATAAAAAGATCAACTTGACCGATCGAAAAATTGAAATAACCACCGGGAACTTTTTCTGATCCGTTAAATGGATTTACCCATTGTCTTTCGAAATGCCGCAGCATCGGAAGTTTCCAATCAGGTTTGTCAACGTAAGGTCCCATCCAAATATCATCAATGGCTGCATCGTGATCATCCCATATTGCATAAATGTTTGTGCTCTCTAAAAATCTTTTATACTCCGGTCTTGATTGTCTTCGATAGTAAGTGTAATCGTGAAAAGAACCGGGCATTTCGGGAAGATCAACATAAACATTATCACCCAGCATTAAGAATGCATCTAAGTTATAGGTAGCCAATGTATCCCAGATCCTTTCCATGCTTATCGGTATATCCGGCACCTCCTCCGAATGCTATTCTTAATTTTTCTTTTGAATATTGTTCCGCATAAGTTTCGAATGAGTAAAGCTTTTCTATCTCTTTGCCGTCAATAATAATTTTTATAATTGTATTTAGTTTCGGGGAGTAAACCGGTTATTTCGATCTCCGTAGTAAAATCTTTATCAGCCGAAGTATTGTTCTTGAATATTCCAGCTAATTCATTAGTCGGTATCAAAAACTTTTATCTCTACTTCCGATTCATTAAGTGTCCGAAGCCATATTTTAATACTACTCGTAGTAACTGCTCCGGTCATCGGACCGTGGAGAAGTTCTATGCTGTATTTTTCTTTAAGATTTTTGAAATAATTCGTTTTGTAAACCGGTTTAAGGAGTGTCACGCGGACCAGCCAAATATCTTGTAAAAGGGAGTCCGTTAGTCAACGCAAGATCAACATAGTAAAGCGAAGAGTCTATCATACCCTTTTGAGCGTACGCAACAGATAAATTGAAAAATGATTCTAAATCGTTCGGTTGAACACTGAGTGTGTGACGGCAAATAGCAATTGCATCATCCGTATTGCCGTCTAGTATTTCCAGCATTTGCCTCTGCCCCTGCCGCTTGTAATATTTTGAGGTAGCATTTTCGGAAAACATTCTTCTGTTCCATTCGTTCTCGCTGCCGTAATAGGCATAATTCGAATCCTCCGCGAAAGCATCAGGTGGAGCAAACTGCCCATATTCACTTAATGATTTGAATTTATACTCTTCTTCCTGGGCTTTATTTAGAAGTACTATAAAAAGGAAACACATTACTAGTAATGTTGTTTTTTTAGATCATTTTTCGGCCTATAAAAAAGTTTTTAAGAATTTTTATCAGAAAGTTCTTTACATAGATCCATAGCGAACATTATTTTTTCTTCAGGAACATCATATTCAATATCGGGCATACCAACATCGCACGGCGCAAGATTTCGTGCAATGAATTCAAAATCTTTCCTTATCTCTTCCTTGCTTTTATTTTTCAGATCTACTGATGTATAAAGGCAATTTCTCCTAGCACTCCGGGAAAGACTTCACGTGCTTTCTGCAGATCGGAATCAATTCCCATATCGATATATGCAACATTCGGTATTTGCGAATAGAATCCATGTACGGCGTTACCGTCCATGCACAATTATGAACACCTATGATCGGAAACTCATTAGCGATTTTTTTATCATACGTTAAGTAACGAAGAACCGTACAATATCCGGTCCTACCATATTAACTGTACAGTTTGCAATAGTGGCAAAGTCGATATATTTGACTCCATATTCTTTCTGCTTGGCGTATAACGTGTTTTAACGCCCTGCAAGATAAGTATCGGAAATAACATGCCAAAAGTTTTGTTAGCAACTTCGATCTGATCGATCAAGTCGATAAATATAGACTCGCCTCTCAAACGGAAAGCGGTATTCAGATTTCCCTGCCAGTTAAGGAAACCGCGAACACAGCCGGTTAGTTTATATATCTTATCAATTTGCTCAGAGAAGATTCATGAAAAATCTATTGTTCGAAAATGTCGGGTACCTCGAGCGATTAAAATTTCATCATCAGTTCAAGGTCGGGCCGATAGGTACAGGCCATTTACTTGGGATGAATATTCCAAAGATCGCCTGCCGAAAATCGAATCGAGAATACCAATACCGTAAATACCGGTTAACTAAGATCGTAAGGTTTATCGTCTAATACCTCGCCTATGTTATATCCCAGGGAATCTGTTTTTTAATTTCATTCGCGCATTCTTTCAAGTGACAATTAATTCTGAATTCGATATCGGCATGCCATCTGTTCGGAGAAATGTATATCCGCAGAATTTGTGGAACCATGAAGGATTAAAGCCTACTTCCGGGCGCATGAAAGCTTCGGTCGCCAATTGGCAGGCGTTCATATGGGAGGCGCCCCTAATGAGCGATGTAATATTTAAGCTGTTCCGTTATCCAACTTCCTCTATCGTTGCAGTTGTATCAAAGTTTCATTATTCAAGTCAGCTTACTCGATCATATCCGTAAAGAAGTTATTCTTTATCGGCAGTGATTTTATTAATCAGATGTTCCTAACCCGTCAATTGTAAACCGTAACAGCGATCACCGTCCGCCTACCACAATTGACTTTGATGTACCGGTAAAAATAATGTCACCTGGGATTCAGATGTTAACACTCTTGGAAAGATCGGAGACAATTTTTCGGGTGAATAAACCAGGTTATTGGTATTATCTGCTATGAACGATTTGCTTTCGCCTGAACCGGCATTTTCGATATGCAGCCGCCAATCTCGATTCTTTCCATTCAATACCGGTATAAATAAACGGCCCGAACGGAGCAAACGTCATCTCCTATTTTTGAGCCCTGGACCGAGAATTTCTTTAGGAGTATCGAGCTGGTTCACCCTCATAACGATGATACGAGTCAGCTATTACCCGACAATATCGTTTCCGATAGTATAGCCGAAGATCGCATTAAGCGCGGCAGTTTCATTGTGATCGGCATTCTTTAATGGTTCTCGCCTATCACAATTACCAACTCGGTTTCAACTTTTACCTCATCAAGTGATCGCAGGCAGATACTAATATTCTCACCTGGAGAAGCTGCTGAGGAAGGAGGTTTTAAGGAACCATCTGACAGTCTTAAGAGGATCTTCATCGGTCCATGCCAATTGTTTATATGAGCCTCCTAAACCTAAAATAACCATTGGTTCGCGACGGATGAAGAAATGTTAACTTTATTAAGAAGTACCGGCTGCCCAGATTTTTGACCACCGTCCCAGCCGGGGTTCTTTATTCAGAGGAGTTAATCGAATTCACCTTCAACCAGTTCCGTAATCCAAGTTGTCACCTTTGTCTTCATACCTGCAGTATGCTCTTGACATATAATTGATCCTATAAAATTGAATAAATAATTAATCGGAAACAGAATGAATTTTATTATTTGCATTTCGCTCCGTCATGGTTAATAATATCGTTATTTCCACGGCATTTTTACGTTTAGTATATTCTCGTCCTACTTCCGCCGCTTCCTTGAACACTTCCTGCGCCGATCATAACACCTTTATCGACACGTTTTTTAACATTGTCCGGAAGAACGTTGTATCAGAAAATACAAGTCCATTCTTTTTACATAGATTCTAAAACAATATCGCCGGCTTCAGAAACTCCTTCAGGAACAGGTGGATCGGCTCTTCCTTCCAGAAAGCCGAGCGAAAATCCGAAATCCCGAGGGCCGTGTTCCGCAAATGCGAGACCCGGAATTTTTAATGTTTCCTCAGCATTTTCAAGAGCATCAGGATCTTCTATCTTTACACCCAGCATCAGTTCACCATCCGGATTGAGAGGCCACACATCGGCTTTCTTCAAATACTCTTCTTCTTCGATACCCCAAACCCATGCGGCAAACTTATGACTTCCCCATCCGCGGAAACCTTCGCCGACTACATCTATAGCTTGTTTATGAACCGGGTACCGGGCGGCACGAATATATTCTTTTACCGCTTGCGGATCGCGTGCCCGCGGTAAATGAACTCCGTGAACGCCGGTAGCCAATGCCTGCTGCACAATCCACGAACTTCCTTTGAATGATACCTCGTCCACACCTGTAACCGGAAGAACAACTATCACGGCTGGGGTGCGATGTCCGCTCGGAGTAGGACCTCCGGCAACCAATCCTCTCATAAACTCCTTAAGTTTTGTGAAGTCGAGCGGCTTATGCTCCATGTTGTAAACAATATAATCAGCCCAGGTTTGAGCAGCTTCAAGACCTTCTTCATATCCGCCGTAAACCCCTTGATAATAAACCGGCTGGCCGGCTTCAAACAAGCTCAATACATTTATTTACTCTCTTCGGTTGGTAATCTTCATCAGTAAATCATTCCTGAGCCGTAATGAGTTGATGATGAAATTAAAAGTATAATCAAGATGAACAAGTAATCTTTCGTAATTATTCGATATGTCACATATCTAACCTCTGTTATTAATTGTTTCTAATTGTATAAGTTGGTAAAATCTCTATTGATGTAACTGCAGAAAAATTACCCATATTTGCAGAACTGTTATGGTTCGTTAGATTTAACGACTGCCAAATTTTCATTCGGCTGTTAACAACTCGTCCGGCTACATTCATTACGTTCAAAGCTTCTTCAATCTCCGATCAATTAATTCGGAATGAGCCAGATCCTTTATGATAGATACGCCGATATAAACATCGCAGTTCGAGTCCATCGTCATTCATAAAATCGGGCATAGTCGATTATTATTGCCCGGATAATGCTATCAGCATGCCAGCATATTGTTATTCTTTAATTTCCGCTTCAGTCTCGCCTACAATAGAAATCAGCCCAAATAACATTATCGCTTAATAATGCGATTTACCTAATCCTTCTTTCGTTTCTAATAACAAGCATATTATCGAGAATGATATTATCTTTAATATCCGTTTCACTCCGTTGAAAATAAACACCATTGTTTTGTGCAACAATGTTATCCGACGAACTCACCTCTGCTTTCCATTGTAAAACGCATCGCACCCGAGTTCATTGAAGGATTTCGATTGCCGATAAAAATATTATCCGTTATGCTCACATAAGAATTTTTCTTTCGGCAGGATACGGATCAAGCGGTGACATCGTATCTATGTTCTTGTCCGCCCACAAACAAGGCTCCGGCATCATCGCCGCATTCGTTGTCGACAAAAATATTGTTTTTAACAGCAGTCGAACTCCACAATGCGATAAATACCGCACCGCCGTCATTGCTCAGATTCGGCATAAATTACTTTGAAAAACAATTGCCTTCAATTACTCCTCCGCACCATCTAAACATTGAGATAGCAGCCGCCGTCACTGCTTCGCATCGGATCATCTAGAACCGTGAGTGATTTTCATAAAAATAATTGTTTATTATTTCCGGGTCACAGTTGCCGTCAAATGCAACCGCTGCACCTCTTCCGTTCTCGGTTTTATTGCGAGATGAAAAAGTTATTCTTAATTACGAGGTGAAGCTCCGTTTGTACCGTAAATCGCTCCGCCGTCATTTGCTGTTTCATGCCAATATTCCGGATTCCAATTGAAGAGGTTTTAATGCTTTATTGCCGGAGAAAACATTGTTCGTAATTACAGGTGAAGTATCCGTCGCAGTATATTGCAGCACCTTTTCCTCTGATAAACTGCATCGGATAAATTGTAAAACCGTCTATGGTTGTATTGTCACCAGCAATAATCTATTCTGCTATCGTTTCCGCCTACCAATGTGGATACATATTTAGTTAGTATCCCTTTTCCATGTCAGCTGATTGAAATCCTCCGAAGAGATGGACGTAACGCTTTAAGCTCGAAGCGATTGGATGTAATAAAGTTCCCCCAGCAACCAGACACCGCAGCTTGATTTGACTTGGATAGATTACATCAATTCAGAGACTGCTTCAGCAACATTATGCAAACGGTAATTTTTGCTGTCCCGTCACTTTTCCCCTTCCATTTCAGTTGCATGAGACATAAAGCACTATTTCAAAGTCATCTAGATTGACATCCGGTAGTTATGGGAGAATATTTGTATCGGCTCCATCAATCAACAACCAGAATAATTATTAGCAAGCAGTCGGAAATAACATTTTTCATTTTCGCTTCCCGAAATGATTATTTGTTAACAAATTGCATTGAGTATAAGTTTAGTGCCTCTCATTCTTAAATACGAGTTTTACCACCTTCCCCTCAAGTTTCGAAACATCTTTAGTTGTTTTAACATTTTGTAATTTTTCGGTTGAGTCGCCTTCACCGATACTTACATCGCCGTAACTCTTCGCGATTTTGCATCCATTCAACTTCTTCTTCGATAAAATCTCCGTTAATATAGATACAGTCGTCAACCGAAAAACCTTCGATCGGGTTATCGTTCTCATCAACAAAGCCGACTTGTGTATACCCTACTGCGTCGGTATCGATATTGAGTACCAAGTCTATTCCCGTCGAATACAAACGGTTTTGTTGTCATCGTATGCTTCTTTGTTCATACGGTGAATCGAGGAAATAAATCCGTCCAATCTCTGCACCAAACGGAACACAGCTCTTTTATCATCGTATTTTACCCATGCGTGAGTGATAGTGCGGTTCGGCAAAATAATACTGCCACAATTTCATCGCCGCGGCGTACCATTCCGTGAGCAATGTATGCGGTTTTAACGTCAATCCCTTCATGTTCGCCTATACCGATACATATGCAGGCTGATAATATCGCTGCCAATCAAGTCCGTTGCGGCTGACTGCGATCTGAGTTTCAATCGGACCCGCACCTCGCAGTCTTGTCGAGTCGATCAATACTTGTCCGTGTCAGCGGTCCGTCTTCTTCATAATGGAAATATGCTATAGGGAATGAGATATATGTATCGGGCGCATACTCGTATTTAAGCGCTTTGCTTATGTAAATATCCATTCCTACAGGATCGGCTTCGGTCCGGATCGAACGCATGCGGAAATTCAATCCGAAATCGCCAGGGAGTTAACGGACCGTTATCGAGCCACCATGGCTGCGGTTCGCGAAGGCGGTATTTCTCATCGAGCTTCCAATAATCTTCCTGGGATAAAGGATCGAATTTGATTGGTTCGAAAAGATTATTTGTTTGAGTGACAACCGTGCTTCTTTGCGTAGCACCACCGGGGGTGTGAAATATTCCTGTGCGATGGGTTGAGACATACATCAGCCGCTGATCGTCATAAAAAGTACAACTCTGCGTCCCGCTTCTGAAAGGAATTATTGCAGTTTTTTTGCGGGTCCAATCATAACCGTCGGGTGAAGTGTAAAGATATACACCCCGGTTATGATAACTGGATAAATATTTCCATTTGGTATCACCGCTGCCGTTCGGATCAATGAACGGGTTGCCTTTTCCGCCGACTCTCTCCGGTATTACTACATTCTTTACCGCGATGCTCGATGCCGGTATTCGGGGCTTCGAAAGTTAATACCGTCTTTCGAAGTATGAACAATCATGTAATCATCTTCAGCGGAGTTATATATTCGAATTAAGCCTTCTTCATCTTCCATTACGGTAAGATGTTTACGAAACGGGCCTTCAATATCGCCTATAACCATCTCTGCTTTTTTAGGTGGATTAACAGAGAACTCTACATCGCCCATTTCTTCAATAAAGGCATCATCAATAAATAGATGTTTTCTATCGCCGAGTTTTAACGGGGTGTCGTTTTTATTTTCTTCGTCAAAGAGAAGAGGCTGTCCTTTTGCAAGTTTTTCCGGTTCATAACCTTCGGTATAATATTCTGAAAAGCTTTTGGGAGGACTGAACTCTGATGTATAAACTCGTCCCGCTGAAAAACGAAGTTCATCCAATTTACCGGACAGAGGATTTTCCCACATTCCGTTGCGTGCAATGCTCATGTAATCTTCTGCACCGGATTCAAGTTTCTTCAATGAAACATCATCGTTCTCATCCAGTAATTTGCCATTTACATAATGTAAAAGTGTTTTGTTATTCGCTGAATAGACAAAAGTAACGTGCTGCCAATTGTCATCAACCAAGTTTGTGGAAATGTTTAATTCAGTTCCGGAAGGTTAATTAAAAAATATAAATGCGCTTTTATCTTGACTAAGTGATAGTCGAGTAAACTTCTCATTTTCCGCGCGAGGTCCTGAACCTATTTCGAATACTGTTCCTTCAGTTTGCGATTCGGAATCGGGCTCGAACCAAAATTCAATTGTCCAGTCAAAATCACCCAGGTTCATTTTTGTTTCGGTCGGCTTAAGAAACCCGACTTCTTTACGAAGATGATTTTCACCACTCGTCATCAGTGCGGCAAAGTAAGCATTGTACCAAGTTAAAGGAGGTACATTTCTTCCCGATTCGGGTTCCAACTCAACTAACCCGAATTTTAATTCACCTTCAGGTAATTTGACTTTATCATGAATCGTTGTTGATAAAGCATTACCGAACTTACCTTCTTCAATTTTACCGCCTAAGCCGAGTACAAGCGGCAAATTATTTTCGGAACTGTTTTCCAATACTTGGCTGGGATACAATCCCACTTGTTCGTCAAACAGCCAAAGCGAAACAGTTTCCTGTTTGTCTTGCGCGGAAATAATCATTGCGGAAAACAAAAGTCCCATAATGAATTTCATTCTTAACATCGTTTTTCCTTTCTATTTATCATTTACAAATTGCATTGCATATAATTTAGACCCCCGCATTTTGAAAACTACATGCACTGTTTTTCCTTGAAGTTCCGATACATCCGTTCCTTTGCCCGTCCATTCAACTTCCTTGTTTATGAAGTCACCGTTTATGTAAACACAGTTTTCAACTTCAAATCCTTCTATCGGATCTCCGTTTTCATCGAGTAAACCAATTTGCGCATAACCGGTTGCTTCAGTGTCAATATTCAAAACAAGTTTATCTCCTTCAAAGCTTATTGGCTTCGTAACCACTTCAATTTCTTTTTCATAAGGAGAATCGAGAGATACAAATCCGTCCAATCTTCTGAACTAATCTTATGACCGCCCGCTTTTCCGGAAATTTAATCCATGGTGAATGGTAATGCGGTTCGCAGAAAACATACTGCCAAATTTGATTTCCTCTTTTAACCATTCCGTACGCGAGGTATGCGGTTTTAAAATCAATTCCCTCGTGCTCGCCGATACCGACATAAACGGGTCTCGGATATCTTTCCCAATCAACACCGTTTCTACTAGCGGCAAATTGCGTTTCAAGCGGTCCCGATCCGAGCTGCCGTTCTTCGTCGTAGAGCATCATCCTTTCTTCGGGGACTGACTCTTCATAATGAAAATACATAATCGGGAAAGCGAGATATGTGTCCGGCGCCCATTGGTATTTATGAGCTTTCGGTACATACACATCCGTTTCGCGCGGATCGAGTGAATCGATCGGAGAAAAGATCCATGGATATTCAAGAGAAAAGCCACCGGGTGTCAGAGGTCCGTTATCGAGGTACCAAGGTTGTAATTCCGCTACTCTCTTGCCGACGGCGCGCTCTTGATATTCTGCATCGGTTAGGGATTTGAATGGCCATGGCTTTAATAAATCTTTTGCCTCGGTCATAACAAAATCACGTTGTGTATCATGTGTTCTTGTTCTGCCGAAATCGGATCGATGAAACGTAGTGTAAACTTGTTTTTGATCATCGTAAAAAATATTTGCCTGCGACCCTGAACGGAAAGGAAGCACCGGCTGTTTTAACCGCTCAAATTCAAAGCCGTCATCCGAGACGAATAGGTGAACCGCACGGCGGTGGTAATCGCTAATGTATTTCCATTTTTGATTATCCGGCGCATTCGGGTCGATGAATACAATGCCCATTCCGACATTTGCTTTGAGGACAATGTTAGTGTGACCTTTGTAATGCCCGTTCGGTAAATCCGGAGCTGTAAAATTAACTCCGTCCTCCGATAACCAGACAGCTAAGTAATCATCCTCAACGGTTGTATAAAGACGGATCATTCCCTCATCGTCTTCAACTATACTCAAATGTTTCCGGTAAGCATGAGTGAAGTTTGTATAAACTAATTCTTCTTTTGCAGGCGGATTAACGACGAATTCTCCGCCATCTGTTTCCGCTAAGATTGCGTCGTCAATAAATAAATGTTTTCTATTTCCGAGAGGTATAACACCTTTGGATTCACCGTCAAATAATAGTTCCGGTCCCTCAATTAAATCGGTGGATCGATCCATATCATGCAGATAAGAGAAACTAGCCGGAGGGTTAAAATCTTCGGAATAAACTATTCCTTCTGAGAATCTAAGCTCATCAATTTTACCTTGGAGAGGCTCGCCCCATGTGCCGTTTCTTCCCACACTCATATAATCTTCTGCCCCAACAGGAAGTGCTTTAATATCAATCTTACTGGGCAGTCTTTGCGCTTGACCATCTACGTAATGTTTTACCTGATTCGATACTGCATCATAAGTGAATACAAGATGGTGCCAATTATTTTTCTCGAGCGAAGTTGGTATAATAATTTTAGAATCGGATGGTTGATTATAAAATTCGAATTCATTTTGATCAGAACGTAATTTTAATGTTGTGTAGATATCATTTTCACCACGCGGACCTGTTCCGATTTCAAACAATGTACCCGGCTGATCAGTATTCCGAAGCGGCATGAACCAAAATTCAACTGTCCAATCATAATCACCAAGATTTAGTTTTGTCGTAGTTACCTGAGGAAATCCAACCTGCTTGCGAAGATGATTTTCGCCACTTGTCATCAATGCCGCGAAATTCGCATTGAACCAATTCATAGGTTCGACGGTACGCCCTTCAGGTGCTGGAACGGGAGTCAAACCAAATCTTACTTCGTCTTCAATTTCTATGTAATCAAAATTTACCTGCTGAACAGGATCAAGTGCGTTGCCGAATTTACCTTCAACAATTTTTGCTCCAAGCCCGAGAACAAGAGGATAATCATTTTCCGATAAATCGGCTAATGCCGAACTCGGATAAATTCCTTCTTGCTCATCGAACGGCCAAAAAGCGATCATCTCTTGCGCCGGGACTAAATTTGAAGCGGCTGGTAAAAAATAAATAATTATCCATAATACTATTTTTATGTTAGCATTCATCAAACAATCCTCAATCTTTATTTAGATGTACTCTTTCTATTTTAATTACGGAATTACCGGAATCCACTTTGATAAGATGAAACGGTAACCCCGGCTGGTCGGCAAGTGAATTTGTTAAAACAGTCGGGATCGTTTCGAAGAGAACGTCTTTCGCCCAAATATGTACATGCCCGAAAAAGATTCCTTTTATATTCTCTTTATGTTCCTCAACTATTTCGAAAAACCGCGGTTCCCTACCGGCAGTTATTAAATCTTTCTCTTTATATTTATTTAGGTAAACTTCCGGTGTATTATCTGTTTGAATTGGATGATGAAAAAATAAAAGGGTAGGTTTATTTTGAGTTAATAAGTCACTTAACCAGTCCAACTGTTCTTCATCAAAAAATCTTTTAAGATATCTACCCCTCATACTGTTAAGAAAAATAAAATTCCAGCCGTTATCTTCGATGAAATAATACGGATCGAACCCGGCAACGTCTTCCCATAATTCTTCCATTTCAAGAATTTCAGATTCCGGGAAATAAGTATCAGAGTCGCGGTCATTATCTATTTTATAATCATGATTTCCCATCACCATATAGTAAGGAACAGTAAGATTATTCATAATAGAAATTCCTTTTACCAACCGGCTGTTCTCATCAGTTCTTTCTTTGCCCGCAGTAAAAACAGCCGAGACAAAATCCCCCGTAACTGCGACAAATTTAACATCAGGAATTTCACCGAATTTATTTTTTCTACTAACTCAAGTAGCCGATTATCTTTTGATTCATCGTTACTTATATGGACATCAGAGATCACAACGATTGAATAATCATATTCCTGAGCATAGTATTTATTCGCATAAACTATTAGCAGAAACAGGCTAAAAAATATTAACGCCGGTTTAAACTTTTAATTACCATTAACAATCTCTCCTTTATATTTCTATTTTTGATTTCCAAGCAAACTTAAAAGCATTAAACTAAATTTACATTCAGCACAAGGCAGATTAATTGCTCGTCCGAGCTTTTAATTGAATAAGTTGAGTTACGCGGGACAAAAACTACTTCACCAGCTTTTAATTCAGATTTTTCATCGTTAAGAAAAACTGATCCGCTTCCTTCCAGAATAAATATAGTTTGTTCCGCATTTTTCATTACAAGATTTCCGCTGTCGGCATTGGCAGACCAAACGTACAGAAGCAATTCACTTTTATGTGTTTCATTATATTGCAGCAGTAGGATTGAATAGTGTGAGCTGCCTTCAATTTTTTCGCCGACATAAATGTTTTCAATGAATTTATGTTTTTTAATTTCCGGTAATGTTTCTGTTTCATCTAAACCGTAATCACCCGAGTCCGCCTGCTGTCTTCTCACCTGCTTAACTTTTTCAATATGATCTTTAAAGCTCAGTGTGCCCTTCTTTACCGGGATTTATAAACGTATTATATAACATATAACAAAGCCGTTCATCTCCGGTAGTAATTGTTTGATGGACTAACCCGGCGGGGACATAAGCAATATTTCCCGGTTTAGCATTGAATTTATTTTTCCCCAACTTTACAATCCCTTCACCTGAAGTAACATAAAATATTTGTTCTTTATCGTTATGTTTATGAGGCGGTCCGTCTTGTCTCGGAGTCCAGCAGTTATGCCCTACTTCGGTTAATTCAGTATCGCTTCTATCAATAAGCACAGTTATTTCATTAAGACCGGCAACATCTAATTTCTCACCATCTTTGTAATGTTGATGTATCATATCATTTACTCTCCGTTTTAAGATCATCAATCCAATAGACCAGGGTTTTCACTTTTTGTTCGGGAAAAGGAAGGTCCTCGTCCATCATCCCAACTGCATTCGGGTATCCATCGATATAATCATTCGGCACATAATTTCTGTAGGGACCGGTGCGAAAAACTATTCTACTTACGGTTTCAGTTTCGTAACCGAATTCATGATCCTCTTTTGTAAGTTTGCCATTTAAGTAGAAATCATAAGTTTGTGTCTCACAATCAATAACTAATTTGATGTCGTACCAAATCCCTGGTTCAATATCGACTCCGTCAACTTCAAAATCATTCAAGTCAAATCTGATATTATCATTATCAATTCGTAATCTTAATGCTCTGTCACCTGTTTGACTTTCGACTTCAATTTCCAATGCTCTGCCAAGTTCAACTCCGTACGGATTCAATCTAAACTGAATTTCAACTTGTTTACTCTCGGGAAATATTCTTTCGGCTTTTGTATAATCATAGGGTTCTTCATCTTTTAATTGAAGTACTTTATTTATCCCATCAAAGTCGTTTACAATTTCTACTCTTGCCCACTTCGGATTGTATGTGTTCCAAAGAACGAGTTCGTCTGATGAATTAAGAGAATTGAAATCTTGATTCACATGTTCTTCAACTGTTCCTTTTATTGGCGTTGTTATGTTTGCAAGCCACATGTCTTCCTTATTATTGCTGAAGACAACCCACATTTTATCTCCGGGAGGATTACCGTTTCCTTCGGCTATCCCTCTAAAATATTGCGGACCGAAATTTTTGTTTAATCCGGTATATCTCTGCGGCGGTACTTCACCGCTGACTGTAAACATATCAGTAAATTCGTAACCATCCTCACTCACCATAACTACCATCGGGAACCTGTTACGCCAAGTAGGTGATTGATTATGAACCAAAGCAAATCTGCCGTCATCAGTTTTCTGTACCCAAGTTTTTGCACCTGATGTTATTAATGTTTCGTTTGTTGTTATCGGCGTCCATGTTTCACCTCTGTCGGTCGTAAGGGCGGCATATTGGTTCTTCCAAACACCAACAACAACATCATCCGGTCTGGTGTACCAGGTAAAAGCTTTACCGGCACCTTTTGAAGTAGTAATTTTTTGATGAAACTGAAAAGCATTACCAACATCTCCTGGATTTATCGAGTAAAAACCATCCTCCGCTCTATCCTCTTCCCACCATTGAAGAGTGAATAATTTATCCGAGAGGAGTGATTCACATGCTTCAATAAAGCCCGGATCATTACTTTCTTTATAGAAGGGATATTTTGTATTCGATTCGTCGAACCCAGCATGACGGTTATATCGAATAAAGTAAATCGGTCCAAAGGAACCGTCTTCTTTAACTTCGCGCACAACCCTTCCCAAACCATTGCCGACATTCGGCGAATGCTGAGGGTTTTCACAATAGCTGTAAAAACCGGATGTTAATAATTTACCGTTCGGTGAAATGTAAAATCCCATTCTTTGATGCATAACCGCATACATCCCTTGGGGAATATGTATATCTGTTTTTTTTATCTCCGGCAACTCATAAACAGGAAACACAACCCTTGGTCTACTCCAATTTACTCCATCTTCAGAAGTCAGTATCGAAGTTCTTGTAGGTGGTGTATGTTCTTGAACTAAACCCGAAAGATATTGATAGTAGAACTTTCCGTTCCAATATGCCAAATAAGGTTGATGGTTATATGTGAATCCGACACCTCCTTCGTTGGGCGGATTATGCCGGTTGGCTCTTACCACTTGATACTGATGCACACCGACTGCGTGCGGCAGCTTTCCGTCAAAAAATCTTTTATCAACTTTAGCTTCTCCTGTATAAACAATCGGTTCATCTTTCGAATCTTCAACCGGGGGAGGCATTTTATTTTGAGCCGCAATCGAAGCAGTCATTAAAACAATTGAAACAGTCAAGAATATTTTTTTAATCATGGTTCCACTCTTTTTATATAATTAATAATATTTAATTTCATTATGGTGTCCAGATTGAAGCGGCGATATGCTGCTGAGGATTTTCGGGAGAAGCCCAGTAGTAAATCGCAACCAATTCGCCGTCAGCATTTTGAACTATTCTCGGGTAACCGAGATCCTGCATATTATCGCCCGCTTCGCCGGTATAAAAATTGCCGCGCACAACAAACTCTTCGCCCCAGGTTTTACCGTTGTCGCTGCTGTACCTTCCCATTATTTGCCGGGAAGTTCTGTTGCCGTATATAGTGCAGAGTCTTCCGTCTTCAAGTCTTGTCATTGCGGGAGGATTACCATTATGGGCGCCGGCATCGCCGACTTTGCTCAAAAACTCCCAACTTTTTCCGCCGTCGTTAGATCCATAACAATCTATCCAGCATTCATCACGATCATTAATAACTCTTCTACGAACCACAGTAACAAACTCATCATCATCAATTTGAACGGAGTTAGACATAACCGCGCGGTAAGGATCGGAACACGGAACAACCCATGGTGCAATAATCTCCCATGATAATCCACCGTCTTCGGTTTTAATAACCGAAAGATCATCCGACATGCCGGTATCTTCAATTCGGGATGAAATGAATACCAAACATTCTTTATCATTAAGTACGACATAGTCGGTACGGGGTGTAAGAATTCTTGCTTTAAATCTTTCCGCTTCATGAATATCACCGAAGTAGAAGGGACCGTTCCAGGTGTCGCCTCTGTCGTACGAATAGAAAAACGATGCTTCGGGATCGTCGCTGCCGTGATAAGCAATACCTTCAACACGCATAGCGAAACCGTCATCGGTAAAATTAAGCGGTTCATCCAATTTTGATTTATCATCGGTATCGCCGACGAAATTATCGGGATTGAAATAAGTCCAAGTATTTCCGCCATCCGTACTTCTTGCGAGAAGACTTTTCTGCTCGGCATCTTCTTTAATATTATGGCTTTCGGTTTCCTCATATTCTACTTGGGTAAATCCTACTAAAATTTCGTTGCCCCAAACCCAAACGCCGTTATTTGCGGGCCAGCCGTGGAACTGCCCCTTTTCCGTTGCAACGACTGTATGTTTTATATTTTGCGGCTGTTGAGCGCAAATATGAATTAACGTAAAAGCTATTATAAAGATCATCCGGGTAATGTTTCTCATTACAATTCTCTTATAAAAATTTATTATGTATTTACTAATTTGATAATCAAAATGAATGATATGGTACTTCAGAAAAACCTAGTAACTAGCGATCAGACGAAACATTCCCGACATCTTAACAGAAATAATATTTTCACCTCCAAGATTCTGTTAAATTACCGGATACCGAATTAAATCAGCGAGTTAATCCGTAGGATCATTCTTAGTATCGATTCTTCTTTGTTTCCGGTTCTTATACCATGCATGTATCGTAAAGTCTTCATTAACTTTGGCATGGGGGAATAAAAAGCTGGAAAAATAACCTACAATAATCACTATTAGATGGCTGTATACTCCCATCATATATTCATGATGAGTAAAATTCCAATCGCCTAAGTCAAGCAAAGCTCCACTTCCAAAGTCTGTTGAAGTAAGAACTGCCCAAGCAGTAAAAATTATACAAGTAACAATACCTATATACAATCCTTGCTTATTTGTTCTTTTTGTGAATATTCCAAGTATAAAAATACCGGCTACTCCACCTGAGAATATTGCATATAGACCAAAGATTATTTCCAAAATACCTTCACTTCCAAGATAAACATAAGTCGAAGCTGCGATGAGAGAAAGGAATCCGGCAATTATAATGATTCTTTTACCGAATTTTAGTTTATCCCCATCAGTAGCATCTTTCTTGAAACGAATGTAATAGTCCTCAACTGCAATAGCTGATAAGCAATTTAAATCAGAGTCTAAACTTGAGATTGAGGCAGCCATTAAAGCAGCAATTATAAAACCGGTTAAACCAATAGGTATCTGCGTTAAAATGAAATAAGGGAAAACCGCATCCGGTGCAATATTAGCCGGGAGAGATTCTGGAGTTGCCATGTAGTAAACAAAAAGAGCTGTGCCGAGAAACATGAATAGTGTCCAAACCGGTAAACTTAAAACAACACCTGTCATTGCTGCACGAATTGCACCTTTTTCCGATTTAGCGGTTAAATATCTTTGAACAATTGTTTGGTCTGTACCATACTTCTGAATACCATAAAAAACACCATTAAAAACTAAGACTATAAATGTAAGTTTTGTAAAGTCCCAATCATACGGTGCGAAACTGATTTTATCATACTCAAAAGCTACAGTAACGACTTCAACAATACCTCCATCTACAGTAAAGAAGACAATGGCTAAAGCGAGCAATCCTCCTCCAATCAACATAAAACCTTGAATAACATCGAGCCAAATTACGCCTTCAATACCACCTTTAAGAGTTATAAAAATAACAACAAAACCAACTATCCAAATAATCAAATAGGTATCAATCCCAATAATGCTAGAAAGTGCCAGCCCCATTAAGAAAAATACGGTTCCCATTTTAGCGCCATGAGCAAAAGCAAAAGCAAGGGAGCTATAAAGTCTTGCATAAAAACCAAATCTCTTTTCGAAATATTCGTAAGCACTAATTCCAATAACTTTTCTGTAAAGAGGAACGACAAACCAAACTAAGCCGGAAAGTACGATAACAACCATAATACCTTGCACAAGAAGCAGCCAATTACTGCTGAACCCTTGACCCGGGTATGCTAAAAACGTAACACTGCTTATTAATGTAGCAAGAATTGAAAGGCCTACAGCCCAAGAAGGTATCGAGCCGCTTGCGGCATAATAATTTTGTGTGCTGGTCTGTCTTTTGGCGAAGTATGCACCGACGTACAACGAGATCAATAATGAGATAATTATTACTACATAATCCAGCCAGTGTAGGGTTTGGTCATACATATGATTAAGTCCTTAACATTATTGTAAATTGAAATTTTTCTATTGTTTACATGGTAATTCTAATAACATTTCGGGCCATAAGTAGCTGCCGGGTTTTATTGTTACATACAAATCATCGATCTCATCAATTTTCATTCGAATAACACCGGGTGCTAACTCTTGAACAGGAAAGAATTTTTGAAGTCCCATTTTTTCGGCAATTGCATAAACAGTAGCACCTCCGTCAATGAGTAATTCATTAATGTGTACTTGTTTAAAAAGTTGATGAACGAGCTGCGCCATTTGTTCTCTTAAATAGTGGAAGAACTTTTCCTCTCGGACAACCGGTTGATCAATTTCAATCATAGCAGCATTATTCATGTTATACGGTATCAACTAAATTATTCAACCATTGCTCAAATGATTTTTCCCATTCAGAAGAATTAAAAAAGATATCATCCGGCATAGGCAGTTTAACAATATTGCAAGCTTTGCCTTCTTTTAATAATGATTTCCCCTTTGAAAAAGCACTTCCACAAACAAAAAGAAATTTCTTACCGAACGGATATTCTATAGGATCAGAATTAAAGGTTTTCTTATATCCGGATGATTCCAGCAGTGCCGCGAAGAAACCTGAGCCGCCTGCGGAAGTATCTCGGGTTTAACTTTTCCCGCCCACTTTTCCAAATCGTTTTCTGAAACTGCTTCACCGATCGTTATACCTCCGTTTTTAATTTCGCCGTTAGGTGAAGAAAGCGATACGATTATATCACCATCGGATTTAATTAACTTTGTAACATCTGAGGTAGTCAAAGCAAATTCAGGGTCATCGGAGAAATTTGTTTCGTGTAAAAAAAGGTTATCGATATAGTAAATTCCATCTTCAATTTTTCTACCCAAAGAGGGATTAGCCGGAACTAAAAGTGCTTTTGTAAATTCATTTGCCTCAAGCATTGCAGATAGTTCCTGGTAAATATGACCCCGGAAAACCGAATCTGTCTTTTTGTAAATAAACTCGCAATTCGCATTCTTCAACTGTTTTGTAATTTCGTAAACCTCTTTATAAGCTTCTTCTTTTCTTAATGATCTTGTATCGGTAGCAATAATTAAAAGATCAGCTTCAGAATTAGTGAAACAATGGGATTCTATTTCAACTTTTAGTCCGTAGCGCAAACCTAAACCTGCTATCTCGGCTGCGCCCGTAAAATCATCAGCAATAACAGCTATCATTTTTCTTATCCGTTATTTTCTTATAATGTAGAGTCCTGATTTTTTACCATTGTTACAGCGTAATTAATTGCCAGTACCATGGCGTCTTCACTGGCAACACCTTTACCGGCAATTTCAAATGCCGTCCCATGATCAACAGAAGTACGGATGATCGGCAACCCAAGTGTAATGTTAACACCTCGAACACTTTTCATTTGTTGCTTTTCATTATCCCATTGGAAACCGACCAATTTGAAGGGAATATGACCTTGATCGTGATACATTGCCACACAGCCGTCATATGCACCGCCGCGCGCAATTGCGAATAGTGTATCGGCCGGAATAGGACCAACCACATTAATTCCCTTCTTTTTTAATTCATTAATTGCAGGAGTAATTTCGTTTATTTCTTCATCGCCGAATAAACCGCCGTCACCTGAGTGCGGATTCAAACCGGCAATTGCAATTTTTGGTTTTTCAATTCCAAATTGATTACATGCCTCATTGATCAGTTCGGTAACTTCAATAATTCTATCTTTCTTAACAGCATCGCAGGCTTCCCGAAGTGGCACGTGTGTTGATACGTGAATTACTCGGAAGTTTTCCTCAACTAAAAGCATTGCATACTTTTTTGTATTAGTAAAGTGTGCATAGATTTCCGTGTGACCAGAATATTTATGCCCGGCTAAATTAATCGATTCTTTATGCAGTGGTCCGGTAACAGTTGCATGAATTTTTTTCTCTAAAGCAAGTTCGATAACTTTTTTAACGGACTGGAACGCGGCTTCACCGGCTTCTTGAGAAACTTTTCCCATTGCAATTTTACCCGGTTCAATTAAATCCAAATGATACACATTGATAACATCGCTTTCAAAGTCGGCATCTTCTATTGAGTTGATTTTTTTTATCGGTTTTGAAATACCGAGATCTGAGACACTCTTTTCGATAACTCTTCCGTCACCAACAATTACAGGATTACAAATGGAATGTATATCACTATTCGAGAAAGCTTTTACTACAATCTCGGGACCAATGCTTGACGGGTCTCCCATCGTAATGCCGATAATTGGTTTATTTTGCATTTAGAAAAATTCTCCTTAAATCCATTTCAATTTATATTTGTCAATCAATTCACTGGTTATGTTTCGGATTTTTGATTCTTCATCTTCAGGAAGTTTAGTAAACGGAAGAAGCACATCAGTACCACAAAGACCTGCTTCGCTCATCATAACTTTTAATGCAGGAAGAGATTCACTAAGGATTTTATTCTTTTGATAAACAGCAGAGATTTCCATGGAAATTTCTTGTGCCAGTTCACCCTTTTCTTTATTTCCTTTTAAAACCGCTTGATACATATCCTTATAAACAGAAGTGGTAAAATTACCTGTACTCGGAACAATACCGTCGGACCCAAGCCACATTCCGTTAAAGCATTGTGCACCCCATCCGATAAAATGTGAAAAGTCATCTCTGTCTTTCCATAAATCAATTGAACTTGTTAACCTTTCATAATCTCTTTCTGAATCTTTCAGTCCAATTATTCTTTCATGATAACTTAATTTATCTATTACATCCAAAGTGATTGATAAATGTGTAGTTGCCGGAATGTTATATAGAAACATCGGACCATTTATATTTTCCGCAAACTTTTCATAATAATTTAACATTTGATCGGCGGTGATCGGGTAGTAACCTGGTAGCAGAACAACAACAGCTTCAACACCTGCATCAATGTAAGTCTTTGCTGCTGTTACTGCATCTTCAAAAGAATTATCCGATACAGCAGCATAAATTTGTGTTCTGCCCTCAAATTTTTTCATTACTTCTTTTACGTATTCATTTTTTTGTCTTTGAGTGATTGAAGCAGTTTCACCGGTCGTACCAAATAAAAGAGTTTTACTGTCTCCAGCTATAAAATTTTCGATGATTCTTTCAACGGATTCCATGTCTATTTGATAATCATCTTTGAAGGGGGTTATCATCGGAACAATTATTCCGGAATATTTTTTTGTTTTCTCATTTCATCTCACTTATTATCAGTATGCTTCATTATAAATTCTTTTTGCGTCTTCGAGCGTTACATTTCTCGGATTGTTTTTTAGTAATCTTTCTACTTTAATTGCTCCTTCTGCCATTCGTTCAATTGCGTCCTTAGGAATGTTAAGAGCAGAAAGTTTGACCTCTACATCAAGTTCTTCACACAGTTGAAAAATCTTATTAACTCCGTTTTTTGCAGTTTCATAATCATCTTTGCCTCTCTCGGCACCAAGAGCGATTGCAACTTCAGCATATCTTTTGATTGCACTTTCCATATTGAATTTCATTACGTAAGGCAGAAGAACTGCGTTGGAAAGTCCGTGCGGAATATGGAACTCGCCGCCCAAAGGATAAGAGAGTGCATGAACAGCGGCTGTATTAACAGGACCTAAGCCAATGCCCCCGTAAAGACTGCCTAGTGCAACTCTTTCACGCGCTTCGATGTCATTTCCGTCATCATAAGCTCTCTTCAAATAGCGGCTAATGAGATTAATTCCCTCTTTAGCATAAAGATCAATGACGGGATGGGCAAAAATATTAGTGTATTCTTCTAAACAGTGTGTAAGAGCATCAAGTCCTGTAGCGGCAGTTATAGGAGGAGGGACAGATATTGTTAATAAAGGGTTAACATATGCACTGTCGGGCACAAGATAAGGGCTCACCACACCCTTTTTGAGATTATCACTTTTATCCAAAAGTATCGCGTTTGGTGATACCTCGCTTCCGGTACCCGATGTAGTTGGAAGACAAGCCAAATAAATTACTCTGCTCTTAAGATTTCCAATTCCAAATGCTTGATGAATTGACTGTTCCGAATTGAGCATTGCCGCAACTAATTTAGCTAAGTCGAGAACACTCCCTCCTCCAATTCCTGCAACACTATCAATTTTATTCTTCTTTGCAAAACGGAGCACTTCTTCTAAATCTTCAATTTCCGGTTCGGCATTTACATTATCGTATACCGTTACTTCAATTCCACGCGATTTTAATTCCGATATAACCGGATCAACCAATTTTCGAATTGGCTCAGCTGTTACAATCAGCAAACGTTGCAATCCAAGCGATGTATAATCTTTTATGAATTCATCGCTTGAGCCGTTACCGAATGTTAATTTACGCGGAAAATTTATCGTAATATTCTGCATTATAATTTCTCATTTTTAAGTTACAACAACACCGTCAACAACTTTCCAGCCCTTTCTGTCTTTAAATCGCCAGTCGGCTTTATCAGGATTGTAATTTGGGTTAACGGTCATCTCTTGAGCTCCAACTTCTTTTCTCCATACCCTCAGCTTTTCGAGTAAATCTTTTGCTAACTCAGGCATCTTCTCTGAAAGATCATTAACCTCGCTAGGATCATTTTCAACATTAAAAAGTTCATAGGTTTTGCCATCACCAAATAAACTTCCTTCAAACCATTCGATTAGTTTATAATTACCCGCACGAATCGCGGAAGCAGGTTTATATCCTAAGTGGTGATAATGCGGAAAATGCCAGCATAAATAATCTCTATCAATATCACCGGTTCTTTTTAATAACGGCATAATGCTAACGCCGTCAATATCTTTCGGCAAACTTTTTTCACCCAGTAGTTCTGCAAAAGTTGGATAAAAGTCATCTGAGGTAACCAGCGTATTGCTAACGGTTCCGGGATTTATTACACCCGGCCATTTAACACAGAACGGCACTTTAATACCACCTTCAAAAATCATAGCCTTTCCACCTCTTAGTGGATCTTGTTCCTGCTGCATTTCAAATCCACCGTTGTCGGAATAGAATACGACTATTGTATTTTCTGTTAAATTAAGTTCATCAAGTTTATCCAAGATTTGACCAATTCCCGTATCCATCCTTTCAACCATAGCTCCCATAATAGGGTTATTAACGGGATCGTTTGAATATGGTTTATCTTTATACTTTTGCACCAGATCATCTTTTTCGATTAATGGTCTGTGAACAACATGATGAGTAGTATAACAGAAAAAGGGTTCATCTTTATGTTTTTCAATAAACTTCAACGAGTGTTCGGTAATTCGCTCGGCGTGATGAGCATCATTAGGAGGGTCATCATAACCCGGTTTAACGGAGGTGTAAACCTCATCGAACCCCTTGAGATCCCGGGTCACCTAACCGTCCGGGTTCATACTCTTTATCTTTTGACAAATGCCACTTACCAAAATGCCCTGTAACATAACCGTGCTCTTTAAATGGCTCGGCCAGGGTTTTTTCTTTAACGGGTAATCCTTCCGTTAATAAAAATTCGGGAACAGGAGGTCTATTTAATTTTGCATAGGGGTATGGACTTCCGGGTATATAATCCGTCATATGAAGTCTAGCAGGATTTTTACCGGTCATTAAGCTAGCCCTTGTTGGCGAACAAACCGGTGATGCTGAATATGCATCAGTAAATTGAATTCCAGCCTCGGCTATTCTATCAATATTAGGAGTTTCATAAAAACCAAAACCATGATAATTGACTTGATTCCATCCCAAATCGTCTGCAAGGATAAAGACCACATTCCATTTAGTGTTTTCTTTTTCCGCACATCCGTTTAATAAACCTCCCATAGCAGAGAGTCCCGCAACTCCGACTCCAGCTTTACCAACATTAGATATAAATTGTCTTCTTCTCATATATGATACCATTATTTTTGATTGTTACTTCTTATTTCCTCATTACTCGCCGGAGTAAAAACTACTCCGACGAGTTGGAAGAGGATTTATGAAGAAATTATAAAGTTACTTTTACACCTGAGCGTAATGACCAGGAATAATATTGATTTTCTCTCGGACGAGTTGTTACATGATAATAAACTCGCTGGAGAAGAGTTGGTTATATTCATTACGTCTAAATAAAATTCAAATCCGGGAGAAATTCATAAGAACCGGAAAAATCTAGTTGAATTCTTTCATCATTCCAACGATCAAATTCTTCTTCTGATTCAACTTGTACAAGTACTTCAGCTGTATAATTCAGACTAAGTCTTTGCAGTTAAGTTGCCATGCTCATAACTTAAACCGAAGTTACCTACGTCACCTGCTTGCCCAGGCAGTACATCTCTGTCAGAGAAAGTAAGGTCCACATCAGTTTCAGTGTAAGTGTAGTTTGCATAAATACCAAATCCACTTAAGAAGCCTGGCAAGAAAGTAAATTGCTGCATCCAACTAAGCTCAATACCATAAAGATCAGCACTTCCGCCGTTAACTTTTTTAAGTTCGTCAAAACCATCATAAGAGCCACCTTCAATTCTTTCGGCGGCAACATAAATTACATCATCAAGTTTCTTATAGAATAATCCAGCATTTATTGCTCCAATTCCCTGGAAATAATGCCCGAACATTAAATCAACATTCTTTGATTCCGTTGGTTTTAGATTTGGGTTACCGGCTACAATTTCATCATCATCCGGAATTATCCAGCGGTAAGGTGCAAGGTCAAAATAATCCGGACGTGCAATACCTTGAGTATATGCAAGTCTGATGTTTGTATAAGGAGAAATCTTATACCTTAGGTGAAGCGCCGGGAATAAGTTTGTATAATCATTATCATTACTTGCAGCTGTACTGCTGACAATCTGACCATCATCATCAAGTAATAAGTCTAATCCTTCATAGGTCGTTTGAGTCATTTCTGCTCTTACACCGGCCAAGACCATCAAGTCATCGAAATTAATTGTGGTCATAAGATAACCAGCGTAAATATTTTCGCTGGCATCGTAAGTGCCGCCTAAACCATCTGTATCGTCATTAACAGGTTCAACTCTAAAACCATTATCTGGATCTATATTACTCATAAGAAAATTGGCAGTTGGTTCCCCTTCCATTATCGGACCAAAAACATAATTATCAAGCAAGAAATCTCTGATAACATCACCACTAACACCAAAGTTAGCCATAGTGAGATCATCTCCGCGCCAATTGTAATCATATCTCCTGCTGCTTCTCTCTTTTTGATCGATAGTTAACTTAAGACCGGCTTTAAGTTCCGATTGATAAGAACCAAGGTAGTAAGGATATTTAAGGTTCACTGCACCTAAGATATAATCATTACTTGATGATCTTTCTCTGAAATCTTGACCATCCTCATTCCAATTTTCAGGATCCAGCATAAAATCTTGATCGACATTAACAATATTAATACCAGGGAAATCTCTATCCGAAAGGTCCTATGGCATAATTTATCACCTCTTATTTGGTACTCGGATTTCAACTGACCAACTTCACCGGTTTCTTCTTCACCATGACTATATGAGAAAGAATAATCTAAAGTTAGCAGACCTAAAATTATTTTCACCGCCTGCGGTAACCCCGTAAAGGTTTTGAATTTCATTTCTGTAATTCAGTTCAAACGCCGCCCGGGCATCGCTGACTGTTGTTGCATTCAGATAATCTCCTTTATCAATCCGGTAACGAAGCATATTTCTTGTAAGATCATCTGTTCTTCTGTTATACATACCTGATACGAAAAATCGACTGTTGTCCGAGGGTCTAAATTCCAGCTGAGCGTTGACACCAAAGTGGTCTCGAACAGTTTCGTAATTGTAAAGCCTATAATCTGCAAGCGCGAATGGTATTTCATCTCCGTTAACATCCTCAACATTATCCCAGTCAAATTCATTTGAGTGAGAGTTTATAGAGTTTCGATACCAACTCGCGTCAACGGTTATGCCAACAGTTTTGCTTTCACCAAGTAGAGTACTATAATTAACCGAACCACGGTATAATGGATGTCCACCTAATTCTTGGTATCCACTTCCAAGATTAACCCTTATTCGCGACCCTTCATAGTCAAATGCACTTCTTGTAATCAAGATCAACCGTACCACCGATAGCGGATCCATCCATATCAGGGTACTGAGATTCGAGACTTCTATTGCTGAAATTTGGCTTTTGCATTTACAATATCCAAACCGATAAACCTGTACTTGCTCACGCGGGGTAGCAATTTTTTGTCCGTTTACGGTTACGTTAGTCAACCTTGGTTCGGTACCTCTTAAAAATATAAACTGGCCTTCACCAAGACTTCTAGTGATTGAGACACCTGGAATTCTCTGAAGAGCTTCTGCAGTGTTCATATCGGGAAATTTTTCCATCTCTTCATTTGATAAAACATTCATAATATTTTGCGGCATTCATTTTGTTGGTTAAGTGCTTTTACTTGACCTTGCCGTAAAGACCTGAAACAACAACATCTTCTAACTCTACTGCAGTTAGATTTAATTGAATGTTGAGATCGAGAGTGGTATTAGCTTTCGACAAAGTGATCTCTGTCGAGAACTCTTCATACCCTATATATCGGGTCTTGAGAGTATAAGTGCCTAAAGGTACACGGTCCATTCTGTAGTTCCCATATCGGTCTGTTGCAACACCG